>JAZRSQ010000053.1:0-11042 GCA_045651585.1 Akkermansia sp.
TAAAGAGCAATTTGCCGAGCAGAATCTACAATCTACCATTTACAATCTACAATGTAGGAGAATGCAGGCTTACGCCTGTGATAAGCGAAGCCGTAATCACACTTACCGCCGCCCTCGGCTTACGGCCGAGGGGCGTGAACGGTGGGATAGACACGCATATCCGCGGGCAAAAGCCCGCCTAGCTCAACACTTTGTAAATTGTAGATTGTAAATGCTCGACAAGCTCCAATTTGTCGAGTTTCCCAATATAAAAATCGCCGCACCCGACTGAGCAGGTGCGACGGAAAGTTTAATCTGACGGCAGGTCTTTACAGGCTGTCACCGAAGTCCTCACGGAACTTGGCAGCCAGCTGATCCTGCCAGTCGCTGAGCGGCTGCAGACGGCCGAAGAAGAAGCGCAGAACCTCCGGCTCCTCGACCCACTTCAGACCACCGATGAGGTGGCGGTTGTCGTACAACCACTTCACGCGGTCGGCGCAGTACTTCACCTGAGAAAGGGTGAACACACGGCGCGGGCAGGCCAGACGCACGAGCTCGAGCTCGGCGTAGTTCTCGGAACCATCGGGGTTACGCTGCTCGGAAAGAGAGCCACGCTCCATACCGCGAATACCACCGGCAATGTACAGAGCCGTCGCCAGAGCACCGGCGGGGTACTGCTCGTGGGGGATGTTGGGCAGGAACTCAGAGGCATTGATGTGAGCACCAAGACCACCGGCGGGCTTCACCATGGCCACACCGTACTCGGAAAGCTCCTTCACGAGGTACTCAATGAAGATGGGGCCCTGATTGATGATTTCCTCGTCAAGAGTCTCGAGCAGACCGATAGCCATGGCCTCCATGGCGCGAACCTCCATACCACCGTAGGTCAGGAAACCTTCGTACAGGGGGATGAAGGCCTTCATCTTAAGAATCAGGCTCTCGTTGTTGGAGATGATGGCACCACCACGGGCAAAGCCCAGCTTGCGGCTGGAGAAGTAGATGAGGTCCATGGCATCTGCCAGCTTGCGGATAATCTCTGCCACGGTCATGTCCTTGGCTGCAGCCTCGCGAGTCTTGATGAAGTACAGGTTGTCCTGCAGCAGGGAGGCATCGAGCACAGCCATCACACCGTATTCCTTACATACGGCAGCTACCTCGAGCATGTTCTCCATGGAGAGCGGCTGACCACCGATCAGGTTGGTACCGGCCTCGATACGCACGAAGGGAACGTGCTCAGGACCTACCTCCTCGATGAGGGCGCGCAGGCGGGGAATGTCGAAGTTGCCCTTGAAGGGAAGGTCGAGGTTGGGGTCCAGGCCCTCCTGAGTGATAAGCTCCTCCACACGGCCACCCTTACGGGTGATGTGAGCCTTGGTGGTGGTGAAGTGGAAGTTCATGGGAACCACGTCACCCTCCTTCACGAAGGTCTCGGCCAGAATGTTCTCACAGGCGCGACCCTGGTGAGCGGGCAGGAAGTACTTGGTACCGAACACCTGCTCGATAACACGGGAAAGACGGTTGAAGGTCTCGGAACCGGCGTAGGAGTCGTCAGCCTGCATGGAGGCAGCCACCTGATTGTCACTCATGGCATTCACACCGGAGTCCGTGAGCATGTCCATGAATACGTCCTTATTCTGCAGAAGGAAGGTATTGTTACCGGCCTCCTTCAGCAGCTCTACACGTTTCTCAACGGGCGGCAGGAAGAGTTTCTGCACCACGCGCACCTTGTGCATTTCCAACGGCACCTGATGCTCTTCTTTGTAAAACTTAACAACGGACATAATAATATGGGGGGATATATGAGTGGATATGTGCCACTCCCTGCTGCCTGATAAGCAGGCGGAAAGCAGCGGGCGCGATTATATCAGCCCCATTTTACCCTGTCAACCTGTTTTTAAGGCATTATGTCTAAGAATCATCAGATTAGCCCCCAGAGCATATACAGCCAGTGTGCCGCCACACCGGCCACGATTCCGCCGACCGTATGAGCTTTGATGGCAAAGTGAGTCAGATTGCGGTAGCCCAGCGTATCGAGCATGGCCGTATGGGTGCTCAGGTACCCGCTCCAGCACATGCCGATGGCAGTAAACACGGCAATGGCGTTGCCATCTGCCCAGCCGGCCTGAACAAAACTCGGCACCAGCCCGAGCGCCGCCCCCACAGCACCCAATGCCGTGATGGGGAAAGCAATGAGGTGCGGGTCACTGAACCCGAACAGCCACTCAAATACCACATTCAGCCAAGCCCCCACGCTCGGCAGCAGCTCCACCCCCTCATACGCCGCGCCACTGTATTGGCCATTCGCCCCGGGGCCGAAGGTCAGTAGCATGACCAGTGTGGAAATGATGAGCACGCCGGGTATGATAGCCATGCCGACATCCACACCACTACGCCCGCCGTCAAGCAGCGAGTCAAGTATGCGTTGAAAAAGCGGGGCTCGCTCCTCGGCTGCTTCCTCCTTCGCGGAATCAGGGGCGACTTCTTCAACAGGGGAATCCAACTCGGGGTGGTGTCGCAGCAGTAGCCACTGCATGAGACGGGTGGAGACAATACAACCGATGAACGCTCCCAGCAAACCGACAAGCGGTTCCACAAAGAATCCCTGCCCGACCATGAATATCAGTACCAGCATGCCCATGCCGAAGGCCGTGCCGAAATTGGTAATGGAAACAAGTTGGTACTTGCGGAAATAGCTACCGAAGCGCTTATCCTTTGCCAGTGAAATGATGGCTGGATTGTCGGATAGGAAGGTGAGCACCGCCCCCAGAGCCGCCACCCCGGGCAGATTGAAGAGGGGACGCATGAGCGGGCGCAGCAGTCGCTCCAGCAAACTCACCACACCGAACTCCACAAACAGGCGCCCCAGTGCCCCGGTGAGCACACAGATGGCCATGAGATAGAAAACGGTGTTGATGAGTAGGTCATGCGCCGTTTTCATAATCGTATTGAGCATGGGGGCAGCCCCCATCTGCCAACCGATACTACCGAAGAGACCACCCACCACCGCCAGACAGACAACGCCCGGCGGTATAAGCCTGCAGAGACGACGGAATGCACATTTCATGACAGCGCAGAACTTTTCTTATCGCTATCCTTATAACACATACGGCGCAGCACTGCAAGCGTATTCGCCGCTTTCCTTTCATTCCGGCATAAAACAAGTTCGGCGTGTTGTCGCAGTGCGAATCAACACGCCGAACCTTACCGTCAGTCCCTCTGCGGGAGCAGCCGGGTTAATGAGAACTCCTGCAGGTCAGTCTCGCCGCAATGTTGCAGCACATAGGGCTTGCCGCCATGCATGGGCGCGTGCTTATTGTCAAACTCCACACGGTTGTTACGGAAGATGATACCGTCCGCAGAAATGGCATAAATGAGCGGCACGCGGTGAGTCAGGAACGTGTTCCCCTCAATCACGATATTGCGGTGATAGCGCTCCTTCTGCGCCGCAGGTTTCTTTACCATGGGGTAAATCGATATAATGCCTTCCGTGAACTGATAACGCTGAATGAGGTTGTGGTCGAACAGGTTGTTAACGATACGAACGTCCAGACAACGCCCGCTCTCATACCAACCCTGAGCATCACCGGCCAGCAGAATGGCAGAACCGCTGGAGCCCAGGAATCGGCAGCCCTCTACCAGAACAGGCTTGGGCGTGGTAAACAGCGTACCACGTGCGCGATTGTGCTGCACCGTGCTGTCGATAAAGCTTACAGAGGGGTACCAGTCGGCATTCTCAATAGCATCGCCCACGCCGATTCCCTCCGGCAAAGGAGTCTCGAGAACGATACGGAGATGGTGTTCATTGAGCCACTCCACCTCGGCCACCTTACCCAATTGATGGTGATTTTCGAGGGTCTCGCCCCGGATGAACTGTATGTTTTCCCCCTTGGCAAACACCTCGAAGCCGACAGCCTGCCCATGCATGTAACGTGCAATGATTTCTGTCGGGCTTGCCACTTTGGCAATACTCAGGCAGGTTGAGTGCACGTTGATGGCGTCGTCCATCATACCTTCGTACAGCGCGCCGGTAACCGAAATATGACCGGCGCAATTGGAGAAGTGGGTAGCATCGGCCGACACGGTATAAATGCGCCCGGGAGCGCACACACAACCACCGCCATTGATAGTGATATCGCGGCTGCGCTGGGCAATAAGGGCCATACCTTGGCTGTCCTGGAACACCACGCGATTGAGGGTCACGTTATCGGCATGGTACATCACCATGGCGGGATGGGGGCGGCCATAGTGACGCAGCACCAGAATCTGCCCTTCCTTCAGACCCATCTTAGCGGCATTCACGTCGAAACGCACACGATTGGGAGCAACCTGCTCTGCACGGCTCGGCCACCCCATATCGCCCGCTTTGCCGGTAGCGACCATCCTACCGTCTGCCTCGAATGCCAACACGGCACCCGCACGTTTGGGAGCACCGTCACCCATCAAATAGTATTGACCATCCTTAACGGTCCAGCGGAACTGCGGGCCGAACTCCAAGGTGGTCTTGCCATTCTCGATTTTGACGATTTTGCCCTCGTTGTAGTAGGGGGCATCGTGGCGGATGGTGATATCGTTCAGCTCCACGCCCTCGCTGTCCATCAGCAGTACCGGCTGCATGGCACCGTGGAACACAAAAATCGAACCGTTGCCGTTGATCTTCAGATTTTTCAGACCAACAATCGGCAGACCTACAGGCTGCATATTCTGCTGGTCATGATTGGATATATAGTAGCTCATGCGCAGAGCACCCCCGGGGTAAAAATGATATTCGCCCTTGGGTAATTCAATCGTTGCCGAGCCACCCTGCAAACAGTGCTTAGCCGCTGTTCCCAGCAAGCTACGCAAGGCAGGACCGGCATCCCCCTGCCCTAAGCTATCCGCACGCAGGACAATGTGCTTCGCAGCGCCCTCGGTTGATTGCTCGGCGCCTTTCCAAGCCAGATCTCCCCACTCCACATTTTCAGCATTTTCACTGACCAAGTAAACATTCGAACTCTGCGGCGTCACATCAAAACTCTCGCCCGCCTTGCCTTCCCACAGCACTTGGGTTCCATCCAATACGCGGAACGGTGCGCCCTCCCCCATAGGGGCTCGGCCTGCAAGGCTCTGAGCCCGGGGGACTTCCAACTGCACCATCCTTCGACCGGAGCGAAATACATCCGACTCACAAACAGGCCTCACCGTATCGCCCATAACCGACGACATCACAAGGGGTAACATAAAAAATAACTTTTTCATATAAACCTAACCGTTTACGTTTATCCCTGTATACTAAATTCCCAACCTATAAGTCAAGCAAAAAAGTAGGATTTCAGGAGCATCCCGTACAGTCCCCCTCCATCCCAAGGCGTCAGCCTTGGTCTTCACCATGCGCGCAGCGCATTCTTCACCACCGTGCGCAGCACGGTTCTTCACTGCGGGCAATTACCCGGAGCAAAGCAAGCCCTGCACAGTGTTCAGGGCTTGCAGCTATCGGGTTATTATTTTTTTCGGGCACCGTCAATCATGCCACCCAGACCACCCATAACAGCTGCAGCTACACCTGTAAGGACGGATTGGCCCACTATAGACATATCTCCGGCCTCTATGCAATAATACTGTGCAGCAATGACACCAATTATAATCCCCACGAAACCAAAGGGCCCGATTTTATTCTTTTTCTCTTTGTTTGCCATATGTTTGTGTTTTGATAGAAACTATATAACCGGTACCTCAGCGCGCGTAGGTAGCAGCGATTTCGCAGATGTAGACGAGGTGCATGGGGTTCTCGGCGTCGTACCACTTGGGAGCGACCTCGCAGAGGTCCACAAAGTCCTCCTCGCGCATGTGAGCCACGGCCATCTTGCGACACTCAATGACGAGGTCGGCATCGTCCATCGCCACCAAACCGTTGGGAGTGGTGATAGGAGCGAGTGAGGTAGCAGCCATCTTGTCTACGTCCTTGCCGGAGTTGCGACCGCAGAAGATGAGGTCATTGCGGTACTTCTCGGGCATGAAAGACAGGGTGAAGGCCGGCTGAGCGTCGATAAAGCCACGGGTGTGGCGGTTGGGGCGCACGAAGACGAAGGCCACGGGGCGATTCCACAGGTAGCCCAAGCCACCCCAACTGGCGGTCATGGTGTTGAAGTTCTCAGGCGTACCGGCGGTGATAAGCATCCACTGTTTACCGATGAGCTCGGCGGGATTCTGCTGTATGGAGGTAAAGTCGATGGCGTTCATAGTATGAAAAGAGGGAAAAATCAGCCCTGCTGCACATCAGAACAGCAGGGCTGAGAAGTTCAGAAATTCTTGGACATCAGCAATAGCGAGTCAGCACGTACTGCAGAATACCACCGGCGCGGAAGTATTCCTTCTCGATGGGGGTATCGATACGCACGATGAGCGGCAGCTCGAAGGCGGGCTCGCCGGCGGGCTGTACCACGAGGGTGGCACCGTCGCGTGGCTGCAGGTCGTTGCTCAGGCCGGTGATGGAGAAGGTGACGTCCTTCAGGCCCTTCACGCGGTCGTAATCGGCCGGATTGGCGAAGTTAAGGGGCAGCACGCCCATGCCGATAAGGTTGCTGCGGTGAATACGCTCGAAGCTCTTGGTCACCACGGCACGCACACCCAGCAGGTTGGTACCCTTGGCAGCCCAGTCGCGGCTGGAGCCCATGCCGTAGTCCTCGCCACCGATGATGATAGTGGGCACGCCGTCGGCCTTGTAGGCCATACCGGCGTCGTAAATGAAGGTGGGAGTTCCGCAGGGAGCATCGATAGCGGTATCGGGCTCGCTGACAGTCTGAGAACCGAAGTAGAGTGTGTAACCACCCTCAACACCCTCGGTGAGCAGGTTCTTAATGCGCACATTGGCAAAAGTACCGCGAGCCATCACGAGGTCGTTACCACGGCGGGAGCCGAAGGTATTGAAATCGCGACGCTCCACACCATTGGCAGCCAGGAACTTACCGGCAGGACCAGTGGGCTTGATAGCACCGGCGGGGGAAATATGGTCGGTGGTCACGCAGTCACCGAAAATACCCAGCGGGCGGGCGTTCACGATGTCCACGATGTCTCCCTTGGTGCCGTTAAAGCCCTCGAAGAAGGGCGGGCGGTGAATGTAGGTGCTGTCGGCATTCCAAGCGAAGGTAGCACCGCCGGGGGCACTTACCTTACCCCACTCGGGCACCACGCTGCTGTAGCAGGCGGCGTAGTCCTCGGGAGTGGCGGCGCAGGCCTGAGCAGCGGCGATTTCCTCGCCGGTGGGCCATACGTCCTTCAGGTACACGGGGGAACCGTCGGCAGCGGTGCCGATGGGCTCACTGGCCATGTCGATATCCACACGGCCGGCCAGAGCAAAGGCAATGACAAGCGGGGGCGACATGAGGAAGTTGGCCTTCACGTGGGAGTGGATACGGGCCTCGAAGTTGCGGTTACCGGAGAGTACGGAGCAGGACACGAGGTCGTGCTCGGTCACAGCCTGCTCGATGGCGCTGTTCAGCGGGCCGGAGTTACCGATACAGGTGGTGCAGCCATAACCCACGATGGAGAAACCGATAGCGTCGAGAGCCTCGGTCAGGCCATTGTTGGCGAAGTAGCGTGCAGCGATACGGCTACCGGGAGCAATGCTGGTCTTCACATAGGCGGGCACCTTCATGCCGAGGGCAGCAGCCTTCTTGGCCAGCAGACCGGCAGCGAGCATCAGGCTGTCGTTGCTGGTGTTGGTGCAGCTGGTAATAGCAGCCACCAGAATGGAGCCGTCGGCCAGAGCAACATCGTGCGTGGTGTCGGCATCGGGGTTACCGGCGTCACCCTTCATGGTAACGGGTACGGGGGTGGCGTTCTGCGGGTGACCGTAGGTGCTCTCGCAGATTGTGGCAAAACTCTGCTTCAGGTCAGCAAGGGGAATGCGATCCTGCGGACGCTTGGGACCGGCTACGGCGGGCACGATGGTGCTGAGGTCCAGCTCCAGCTCCACGCTGTAATCGATATCGCCGGCCATAGGCATGCCGAACATACCCTGAGCCTTGTAATAGTTCTCGTAAGTCGTGACGTGCTCCTCGCTGCGACCGGTGGCGCGCAGGTAGGCAGCCGAGGTAGCGTCGATGGGGAAGAAGCCCATGGTGGCACCGTACTCGGGAGCCATGTTGGCCACGGTAGCGCGGTCAGGCAGGGACAGGCTGGCAGCACCCTCGCCGAAGAACTCCACGAACTTGCCTACCACACCGTGCTTGCGCAGCATCTGGGTGACATGCAGAGCCAAGTCAGTGGCGGTTACACCCTCCTGCAGCTTGCCGGTCAGGTGCACACCCACAACCTCGGGCACAAGGAAGGTAACAGGCTGGCCAAGCATGCCGGCCTCGGCCTCAATACCACCCACACCCCAGGCAACCACGCCCAGACCGTTAATCATGGTGGTGTGGGAGTCGGTACCCACCAGAGTATCGGGGTAGTACACGCCCTCCTGCTGCATAACGCCGTGTGCAAGGTGCTCCAAGTTCACCTGGTGAACAATACCCGTGCTGGGCGGAACAACGGAGAAAGTCTTGAATGCCTGCTGACCCCACTTCAGGAACTCATAGCGCTCCACATTGCGCTCGAACTCACGGGTCAGGTTCTTCTGGTACGCCTCGGGGAACCCGGCCCAGTCCACCTGCACCGAGTGGTCCACCACCAAATCAACCGGCACAAGCGGCTCCATATCGGCGGGATTGGCACCCAAGTCCTGCACGGCGGCACGCATGGCAGCCAAATCCACCAGCAACGGCACACCCGTGAGATCCTGCAGAATAATGCGAGCCACAGTGAAGGGTATTTCGTAGCTGCCGGGATTCTTGGCATTCCATGCGGCGAGGTTCTTAACATCCTGCTCCGAGACTTTCAGCCCATCGCAGTTGCGCAGCAGGCTCTCCAGCACAATGCGCAGAGAAACAGGCATGCGGTTGATACCGGCAAAACCCTGCTCCGCCAGTGCCGGCAGAGAATAGTACTTTCCTTCTGCTCCTGCGCCAGTTGTGAATGTGCGTACCGTATTCATTGTCCTTTGTGTGTAAAAATGATAATACGCGAACGAGTATACTCCTTTTTCCTCTGATTGCAAGCAGAAAAGACACGCCCTTGGGATCAAAGCGCCGGCAAACGCCCTGCTCCCAGGGTTATTTTTTACCGTTAAATCCTTATTTTCTATCTTTTACAATCCAAGAACACACCAACAAATATTCATTTCTCACTGCCAAAACTTTTTCCATCTGTCCCCTAATGTCATGGCACCGGCTTTCTTCAACAAGTCGCTACAAGTACCCTTAGCGTAAGAAATTGGGCCTAACCCCCACATATTGTTCTTATTAACATTGATACCTCTCGTTTTCAACAAGGCACGCACTACCTCAACATGATTATTTTCACATGCCAAATGAAGAGGAGTCCAACCGAAGTCATTTGACTTATTGACATCTATACCACTTTTATTCAGCAAAGCTCGCACACAATCCACATACCCACTCTTTGCAGCTTCATATAAAGGGGTATTGCCGATATTATCGCCCTCATCAAACTTTACGCCGGGAATTGCCAGAAGTTTTTTCAGCAAGTTCACATTGTTCTTGGTTACAGCTAAATGTACCAGAGTGATTTTTGAATCATCTGCAATATTCAGGTCTATCCCTCTCACGTCCATCAAACAGTCAACGCATGTCATCCAGCCACTGCGCAATGCCTCGAAAATAGGAGTAACACTCTTCGAATCTTTTGCATTTACAATTATCCCCCTTACTGCAAGCAACGCTTTCAAACAGTTGAGATTCCCCTTCATTGCTGCCAGATGCAAGGGCGTGCGACCCTCGTTATCTTTGACATTAACGTTTATATCAGACTTGGCCAACAGCTTCTTCATAGTGTCCGGCTGGCCATTCTCCGCGACTACATGCAACGGAGAGCAACCATTCGAATCCTGAACATTAACGTTTATCCTGGGTAATTGCAACAGGTAATCACTCACAGTACTCGACCTTGACATGATTGCCAATTTAAGAGGAGTGTTACCGTCTGCCCCGCTTTTATTAATATCAACATCGGGCAGTTTCGCCAATAGTTTCACCATTGCGAGGTTACCATTAACAGCAGCCCAGTGAAGAGCGGCATCTCCCATATTATTACATTTGTCAGCATAAATACCGGGAGCGGAAAGCAGCGTTTCAAAAACCTCAAATCTGTTATATCTTGCTGCCAATATCAGCGGAGTGAAGCCATTAATATCCGTAGCATTAACATTCCAGAACTTGCGCCGCAGCAAGCACATAGGCAGTTCTTTCTCATCATTTTCAAGCCATTTGGCAAAGAGCTCCACACTTATATCCACCCCGGCACAAATCAGCAGCTTAAGGGTTTCGCGGCTGTTATTATTAATAGCTTCCTGCAACTCCATGCTATATCGATCAGCATTGATACCGCGACGAGACAACAACTCAGCCGCCTCCTTCCTTGACATGACATTTTCAGCAGCCGGAGCAGTTTTTTCCGGGTTTGGCTTGGGGGTATCAGCCTCTTTAGCCGCTTTCTTCTTTGTTGAATCAGACTCTTTTTGAGGGCCAGATTTACTCTCCTCTTTTTTCTTTTCAGCCGGGGCACCCCAATACGCGCCACCCTTCACAATGGCCACGTGCGCCTCGTTCCAGGTGTGAGTCGGCAGGCCGGATGCCTGTTCAAGCTCTCGACGTATGCAAGGAACCAGAGCGGAACCACCCACCAGAACAAGCATCTCGGGTTTCTTGTCAGCGGGAACACATTCCAACAGCCTCTTCACTGCTGTACCTACGACCCTGAGCTTCGGAGCAATAAGCTCCTCAAAAGTACTGCGCGTAATCGGCGCGGACACAATGCGCCCCTCGAGTGGGAAGTCAAAGATGACACTCTCGTGGGTGGACAGGCGGTGTTTGAGTGCACGCACGCGACGATTCAGCTCCGGCCAAGCCACCTGCGGCAGCATGACCTGCCCCAGCACATACTCACACAGGCAATCATCAAACACCTCACCACCCATATCATTGCGACCATAGCTGTAGGCGGAGTTCACCGTCACGCGACCATCGGCA
>JAZRSQ010000054.1:0-34598 GCA_045651585.1 Akkermansia sp.
GGTGGCATAAACCGTTGCTACAAAATGGCGCTATGAGTTCACCGTATTATATCAGAGCCACCGTTTATGCCACCCGCACCTTGTGCGGGTTCCTATATATTTTTCTCTGCTGACCGGGGGCTTACGCCGCCCGGCTCTATTATATACCACCCGCGCAAGCGCGGGTTCTTATATTAGGCGGGCAAAGCCCGCGGAACTTACAAATTCGTCCCTCGGAATTCGCCTGCCTCGGCGTAGCAAGCGAGCGCAGCGAGATGCGGAAACGGGTCCCTCGTACTTCTACAAATTGCCCTTTTTCTATTTGTTCCTACGCGTCAATTAATATCATTGAAATCATAATATATATCTGCTATAATGCCAGCCGTAACATTTATTCCTCGATTTTTATCATCATCGAAATATCTATATGGGCACAGGAAATTCACAGAAAAAAGGAACAGACACTGCCAAGGATCAACTTGCCGTACCCCCTATTCCGGCTCAGCAACGGGAAGAAGCCCCCGCTCCCGACTGTCATACTAGCCCCATCGCCGTAGCACCCGAATCGACACGCAGCCCATGGTCCATTGTGGCGATTATTCTGTTGGTTCTCGCCGGCCTGTATGTGCTCTTTCAGTACGCCGGTCAAATGCTGCTTCATCGCATGCAACAGGACCTGCGCGATGAGATTGTCAGAGTGGAAGCTGAAGGGAAGTCGCCCGGAGAAGCACAGCTCATACTCAGAGAACAAGATATCTACGAATGGCAATATAACAGCGAAATAATAGATGCTGCTTTCATGGGTGATTCAGAGTTGCTGGCTCTGCTCATCACCGCCGGGGCATATATTAATGCAACGGATAAAGATGGTGATACCCCCCTCTACTGTGCAGCTAAGTCGGGTCACGTCGAATGCGTTCGTCTGCTGTTGGCGGCCCCTGGTATCGACGTCAACAAGAGTGACCGAAAAGGTTTCACTCCTCTCTACTGTGCAGCTAAGTCGGGTCACGTCGAATGCGCACGTCTGCTGCTGGCGGCTCCCGGTATCGACGTCAACAAAGCTGCGAACGATAACTGGACCCCCCTTTGCTGGGCAGCCGGGAACGGCCACGTCGAGTGCATTCGTCTGCTGCTGGCTGCCCCCGGCATCGACGTCAATGCGACGGACAAGAATGGCTGGACTCCCCTCTGGATGGCATCCTGGAAAGGCCACGTCGAGTGTGTTCGTCTGCTGCTGGCTGCCCCCGGCATCGACGTCAACAAGTCGGACAGGGAGAATGGCTGGACTCCCCTCTACCGAGCGGCCGGGAACGGTCACATCGAGTGCGTACGCCTGCTGCTGGCTACCCCTAGTATTGATGTCAACAAGACGGCCCGAAATGGCTGGACTCCCCTGAAAAAGGCGGAAAGTGAACGCCACACCGAATGTGCCCGGTTGATTCGCAAGGCAGGAGGGAAAAAGTAATGTTGAATGTTGAATGTTGAATGTATAGAGTTCGGCGGCGTGCGCCGCGGAATTCAGGAGTTCCGGCAAATATCACACCGGGTGCTTTGCCATCACATGATCCATCATAGCAAACAGATATGAAGGTCTATTACCTCATACTCGGCGTTGTGCTTCTTTTTGTCGGGGCATATTTCTGTCGGGAGTGGCGCGAGCCTAGCACAAAGCCCGCTGGCGGGCGACAGCACATAGGCAGGGGTGAGCGAGCGACTGCTCGCGTAGCCCCTGTTACCAGAGTAAGTATAATGGAAGCCCCGTGAAACGGGGTGACAGCCTGATTTACAAGAGCGGTAGCTTTGGGATTGACATGTATGCAACCGTCAGTCAACAAAAGGCTGTCGCCGCCGTTTCACGGGGCTTTTGAATTCCGCTCACCTTCGGTTCGCTGTACAGCTCGGCAAATTGGAGCTTGTAGGGAAGCGAGCCAACGGCGCCTGCTTCGGCGTTCAGGGTGGGCGTATCAACACGAGAAGCCCCCAGGCGAAGCCGAAGACGGGAGCCTAACCCGGAGCCCTGCGGGGCTCAATGTTAGCGCCACTTGCGTGGCGAAGAAGGTAAATCAGAAGTTCGGCCTTCGCCTCACGGTGAAGAACGGCTGGCGCCGTGGTGAAGAATGGCCCGCAGGGCGGTGGATATTTAAATTCGTACTTCTACAAATTGTTCTTTTTCTATTTGTTCCAACGTGCCCCATTAATATCATTGAAATCATCATATATACCTGCTACAATACCAACCGTAACATTTATTCCTCTATTTATAACATCATCGTAACATCTATATGGACACAGGAAATTCACAGAAAAACGGTACAGCCGCAGGACAGACCGCGCCACAACCGGAGCCGGCACCCCCACCACGCCCGAAATTGCCACCACCCCCCATCGCCGTAGCCCCCGAACCGGCACGCCGCACACGCCCCAATGTGGCGCTCATTCTGCTGATTCTTGTGCTTACTCTGGGAATCCCCGGTGGTTATATATTTTATCAGCACAGGCAGGCAACAGCCTGGCAACTGCGCGATGAACTTGCCCGAGTGAAAGCAAAAATTCAATTGGCAGCAAAAGGTATCTCCGAAGCGGAATACGACAGCAAAATCATATATGCTGCCAAAGAGGGTGACACGGATCTGCTTGCTTTGCTCATCGCCGCCGGGGCACATGTCAATGAGGCTTTGTTGGACAACGAGCATAACACTCCCCTCCACTGGGCGGCCTGGAATGGCCACAGCGAGTGTGTTAAGCTCCTGCTGGCGGCTCCCGGTATCGACGTCAACATAGCGAATGAGTATGGCTATACTCCCCTCTACTGGGCGGCCAGTTGGGGCCACAGGGAGTGCGTGAAGCTCGTGCTGGCTGCCCCCGGTATGGACGTCATCAAGGCGGACAAGTATGGCTATCCTCCCCTCTACTTTGCGGTCTGGAATGGCCACAGCGAGTGTGTAAAGCTCCTGCTGGCTGCTCCCGGCATTGACGTCAACGAGGCGGATAAGGAGGGCGAGACTCCCCTCTACAGGGCGGCCAGGAAAGGCCACAGCGAGTGTGTGAAGCTCCTGCTGGCGGCTCCCGGTATTGATGTCAACAAGGCGGATAAGAAAGGCAGGACTCCCCTCTACTGGGCGGCCGATGCAGGACGCACCGAGTGTGTGAAGCTCCTGCTGGCAGCCCCCGGCATCGATGTCAACAAGGCGAACAAGGACGGCATGACTCCCCTCATATTGGCGGCCTTTTACGGCCACAGCGAGTGTGTGAAGCTCCTGCTGGCTGCCCCCGGTATCGACGTCAACAAGGCGGATAATGCGGATGGCTGGACACCCCTCTTCTGGGCGGCCTGGAAAGGCCAAAGCGAGTGTGTGAAGCTCCTGCTGGCAGCTCCCGGTATCGACGTCAATAAGGCGAACAAGAATGGCTGGACTCCCGTGAAAGTGGCGGAACGTGAGGGCCACACCGAATGTGCCCGGTTGATTCGCCAAGCCGTAGGCGACGCCCCCGCAACAATCGATAAGGCCACAGCGCAGAAAACACTGCAGGAAATGGGTATAGAACAGGGCCGATACAATAAAGAACTGCTCAGTGCCGTCGTGAATGGAAACACCGATACACTGAGCTTACTCCTTACCGCCGGGGCGGATGTCAATTATGCTGACGAGGAAACCGGCAGGACTCCCCTCTGGTTGGCGGCCCGGAAAGGCCACACCGAGTGCGTTCATTTGCTGCTGGCCGCCCCCGGTATTGACGTCAACAAGACGGACAAGTATGGCGTGACTCCCCTCACCATGGCGGCCGGTGAAGGCCGCAGCGAGTGTGTGAAGCTCCTGCTGGCGGCTCCCGGTATTGACGTCAACAAGGCGGATAATGAGGATGGCTGGACACCCCTCTTCTGGGCGGCCTTGAATGGCCACAGCGAGTGTGTGAATCTCCTGCTGGCAGCTCCCGGTATCGACGTCAACGCGGCGAACAAGGATGGCTGGACTCCCGTGAAAGTGGCGGAAAGTGAACGCCACACCGAATGTGCCCGGTTGATTCGCGAGGCAGGAGGGCATGAGTAAAGTTGAAAGTTGAAAGTATAGAGTTCGGCGGCGTGCGCCGCGCGAATAAATTGGTAATCAACTCGCCGTAAGCCAAAGCCGAACTCAAAAAAGCGCGCAACAGCGCGCGGAATCATCGACACATCTATATGAGCACAGGAAATTCGCAGAAAAATGCTACAGCCACAGGACAAAACCTGCTTGCCCTCCCTGTCGGGGTGGAGCTGGGGCAATACCGCATTATCCGCAAGCTGGGGCAAGGTGGTTTCGGTATCACCTACCTGGCAGAAGTCATTGGCAGCGGTGAGCAGGTCGTGATTAAGGAAAACCTGCCCACCTTCTGCGCTATGCGAAATTCCACCACCCTGCAGGTGACAGCTTCTGACCCCGATGATGAGCTGCAGGAATACGCCGGGTACCTCGAGCGATTTGTAAACGAGGCCCGCCTGCTGGCTCAGCTCAATCACCCCAACATTGTGAAGGTGCTCGGGGCCTTCGAGGCGCTGGGCACTGCTTATTATGTGATGCCCTGGGTGGGCGGTAAGGAGCTGCAAACGGCTGCTTCTGCTTCCGGTGTTATCACCGAATCCTGGCTGCTGCCCATTCTACGCACCCTGCTCAGCACGCTGGAGTACCTGCACGGCCGCAATATCTACCACCGTGATGTCAAGCCCGCCAACATTCTGCTGACAGAGGACGGCATCCCCGTGCTCATTGACTTCGGCACGGCGCGTGCCATCATCAGCGACCGCTCCGCCACACACGTGGGCTCACCGGGCTACTCGCCTATTGAGCAGATTACCGCAGATGCTAAGCGTGGCCCGTGGACGGATGTGTATTCCCTCGGTGCTACCTGTTACCGCCTGATTACCGGCGAGCGTCCGCCGGACGCCCTCGACCGCATGGAGGAGGACGACGACCCGCTGCTTCCGCTGGCTCCCCGCACCGAGCTGCGCGGGCGTTTCAGCCCTGCATTCCTCGCCACTATCGACAAGGCCCTCGCCCAACGCGGTAAAGACCGCTGGCAGACTGCCGCCGAGTGGCTCGCCGCGCTCCCCGTACCCGAGCCGCAACCGGCACCGGTGCAGGCAGACCGCACTACGCCCGACATCCGCACCACCCCCATCGCCGTAGCACCCGAAGCCTCACCCCGCCCGCGGCGCAATATGGCGCTTATTCTGCTGATTCTTGTGCTGGCACTCGTAATCCCCGGTGGTTATATATTTTATCAGCACAGTCAGGCAACAGCCCGGCAACTGCGCGATGAACTAGCCCGAGTGGAAGCCGAGCGAAAAGCCCGAGAGGAAGCTGAGCGCAAGGCTAGGGAAGAAGCCGAGCGAAAGGCCGAAGAACTGTCCCGCAACACAGAGCGCTTCGCCGAACTGTTGCAACAGTTGCATGCCGAACTTTCGAGAGCTCAGCAGGAAATAGCCCCGGCTGCCGAGCGAGTGGCAGCAGGTCAACAACTCAGCGAGCAGACCTCCCTGCTGCAACATTTTGGCACCCTGCGACAGACCGCGGCTCTGGCCAAATCTCTAGCTGCCAAACTGCCCTCGGAGAATATCTCCCGGAGTTACGATACACTCCCCGCCAATCCGCCGGCATTCCGTTCATTCATCATCGATTTCTGCAACAGTCCGACTGACACAGCAGATTCTCTTTCGAATGAGCAACTTCTCGCCCTCCTCGGCTGGGATGTCGCTCTTACAGAAGCCAAAAACAAGCTGCCCAGTGAAGCTCGCCGTATACTCAGCGGGAAGGGTATCTCCGAATCGGAATATAGCAGCAAGATAATAAGCGCAGCCATCGACGGCGACAAAGAACTGCTGAATCTGCTTATCACCGCCGGAGCAGATGTCAATGTGGCGAACAAAGATGGCAGGACTCCCCTCTACTTGGCGGCCGCCTATGGCCACGTCGAGTGCGTTCGCCTGCTGCAGGCAGCCCCCGGCATCGACGTCAACAAGGCGGACAACGATGGCTGGACTCCCCTCATCTGGGCGGCCTGGGAAGGCCACGTCGAGTGCGTTCGCCTGCTGCAGGCAGCCCCCGGCATCGACGTCAACAAGGCGGACAACGATGGCTGGACTCCCCTCTACTGGGCGGCCTTATGTGGCCGCACCGAGTGCGTTCGCCTGCTGCTGGCAGCCCCCGGCATCGACGTCAACAAGGCGACCAACGATGGCAGGACTCCCCTGAAAGCGGCGGAAAGTCAGGGCAAGAGCGAGTGTGCCCGGTTGATTCGCGAGGCAGGAGGGAAAAAGTAATGTTGAATTTTTGATTTTGGAAGGGTAGAGTTCGGCAACCATCACCCCGGGTGCTTCACAATCACATGATCCATCATAGCAAACAGATATGAAGGTCTACTATCTCATACTCGGCGTTGTGCTTCTTTTTGTCGGGGCATATTTCTGCCGGGAGTGGCGCGAGGATAAGATTTTGCGCCAAGGTCGGGCCCGCTGCGAGCTTGCTGTTTCGCGGCAGGCTGCGCTGCTGTGCATTGATATCCTGTGGCGCGAGGAGCGTGTGCCTGAGGTGGCAGAGGAGCTCACGGGCTGGGCTGCTCGCTGGAAGGCCTGCAAGGCCGCTACAGGCGACGACAGCGAGCTGCAGCAGTTCGTGAAGGATACCGTAGAAAATCGCCTGTATAATCAACAGGAGAACATGCGCCTGCTCAGCACTCACATTGCTGCCGTGCTGGCAGAGTGGCAGACGGTGGAGAATGACCTTGCGCGCCAATTGAACCGCCCCGTGGTGAGTGAAGGAGCCCCAGATTCCGAATCACTGACCGTGCAACCCGGTGAGCACGTGGATGTGCAGCAGCAGCTGGCCGAGCTGGTAGCTGCCGAACTCTGCGCTGTGGTGGGGGCCGAGGTAGCCACGGCTGTGGGCACTCGCTTGGCGGTATCGGGCGGTATATTGGCCACATCGTCGGCTATGTCGGTGCAGACCGTCGGTATATCGCTCGTTGTGGGACTGGTGGCGGATTGGGTGGTCGGCAAGGTGATGGATCCCCGCCCTGAGCTGGAAAAACAATTGAAACAGCAGTTGGAGGATGTTGCCAAGCGTCAGGAGGCTCAGTTTAAGGAAATCATGCTCAAACTGCTCGATGAGCGCGAGCAGGAGTGGCGCAAGCGAAAAGTGCTGTAATGTTATGTTGAAGTGGTGGTGGAGATATCTGCTGATGCTGTTGTTGATAGGCGCTGTGTCGGCACCGCTGCAGGCCGGTGTGGTCAAGAGCGCTATCGATTTCATAGCCCGTCGTGTGGTTGGTATGGCCGATGATGCCGCTGCCGGAGTGGTCAGGCAGGCGGCGCAGAAATCCCCCGCCATGAGCCGCTTGGTGCAGAAATACGGCGAGGGTGCCGTGCTTAATCTTGCCCGCAATGCTGCGCACACGAGGTTGCTCAGCGAGGTCGGTGAGGAATCTGCCGAGGCTCTGCTCCTTCATGGAGATGTGGCCATGAATATCCTGCGAGTGTGCCCCGATAGCAGCGCTGCCGGGGCTCTGAGCCGAATTTCCCGCCCGGCCGGGCAAGTGCTCGAGGCCCGCGTGGCAAAGGCCGATTTGGGCCGAGATGATGTGCGGTTGATGTTGCTCATTACGGAACAAGGGGGCGACAAAGCTGCCGGGCAGCTGGCAAAGATGAGCAAGGGGCGCTTGCGCCATGTACTGCACACTGCCCGCACGGCCGGTGTAGTAGCCGCCGCAGGGCTGGTAACGGGTGCCGCGGCTACGGCTGACAACCCGGGTGAGTTTGTTGCCAATCTGGCAGATATAGGCAGTTGGTGTACAGACCACCCGTGGCTGGCCGGGGGAATATTGCTGGTGCTGGTATCGCTGCCTTGGTGGCTGCCTGTGCTCGGGGGGCTGCTGTGGCGTATGGCGTTGCGCCGGTTGCTGCGTGCCTTAGGGCGCAGGCTCGGTCGCTGATTTCTTTTTACTGCCGGTGCATACTACCAGCGTGACGGCTGCCAGCACAATGAAAATCCCCGCAGTTGAGAGCAAGCTTAATTGCTCGCCGAAGCACACAACCCCCAGCACAACGGCTGTCAGCGGCTCCAGCGCACCCAGAATCGAGGTTTGAGTGGGGCCGATGCGCCGAATCGCCATGGTCGTGAGGAGAAAGGAGAGCAGTGACGGGAAAATGGCCAAGCCCACAGCATTGCCGGCAGCTCGCAGGCTCGGCAGCATTTGCAGGTCATACCCGCCACGCAGCACTACCAGAAAGACCGGCAGCGTGAATACCATGGCGTAGAAGGTCAGTTTGCCCGCAGAGAGCTCGCGCAGCACTGATTTCCGCACAATGATGAAGTAGATGGCATAGATAACAGCTGCCAGTGTCAGGTAAACCAGCCCTTCGGCGCATATTTCGGCACCGGTGCTCGGGCAACAGGTCAGCGCAACTCCGGCCAGTGCTGTCACAATACCCGCTATGGTGCGACCCGAGGGGCGCTCGCCGTACAGCCCCCACATCATCAGCGCAACCATGATGGGGTAAATGAAGATGAGCGTGGCACCGATACCGGAATCCATGATACGGAAACTCATGAACCACAGAAAACAGGTGGCAGCCAGCAGCAGCCCCACCAGCGCCGTGAGCAGCAGATAGCGGCGCTCCGGGCGCAGGCTCTCCCCGCGCACCTTCAGCAGACAGCCCATCAGTACACTCCCCAGCGCAAAGCGGTAGAACAGCACGCTGAGCGGTTCCATGCCCTCAGCATAGAGCGGTATGCCGAAATACGGGTTCATGCCAAAGGCAACTGCCCCCAGCGCGGCACAGATAATCCCTATTGCTCTCCTGCTGTTCATGCGCCGCGTAGTATGCACCCGAGAACGGTTATTTGCAAGACATTTAGTTCTGCAAATCGTAGTTTGTAGGGGCATTACTCGCGGACCCCGCGCAAGAGCCCCCTGCGACGCAACGGTACTACCCGCCCACCACCGGTCTTGCTCACCACCGGGCGCACTACCACTTCACCATCACGGTAATTGATATCCTCTGCCCTCAGGCGACTCACCTCATTCGGTCGCAAACCACAATAAGTCATGAGGTGCAGCGACATATTTATTAGGTATTTGTTATAGGGATGGTGCTTATGCGACATCGGATAAAGAAATCCACCACGTCATATTGGAGCCACCGTTTATGCCACCCGCACCCTGTGCGGGTTCCAATATTTTTTTATTCCGTACCCGGGGTTCCGCCCCTTCGGGGCTCCACGCCCGGGCTACAGTATGCCACCCGCGCAAGCGCGGGTTCTGATATATGGCGGACAAAGCCCGCGGCCTGCCTCGGCGTAGCAAGCGAGCATCGCGAGACGCGAAGCCGGGGGCGTGAACGGTGGAACAAGCCTTGCGGGGCGCGCTGTCAGGCGCCTAACTCAAAGACTTTCAACATTCAAAATTCAACATTAAACATTAAATTTTCCTCACGGCTGCGGTTCCGGTAATGGTAGAGAACCCACCGCGGAGGGGTTGGACCTGAATGCGAGCGGAGATGCGGTCGCTGAGGCTCTCGACGTGGGAGATGATACCGACCATTTTACCATCGGCGCGGAGCTTTTGCAGGCTGTGGAGCACGTGGGATAAGGTATCGCGGTCGAGGGTACCGAAACCTTCGTCGAGGAAAAGGGAGTCGATGCGAGTGGTACCGGCCATGCGGGAAAGACCGAGGGCGAGTGCCAGGCTGATGATGAAGCTCTCGCCGCCGGAGAGGTTGGAGCAGTCGCGCCCCTCGGATATACCGAGTTCGCGGTCTACGACCATGAGCCCCAGTCCGTTATCCTTCTGCGGATTTCGGCGCAGTTCATAGCGCTCGCTGAGGTTGCGCAGCTCGATATTAGCCTTTCGTAGCAGCATGTCGAAGGTAATCTGCTGGGCAAATTGCTTGAAGCCCTCTTTCTTGTCGCCCAGAACCTGCTTGAGCAGGTCATGGCGAGCACGCTCGGCACGCAGAGCTTTCTCCTGCTCGGCAACCTGTTCATTGGCACGGCGGGCCACATCGTCGGCCTGTAACTCAACCTGAAGGCTATTGAGCAATTCCTGCTGCTGGTTCTGCAGAGAGAGCAAGCCCTCTGCCACCGGCAGCAGATTTTCGGTGCTGTCGCCCTCCTGCGTGGGGTTGTCGGCCAAGTGATCGGCATAAGCCTTCTTTTCGCGCTCAAAGAGAGCAGTAGCGCCTGCCAACTGTTCCTTCAGCCGGTCGCGCTCGGCACGCAGTTCCTCCAACCGGGGCAGTAGTTGCCGGGCTGTTTCGTAGGCTGCTTCATCCGTAAATCCGGCTGCAGCCAGCTTTTCAGCCCATTCCTGTTGGCTTTTCCGGTAGTTCTCTTCGGTTTCGGCCAGTTTATCGCTCAAGACCTTGAGAGCCGCCGTGGCGCTGTTTTCCTGCACAAAGAGGGACTGCTGCTTTTTCTCCTCATCGCTAATCAGTTTCTGCAGTGCATCTATTTGAGCGTTATAGTTCTTCTCGAGCTTATCGGCCGTGGACAGACTACCCCACTGCCCCACAAATTCATCGGCAAATTGCTTGTACTCGTCGGCAGCCTGTTGAGCCTGCTGCACGGCCTGCCCCGTGGCGCGGGTCAGCTCATTCACGCGCACCTTCTGAGCCTCGAAATCAGAGCGTAACTTGGTGAGTTCCTCCTTTTCCTTCTCCAGCTTTTTCTCGAGCTCCGCCACGGATTTCCGATGGTCGGTCAGGCGCTTAACGATATCCGCGGCGGCGGCATAATCCTGCACCGCGTCCATACCGCAATCGGTCAGCACCTTGCAGAAAGCCGCGCGCAGCTCAGACAATCGCAGCAAGTTCTCGCGCTCTGCCACAAGCCGTTTGGCGTTCTGCAGCTCAGCTGCAGCATCGTTCACCGCCTTCTCAGCGGCCTGCACATCGTCATTGAGGATTACACGGCGATTCCCGGGAACCGTGGCACCACAGCAGGGACAACTATCCAACCTGCCCTCGCGGAAATCGACGTAAAGAGCCGCCAGCTGATCCTCGATACTGAGCTGACGCCGCTTGAGCTCCAGGATATTGCGCAGGCGCTCCACCTTCTCCTCGGCGGGGGGGAGCTGCTGTTGAGCGGTGGCCAGATCTGCCGCTATCTGCTCCACTTCGGGCAAGTTCTGCTGCTCGGCGGCACCGGGGTGCTGCTGCCAGTCAAGCAGACGCGCCTGCAACAGGGGCAACTGCTCCCCGTCAATCGGCATGTCGCGATTGAGCTGCTCGAGCTCCGCTTTGTGCCCGGTCTCCGATTGCTCCACCTTATTGATATTACCGGCTATCTTCGCCAGCTTGTCGGCAGCTTTCTCCAAATCGGCATTGCCCTGCTGCAGAGCTTCTGCCAATTTCTTCGCATTCTCGCGCATGAGATTGAGCTTGGTCTCCTGCGGACGCATCTCCTCGCGCACCTTTTTGAGCTTTTCCTGCAAGTGATTAAGCTGCTGAGTGTGAATGGCTCGAACTGTTTCGACCACCTTCTTCTGCTCCGCATGCTTTTGCTGCAGGTCACTGAGGGTATTTTCCTGCTTTTCCTTGTCAGTTATGAGCGATTGGAGCTGCTTAGCTAATTGCAGCATGGCCGTCTGCGCCGGTTGTGCCGACAGTGCAGACTCCGCCTGTTGCAAATCGGCGGCGGAACCTTGGGCAAATTCCTGCCAGGCAAGCGTAGCCTGTGCTGATTTCTGCTCAGCATTCGCGACAGCTGTAGCACGGGTCTGTTGTTCCTGCAGCCAGGCCAGGCATTTCTGCACATGGTTCAGGCGGGTGGTGGTATCCTTCAGCTCCGCCTGAGCATCATTACGCAGGGCTTCTTTCTTGGCTCGCTCGTCCGTCAGCATGGTGGGGAGCAGCTTGAGCTCCTGAATCTGCTTATCGATAGCAGCCACGCGCTCGTGGGCCACCTCGCCTATGCGCATGTAAATATCGGTACCGGTGATGGTACTGAGCACGTCGGCACGCTCACTCTCGTTGGCCTTCAGAAAGACGGCAAAGTCACCCTGCGCCAACATCATGCAGCGCGAGAAATTACTGAAACTCAACCCCGTATAGAGCGGCACCAAGCGATCATACTCGCGCTTGCTGTTGGTGAGCAGCTCCTTCTGCCCATCGCCGGTCAGGTGCCAGAGCTCGTAGCGGGCTTCGGAAAACGGGTTGGCACCGCGGCGGGCGCGTTTTTGCTCAGCGCGGGCAATATAGCGCTCGCCCCCCTGTGCAAACTGAACCTCGGCATAGCACTGCGAACAACCGTGGCTCATCAGCTCATTGCTGCCCTTGCTCACACCACGCTGACGGGGGGATTTGCCGTACAGGGCAAAGGCGATGGAGTCCAGAATACTTGTCTTTCCCGAACCGGTGGGGCCGGTGATTACAAAAATCCCCGGTACAGCCAGCTCGGGGTGGGTGAAATCCACCTCAAAATCACCGGCCAACGAATTAATGTTGCCGAACTTCAGTTTTTCAATCTTCATGGGTAGCTTCTCTATAAGCGGATTCAAACAGCGAGCGCACCATAGCCAGGGATTCCTCGCTCAGCGGCTCCCCGGCCTGTTGCCACGCGGCCAGTTTTCGCTCGAAAACCTCGTGCACCGTGGGCATGGCATCGCCATAGACCTCGGTATTGTCGTGCACCTGACTGCCGGGGCGCCAGAGCGACAGGCGGCAGTGCGGCACCAGTTCCTCGGGCAGGTTCTCGCGCACCCAGGCGCCGAGGTCCTCCACCCCGCTGCCGGTATAGCGCAGCTGCAGGTGCACCGGGGCACCACCGTGACGGGCAGAGAGTTCCTTCAATCGCTCCGGCAGGGCGACCAATTCCTCCTGCGTGGCACAGTGCTCGCTCACATGACAGGTGAACACCGGCACGGGCAGAGGCTGCACGTCGATACCCTGCTCCGTGAGCTCCAGCAGCAGCACATGGTGCTCATAGGCCGCCTCATCCACCGCCATAGCCAGCGGACTGCCACAGTAGCGCAGGCGCCCGCCCTCGAGCGCATAGCCCTTGTGAATATGCCCCAGAGCCACGTAATCGAACACCTCATCAAATGCCGACGCAGGCAGGATTTCCACACCACCGATAAGCACATCCTCGGTACTGGTGGTTTTCTCGGCCCCGGCTACGCTGAGGTGAGCCATGCAGAGCACCGGTTTGCCGGGGTAAGCCGATTGCCACTGCCGAGCCTGCTCCGCAACGGCACTCAGCACGTCCTGCACACCGGGCAGGTAAGCCTGCTCCGTGCTGTCGGCTGCCACACGTCGTGCCACCTCCGAGGGTCGCAGGAACGGCACCGCGCAGACCAGAGCCGCAGGCTCGCCATCGGCACCGTTGAGCGGCACCAGACAATCCGCCGCCGTATCTGCCGTCAATCGGTAAATCAGCCGTGCACCGTAGCGCTGCAGCAGGGGATTCACGGCCTCCGGCACCGACACGCCATCATGATTGCCGGCGGTCAATATCACCTGCCGACACCCCGTAGCATCCGCCCTGCTCAGGAAATCGCTGAACATCTGCAGCGCCGGGGCACCGGGATCGCGGTTGTCGAAGATATCGCCACTTACCAGCAGAGCGTCCGCTCCCTGTTCGGCCATCACGGTCAGCAACCAATCGAGGAACGCCCGGAACTCTCCCTGACGGCTCTTGTCCATCAGTCGGTTACCGAGGTGCCAGTCTGAGGTGTGAATGATTTTCATGCATGTCAGCTGTGGGAGAACGTCAGTGTATGAGACCGCGCACGATAATATCCTTGCCGCTGGGTATCAGTTCCTCCTGCTCAAATCGACGCTCCGTGGGCAGGTAATACCCGGGCAGCAGCAAGTCGGGGCCGCCGCTGATTTGCGGGGTCACAATCTGTACCCATTCATTCACCAGACCTTCCTCGAGGAATGTTCTCAGCAGGCGCCCACCGCACTCCAGCATGAGGTTCACGATACCGTACTCCTCGTACAACCCTTGAAGCATGGCGCGCAGGTTGCCGACGTCCTCGCGTATGAGAGTGCGCTCGGAATCCTTGTCGGTGAATACCTTAGCGGTTTCGGGCAGCGATGTGCTGTCCTTTGTCATGACGATACGCCAAGGCTGCTGTTTGATAAGCGGCACCTCTCGGTAAGGGTGGCGAATGGTCAGCGCAGGGTTATCCGTGCGCAGGGTATTGCCACCAACCAAGATGGCATCGCTCTCCAAGCGCATCTGGTGGGCAAAGCGAACGGACTCCTGGCAACTCAGCCACTTAAGCCCGGCGCGGGTCAGTCGGCCATCCATGGTCGATGCCACCTTGGCCTTAATCCAAGGCCGCTTGTGCTGCAGGGACCACACCCAGGGGCGCAGCAGCAGCTCACAGGCAGTCGCGCAGCACTCACTGCGCACTCGTATGCCATGAGCCGTCAGAATGCCGTTTGCGCGGCCACTGTGGCGATCGTCGGGGTCAACGGCACCATAGACCACACGTTTGATACCGGCCTCGATGATAGCCTCGGTACAGGGCGGTGTGCGCCCATAGCTGGAACAGGGCTCGAGGGTCACATACATGGTGGCTCCGCGCAGAGCATCTCCGTGCCCACGCATACGCGCGTGATTCAGAGCACGACGCTCAGCATGCAGCTCCCCTGCTTTCTCGTGCCATCCTTCGCCCAGCAGCTGGCCGTCTTTGACGATAACGGCACCGACCGGAGGGTTCGGGCTTGTAGTGCCCAACCCCTTGTGGGCGAGCTCGAGTGCTCGGGTCATCCAAAGGCTGTCCTGATCTATTCCATAAGTGTCCATGGCCTGTATTGTAGCAGTTCTTTGCCCCCTGTCAATCGGGTGAACATGGCGGCAATTTTTCCCTGTTCAGTGATTATTATAGAATTTATATTTAAAAATTCATCATATTCAGCTATGTGAATAAGTGTAACAAGTAGTCTATCTGTATAGAAATCAGTGATTTAGACTATCGGTTATCTGTGAATGAAATTGCGGATAAGCAAGAGATTCGGTTGATAAGAACTTGTTCACACCACTATTCACACACTTATTCACCGACTTGTTGACAATTTTTGTGAATAAGCCTGTATAATGTTGGTTATCAATCTTCATTGCAGAATTCCCAGAAGAAACGGAAGGGAGCCATCACGGGAATAGCCACATTGTAGAGCGCGGTACCGACGAGGTCGACGGTGCACATGTCGATGGTGGAGCCGACCTGCTGAGCCATGCCGACAGTCTCCGGCGTGGGCGAGCCGATGAGCATGGCGGGGTGTTTGCTGTCGGCGATTTCTGCACGAATGGTGCGGGTGGATGCCCCCTTCAGGTCAGTCACGGGTTCCTTGCCGGTGGAAAGGGTCTCTGTCACCAGGGCATTGGTCTGGGCGTAACCGTCGGAGAGCTGCAGGCAGGTGGCGGTACCGGCGGAAATGGGGTAATACACACGGTTGCCGGTGGTACCGAGCAGAGTATAGGTGGGAGCGTTGTCGTCCTTAATGAAGATTTCGTCGTGGAAGACCGGGTAACTCTTCTTGTAGCTGCCCTCGGGGGCACTGATGTACCACTGACCGCTCTTGTGGTGCAGGCTCATGTTGTCGGCTTTCAGTTGTGTACCTTTGTAACTGCGGCCGATTTCCTCGATATTTTTGTGGGTCTGCATGTAAGCGCACGAGGAGAGTACGGCGGCACCCAGCACCGGCAGCAGTAAGAAAGTGGTTTTTGTCATGCCCTTCACTCTAGCACATTTTCCCGCCGTTGAAAAGGACATATTGCGTGCGCGCGCATTGAGTGATTGGCTGACGGGTTAAAAAACAATCAGTTTTTTACAACATTTTGACCTCTGTTGACGTCTGATAGAATAAAGTTTCTTTTCATCCTCTTTTTTTTCTGGTAGAATAACTTTGCGAATGAACACATACAGCGACACACCTTCGGTTCAATCTATACCCCATTCACCCGAGACCATTCACGTTCCGCAGAAGGAGAAATCAGGCGGTAAAGGAAGAAAAGGTTGTATAACAGCTTTTGCCGTTACGGCACTGGCTCTGATGTCAACACCTTTCTTTATTAACCGCTGCAACCAATCTGCCGACGCTGAGCTGATTGCTCCTGAACCTCCGGTGCAAGTGGTAGAAAAAGACCCGAAAGAGCTGTCGTTTGAAGAACTGCTGAAGAAGGCTGAGCAAAATGATGCCGCAGCTCAATATGAGTTGGGTATGCGCTACTATGATGGTACCGGCGTGAGCAAGGATGAGAACCTCGCCGTGGAATGGTTCCGTAAAGCCGCTGAGCAAAACGATGCTGCCGCTCAAAATTGGATGGGCTATTGCTATCAGTATGGCCTAGGCGTGAGCAAGGATGAGAAGCAAGCTGTGGAATGGTATCGTAAAGCCGCCGAGCAAAACGATGCCGTCGCTCAAAACAATCTGGGCTATTGCTATGCGAATGGCCTAGGCGTGAGCAAGGATGAGAAGCAAGCTGTGGAGTGGTACAAGAAATCCGCCGAGCAAAACAATGCCGTCGCTCAAAATTGGATGGGCTATTGCTATGAGAATGGCCTAGGCGTGAGTAAAGATGAGAAGCAAGCCGTGGAGTGGTACCGTAAAGCCGCCGAGCAAAACAATGCCGTCGCTCAAAACAATCTGGGCTGTTGCTATCTGAAAGGCCTAGGCGTGAGCAAGGATGTGAAGCAAGCCGTGGAGTGGTTCCGAAAAGCCGCCGAGCAAAACCATGCCGTCGCTCAAAACAGTCTGGGCTGTTGCTATATGTATGGCCTAGGCGTGAGCAAGGATGAGAAGCTCGCCGTGGAGTGGTTCCGCAAAGCCGCCGAGCAAAACCATGCCGCCGCTCAAAATGAGTTGGGCTATTGCTATGCGAATGGCCTAGGCGTGAGCAAGGATGAGAAGCTCGCCGTGGAGTGGTTCCGCAAAGCCGCCGAGCAAAACTATGCCAAAGCTCAAATCAATCTGGGCTGTTGCTATCAGTTTGGCAGTGGAGTGAGTAAGGATGCGAAGCAAGCCGTGGAATGGTACCGCAAAGCCGCCGAGCAAAACGATGCCGACGCTCAATACAATCTGGGCTATTGCTATATGTATGCCCTAGGCGTGAGCAAGGATGAGAAGCTCGCCGTGGAATGGTACCGTAAAGCCGCCGAGCAAAACCATGTCGCCGCTCAAAGCAATCTGGGCTCTTGCTATGAGAATGGTATAGGTGTGGAAAGAAACTATCTGAAAGCCCTTGAATGGTACAAGAAAGCCGGCGAACAAGGTAATGAATATGCTTTGAAGTCCTATAAACGCCTCGAACAGAAATTCAAATAATAATTGGGTAAAATAACTGCTCCGCTTATGGCATACAGCGACACAGCTTCGGTTCAATCTATAGCAGGTGATTATCTTTACCTGCGACGGCCATTACCACTCAACCATCTGTTGCACAGGCGCTACAGAATTACAGGAGTATTGAACGAGAAAGGTGGTTTCGGCATGACTTATCGCGCGGTGGATACCTACCGCAACCTCAATCTGGCTGTGGTGGTGAAGGAGAATTTCCCGCTTGGTGTGGCGGTTCGTAATCCGGAGACCCTAGCGCTGCACCCCGTGCCCGGCATGGAGGACACCTATGCCAAGACCCTGCAGTGCTTCGAGGAGGAAGCCGAGCTGCTCTCCACCCTCACTCACACGAATATCGTGCGTGTGAGTGCACATTTCAGTGAGCTCAATACCGCCTATTATGTGATGCCGCATATCGGTGGCACTGAACTGCAGAAGGCCCTGCCCTCGCCTGATAAACTGAGTGAGGCCGACCTGCTGCCTATTCTGCGCTGCCTACTCAAAACCCTGCACTACATGCACGGTTACAACCTGATGCACCGCGACATCAAGCCGACCAATATCCTGATAGACGACAAGGGAACGCCCATACTCATCGATTTCGGTCTGGTGCGCTCAACGGAGTCCACCCACACGCTCACTCGCAATTACACCCCCGGTTATGCTCCGGTGGAACAGATATCGGGGAAAGGCAAATCCGGCCCCTGGACCGACCTGTATTCCCTGGGTGCCACCTGCTATGCGCTCATTACCGGCGACGCCCCGCCGGATGCTCTGGATAGATTGGAGGAGGACGAATACACCCCGTTGCAATCGCGCTCCGAGCTGCAAAGCCGCTATAGCCCTGCTCTGCTGAGTGGTATCGACCGCGCCCTGCAGGTTAAGCGAGCTGACCGCTGGCAGAGTGCGCAGGAATGGCTCGATGACATGCAAAAGTTTACTTCAAAGCCTATCATAACTGTACCCGAACCTGTAACCGTGGTTCCTACTCAGTTGACCCACGAGCAACAGGCACAACTGGCTCTGCAGGAGCGAAATATCAACATCGGGGAATATGAAAGCAAGTTGATTTCTGCTATTGAAAATGCCGACACGGAACTGCTGAACTTACTCATTGCCGCCGGGGCGGATGTCAATTATGCTGACGAGGATGGCTGGACTCCCCTCTACAACGCGGCCTGGGAAGGCCAAACCGAGTGTGTGAAGCTGCTGCTGGCTGCTCCCGATATCGACGTCAACAAGGCGACGAATAATGGCTGGACTCCCCTCTACAACGCGGCCTGGGAAGGCCAAACCGAGTGTGTGAAGCTGCTGCTGGCGGCTCCCCCTATCGATGTCAACAAGGCGAACAACGATGGCACGACTCCCCTCAACAAGGCGGCCTGGAAAGGCCACAGCGAATGCGTGAAGCTCCTGCTGGCTGCTCCCGGTATTGATGTCAACAAGGCGGATAATGATGGCTGGACTCCCCTCTACTGGGCTGCCAGAGAAGGCCACAGCGAATGCGTGAAGCTGCTGCTGGCTGCTCCCGGTATTGACGTCAACAAGGCGAACAAGTATGGCTGGACTCCCCTCTACAACGCGGCCTGGGAAGGCCAAACCGAGTGTGTGAAGCTGCTGCTGGCTGCTCCCGGTATTGATGTCAACAAGGCGGATAATGATGGCGATACTCCCCTCTACATGGCGGCCTGGAAAGGCCACGTCGAGTGCGTTCGCTTGCTGCTGGCTGCTCCCGGCATTGAGGTCAACAAGGCGAACAAGTATGGCTGGACTCCCCTCTACTGGGCTGCCAATAAGGGCCACAGCGAATGTGTGCAGCTGCTGCTGGCTGCTCCCGGTATTGATGTCAACAAGGCGGATGAGTATGGCGGTACTCCTCTTCATGAGGCCGAAAGTGAAGGCCACACCGAATGTGTCCTGTTGATTCGCGCCGCAGGCGGAAAATAATCAGAAGGGTAAAGTGACAAGTCAGACAGGCAAAGCCCGCTCCGGCGGGTAGGAGCATATAAAATAGATGAGCCCTCGTTCCTCGGGCTTCTGAAGTAGGCTCGCAATCTCACAGCTCTGCAAATTGCTCTTTGTTGCACTGCGAGCCAACGAAAATAATAAAGTCGGTATTACTAAAAAAAGAAAAAACCTTTTCCCACTTCCCTGCCTGAGCAGGGGGGAGTGAGAAAAGGAAAAAAAGGAACACCGCTGTGCCGTCAGTGGTATGAGAGCCACGTTCCCTGAACGTAGGTGGGTGCGGAGCCGGGTTTCTCTGAGGTATCCCTATTGGACGGAACATTAAACCCATTTAGCTTTGGTGCCCCTTAATGTATTTATAACGGTCCGGGCCTATAGAACCACGCGTCACGTGCACAGCAGCTGGGTATGTATATAGCATAGGAGTAGCGGTGATTCAAGATTTTTCGTGTTCCACAGGTGCGTGTGACGCGAAACAGATAGAGGTAGGATGTTGCTAATAGCATAGAGTCAGTTCATTAAGGAATACTGAAAAATTGACTGCAATGTTGTGGTACAATCGGGGTATGCTAAAGAGAGCTGAAATGTTGAATTTCGATTACAAAAGGGGGGTGGTGTAAGCGATTAAAGATTGACAAATCGGGATTAAGCGTGTATAAAAGCGGCGAACATGACGATACCGACACAACTTTCAGAAAAGCTCCTGGCCGCTCTGCAGAGCGTGCTGGGCGAGAACCTGCCGCAGGGATTTGTACCGGCTGTTACGCCGTCCCAGGATCTGCGCTTCGGTGACTACCAGAGCAATGCCGCCATGGTGCTGGCCAAGCAGGTTCGCAGCAATCCCCGAGCCCTTGCTACTCAGGTGGTTGAGGCTTTCGGTGACAGTGAGATGGCCACGCTTGAAATTGCCGGCCCCGGTTTCATCAACTTCCGCGTGCGCCCCGAGTTCTTTGCGGGCAAGGCTGCTGCCATGCTGACCGATGAGCGTCTGGGTGTGGCTGTGACGGACCAGCCCAAGACTCTTGTTATCGACTTCTCTGCTCCGAATGTTGCCAAGCCCATGCACGTGGGTCACATCCGCAGTACCATCATCGGCGACACGCTGGCCCGTATTTCCCGTTTCATGGGGCACACGGTGATTACCGACAATCACATCGGTGACTGGGGTACTCAGTTCGGTATGATTCTGTGGGGTTGGAAAAACCTGCTCGATCAGGAGGAGCTGGAGAAAGACCCCATCGAGGCCCTGCTCAATGTTTACAAGACCGTCAACACCAAGTGCAAGGAGGACGAAGCCCTGCTGCCTATCTGCAAGGCTGAACTCGTGAAGTTGCAGAGCGGCGACGCCGAGAACCTGGCCATCTGGCAGCGTTGTATCGAAGTGACCAAGACCGGTCTCGAGAAAATCTACGCTCAGCTCAACATCAGTTTCGACTACTGGCTGGGTGAGAGTGCTTACAATGATGCACTGGCTCCGCTGGTGGAGGACCTCATTGCCAAGGGGATTGCCCGCGAGAGTGAGGGCGCTATCTGCGTGTTCTCCGACGGTTTCCACAAGCCCGAAAAGGACCCCTTCCTCGTGCAGAAGAACGGTGAGTGGCTTGCTGTGCCGGCTATTATCCGCAAGGCTGACGGTGGTTTCCTGTATGCCACGACCGACCTTGCCACGCTCGATTACCGCACTCAGAACTTCAATGCCGACTCCATCTGGTACGTGGTGGGCGCTCCGCAGGACAAGCACTTCAAGCAGATTTTCGACATCGAGCGTATGCGCGGTGTGACGGGTGATTTCCGTCACGTGGCATTCGGCTCCATTCTCGGTAAGGACCGTCGCCCCTTCAAGACCCGTAGCGGTGACACCGTGAGCCTGCAGGATGTCATCGATGAGGCTGTGGCTCGTGCCACCAAGGTGGTGGAGGAAAAGAGCCCCGACATGCCCGAGGATGAAAAAGCCCGTGTGGCTCAGATTGTGGGCGTGGGTGCCATCAAGTTCGCTGAGCTCTCCCAGAACCGCATGAGCGACTACATCTTCGACTGGGACAAGATGCTCTCGCTTTCCGGCGACACCGCTCCCTACCTGCAGAACAGCTATGTGCGCGTGCGCTCCATCTTCCGTAAGATTGAGGGAGAGTTCGTGGCCCCCGCTGCGCTCAACCTGAGCGAGGATGCCGAGATTCATCTGGCCCGCATGCTGGTACGTTTTGCCGAGGTGGTGCCCTCCACGCTGGATGACTGCCGCCCGAACCTGCTGGCTGCTTATCTGTACGATTTGGCTCGCGCGTTCCACAGCTTCTACGAGGCCTGCCCGGTTCTCAAGAGCGAGGGAGCTGTGCGCGAAAGCCGTCTGGCTTTGTGCGAGTTGACCGCCCGTGTGCTTAAACAGGGTATGGGTCTGTTCGGTATCGAAATGCCCGAGCGTATGTAAGCTCATGTTCCATGTGGAACAATCAGCGCTGATTTTCACGGCCGCTGCCCTCGTGGCGGCGGCCGATGTTGCACCCGCTCAGCTGCCGGGAAATATCCCCCCTGCCCTGCAGCTCCCCCTCGCTACAAGCAGCGAGGAAGCCCAAAAAAGCATGCAGGCCGGCATGCTGGATTTGCTGCTCGGTTGGCCGGAATCTGCTCGTCTGCACTTCGAGAAAGCCGTGCAGGCAGACGATATGTGCTCGCTGGCCTACGTGGGATTGCTGATGACCGAGGCGGATGCCGACAAGCGCGAAAAGAGTCTGGCGGCGCTGACGGAGCGCATCAATAATCTGCCGTCTACACCGGTCGAGACATTTTATTTGGCCACATTTCTGAAACTCCTCACGAATGACAAGGCGGGCGCGGCGGAGGATTTCTGTCGACGTGCCGAGCAGTACAGGCTGGATTCTCTGTCGGCTTGTTGGGGTATTCTGCTGCTGCATTGCAGTGATGTGGGGTATGAGGAGGATGGCAAAATCCGCCCTCTGCAGCAGCGTGCATTGCAGCTCGCTGCGCAGCGATATGAGCAGAATCCCGAGGATGCGCTGGCTTGTTTCGTGCGTGCCTACGTCGAGGAGAGTGCTCCACAAGTGAGCCCACAGGCGCTTGAGGCTGCCCGCAAAGCAGCACAGAAATTCCCGGAGCATCCTATCCCGTCACACCTTCTCGGCCACCTTCTTTACCGCAGCGGTAAACCCGCTGATGCCGTGCCGCACCTTATGCAGGCAACCAAGCTGGCTACGCGAAAGGATATCCCTGAGTGGGAGAGCAGCGTGCTCATGACGGCTCGTCTGTATGTCTCCACCGCCCTCTGGACTGCCGGTCAGGATGGCAAGGCTCTGGCCACTCGAAAGGCCATGAATGCCATGCCGCTCGATCGCAAGCACCTGCATGCACCGGCGGTTATTCTGCACAGATGGGAGGCCGCAACCTTGCCGCTGCGTGTGCTTGTCAAGCGCCCGAAACCCGCGCGTGAGGGTGTGATTATTGCTGCTGCGAAGGCCGCTCAAGTGTCCCCTGCCCTGCCCGGCGAAGACCCCGTTCTTTATGTGCGTGACTGCTTGCGAGCCGTTCTTTATGCCCGTGTGAGAGCCGAGCGCAAGCAGATGAGCGCCGCTGCAACATCCCTCAAATTGGCCGAGGAAGCTCTCCTGAAATTCGAGCAAACACGCGAAGATGTGCTCGCTCAGGGGGCTCATTATATCACCCCATGGATGCGTGCGATGGAGGCTTGTGAGGTTGCTCTTGCCACCGCTCGCGCCGAAGTTTATACGCGTACAGCCGATATGTGGCGCGAAAGTGCCGCACGTTCGGTACGCCCTGTTACCTTGATGATGCCCCCGGTGATACCGGAGAAAGTCGAGGAGAGATAAGGAAGTCCCCGTCTACGCGTCTCGCTGCGCTCGCTTGCTTCGCCGAGGCAGGCGAATTCCGAAGGACGAATTTGTGAGTTCCCGGCTTCGCCTTTCAGGCTACGCCGAGCCAGGTCGCGGGCTATGCCCGCCTAATATAAGAACCCGCGCTTGCGCGGGTGGTATATAATAGCCCGGGTGTGGAGCCCCGCAAGGGGCGGAACCCCGGGTATGGAATAAAAAATATATTGGAACCCGCACAGAGTGCGGGTGGCATAAACGGTGGCTCTAATATAATACGGTGGATACATAGTGCTATTTTTTAGCATCGGTTTATGACACCCTCACAAGTGAGGGTTCTCATAGTTTTTATCGGTTGACATGGGGCTTACGCCCCATGCTCTCATATGTCACCTGCGCAAGAGCGGGTTTAAAAGTACGGCTCGCCGTTAGCGAGCAAGGGATAAATGCTTTTTAACGGCCTTCGGCCGGGTGAAAAGCGGGCTTTGCCCGCGGTGAAGAATCGTGCTACGCACGATGGTGAAGAATGCGCTGCGCGCATGGTGAAGACCAAGTCTGACGCCTTGGTGATAGGCGGACAAACATCAATTTGCTACACTGCGAGCATGCGAGCCGAATGTTCAATTCCCCTGTCTCGGCAATCTGGGTGGGCGTATCAACGAGAAGCCCCGAGCGAAGAGAAGCCGGAAAATCCAAAATCAAGAATTCAAAATCCATCTTTTTCACCCCCCTGCCCTGCCCCGAGGATGAGGTAATTTTTTTTAACCACTCCCCTGCCCTGTTTGAGGGGATGTGTAAAAAGTTGTAAGTTGTTTATATTAAGTTTATTACAAAATATGTAGAAAAATCACGGTAAAAGTCTTGAAAAAGATGCATTTTTGTTCCATGTAGAACAAAAACTGGTCTGATTTGCTAAAAATGTGGTTTGCTCCGGCATATCATTAGCAGAACGGATTTCGTTTTTCTGTTGAGATTTTTATGCCGTTCGTTGATATTTGATTGTGGGATCATGATTGAAAGATAGAATTGTGGTGGTGCAAATTCAGACTGATACCCTGCTCTTGCTCAGCTTAGTTGCTGGCATACTTAGCTTGGCGGTTTTTACTGTAGCTCGATTTTAATATTGAGATATACCGATGCGGATTATGGATTGAACGTAAATTTAGCGGTCTGAAAATGTTCCACGTGGAACATGAAATGACTTCAATATTTAAGAATTCCTTAGCATCTGTACAGGTCTACGCGATTCTCACGAGAGTCTTGAAAATTGTAATTGGGACTGCCACTCGCTGCACTGTTCCGCGCGCATTGAAAAAAAAACAGAGAGTATATTTTTTTCCGGTGCTCGCCGAGCAGTACTTTTTGAATCTTGAAAAAAGTTCTTATGTTTCGCAGAATGTTCTATGTGGAACTCGGCTGTTGTTCTAAAATTATTCTGCTTGATGAATCGATGTTACGTTCACTGCGATATCACTGCGCAGTAATTTCTTGACGACCGTGCTGATTGTGACGTGCTGAATTTCCTCTCAATCACTTCCGACGTGGATTCAGAATTCGGTAAATAAAATGTTCCACGTGGAACAAGAAACGACTTCGATATTTAAGAATTCCTTATCATTTGTACGGCTCTATGCGATTCTCGCGATTGTGCGCAAAAATGGAAAATTCGGAGTTTGCACAAGCTCGCCGCTTGGTAAAAATTCCAATCTTGAAAAAAAGAAAACAGCTGCCGAAGATTTGGCAGCTGTCTTAAGTTCCATGTGGGTTGCGTTATTTTTGATTTACGCGCGCCATATAATTCTGTAAGCGGAATCGTAATTTCGAACGGCTCGCGGATTGCGTTTTGCATAATCCAGCACGGGTTCAAGAAGGTTTTCAAGAGCGTGCTTGCTGAGCTTTTCGAAGGTCTCGACATCGAGTGCGGGACAATTTTCGTAGATTCCGATGACCAAAGTACTCGCGTCGCGCATGATTCGTAGTGGCCAAATTCGGCATTCAAACGGGCGATTTTCACGTGGCAAGACGCATCCGGAACAGGTATCAAGCAGCGGACAATTAGCAACTTCATCCGGATTTTCTGTCTGAAAATCGAGATAAAATGAGGTTGTACCGTCCGCTTTTTGGATAAGTGGAACGCACATTTCGTGCATTCGGAAGATGTCTGCGGGCTCGAGTGCCGGGGTTTCCCACGCGGAACTTCTGTGAAAATTGCAGCATAATTTGCATTCTGCACACTTGGTGGGAGAGAAAATTCCGGTCAGCATAAGTCAACAATTGCGGTCAGTTTGTGTAAAATTCGGCAGGGTTTCCACGATAATTTGGCTTGTCGAAGACCGGGTATATTCAAATCTTCCTCACGGTTGACAAGCTCACAATCCATCATTCGAACCATTTCTCGACAGATAATCGGGTAGGCATCTCGGAACTCAGGAGTGCATTTTTCGTAATGAATATCGGCCACTCGATCATTGATTCGGGAGGCGAGACTGAGTGCTGCAGGGCGATTTTCCACGTACAACAGACCACCCAACATGCCGAGTTCCTCGTGGTGCTGAATGGCATTTTCGATGGCTCGGAACTCGTGTTCGTGTCCGGCACCGGGTTCCTGAGCAGACAACCAGGCTTGTGCAATAGCGAGTGCATCTGCCGAATTTTCGTTGTCCATTTGCACAAATGACCAGTCGCCGTGCTCACGTTCAAAGCGTGAAATTTGGTTACGTTTCTTGTGGAACGCCGTGCCGGGCAGTGTCAATAAATCGCTTGAGCGATACAGATAATCCGCGTCGCCAGGGTCGTCGGAGAAGTGGATTTTCTCCCCGTAGCGCGCCTGGAGAACTCGAGCATTTTCTTCTGTCAGCGCACAGAAGTGCAGGGCATTTCCATGCTGAACGGCGTGTTGTTCCACATGGAACAATGCTTCTTCTACGTCCATGTTTTCACCCACCGGGAAGGCATACCCACTCAATCTGCCATTGCCGGCGTAGTATCGATAGAGCCCATTTTTGTAGAAAGCAATGCGGGTATTATACTTATGGCGCAGGAGGTAGAGGTTGGGGAATGCGAGGTCTGATTGTTCCACATGGAACAATGTTTCACGCACGCGCGCGCAATCGCTAAGTTCTGGTATACAGAAAGTTAGAGTATCTTCATTCATTATAAATGAGATGTAGCTGAGGCTATATCGCGTTCAATCTGAGCTTTTAAGGCATCGATATTCGGGAAACGCTGTTCGGGGCGAATGAAGTCCATAAGTTCCACATTCAGCTCTTTACCATAGAGGTCACCGGACCAGTTATGGAAGTGAGCTTCGAGTCGTGTGGGCTTGTAATCCTCGCAGATGGTAGGGCGCAGACCGATGTTGGCGATACCCTGAACAGGTTGCCCATCGAGCATGGAACGCACAGCATACACACCGGCGCGGGGATGAGCTGCGACCGGGGGTAGGGTGATATTGGCGGTGGGGAAGCCGAGGGTACGGGCAAGCTTTTGGCCGTGCTCCACGGTACCTTGCACACTGAAGGGGCGACCGAGCATGGTATTGGCTGCTGCTATGTTTCCCTCGGCCAGATGGGCGCGAATGCGGCTGGAGCACACCGTATCCTCGCCGAGCATGAGCATATCATTCACACAGGCACGGAACCCGCGGACGGCTGCTTCTGCGCGCAGGAAATCGGCGTTGCCGCTGCCACCCTTACCGAAGTGCCAGTTGTTGCCCACCGATATACCGGCGACCTTGCAGTGGCTGCAGAGGGAGTCGAGAAACTCGTGTGGGCTGAGTGCAGCAAGCTCGGTCGTGAAGGGGAGAACGAGCAGTACATCCACCCCGAGAGCCTGCAGCAGTTCCGCCTTGGCATCCGGCGATGGGGTCAACAGAGCAGGGGCCAGCTCGGGTTTGAGCACGGCCAGCGGGTGGGGCATAAAGGTAAGCACGCCGCGCAGAGCTCCGGCGGTGTCGGCTGATTCGATCACTCTCTTATGGCCGAGGTGCACACCGTCGAAAAATCCCATTGCCCAGTGAACAGGGCAGGGGAGTTGTTTCAACTCGGCGAATGAGTGTAGAATCTGCATGCGGTGAAATTATGCGTTGCGGTCAGCCAGTACTTCCTCCGTCGACAGCAACTTGGAGAGCAGTTCTTCGCGGCTTGCGGATTTCAAGGTGGGCACATCGATGGCCTGCGAAATGTCGAAGTGACCGGAGCGAATGCGTCGCAGTGCGGTCAGGTGAGCACCGCAGCCCAAGTGCTGTCCGATGTCGTGTGCGTAGGTTCGCACGTAGAAACCCTTGCTGCAGTGCACCGTGAAATCGACCTCGGCATTGTTCAGGTCAATGCGGGTTATCTCGTAGTTGAGCACCGTCACGTGGCGAGCCTTGCGCTCCACCTCCTTACCCTTGCGGGCAAGTTTGTAGCAGGGCACACCATTAATTTTGACGGCGGAGTACATGGGCGGCACTTGGTCGAACTCGCCGGCAAAGTGCTCGAAGGCTGCACGGATATTCTGCTCGGTCAGACCATCGGTGGGTTTCTCGGCCACGACCTCACCGTCGGCATCTTGACTGTTGGTTTCGATACCCAGCTTCATGGTGGCGGTGTACACCTTGTCTTCGCACATGAGTCGGTCCTGCATCTTGGTCGCCTTGCCGATGACGACAATGAGCATGCCGGTAGCCATCGGATCGAGTGTGCCGCAGTGGCCCACTTTCTTGGTCTGAAGAATTCGGCGGCAGAGTGCCACGGCATTGTGCGAGGTGAAGCCCGGGTCTTTGTCGACCAGGAGCACGCCATTGGGTTGTTCGGTAGGAGCAGGGGTCATGACAGGCTGCGCACAACGGCGCGGATGGAGTTGAGTACTTTCTCGCGGGCATCGCTCAGAGGTCCACGCATACGAATGCCGGAGGCCATGCAGTGGCCACCGCCACCGTGCATGCCCGCTATGGCAGAGACATCCACCTGCGGGTCCTTGCTGCGCAGGGACACTCGTATGAGCCCATTCTCGAGGTCCTCGAAAATCACGGCGACCTTCACACCCTGCATCACGCGGATGATGTCGACGAGGTCCTTGCAGTCCTCCGGGCCTACACCGAGCTCGGCCTTGCGACCGGCGGGCATGGAGTAGTGGGAGATGGTGCCGTTCTCCTCGAGCACCATGTTGTTGAGCACCTCGCGCTGGGTGATGAAGCTGGTCGGCGGGATTTCCTGGTAGATGCGGCGGTTGATGTCGCCCACGTCCACACCGGCCTCTATCAGCTCGGCACCCATGCGCATAACCTCGGGTGTGGTGGAGCTGTATTGGAAGGAACCCGTATCGGTGCTGATGGCAGCGTACAGTGCCTCGGCCATCGGGCGGGTCAGTTCCACTCCCAGAGCATGCACAAGTTTCAGGATGATGCAGCCGCAGGCAGCTGCTCCACCCTCCACCACATTCACCTTGGCATAGCGTGTGTTGGTGTGGTGGTGGTCAATATTAATAGTAAAAGTAGCTTTATTAAATAATTCCATGGCCTCATTGCCGATACGCTTGAGGTCACCACTGTCCACACAGATGAGCACCTGCAGGTCATCGGGCAGGGCAGGGGGGAGGGGTTGAATGCTGTCGGCACCCGTCAGGAAAGCATAGCGCTGGGGCACGGGGTCGGCATTCCACATCTGTACCTTCTTACCGAGGCTCTGCAGCAGCATGCCCATGGCGAGGGTGGAACCAATGGCATCGCCATCGGGTCTGAAGTGGGAAATGACGGCAAATCGCTCGTTATTCTGCAGGGTCTGAATGAGGTCGGTGAACATAAAATCGGGTAAAGGTCAGGATTTTTCTTCTTCGGTGTAGAACTCCATATTCTCGGGGCTGTCGGGAGCTGCGGGCGGAGGGGTGGAAAGAACGAGTTTGCCGGTTGGTTCCACCACCTTGCGGTACATGGCTGCCTTTGCCAGAATAGCCACCAGCACGAGCAGGAAGCCGCAGAGCTGCCCGGCTTGCAGGGTTTCGCCATAGAACAGGCAACCGATGACAGCGGCCTCGGTCGGCTCCAGGCAGGACACAATGCCGAACTCCAGCGAGCTGAGGTGGCGCATGGCATAGGCCACCAGCAGCAGTACCCCCACACCCTGGCACACACCTATACCGACCAACCACGGCCAGCCGGTGCTCAGGTTATTCCATGCGGCCTCGCCACCGGTGAGCAGCGGTAACAGCAGTACCAGACTGCCTGCCGTTGACTGCCAGAAGGTGCGCTGCAGCAGCGTGACCTCGGGCTTCATGAGGCGGTTGAGCATGATGTAGAGGGAGTAGAACAGGCCGGAGAGCAGGCCGTAAATGATGCCCAGAGCATCGTTCTGCCCGCTGCCGCTGTTGCCGGCAAACAAGCTCACCAGCACAATACCCAGACCGGCGGTCAGAATGAGCAGACCATCGCGACGTGGGGGCAGGTGGTGCTGCAGCAGAGAAATCCATACCGCCGAGAACAGGGGACCGGTAGCCGGCAGAAGGGCTGCAATACCGGCCGAAGTCTCCTTGATGGCCAGAAAGTAAAACAGAATGCACAGGCTGATACCGATGCCCGATACAAAGGCCATGCCACTGAACTTCAGGCTTCCACGGTGGCGGCATATCAAGGCCACACCCGTTGTACCGATCAGCAGCAGGCCTATGCTGAAGCGCGCAAAGGAGCATAGCTGCGCGCTGCAGGCAGACTCTCGCACAAACACGCACAGCGAGCCCATTAACAGGGCGGCTATGACTGCTGCCAGAAATGCCTGAATATATGCTTTGTTCATCCGTGCGTGCGGTGCGCGCGGATTATAGCACTGCCAATGCTGTTTCGCAATAGTTTTTTACGTTATCAGAGCTCAGCATGAATGTCAGCAGGCATTCATGCTGAGCTCCTGAGTGATTTCTGTCAAACAGAGCCGGCTTTCCCGGATTATTTACAGATGAGTGCTCGGGTTGTTGAGCTCATGGAGCCATTCTTCGGGGGAATTCCACTTTTCATCCAGAGCTTTTTCGATGCCTTGCAGGAACGCGAGGCTGAAACGCTTTTCTACCTCGGGATTGCCGATAAGTCGTGCGACTTTCTCGTTCTGCCAAGACCCGTAATCGGGCAGCTCGCTACCTGTTATCAGGTAATACATGATGGCACCCAATGCGAAAATATCGCTGCGGATATCCCCCCTCAAAAACGCCTGTTTTACTGTAACGTAGGCGCTTGGGAAGTAAAGTCCCGTATCAGAACTGCCCGGCACATGAATAGCTGTACCGTAGGCTACATTTTTGAAGCCGAAATCGGTGAGCATCGGCACACCGGTCTGTGTGATGAGCACGCTTGAGGGCTCGATTCCCAAGTGGTAGGAACCCTTCTCAGCCAGGGCTTGCAGTGCACCCAGCAAATTGCGCAGCATGTAGTTTATGTGCTCTTCATCCACTTTGGTGATATTGGCATACTCGAGGGTGGTTCCTTCCACGTAGGGGGTCACATAATAGGCTGTGTTGAGGGCGCAGAAGACATCTGTCACATTCACCAAGCGTGGGTGTTCTATGCCCAGTCGGCTACGGCAGTCGAGCACGTAATCGCGAAGACCTTTCATGTACAGTCCCGCGCACTCGCCATAGCCTGCTACGACTTCCGGCCCATTTCTATGCGCCAGCAAGTTAGTGTAGAACTCATGGAGAACGACCGGCTCATGGGTTATGAGGTCGATGGCGAGGTAGAGATTCTGGAATCTCTTATTATCGAGAACTCTCGTAATTTTGTAGGGGCCTATTTGGGTATTGTACGCCAAGACGTCGGAGCCTTCATTGAAATCAGTGAACCGAGTTTCGTAATGTGGGAGCCCTATTTCGAAATCTAAGTATGTTTCCGCTGCAGGAATAACTCTGATAGTTTTCGATTCATCATCCTTCGGGTCTCCGAAATCTGCAGAATCTTTTTTGATTACAATTGTAGTGCAGATATCACGAATTTTTGATGTCGTTATTTTGGCAAAAATTGACGTGCAATCAAGTGGCTGACTATCCTGAATAATCGGGGCTATGGATTTATACCATTCTTCTGCCGATTGCCAGCTCTCAGCGGGGTCGGCAGTCAGTGCCTTGTCGATGGATGCCAGTAATCGTCCATCGTACATCACGCACAAATCATCATCATTTGCCAGTGAGCTGTATTCGGTAGGTTGCTCGGGATCCGACTTTTTGCTGACTGTGCCTGTCAAGATTCGGTGACAGGTAGCAGCCAGTGCATACAAATCGGTGGAGGGCTGGGACATGGTACCGTTCTTTTCGCTGTTCGGCGGCACAAATCCCGGTGTATGGGCGTAAGTAGCGCTGTCATTTTGGCAGATGGGCCGGACGGTTTCAAAATCGATGAGTTTGTGGCACCCGCTGCGATTCAGCATGATGTTGGAGGGCTTGATATCGCCATGCACCAGATTTTCTCCATGCAGGTAGATAAGAGCATCGAGCATTTCATCCAGGAAAAGACGCAGCCAGTCGTTGCTCATCTTATTCTCATGTGCGATAACTGACATGTTGAAGCCATCGATATACGGGTATACACCGTATGTCATATCGTTTTTCTGCAGGAGTTCTATCGGTGCACAAATATTGGGGTGTACCAGATTGAGAATCTGCTGTTCTTTGTCGCCACACCTGCAGTATTTAATGACTACCTTATCATTTTCACGCTGTGGTTCGGCTAATGCAGCACGGGTATATGGAATAAGGTTAATGATTTTGTAATTTCCGATAACAGATGGTATACCGTCATTCTTGGTATTTTTTTTATTCTGCCTATTCGCTATAAAATCGTCTGTAGTCGAAAAACATGTTCGATCGTTAAATATAGTTATCATAATATTGGTATGAGCTTGTTATGAGAATATAGAAAAGTAATGATATGGTGAAAGAAAATCAGTCTTTAGCCTTTATTCTGCCGTATATGCAGCCGGGGACAACGAAGAGGTAAATCAGCCACACAGCTTTGACGAAATCCTCATTCATATCCATATAGAGCAATATACCGATTATGATAACCGATGACGCGGGCCAGCCCAGAGCCCAGTTCAGACTTACTCCCAGATAGCCGGCACGCCGTGCACATGCCCAGATATAGAGTGGTAAGGCGGTTATAAAAAGCAGGAATCCTGATTCGAGGGCTGCCGCGACAGCTGCCGCAACAGGTATCAGTACCAGAATGAATACCCACCAATCGCCTATGGAGCCTGTCCATTCCTTATGCTTTTTTTTCTTGGCGACGGGCGCGGGGAGTTTGGGTAAGTCCGGTACAGAGGGCGAAGCCGTGGGGGCAGGGGGGCCGACAGTAAAGAAAACGGAAGGTGCTCTGAGCTCCTCCAGCCATTCACGAGCACTCTGCCAGCGCATGGTATATCTCATGGCTATGGCTTTGTCGATACCGCTCAGGAACTGTTTGCTGAAGCGCTGTAGCAGCGAGGAATCCTGCGCCAAGGGGGTGCAGGGGTCGGTATCGGTCAGGCGGTCGATGCTGCGGGGCGGGTTCTGCCCGGTGAGCAGGCGGTGCATGGTGGCACCGAGTGAGTAAATATCAATCCACGGGCCTTTTTGGCTGTGTTGTTGCAACTGCTCCAGCGGGCTGTAGCCGGGGCTCTCAATCATGGTGGCGGAGCGCTCGCTGATGAGGGATCGCGCCGTGCCGAAGTCGATGAGTGTGGGCTCGCCCCTTTTATCCAGCAGAATGTTGTTGGGTTTGATGTCGCGGTGCAGGAACTCGCAGGAGTGAATGTACTCCAGTGCTGCCAAGAGTTTGCAGAGAATGGGGCGCAACCATGCTTCATTGATTTTATCGGCCGGCGGCGCAGCTTTGTGCAGTTCGGCTCCGTCGATGTATTCCATCACATAGTAGGCTGTACCCAGAGCGGTAAAACTCTCTCCCACTTCCACGATGTTGGGATGGTGCAATCGGGTAAGGGTGGAAGCTTCCTTCAAAAATCGATTCAGAGCCCAGTTGTAGAATTGCTCAACCTCACCGCTGCCGGTGGGGGTGATGTGCATGGTCGTCTCGCTGCGGTGAGAAAAGCCCGCCGGCATATTTTCCTTGATAACAACGTATTTCCCGTTGCTCAGGTTCTGTGCAAGATAGGTAATACCGAATCCCCCCTGACCGATACTGCGCAGAATACGGTAGTTACCCAGTGTAAATCCTGCGGGCAGTGCTATGGTAATCTCGTTGTTGCCGGTCTTGCTGTAATCGCTCTCCATGGTGAAATCTCCTGTTACTCAAGGTAACACATTTTTGATTTGGGGTAAAGAAAAAAGGGGGGAGGATTAAGATAGTAAAAACTGTTGGTTTCTGTATGATTACTGATTAATCGCCCGGTTAACAGAAACCGAACGATTAATCAGAATCGGTCATAGGATAGCCGATGTTACTTATTTGGCATTCAATCGCTCGAGAGCTTTCTGAGCCATGGAATCACCGTAGAAGGTAGCCTGTTTGTACCAGTAAATGGCCTGGGGGATGTTCTTCTCGGTGCCGATGCCGTACTCGTAACACATTGCTAAATAAATCTTGGCGGAGGTTACATTGTGCTCGACCGCTCGGTGGAACCATCGGAGTGCCTGCTGAGTGTTCTGCTTCACGCCGATACCGTGCAGGTAGCAATGGGCCATATTATAGTAGGCTACAGGAACCTCATCCTCGGCAGCTTTGGTGAACAGAGCCATTGCCTGAACGGTGTCCTTCTCTATACCGAGGCCCTTTAAGTAGCACACACCTAAGTTGTTCATGGCCATGCTATAGCCAAGCTCAGCAGATTTGCGGTACCAGTATACAGCCTGACCTATATCTTTCGCAACACCATCGCCGCTCTGGTAACAGCTACCCAAGTTGTTCATAGACTGGGCATCACGCTTCTCTGCGCCCTTTCGATAGCGGGTTACAGCTTGCTCGGGGGTCTCATTGTCGGGTACGTGCTTATCCTGTGTCATTGTGACAGTCGTGTGGGACATCTGCTGCGGAATCTCCTGGTCAGCGTAGCCCAAATTACCCGTGAGCAGAGTTGTGGCTGTCAATATGGTAAGACATGCTGTAGCCAGGCTACACATTCGACGATAAATGGTGTTCTTAACTTTCATATTTTTTAATTAATATCGTATTTCGTTATGTTTTATTGATGAATATAATAGGCTATTAAATTGACAGGCTGCTTGAGGGCATTTGCTCCGATGTTTGAATTCAACACAGGCACCATCGTACTCTCAGGATAACTGACAAAGCCTCGTCATATGAGATAAGACGTTAAAAAAATCATCTTGTTGGATTTTTTATTGAAAAAAATCAAATTGGAATCTCCGAAAACTCGACAAATTGGAGTTTGTATGAGTGTGAGCCAAAGGCGAACCGTACTCTGAGCCCGCTCCTGCGGGCGACAGAACAATAGCCCCGGGTGAAGCCGCAGGCGAAACCCGGGGAAAATACGAAAAATATATCTAAACCCCGCAGACTTGCGGGGTGACAGAGGAGTGTTGCTCAA
>JAZRSQ010000055.1:0-3392 GCA_045651585.1 Akkermansia sp.
GGGTTTGGGAAAGGGGGGGCTGGCATGCGCCGCCCCCTTTCCCAAGTCTTGTGCCCCAATTTGGGCACAAGACAGCGGTTGCTTTTTCTATAACCGGTCAGATCAATAAAATTTTAAAATTACAAAATTCATAGTTGACTACCGTATACCACCCGCGCAAGCGCGGGTTCTGATATTTGGCGGGCAAAGCCCGCGGCCTGACGCGAAGCCGGGAACTCTCAAATTCGTAAATCGTCCCTCGTACTTCTACAAATTGCTCTTTGGTAAGCTTTTCGTTGGTCCACATTATTTTCTTCAGAGAAAACATCTTTGAGGCACACGCAGTTAAAATAGTGCATGCAAAACTTAAGACTTGCCAAACCGAGTTTTTTAGACTACACTCAAACCCGATGCATCAGATCGTATTCAATGAAATCAGCGCGAGCGAAGTCTCGGCCATTCCTACCTTAGAGCAGCTGGAGCTCATCTCCGGCTTCAAGGTTGATGAGGAGTTCCTCTCCGGCAAGAAGGAAGACCCCGCCTTCGGCGTCGTCGAACGTGACGGCCGCCGCATCTTCCGCTACCGTTCAAAGGATTACCGCATCTACTTTACCATTGAGAACCACTCTGTGGTTGTACAGCGCGTACTGCACGCCGACTCACTGAAGGACTTCATGTTCCGCGCCAACATGGGTGGCTCTGAAGACCACGCACTGGGTGCCAGCCGTTCCTTCTGGCAGCTGATCGAGGCCGGTGAGAACGCCCCCCGACGCTAATCCACCCCTTAATCATAACTTATGACCGGTGCCCTTCGCAGCCTGGTACGCACGCCCGCACGCATAGCAGCCGTTGCGGGCGTAACCTTTACCCAACTGGTACGCATGCGCCTGTTCCTGGTGCTGGCGGTGTTCGGCATCGGCTTTCTGGCGCTGCAGTTCCTGCCCTACCAAGGACAACTGGGGGTAGAGTTCCGAGGTGTGCAGCAACTGCAGCTCATTAAAGATATCGCCCTGGGCTGCATGCAGCTCTTCGGTCTCATCTTCTGCGTGGGTGCCACAGCCCTGCTGATTCCCCGCGATACCGAGGACCGCATCCTCTACACCATCCTCTGCAAGCCCGTGCCCCGCTTTGATTACCTGGCCGGCAAGGCCGTGGGTGTGCTGGCCCTGCTGTTGGTCATGCTGCTGATGATGGATGGGCTCATGAGTGCCCTGCTGTACCTGCGCGAAGGCAGCCTGACGGCAGAAATGCAGCTCGCCCTGCAGCGCCAAGGGATAGCCCCCGAAGAAATGGGGCCCTATTTGGAGCAAATTCACGCTGCCGGCAACACATGGGACACCCAGCGAGCCATACTGGTCATGTTCTTGGGCTACGGAGTGCTCACCACGCTCACCCTGCTGTTCTCCTGCTTTACCAGCGGCACCATCGTGAGCATGATTTTCGGTCTGGGCGCCTACTTTGTGGGCATGTTCCAAGGTCAGCTTTTCACCGCCATTACTGCCACCGGGCAGGAAGGCACCACCCCCTTCATGCAGAACCTGCAGCTGGTCATCAGCCTGCTGCTGCCTGACTTCAGCCTGTTCACCGTGGCAGATACCGCCGCTGCCGGCACCCCGCTCGGCTGGGCCATGGTAGGCAGCTTGGCGCTCATAGCCGCGGCCTACATGCTCATTCACCTGCTCATTGCTGCGTGGATTTTCGCACACAAGGAATTCTGACCCTGCCACATCTATGGACTGGAATCACATCATCGCCGCCGCCGGCACCCTGATACTGGTAATGGATCCCCCCGGCACCGCCCCGCTCGTGCAAGGGCTGCTGCAGCAGATTTCCCCACACCGCCGCCGACGCGTGCTCCTGCGCGAACTGTTTTTTGTGCTCATCCTTCTGCTCTTCTTTTACTTCCTCGGTAAAGGTCTGCTGGGGTGGATGGGTATCAGCGCCGGCTCGCTCAACATCAGCGGTGGCATCATGCTCTTTATCATTGCCATCGGCATGGTATTCCCCACCCGTCGCAGCCCGCACGCCAGCCTGAGCAATACCGAGATTTTCATCGTCCCCGTCGCCGTACCCCTCATCGTCGGCCCGGCAGCCATATCCGTAGTCATGATGCAGGCCGCCCTCTGCGAAACCGGCATGCAAAAACTCGAGGGATTCACCGCCATCGTATTGGCATGGTTGATCACAGCGACCCTGCTCGTCCTTTCCGGGCGCATACTGAGCCTGCTGGGCGAAAAAGGCACCACCGCCCTCACCCGCCTGATGGGCACCATCCTCATTCTGCTCGCCGTTCAAATGATACTCAACGGCATTACCCACTACATCACCACCCTGCAGGTGACACCATAAAACTCAAACATCCACCGCCCAACGGGCGGTTCTTCACCATCCCCCTCAGGGGGATTTTTCACCATGAGCCCACGGCTCATTCTTCACCACGGCACAGCCGTTCTTCACCGTGAGGCAAAGCCGAACTTAAAAAAAATGCAAAAAGCTCAAAAAAGTTGTTATTTTTTGAGCGTCAAAACTTTATAATACGCTCACGCCCGCAAGGGCGGTAGAAAGGAGATCAGCATGATGTTCCTGTATTCCCTGAGTAAATACGGAGAACAGATTGAGTTGCTCGTTGAGCTTCTGATCGTTCTCCTGAGTTAGGCGTATGCCCTCAGCCCGGCGGGTGGTTCCCGCCGGGCTTTTCTTCAAAAAAAGTATTGACAAAGCAGCGGGAACGCGTAAAATAAGGTCAACTCAGGAGGACATCAGCAATGATTTCCGAAGCGCCCGGCGGATTCACCAACCGCCGGGTCTTTTTTTATATCTCCACCGCCCAACGGGCGGTTCTTCACCATCCCCCCACAGGGGGATTCTTCACCATGAGCCCACGGCTCATTTTTCACCACGGCGCAGCCGTTCTTCACCGTGAGGCAAAGCCGAACTTAAAATACACAGCCCCAACTCTCAATACCAATTTCCCGCGAATCGGGAGTAGCATTTCCGATTCGCGGGAATTTGAGCTGAAAATTAAACATCGAGCATCTCTAAAAACTCGACAAATTGGAGCTTGGTTAGCATTTACAATCTACAATCTACAATCTACAATCTACAATTTACAAAGTGAAAAACTAGGCGGGCTTTCGCCCGCGGATATGCGTGGCCTATACCACCGTTCACGCCCCCGTCTTCGCGTCTCTCTGCGCTCGCTTGCTTCCGGCTTCTCTGCGATACGCCGAGACGGGGCGCCGTGGCAGGCCGCGCTTTCAGGCGCGGGCGGCAGTAAGTGTGATTCCGGCTTCGCTTATCACAGGCGTAAGCCTGCATTCTCCTACATTGTAGATTGTAAATGGCTAGTCTCGGCGTAGCAAGCGAGCACCGCGAGACGCGAAGACGGATAGATTGTAGATTCTGCTCGGCAA
>JAZRSQ010000056.1:0-27945 GCA_045651585.1 Akkermansia sp.
TATGCCACCCTCACAAGTGAGGGTTCTTATTTTTTTATTATCGGTTACCTTGGGCTTACGCCCAAGGCTATTATATGTCACCCGCGCAAGCGCGGGTTTAAAAGTACGGCTCCCGTCTTCGGCTTCGCCTACGCCGAGGCAGACGCCTTCGCTCGCTAGAGATAAATGCTTTTTAACGGCCTGCGGCCGGGTGAAAAGCGTGCTAAAGCCCGCGGTGAAGAACCGTGCTGCGCACGGTGGTGAAGACTGCGCTGCGCGCAGAGTGAAGACCAAAGCTGACGCCTTGGGGATAGGGGGGCAAGCTCCAATTTATAGAGGTCCCATTCATGCATCTCCCCCTGTGCTCATAAGAGTGGCTGCGGTCACTCAGCGCCCGCAGCCACCCCATCTATTCTCTCTCGGACTCACGCCGGAATGCCAACACCCGGCGAAAAGGGGTTATCGAGTCTCAAAGAGTTCCTGCTGCTCCTTAATCAGCGAGAATGACTTGCGAACCATCGAGCGGGTTTCATTCAGCAGGCTCAGGTAAAGAATACCGTTGCGCATGCCGCCCTCATCGTCAGCGTCCCGCAGCAGGTGGCGAGTGATGCAATCGGCAAATTCATCGCTCAGGTCACCGGCGTGCTGCATGACAAGCGCCATGTTGCTGTAGTCGCCCGAGCGCAGGATTTCGCCCATTTCCGGGAAGAAACGCCCCACCTTATCGCACATGGCCAGCAGGTCATCCGCCTGCTCGCGGTTAAGGCCCACGTGATTGTTGTCTATGTGCTTGTAGCTGCTCTTCACAATCGTCAGCAGGCTTTCTGCCACCCCCAGACAGCTCTCGTTGATTCGGTAGAGAATCTGGGCACGTTCAGCGTGCTGAGGGTCAATGCACTGCATAGTGGGCAGAATACCGTCTTCCTTCAGTGCTTTCAGCGTACGGGAAATATCGCGGGCCTTTCGGCGCATGTTCTTCAGAGCCGAGCGATCCTCGTCAAGCAGAGCCTTTACCGTAGCACGGTAGATTTCCATCACACGTCCCAGGCGCTCGGCAGAGGCCACACCGATTTCGCGCACAGCAGCGGCATCGCTCAGGTTGATAACCTGCACCTCGCTGCTGCTGTTCCTACGCTGAGCCATCGCATTCTTCACCAATATGACAGCAGCTACCACCAGCATGAATGCCACCCCCCACATACCGCCCCACATCATGACAGCTGCGGTTACAAACGAGGCGGTCACAGCACCGATACCGGTCAGGAACCAGCCACCGATCACCACCATCACGCCGGTTATACGATACACGGCACTGTCGCGTCCCCATGCTCGGTCTGCCAGGGAGCTACCCATAGCCACCATAAAGGTCACATAAGTGGTTGAGAGCGGTAACTTCATGCTCGTTGCAAGCGAAATCAGCAGCGCGGCCACCGTCAGATTGACCGAAGCGCGGATGAGGTCAAAAGCCAGCCCCTCATCTTCATCTGCCCCCAGCGGGCGAAAACGAGACTCCACAAATCGAGCCACCGGAGCCGGTGTCACGCGGCTCACCACGCGCATCACATTGAGCGAATAGCGCACAACTGCACGAGCCGGAAGGCAGGAGCCGAAGCGCTCCTTGCTCACCGCGCTGCGCTGCGAGAGCTTCAGCCCGGTCTCAATCACGGAACGCGCCTTCTTCGAATACACCAGAGCCAGCACCATAACCGCACCGGCACCAATCAGCCACAGCGCATTTACCTGCACAGGGGCCGACAGAGCGCTCATTTTCAGCGTGCTCAGCTCGCCACCGGCTGCCACATAGTCCGATGCTACATGGAAGGCATCTTTTGCCGCCATGAACACACCGATGAAGTTCACCAAGTCATTCCCGGCAAAGGCAAGCGCCAGCGAACAGGTGCCGGCCAGCACTGCCACTTTCAGCATGTTCACGCGGAAACCATACTGCAGCACCGAGCAGAGCAGCAGCCATACACCGAAGGCCCCGGCCGTAGCCGTTGCAGGATTATCATTCAGCCATGCCAGCAGCTCCGCATCCATCAGCGTACTACCCTTCAGTCCCTTAAATACAGCAAAGTAGGTAATCGCCGTGAGCGACAGAGCACACCACAGAGCCCCCACGTACTTGTAGGCTTTCATGTAACGGAAACTGAACAGCAGGCGCGAGAACCACATCACCACACAGCCCACGGTAAAGGCAATCACCACCGAGCAGAAGATGGCCGTTATCATGCGGAAACACTCAGCCGTGTTGATATAAGCACTCAACTGCTGAGCCGCAGCCGGGTCTTTCGCCATGATGAAGAGCGCCACAGCCATCGCCGCACCCAGCAATTCGCAGACCAGCGATACCGTTGTCGAAGTCGGCAACCCCAGCGTATTGAACAGATCCAGCAGAATCACATCCGTGAGCATCACGGCAAGGAAAAGAATCATAATGTCATCGAACCCGAACATCGCCGGAGTAAACACACCGGTTCGGGCAATCTCCATCATGCCTGTGGAGAAGGTACAGCCTATCACCACACCCACGGCAGTTACAGCCAACAACACACTGCGACCTGCAGCCTTACTGCCCACAGCGGAGTTCAGGAAATTAGTCGCATCGTTCGATACACCCACCACCAGGTCATAGATGGCCAACAGCAGCAGTATGCCCAATATCACTATATATACAGTGCTCATAGCAACTCCCTTTTAACATACTCTACAGCGCTTTGCACGCTTTCTACCGTGAACAATACGCCACAAGCCATGTGACAAAATTGTCACATGGCTTGATTTCATCTTTCCGGCAAGCTTCTCCGTGCCTCGTACCTACTCCTGCGTTATGTAATTGCAGAAATATGACTGATACTTTAGTGGGAATACTCGATATCTCTTAAATAAATGCTCTCATTCAATTATTACCCTATCGAGCGGTATAATCTCAGTGCCTACATCAGTCACCACGCCGTCTTCTTCATCGGCAATCAAACTGTTACGACTTTGTTGCGACTGCATGTCTGCCGATACGTACTGGCCATCCACCTCAACCATAACACGGCTGAATGACAACACCTCTGCCGATTCATTGATGATACAGTCCGGACATGTATATATACGCCGGTCATTATGCGACACACTATCAATAGGCTCAAAAATGACCGCATCCGGCGAGAGCACATCTTGCGTGGCATGCTCGGCGGCAGAAACCGGCAAATATTGATATTTACCATCTTGGGTAACCAACGGTTTTATCGCAGCAGCCCGCCGCTCTTCCTCAGCCTTTGCAGCTGCCTCTGCAGCCAGGCGCTCAGCCTCAGCCTTTGCAGCCGCTTCTGCAGCCAAGCGCTCTTCCTCGGCAGTCAACTCCGGCTGAGTCTGCGTTACATTTGTTGGTTGCTCTTTTTGTTCAACCACCTGCGGGGAGGGCTGGTCAGCAGATTTCTGCACGGGAAGTCCACTCTCCGGTGCCCCGAGTTCTGATTGATGGTTGTAATAAAGGTAAGCAGAGGGTACAGCTATGGCTGATATCAGGAGTACCGACAGCATACCGAGCTTACCGCCTTTGCTGCCTGTGGTATTCAGGGCAGCCAGCCATTCCTGCGCGCTCTGCCAGCGGTCCTCAGGGTTCTTCTCGCGGGCTTTGTCGATGCTCTGCAGCAACTCCGAGCTGTATTTACCTTTAATGGTCGGGTCCTTGGCTAAGCGATCGAACATGTAGTCCGGCTCATAGCTTGTAATGAGCCGGTAGCAGGTTGCCCCCAGAGCATACAAATCCGTATGTGGTTTGGGGTGTTTATCGTATTCTTTATTGGACATCTGTTCCGGCGGGGCATAGCCTGCGGTGCCGATTTGTGTGGCTGATTTCCGGGTATTGTCGGGCCGTGCTGCACCGAAGTCGATGAGCACCGGCTTACCCTCGGGGGTAATGAGGATGTTCTGGGGCTTAATGTCACGGTGGATGACATTGTGCGCATGCAGGTGGGCGAGTGCCTCGAGCATGTCTTTCAGGAATGGTCGCAGTTCGTGCTCCGGCATGGTGACCGGGGGCAGATAGCGCTCATGCAGACTGCATCCCTTAATGAAGGGCATAACGAAGTAGGCAGTGTTGTTCGCCTCGAACACCGAGAGCACTTGCACAATGTTCGGGTGGTAGGGCAGGCCGATGAGAGTGTGTGCCTCCTTCGCAAAAATATTCTTCGCCCAGTCGTAAAACTCCTCATATCTCGGGCAGGGTAACACAGTTTTGCCGTCTTGCGGGCTGCGGTATACAATTTTGAGTTCAGGGTGAGTCGGGAAGTTCTCTTTGATGACAACTATTCGCCCGCTGACATCTTCCTTTGCCCGGTAAGTGATACCGAATCCTCCATTACCGATGATATCGGTAATCACGTAGTTATACAGCCTGGTGCCGACGGGCAGCGCTTCTGTAACATGCGAATCCACTGTATGGGGTGGATTGATGCTGTATTTGGGGGCGGATATGAAATTGGAATCCATGATTGAGAAAAAGTGATAAAATATTGATATATATTTATCGCCGGTGAGTTATCAGGCTTATTAAGCCATATTTGTTTGCTATTTTTTTCGGAATGGGCAGCTCCCGGAGCATACAGGGTTCCCCAAACTCCCGGCCTGTTACGAGGAAGCAATATCATTCATATTTCTTCACTCAGGCACGTACATCACTTTTTACGGTAATAGAAATCAGTCACTTGCATAGGCTCGCTATCAAGCTCGTTTGCAGGGCGTACCTTTACCGAAAAACTCATCGCCTTCGAATAGCGACAGGTTTGAACAACAAAGAAGGAAACAGGATAGTACCCGGCCTCCAAATTCAATGTTTGATTTTTTACCGTGTTACTACCCTTTCTTTCCGCAATAGTCAAAACCCTATTTCCGGCAAGGGTGACATACAGACTGGATCTTGACGAGTCCCCAACCAGTGTTACGGTCATCACATATTTACCCGGTTTATCAATTTTCATATAGCCGGACCATTCAACCCCACTGAAACTCGAAGGCTCTCCACGCAGCGCCGGCTCAAGTTGCGGGATGCCAAGAAGTCTGCTACTCTCAAAATCAGGGCCTAAATCAACAACTCCGGCATGTGCCGGTTGACTTCCCATCGTCTGAGCAGCCGAACTCACATCGCTCCACACACGCAGCAGCATCCCCTGCGAAAGCTTTACTTTATCGTTCTCCTGAGCGCATACAAACGTTGGAATCAGCGCAAAAACAACAGCACAAACATTCAAAAAAAGTCGACTCATGATTTTATATCTCCAACGAGTAACATACAACACACCTAATGCCGAGTCAAGAAATATTTTTGAGTAAAAATATAGATTAGCAAACAACGTATCAACAACACAACTTGCAATACAATGTTACACAAGCGCCGCATCAAAAACGCCGCGTGCTGGTTCGGAACTGACGACTTGCCTACCGGTTTTCCGGCTGCACCGTACTTTAAAGATTGCAATACTCCACACAATGTGCTAGTATAATGGTGCTATGTTAAAAGGAATTTCCCCCGTCATTTCTCCCGAATTGCTTAAAATCCTGGCCGAAATGGGTCACGGTGATGAGATTGTGTTCTCCGATGCCCACTTCCCGGGTCACACCTTCAACAGCACCGTGGTTCGCGCCGACGGTCTGGGGGTGGATACCCTGCTGGCCGGCATCATTCCCCTGTTCGAGCTGGATGCCTATGCCACTCCCGTGGTAATGATGGAAGCCGTGCCCGGCGACACGCTCGACCCGTCTGTCGAGGCCAAATACCGCGCAGCTATGGGCTACGAGGGCGAAATTGAGCGCGAGGAGCGCTACGCTTTCTACGAGCGCGCCAAGAAGGCCTACGCCGTTGTTGTAACGGGCGAGACTGCCAAGTACGGCAACATCATTCTCAAGAAGGGCGTAACCCCCGTCTGCTGATTCTGCCGTGTACCGAATCTGCAAAACCATTGAGCTGGAGAGCGGTCACCTGCTCTCCAAGCACCCCGGCAGCTGCGCGTTCCCGCATGGGCACACGCGCAGCGTGGAGCTGGTCTTTGCCGCCGACACGCTGGATGAAAATGACATGGTGCTGGATTTCAAAGCCATCAAGGAAATGATGGGCGAGTTCCTCGAGCAGTTTGACCACTCGCTCTGCATGAACACCGCTGACCCGCATTTCGATGAGTTCCGTCGCATTTACGGCGAGCGCATCATTCCCTTCGACCGTCAGGATCCCACCAGCGAGGCCATGGCTCACACGGTCTTCAAATTCGCTCAGGCCGCACTCACCAAGGCAGCTCAGGGTATCGGCACTGCCTACCCGGTGCGCAGCTGCGTGCGACTGGAGCGTGTGCGCGTGTGGGAAACCTCATCCAGCTGGGCTGAATACAGCGAATAAGGTTGGATTTCACCGGAAATCCAACCGCCCTCTGGGCTCACCAACTACCCTTATCAAAAAAAAACAACCACTCCATTTCAGAATGCCATCTCTTCACTTCCTGGGTTGGAACCGACCGACCATTGAACTTGTTGCTGCAAAACTCGAAGAGCTCAACCGCACCGATTCCTCGCGGTTTCGACAAGCCACAGTTGTGGTTCCCACGGCTGAAAGCGGGCGCCGCCTGCGCGAATACATGGCCGAGCGAGCAGGCAAACCCTTGCTCATGCCCCGCTTCACCCTGGCCGGGCAGCTCATCCCCACCGATGGTCCGGGCGTGGCGACCGAGGCCGAAACACTGGCAGCATGGTTGCAGGTTCTGAGTCAGGAAGAGTATCGCAATCTTTTACCGCACAATGAGATAAAGGAAAACGAGCGCTGGTTACTCGATACCGTTGAGCACCTCCGCAAACTACGTCTGCGACTGGAAAAGGAGAACTGCTCACCCGAGCGAGTGGCAGAGCAACTCTCCCACCGCAGTGGCAAAGCTGCCGGCCCGGCCGCCCTTCGTGTGTTGACAGAGGAAAACCGGAAATGGCTGGAAATGAGTCACTTATTTTCTGCTGTTGATTCCTGCCTGAATCAATATGGACTGGAAGCCCGGGAACAAGCCCGCGCCCGCAACGTAACCACCCCCACTTTGCCCGGCAACAGTAATCTGCTCATTGTAGCCTGTGTTCCCGAACTGTCACAACAGCTGCGGAAATTTTTGGGCAACCTGCAGGCCGAAGTACAGATTTGGGTCAATGCCCCGGAAGAAGAACGCCCCCACTTCGATGAATGGGGGCAACCCGAGCCGGAGCACTGGAGCAACCGCGCTATCGAAATCCCCCATGCGCTGGAGTACGACGGCAAGGGCAAGGTACTCAACTCCGCATCCACCCTTCACCTGACAGATGATGGCAATTCCGCCGCTGCTGAATGTGTGCGACTGGTGCACGAGGCCCTCAACCGTCACAACAGCCCCGAAAACATCTGCTTGGAGGACGAATTCGTCATTTCCTGCTGCGATTCCGACTTCACACCGTGCCTGCATGCAGCCTTCCGCATGGCAGGTGGTGCCGACTGGGAACTCAACCTGCCCGAGGGGCGTTCCCTGCTCACCATGGACGCCGCCCACCTCTTCGGACAACTGGCTGCAGCCTGCCGCAGTTTCTGTGAAAAACCCGTTTACAACGAGCAAGCTCAGCGCGTTCTGCACAACGACATGTCACAGCCGGAGGCCTTCTGCACCCTGCTCAGGAACCGAGCCCTCATGCGCATACTCCCCGAACCGGCGGACATAGCGTTAATCGTCGGCAGTTTTGTGCCCCACTTGGAATCCCTGCTACAGAGCTTCCTGCCCGGCTCAGTATCGCGCCTGCTCTACCTGCTTAACCCGCAGCAGGATATCGCCATATCACGCAGGGAAAACAACAACCAGTACAACGTCCTGCGGGAGCGCCGCTCAGTTTTCTACCGCTACGCAATCCAAGTGGCAACCCTTGTTCAAAGTATGAACAAAGATTCCCTGCCCCTCGACCAACTCCGCCGACTGGGACAGAGACTGGGCTCCATGCACCGCGAGCACAATCTGGCCGATGCCCTGCAAAAGCTCAGCCGACCGGTGAGCGAACTGGCCGAGGCCCCATTCCGTGGACTGGGGCTGCTGAGCCACCCGCTCCTGGCTTTGGAGTACCTGCAACTGCGTGTCGAACAGGCTGCTGCAGGCGTATTGCCCGAAACCCGGAGGGAGAATACCGAACTCGATGTCCCCGGCTGGAAAGAACTCAGCTACCATCGTGGCCGTCGTGTCATCATCAACGCCATGCACGATGGCTGCGTGCCCGAACCCTTTGCGCAAGAGGAGCTCCTGCCCGAATCCCTGTGCCGTGAACTAGGTCTGCAGCACTCCCGCAACCGAGAAGCGCGAGACGCCTTCCTGCTGACGGCATTGCTGCACAGCCGCCCGGAGGGAGAGGTGCATTTTGTACTCTCTGCTCAATCGTCAGACGGCTCCCCCCTGTCGGCCTCGACCCTGCTGCTGCGCTGCGGGAACACCCCCGAGGGGCTGCTGGAACTGGCTCGTCGCGCCCACCATCTTTTTGCCGACAACACCCGCGTGAAACTCCCGCCCGAACCGGAGCTCTGCCCGCTGCGAAAAGCTTCGCTCACACAGCCGACAGCCAAAATCGAACCGGGGCAAATGGAGGAATTAAGCACCATCTTGCTCGAGGGCGAAGTGAATCCCTTTGCCCCCGGGAGCTCCCGGCACGAGCGCTGCTACTCCCCCTCCACTCTGGCCGTTTTCCTCGAGTGCCCCCTGACGTTCTGGATTAAGAACGCCCTGCAGATTGACCCGTCCGACAATCATGTGGACAACAAAATGGAACCTCAGGCAGCAGAGTACGGCACAGGTATGCACGCCGTGCTCGACAAACTGGTGGCCGAATTCCCCTCATACAAGAGCCTGACAGACAAGAATCCGCAGATTGTCGACCAGGATAAGCTTGTTGAGATTGTTGCCACTCGTGCTGAACAACTGGCCGACATACTGCTCAGCACGGCCTATGCCGAGGAGGGGGTATTCACCCTGCCGATGAAGGCTCACCACAACATCATGAAGCGCACCCTCCGCGATTTCGCCCGCCTCCATGTGCAGGAACTCAGGGAGGGTTGGTGCAACGTTGCCCGAGAACTCAAAGTCGCGCCCCGCATGGGACTGGCGGATGACAACAGCGGTGAAAGTGTAGGCTTCAATATGACCATCGACCGCGTGGATTACAACATCAACACCGGTCAATGGAGAGTGCTGGACTACAAAACCTCGGCAGAGGCAAAAGAACCCCGCAAAGTACACTACGAAGAGGTACCGCAGGGCGCTCAATCCGTTTTCCACCGCTTCATGAACTACGGCGCAACACCCTCGTTCCCGCTGAGCACCGCCTCCAGCAAAAAAAGCGAGCGCTACTACCGCTGGCGCAACGTTCAGCTGCCACTCTATACCTATGCCCTGCAGCAGCTCACAATGTCGGAATTACAGAGTCTGCTTGCCGAGCAACAGCAGCTCCCGCTCTGCCCGGAGCTCGAGTCTGTTTTCAGCCACCGCGAGCCCGGCTCGCCCCTGTTTCGTGACATGCTGCCCGAAATGGGCTACTGCAGTCTGGCTACCAAAACACAGGAGGTCAAATATTTCAGCCTCATGAGCCATAAGGAAATACAGGTTCCGCGCCAGCATTTCTATTTCCCGGAGGATACGATGCAGCACTACGACTCAGCCATCACAACAGTGCGCTCCGCCGTGCGCCTGATTCGCCACGGTCTGTGCCTGTATTCCGCCGTAGCTCTCGAGCTCAAGAAGAAACCCTACGCCCAATTTGGAGCCCTCGCTCCCTCGGCCGACCCGCGCGAGATATTCTCCCTGCCCGAACTGAACAAATAAGCCCCATACCGACATGAAGGAAAAACAACAAGACCTCATCGCGGTCACCAGCAATCTGATTTCCGCCTCTGCCGGTACCGGCAAAACCTACCAGCTGGCCTCACGCTTTGTCGCTCTGCTGGCTCTCGGCTACAAAGCCGAGGAAATGATAGCACTCACATTCACCCGCAAGGCGGCGGGTGAGTTCCGCAACCGAATTCTCAAAGCCCTGTCAGACGGAGCTCTCGACCTGAAGGCCGATGGCACCCCCCGCTGCCCCGATGCCGAGGGACGCTTAACCGGGCGGAATGCCATCACAGCTCGCGTATGGGAAACCTGGTCGGGGCTCGTGATACGCGATGGAAAGCCCGCTCCGGCCGGCAACAGCGTGGCTCTGTGCCCTGATTCCGCCTGTGTAGTCGAACTGGCTGCAAAAGCCGGTCTGACACCCGAGGAACTCTACGCGCAGGATGACGAGCTGTTCGCCCGCCTGAAACTCCCGCGACTGACGGCAGATACCTACCGCAACCTGCTGGCTGATGTTGTGAACGCTATGTCACGTCTGGCACTATCCACACTCGATAGTTTCTTCAACCGCATTGTCAGGGGCAACAGTCTCACCATCGGCATTCGCAACATTGTGCCCTTGGAGCCGGAGGACACGGAGCTCGAGCGTCAAGCCGTTCTGCGTGAACTGCTGGCTCAGATTTCCACCGCGACGCAGGATGGCCATGACTTCCTGCAGCAATTCGACAAGCTCACCTGCGGCGAAGGTAAAAGCATGATGAACTACCTGCAGGAACAAATTAAGAGCCACCTGACACTCTTCCGCAATGTGAGCAATACAGAGGCCTGGGGCAATGCCGAGGCATTCGGCCTGACTGTCGAAGACTCACCCGACACCATCACACCCGAACAGTGGATTTCCTACGAACATGAACTGAATGCACTGGTACTGGGCGTTGAAGAAACCGGCAGTCGTCTGGCAAAAAAAGCAGCATTAGCCGCCTCGGCTCTCATCAAAAACCTGAAGAAAGGTGACTACGAGTTCCTGCATAAGCATACCTCCCCACACAGCGCCAACGCAGGCAGTGCCGTCAACAAGTTCTGCGAAGCCACCCTGAGCTCGAAAGAGGAGCACGCACTGGCCGACGCCATAAAACGCATCACCGATGAAGTACGCGCAGTCCACCTGCAGGCAGCCATTCACCGCACCCATGGCCTGTTCTACATCCTGAACCGTTACGCCACGGCATACCTCAACCACATGCGCCGCACCGGTCATGTCGGGTTCGATGACATCGCCATGTTTGCCTACCACCTCATGAAGGACAACGGCAGCGACTCCCGCGACTATGCCGCAAACCGTATCACCTACAATCTCGACGCTACCTACAAGCACTGGATGCTCGATGAGTTTCAGGATACCTCAGAGATGCAGTTTGCCACGCTGGAGCCCGTTCTCAATGAAATTGCTCAGGGGGAACGCCATGCACAGACCGGAGCATCGGAACGAAGTATCTTTGTGGTAGGTGATGACAAGCAGAGCATTTACGGTTTCCGTACCGGAGATACGGAGGTATTCCAAAAACTGCAGACCGACACACCGTGGAAGGAAACGCTCCATCGCTCGGGGCTGGAAAAGAGTTTCCGCTCCTCCCCTGAGCTCATGGGAGAAAACGGCTTTGTCAACCACATGTTCCTGGCGCTGGACGCCGTAGAGCGGGAGATTGTCAATGCCGATGTAGTGGACTATGGCTGCAATGACCAGCTCACCTTCAACGACCGACTGGGAAAGGGATTTACCCGCCACCGCTCAGCCACCAGCAAGACCGGCTATGTGCGACTGTCCGCCGTACCGCAGGAGGAGAGCAGTCAAGACACACGATTGGCTTTCTACGACAACATCGCCGACCTTCTGAGGAATGAACTGACAGACCAAAACTGCGCTCCCCGCAATGGCATGAGTATTGCCATTCTGACACGTAACAACAACGAGGCGGCCGAACTCGAAGAGCGACTCGGGGAAAAATTACCAAAACTCCCTGTGCTGCGACTCGGAGATGACAAGGTGGCCGCCACCTCACAGCAGGGCGAACTGCTGCTCTCCTTCTTCCTGTGGCTCCAACACCCTGATGACGAATACAGGGCAGCTCTGGTGAAGGCCTCTCCCATGGGGGCAATCTTCCGCAGCCCGGCAGAAACAGAAGTGCCACTCTCGCGCTTCGAGCACAGGCAGAAAATGTTCAGGCTCACCCATGAGTACTGGCTGCACCGATTGGAGCTGCAGGGCTACGCAGCAGTTGTGCGCGATTTGCTGGACTGTTTCCCCACCACCCCGCAGGATTTACGCCACGGACGTACGGCACAAATATGGCTGACCGAGGCGCATGCCTTCGACTGCGCCGGTGGTACCATAGACGAATGGATTTCACGGATTGGCAAGGCCGGCAGTGCGGCAGCAGCATCCTCACGCTACGTGCAGATTATGACCATGCACAAGAGCAAGGGACTGGAGTTCGATGCCGTCATTCTGCCCTACATTGCCGAAAGCGCTGAGGATGAACTCGATGACTTGGGGTATTTCGCCCTTCGCGACCCACAGGGGGACATCGAGGCACTCCTTCTCAATCCCGGCAGTGCGAAAAAACGCGATGCATGGAAAGAGGTTTTCGACCCGCTCTGTGCCGTCAAAAAACAACAGGCACGTAAGGAGGCCTACAACCTCCTGTACGTAGCAGCCACACGTGCCAAACATGCCAATTACATTTTCTGTAACGGTGCGGAACTGGGGGATCGTAATAAGAGCAACCCCAGCCACATCACATGGAAGGCTACCGCACGTTCCACAAGTGGCCTGCTCAGGCGCATGCTTATGCACGCTCCGTTCAAAGATGAGGTAACAATCAGCACTGCTCCCGAGGCTATTCCCCAGGCTATCACGCTGTGGCAGAGCGGGAATTCCCGATGGTTCGAGGACACCGGCTTTGTTCGCGACAATAGCCCATCAGAAAGCCCCGATTCCACCCCCAAGCTGCCCACGGTCAGCAGACATCGTCGCCCTCATATTTCTCCCTCATCACTTGCTGTTGAAGAAGATAAGGAGCAGGATACAGACTCCTCCGCCCCACAGAACTTCTCTAACTCTGCCGGCAATGCCGGCACACATTTCGGTACAGCGGTGCATGCCTGTTTCGAGCAGATTACAACCCTGAGTGCCCCGCTTCCCGCTTGGCTCTCGGCTCCTACCACCCCCGAGCAGGAAGTCGTGGCAGCCGCCCTGCAGCAACCCGATGTCCGCGAGCTCTTCACCCTGCGCCCCAATCAGGAAGTCTGCAATGAGCAGCCCGTCGAGGCTATCACAGCCAACAATGAATGGATGTCCGGTACCATCGATCGTCTGATACTGACCATGGGAACGGATGGCAGTGTAATTTCCGCGCACATCATTGACTACAAGACCAATAAACTTGTCCCTGATGAGCAGGAGCCGGATGTCTTCAAAGCGCTCATGAAAAAATACACCGCGCAGATGTCGGCCTACAAATCACTTGTATCCCAGGCCTTCGGGCTGCCGGAGCACTGCGTAACGGTCTCGCTCATCTCCTGCCCCGCAGACTACATCACCCACCCTGCCAGAGTTCTCACATACTGAAAAACATGGAAAAAGAATGGCTTAAACAATCTGCAGAAAATCAGGATTTGGTTATCTTCATGCTCGGGTGGGCAGCCACGCCGAACGCCGTGTACCATATCGACCCGCCGGGCTGCGATGTGTTGGCCTGCCACAATCACAGTGGCGCCCCCGAGGTATTGCAGGCGGCGGATTTTGCACGCTACCGCCGCATTTACCTGTTTGCTTGGTCATTCGGTGTATGGGTGGCTGAGCAGAGCTGCCGTGAGTTGCCGCTCTACAAGGCCATTGCGCTCAACGGTACTCCCTACCCGGTCGACCCGCGTTGGGGTATGCGCCTGAAGGTGGTACTGCGCAGCATGCAGACAATTGCCCGCAATGGCGGTGAGAATACCTTTGCCACGGCAGACAATGCCACAGACGGGCGCTATATCCCCACCGGCCCCTACCCGGACCGCTCTGCAGACGAGAAGGTAGACGAACTCATCAACCTCTCTGAGCGGGCAAAGGCTGACTCCGCCGCTCACCTCACGTGGCACCGCGCCTACATAGCCGACAAGGATGAAATATTCCCCCCGGCACGCATGCGCGACTACTGGCAAAGCGTGGGATTGGGTACGGAGTTCGACAGCTACCACTACCCCTTTACCCATGCCGATATCGTGATGAATGAAATTGATTGAGTTTGATTGCTTTTTTTTCTGAAAGATTGACGGTATTTCAACCGTATTTATTGTAAACAGCCGCGACATTCACCATGAAAACCATCGCATCCCTTCTTATCGGACTGCTGCTCAGCCTGAGCTGCGTGCAGGCAGCACCGCATATTTTCAACGCCGATAGCCCTGTTGTTCTGGTACAGGAGACCGAGTTCCACACCGCTCCCTATTTCAACAACGAGAGCGAATGCGGCACAACGCTGGTTGTGGGCAAGGCTCTAGGTGGAATCGGCACGAATATCGCCCCGGGCTCTGTAGTGTTGCTGCGCATTCAGGGCAAGGCTGAGGAACCGGGTACACACAGCAATGGGCGTCGCCTGTATGTCGCTCAGGTGAATGAATCTCTCGCCCGTCCGCTGCACCCGAGCGGCAGCACTTATTATGTTGATGGTTACGACTTCACCTGCTTCTGCGCCTCGTGGCTGTTGAAAATGAACCCGGCGGAGCTGAAACCCGAGTGGAAACTGCTGCGCAGTCAGGTAGATGCCCTTCTTAATCCCGCAATCCCCACGGCAGAGGAGCTGAGCCAACTGCCCGACCTCAGCAGCCCGGAGCAGAAACTTTTCGCAGCCTGTGCCAAAATGCAGGCCAACGCCGTTGCTCACTCAGCCCCGCCCCACACACTCAGTCCCGAGGTGCACGCGCTTATTACTGCCGGGGTGGACGTAAATGCCCGCTGCAATTCCCGTGGCATGACTCCGCTCATGCAGGCAGCCCTACACAACGACAGAGTGGCCTGTGACCTGCTCCTCCGCGCCGGGGCGAACCCGAACCTGCGGGCTATCGACGGCATGACCGCGCTGAACTATGCTATCATCGGCCAAAACGTCCCCACCCATCAGCGCGATGCTTTCCGCGCCATTCTCCCGTGGGGCGCTCGCATTGACCTTCCCTGCACCCCGCCACAGGGAAAAGCTTACAGCGGAGCCACTCCGTTGCACCATGCCGTATTGAGCAACAGTAGCTTTGCGGTTTGGGAACTGCTGCGAAAGGGAGCAGATACCTCCGCCAAAGATGCCACCGGCCGTACGCCCCTCGACTTGGCAAACGAACTCGGGGCAGATAAACACATCATCAAGTACCTGCAAACGCCCACCAAGCCGAAGCAGCAATAAAGTTCCGGCCGATTTGATACATATTGGAGCTTGTCGAGCATTTACAATCTACAATCTACAATTTACAAAGTGTTGAGCTAGGCGGGCTTTTCCTGTCTCGGCGTATCGCAGAGAAGCCGGACGCCCGCGGATATGCGTGGCCTATACCACCGTTCACGCCCCTCGGCCGTAAGCCGAGGGCGGCGGTAAGTGTGATTCCGGCTTCGCTTATCACAGGCGTAAGCCTGCATTCTCCTACATTGTAGATTGTAAATGGCTAGTCTCGGCGTAGCAAGCGAGCACCGCGAGACGCGAAGACGGATAGATTGTAGATTCTGCTCGGCAAATTGCTTTTTGCCAACTTTCCGGGTTGTCGCACTTGTCGCTTGCCATGACATGAGCATTGTGGTAGTATACCCGAATAACATATGCTCAAGGGTATCATATTCGACATGGACGGCACGCTGGGCGATACGCTGCAGCTCTGCATAAAGGCCTATCAAGGCAGTGTGCAGGAGCTGACCGGGCGCACACCCTCGGCTGAAGAAGTAGTAAGCTACTTCGGCCTGAGTGACCGCGGTGTGCTGGGTGGTTTGCTGGGCATCAACCCGGATGCCCCCGAGCTGCCGGTCGATACCTTTGTGAGAGTGTACTGTGAGCACCACGATGAACTGGCTCCCACTCCGTTTGCCGGAGCTACCGAGCTACTGTGGCGCCTGAAAGAGCGTGGCATTAAGCTGGCATTGTTGACCGGCAAAGAGCATTATACCGCCGTTCCTACCGTCAAAAAATACGGTATGGAGGGTGTATTTGACCTGCAACTTTACGGAGATCCCTACTACAACTGCAAGGCCGACAACCTGAAACGCGCCATGGATGCTTGGCAGCTCAGCCCACAGGAAATCATTTACGTGGGAGATGCCCCCAGCGATATCTCCCTGAGCCACAGCGTAGGCGTTGCCATTATCAATGCCGCTTGGTGCAGCAATGCCGCTGCCGAAGAGAGTGCCTGTCTGGCCCTGAACCCCGAATACAGATTAACCGATTTTGCTGAACTTGAACCCCTTTTAACCAAACTGACATCATGAATACAAACACACTGATAGCCGGTCTGATGCTCGGCAGCGCCACTCTGGTGACAGCCGCGCCCGATATTTTCCCCAAGCCCCAGCAGGTCAACCTGCAGGACAGCTACACACAAGTCACTGCCGTCACCCTCAACCAGCGCAAGCCCGACAGCACAGGCGGCATGTGGGATATTCTGCCGGCAGACAATCCCGGCGCATACGCTCTCGAGGTAACACCCGGCAAACTCACCATCTGGGCCAACTGCGAAGAGGGCATGCACTATGCCAAACAGACCCTCAGCCAAATGCTCCGTGGGGTAGAAGGCTCTCAGAACGCTCAGCGTGATCCCTTCCCCGATACCCCGTTGCCTGCCGTTGCCGTACAGGGCGAGCTCCCGCTGGGTACTGTAATTGACTGGCCCGACCTGCCCTTCCGCGGTGCAGTCGAGGGCTACTACGGCGCCCCCTGGAGCTTTGAGGCCCGCAAGTCCCAGTTCGATTTCTACGGACGTAACAAGCTCAATACCTACATTTACGCTCCCAAAGACGACCCCTACCACCACGGCATGGGCTGCTACCAGCCCTACCCCGCTGACAAGGCAGAGGAAATCCGTGAGCTTGTACAGCACGCCCGTCGCAACCATGTGCGTTTTGTGTGGGCTATTCACCCCGCCAATACTGTAAAATGGGCAGCAAACGGCGGCAAAAACCAGCTCGATGGTCTGTGCCACAAGCTGCAACTCATGTATGACCTCGGCGTGCGCGACTTCGGCGTGCTGGTGGATGACTCGAGCGGCGAAATCGGCAAGGCCGAGCGTCAGGTTCAGCTCTGCAACTACATCCTCGAAAACTTCATCCGCAAGCACCCGGACGTAAACCAGACCCTCATCATGTGCCCCACCGGCTACAACAAGGCCTGGACCAATGCCCGATTCCTGCAGACCCTCGGCAGCGGGCTCGATAAGTCCATCCCCGTCATGTGGACCGGCGACACCGTGGTGCACGATATCACTCTGAAAGGCCAGAAGTGGGTCAACGAACACGTGCAGCGTCCCACCTTCATTTGGTGGAACTGGCCCTGCAATGACTTCAAGCGCAGTCGCATTTCCATGGGGCGCACCTATGGTCTGGGTACTGAAGAGGAAATGAAGACTGCCATGAGTGGCTTTGTGGCCAACCCCATGGAGCATGCCGAGGCCAGCAAGGTGGGGCTGTTCGGTGTGGCTGACTACACATGGAACATCACCGGTTTTGAGTCCGACAAGTCCTGGCGTGCCGGTATTGCCCGCCTGTACCCCGGCTGTACAGAGGCCATGCAGTGCTTCTGCGACCACAACTCCTACCTGCTGCCCAACGGTCACGGCTACTTCCGCGAGGAATCCGCTCAGATTTACCCCACGGCAACAAGCTACATTAAATCCCTCACCGCGAATAGCCCCGACACAGCTGCCGCAGCCACTCTGAAGGCCGAGTTCGAGCGCATGGAGCAAGCCGGCGTTACCCTGCAGAACGCAAACGGAATTACTGAGCTGCAGCAGGATATTGCCCCGTGGATGTCCCAGTTCATTCTTGCCGGGCGCGCCGGTAGCGCTGCCATGAAATCCATATTGGCAACCGACAAGACCGAGCGCATGAACCAGTTCTTTATCGCTGTCAATACGCAGTCGGATATGGCCAATACCGAGCGCGACGAGTGGAGCCCGCAGGGTACTAAGTACCTGAAGGATACCGAGGTTGCCATGTATTGCATGACCCCGGCCATGCAGGCCACCCTGCGCCACCTCAACAGCGCTATTATGGCAGAAATCGGTGGTCGCAAGACCGTTCGTCCCACCTTCTCCACCAATGGTGGCCCTGCTCTCGGCGACAGTTCCCGCCTGTCCGATGGCAATCCCCGCTCCTTCTGGTCCTCTGACGGTCGCCAGAAGGCCGGTCACTGGTACTGCCTGAACTTCGGTGAGCCGACTGACATCCGCAACATTGTGATGGTGACAGGTGGTCCCCGCCCGGGCGATATCATGAAGAGCGGCCAGTTTGAAATCTCGGATGACGGCAAGAACTGGACACCCGTCGGCGACCCCGTCGGTGGCAATACCATCGTGGTAAACCTCGAGGAGACCCCCGTACAGGCTCGCATGCTGCGCTACCGCATTATCGAGCCGTTGCAGCGCTGGGCTGCCATCTGCGAGTTCACCATCAACCGCACCCTGCCCCCCTACGTCACCAATAATCTGGCCAAGGCTCCCGGCTTCGCTGCTTATCAGGACGAGAAAACACTCGGTCTGAACCGCATTATGGAGGTATTCACCATGAAACCCGGTGAGTACATTGACCTCGAAATCCCGGCTTCCGTCTCCCCCGAGTGGTTGGAAATCAATATGGAAAATGCCGAGCTGAGCAACTGGGCAGAAATCATCCTCACTCTGGCAGATGGCACCCGCACCACCGTAAAGGGCAAGACAGAGAATAATCGCATCTATATCAAGAAGGCTGCACTTCCCGACAAACCCATCACAGCTGTTCGCCTGCTGCACGCCGGCGGTGCTGCCAAGGAGGTGAAACTCACCCTCTTCCGCATGGGGCTGCCGGCCGATCAGGCTGACGTCAACCCCGATGCCGTGACCGACTCCGACCTCACCACCTTCTTCAACAATGGTAAGGCCAACATGCAGTTCAGCCTGCCCATGCCGGCCAACACCAGCAGAATTATTGTGGTGGGCACGGCAGAGTGCAATATCAACGGCACCGATCCCATTGAGAAAGATGAGCACCGTCGCATTTTCGTGGCTCCGCCTGCCGGTGGCCGTGTATACCTGACGGCACCTCAGCAGGAGGGTAAGTACACCTACGAGGTCATCTTCGAGCACAAAAAATAAACTCACGATGTACCCTTTACTCTGTACAAAGGTACTGCGTACGGCTCTGCAGCTCAGTTGCGGAGCCGTACTGTTGTCTGCCACTTCCTGCAATCACCGTCCCCCGGCACAACCCGTCGAGCAACCTCCGCTCATGGCAGGCGAGGCGAGGTTCCGCCCCATGAGCAGCGAGGAAAAGATTAAGCTGCAGCGCGCTCTGGAGCCCTTTATGAAGACGGATTCCCCCGTCGAGCTGTGGTACAGTGCCGCCAAACGAAAAGACGACGGTTCGTTCGAATGGTGCATATCCCCGGCCCCGGCCGAAGCTGAGTGGGTCAATCTGGGTCCCCTGCCCGCCGCAGAACTCTCAAAACTGGCAGCAGAAACCACCGCAACCGATTTCGGCGAAACGCTCGATTACTGGTTGCGCCTCGAACTACGCAGCGGCACCCACCGCCTGAACCTCAGTATCTGCCCGGCTGCAGAATTCGGCGTCCTGACCGGCAATTGCAGTATGTCTGTCTATTCGCGCCCATTCCACAAGACCCTCTGGGCTCTCATCGATAAGAAATACAACATTCAGAAACGCTTTGACAAGGTGGTGCATATGTAAGTACCTGTTCCTCAAAGCACACAAAAAAAATCCCGCACACCTTTCGGCATGCGGGATTTTTTGTAATATTGAACTGAGCTTAGCAATTCGGCTTGGCCAGCACCTTGCGCAGGCGAGCGAAGCGGGGCAGAGCCTGAACGGTCTTCATGCCGGTCTCGCCCTGAATGAGGGGCAGAGCGTAGTCGATGAAGGCGCGCTCGATGCCGTTACCGGCGGCGTTGATCCACTCGCGGGGAACCTTGCGCTCGAAGTTAGCCACGCTCTCCAGGGGGAGCAGCTTGGTGTTGCATACGTACTGACCGTACAGATCGTTGCGCTCGAAGGCAACCATCTTGTCGGTGTCGCCGTTCACAGCAGCCTGCACAGCGGTCTTACCGGCGAGGTAAGCCTCCTGGGCGTCGGTGGTGGAGGCGAGGTGAGTAGCGCAGCGCTGCAGCAGGGAGGGCTCGATGGCACGCACCTTGGCGGAGGGAACGCGCTCACGCACGATCTCAGCAAGCTTGTTGGCAAGGCCGCCCAGCTGAGCGTGACCCAAGCCGTCGTTGCTGTTGGTCTTGGCCTGAGAAATGAACTGACCGTAAGCGTCGTGAATACCCTCGGATACAACTACCAAGCACTTGCCGGTAGCATTGTAGCGCTTCTCAACGTCGCAGAGGAAGGTCTCCATGTCGAAGTCAACCTCGGGAAGGTAGATGAGGTCGGGACCGGCACCGGCGTAGTTAGCCAGGGCGCTGGCGGCGGTAAGCCAACCGGCGTGGCGGCCCATCACCTCGAGGATGGTGATCATACCCGTGTCGTAGCAGGAAGCGTCGTGCTGAACCTCCATGCAGGAAGTAGCGATGTACTTAGCAGCAGAGGCGAAACCGGGGCAGTGGTCGGTACCGAAAAGGTCGTTGTCGATGGTCTTGGGGATACCCATCACGCGGCACTCGTAACCGGACTTCTGCATGAACTTGGAAATCTTGTTGCAGGTGTCCATGGAGTCGTTACCACCGTTGTAGAAGAAGTAGCGAACGTCGAACTTCTTGAAGGTATCGAGAATCTTCTCGTAATCGGTGGGATCCACATCGGGGTCCTTCATCTTGTAGCGGCAAGTACCGAGGGCTGAAGAGGGAGTGAACTTGAGCAGCTCAAGCTCAGCGGGGTCCTCCATACCCATGTCGTAAAGCTGTTCGTTAAGCACGCCCGTAATACCGTGGGCGGCACCCAGAACGCGGGTGATCTGGGGAGAGTTGAGAGCCATCTGCACAGCGCCGAGTACGCTGGCGTTAATCACAGCGGTGGGGCCGCCGGACTGGCCGATAATGCATGCACCTTTGAGTTCTTTCATAACTTAAATGACGTGATGTACGGATTATTTCCTACCGTCGCGTTGACCTTACAAGCCTGCGAGCGGGTGCGATATTCTACACGATAAATCACAGTTTGACAAGCAAAATATCAGCCATATTTGCAAATATTTATCATTTTTTTACAATTAAATGCATTAAACACTTGCTTTATGACACAGTATGTGGTAGACTGGGCGCATGAAGAGCTCCTACATACTCGCTGCAGGCGGCGCTCTCCTTCTTTCCGCCTGCGCTCCGATGAAGTTCCCGGCCCTGACTCAAAAGCCGGCCACGCAGCCGCAGGCCCAGGCGGCTAACCCCTATGTTCAGACAGCTGCCAATCAGGTAGCCTCTGGCGTCGGTTATACTCAGCCGACCGCGCCGCAGACATACACACCGCAGACCTATCTGCCCCAGCAGCCCGTACAACCGACCTACACCACTGACCCTGTGACCGGTCAGCCCGTGCTTGTACAGCAGCCTGCCATTACTCCTCAGCCGGTTTATACTACCGATCCCGTAACCGGCCAGCCCGTCCTCGTACAGCAGCCTGCACAGCCCCTGTACACTACTGACCCCATGACCGGTCAGCTGGTACCTGTGCAGCCCGTAAACCCCGTTACCTCGGCATATCCCACACCTGTTCAGCCCCAGCCCGCCGGTATGGGTTCCATCAACGGTGTAAGCCCCGAGACTGCTCTGCCGGCCGCCCCTCAGGGTCCGGTTCAGCCGCAGCCTGTAACCGGCTCTACCGCCAATTATGCCGTACAGATGATTAACGGTACTACCGGCCGTCTGTTCGTGGAGGTATTCGACGATTCCGACAACGTGTTCCCCGTGGGTTACATGTTCGCCGGTGCCAACCTGAGCACCCCGCCCTCCGAGGCTCGCCCCATTCAGGGTCAGCTGACGGTGGTGATTCGTGACCCCGACAAGCCCGATGCACCTGAGCTGCGTCGCTACAAGGTAGCCCCGCCCGCCAACTACGCCGGCAAGACTATCGGCATTACCATTCTGCCCGGCGGTCGCTATCGCGCCAGCTTGGACGGCAATGTGTACTACGCCTCCCCCGATCCCAAGGCTACTACACCGACCGAAGCTCCGGCCCAGGTTCCCGCTCCCGCTCCGGCTCCTGAGCTTCCGTCCACAGCTCCGGCCAATATTCTCTGATAACGCGTTAACCCTCTGGTATACAATCCGGAGCAAGTTAACATTCACCACGAAGCCCCGTTTTGCATTGCGCAGACGGGGCTTCCTGTTTTATAAGGGGTGCATGTGCAAACCATTCAGAGATTACCTAAACCTGCTCCGCGACTACACGCGCGAGATTGTCACCTTCGGTGGGTTCTGCCTGATGTGCTTCGTGTACAGCGATTTTCGTCAGCTCGCCTGTGCCCAGTCCACCACCGCCGCTCACACCGTAGATGTCCTGCGTAGCATGGACGCACGACTTGCCCGCATTGAACACGCAACCCCTGCCCTGACACCCCATGAAAAATGACATTGCCTGCATTCAGCGCAAGATAGGCGTAACCCCCGATGGCATCGTGGGGCCACAGACCGTCCGAGCCCTCAAGCAAGCTCTCGGACTTCCGCAGAGTAGCACCCCCTCATGGCCCACCCAGGCCGAAGTGCGCAGTGGCAAAAGCATGTTCGGCGCACCCGGTTGCGAGCAGGAACTCACAGCTCTGGTACCGCCCTATCCCCTTTATTTTGAGGGTGAGCAAGTACGCACCATACGCGTACACCGACTGATTGCCCTGCATGTGAAAGCGGCTCTCAGCGAGGTGCTCGAGCACTACGGGCAGGCAGAAATCCGTCGTCTGGGGCTCGATATTTACGGTGGTTCCTACAATTACCGCAGCAGTACCGGCAGCTCAGCCCTGTCCATGCACGCCTGGGGAATTGCCCTCGATTTCGCCCCGGCAACCAATTCTTATGCCACACGCGCGCCCAGAGCCACCCTCAGCCACCCCGACTGCGAGCGCTGGTGGCAGATATGGGAAAGCCACGGTGCAACCTCTCTCGGTCGCTCCCGTGACTATGATTGGATGCACCTGCAGTTCGCTCGACTGTGAGAGCTGCACCCCCGGAGCCCGCTCTGGCGGGCTCAATTACTTGTGCATTTCACCTTCAAATCCGGACCGATTTCCCAAGTATAGATAGCACCGGACTCGGAATGGGTGCTGAAGGTGGTGTCATTCACCCAATGGAAACGGAGTGGGTACAGGTGCAAGCGCTCGGGCTTGCCGTAGTACATTTGCTCAAACTTTTCTTGATTGAGGTGCTTGGTACGGCTGAGTTTCACGCGCTCGGGCAGCTCGTAAATACTGCCGTCATCGGCCAAAAGGTAAGCTCCTTCATCTTCACCATCCTGCTGCAGCTTAAACATATAGCGATTTTCGGCACTGTTCGGGAAGTGCAGAGCAATCACCTGTCCTTTCGAATTGGGCACGCTGAACTCAATCGCATAGGTGCCGAGTTTTGTTGCCTCGCGCTCCAAGCGCTGCATTCTTTCGCTATCCCCCGTCTCGGTTACTTCTATCCGGTAATCGGGCAGCAAACGCCACGTGTACCGAGAACCATCCTCGGCATATGAGGTGAAGGTCTTGTCGTCAATCCAGCGGAAACAATAGGGCTGCTTGTCGCCATTCATACGAACCGGTTCAGACAGGTAATAAATGCCGCCATCCGCCTGTCGCAGCAGTTTGGTAGAATAGGGGCGAGCCATGGACTCCTGCATGCGGAACAACCACTTTCCCTCCTCTCCGGCGGCTTTGCAGAGTATGATTTTCTGCCCGGCTTCGTTCAACGGGCCGGTAGCCAGCTGAGCATCATGTTCCGGGATTTCAAAATCCTCGAGCTTATCGTACAGGAACTTATGCTGAACTGAGGGCAGGTCGGCGTTATTGAGGTAGGTGAGCGAGAACCCATCTTCATGCAACTCAATACCCTTTAAATCCCACCACCCGATATGGGAACCGGTAAAAACACGCCCCACATATTCGAACTTGTTCTCTGCATTGCGGCGATAAATCACGTAGTACCCACAGTTCCAGTTGCCCACGGGATCCAGAAAGAAGATGAGCACATTACCCTCGGCATCCGTGGTCCAGTCGGTCACTCGGCCCAACCAGTCATTTTCGGCGGCGATGGGAGCTGTATCGCTGAGGGCGTACCAGATGAGCTCGGGCTCATCGGCCGATACGGGCTGCTTGTCGCCCCATATATCCCAGTACTTGCCATCATACCAACCGGTATTCGGAAAGTTCTCTGCCGCGGCCATACGGCGGTTCACTTCATTGTCGGGCTTAGGCATACACATGGATGTATGCTGAGGTGGCTCCAAGGCCTGCGCCACGGAGGTACAGAACACAAGGATGCTTACAGTGAGGTAGTTAGGTATTGTTTTCATGGAAAAGGTCTGTTAACTCATGCGACTGAGGATGGCTCGCAGTTCAAGCTCAAAGGCCTGCAATTCGACAGGGGTAGGAGTACCGCTGAGCTGGCTCCAGCCGAAACGCCCCATCTGGTCAATCTGCCAAGAACCCTGCGTGCCACTGGGGAAGGAGCACTTGCCCGATATCAGTGTGCCGGGCAGCTGCAAATCGTCGAGCGTTACCGTGGGTTTAACGGCCGCTGAGGGAGCAGTCTGAGCCGGTGCAGGTGCGGGCGCGGGAGCCGATGCAGGAGCAGGTGCAGGCTCAGGAGCCGGCTTTTCCTGCGGACGAGCAATCTCTATATTATTGTCCAGCAGCAGAAAACGCACCTCCATGTAGGTCATGTGCACACCACACTCGGCAGCCAGTTTCTTCTGAATACCATTCAGATCAACGCCATAGCTTGCCCATTGGCGCACCATTTCCAGCTGCTCATTGCTCACTTTCGTACTCATATCTCTATTCTACCCCTACCCTGCCCCCATAGCAAGCCACAATTATGGCATAGTTATGCAGAGCCAAACGAAAAAAGGAGCCCGAAGAAGTACCAGTTACGAGTTACAAAAGATTAGTTGATAAGCTAGGCAGGCTTACGCCCACAGGCAGCGTGGCCGATATCACCGCTACTGCCCCGTGCCTTAAAGAGCGGCCGTTGCCAAGGCTAAGCTCTGCTCCCCTTGCGCCGTCAGACGCGGAATTTTACAACTTGTCCTTCGTAACTTATCCTTTCAAATCACGCATCCCCACTCGGCGTCTCGGCCTGTGTTTGCGCTGCCGATGCTTCAGCCGTATTCTCAGCGGTTTCAGCAGGTGCGGGCTTCTCCTTTTTCTTCTTTTCTTTTTTGATATTGAACTGATTCGCCGCAGCGTCGAAACCGTGCGAAAGAGTCATGAGAGTAGCTGCAGCTGCACGGGCGAGAGCCTCCTGCAACAGGGGGCGCTCATCGGGAGCAAATTTACCGAGCACATGGCTGACCATCTGCTTGCACCCGGGAGCAGAGATTCCCACCCGCAGGCGGGGGAACTTCTCTGTTCCCAAATGAGCAATCATGCTCTTCATGCCATTGTGCCCCCCGGCGGAGCCACCGGCGCGCAGCCGCATGGTTCCGACCGGGAATGATATATCATCGTACACCACGAACACCTGCTCCGGCTCCCATTTATAGTAGCGCATGAGCGGCCCCACACTCTCACCCGATGCATTCATGAATGTCTGAGGCTTAACCAACAGCACACCCGGGCCGGCAGCCAGCTCGGCCTTGCGTGCTTTGTCAAACTTCCACTCTGCACCGAAATGACGAGCCAGCAAATCCAACACCATGAACCCCACGTTGTGGCGGGTTTCGGCGTATTCTCGCCCGGGATTTCCCAGACCTACGATGATTTTGACAGGCAGCATCAGTTACCGCTGATACCCAGCGCGTTGAAGGTGAGATTGCGGTTCACGGCGTTCAGATAAGCGCGGGCGGAAGCCTCAATCACGTCGGTGGCGGCACCCTTACCCGATATGGGCTTACTGCACTCACAATCACCGAACTGAACCTTCACGCTCACTTCACCCAGAGCATCCTGACCGGTGGAGGTGGCACGCACGTTGTAGTCCACCAGCTCACCGTGAGTCTGAGTAATGCGATCGATGGCCTTAAAGCAGGCATTCACCGGACCGTTACCGATGGCGCAATCTGTGAATTCCTCGTCATCCTTCACCAGAGTGACGGTAGCCGTGGGACGGGCAGAATCACCGCCAATGAACTGGATGTGAGCCATCTTCCACACACCGTTACTGGTGTCGAGGGAGTCATCCACCAGCGAGGAAAGGTCATCGTCGTACACGAACTTCTTGCTGTCACCCACCTTCTTGAATCGCTCAAAGACGGCAGTCAACTCATCGTTGGAAAGGGTGTGCCCCAGCTTCTCCAGGCGGGCTTTCACAGCGGCACGACCGGAGTGCTTGGTGAGCGGAAGCTCAGTCTCGCCCCAGCCAACCTCCACAGGGTCAATGATTTCGTAAGTCTCGCGCTTAGCAAGAATACCGTGCTGGTGAATACCCGAGCTGTGAGCGAAGGCGTTCTCACCCACAATAGCCTTGGAGCGCTGCACAAGCATGCCACTCATGCGGGACACCACGCGGCTGGTCTTCACAATCTCACGGGTGTTGAGGTTGTGCGGCTTGCTGCCGGACTCGAAACCGAAGGGCTCGGGACGTGTGGTAAGTGCCATGGCCACCTCCTCGATAGCGGTGTTACCGGCGCGCTCGCCGATACCGTTGATGGTACCCTCCACCTGACGGGCACCGGCCTGAACAGCGGCCAGAGAGTTGGCCACGGCCATGCCGATATCGTTGTGGCAGTGTACGGAAATGATGGCATTGTCAATGTTCTTTACATTGTCCTTCAGGTACTTAATGATGGTGTAGTACTCCGAGGGAGTGGTAAAGCCCACAGTGTCGGGAATGTTCACGGTGGTAGCACCGGCCTCGATAACAGCCTCCACCACCTGAGCCAGATAATCGTGCTCCGTGCGGCTGGCGTCCTCTGCCGAGAACTCCACATCATTGACCAGGCTCTTGGCGAGTTTCACGCCGGCCACGGCCATCTCCAGAATTTCCTCCTTGCTTTTCTTCAGCTTAAACTCGCGGTGCAGCGGGCTCGTAGCCAAGAATACGTGAATGCGGGCGCGGTCCCCGGCGGGGGCCACGGCGGCAGCAGCCTGGCGGATATCGTTCTCCACGCAACGGGCCAGACCGGCTATGCGACACTTCTTCACCGTGCGCGCAATCGTGTGCACGGATTCAAAGTCGCCGTCGGAAATGCAGGGGAAACCAGCCTCAATCACATCCACACCTAGCTTTTCGAGCTGACGTGCTACCTCCAGTTTCTGGCGGAGATTCATAGAAGCTCCGGGACACTGTTCACCATCGCGAAGCGTGGTGTCGAAGAATAATACTTTGTCGCTCATGCTGGTTATATGTTGTTGATTAAGGAAACTGTATTTTACACTGATTCCGAAAAAAAGCAAGTCTCGCGCGCGTTATGACACGAGCAGAATATGACATGCGCATGAGAAGTTGAATGTTGCATATTTAATGTTGGAAGTCATTAAAGAGATTAAACTCTGAAATAGAAAGCAGCAGAACTTTCTACCCAAAAGTCAGTTCGAAATAATTAGAAAAAGAACAATTTGTAGAGCTGTACGGCGAACCGAAGGTCAGCGGAATATCAGAACCCGCGCAAGCGCGGCTGGCATATGGGAGCCGGGCGGCGTAAGCCCCCGGTCAGCAATGGAAAATATATTGGAACCCGCACAGGGTGCGGGTGGCATAAACGGTGGCTCTGATATAATGCGGTGAATACATGGCCCATTTTGTATCAACGGTTTATGCCACCCACACA
>JAZRSQ010000057.1:0-18366 GCA_045651585.1 Akkermansia sp.
ACGGGGAGCTGAGGGATATGACCTCCTTCTCGCCTTGGGGGCGCTGTACGAAAATGTAAATGGTTTCCCCCTGCCCTGTGGTCACGGTCAGGGTGCAGTTGCCGCAGCTGATTTGCAGGCTGCGCGAGGGGGCTTGCGAGAGGGTGGCATGCAAATCGGTATAGGGCTGCTCCTGAGTGGTGAGAATATGGCTCACATGCTCCTGCAACGAGGGGGCACCCCCGCGTACACGACAGGCCATGGGGGCGGGCATACCTGCACCGGCGTCCGGGGTCGGCATAGCTCTGAGCTTTGCCCGACTGTTCATTGCCACAGCCGTTTCGGGCACCGATTCGGGCACAAGAGCGTCATTCACCGGAACATCATTGGCTGCTATCATCACAGTGGGGGCATTCACCGGCTGCGCATCGGTTGCCTTACCCGTGGAGTCGGTCTGTACCAATGCCGGTTCACTGTCGGGCAGCAGCAGCACACCGGCCACGGCCAAGGCTGCCAGCAGAGCCGCAGCGGAACCGACGCGGTACATGTGCCGATGCACGGTTTTGCGGGCATACTCAGCCAGCACTCCGTTCAGCATGCGTTCTTTCATATCGACAGCAAGCTGCTCTGCCTCCTCACGGTCGTGGGCGGCCAAGGTGCGCAGCTCCTCTTCGAGCGCGGTCAGATTCTGTTCATCATCTGTCATCTTTCGGCGGAAATCTTGCTTTTGATACGTTTGAGAGCGGCAGCGTAGCGACTGCGCAGGGTGGATTCGGCCAATCCCAAGCGGGCAGCCATGTCGGGGAAGGTGAGTTCGTCCCATATGCGTAGGGTCACAACGATAGCGAGCTCGGGCGGCAGTTCACGCACAGCGCGGCGCAATTGCAGCTGCCGGTCATCGGGCGCGGAATCGGTACAGGCGGGGTGCTCGGGCAGGGCATTGATTTGCCCACCGTAGCTCTGCTCGGTGCGATAGCGGCGCAGGTTCTGCTCGCGCAGTCGGGCGGCGGCATTGTAAAGAGAGCGCAGCGTGTAGGGCAACAGGTCATCTGTGCTCACTCTACCCTCACACAGAGCACGGGTCACTTGCGTGACCGTGGTCATGACCAGCAGTTCCACATCGGTACTGCTGTCGGCCTGCTGACGGGCATACGTCACCAAGCGCACATGGTGCGCAGCGAACCACTCTGTGCATTGCTGCAAGAGTTGCTCGTTTTTTCGGTGTGACGTAAAGGGGAACATCTTTCTCTCCTGCTATATTAACGCGCCTCGTGACCGAAAACACGAACTTTTTTACCAAAATTCCGTTTTTTTTCATTTTTTCGAGCCGAAGTCGGTTTTCATACAACAAAATAGCGCCCTGCATCGTCAGACTTTTTGACAATCAGCTCCATTGTATGGTATAAATCTTACTACTAACGCTGTATCCGACATGTCCACCGTCACTCCACAAACCGTCGCAGTTGCACACACTGAATATCAGTCCGCCCTTCCCACTGGCTATAAGTTGCGCGATTATGTCATCGAGAAAAAGCTCGGCCAAGGCGGTTTCGGTATCACCTATCTGGCTACCGAGACATTCACGGGGCGCAAGGTGGTGATTAAGGAGAATTTCCCCGAGTATTGTTCCCGGCGAGATATCAATACCCTGCAGGTACTCCCCAATGATGAACGCAATACCGTAGATTACCGATGGGCCTTGGAGCACTTTCAGCAGGAGGCAAAGATACTCGCTGAGCTCGACCACCCCAACATCGTGACGGTACAGGGTGCTTTCCCCGCGCTGGGAACCGCCTATTACATCATGAAGCCCATTCAGGGTACCGAACTGCAGGAAACCGCGCCGGCCCCCTCAGAAATTACCGGCGACTGGCTACAGCCCATTCTCTGCTCCCTGCTCAGTGCCCTCAACTACCTGCACACTCAGCCCACACCCCTTCTGCACCGCGATATCAAGCCCAGCAACATTCTGCTCACGGCAGATGGGCGGCCCATCCTTATCGATTTCGGGCTTTCACGTCTCAGCCAAAGTATATCCAGCGTAGCTGTCGGCAGCGAAGGTTACACTCCCTGCGAGCAGTACTCGGGCAATAGTAACAGGCAGGGCGCTTGGAGTGACCTGTATGCCCTGGGTGCTACCTGTTACCACCTCATTACCGGTGAATTACCGCCGACATCTATCGATCGAATGATAGATGACACCTATCAACCGCTCTCCCGGCACAAGGAGCTCAGCAAACGATTCTCGGCAACCCTGCTGAGCAGTATCGACAAAGCACTGAACATTAAACCTGAGGAACGTTGGCAGACTGCGCAGGAATGGCTCGACATCCTACAGGAAAAGAAACAAAGTACCATTACCGTTAACCAACCTACCCAGAGCAGACGGTGGAAGGCAGCAGCCATCATCTTCGGCGCCCTCGCACTTATCGGCCTGTCGGGTGTACTGAACAACGACACGCCCGAGACGAACGAAGCCCCCGAGCAACTCATGCAAAGGGCCGAGCAATACTACAGAGATAAAAATTACTCCGAAGCGGTAAAACTGCTGCGCCCGCTCGCCGACAAGGATATTGCCGAAGCTCAGAATATTTTGGGCCGTTGCTATCAGGAGGGTCTAGGGGTCAAAAAGAATCTGCAACAAGCTGTCGCATGGTATCGTAAGGCTGCCGAACAAAACCTTGCCAAAGCTCAATACAATCTGGGGCGTTGCTATCAGGAAGGTTGGGGCGTTCCGAAAAACCAGCAAACGGCTTTCTCGTTGATTTACCGAGCAGCCACACAAAACCTTGCCGAGGCTCAGTTCACATTGGGGTATTTCTATCAATACGCCCAAGGTATAGAAAAAAACCTGAAACAGGCAGAAGCATGGTATCGCAGAGCCGCCCAACAAGGCAACCCCTCCGCTCTCAAGGCTCTGAAAAATTTGGGTAAATAAGTCCGGTAACCCGCCGGCGATAAACGCACATAACCCATTTATAACTCTCTCTTAATCATGGATTCCAATTTTATATCAACACCGAAACTCAGTACAAGCTCACTCAATAAAGCGAGTACGCGGATTAAAGAAGCCCTGCCCATCGGCACCAGGCTGTATAATTACGTTATTACCCGCGCCATTGGTCAAGGGGGATTCGGTATCACCTACGAAGCAAAAGAAGATGTCAGCGGGCGAATAGTGGTGATTAAGGAGAATTACCCCACTTCCCAAAAAACGCAGTATGTGTACCGCAGTCCCAAAGACGGCAAAACCGTGCTTCCCTATGAGGAGCATAAAGACGTTTTCGACCTTCTGAAGCGAATTTTTGTGACCGAGGCTCACACCCTCATTAACCTGCCCTACCACCCGAACATTGTGCAGGTGCTCTCGGTATTCGAGACAAACAACACCGTCTACTTCGTCATGACCCTCATCAAGGGAACCAGTCTGGATAGACGCTATCAGCCCCCCGCCACCATGCCGGAGCCCAAACTGCGCCTGTTCCTGAAAGACATGCTCGAGATACTCATGCACCTCCATAGTCACAATATCATACACCGTGACATTAAGCCCGAGAACATCCTCATTACCCCCAAAGGCAAGTTGGTGCTCATCGACTTCGGTGCTGCGCGTCCCGACAATTCCCAGAAATCAGCCACCCAAATCGGCACCGGGGGTTATGGCGCGCCTGAACAGATGTCCGAAAAAGAGTACAACAAATACCCGAAAGCGAACCTGGATATATATGCGCTGGGGGCTACCTGCTACCGGCTCATCACCGGCTATGAGCCGGACTACATGTTCGACCGATTAGCCAAGGACCCGGACATTAAAGGTAAATACAGCCCGGAGCTGCTGCGCACCATCGACAAAGCCCGCGAAAAGAACCCGGAGGATCGCTGGCAAAGCGCACATGAATGGCTGGCAGCCCTGAATACCACAGGCAGCAAGGGCCGTAAGCTCGGCGTGCTGTCGGCACTCCTGCTACCGCTCATTGCCGTACCCGCTGCTTACCTTTATTACCATCAGCCATCAGAGCTCCAATCACCGGAACCCGAACTCCCCGCGCAGAAACCTACTGAAGAGCAGCCAACAAACGTTAAGCAGGCTCAGCCGGAACCCGAACAGACGAAGCAGAAACCGGAACAGACGGAGGAGGAGCGTGCACAGGAGCAATACAAGAACATTGTTACCGAAGCTCAGAAACTCATCAAAAGCAAACAGTACCTCGGACTGGTAGACAAGCTGCTGCCGGCTGCCAAGCAGGGCTATGCCCCGGCACAAACCCTACTCGGCACCTGTTATGAAAAAGGCTACGGTGTAGAAAAAGATCCGGAACAAGCCATTAAATGGTACCGAAAAGCCTGTGAGCAAAATGATGCCCAAGCCCAATGCAATCTGGGCAAATGCTATGAGAAAGGTATCGGTGTGGAGAAAGACCCGAATCAGGCCATTAAATGGTACCGGAAAGCCTGTGAGCAAAACTATGCCGAGGCTCAGAATCATATAGGCGAGTGCTACCAAAAAGGCATAGGCGTAGCCAAAAACCCGGATTTGGCATTTCAATGGTACCAAAAAGCCACAGCGCAAAATCATGCCGATGCTCAATGTAATATGGGCTGGTGCTATCAAAAAGGCCTCGGGGTGCTCAGTGTTCCGGATTTGGCGGTTCAATGGTACCGAAAAAGCGCGGCACAGAACAATGCCACCGCACTGAACAATCTGGGCATCTGCTATCTGGACGGCGACGGCGTAGAGAAAAATGCGTATGAGGCTCTGAAACTGTTCCGCAAAGCTATAGAACAGGGCTCTGCCACCGCGTATTCCAATCTGGGTTGGTGCTACGAAAAAGGCCTGGGAGTCGAGAGAGATTCATATCAAGCCTTTAAATATTACCGAAAAGCCGCGGAAATGGACGATGCCGCCGGGCTGGGCAATCTGGGATTTTGCTATCATCAGGGTATCGGTACGCAGAAAAACATGCAACAGGCTATAAAATGTTTCCGAAAAGCCGCGGAAATGGACAATGCCAACGCTCAACACAACCTCGCCTATTGCTACCAGCATGGTATAGGTATAAGCAGAAATAGAGAGCAAGCTATATACTGGTACCGTAAAGCTGCAGAACAGGGTCATGAATCTGCTATCAATGCCCTGAATAACATGGGTATATAACCACTTAACCACTCTCGCACGCTCATGAATTCCCTTTACCTTACAGTCCCGAACTTCGACACACTTATACCCAAAGTGACCGCGACGAATATCGAGGATGCTCTGCCGGACGGCACCGTGCTACAGAATTACATTCTGGAGCGCGCCCTCGGCAAGGGTGGTTTCGGTATCACATACCGAGCAAAGGAAAAGCTCTCCGGACGTGCTGTTGTCATCAAGGAAAACTTCCCTAACAATCATAAAATCCGCTATGTACGCCGCAGCTCCGAGGATGGCATAACCGTGGAACCCTGCCCTACGTATGAGAAGTTTTTTGAGTGGTCGAAGGAAAGCTTTGTGAATGAGGCTGTCACCCTCATCGGGCTGCCCTACAACGAGCACATTGTACAAGTGCTGTCGGTATTCGAGGCGAACAACACCGCCTACTTCGTTATGCCCCTTATCGAGGGCTGTGATATGGATACCTGCTATCAACCCCCGACTACCATGCCGGAAGGGGATCTTCGCCTATTCCTGACCTATATGCTCGGAGCACTCGCGCACCTGCATGCTCACAATATCATACACCGCGACATTAAGCCCGAGAACATCCTCATCACCCCCGAGGGCATGCCTATACTCATTGACTTCGGTGCAGCGCGTTCGAACAATCCCCTGAAATCTGCCACCCAAATCGGCACCAAAGGCTATGCCCCGCCGGAACAGATGTCCCAAAAAGAATACGATAAACACCCGAAACCGAACATTGATTTATATGCACTGGGTGCTACCTGCTACCGACTCATCACGGGCTATGAGCCGGACTATCTGTTTGAGCGCATGGCAGAAGATGTAACCCTCAAGACCCGCTACAATCCCGGTCTATTGCGCGGCATAGACAAAGCCCGAGAACACAAACCCGAAAATCGCTGGCAAAGCGCGCAGGAATGGCTGGCAGCCCTCGACGTTCTCTCAGAGGAACAATTAGCCGAAATCGTGACAAAGGTCCGAAAGCTCATCGATGAACAACAGTACAGCGACATCATGGCCGTACTTCGCCCGGCACTTGAGCAGAATTACGCTCCGGCACAATCGATGATGTGGGAGTGCTATCACTTTGGCTATGGTGTTGATAAGAATTTAAAACTGGCCGCTGAGTGGTGTCGCAAAGCAGCTGAGCAAAACTATGCTTGGGCTCAATACAATCTGGGAGCTTGCTACTTTAACGCAAGCGGTGTGGAACAAGATGCCCGGCAAGCTACGAAATGGTTCCGTAAAGCTGCAGAACAAAACCATGCCGATGCCCAATACTGGCTGGGTTTCTGCTATGAAAAAGGCATCGGTGTAGATAAAGACCAGACACAAGCCGTGCACTGGTACCGTAAAGCAGCGGAACAGAACTTTGCGCAAGCTCAATTCAACCTGGGCTCATGCTATTCCGCCGGTCGCGGTGTAGAAAAGGACCAGACACAAGCGGTACATTGGTACCGAAAGGCCGCGGAGCTGAACCTTGCCGAAGCTCAAAACTATCTGGGAGGTTGCTATTACCATGGAGTCGGTGTGGATAAAAACCCGAAACTGGCCGTATATTGGTACCGAAAAGCTGCCGAGCAGAACTTCGCCAAGGCTCAAAACAATCTGGGATTAAGATATCAGTTTGGCAACGGGGTGGATAAAGACCCAAAGCAGGCCGTGTATTGGTACCGAAAAGCCGCGGAGCAAAACCTTGCTTGGGCTCAATATAATCTGGGGTTCTGCTATGAAATTGGCGACGGGGTGGATGAAGATCCTCAACTCGCTGTACACTGGTACCGAAAAGCTGCGGAGCAGAACTATGACTCAGCTCAATACAAACTGGGAACCTGCTATGAACTCGGCAACGGTGTAGAAAAAGACCTGCAACAAGCTATACACTGGTACCAAAAAGCTGCGGAGCAAAACCATGCCAGAGCTCAAAACACACTGGGCTACAATTATCAGAAAGGAATCGGGGTGGCAGAAGACCCTATACAAGCCGTGCACTGGTACCAAAAAGGTGCAGATCAAAACTATGCCGAGGCTCAATTCAATTTGGGATTTTGTTATCGGCATGGAATCGGTGTGGAAAAAAATCCGCAACTCGGCGTGCAGTGGTACCACAAAGCTGCAGAACAGAACTATGCCACAGCTCAATACATACTGGGATTATGCTATAAGTATGGAATCGATGTAGAAAAAGATTATCAACTCGCCGTACACTGGTACCAAAAGGCTGTGGAGCAGAACCATGCCGCAGCTCAATTTAATCTGGGATTATGCTATGATGAAGGCGCCGGTGTGGAAAAAAATCCACAACTCGCCATACACTGGTACCAAAAGGCTGCGGAGCAAAACTATGCAGCAGCTCAAAACGCGCTGGGATTCAATTATAACAATGGCATCGGTGTGGAAAAGAATCCTCAACTCGCCGTACACTGGTACCAAAAGGCTGCAAAACAGGGCTATGCCAAATCTCAAAACGCACTGGGAATCTGCTATGATGAAGGCACCGGTGTGAAAAAAAATCCTCAACTCGCCGTACACTGGTACCGCAACGCTGCGGAACAGAACCATGCCATAGCTCAATCCAATCTTGGTTTCTGCTATGAATACGGAATCGGGGTTCCCAAGGATATATATCAGGCCATCTACTGGTACCGAAAAGCCGCCGACAACGGAAATGAAACCGCCAAAAAGGCCCTGAAGAGACTGGGGGTATAACCCTGATAGCTCACCGACGATAAATATCTACTAACCTTTCATAACTCTCTCTCAATCATGGATTCCAATTTCATATCCACCCCGAAATACTGACTGGATTCACCCGATACAGCAGGTTCGTAGATTTCAGAAGCCCTGCCCGGCGGCACAAGGCTGCACAATTACGTTATTACCCGAGCCATCGGGCAAGGGGGATTGGCATCACCTACGAAGCAAAGGAAGATGCCAGCGGGCGAATAGTGGTCATCAAAGAGAATTACCCCCATCACCTGCATGCACACAATGTCATTCACCGCGACATTAAGCCCGAGAACATCCTCATCTCCCCCGAGGGCAAGCCGGTGCTCATCGACTTCGGTGCAGCGCGCCCCGACAATTCGCGGAAATCAGCCACTCAAATCGGCATGTCGTTGTTACCCTGTCTCTGCAATATGCCGGGACAGGGAAAACCTTTGAACTAACCTATGTTCAGCCATTTAAAACCCACACATTACTTGACAATATCCTGATTATGTATACAATTTTCCCACAGAAAACCATCAACAATTTCGTTCCTGTGTCGTCTTAAATACAGAATACCACATTTCCGCCATGCCAGCCCCAGACTCTCACATATCGCCCACAGCCCCTCTGAAAGAGGGTTATATACTCAATAACAGCTATGTTATCGAGCGAAAAATCGGCATGGGTGGATTTGGCATAACGTACAAAGCAACGGAAATAGCCAGTGGTCGCACTGTGGTCATCAAAGAGAATTTCCCCTTGGGCTGCGTATATCGCGATGGATTTGACGGCGAAACCGTGCACCCCTACCCCGACAAGGTAAAGTTGTTTGAGTGGTCGTTGGATAATTTCAAGAAGGAGGCCGGCACCCTCATCGATTTGCCCTACCACCCGAATGTGGTAAGGGTACTGGCTGCTTTCTACGCCAACAACACAGGTTACATCGTCATGAAACAGGTGAAGGGTATCAGCCTGCACAAGCTCTACCCCGAGCACAGCAACGTACCCCGCAAGTTCCTGAAGCCCTTCATGAACAGCATGCTGGATGCTCTTTCCCACCTGCATAAACACGGAGTGATACACCGCGACATTAAGCCCGAAAATATCATCATTTCCCCCGACGACACCCCGGTGCTCATCGATTTCGGTGCTGCCCGAGTTCCCGCGAATAACAGGAAGGCTACACAAATCGGTACCTTCGGCTATGCGGCACCGGAGCAGATATCAAAAAACTGTTACGATGATGTTCCGCGGCCACACATCGATTTGTACGCTCTGGGAGCCACCTGTTATCGACTGATAACAGGCAGGGAGCCTATCTACAACACAGATTTGCTCACTGCTAACAAAATAGCACGTCGTCATTACTCCCGCAACGTGTTGGCCACCATAGACAAGGCCCGCGAATCGGAACCTCTCAAACGCTGGCAGAGTGCAGCTGAATGGCAGAGCAAGCTGAACAACTCCGAAAAAAAGGTCAATCCCATTGTGGCTGCCCTTTCCCTGATTCTGACTTTTTCATTCGTTCTCTTCATGGGGCCGATACTGAAAAAATGCGATGGCACCGGTCAGACCAAGGCTCAACAGACTGAAGTTCCCAACATCAAGCTGCCCGAACCGGTAGTGACACCGATGGAGACATCGGCAGTGGAGGAGACATCGGCACCGGAGGAGACACCGGCACCGGAGGAGACACCGGCACCGGCAGTGGAGGAGACACCGGCACCGGAGGAGATACCGGCACCGGCAGTGGAGGAGATACCGACACTGGCACCGGCGGAGACACCGGCACCGATGGAGACAACGACACCGGAGCCTTCAACACTTTATGAGCCCCCGGTACCCGAGCTCCAAATTCCGACTAACACTTATGGAGACTGTCAGCCGAACGGAACATCGATTAATCCTCCCTCTTTACCTGTGACAGAACTTCTGCTCAATGAAGACAGCAAGTTCTACACGGTTAAACGTGGAGATAGCCTGTTAAGAATAGCACGCAAGCACAAAATTTCCCTTACACGGCTCATGCAACTCAACAACATGACAAACGCAGATGCAAGTAAAATCAGGATTGGTGATCGCCTGCGGGTAGCTGAATAAGATGTTGAATGTTGAAACTACCCGCGCTCAAAAGCGCGGAGCGGCAGCGGGTGAATGAGCTTTGCTAACCTGACGAGCGAAGCGAGTGGAACTCCGAAAAATCCAAAATCAAAAATTCAAAATCCAAAATCACTTAATCCCCAGCTCGCGCAATTTCTCGACCTGACTGAGGTAGTTCCCCTTGCCGGTGTACAGGCGGGAGCGGGCTTCATCGCAAGCGGCGGTAGCGGTTTCGAGCGCTTGATGTACGGCGTCGAAGGACTCCTGAAAACGTGCAAACTTATCGTAGAGCAGAGTGGCTCGCTCCACAATGTTCTGCACATTCTGCTGCTGGGTATCGCGCTGCCAGAGCAAGCGAGCCAAGTGCAGCGCCATCATGAGGTTCGATGGGCTTACCGGCAGCACCTTGCGACGCATGGCCGTGACCAGCAACTCGGGCGCTGCCTGCACAGCGGCAATATAGGCGCCCTCGTTGGGTATGAACATGAGCACAAAATCGGGTGAGCCCGGTTCCAGTCGTTCGTAGTGTTTGCCGGCCAGCTCGCTCACATGGGCACGAACCGAGTTCAGGTGGGCACGTGTGGCAGTGGTACGGGTGGCGTCATCTTCCGCCGCCATGAGATTGACGAAGGCCGTGAGCGATACCTTGCTGTCGATAATCAGGCTGGAGCCCTGCGGCAGGTACACCACAGCATCGGGGCGCATGCGACCGGCTGGGGTATCGTAGCTTTTCTGCAGTTCATAATGTGTGCCACTCTGCAGACCGGCGCTCTCGAACAGGCGCTCCAGCACCGCCTCTCCCCAATCACCCTGCACCTTGCTGTCACCCTTCAGAGCACGGGTCAGGTTGGCGGCATCCTTACCGATTTCCTCGGCTCTGCCCAGCAGCAGGCGCACCATTTCACGCACACTGGCAGTATTGTCGGCGCCGGCGGCTCGGGTATCGGCCACAGCGCGGTTCAGGCCGCTGATTTGCTCGCGCAGCGGGCCGAGCACAGCCTGCAGTTGCTCGCTATTGCTGTGCTGCAAACCGGCAGTGCTGTGGGCCAGCACCTCCTCTGCCAGGGCGCGGAACTGCAGCTGCACCTCGGCCCGAGCACCCTGCAGAGTACGCAGTTCGGCCTGCAGCTCGGCTATACGGCGCACGCTACGAAAGCGCGCCCAAGCATAGCCGCCCAACACCCCCAGTACCAGCGCCACAGTCATGCCGACTGCCGCTGCCCACATCATCTCCTGCTGCGTGATATTCACTGCGGTCAGTATAGCACACCGTCGCCGCTTTGCGAGCATTTTTTCACACGACCACCGATGGCCGAAAAAATCTATGCAAACAACTCGTTGCAGATGTGGGGTATGCCGCACTTTAAGCTTGCAATTTCAATAGTTCTGAGTAAAATAACCCACGGCGAGACGTATGGGTGCAGGCTCTCTCCGTTGCATGCGCGCCCGCCGCCGCCACTTAGCACATAAACTCACGAGGGTGCCGCCGCTCCCGGCCTGAGCGTGAATACAGGTCACGGTGAAGCAAGCAGAGCGCCCCATAACACACACACATACAATGGCTGAACACCACACGCAAGGCAGGCAGGGTCAGGGCTCCCGCCGCCGTCGCAATCATAATAACCAGGGCCGTCACCGCCGCCAGCGCATGCCGCGCCCCGAGCCCATGCCCACACGCAAACCCTCGCTGCTCCAGCGTATCCTGAGCTTCTTCGGTTTCGGTAAGAAGAAGGAGCAGAACGACAACAAGCGCGAGAAGAAAAACCGCAACAACCCGCCGCAGAAAGTGCGCGTGGCCAAGACCAACAACCACGGCGGCAACCCCGCCGCTACCGGTAAGAACCGTCGCCGCGCTACCTCCACCCCGCCCACCCGCAACGCCCGCCTCTACGTCGGCAACCTCTCCTACGAGGCCAACGAAAGCGAGCTCGAGGACCTCTTCAAGGGCTTCGGTAACGTGCGCAGTGTTGACATCATCTACAATCCCCGCACCTACAAGAGCAAGGGCTACGCCTTCGTGGAAATGTACCACCTCGAGGACGCCCGCAAGGCTGCTGAGGTGCTGCACGGTCAGCCCTTCATGGGTCGCGAACTCATGGTGAGCGCCGCCAGCGACCGCCCCGAGCCGCAGGATAAGAGCGAGAACAAGCCCGATGAGCCCACCGCTCCCGCCACCGAGGAAGAGGTAGCACCCGCCACCCCCGAACCTGCTCCGACTGAGGAAAAAACAGAGGAGTAAAGGAAAGGCGAACGAATTTAACTGAGTTGTTCTATCGAAAGCCCGGCAGTGAGTTAAGCACTGCCGGGCTTTCAACTGCTCTGCGCAGCAGAGCAATATCACTCATGCGCAGCATGAATATCACTGTGGCGCAAGCCACAATTTCACTGTGCCGCAGGCACAATATCACTGCGCCCCTAAGGGCGCAATAAATTGTACTCTTATCTACTGCAGCGAAGCTGCCATTATTCTAATTTACCCAGACTTTTATAGAGCCCGCACAAGTGCGGGCGACAGAACAGTAGCCCCGGGGAAGCGAGCATAAGCGAGCGCACCCCGGGGTTATAAAGAATAGATATTTGAACCCCGCATACTCGCGGGGTGACAGAGGAGTTTTGCTCAGAAATGTACGGACGTTCAACCCAAAGGACAGGAGCTCATCATAAAAGATTCGCATACGGTTGAAACCCGCCTTTCTGTCGCCCCGCACGTCTGCGGGGCTCTGATTGTATTTTCGCTTTACCCAGAGCTGCGCGAGCTGCCGCTCGCTTGCTCTGGGCTAATTCTCTGTCGCCCGCACAAGTGCGGGCTTTTGAATTCCGCGCCCTTAGGGGCGCAGTGATATTGCTCTGCTGACGCAGAGCAGTTGTTGAATTGCTCCGCTAACCCGGCAAACACCCTCCTTTCTGCTTGCCATGGCGGGCGGCTTATGCTAGTATGAATACCGTTAACGAAATACACGCCATGCAGAGATTCGTCTATCAAATCGCCCTGGCATGCTTTGCCTTCATGGGCTGTGTAGCAAATGCACAGCAGGCAGAGCAGGTACCGACAGAGCCGACTGTAGCCCCGGTTACAGCCGTTGCTGCCGAAACCGCCCCCGTAAAAACCGAGGCTGAGCTCAAAGAGGAGCTTATCGCCGGTGCCGACCACCTGAGCGATCAGGCCAAGGCCGCCCTGCGAGCCGCCGCCGGCGATATGAGTTACAAGTTCCTGAAGGGTTACATGAATTACAAAGGTCACCACGCCTTTGACGGCCACTCTGCCCTTGACCACGCCAAAATGAAGGAGCGTTTCCTGCCGCCCTCCAATGGTATGCCCTGCCCCGACTGCGGCGAAACGGTATGGAACCGCAATACGGATGAAATCCCCGCCTGGACCTGCCACTACACCGGTGGCAAGGAGCAGTACAGCCGTTTCCCCATTCCCTTGGGTATCTATGAGAGCGAGGAGGAAGGCATGGGCCTGTGGGACAAGCTCTGCCACCGTGTGGCGGTAGATAACTTCAACCTTGCCGCCAGCTTAATCTTCCTGTGCGCCATTCTGCACACATTCCTGGCACCCAAGTTCCAGGCGCTCGCCCACAAGCTCGAGCACGCTCACAAGCAGAAACTCAAGCAGGAGAAGTTCCGAATTCTGCACCCCGAGCAGCGCGTGCCCGTATCCTTTACCTCGACCCTCTGCCATTTCCTGGGTGAGGTTGAAGTGGTGTTCGGCCTGTGGATTATTCCCTTTGCACTGGTGTGCAACTCCTATTACTCGATGGAGGACTTCCTGCTCTACATCGACCACGACACCAGCTTTACCGAGCCGCTGTTTGTAGCAGTGGTGATGGTGATTGCATCCTCCCGCCCGATTTACCGCTTGGCAGAGAACACGCTGAAGTTCGGCGCCTCTCTGGGCAAGGGCACACCGGCCGCCTGGTGGCTGTCGGTACTGTGCATTGCACCGCTGCTGGGCTCCTTCATCACCGAGCCCGCCGCCATGACTCTGGCTGCCATTCTGCTGGGCAAGAAGTTCTACCAGCTCAAGCCCAGTGACTCGCTGAAGTATGCCACCATCGCTCTGCTGTTCGTGAACGTATCCGTCGGTGGTACCCTCACACACTTTGCCGCTCCGCCCATCGTGATGGTAGCCGGTAAGTGGGACTGGGGCATGGGCCACATGTTCCTGAACTTCGGTTGGAAGGCCGTGGTGGGCATCGTGCTGGCCAACGTGATTTACTTCATGATTTTCCGCAAGGAGTTCGACCGCCTGGCCGAGGTACAGCGCGCCAACAGCGCCTTCGACAGCGCTGTACCCACCAGCTGGGAGGATCGTCAGGACGTGATACCCGCCTGGGTGTATGGCGTGTCCATCTTCTTCCTGGCATGGACGGTGTATTTCGCACACCACCCGGCTTGCTTCATCGGCGGTTTCATGTTCTTCCTGGGCTTCACCATGGCCACACCGCAGTACCAGAACGCCTTCTCGATTAAGGTACCCATGCTGGTGGCCTTCTTCCTGGCCGGTCTGCTCATCATGGGCGGCGTGCAGGGGTGGTGGATGCAGCCTGTGCTGCAGGCCCTCTCGGAGCTGGGCGCCACGGCCACCATGGGGCTGGCCAGCATACTGACCGCCTTCAACGACAACGCCTCGGTCACCTTCCTGGCCAGTACCGTACCCAACCTGCAGGAGGAGATTAAGTACGCCATCGTGGCCGGTGCCGTGACCGGTGGTGGTCTGACCGTGATTGCCAACGCCCCCAACCCGGCCGGCCAGGCAATTCTGGGCAAGTATTTCAAGAGTGGTATCAGCGCGCTCAAGCTGTTCCTGTGGGCCTTCCTGCCCACCACCATCATGTTCCTCTTCTTCATCCTTATTCGCTGAGCCTGACTTATGTTTACCGGTATTGTAGAATGCACCGGCACCGTGCAGCAGCGCACCCCCATCGAGAAGGGGGCGCGCTACGCCATCGAAATCCCCTTTGCCACCGAGCTGGCACTGGGCGACTCTGTCGCTGTGAACGGCTGCTGCCTGACCGTCGACCGCATAGAGGGCAACCGTGTGGAGTTTGACCTGCTCACCCAGACCATGCGCGTGACCTCCCTGGGCACACTGACCGAGGGCTCGCTCTGCAACCTGGAGCGCGCCATGGGTACCGGTGGCAGGTTCGGCGGCCACTTGGTCATGGGCCACGTGGACTGCACAGCCACTGTGACCTCCATCACCCCCGTCGGGCAGGACCACATGGTGCGCGTGCGCATACCGCAGGACCTCACCCGCTACACCATCGACAAGGGCAGCATTACCATCGACGGCGTGTCCCTCACCATTGCCGCCATTCACGAGGGTGGCGAACTCGAGTTCTGGATTACACCCCACACCTGGCAGCGCACCATCATGCACTGCTACAGCGTGGGCAGCGTGGTCAATATCGAGGTGGACATGATTGCCAAGTACGTGGAAAAAATGTTCCGCCCGGGAGCGGTTTGATACCACTTGGTAGCTCATATGTCCCACTCCCCTCATCAGACACTGAGCCCCGGCTACATTCTGCGGGATTACTGCATCGAGAAAGTACTGGGGCAAGGTGGTTTCGGCATCACCTATCTGGCCACAGAAACCCTCACAAATCGCAGCGTGGTCATCAAGGAGAATTTTCCTGAAATCTGTGCCAGCCGTGACCTGCGACAAGGTTTGACCGTAGTTCCCATTTCAGGCCAGGAAGAAACCTACAGCTGGTCACTGAAAAGCTTTGTGAAAGAGGCCAATACCCTCATTAAGTTGCCCTATCACAAAAATGTGGTCACTGTACTGGCGGTATTCCGAGAGAACAACACCGCCTATATCGTGATGCAGCGAATTGAGGGCCAAAGCTTGGAACAGCTCTACCCACCCGGCACCACCATGCCGAAGGAGAAACTGCTGCCGTTCATGCGGGATATTCTCGATGCTCTCGGGCACATACACAAGCACAAGGTCATACACCGCGATATTAAGCCCGATAACATCATCCTCACGCCCGAAGGGCTACCGGTTCTCATAGACTTCGGCGCAGCGCGCTCAACCGAGCAAAACCAGAACGTCACACAAATCGGCACCCCCGGCTATGCAGCCCCGGAACAGCTCTCATCGAACAACAGCTGCGCCACTCTGCAAGCCAGCTTAGATATCTACGCACTGGGCTCCACCTGTTACCGACTCATTACCGGGCAATTCCCTCAATACGTGCCCTCTACCCTTGCGGAGCAGAAATCACTGAAACGCTGTTACCCGGCTCACTTGCTGCGCAGTATCGACAATGCCCGCCGACTCGTGCCTGAAGAACGCTGGCAAACTGCAGATGAGTGGCTTACCGCCATTCCTGAATCGAAGCCCAAGCGCAGCAAAAAAAGCTGCTGCCTGCATACCCTGCTCACATCATTCTTCGGCTTCATTCTATTCGTATGGGTATTTGCGGCTTATCAACTCGGGCCTCAATATGCCATTGAGCAGAATTCCCCTTGGCTACTGCGCAGCTGGCTGCTATTACCGGGTATTGATGTCAATGATCCTTGCAATTATCATGCCAGCCTGCTTCATTGCGCTCTGGATGAGCAGAATACACAGTGTATCAACACATTGATAGCTGCAGGAGCCGATGTCAATCCCGAGACCGGTTTTCTCCCTCTCTGTAGAGCTGCTTCACTTAACAGGACTGATTATATCGACATATTGCTGGCAGCAGGGGCAGACATTAACCGTGGGTTCCCCATCGCCGAGTGTTCTAGCATAGAATGTATAAGACACATGATACGGAAAGGAGCAAACATCCATTATACTGAAGATGGTTTCAATGCCCTCATAGTCTGCAGTAGAATTGAAACCATCGACGTACTCCTGAAATACGGTGCAACACTCAATATCAACGATGAAAAAAGCCTGGAGCAGTTTATCAATTATCACAAGATATTATCTTTTCATATTTTGAAACACAAGCTTGTTCACGCAGCCGGAGCCAATCCTGACTCAATCAACAGCTACGAAGATGCCCATTCGTATCTGCTCAAACAAATTGAAGAGCGCAACAAAAAAGACGCAGAAAAATAGCGCCAAAGTTCGGATTTTTTTCCAACATTCCACTACTGCCGGACGTCTATTCTTAACGACAGTATCGCTATATTCACCTATATAATCTCCATCGGGTGGATTGTACTTTTATTCCGCAATTATTTCTGATAGAATAGACCCATCATTTATGGAATCTCAGCAACCACATTCTCAGTCTGCCAATTCAGAATCTGCTCGCAATCAACTGCAGGAGCTCGGAATTTCCCCTGCTGAGTATCATAATAAACTGTTGACCGCCGTCGAAAATAAGGATACTCAACTCCTGAGTTTACTCATTGCAGCCGGGGCCAAGGTCAATAAGGCGAACCTCGATGGTGCAACTCCCCTTCACTCGGCGGCCAGGTGGGGCCAAACCGAGTGCGTGAAGTTGCTCATTGCTGCGGGAGCGGATGTCAATAAGGGGACCGAGCATGGCAGGACTCCCCTTCTCGAGGCGGCCGAGAATGGCCATACCGAGTGCGTGAAGTTGCTCATTGCCGAAGGGGGCAAGGTCAATAAGGGGAACAAGTATGGCAGGACTCCCCTTCTCGAGGCGGCCAGGTGGGGCCAAACCGAGTGCGTGAAGTTGCTCATTGCCAAAGGGGCGGACGTCAACATGGCAGCTTCATATAACGAAACACCTCTTTACCGGGCAATTGAAAATGGCCATCATGAGTGCGCCAAACTTCTGCTGAGTACACCGGGTATTAAGGTGGACATAACAATGAATGCTCAACCCCTCTTTCATTGGGCTGTAGAAAATAATAACATAGAATACATTAAACTCCTGATTGCCGCGGGAGCGGACGTCAACAAGGTGGACAACGCTGGCAGGGCTCCACTCCACAGGGCGGCAGAGAAAGGCCAAACCGAGTGCGTGAAGTTGCTCATTGCAGCCGGGGCGGACGTCAATACGAAAGACAGCAAGGGTCGAACTCCCCTCATAGCGGCAGCCTGGTATGGCCACAGCGAGTGTATGAAACTCCTGCTGGCAGCACCCGGAATTGATGTCAATCGGTATGATGATGATTTTGTTACTCCCCTGTACATAGCTGTTTGCAATTATCACATCGAATGTATAAAACTGCTGCTGGCGGTACCCGGGATAGATGTGAACAAGGTGAACGCATCTTTCAACACTCCCCTGTTCCGGGCAGTCAAAAATGGTTATGCAGAGTGTGCCGAACTCCTGCTCGCAGCAGGGGCAGATGTCAACAAGCCGAATGCTCATGGCGAAACACCCCTTTACCGGGCAATCAAAAATGGTCATGCTGAGTGTGCTAAGCTCCTGCTGGCAGCCGGGGCAAACGTCAATAGGACGAATTTATTTGGCGAAAACCTT
>JAZRSQ010000058.1:0-57335 GCA_045651585.1 Akkermansia sp.
TTGCTTAGCTCTTTCGGGCTTCACCGTGTCGGTGTGCCGAGAAGTATACACGAATCATCGCCGAACGTCAAGCTCATTTTTCAAAAATTTTGCATTTTTTTGCAACAATTTTTCAAAAACATTGAAAAATCAATGTTTTTAAAAATCACTTTTTTGGCATTTTTTCAAAAAAAGGTAAATTTTGCCTAAGAAAAGCGAACGAAAAGCGCCTTTACTGCGAAAAAATGCAGCAAAGGCGCCAAAATAACGATTATGGAGCTCGTTTTTACTTTACAGGGGCTATATTGAACAGCTTAATCCCCTGCTCTGCAATCTGTTTAGCTACCGGTGCAGCAACAGCATTAGCAGAGGGAGCCGCATCAGCAGATTTTACATCCTGCATCAGCACCAAAACAAGCAACTGAGGCTTATCAGCCGGGAGCATGAGAGCAGCACCAACATCTGTAATCTTCTTATCAGATTGACGATGAACGGTAGCCGTCTTGCAAGCCACGCGATAACCGGGTATTGCAGCAGCGTGTGCCGTACCTCTACCGCCTGCACCGCGTTTTTCGGTGCAGCTTTCCAATGCCTGCAGCACAGCCAAAGCAGAGGCGGGTTTCATGGCTGTCTCTGCGGGCTGAGCGGGTTCACCAGCGACGGTAAGCGGAGCAAACTTACCCTCCCTGCCTATTGCTGTATATGCTGCAGCGAGTTCCATAGGGGTAGCCGTATACTCCATTACCTGAGAAATGAGCGCCGCTACACTATCAGCGACAGGGCGTTTCAAGCCCAGCACAGCAAACTGAGTAGCCAGCTGCTCAGCACCGGCAATGGAAATCATGCGCCCTGTGCCGGGAACGGAAGACTTCTTGATAACCTGCCCGCAGGTGAGTGCTCCATAGTTCATCGGGTGATCCGTCAGCTGCATGTCGTCAGTTATCTGAAACGGATGGCAGGGAATATAGCTGTTCACAGATACCTTGCCGGATTCAAGCGCACTCAGGAGCACAATCGGTTGAATCAACATGCCTGCGCGAGTACGCTCATGCAAGCGAAGCGGAGCAACGGCACCCTCTGTCGCACACTCCGTCGTAGCCAACACCTTACCATCGGGGACGGATACGACAATGGCGCAAGCACTCTCGGCCTTATAGTCCTTCATGGCTGACGGCAATACATTATCGCAAACCTGCTGCATGTTCACATGTTCTGCGGCAGTCGCCCATGCTGTGGTTACAGCGGCGAGTAAAGTGGCAAGTATATTCCTGATTTTCATTTTCTTTGTATGTTACTTAATGAAGCATAGTTACTTCCACCAAGTATATCAGGTAGCAACTCTCCGTCAACAGCAATCCTCCCGACATGTCAGAGAAAACAACGCGTCTCCAGCCAATCGCACTTACGAGACTCCAGATAAGCAGTATAAAGTTGAGCGATCGATAAGCGGAACACCTTTATACTCATACCGCTGAATAGCCCCATCTCGATATCGGCATAAAGCTCTACGTCCTCCGTATGGGAACCATCAAGCGGCATAGGCATAAGGAAAGCGTTGCATACGATATGAGGCAGCCACTCCGGAGGTGAGCTGAGAGCCTCCTTCTTCTGCACGGCCATAGCATAAAGAAATTGTTTGGTGACATCATTTACACCGGGCAATCGGCACACCCTACCTTCGATAACCTCCGGCAGGTAGTATTTTGCATCAAACACATAGGCTGTCCCCTCTTTCACAAACAACATATCCAGCTTAAGAGGTTGGACATCTGCTACCACACCATCACATACCGACCATCTCGGGGGCTGAATGCCATAGTGACTTTTCACATCCGCCCCCAAAGTACAGCGGCATACGTCCTCCCAAACAGTTTGAAAATGAGTACATCCGAAAGCAAATGAATACTCGGGCAGTTCATCCTGCTCAAAACGCTCCTGTAAGTAAGTCTGCATGAGCTGCAGAATATGCCTGCGGCGAGAGTCGAACTGTTGGCTGAGTTCCAACTCCACACAGTGCAGCAGATAATCAGTTTCCCCCAACTCCTCGATATTTTCCTCAATAGACGCCACATGAGGGAGATTCAACAGCTCAGTCAGACTAAATAAGTCCAGTTGACGACAGCATTCCTTTACAATTACTCTGTGTAAACGGGTAATAAAATGATCTTCGGCATCTACTGTACGACAGGTCACCACATCGACATACACAGGTGTTCCGGCCTGCATGAAAGGAGTAGTCGAGTTAATGGTACGATTCCACAGAATACGCCCGCTACCATTGCGGGAAATCAAATCAACATCCTCCCGATATTCCCCGTGTTCGGCGTAATCACAAAGCAAAGAGACCAGTAAAGCAAGATAACAGTCAGATACCCGCTCATGCTGAGAATCAGCAACTGCTTGTTCATACTTTGACTTCCAACGTGCTATCACCTTAATCACCTGAGCAAAAACAGACATGCGCGTGATAGACAATGCGCTACCGACTACGGTGATTTCAGGAGCCATCAGCGCTTCTTCCGTGTAATACTTGGGCAATACATAAACAAGGTAGCCCCTGTGGCAGTACATACCCACATACGAAAAAGCGTAATCACCAGAGCCGATGAAGGCCTCGAGCGCGCTATCATCGACCAACTCCGCTCGGTCAGACCTTTTGCGCTGGCTCAGAATCCCCTCTTGCATGAGGTTCAGAATCAAATCGCCCGCTTCTTTCGGCTTCAGTCCAAAAATATCGGCGATTTGGTCGCGCGTGTACGCCACTCGCTCCCTAGCCCATGCCAAGGATCGCAAGCGATTCGCTCTACGAGCACGACTCATTGTTATGCCAGAGGACAGAATACCTTATTCAGAGCAATTTCCATACTATCGGCACGATACGTCGCTTCAAACACCTGTACCAACTCGGAATAGTTCTTGATATCAGCGAACACAACGCCGCGTTTATGTTTAGCTGCATCCTCGAACAGATACATCAGCACTTTGCTCTTTACTGCCGATATAAAGTATTCTCTATCGGAAAGCTCTTTACTGTTCAGGAAAAAGGGTCCCATGTGCTTATCCTCATTAATGCCGGCCGCACTCAACAAAGCATTCACTCTTTCACGCAGGCTCTTCCAGTCCTCGCCCCATGCCCCCTTAACCTTATCAGCGCCTTCGTTAATGCCCATATACTCAAAGCTCCAACGGCGCTTGAACGCAGTATCCATGGGGTAAACACCCTGGTCAGCACTGTTCATGGTTGCCCAGAGGTAGAGGTTGGCCGGTATGTACACACGCGCATCGGCGGCAACCTGAGTGCCGAAGAGATATTCCCGCAGCTCCTCCGACGGAGCAATATCATACATACTCTCACCCGAGTCTTTTCGGTCCATCAACTGGAAAACATCGCCGAACACACTTGCAACACGTGCACGATTGATTTCCTCAATCAGTAACAAATAGTTTTCGCTTCTGTTGTTCAGCGCACGCTTTAACATACGGGCAAACGGACCGGGAACGAAGGCATAACAAATTTTCCCATCTCTCATCACCGGTTTATAGGAGCCTACAAAATCATAGTAGCTATACTCGGGGTGAAACGTCACACGTTCCCTGTTTGTCTCTGCAACCGAATCGGCATCTTTATTCAGCAGATAACTCTTGCCTGTTCCGGGCGCTCCGAAAATGATACGATTGTGAGCTTTAGCCAAAACCGGAGCCTTTTCAGCATGAGCCATTCGCTCTATCAACTGATATTGACTCGCTGTCAATTCATGCAGACTTCCGCGTAGATTGCTGAACAGCTTCGACAATAACGGCTGAGAGATAAGCAGCTCACGATTAATCGGAATCTGCAGATCTCCCGTCTTACGGAACGCAATATCCTTACCGTCAGAACCTGCCGTAATCACGCCAAGAGCCACCACCTGCATGGTGGGATAGGCCTCGTAACACACAATTTTTTCTCCCGGTGCAACCAACCCAAAATTCACCGGAATCTGGCGGGGATTCCCCTTCTCTGTATACACCGAATAAGTCGTTTCCTCGCCTTCAGCCATGTCGAAGAAACTCCAATACTGAGGATTTGCCACCAAAAGCCAATAACGAGTCTTTTCCTCATTTCCGCCATTCACAGGAACCTTGCGATACACATCTGACGGCTTCCACAGCTCACCCCACTCCAATGTGTCGGGCAATTCGGAAATCACACGTTCATCAAACCAAAGCGCAGCATAAAGTTCGCCATCCTTCTTTTCCGGGTGAGTGATACCTACCAATCCTCTCTGCAAATACGCCTGCATTTTATCCTCCGGCATTCCCAGCTCCTCGACCAGCTGAGCGAGCTGCTCCCCCGAAAATCCGGATATTGTTTCCTTTACTAAACGGCGAGAACAAGGACGAGCGACCCACTCCTTGCAACTCTTTTCGAGACACTTGCAAGTTTCCGACAAGTCCTCCAATTCATCAGGAATCACAAAACGTCGTTCTATCTTAATCGCTTTCGACCGTTGTTCCAATAATTGACTGATATTCGTATAGCGGCATTTATCAGCGCAGAATCGATAGTCGACTTCACTCTCACTCAAGGCGTTCAGAAAAGAATAGAAGCATGCATAATAATCCTCAGAATCGCAGTAAATCTCAACAGTCACTGTATAGTGTTGATTCCGGCTTGTCGGTCTCAACAAGCGAGCTGTTATCAACACCCCATCCTTGTAAAGGCCAAAATAATTCTGGTGACCACGGTCAGCCTGAAAACCACCATGTTCAGAAAGATAATCGGTAATTTCTTTGTAAACAGGAACGTAATGTGATTGCAATGACATAAAATAAATGGTTTATCCTAGTTGTTGAATATACTCTTCACCGCTGCGGGTAGGGATAATTATCAGTCGGAAACGTGCTCGGGTACAGGCTACGTAAAATTCATTGGGCGTAAAGCCGGAGGTGCGACCTTCTTTCGGGGCTGAGATATCGGTCAGGATGACGGCGGGGCTCTCAAGCCCCTTGTAAGCCTTAATCGTTTCGCCGAGAACTCGCACAGAACCGGGAGCCAGACAGCGGCTCAGGCGCTCGTCAGCATTTTCTCGGGTTTCTCCATCGGCAGGAAAATCCACCAGCTCGGCCAGCAGAGGATTCTTCAGGGAGGTGTTTCGCCGCCAAGGAGTCAATACCACGATGTCATTGATAGCATAGTGCTCTGCCAGCAGGCGCTCAATGGCAGACTTCACAGCGATAGCACGCTCGGCCGAGGTTTCAGCAGCGGGCAGCACCTCGACCTCCGGTCCCTGCAACGGCAGCACACTGTCAGCCCCGCCGGCTATCGAAGCACTAAACGAGGCTATCTGGGCAGAATTACGCAGGTTGTGGCGCAATCTCAACCGCACAGGCAAATCAGGTAATGGATAGTCATAGCCGTAGAGTTGCTGGCCGGCATCTGTAAACAGATAAAGCTTGCCACCGGGGCGCAGCAATGCACGCACAGCTTCCCACCATTCCTCGGGAAAATCCTGAGCTTCATCCACAAAAATGTGGTCAAAAGAATACCGAGAGTTACTGCGAAGCCATTCACACAACTCTTTCAACGAACCGGGAGCAAACAGATTTTCTGCTACGGGCACATTCTCATTCGCGCATATGTGTTCCACCACCGTCTGAAAATTATCAAGCACGAGCGGGGAAACATCATCGAAACTCTTCACTTGCGCCAAACGCATCGTTCCCTGCACTCGCAAAAACTCAGCCAAGTTGTAATTGAAACAAAGTACCAGCACTCGGCGGTGGATTCCCAGCTGAGTTGCTTCCAAGGTCAGGCGGGCGGCCTCGCAACAAAGCATGGTACTCTTGCCGGAACCGGCGCAGCCTTCCACCCGCACTCCGATGGGAGACTCAGCGAGCATAGGCAGCACCCGAGCCAACGGAGCGGCAGCAGAATTGATAATTGAGGTTGCAGTTGCGACATCGATATTAAACACCAGATTCTGCAGCAGATAGCGCCTTACGTCATCCAGTTCTGCCACAGAGGTAGAATTATTGAAGCAGAAAAGCCGCTCAATGCGACGGCGTAAGCCCGAATGCAGAGAATCGCTACCGCAAAGGTACAGGCAGTCGTATATCTCGTTGCGGGGCACCGCTTCACAACCGTTCGTCTGCAACTGAAAATCCACCGCTGCACTATCGTACTCCGTCTCGCTGAGGTTAACGTAGTTGCTGATTTTACCGAGCAGAACAGCCATGCAGCGACACTCCAGTCGCGAGCGACCATCGTGCCCCCAGCGAAACTGCTTATCGAGCTCAGTCCGCAGGTGTTTCATGGCCAAGAAAGCCTGATTGAGCGGGCTGTCGTGCTTCACCGCATCATAGCTGCCATCGGGATTTCCCCGGAACCAGCGTCCATTTTCCACCTTAGCACGCTGCCAGTTCTTCACCTCGAGCACCAATATCCCCTTGCCCGGAATCAGCACTACGAAATCAGCCTCGTAGGTGATGTGACGCTTGGTCTTTTTCGTTCCCTTAACCAGCAAGTGACGCCAGCAGTTGTGTATAACAGTCCAGTCCTCCGGCATCTGCCGCAGGGCTTCATACACCAGCTGCTCACCGATTTCACCCATATTGAACGAATCGGTAACAGTAAACTCTGCCGGGAACATGCGTGCCATCGTGACTACATGTTACCTTCCGCATCATGGTAAATCAAGCTAATTTGCGATAAAACATCCGCGCAAGTTCCCCAAATCCACCGCAGAACCTGTTTTCCGCCTTTACAATCAGGCGCGGGTGCACTATAGTAATGGGCATGAGCGATATGAAAGTTTCTGACAATATGGACGCGCTCATCAAGCTGGCGCTCGATGAGGATTTCGGTGATGGTGATGTAACCTCCACCTATTTTGTACCCGAGGGACTGCAGGCTCGCGCTCTCATGCGCCCCCGCACTCAGGGTGTGCTTTCCGGTGTAAAAGTGGCCGAGGCCGTATTCCGTGCCGTTGACCCGAGTCTGAAGGTTGAAGTGTACCTGCACGATGGCGAATCCGTTTCCCCCGGTGCAATTGTGATGATGATTGAGGGTTCCGCCCGCTCCATTCTGGGTGCTGAGCGTACGGCACTGAACTTCATTCAGCGCCTGTCGGGTGTGGCCACCATGACCAACAAGTACATGAAGGCCATTGCCCACACCGACTGCAAGCTGCTCGATACCCGCAAGACCACCCCCGGTTACCGCCTGCTCGAGAAGGCAGCTGTGGTGCACGGTGGTGGCAACAACCACCGCCTGGGTCTCTATGACCGCGCCATGGTGAAGGACAACCACCTGATGACCGATGGCGACACTGCACACCTGCAGGCCTGCATTGACAAGCTCAATGCCGACAAACCCGGTGTGGAGGTCGAGCTCGAGGCCGATAATCTGACTCAGGTGGAGGCATTCCTGAAGCTGCGCGGTGTAGATTACATTCTGCTGGACAACATGAGCCCCGAGGATATGGCCAAGGCTGTAGAAATGCGTGGAAAGAACAAGAAGCCCTATTTCGAAGCCAGCGGTGGTCTGACCCTCGAGACTGCACCTGCCGCAGCCGAGAGTGGCGTAGACTACATGAGCTTCGGCTGTCTGACCCACTCCGTGCCGTCCATGGACCTGGGTCTGGACTTCACCGTGGAGCGCTGAAGACCGCCCCATGGAACTCAGCCCGCGAGAAGCCCTCATTACCCTCAACCTCATACCGGGGTTGGGTTCGGTGCGCATACAGTCATTGCTGAACTTCTTCGGCTCGGCTGAGCTGGTACTTGCCGCTCCGCACGGCATACTGGAAAATGTGCCCCGTATAGGCCCTAAACTGGCCCGAGCTATCGCGAGCTGGCGAGATTGTACCAACGTGCACGCCGAACTGGCGCTTGCAGAGTCACACGGCGTGCGCGTGGTAACCATTGTAGATGAGGAATATCCCGACATTCTGCGGCGCATGAGCGACCCGCCCATTGTACTCTACATGCGCGGGGAATGTCTACCGGTAGACGGCGAGCGAGGTGTGGCCATCGTGGGCTCACGAGCCGCTACCCCCTATGGCATGAGCCACGCCCGCAGGTTCGGTCGCGAACTGGCGGATGCCGGTTGTACCATCATTTCCGGTCTGGCGAGGGGTATCGATACTGCCGGGCATTGGGGTGCGCTGGATGCCGGGGGACGCACCATCGCCGTGCTGGGCAGCGGCATGGCCAATCTGTTCCCACAGGAAAACAGCGAGCTGGCCAACCGCATCTGCAACGGTCACGGTGCTGTGGTCAGCGAGTTCCCCATGACCTTACCGCCCGGTCGAACAACATTCCCTCAGCGTAATCGTATCGTGGCCGCTTGGTCCAAAGCCGTGCTTGTGGCAGAAGCCCCGCACCGCAGTGGCGCCCTGCACACCGCAGCCATCGCGGCGGACTACTACGGCAACACCGTTTTTGCCCTGCCCGGCTCTGTCGACAGCCCGGCATCGGTCGGCTGCCACGGGCTTATACGCGATGGCGCCATCCTGTGCACCACTCCGCAGGAACTACTGCGCGATATGCACTGGACCGGCCCCGCTCAGCAGCTGGAGCTTTTCCCCACCGAGCCTGTGGCAGAGGAGGAAACACGCCTCGAACCAACAGATTGTGTTGACCGCAGCAATATACTGGCAGCCATCGCAGCCGGGCACGATACCCTTGATTCCCTCTGCTCCGCTCTCGGGCTGAGAGCCATGGAGCTCACCCCGCAGCTCATGCGCCTACAGATTGAGCGTGCCATCATTCCCCTACCCGGCGGACGCTACAGTTGCTGCTGATTCCGTTGTGCTCCCTTGCAAGGCAAAAACAAAAAAAATTGACAAGCCTTGCACTCAGGATTAGAATAAACAAGGTATGAGATTCCTGTGCGCTATTGTCTCTATTCTTTGCACCGTACAGCTGACCGGCTGTACAGGGGTGCTGGATGTGATATTGCACAAACGCATATCCCCCGAAGTACAACAGGCTGCGCAGAAGGGAGACAGTTGGTATACCTTTCTGCCACACCGAGCACCGGGGTTCTGTCTGCGCACCCGCCATGCTATCGTATGGAAGGACGAAAGCCTGAATCTGGGTTACTGGCGGGGACTGCACCCACGCCCGCCTCACCGAGTGCTGGTGGAAGCTCGAGGGCACACTCTCATACTGCACCGTCGCTATGTGTGGGACGGCAACAGCGTGGGAATCACCCAACCGGCAGACCTCATGCCCAGCCTGCGGCATGACGTTCTGTACCATGCGCTCAAGGAGGGCGCACCCATCAGCCGCCGAGCCATCGACCAAGCCTACCGCGCCGATTGTGAGCGACTGGGGATAGATTTCGGCACACCGCGCTATGCAGCGCTGCGACTTTTCGGCGGTGTATTCAATGATTTGGGGCAGCATGGCACCCTGATTATTCAACGAACCTCACCACAAACACCCCCTGCTCCGCTGGAGCCGGATCGTTTTGATGATCCCTATGATGAACTCGGTTACCATGACAGATAACCCCCGAAAAGATATGATGGGGGGAAGTTTCGGTCCGGAATTGCCGTGCTATCATAATTTCCCCTATGCCGAACATGCAGGTTGTGCATTTCTGAGCAGTGGAAGAGCGGCGCTCGATTGCCTGCTGAACAACATGCCACGCCCACGCCGAGTACTGTTGCCACGCTTTGTCTGCGACACCGTAACAGAACCATTGCAGCGCATGGGCTTAACGCTTGTTCGTTATCAGGTTACAGAGCAACTGGCTCCCTACCCACCAACAGATGTTGACAGTGGCGATTTACTGCTGCTGGTCAATTATTTCGGGCTGACGGGAGAGGCTGTGCAGGCTGCTGCCCTGCGACACCCCGGCCCGGTGATTGTGGATTCCACCACAGCACTCTACACGCCACCTTTACCCGGCATGCCGACCTTTTACAGCCCCCGTAAGTTCGGCGGATTGTGTGATGGTGGCGTAGCCTGTTCCCCCTTCCCCTTGCAACTTCCGCAGGCACAGGACCACTCAGCCCACCGAGTGCTCGGCATGTTGCAACGCGAGGAAAATGGTCTGCCTGCCGCGGCAGAGGCTATACAACAGGCAGAGGACAGCCTGTCAGCCCCGCCCCGCCGCATGTCAGAACTCACCCGCAAAACACTGCAAAGGATTGACTGGCAAGCTGCAGCCAAGCAACGCCTGCAGAACTATGCCACACTGCATAAGGCGCTGGCACCCATCAATCGCTTGCAACTACCGGCCAAGCCTGCCTATGCCCCCATGTGTTACCCCCTGATTTGCGGCATACCGGGATTGAGGGATGAGCTGATTGAAGCCGGAGTGGCTTTGCCCCTTTACTGGCCCGAAGTCATCGCCGCAACCTCGGCAGATGAAACAGAAAATCGCTTGGCCCGCACCCTGCTGCCCCTACCCATTGACCAGCGCTATACCGAGAGCGATATGGAATGGCTCCTGAGCCTCATTCTGGGATAAGCTCACCACGAACAATAAAATCAGCGGCAATCAGCCCCGATACGGAAGCCAAATTGTCGCTGACAAAACGAACCCGGTTACGGAACTTACAGCTCGTAATAGGTATAACCGTTCAGGCCGGTACGATAGGCCTCCAGAGCGTCCCTGCGCTGGCGGGGAGTGATAAGACCTTCTTCCACAGCACGCTCGGCAAGATTGCGGAACTGGGATACGAGGTCACGGCTGTCATACTTCACATAGGAGAGCACGTCGGCCACACTGTCGCCTTCTTCCTCCTGCGTATAAACAGGACGCCCATTCTCCAGGTGCACGCTCACCACGTTGGTATCGCCCAACAGGTTATGAATATCGCCCAGAGTTTCCTGGTATGCTCCTACAAGGAATACGGCCACGTAGTAGTTCTCCTGCCCCTCAAACTCGTGGAGTGGCAGAGAATGTGCCACGTCCTCACGGTCAATGAAATTATCCACCTTACCATCGCAGTCACAGGTGATATCCACCAGCACCGTCTTCTGAGTGGGACGGTCGCAGAGACGCTGAATGGGCATGACCGGGAAAAGCTGGTCAATGGCCCAGGAGTCGGGCATGCTCTGGAAGAGCGAGAAATTGCCGTAGTAGAAGTCAACCATATTGTCGGAGACCTCCTTCAAATCCTCGGGGATTTCGCTCATTTCAGCAATACGGCGTGAAATCAGGCCCATGATATGCCAGTAAATGGCCTCGCCCACCCCGCGCTCACGCAGGCTGGCGCTGCCATAGAAGAACTGCATGCGCAACTGGTCGCGGTAGTAGTTGGCATCGTTATAGCACTCCTGAATATTCTTGCGGGTGAGCATGCGGCGCGTTTCGTCGAGAGCCTTCAGGATTTCGCTCGGGTTCTCGGGCAGCTCCGGCGGCAGGGCGTCCTGACCGGGAGCACTGGCTACGTCCAGAATATTGAACACCAGCACAGAATGGAACGCTGCGATTGCACGACCACTCTCTGTCACCAGCGTGGGGTGCGGCACATTGCACTTGCTGCACAGCTCACCCACAACCTCCACGATATCTCGGGCGTACTCCTCCATGGTGTAGTTACAGGAAGAATGGAAATTGGTCTGCGAACCATCGTAGTCAACAGCCAAACCGCCACCCATATCGAGGGTGCCCATGGGGGCGCCCTCACGCACGAGATCAATGTACATGCGGCAGGCCTCTGTCAAGCCCTCACGAACGACTGAGATGTTGGGAATCTGGGAGCCCTGATGGTAGTGGAGCACCTTCAGGCAGTGAAGTTTATCCGCTGCTTTGAGCGAATCGACCACCTCAATAACCTGAGCAGTGTTCAGACCGAACACCGAACGGTCACCGGCAGACTCGCTCCAATGGCCGGAGCCCTTGGCAGCCAAGCGCACACGTACACCCAAATTCGGGTCGATACCCAGCTTGCGGGCGCGCTCCAGAATGGCGGGCAACTCGTTGGGCATTTCAAGAATCAGGCAAATGTTAATACCCATGCGCTGAGCCATGAGGGCGAGGTCAATGAACTCGTCATCCTTATAACCGTTGCACATCAGGAAAGCCTGCGGGTCTTTCATCTGTGCCATGGCGGCAATGAGCTCAGGCTTGCTACCGGCCTCGAGCCCATAATGGTAGCGTGAGCCATAGGATACAATCTCCTCAACGATTTCGCGCTGCTGATTCACTTTTACCGGGTAAACACCACGGTACACACCTTTGTAGTCGGCCTCTTTGATGGCCTTGATAAAGCTCTGATTGAGTTCATCGATACGGGCTCTCAGCAAGTCACGGAAACGCAGCAGCACGGGAGCATCCGTACCACGCTCGGCAAGACCTTTCATGATGGTATGCAGACTGACGGGACGTTTCTCGCCATCAGTATCCACCAAATTGACCGTGACCTCACCGTTGCGAGACACGCCGAAGTAGCCGTTACTCCACGCATCAATGCAATAGAGTTCAGCAGAGTCCGCCGCGGTCCAGTTCTTAACTTTGCGTTTGATTGTGGTGTTTTTGCGAGATACCATAATGAAGCTCAAGGTTAGAGTGCGCGCGCGTTATATACCACAACTGAGCGATTGTCAATGCAAAATTGCGATATCGCTTTAAAATCCAACTTTTTATTTCAGGCGACCGCAGCGCTTCAAATGCTCGGCCAGAACACGAGTCATGTCGGCGGCGGTTTCGGAAACATCCTGCACGGAATGCCCGGACGGCACAATAGTCTCTGTCCCACGCGACAGGTGGCTTGACCAGTAGGGCACCACGCCATCCGAGCTGTGGGGTGTATTCCCCTTCCCTCGGTCACCGATGATGGAGTGAGTGGGAACATCGCGCACTTCAAGCCCCTGCAGCCCACTGATGGAGTAGCTATCGGGGGACAGTTGGTTCACGCTGGTGAAGGCCTCCGTCAGTTTACCGGGATTGAGCAATACGGTATCCTGCTGCAGCGTGGCGATATTCACCACCTCGCTGACGAGGTTCTGCGGGAGTTCCACCAACTTCATTAGGGCCGTAACGATGCGATAACGAGCCAGCGGCGCACCACGATGCGGGGTGGCCAAATAGACAACCATTCCGGCTTTGACAGGTCTAAAGTAGAAAGCCTGACGCAATTCATCCCCATCACTGAATGGTAATTTTTCATCCACATACTTGCTATCCAGATATTTTTCCATTCTTGGTCTGTCTCGCAGCATGAGCCAGGGTTCTGTGCACTGGCTGTAGTGTGTAATCAAACCACCCATCGAGTGACCGACCACCACCATGTTATCCCAGTTTTTGTTGGTACCGTTGGGGTCCAGTCGGCGGCGCACCTCCTCAAGGGATTCGCGGTACTTCACCGCCGTGAGGGTCCATGTTACGCCGGTGGGGTAATTGTAATACCAGAACTGGTAATTCATACGAATAACCGGGTCACACATCAGGCGATTCACCAAGTTATCGAAAGTACCGGCACTCGACAACAATCCATGGGTCAGAATGACGGGGATTTTGTTCGGGTCATACTCTTCGATGCATGACAGACCATTGACATCACGCAGTTGCTGGGGCTTAAGCATGCCCAACATACGGTCCTCCTTCACGCGAGTCAGGTTCCAGTATATCTCAATCGCAGCAGAGAAATCGGCAGCGAGAGCATGGTCATAACCACGCAGGCGCAGCGTATCCTGCTTATTACGCAACAACAAGCGCAGGCGAGGAAGCTCTTTCTTATTGACCGAGAACTCCATGACGGCGGTAATATTGGTCACGGTACCGCGGGTGCGTATATTGAACTTCTGCTCAGACTTATCGACATTCTCAGCTGGAATGATACCCACCATCGGCACACCCAGGCCGGGCATGGTAAAATGCTCCTGCAATGAGTGCGTGGTGATATCCCATGCCGGCACCATATCTTCGTACACCTCCCTCAGAGGGCGTTCAATACCGGTATCGGTCGTAATAACCTGCACCCCGGATACACGGTAATCCTTCTCGCCCCGCTTAAAGGCCTGCAGCATATCGGCACGGTAGCGGCGCAACATCAGCAAAAGGGAGCGATTATAGCGATTGACGAGCGTGCTGTATTCCTCGGCATTCAAGCCGGGCTCCTGCAAGGCAAACCAATCCTTGCGCATTTGCGCCATCAGCTCGGAGTCCGGCTCAGCAAGTCGCTCGCTGCTACTGACTCGCGCAGCCGGCACCAACGGCGCGGAGCATGCGCTCAATAACATCAGAGCCACTGAAACACAAGTCCATATTCTCATCATTCGCCCCATAGTGGCAGAAGTGTACACCAGCATTTCCCCATAGTCAATGCTTATTTCCCAGCATTTAAAATAACACTACGCACTCAGTGTAAAAACAATCGCCCCATACCTATAACAGGCACGGGGCGAAAGGTATTCAGAGGAATTGAGAATCGCTTACTTCATGGGAGCGATGGTCACAGGCACCTTAATCTCAGGCAGGCCATTGGCCTTCACTGTGACTGTAGCGGTGCCACTCTCACCACGCTTACCACGCACAACCGCCAGCAAGCGGCCATTGAAGAAACGCTGGTCGAGGTCCTGCATGCAGGTCCAGTCAGTCGGGTCACCGTTGCAGAAACCCACAAGCTCAGCCGGGCCTTCGATGGAGAAGCTCACGCGGCGGCTATCGGTGGGAACCACGTTACCGTCGGCATCTGTCAGAGCCAGCTCCACAAAGGCGAGGTCGCGGGCATCGCCCGTGATGGTGGAGCGATCTACGTCAGCCTTCACAGCAGCAGACTCTCCGGTTGTCACGCGCTTGGCAGTTGCCCAAGGCTTGCCATCCTTCTTCACCACTACCTCGACGGTACCGGGTTCGTAAATCACGTTCTCCCAGGTAAAACGGAACTGGTTCTTGCTCACAGCAAGAGATTTATCCTTCTGGGTGAAGGTCGGGCCATCGCCACGCTTGCGCACGCCCTGACTCTTGCCATTGACAAAGAGCTCGGCTTCATCACCGCTGGTGAATACCATGACCGGTGTGGTGCGCCCCTCGTGCCCCTGCCAGTTCCAGTGCGGCAGAATGTGAGCCTGAGCCTTGTCGGGGTTCCACTGGCTCTGGTAGAGGTAATAGATATCCTTGGGGAAACCGGCAAGGTCAATGATACCGAAGTAGGAGCTGCGGCTCACGGCACGATTGCCCATGGCCTCATACTCGCGCATGATAGCCTCGCGCTGCTCCTTGGGCAAGTGCTTGATGTTGTTCTCGATAGAGGCATCCTGATTGTAGGGAGTCGGCTCGCCGATGTAGTCGAAACCGGTCCACACATACTCACCGGCCAAATCGGGAGCTTTGGTATGGGCATACATCTCTGTATCGGGACAGGAACCCCAGTGAGTACTGGCCAGGCCGTATGCACTTACCTGATGCGGTACGGCACCGGGTTTGACGTACCCATCATCCACCTTCCAACCAAGGGGGAAGTTGTAGGTATCTCGCGTGCCGACGCAAGAGCAGGTTTCGGACCCGTAGTAAGGTTTATCGGGGTGCTTACGGCGGAAATCATCATAAAGATGCGGTTTGTAGTTGAAACCGTATAAATCCATCGTGTCGATGAAGCCGTTGGTCCAGGCATTCTGGTCGTTACAGCCCACGGTATAGGGGCGGGTTGTATCGTACTTACGGATTTCATCGCGCAGACCATAGCCGATACGGAAGTTAAACTCATTCCACGCCTTGTCGGTCTTGCTCATGGTCTGCTCCATGATTTCGTTGCCACCGCTCCATGCAATAATAGAGGGGTGATTACGATCGCGCAGCATGAAATTGCGCACGTCCTTCTGCCACCACTCATCCCAATAGATGTGGTAGCCGTTCACCTTCTCATACTTCTGGCGTTTCCAGATATCGAAGAGCTCATCGATTACCAGAATACCATGCTTATCGCAGAGATCCAGCACCTCGGGAGCAGGCGGATTGTGGGTCATGCGGATGGAGTTACAACCCATTTCCTTAAGCTTTTCAATCTTGCGCTCGTAGGCACGGGAATAGAATGCTGCGCCGAGAGCACCCAGATCATGGTGCTCACACACACCCTTTATCTTCACGCGCTTACCGTTGAGGAAGAAACCTTCCTTTCGCCATTCAACGCTTCGCACACCGAAGGAGGTTTCGTGCGTGTCGATTTCACGCCCATCCATAACCACCTTGGTCTCGAGCTTATAAAGGTTCGGGGACTCGCAGCTCCACAAGCGGGGAGTAGCCAAGCGGAGTTCCTGCTCTACCACGCCCTCCGTGCCGGGAGCCAGCGTAATGGTAGCAGGAGCTGCAGCAGCGCCCTCCACATTCTGAAGCACGGTAATTTCAGCCGGAGTATCACCGGTATTAGTCACCGTTGTCTGCACTTTCACCAGGGCAGAATGCTCGGAAATTTCGGGTGTTGTCACGTAGGTCGGCCACTTTGCCAGGTGTACAGGGCCGGTCTTCTCGAGCCATACGTGGCGGTAAATACCGGCACCGGGGTACCAACGGGTGGAAAGTGCCAGATTGCTGGCCATGACAGCTACCAAGTTCTTCTGGCCCGGCTTCAGGAAGGGAGTGATATCCACACGGAAAGAATTGTAACCGTATGCCCACTCACCGGCCTTCTGCCCGTTCACATAAATCTGCGGGCGGGACATCACGCCGTCAAAATCCAGATACCAACGTTCCTTCGTCGGATCGAAATCAGCGGGCACATCAAAGTTCTTGCGGTACCACCCCCAACCATTCCACGGCAACTTACCGGTCTCGTTAGGCTCTGCCTCGAGGAAGGGGCTCTCAATAGCCCAGTCGTGCGGTAACTGTACGGGCTTGTAACCGATTTCACTGGCGTCCACAGCAGCATGAGCGAGGGCACTTGCACCGCGACGCACTTTCAAGGGGCTATTATTCACACCGGTGAAAAGTACTTCACGCACACTCATCCACTGGCGGCTGTGAGTACCCTTCGGCACCGTTATCATCACATAACGAATAGCAGTCGGTTCCGGCATCTCCACAAAGCTGGCAGCCTGGCCACCCTGATTGAATGAAATGTCAAAGTTCTTGCTTTCATCATGGCAAACGACCTTAATTTGCACATCAAAGGTGCTCGGTCTTTCCCAGTATATCAGGAAAAGTTTCACCGGGTCTTCAAAACCGGGAGCAACAACGAGTTTGTGCCCTTCTTTTGAATTGGGGGCACACCAGCGGGTTTCCATATTACCATCCACAGCATAGGAAGCCGGGTGGCCGCCTTGGTGGCCGGTGCACCAAGTAGGAGAACCGGCATCTGCCGGATCATAACCGCCGAAGTATTTGAATTTCCAGCCGAAATCAAAGGTCTCACGTTCGCCGGCATGAGCAGCAGCTATGCCCAGCGCTATCAGTGGGAGTATATATTTTGCATTCATGGCTATATATTTGTTTACCAATACGGCAAACGGTTCCGTACTATTTAGCATATTCAAAACGTCATGGCAAGCAAAAAACACCGAGCGCTGCAGTTAATAACGACAGCGCCCGGTACAATCTGTTATTGACTGAATAGACTCAGGAACTTATTTGACAGGGATAAGTGATACGCCCCATGAGTGATGGTCACCGGCATAGGGTTGCTCAATGATAAAGGTATTCTTACCCTTCTTCAGAGTTATCTCGATCGGTTCCTGAACCCACCAGATTTCCTCTGCATCGAGCGGTTGCTCGAAGTTCCAGGCATTGCCGGGGTGGCGTCGCTGCCCGGCCAATTTATACGAGCGGGGGTTTTTCAATTCTTTTCCGTTGAGCCAGATTCGCGTACCGGCCTGCGACCACTCGCCCTTGTTAGGCACGCCTGTCCAGCGGCGGTTGGAACGGGCCGGTGCATCGAAGCCCACCATGAATTTCTGCGGACCGGCCTGCTTAGCATGAATGGTGGTAACGGCCCAGACCGTTTGCCCTCCGCGAGCCTTCGGGAACATGCCCAGATAACCGGTATCGGGTCTGGTGCGGAAGTAGAGGTTAGCACAGTACGCCTGACGGGTGCGAAGGTTGGCATAATCTCCACTGAGCACCTGCTTGCGCACAGCCTCGACCTGCCCTGCCTGCACCGGCTCCACGACGGTCCAGCTCACCGAGGACTCCGGCCATACGGGGAAGGCCTCCCCCTCGAACTGGGTGTCACGCAGAGCCTTCATGCGCTGCTCAAAGAGAGCATAAGCACGACCGGGAACAGTATCGGCAGCGGGCATCTCCAGCGGCAGGTGGTCACCATCAGCTCCACCGCCCTTCCAGGAGCGCTCGGCCATCGCCATCATGCCGGGCCACATGGTGCAAGCCCCCGGAATGATACTCTTGTCATCCACCTTACCATCAGGCCAAATGCACATGATGGTACCGAGCTTCTTCTCATCGCCCTTAGCCGAACCGCAGGGGCGCATGAAGAAGTAGCGACGTACCAGCAGCGCGGGGTCGAGCAAATTGGTGTAGCCCATGGTCGAGTCGAACGCCGGGCGATGAATGCGCTCGGGGCGTATGGATTTTGCCACCATGTCAGCGCCCTCACCCCAGCGCTGCTCGATAGAGTGCTCACCCACGGGCAGGTCGCGGTTACTGGCCCACTGCATGGGAGTGCGGTTATGGCTCTGCAGCTTCTTCGTCACAAAATCCACAAACTGGGCTGCGTTGGGTATGCGCACCTCATCCGCACCGAAGTGCACGATGGGACAAATGTCGGCGGGGATTTCGCGACAGAATTCATCCAGCAGCTCGCCCACAATCTTCATACCCTGTGGGCTGTGCATCTTAAACCCGAAAGCGCGGTCAAAATATGCACTGTGACCGGGCATATCCAACTCGGGGATAATGGTGATGTTGCGCTCGGCGGCATAGGCGAACACCTCACGAATCTGCTCATACGAGTAAGTATCGTTCTTGTCGCGGGTGCGATGGCGCGGGTCATTCAGCTGAGGGTACGCCTTGCACTCAATATGCCAGGCAGGGTAATCCGTCAGGTGCCAATGGAAGAGGTTTACCTTCAGCTGAGCGGCAAGAGAAAGCTCCTTCTTCAAGCGCTCTACGCTGCGGAAGTTGCGACCACAATCCTGCATATAACCACGATAGCGGAAGGCAGGCCAGTCGGTTATATCACAATACGGCAGCTTACCCTTGCCGGTTTCAAGCATCTGTCGCAGAGTCTGAAAACCGTAGAGCAAGCCGGCCTCGGTCACGGCTGTTATGGTGACGCCCTTAGCATCCACTTTCAGCTTGTACCCCTCTGCTGCATGCTCAGCCGGCAGGGCATCCGCCTGCAAGGTGCATTTAACCGGCAGAATACCATTGCCCTGCCTGCGATTACTCTGGTAATCATCCAAGGCAGTTTGCAGCATATCGCCGACATCGCCCGTCAGGCGGGGTTCACGTCCCTTCACATTCAGCTCACCACTTTCCCAGCTCACCTGCTGAGGGAAAGGCAGCAAAGCCACTCTCGCCTGCTCCTCCAATGGCAGAGCATGCGGAGAACTCCACTCAGCAGGAGCCACCTGCTCAGCAGCCATCGCGCTTGGCAGCGAAACGCTCAGGCCGGCCAACATCAATATGGATAAAAGAAAAATACTGCGTCGCATAAAATCTGAATGCTTTAACCTCTCCATCCTACCATATTCAGCCCACATTGCAAGTCAATTCAGCTACAAACCCGGATTTGACAAACTTACCCCCCCGGGTACAACAAAAGGCCGCAGCGACAGCCACGGCCTTTTTGAGTGTCTAATTCTGCTTTCAGTTCTATTAGGGAACAGCAGTCCAAATAAGAGAATCTTCATTGTAAGGAATATCCAAGCGAAGTTCCTTACCATTGAATACGTGCACACTACCGGTCTCGCGAAGCATCTTGTTGATTTCTTCGGAAGACGGCGTAGAGAAGTTCGTACGGAAGAGGTCATACTGCTTAGCCTTGGAGTTCTTACCATCGGTCACATCTTCAATGAAGAGTACGAAACCGAAAGCGCCACCTTCTTCTGCTACCAGAATTTCAATGGGATAAACCTCACCTTCCTTCACAGAGAACGTATTACCGGCCATCAGACCACCGAGCTCCTGCTTCCAAATGCCGATACCTTCTACCGTGGGAATAAGTTCGTATTCCTTGTGGTCACGATCGCGACCGGCCTTGATGTCTTTGAAGAAGGCATCGCGACCATTGGCCTGAGAGAGCATCATTTTAGTGCCACCACCGGCCTTGGCATCGAAGGCGGAAATAAGACGATAACCACCCTCCATCACAACCTTGCGATCAAAACGCACAGCAATGCAGTCGTCGCCGGTACCGATGAAGCGGAACTTGCCGGTCTTGGGAGCGCGCACCTTACCACGGTACACCACACACCAACCGGCGGGCTGGCACACCCACTGATTCTCAGGCTTTTTGGCATCGCCCACCTGATAAGCAATGGGAGCATAGCGAGCCTTGGCCACGGGCAGGTAGAAGTTGGAGGCGTACAGCTTGTTGGGAGACTCATAATATCTGCTGAGCTTAGCGGGGCTCCAGCCGGTATTCATGAAATCAGCAAGCACTTCATAATACTGATTGCGGTTGATGCGAAGAGAACCACCGTCACCCTTCTGAGCCAGCTTGGAGGCCTTACGATTACGGCCCTTACCGGTCTGCTTGAGGTCGTAGAAAGTACCCTCAAGTGCAGAGCCACCGCCCTGACCGGAACCCAGACCGCTACCGCCGTCGCCCAGACCTTCACCCAAGTCGGAGTCACCCAGACCGATATCCAGAGTGCTGTCCAGCGACAGACCGTCAGACATGTCAATCTCAACAGAGGTAAGAGAGACAGATGCCGTGCTGGTTGCCACAATCACCGACGGAGCAACCGAAGAAGATGCAGGGGCAGAACGGGAGGTCAACTCCTTGGGAGTGGGGTTATTGGTGGGCGGGCCATCTTCTGCGGGCGGAGTGTATGCAAGGAAGGACACCGGAGTATCACCCACGATGAACACTGCCGTGAAATACAGAATACCAAAGCCCAAAAGCATGAAAAGAACACATGCCATCACGGAGGAAAGCTTGTTCTTCAGCGCTTCCTTACGCAACAGAGCCTCGGCCTCCTCACTCATCTGAATGTGTAATGCCATAAGATAAAATGTGTGTTTGAGGTTTCTTTACAGCAACTTTCTACCACACCCGGCCCCGATTAGCGAGCAAAAAATCGCCATCGAGTGTTACAAGAATGTTACAATAAAAATCCCGCAGCCCAGAAAGGCTGCGGGAGCAAGAGAGACTTTCAACAATATCAGGGCACTGCGGTCCAAATGAGGGAGTCCTCGTTGTACGGTATAGCCTCGGCCTTGGCAGGGTCACCGTCAAAACTACCGGCTTCCTGCAGCATGCGACTTACCTCCTTAGAATCAGGAGCAGAGAAATTGGTGCGGAACAGGTCGTACTGCTTGGCCTTGGAGTTCTTGCCATCGGTGATATCCTCAATGAAGAGCACGAAACCGAAGTAACCACCTTCTTCAGCTACGATAATTTCGATGGGATAAACCTCGCCCTCCTTCACAGAGAACTCACGGCCGGCCATCAGACCACCCAGTTCTCGATTCCAACGACCGCAACCGGCCACAGTATTGATAAGCTCATAGCCCTTGTGCTCGGCATCGCGACCGGCCTTCACGTCCTTCATGAAAGCATCTCGCTTACCGCCTTCAGAGATAGCGAACTTCGGGCCGCCCTTGGACTTAAAGTCAAAGTGAGTGAACAGACGATAACCGGCAGAGAGAACCACCTTGCGATCAAAACGCACGCCGAGATAGTCGTCACCCGTACCGATAAAGCGGAACTTACCGGTCTTAGGAGCACGCACCTTGCCGCGGTACACCACGCACCAACCGGCAGGCTGGCAGACCCACTGAGTCTCAGGCTTCTTGGCATCGCCCACCTGATAAGCAATAGGAGCGTAGCGAGCACGAGCAGAGGGAAGATAGAAGTTTGAAGCGTACAGCTTGTTGGGAGACTCGAAGTAACGATTCAACTGACCTGCACTCCAGCCCTTCTGCACGAAATTGGCGATTGTCTCATAATAAGCGCCCTTGTCGTAGGTAATAACGCCATCGCCACCCTTCTTAGCCAGTTTGGAGAGCTTGCGGGCACGACCGGAACCGGTTTGCTTGAGGTCATAGAAGGTACCCTCGAGAGCAGAACCACCGCCCTGACCGGAGCCCAGACCGCTACCGCCGTCGCCCAGACCTTCACCCAGATCAGAATCACCCAGACCGATATCCAGAGTACTGTCCAGCGACAGACCGTCAGACATGTCAATCTCAACAGAGGTAAGAGAGACAGAAGCCGTGCTGGTAGCCACAATCACCGACGGAGCAACCGAAGAAGATGCAGGGGCAGAACGGGAGGTCAACTCCTTGGGAGTGGGGTTATTGGTGGGCGGGCCATCCTCTGCGGGCGGAGTGTAGGCCAAGAAGGACACAGGGGTATCGCCCACAATGAACACTGCGGTAAAGTACAATATACCGAAGCCCAGCAACATGAAGAGCACACAGGCCATCACGGAGGAAAGCTTGTTCTTAAGCGCTTCCTTTCGCAGCAAAGCCTCGGCTTCTTCACTCATCTGAATGTGTAATGCCATAGGTATAAATAAGGTTAAAATTTTTGCTAACGGGCGTATTCTACCATGCTCAATTTGCCATGGCGAGCATAAAATACCCGATTAGTGTTAAAAAACTGTTACAGCATGTAAATAACACGATTATTTTGAATAACAAGCAGCCATTTTACGGCACAACGGTCCAGATATAAGAATCCTCGTTGTAAGGAATGGCTTCAGCCTTCGCCGGGTCGCCGTCATAGTTCCCGGCCTCCTGCAACATGCGGCTGACTTCTTTCGCATTCGGCGCCGCGAAATTGGTACGGAACAGGTCGTACTGCTTGGCCTTGGGGCTCTTGCCATCAGTAACATCCTCGAGCAAGAGAACGCAACCGAAGTAACCACCTTCCTCAGCCATGATAATTTCGATGGGGTACACTTCCCCCTCCGTTACAGCAAACTCACGCCCGGCCATCAGACCGCCCAATTCCCGATTCCAACGCTCGCAACCGGGAACGGTGCTGATAAGTTCGTACCCCTTGTGCTCGGGATCGAGACCGGCCCTGACATCTCTCAGGAACGATTCGCGAGCGGCGGGCTCGGAAAGAGCAAACTTAGCGCCACCCTTTGACTTGGCATTGTAGTGTGTAAACAGTCGATAGCCGGCAGAAAGAACCAACTTGCGGTTAAAACGCACGCCTATGTAGTCATCCCCCGTGCCGATGAAACGGAACTTACCGGTTTTGGGAGCACGCACCTTGCCACGGTACACCACACACCAGCCGGAGGGCTGGCACACCCACTGATTTTCGGGCTTACCGGCATCGCCCACCTGATAGGCGATGGGAGCGTAACGCGCTCGGGCCGACGGAAGATAGAAACATGAGGCATATAACTTTTGCGGGGATTCGAAATACCTGCTCAGCTGACCGGTACTCCAGCCTTTATTTACAAAATTAGCAATAGCCTCATAATACATATCCCGTTGAATGCTCAGTGTACCATCCCCCTTTTTGAGCGCAAGTGCAGATGGCTTACGACTGCGCCCGCGCCCGGACTGTTTAAGGTCGTAGAAGGTACCAACAAGAGCCGAACCGCTCCCCGAATTGTTCCCCAACGGGGTAGTGGCACCGCCCAATTCCTCACCAAAATTGCATTCAAACCCGAAGTCAAAAACCAAGCTAATCGGTGGAAGACCTTCTGACATATCCATCTCCACAGGCTCCAACGAAAGCGCTATCGAATTCGGAAAAAAATACGTCGGTGGCAATACAGAAGAGGCACGTGACACCTGAGAGAGCCGAGATGCCCTCGGATGTACACTATATGTAGGCAGCTCGTCCTCAACCGGGGGAATATACGCCATGAATGACGCAGGAGTATCCCCCACAATGTACTCGACGGTAAAATACAACACGCCGGAACTGATTAACATAAAAAGTACGCAGGCTATCACGGAAGAGAGTTTATTTTTAAGCGACTCCCTATGCTGCATCTGCTTACCTTTTTCACTCATCTGAATGTGTAATGCCATATGATATTACCGCAAGGGGTTTATTTATCCTTACGAGCGCATTATTAGCACATTCAGATAAGCAATACGAGTTTAAAAGCGTTACAGAATATTACAATATCATCACAGAAAAGGGAGCAGTTGTTACACAATTGTAACACTGCTCCCCTTAGCGTTTAAAAGACAGTTTATTTTGCGCTCTGCAATAACTCCAGCGCCAGTGAGTTGCCCTCCGTACGGGCATACTCTACCGCAGTCTGTCCATTGCGCTTGCGGTTGATATCGGCCCCGGCGCGCAGCAATTCAGGCAGCACGGCATCATTTGTCCACGGGAATGAGTCCACCCACTCATGCAGGGGGTAGAAGTTCGGTCTGTTGACATCCGCCCCCAGCTGCACCAGTCGGGTAACCAGACCGGGGTGATTGCGGCACACAGCCAGACTGAGCGCGAGGTCGGCATCCGGCTGACGCAAGGCCATCAATGCCGGGTGCGGGTTCTCACTCATGAGAGCCCATTCCACCGCAAGCCCGGGGCGCACGCCGCGCTCCAGCAGGAAATCAACCACATCGTGTTGCCCGGCATAGGCCGCCATACGCAAAGCAGACTCTACCTGTTTCGAACCCGCAGTCAGCAGCAGGCGCACACAATCCGCATGACCATTCGCCGCTGCGTACACAATGGCGGTACGGCCGAAGAAATCATCAGCTTCGATATCAGCCCCGCGAGCCAGCAACACTCGGAGCACATCCGGCTGACCGTTGGCCGCAGCAACCATGAGCGGGGTTCCCATATAATAACGCCCCAGAGCGCGCCCCGAATCATGAAAGCGCTCAGCTCCGCTCAGGGGCATGATAGCATATTCGAGCAGCGGGCGCGGAAGGCTAAGGAAGTACTCAGCGTTCCCCTGCTCCAGCGCCTGCTGAATAGGCGCAAAATATTCCGCAACCTGCAATTCGCCCTCGGGATTGGGGGCTGCTTGGCGCATGGGTGCCTGTTTGCAGCCGGCGGCTTGCAACATGCTGATGACCTGCGGGTCATTCATACCGTCAATCGCGTGGGTGAGGGCATTGTTACCGGCTGCATCGAGAGCATGAGGGTCAGCTCCCGCTGCCAGCAACAGGCGCACAAGCTCTACCTGCCCTGCACGAGCTGCAGCAATCAAGGGGTTATAACCACCGAGCACGCGCTGATCGACGGCATAAAACCCGGGAGCGGAAAGTATGCGCTGCATTTCTTCTACACCATCATCTTTTAACTGCTGGTCCATCCATGAGAAATCTCTTTTTTCTGCAGCCAACAGTAGCTCAGCACTCACATGATCCCCCGATTGGCGAGCAATCACCACAGAGTGGAGTTTGTACTTGCCGGTCACGGCTCGGTCATCCGGGCGGGCACCGGCAGCCAACAACGCAGCCACCATGCGGGGACCGACTTCAGCGCGCAAAGCCACAATAAGAGCGCTGTCTGTGTGACCGGCCACCGGTTCAACATAGGGAATATAGTCCAGTATATCGGGGTTACCACTCAGAACCGCTTTATTCAGCAGTGCCAGGTATTCACCGTGATTCGTCGGCAAGGTGGCACCACCTCGCAGCAGGAGTTCACGCACGGTGGCAGCATCTCCACGCCGCACAGCATCTGCCAACTGAGTGGCAGGTGTAAGCTCTTGTTTTGAAGTCGGTGGCGCGGGCTGCTGCACTGCAATACTATGAGGCACGAGCAACAAAAGGCTCAACAACAGGATTTTCAGGGTAATTTTCATAGTTAAACTCGAACAACGCTTTCAGTTATGACGAAGGCAACGCTATTTCCGACGTTTTTCCGGGGTATGTTATGATAAGTTTACTCGCATTCCCGGAACGGTGGCAATATGTGTAATATTTATCCTTCAATCGAAATATAGGAGTATCTTCAGTCACTAATCTCTTGGCCGCATTTTTTAAATATATTTCCCTCAGCTTACTCGGAATATATTTTGACATAGCCGTTTGCGAATAATCAATGTAATAGCTCCTACAGGCGCTCAGTGGCTGTTCACCTGTACAAACAAACGTGAGACCACCGACATTGATTGTTTCTCCTGCCACCATCATATTGAATACATATTCATACGTCCTGAGAAACTCATACATACTCCGAGGAAATACAGAAAAAGCCTCGACCCCCCACATACGAGCTTCATCTACATTTGCGAGTATGTTTGACGAAATGCCATAAGATTCCACATATTTGGAAGAGATTAACTTGCTATTCCACAACTCGTGTTCCGGGATAATGTGCGCTCCCTTTTTGGCTTCAGTTTCGATATAAGCATACCGTTTATTGAACAAGTCAACAGCACCTATCGTTTCATGAACTTCTTTTACAGACAGACATAACGAACACAGAAGAATAATGCTGCATATATGCTTTCTATAGCGCCCCTCATTGTTAAACGCCATCATCAAAAACGCGATATATGCCATAATGCAAAAGCCAAAGAAAGCACGACTATATATTACACCGGTATATATGTTCAACATCAGCGAAATAAAAGCCCCCAAAAGGAAACACCCTGTCGGGAGTAGCCATTTGCTCTTAATTTTTCTGACTTTGATAAAAATACAGCCACCCAAAGTAATTAAAGTCAACAATGAACTGATAACAATACCTATATCCTTACTCTTTATCAGTTGCATCAGAGTTTTAAATGAATTGGAAGCATACCTCAAAAGCAATTGAAGGAATGTTAATTGCTCAGAAGACGTCGATTTTTCAATTCTGACTAATGTAGAAGGAGCCAGAGCATTCGATGCAAAACCTAATATGTATATAACTATTGCAGCTATAAAAAGAGAGGATTTTTTACCCGAAAGAAAATAATAAGCCACTATACTGACCCAAATTCCCAACGCTACGGCCTCATGCGCATGGCCCGCTACAAATGCAACAAATATCGCTGCGATATTGAAACTCTTTTTATCGGAAAAGAGAAAATACAAGAATATAGAGTTGAATAAAACGCACCACAAATAATTAAAACTCCCTGTTACAGTAAAGACTGTACACCCGGTGTGTGGTAGAATTATCCAAAGTGTCAGCGCCACTATAAGCCAGTGGCACGCATGGAAACGACGCGCTGTTACTTTGCTTATCAACAATGTTGATAGAATATAACAAAGAGTGTTTGCTATAACGAACCAGATTCTATCAAAACTCAGGAACCATTGAGTCAGTAGGTGAACAACAAAACGCCCAAGACCATAGATATAGTGATGTAGCTGAGATTGCAATGCCTCGGAGAAACTCGCAATCCTTTCATGAGTTACGCATGAAAATGAGAACCTAAAATCATCTCCGCACATAGGATAAATAGCGGAGATGTAGGCTATAAATAGAAAGATAGGAATCAGCAGTATGTATACAACCGCATTTAAAATATCTGACTTTATTTTCATGCTTTTTATGCAAATTAGCAAAATTTACTCATCGCGCCTCATGCAAGCAACTATCTATGTCAAGCCCGCCCATGAGCCAGTGCTTAAAAGTATAATATATCAAGCATTGTCTGGCATTAGCAAGTGCTTTCTTGGATACACGGGGCGAAGGCGAGGTATAATGGATGGGGATCTCTATCCAGTTTCGCTTGCGCAGCAAATAGCGCAATTCGGTTTGGTAGAAGTGAGCCTTGGAACGCAGCGGGTATGCAAGAATTTTCTCCATAACCTCATAGCTGAATGCCTCATAACCACTAGTTGAATCTTTCATGGGGCAGCCCAACACAAATCGGGCAACAAAAGAGCCGAACTTAGAAAGGAAGCGACGCTTAAAAGGCGACCCTACCATCGAGCCTCCGTTAATGTAACGGGAACCGAATGCACATTCATTCCCCTCACACATCGCACGTACAAATGCATGTAGAGCACGCGGGTCGTGTGAACCACCGCCATCCATTTCAATAATGAACTCCGGTTTACTCTTCATAGCCTCCCGGAAGCCACGCAGGTAGGCATCGACCACGTTTTTATTTTCCGGTGCCCACACATAGTGAAAACGCGAGTCTTTTGCCTGAAGTTCTTCGCAGAGTTGGGGAGTAGAGTCAGTGGAGGCTTTGTCTACGACTAAGTAAACAGAAACTGCTGAATATTTGTCGATGACCTGCGTTAAAGAATCGATAAAGCTCTGGAACGAATCCTCTTCGTTCGCCATGGGAATGCAAATGGAAAATCGGGGATTATGCATAGCAGTTATTTTGAGAAAACGTATTTTTTCATCATCAAATAAGAAGTCACAGCGGCAACAAACATGCCTATCAACAGAGCAGGAGGATAGGAGGCTCCCGCACTAAACTGTTCCAGTTCCGGCGTTAAAGTAAGTTTATTGGTAATAATATACCACCAGAAGTACAGAATAATAAGCTGTTGTACCAACCAAGTGCTACTCAGAAGTACACTCATGGCTGCCAGCTGACAGAGGATAAATCTGGATGCCGAAACAACGACACCGGTATCTTTAGCCTGCCAGCGGAAGCTCCATAACCTATTTCCTATGTATGAAACAAACCAGCCACCCGTGTACCCCATGAGTGTAGAGCAAATGGTATGCCCTCCCCATATATGGTAATAAAAAATCCACGAAATAGCACCATGAACAGCAGATGCAGAAATGCCTATGATGAGAAATTTAGCGATGCTGTTGTGCTTGCGAACAAGCTCAAAAAGGCAGTTCATAATCAAAGTTGAGAACAGAGTTTCATGGCGGCTTCTATAGCAGCATCCATATTATAATATTCCCATTCAGCAAAACGCCCCAGCAAATAGATTCCCTGCGGTTCCAACTGCTCCTTTGCGGCAGCAATGATATCACGCGTTTGTGTGTTCTGTACCGGGTAGGTACAGGCGGTATAACGATGGGCCATATATCTCGGAGAGAACGGAATAAGGCGCAACTGTTCTACGATTTGTTCATACCCCATATCCTCGGAGAACTCGATTGTGGCAGTGCTTATGCCGACCGGGGAATTACTTTCTGCAAAATTGCCGGTGCAGATGATTCGGTGCGATTTATGAGCTTCGCTCGGCATGTAAATCCAACTGTAGGGATTGGATTCAATTTCACAAAGCACAGATGTGGTGCCATGGAACTCCAATTTATCTATATCAGCCAACAGAATTCCGGTGTCGGTCAGCATATCAGGCAGGTGGCGCACATTACCACAGAATATAACTCTATCAACACACTCTCCGTTGATTATCCATTTGGAATTGTAGCGGCACAGTTGTTTTACCGGTGCGTTATAGCGAATATCCAAACCATCGGCAAGCGTATCGGCAATATGTTGGGAACCATTATTTTTGGGGTAATGAAAGGTGCTATGCACCATCTTCATTTCTTTAACCTGACCGATGTTAGCTGCAAAAATTTCTTTTACACTCGGCATGGGGAGCTTACCCTGCAGCCAGGTCAAAGGGACATCTGTAAGCGGGCGACGCCAAATCTTTCGATTGTAGGGAGCGAAATACTCATTGTAGAGAGTTTCCCCGAATCGATGGCGCAGGAAATCATCAAAGTTATTATCCTCCGGATAGCCTTGGGATACAATCTGAAGCAAATCTGAGATGATGGAATCCCGCATTTCCTCTGACATTTGGTAGAGATGATTTTCGATCGGATAGTCAACTCGGGTTCCATCTGCCAGAGTAACAACAGCATAGCGGGGGGTTAATCGAAAATCATTTTTATCGCATTGCCGCCAAAACCAATCTAAGACATCTTTGTTCCTGGAGTTGAAAACATGACCACCTACACAATGGTACAGCGTATCTTTTATTCTTTCACAACGTATTAAACCGCCGGGGGTGGATTCCTTTTCAAAAATTATTGCTTTATGCCCTTTTGATTTGAGCATACGAGCAATGGAAAGCCCGCTCACCCCTGCGCCAATAATAGCAAAAGATGTCTGTTCTGTCGAACTCCGCATGATGAGGGCAGTCTAGCTCATTTAGCGTGAAATGTCCAGTATAAAGTATGTACTGAACCGATAAATGAGAATGGCCGCAATCAAGGCTATTTCATTGAGTAGAGCTCATAAGTCGGAGAAAGTTTGAAAGACAAAAAGGCACCCTGTTGCGCATACTGCAACAGGGTGCACACAAATGATGTTACAAGGGAAATATCAGGCCTTGCTCTCGTCGGAGGTGGAGGTAGAAGCCTCGGGGGCAGCCTTACCCAAGTATGAGGGCAGTTCTACCCCCAAGCTGCCGGCCAGCTCATGCAGCGGCAGAGTGCCGGTCACCAGGTTCTGCACAAAGCCACCCACGCTACCGGCCTTGTCGTTGCCACCACCCATGACAACCACCTTGTCGAATGTAAGGCCGCGAACAGCGCTTGCCTGAGTCTCCACAATCTGCGGGAGCTGCTCGGTTACCAGCAGGCCGGAAGCACTGCGGGCGTCGCCTGCGGCAGCGATAATCTGGCGGAAACCGCTTGCCTTAGCCTCCAGTGCAGCCTGAATGGCAGCAGCCTGACCACGACCTACCAGCTCCAGACCTTCACCCTCGGCCTTTTTCTTAAGAAGAAGCGCCTCGGCCTCACCCTTAGCCAGCTCGAGGGCGGCGTCACCCTCTGCCTTATTGGCAATCACGAGGGCCTGAGCCTTACCTTCCTGCTCCTTCACGAGCACAGCGGCCACGGCCTCGGCAGCAATCTCTTTCTTGCGCTTCTGGATTTCGGCGGCCACAAGTTCGTTGGCAGTCTGGGTAGCGCGCTCGAGTTCTGCACGCTTCATTTCTGCCTCGCGGTTAGCGATATAGCCGGCTTCTTCGGCCTTGGCAGCCTGCTCCTTCTCAGCCACGACGGCAATTCGGTGAGCCTCTGCCTGGCGAACCTTCAGTCGGGCGTTGGAGTCTGCCACCTTCATCTGGGCTTCGTTGTTACCCTCCACAGCAGCAGCATTGGCCATAGCCACCTGCACAGTCTGGTCACGCAGAGCCTCGGCCTTACCGATTTCGCCACGGCGGGTTTCCTCAGCAACCTTAATCATGGCATCGTTGATAGCACGGGCAGCAGCCTCCTGACCAAGGGCGGCAATGTAGCCCGAAGCATCGCGAATATCGGTAATGTTGGCATTGATAAGGTACAGACCTACCTTGTGCAACTCAACGTCCACGCCACCGGTGATACCCTTGATGAGTTTTTCACGGTCGGCGTTGATTTCCTCAATGGTAAGGGAGGCAATCACCACGCGCATCTGGCCCATGATGATTTCGGAAGCCAAATCGCGGATATCCTGGCGAGTGCGGCCCAGCAGACGGCTGGCGGCATTCTGCATGATTTCCGGCTGAGTGCTGATACCGACGATGAAAGAGGAGGGAACGTCCACACGGATGTTCTGGCTGGAGAGAGCCCCCTTCAGCGGAACATCGATGTTGAGCGGGTTGAGGTCCATGAAGGAGTAGCTCTGAATGAGGGGCAGCACAAAGGTAGCACCACCATGAATACACTTGGCAGAGCGACCGGCACCCACGTTACCGTAGACGATAAGGATTTTGTCGGAGGGGCACTTCTTGTAGCGCGTGAGCAGAAGCCCTATCACGCCCATGATGAATACCACCAGAATAATCACGACCATAATCTGGCCGAAAGAGCCAGAACCGGATGCGGCGCGTGCGAGCACGGAGTAGATATTGGATATCATAGTTTTGAGGTGTTGTTATTTTTGAGAAGAGGATTGTGAGGCAACGGGGCGTACAGTGAGTTGATATGTGGTGGCTGCCACCACTTCTATGCGGGTCTGAGCCGGCAGGGGCTCGCTGCCTTCCTGCACGGCGGCCATGGTAATAAGTTGGCTGGGGTGGCTCACCTGCACCTGTCCGCCGGGTTCGCCATTCGGCGGTATGGTAACATATACGGTACCGGTCATGCCCACCAAGGTTTCGTACTTCAGCGAACCATCGGACTTCAGGCTGTAGATGGCTTTCATGATACCGGCAATCACAAAGAACATGATAATACCTACCAGTATGCCCACAACAATACCCAGACCAACCCCGGCGCCACCGAGCACAGCCAAATAACCGCCCCAGCCGAAACCGAGCACAAAGCCCATTACCGCCTGAACAGAAAAAGACCCCGTATCGCCGGCATCAAAATCACCGCCACCCAAATCTGCGATAAAAGCTATCGCAAAGGTAATACCGGATATCAAAGTGGCAATCCACGCAATAGCACAGAATATCCCCAACGGACTGTCAAAATCAGGCATGAGGGATGCGGCGTCGAGAATGCGGGTAATCCATTCGAAGGTACTGACCAGAGTTTCCATATCGCAGAGTGTTTACTGTCCACATAGTACCACTTCACGCCCTGCGCGGTCAAACATAAAGTGCGCCACAGGGGATTTTTTGCATAATTTTCTAGTATACAGTCAATTTAGGCTTGCAATGTGTGGCGAACATGGTATCATACGGCCACCTCTGAAGGTCGATTTGCCGCAGCCACGAAAAATCAACCAACAATTAAGAGACTATTACGACAATGAGCGAAATCAACGTCAACGACTTCAAGATCAACGAGAAGGACACCGGTTCCACCGGTTTCCAGGTAGCCGTGCTCACCAAGCGCATTGCTCACCTCACTCAGCACCTGGTAAACAACAAGCACGACCACGCTTCCCGTCGCGGTCTGCTCATGATGGTTGCCAAGCGCCGTAAGCTGCTGGATTATGCCAAGCGCACGGACAACGCTCTGTACAAGAGCCTGCTGACTCGTCTGGGTCTCCGCCACTAATCAATACCGTGGCGGGTTGCGAAGTCAACCCCTACACAATTCACAGAAAAGCCGCAGAGAGGTCGAACTCTGCGGCTTTTCTGTTGTCTGATTTTCTAAAAAATAAGCAAATTAAGCGGTTACGGTCGGCGGTTCTTCCGCTTTCTGCTGCGCAGACTCAACTTCCTGCAACATCAGCGGCACATACTTCTGTTTCTGGAACATCGGCGACATGTGCCCTTCCTTAATTGCCAGAGAATATGCCAATTTCAACATCGCATATACATGGAACATGGAGAAGAACGACACGTAAGTACCGGGCAAATAATGGAATAGGAATGAATCCACAATAATCGGAACAAACATATAATAGTAATACTCCGCATGCGGCTGTCTATAAATAGAAGCGCAGAAACGCATAGCATACACACAGAAAATCAACTGGAATAAAACAGTCAGAGTCAGCCCCACAAATCCCAAGCGATGGATAGCAGTCACCCACCCACTGTGCCACACACCACGTCTGGCAAATATTACATTACTACCTTCGTTAATTTTGCGGCGATTGATATTAATACGCTCAAGTCGCATCTCTCGTGCATCCAAGCCGAAACCATCACCCCAAACATAATTCTTAATATATCCTTTGGATGGATTCATAGCCCACTCCCACATCTCATATCTCCAATCAAGAGAGTGCTGAGCCTCCGATGCAATCCGCCTGTCCTTCACCTCCAAACCGGGCACAGAGGAAAAGATACGTTTAACACCGTACGGCAACTGATCTGCCGAAATAGTGGAGGAAAGCATTAATATGCCGGCATACGCACAAACACCACAGAACAATAATACAACAAATTGGCGCTTAAAAAAATGCACAAACAAACACAATAAAGCCAATCTCAGAATAGAGGCGCGGAAACCCGATATAGCAATACCGATTACACCGGCCAAACACAACAGAAGTTTCCACGATGAGCAAATAATACCCAGAATCGAGTACTTACATAACATCAAGAAACATAATGCAGTACCTAAATGAGAAAAAGCGGAGAATCGGCCACCCTGAATCGCTTCCCCCAGAGCCACAGTCTCACCAAGCTTATTGACCTGCGGAGCAAGTGCCGTCTTGACGGCCAAAACAGCATACATCAACAAGCCGAGAAAAACTACCCATTTAAGCATCCTTCCCAATTTATCAAGAGAAAAGGGCAAGATACTGTAGAAAATGAACGTCATTAATGCGGCTATACAGCATATATATTCGGCACCACCGACCTGCGCATAACCTTCATCTGTAATATGGTTCACAAACATATTGATCGAGACCGGATTGAGGAACCATGTCGATAAGAAATAAACAGTAAATAATGCCACAGCCCAATCGAGAACAGGCACACTGTGCCATGTCAGCTTGGCATACCCCATAATACACATTATCAACCAATACCCCAACAATCCAACACAGACCAAATTGGAAATCGGCCACCTACCGCCACCTATATCAAAAATCGATAATATCGTGGGTAAAATAAATGCCAAAATCCAGCAGTTGCGCCCCATGCACAACAACACTACCGCCCCCAAAACAAGCAACGAAGGCACCATTGCTTGTTTCAAACCATCAGCAGCCATGGAACCGGCGACAAAAGCCAACGCCACCAGCAGAATAAGAATGACTATCGTCTTCAGTACACCGGAACCCATGACCTATATGTAAAATTCGTCAGAGAGCTGAGGGGATCTCTTTACCCAAATCAGATGCCTTTCGCCCCTTACCGTCACCGGCAATTCGCTCAAGCACAACATCCTTATAGCACATACCGCCGGGAATCATCGGCAGCACGTGAACGTCATGCGGCACCATAACATCGAGAACATACGCCTCCTTCGAAGCAAGCATGCGGGCAATAGCCGGAGCAAGCTCAGCGGGCTCCACAACACGTTCGCACTTTATCCCGAAGCCCTCACAAAGGACAGGATAATTGGGATAAAGAACCTCGGGTGTATGGTGAGTCGGGTCATACTTCTCTGTGGGGTCAGCCAAGAAGGTGTTGGCACGGTGAGAATCGTACTTCAAGTCCTCCCACTGAACAACCATACCCAAGTGCTGATTATCAATAATAATGCTCTTAATGGGCATGTGCTCGGTACGGATAGTACCCAGCTCCTGCACGTTCATGAGGAAAGAGCCGTCACCATCGATATTGATAACAGGCAAATCGGGGTAAGCCACATGAGCACCCATTGCAGCAGGCAAACCGTACCCCATGGACCCCAGACCACCGGATGTGGAAAGGCGACGGGGTTTGTTGAAGCGGTAGAACTGGGCAGCAAACATCTGGTGCTGCCCCACACCGGTGCAGATGATAGCCTCCTGACCATTCATCTGGCGATAGAGCTCTTCAATAATAGACTGGGGAGCAATTTCATGCTCGCGAGTCTCGTAGCAAAGGGGATAATCCTTCTTCCACTGCTCAATGAGACCGAACCACTCCGGTCGGTTCTCCACGGCGTACTCCTTAACTGCACAGCCCTGCTCTTCCAACTTGGCATTCAGATAACGCAAAGCAGCGCCGGCATCCGCGCGGATTGCCATCTCAACTTTCTTATTCTTATTGAGCTCGGCGGCATCGTAATCGATGTGGATGATGCGAGCGTGCTCACAGAAGGTCTTCACAGCACCGGTCACACGGTCGTCAAATCGAGCACCGATAGCCAGCACCACGTCAGCCTCGTTCACCGTATAGTTGGCATACACAGCACCGTGCATACCCAGCCAGCGCACAGAAAGCGGGTGATCCTCGGGCATAGCACCGATACCCATGAGGGTGGTTGCAACAGGTATCTGCAGTCGCTCGGCCAACTCACGCAGCTGATCAGCAGCCTCGGCAATCACTACACCACCACCGGCATAGATAGCAGGACGCTTAGCAGCAAGCAGCAGGGGAAGAGCAGCATCGAGCTTATCGACCGGCAACGGCAGCTCAGGCTTGTAACCGGGCAAATCCATGGGAGCGTCAAAATCGGGCTCGAACACACCCTCCTGGAAGTTCTTGGGAATATCAATCACTACAGGACCGGGGCGCCCCGTGCGGGCAATATAGAAAGCCTCCTTTATGATTCTGGGAATATCCTCGAGTTTTGTGACCAAGTAGCTGTGCTTAACAATCGGCGAGGTCATACCGAAAACATCAGTCTCCTGGAATGCAGAGCTACCGATAAGCCCGCTGCCAACCTGTGCCGTAATTGCCACCATGGGAACGGAGTCCAAGAAAGCGTCCGCAATAGGCGTAATCATGTTGGTAGCACCGGGCCCGGAGGTGGACATACAGACACCCACCTTGCCGGTAACTCGGCCGTAGCCTTCTGCAGCAAAGGCACCGCCCTGCTCATGACGAGGCAAGATGGTACGAATGGAAGGCTCGTGGCTGAGTGCCTGGTGCATGGGCATACTGGCACCACCGGGGTAGGCAAATACAACATCGACCCCCTCACGTACTAGGCTCTGCACGAGGGCCTCAGCCCCGTTCATTGTTTTGCGGACGGACTGTGTATCGTTATCGGAATCGCTCATGGTATTTTTAGAGAATGATATGTTTGCGTTTAGAGGAACCGGTGTCTCCGACCCCGGCGTGCGCGTATTCTAGCAAAAAAAAATCTGCATGAAAAGTTTTTTTTCATGCAGATATGACAACATACATATTTTCTCAGCTATTTGTCTGTCATTGTGAGGGTACAGCAGGCGAAAAGTTTTCCTCATCGCACACGATATCGACCCTGCCACCGATATTCAAAAGCAGTGTCAATTCATTCAAATCGCGTCTATCCATTCGCAGCAACGTTCCACCTTGCTGTTCCCCCGACACCAGTTGCCATCCATTTTCAAGAACAATACCCCGGTCGCTGGCAAGATGCTGAATGGAATGTCGGGGCAACACAGCTCCATTTATGTAGCCATCACGACTTTTAATCTGTGTCGCAGAGTTCTTTTTTTCTGCCACTCTCTCGACCGATTGAAGATTGTAGGCTGCAACAAGCACCCGATTATCCCACACAGTGAGCTCTCGTTGCAACGGCCTGATTTCCATGCGCAGATTCATAGGCACTGTTACCAGAACCTGACCGGCTTTCAGAGCAGAGGGCTCCACCAACCCATTGAGAAGCATGATGACATCTGCCGGGCAGGATACCTTGTTAGCAATACGAGCAAGATTATCACCCCGCTGGACTTTATATTTAGTGGCTCCCGGGTGCTCGGCGCTGAGATAACGGCGAACATTGACGGCCCCGGTTATCTGGCGAGCCTCCCTACCGGCAATCCCCTTCTCTGCAACGAAAGGCTGCAGCAACTCTGTAGCCTGCTGCAACTTCTGCTCCCGCAGCAAGCTACGCGCCTGCTCCAGCTCTGCAGGTCGCCGGGGCCAGAGTGAATAATTTGCAGCCTCATCAGCTGCAATCGCAGCCATACTACAAAAGACCGCGACGCTTAAAATCGAAGAAATTGATGTCATGAGATTGTTGTATCATTTCCAACATAAAACAGAGCAGCGATACCTCCCAGTCGTCATCCACCCCCTTTATCACAGCCCTAAAACTATCCCCCGAATGCAGAGCCTCGTTCACCACACGTTCAGAAACCTCCTGCACACTTTCGTGCACATATTCAGTTCTCACATCAGAACGACTGAAACGAAAACCATACTTCAGTAACGCGCGTATCGGAGCCCCCTGTTCTGCAATCCATTCAAAAAAACTACGGGCTGCCGGGCCAAACCCTTCCATTTCTATCCCCACAAGATCAGCCGGGCGCAATATCCGAGGGCGATTAGCCTCCACCCAACCACTTCGAATCCGGCAATGCCCGACTGAATCCAACGGCTCTGACAGAAGTACGTAATTGAACCGAGTATCGCCGAATGAATCTATACGCCTATCCGGCACATACAGAACCTGCGTGTTCTGCATGGCATAGTCAGCCGCCGCGTCAGTACTCATTGTGCGTTGGGAAAATATGGAAGAAAAGATAAAGGACGGCTCCCGCCATTAAAGGAGGAACCGTCCGGAATTGAAAAGGTTACCTGGCTGCAAATCAGGCCTGGTTGGCCTTGATGTATGCAACAACGTCAGCCACGGACTTAAGCTTCTCGGCGTCCTCATCAGGAACCTCTACGGAGAACTTCTCCTCGAACGTCATGACGAGCTCCACCGTGTCGAGAGAATCTGCGCCGAGATCCTCGATAAACTTAGCGTCGCTGGTTACCTTCTCGGGGTCAACGCCGAGCTGCTCGACGATGATTTCCTTTACCTGTGTTTCAATGCTGTCGGACATAAGTGTGACTAGTTTTTAAGGTGCCATTATAATAGCGCATCAGACTCAAAGTTGCAACAAAAATTTACGTTTCAAGAAAAAAAGTATCAACCAACATACCCGGCAGCAACATTCAACCCCCTGAAAGTCAACAGCGGGTCTACCTCATCAATTTCATGCAAGTGCTTAGCTATCAATTTCGCATCACCACCGGTAGCGACTATCCGAGGCTGCTGTCCGAGCTCTGCTACAATCGCAGTAAGGATTTCTCGCACCATACCACAAAACCCCAAAATACAGCCGGACTGAATAGCCTCAACAGTGTCCCTGCCAATGGCTCTGCACTCGCCACAAACATCCACTGATGGCAATTGTGCGGTATTAACTGAGAGATAGCGAGCAAAACCGGCCAGCCCCGGAGCTATGGAACCGCCTATAAAAACGGGCTCATGCGGACCTGCTACAACCACATCAAAGGTAACCGCGGTTCCCAAATCGACAGCAATACAAGGCACATATCCCTTCTGCACAACAGCAGCCACATTGGCTATTCGATCAGCTCCCAGAGTAGCACGGCCGCGATAATCATAAGAGAAGTTCAATTGATTATCAACGCCGAGCGTTGTAACCCTACCTGCAAAGGTCCTTCTGATTTCAGCAAGTGCGGCAGGAACCACCGAACTAACCACTACTCTATCAAAATGATATTGCTCCGCCAAGCGCAAAAGCGATTGCTGAGTCACCTCTGTAGTCGGCATCACCAACAACTGCTCCTGCAACACGCCATCTACTGAAAACATCATTTTTGTGCGTGTGTTAGAGTTATCTATAAGAAGCGCAATATCAGCTGTTTTATTCATATGGAATTATCTCTTCAAGCATATCTGCGACCGCTGCTGCACCGCCTACTCTACCGGCCGACGACATCGCCATCCTCAGGCGTTTCCACCCGGCAGCACCATCCTTCAGCAACCGCTTAAGTTTAGCAATCAGCTCAGAGGCAGATTCTGCAGTAATCCCCGCGCCATCCAACAATAACAGGGCAAGATTCCCCTGCTCCTGCCCCGGAAGAGAATAATTTACAATAACGGGCAATTCTGCAGCGTAGGCCTCAAACAAAGTGGCGGCTCCGGCTTTACCGATATAAAAATGACTATACGCAAACAAATCGGCCATATTATCCGTATGCGACAGCACCTCAACCCCATCGCCATTAAAATCCATCAGCATCTTACGCCTTTCGCCCGCAATCACAGTAATGCAAGCATGAGGGTAATGTACCCTCAGCGAGGTCAAATCAGCTCGCACACGTGCGAGCGGGGCATAGGCACCATAAACCAATCTCAGGTTATCCGGCGTCGGCAAATCCCGGCCATCGGCCCCGACACGTGCAAACACCTGCCTGACAGGGAAGCCGGTCAACCTCATACGCTCGGCCGAAATTGCGTAACGCTCACTCATCAATTTGAGGGAATATTCATCCGGCAAACAGATATATGGAGCTCGGGTCACCATCCAGGGGCGACTGATTTCCAAAGAATCGGTCACCACGACGACATATGGAATATTCAATACATTCTCTCGCGTGAGAGAGTCCAACATGTGCGCAAAAAGCGGATAGGTACATATAATCACATGCGGACGAATCTTGCGCACATGCTCCAGAATGCATTCCGTAACATCCGATAAAATAAACGAGTGCGCTTTAACCGACCAGTCAGCGGTACCCGCTTGGGCATAAGTCACCCCCCACAACCAGGGAACCTGTCGCACACAGAACTGATAAAACCGCCGACTTAACTCAAACAAAAGAGGGTGTGCCACCAAACAGGGGTCGAGCGTATAAGCCTGCCAACTCCGGCTCTCCAATTCCTCGGCAACAGCCCGTGCAGCAGCATGATGCCCGGCACCATACCCTACACTCAAAATCAAAGCTCTTTTGGAACTGCTCATGAAGCAAGCTTCCCCCCTCTTAATACAAAAAAATAAATGCCCGCCGAATATTTTCATCGGCGGGCTTTTTATTCTTATTTAAGGTAACAGTTTCGAAGGACGTCCTTCCCAAGGCCCTCGCTCAGGAACAAACACCTCATCATTTGGCAACAGTTTAATGGAGCGATCGCCGGCACTGAAATAGTCGTACGTTCTGGTCTGCCCCTTACGAGTCACCTGAATGCGACGCGAACCATGCATACTGATATCACCACATTCCAGCAACACCTGAATAAGTGTTATGCCGGGGCGATACGGTACAGCCTTCTTAACATTCACATAACCGGTAACAGTAATTCGACGCTGCATGAGCTGGCGCACCTCATCTTCATCACCCACATGCGCCATGACAATGGGGCGAGAATATATCTTCTGCTCAATGTAGAGCTGGCGAATCATGTCGCTTAACTGGCGTGCGGTCTTACCCACCACACGAACACGTGAAGAAAGATAAGGCAACATAATCGTGCCGTCATCATTACTCACGGGATAATTGCCATCGACGTTAGGCTTGTCTTCAGACGGAATATCACGAAACTCCAGGCGTACCATGCCACCCTTTCGGGCACGTGGCTCAGCCGCAACACCATCGTCATAATCCGACTGTGCCATCACAGGTGCCGCAGCAAAAAAGCCAAACACAAGCGTAAGCAGAACAGTAATTACGTATTGTTTCATATGCTTATGATTTAATAAATATCGTCACTTTTATCTACCTCAGTATTCCGCACAAGAGCAGGTGCCGGCGGAAGCTCTGCACTCTTCACTTCCTGATTCAGTGTCTTGCGAGACTCATCGGGAGAATAGTAGGAATAATATGTCGTGTAATACTGATACTGCGAATCACTGCTGATATCAACATTATTCATGACAAGACCCATTATCTGACCACCGACATTCTGAATAATATTGCGCATTCTCAACAGAGCCTTCAAGGGCATCTTACTGGGCTGCAATACCACGAGGGTCGCATCCACCTTGCTCACCAGCAGAGAGGCATCGCTCACGCCCAATACAGGCGGCGAGTCAAACAGAACAATATCAAATCGCTTGTTCACCTCCGACAACAGCTGAGACATACGAGCAGATCCCAATACACCGGAAGGATCATTCGGCAAGGGACCGGCCGGCAGCATGTAAAGATTCGGGGTAGATGTCTTTACCACCACATCCTTCAGCTCAATGTCAGATGTCAGATAGTTAGACAGACCCACTTCTGACTCAACCTCTGCATAGCGATCCAAACGGGGGCGGCGCATGTCGGCATCGACCATCAGCGTACTGTAACCGGCAGAGGCAAACACATAAGCCAAATTACACAACGTTGTGGTCTTACCCTCACCTGCATTAGCCGAAACAACAGACAGAGTTCTTGCCTTGTATAACGACTTCTTCAGTTCCACATTGGTACGAAGAATTCGGTACGCCTCAGCATCCGGGCTATTGCCGTCCTGCAGCATAAGCAAACCGACATCCTGCGGAATAACACCCAGCACAGGCAGCTGCAAATGACGCTCAGCCTCCTCAAGCGATTTGACCGATGTATCAAAATAGTTGAATATCACAGCCACAACCAGAGCAAGGATAATACCGGCAAGAGCACCTACCGAAAGATTCACTTTGTAGTTGGGACTGCTGGGAACAACTGCAGCAACAGGATTACTATAAATCTCGATAATCTGACGGGGGGCCTTCAAGCGCATGCTGTCTACCACCAAATCGTTCACCAATTTGTCGTAGCGGGCCTTTTCTTCACGGTACTCCTGAAGCGCGGTCATCACCTTCTGATCTTCAAGAGTTTTCTCTCTGAGTTTATTGCGAGCATCTCGCAAACGAGCCTCCAACTCAACAAGCTCAGCCTTCTTAACCTCAAGCTGATCCTGCATAGCATCTCGCATACCTACCAGCTCCGCAAAAAGCTGGGTCTGGGTATTCTTATGCTGCTCAGCCAGGGTTTTCATAATCGGGTGCCCCTCACCATAGCCACTGATGAGCTTGCTTTCACGCATTTCCTCTTCCTTTCGGAACGCCTCGTCCAACTCGCGTACGCGAGCAGAACTGTATGACTCCGCAGAGAGCAACCCGGTACGAGTTACATAACTGAGCAAATCATTATCCTTCAAGGTCTGCAGCTTCTCTACATGAACCGTCATCTGAGAAATCTCCGATTCGAGAGACAGACGGGAAGTCGTCAACTGATTGAAAGTCTGCTCTTCAGCAGCGGTAGAGAGAGGAGCATTCCCGCCACTTTGAGCCCAAATATTCTGCAAATACTTACCGGAGCGGATATACTGACGAACGACATCAGCCTTCGTATCGAGAGCATCCTGCTGCTCTCGTCTGATTTCATCACGCTTGCTGATGACTTCGTTTATGAGAGCCTTCTCCTTCTCCTCTCGAATCTCCTTGTAACATGTGGCGATTGCTTCGCAAATACTTTGAGCCACAACAGGATCAGTCTCCGTCACATACACGTCTACAAGATTAGTTCCCATCACAGGCTCAACCTTAGTAGCCATCGCAATACGAGTAGCAGCCAATACGTCGGTCGTCTCCCACTCGCCGGGCAAACCAAGTTTATTTGCAACAGCCTTCAGATTCCTCTCGGATGTCAACAGCTCGAACTGCGTGGACATGTAATCGTATCCCCTCGCATCCTCCTGCACAGGATTAACATCTCCACCAACAGTGAGATTTATCAAATCACGAGGAAGTTTAATCTCAAACCTCATCGTACTGGTATACTTCGGCGTCATCATCTTGGTGATGAGGGCGCAGCTGAGGAATACCAAGAAAAATACCAAAAAGGCCTCCTTCCAACGATTCTTCAATATCTGCAAGTAATCCTGCGCGTGAAGAACCGTCTCAGCCTTATTAACCAATAATGAACCGTCAGCCATAATATAACTTGACAAAGGGGGTGGAACTAACAGCCATACAAAGCTCTAGTTCCACCCCTGTAGAAAAAAATCAGAATGTATAATTCAAACCAGCCGATACAACGTTACGCTGATAGTCACCATCTGCGTAGGTATCACCGGTGAAGTAGGTATAATCAAGGCTGAGAGCGGTACTATCAGTAAGCTTGTAGGCCATACCTACATTTGCAGACCAGAAGGTCCTGTCATATCCCTGAGTACCATTGACAGAATCACTGTGATCAGCCTGAGTCAGCACGACACCGCAGTTGAAGGAAACGCGGGGCGTGTAGACATAATTAAGTCTCAGACCGGCGCGCAGTGTCTCAACAGAGCGATAGTCATCGCTGTGAATCTTCAGGTTGGACATCACATTCTCATTGCTATAGGTAAGATATGCTCTGACACTCATACCTTCAGCCAACTCTCGGTTGTAGGAGAAGGAAATATCAGGATAAACATCACCTGTGCCGTCAACCAGCTTATACTGAGTACCAACACTCAGGAACAAGACAGAAACAGGGCTGAGAGCGTGAGAGACAGTACCATTCAGATAGATGCTCTCGGACTCAATACCAACCTCACGGAACTCATAACGATAACGGGTCGACAGACCATATGTTGTACGCTCGGAAGCCTTGTAGTTCAGACCGGCACCAACAGTCAGATACTGACGATCATCATAGTTATCATCAAAGCTCACATCACCGCTATAGCCGAGGGAAAGATTACCGGACCAGCGCTCATCGATAGCGTGAGAGTAGGTATTGTTAATATACCAGTTCAATCTTTCGCCATAGGAACGATCACGAGCAAAACTGTCGGAGTAATCAATCTCAGGGCTGTAGGTCAGACCAAGGCTGCAGGAGTACTGGCGACCCCTATCCATCGAATGAGTAAGACAACCGTTAATCTGAACGTCTGTAAACGAGCGATCACGTGTACCGTGTGCATCCTCATTGTACAGCTGGGCACCAACTCTGGCTCTGTAGTTCAGCTTGGTTACAGACTCATAATCTGCGTAGGAAGCACCCACACCGAGTCTCACAAAACCACCGTTCTTCTTATTATCAACAGAGCTGTTAACATTATCATCCACACCTACATTCATGTAGGCATTGTAACGAATTGCGTACGACTCAGGCACACCAACTGCAGGAGCAGCATCAAACAGAGAATACGCCTGCACCGCAGGAGCAAAAACCCCCGCTACCATCAGCATCTTATAAACCAATGACTTCATAATATATCCGTTCGGGTAATCAGTTTGCCGGGCTCATATCCCCCGGGGTCACTAAAACATTAATCGGTGTGGGAGGTGCCACAGGAATATACGGCTCCTCTGCCGGAGGATTAATAAGCTCGTTGAACGCAGTCTCAGGAATACCATCCTCAAGGGAAGCATTGTAAAGAGAGCTCAACATCTCGTTAATCTCTCGGGGCAGACCGGGAGTATTATAGCTACCATCCTTCCCGCGCTTACCGAGATCAGCACCGCGATTTGCACGTGCAAACTTAGCAAATGCAGACCCCAAATCAGGGCGTGCCATCAGCACAGAACGGAAGATAGCCGTAACTTCGCTTGCCTTCCACGTAGTACGCTGAGAAATAACCTCACCAAAAATATCAGATGCCTTCGTCGGCTCAGCCTTAACCGCCTTATAAACAGCAAGACATATATTACCGAGCGAGCTCTTGGAACTAGGAGCAGACAACTCCATCGCCTTCTCTCGCTCAGGAGAAGCAGCCTCAACAGAAGCCGCAGAAACAAGACCCAACAGGGCCAATGCTATACCTATTCTTTTCATATACCTTCAAACGTTTGGGGTGTAAGCGGGTAGCCGGGATCGAACCCGCATGATCAGCTTGGAAGGCTGGAGCTTTGCCATTAAGCTATACCCGCGCTTTCTGCAGGCATTCTACAATAATTTAGATAGAAAGCAAGCATTATTTTCAAAAAAAATGATTTTTTCTTTTTTTCTCTTGACATTTCCAACTCCCACCGCTATACTCCCGCCGCACTCATTCGCGGGCGTCGTTCAATGGTAGGACGCGTGCTTCCCAAGCATGAGACACGGGTTCGATTCCCGTCGCCCGTATACAGAAAACTCCGGTAGCCACTACACTGCCGGAGTTTTTTACTTACAATCTGCTCATTTTTCATATCAAGCCAAGATATACGCTTGACAAGCGAGCGAAATTTGTTTAACTTTTCCTTACAAATCATCAGCACACAAAAGGTACAATTATGCCTACAGTGGAACAGAGACCGCAACCATACCGCCAAATGGAACTCAATCCGCACGCGGTAAATGGTAGCATGCACTCACCTGAGCGGGTACGCGAACAGGTAGAAAAACTGCGCCAACAAGCAGAACTTTTTGAACAACAGAGACTCCAGTCCGAAAGCCAGAGCCGCGAACTGGAGCAGAGTTCTTTCCGCAAAGCCAGATTCAACGATGATTTGAACGAGGTCGGCACACGCATACACAATGCCGTGAGACGCATTGAGCGAGAGCTGGAATCAATGAACAAAGAGCAGCATGAGCTCGAACTGGTGTGTGACTGTTTCAAACACCATCTGCAAATTCTCTCGGCACTTCAACCCGAAATGTGGCCGCCCGATAGCGTAACCGAGCGCCTGCAAGATGCCCAACCCCGTCTGCAGCGCGCATACAACGATTTCGAGGAGGCTTACGCCCTCGGTTCCAAATACCGCCACACAGATGTGCTGCTGAACAAACCCGGGGAAGAGCCGGAGCGCCGTCTTACCTGGAAAAACCTGAAGGAAGAAATGGCGCGAGGTTTGTCTTTCCATCTTCCCCTCTTCGTGCTGATTCTCATCAGCTGGGGCATTTACCAACTTATTACCACCCCCTGAAATTTTATATATGGCAAGTGATTACAACAGACGCCGCCGACAAGAACTCGAGCGCATGAACCAGCAGGCTCAGTACGAACAGGAGCAGCAATTGCGCCGCAGGAAAGATTACTACGACGATACTTGGGCCCGTCCAAACAACACTCTCGGCCCCAACGAGGATGTTGTAGAGAAGCGCCGCGTTCGCAAGCGCGTTCACGTAGTCACCGGGAATACCCGCACTCAAAATATATTAGGCGAGAACGTTATATTGTTGATTGGTTTGGTCATATCCATCATCGTTCTCTACAATATCTGCATTTACGTACTCAATCAGTAATTCCCCTCTCTCCACCATGGAACAACCCCAAATCGACGTTGCCTACATCGCCAAGTTGGCTAAACTGGACCTCACAACCGAGGAAACGGAGCGATTCTCTGCCGACCTCAATCAGGTGATTGCCTACGTAGCACAGCTTGAGCAATGGGACACCACAGATGTGCCCCCCATGTACCACCCCCTGCCCGTGTTCGATGCCGTGCGCGAGGACGTGCCCGGTACCAGCCTGAGCAATGAAGCCGCTGTTGCGAATGCCCCGTCTGCTGAAGATGGCCAGTTCCGCGTGCCCAAAGTTGTTGAATCTGCCCACTAATCACACCTGTCCCCTTCCCCGCCATGCTCAACGGCTCCATTTCCTACTGGCGCAACCAGCTCACCACAGGCGCCATCTCCCCCACTGAACTGGTAGAAGAAATCTCCCGCTCCATCGAAGCACACAATCCGACTGTCAATGCCTACATCTCGTGGGACAAAGAGTCTGCCCTCGCCGCAGCGGCCAAAGCAGACCTCAGTCTCCCCCTCGGTGGTATTCCCATTGCCATTAAGGACAACATCTGCATACAGGGAGCACCCACCCGCTGCGCCTCGCGCATACTGGACAACTTCCGCTCCCCGTACGACGCTACGGCCATCACCCGCCTGCGCGCTGCCGGTGCCATACCTTTCGGCCGCGCAAACATGGACGAGTTTGCCATGGGTTCCTTCGGCAAGAACTCCGCTTACGGCACTACCGATAACCCCGCAGCTCCCGGCCATGCTCCCGGCGGTTCCTCCAGTGGTTCCGCAGCAGCCGTTGCCGGTGGCATGGCCATTGCAGCCCTTGGCTCAGATACCGGTGGCTCCATTCGCCAGCCCGCCTCTCACTGCGGTATCGTAGGCATGAAACCCACCTACGGTCGCGTTTCCCGCTATGGTTTGGTAGCCTTTGCCTCATCCCTCGACCAGATCGGACCGCTCACTCAGAATGTAGAGGATGCCGCTCTGCTGCTCAACGCCCTCTGCGGTCACGACGAGAAGGACTCCACCTCCTCCACGGAACCCACCACTGACTTCACTGCCGGCTTGGGACAAAGCATCAAGGGTGCCCGCATCGGCCTGCCGAAGGAATACCTCTCCGAGGGCAACGACCCCGCAGTAACAGCAGCACTCCAGACCGCCGTACAGAAACTCACTGAGCTGGGGGCCGAGATTGTAGAAATCTCCCTCCCGCATGCCGAGGCTGTTGTGGCCGCCTATTATATTATAGCATGCGCCGAGGCCTCCTCCAACCTCAGCCGTTTCGACGGCATTCGTTACGGCCACCGCGCCGAGAACACCAACGGGCTCGACGATTTGTACAGCCGTTCACGCGCCGAGGGCTTCGGTCCGGAGGTTAAGCGCCGTATCATTCTGGGTACCTATGTACTCTCCAGCGGCTTCTACGACGCCTACTACGCCAAAGCTCAGAAAGTTCGCGCACTTGTTGCACAGGACTTTGCCACAGCATTCGAGAAAGTGGACTTCATACTCGGCCCCGTCGCTCCCACACCGGCTCCCGCTCTGAAGGGCGAGGACATGACCCCGCTGCAGATTTACTTGGCAGACATCTACACCATTCCCGCCAACTTGGCAGGTCTGCCGGGCATTTCAGTACCCTGCCCGCAGGCAGAAGGCGCACGCCCCGTCGGTGTACAGTTGCTCGGCAAACACTTTGCCGAGGTTGACTTGCTGCGCGTAGCTTCGGCTCTGGAATCTGCACTGTCATGAGTGCCCCTGTTTACCTCAGCATTGCCGGTTCCGACTGCTCTGCCGGTGCCGGCATACAGGCTGACCTGAAGGCCGGCTTCGCTCTGGGGTGCTACCCGCTTACCGCTGTCACCTGCGTGGTGAGTGAAGTCCCCGGCAAGGTGGAAGGCATCGTAGCCATGGAGCCGGAGTTCGTGGCCGATCAGGTGCGTATATGCCTGCAGCACTTCCCCGTAGCAGCCATCAAGACCGGCATGCTCTACAGCCCGGAAATCGTGAAAGCCGTCACGGCTGAACTGCAGGGTTTCAGCGGTCCTATTGTGGTGGATCCGGTCATGATTGCCACCGCCGGAGAACCGCTTATTCTGCAGGCTGCTATCAGCGTGTACGAGCAGAACCTCATGCCCCGCACCACTGTGCTCACGCCCAATCTGGATGAATTGCAGCGCCTGCTCGGCACGACTGAAGATATACGTACGGCCGATGAACTGCAGCAAGCCGCAACAGTACTGGCCAATCGCTACAACTGTGCCGTGCTGGCCAAGGGCGGGCACTTGGATGGTGACACCTGCACTGATATTCTTATTCTGAAAGACGGCACCGCCTACCGCTGGGCGCACCCCCGTACTATAGGCATCTCCACCCACGGTACCGGTTGCACCCTTTCCAGCGCAGTGGCTGCTCACCTCGCCATGGGGCATGAGTTAGTACCGGCTGTAGAGCTCTCCCTGCAATACATTGCCAAGGCCATTGCCACCTCACACAAGCTCGGGGAACTCTGGGCCGTCAATCACCACGCCTAAGCCGTCATTCCTGCGGTTTTACCGGGCGCACCACAAGTTTGCCCAGCGTTTCCTCGCGTCGTCCCACGATGTACATGTGAGCCAGGCGCGCCGATGTCAGCCGTGGTTTGCCACGATATTGGCGGAACACCTCGCCCGTGTCCCTATGGCAGAGTTCATAGCAGACCGGGCGTCGCTTTTTGTTCGGCGGAGCAAAATCATCACACTTGCAACTGGCCGTCTCCCCGCCGATTCCCAGCAGATTACAATAGTGGCGCCACACCCGGCCATGACCTCGCTCACGGTGCAACACCATAGCCAGAGCATGCGCCAGTTCATGCAACACGGTGCGGCGAATCATATCAACATCTTTGGCCAGATAGGCTGCTACATAATGACGTGATAGGGTAACCCGCCGCTTGCCATAGTGGCAACAGCCCAACCTGCGCACAGCCCGGTCCCACCCAAAGCACCAGCCCTGCAACTCCAGCGTGGCTATACACAGCTCCGCCCACGCAGCCACGTCCTCCGGCAGAGTCCACGCCCCTGTCGGTGGCAGAATATAGGGTTCATTCCTCATCTTCTGCAGCCATCAGCACAGGTTCATCATCCTCAGCGGAATAAACGGCACGACGTTTGATGCGAGTTCGCAGCGGTGCCGGTGGCAACTCAGCCAGTTCAGGGTACTGCCGATACAGATAATCCATGAACAACTCGACAGCAGTAACCACAAACTCAGTCTTATCAACCGAGTTGAATTCACTGAGTATGCGAACCTCCTCAGCCACATGGACCGGGCAGGACAGCACCACCAAGCGGGTTTCTTTCTCATCATCCGTCATATAAATTATCAGGCCGCCCCATACGAACAGTCAACCGATGTGGGAAGTCTAGCACGTTCGCGCATGCCTGGCGAGCCAATTTTACTGCCATTTGTGTCACAATCGTGTAACAGTCGGGCATTTTCCTTGCTACGGCGCCGAGCACTGTGATAAGATGCCGACATGAATGAGCGGTGCATACTCGTGGCGGAAGACGACGCGCCCATACGCCAAGCCCTGGCCGACACTCTGACCGGTGCCGGTTATGCCGTGCTTACGGCAGAGGATGGCCGACGAGCGCTGGAGTTGCTGCTCACCCGCGAGGTAGACCTTGCACTGCTGGATGTGAACATGCCCCAGCTCACCGGATTTCAGCTGCTCAAAATCATGAGCAAAGAGTGCCCCGGCATTCCCAGCATCATTCTCACTGCTCACGGCGAAGAACGAGAGCGCGTAAAAGGGCTCGACCTCGGGGCAGATGACTACGTGGTTAAGCCCTTCAGCATTGCCGAACTGCAGGCTCGCATTGCCGCAGTCCTGCGTCGCTCTCCCGGCAGACAACGCGCCGCCGGTGCCACCCTCAGCTTCCCCGGCGGGCAGCTTAATCCCGCCACACGAACAACATCCCAGACAGACGGCACTCCCATTCCCCTGAGCGAGAAAGAGTTCGACCTCTTCCGCTACTTCCTCAGCCACCCCAACCGCGTCATTCCGCAGCAGGAATTGTTGCTGCGCGTATGGGGCATCAGCGCCGACCCGGGCAAAACCCGCACCGTCCCTGTCACCCTTACAAGATTAAGAGAGAAAATCGGCCCTGCCGCCGCAGCCTGCTTCGAGAACGTACGCGGGCGGGGCTATAAGTGGAACGAACACGCATGAAAAAGAAACTCACCATCATTCTGGCATTTTTTTCACTACTGGTAGTAAGTGCTGCCCTGTGGCAGGCTCACGAGGCCGCCACCCTCGAGGAGCGGTTGCTGCAGATTGACCGACAGACTCAGGCCAACCGCCTGCTCGAGCTCTCCCTTCCACGCGTTCAGGCGGAACTCAGCCGCTTGCTCAATGCCGAGCGCAACAAACTGAGCAAGAAACCGCCTATCGGCCTCATGTACTACCACATGCCCGACGAGGGCAAGGCTGACTTCAACAACGGCTTCTTCATGCTCTCATCACGCGGTCTGCAATGCCCGATCGGTGACGAGGCGATTAAACAATGGCTCGAAAATAACTCCATGATTATCGATGCCATTCGTCGCAAGGCAGATAACCCGAACGCACCGGTCTACAATCCCGACAAGGCCGTGAAGTTCGACCCCGATATCCATCTGCCCGTTTTCGGCGTATATCAGGTCACCGACCCGAATGAAGAGAAACCGCTCAAGCTCACCGGCACCCCCGGCCCATTCTTCTCCTGGTTCTACGAAGGACTGCTGGTCTGCCAGCGCAGTTTCCCCACCACCCATGGTAACGGGGCAGACGGTTTTGTGATTGACGTCCCCAAATTGGCAGCACACCTGCTGCCCTTGGTCGAACCCGGGCTGGAGGAACCCGAAATCCGCCTTATTCAGCGTGGTGAGGTCAGCAATCTCGCTCCCCTGCCCCTCATTCTGAAACCCGGCAACAAAATTACTCTGCCCGACAGCGGCCTGCGTGAGCATGCGCTGCGTGGCACTGTTGCCAGTGCATGGCTCATCTCCATTCTTTCCATCATCATCCTTTTCGGCCTTCTGGCATTCTACGCCCGACTGGAGCGTCGCCGCAGCGACTTCGTCTCAGCCGTCACTCACGAGCTGCGCACACCGCTCACCAGCTTCAACCTCTATACTGAAATGCTCAAGAACGGTAACCTGCCCCCCGAAAAGGTTGCAGAATACCACGAAACCCTCTACAACGAGAGCCGTCGCCTTGGCCACTTGGTGGAGAACGTACTGGCTTTCGCCAAGCTCACCCGTGGTAAGGTACGTGGCAGACAGGACGTAGGCACCTGCAGCAAACTGCTGCCCGAGCTTTTCGACAAGGTGAAGGAACGATTGTCCAAAGCCGGCGTTGACTGTCATTATACTCTCGATCCCCGCACCACCCTCATCTCCATGCGCACCGATTTGCTCTCGGTGGAACAAGTGCTCTTCAACCTGGCAGACAATGCCATCAAATACGCCGAGGCTAAGCACCCATCCGTCAGCATCAACGTGCTCCAGTCACACCGCACACTTGCTATTCGCCTTGCTGACAATGGGCCGGGCATTCCAGCCGAGCTACAGAAAGACCTCTTCCGCCCCTTCTCCCGTTCCGCAAAATCCGAGAGCGGTCGCAAGCCCGGTGTAGGCTTGGGGCTCGCGCTCTCCCGCGATTTAGCGAGATCCATCGGGGGCGACCTCGCACTCGACAAGAGCGACTCCTCCGGCAGTACCTTCCTTCTGACCCTGCCTCTCGGTGAATAACTCAGAACATGAAACTCCTTCTACCCATCATCAAACTGACGGCAGTAACTCTTGCGCTGTATACCCCGCCCGTGGCTGCTCAGGCACCACAGGCTCAGGTGCAGGAATACCTGCAGCTCAAGCGCGATATGGTCATTGTGCGTAGCTTGGCGGAGTTCAATAACCACCTCGAGTCGCTCGCCCTGAGTGGCAGGCAGAGCACCAACTGTCTTTTTGCCGGCCACCTCAAGGGTAAAGAAAAAGAAATCCTTCAGAGCTCACTCTGGTATAATTACGCAGACTCCGTCACCATCACCTACCACCCGGACTCCTCGGTCGTCTTCACCTTCACTTACAAGGACAACGCGCTCATGCTGGCCGCGCATCGTACCCCGGCCCTGCGAGCCCGCCTTACCTCCGAGCAACAGCAGGCCTTAGCTACAGCAAGGCAGCGAGTGCAGGAGCTCATCTCACCTCAAATGAGCACCATGGAAAAAGTTCGCGCTCTGCACGATGACCTCGTGAACAGGGCCACATACGACCTGCCTTCCGGTGGCAGTTGCACCGCCATGTTGCTCACCGATCGTGGCGTGTGCGAGGCCTACAGTCGCGCCCTCTGGCTCATGCTGCGCATGGTTGACATCCCCTGCCTCATCGTTGCGGGACATACGGATGAACCTCATGCATGGAACCTCGTGCAGGTGGACGGTGAGTGGTACCATGTCGATGCCACGTGGGATGACCCAACTATCATCGGCAGCAATAGAAATGTGCTCTCACACAACTATTTCCTGATAACGGACTCCCAGATAGCAGGCGATCACAGCTGGGACCGAAAATCAATCCCCGTCTCAGAGGTCAAAGATTCCCTCTACTTCCGAACAAATAAAGCCTATTTTACCAATTACGGCCAATTTTGGCAAGCAGTTGCCACCGCTATCGACAGTGGAGCTACGGAATACGAGGCTTACCTCACAGCCTATGGCGACAAGTCAGCCTTTGAGCGCAGTCTCTTGCAGAACATCCGGCACATACCGGCTCTCGCCGCCGTGCGTTCGTGGAGCGGACCGCAGAATGGCGGCGGTGTGGTTCGACTGACTTTCAACCATTCCGGCACTCCTACCCGTGCCACCGAGGAGGCGCTGCAAGTTACCCGCGCTGCTGTTGAGAAAGCCCGCGACTGGGTAGAAAACGGTGGCCTTACCGACTGGACGGATAACATTGATATCTCCCCCATTGAACAGGAGCTCAACCACCTCTGGCAGGAAACCGACCGCCAACTCAGAGAGGCAGCTCAGCAACTCGAAGCCGCTGCCCACGATACCATGCAATCAGCTGAACAAAAAGCCACCGAGTGCTGGGACACCTTTATTGAGGAAATGAAAAGCTGGTTCTGAAAACCGTATCTCGGGCTCTCCTTATTCTCCTACTTCACTCATCCACGTCCTCATCACCATACTCATCGAGGTCGGGTTCCATCGCGCGGGGATGAGCGTGGAGATAAGCCGCCTTCATGCGCGACTTGGTAACGTGGGTATAGATTTGGGTCGTTGAAAGAGAAGCATGGCCGAGCAACTCCTGCACAGAGCGCAAATCAGCGCCGGCATCGAGCATGTGAGTGGCAAAGGTATGGCGCAGCTTGTGCGGGGATATATGGAAAGGAAGGTCAGAAAGGCGCAGGTATTTATCCAGCATCAGCTGCACACTGCGGCCGGTCATGCGGCGGCGCAAACGACTGAGAAACAGCGGTCCCTGCGGGTCCAGCCCGGCGCGCAGGCGGTATTGATACAGGGCCTCGCGGGCATAATCTCCCACCGGAACCAAGCGCTCCTTGCGCCCTTTACCCAGCACGCGCACACAATCATCGCCGGCCTGCAGAGCGTCGGCATTCAGGCTGACCAGCTCGCTGAGTCGTATGCCGCAGGAGTAGAACAACTCCAGAATAGCAGCATCTCTGTAAGGTAACCAGTCAGGGCTTTTCTTGTCCACCGGCGTGCGCAGCGGCAGCGAGAGCAGTTCCTCCATCTGTCGCAGGCTCAGGTGCACCGGCAGTCCATGGCGAGCCTTGGGCAAAGTAACCTCGGCAAGCGGGTTCACCTGCAGCCCTTCACGGCGCATAAGGTAGGTATAGAGTGAGCGCAGTGCGGCAAAACGCAATCTAATGGAGGCCGGCTTCAGCTCCTGCGACATAGCCTCATACAGCCACCCGCGAAAACTCGACTCCCCGCAGTCATGCCAGCTCACAAAGCGAGGCCCCATCCAGTCCCGGAACTGCTGCAGCGTGCGCCGATACGCAGCAAGCGTATGGGCAGAGGCGGTTTTCTCCACCTCCATATACGACAAAAATCGCTCAGTCAGTTCCTCGGGTAAAAGCATAATGGATTTGTCAAACGGCAGCGGCACTGACTTTCATAATAATCAAGCCACTACCAAAGACAGTTCGGCGGCTCCGCGCGTTTTTATCCGCGGCGCAACCGCCGAACTTATAGGATTGTAATTAAACCGGCTTATTTCTTACCGGCAATACCCATGGTGTAGCCGTTGTACTCACGCATGTTGTACAGGGGCTGACCTTCGGGTACAGCGTAGCCGATGTTCTTGCGAATCTCCAAGAAGTCGGCAATACCGGCTTCGTCCACCTGGTTCAGACCGCCACCGTGCATGTCGGCAAAGAGCACCATCTTGCAGTAGGCGTCGGCATTCTCCATGAACCACTCAGCCTCCTCGATGTGACGGGCACCGGTGATAACACCGTGGTTCTCCATGAATACCACCGTGCTCTGGTGGCAAGCCTTGGCCACAGCCTCAGCGGTCTCGGGAGAACCGGGGGTGCCGTAGGGGGCCAACGGAATGTGGCCCAAGAAGATGTCGGCCTCGGGGTTGATGCCGTTCGGCGGAACCTTACCGGCGAACAGGAAAGCATTGCAGCAGGGAGGATGTGCGTGAATGCAGGCGTTCACACCTACCTCTTTCATCATGGCGATGTGGGTCTTCACCTCACTGGTAGCAGGGCGGTAGCCACAGAGCTGCCCGGCGTTCATGTCCACCATGCAGATATCCTCCACAGTCATGAAACCCTTGGAGCAGAGTGTGGGGGAGCAAAGAACCAGGTCCTTTGCCACACGAACGGACAGGTTGCCACCGTTGCCGTCCACATACTCACGTGCCCACAGGCGACGGCCCATGTCCACCATGCGCTCCTTAATCACCAAGATTTCGGGGCTGTTGAAGAATGCATCGATTTCCTCACGAGTCTGCGGATCGTAGTTCTCCCAAGGGAAAATACGGTCAGGCAGTGCCGGCTTGATATAAAGTTCGGGATTAGCCATATGTTACCCTTTTTTTAACAGATAATCATCGACAAGTCAAGTAGTTTCTTCTCGCAACCGCATCTCAAACTATGAAATAAAAACAGGGTGAGACTTTGCGACCTCACCCTGTTTGTTATATTCATCAGAAGCTGTAGGTAGCACCCACGTTGGCGCTGTGCGTGGTCTGGTTCTGCATGAGCTCCAGGCTGTAGCTGCCGTTCAGGCTCCAGCTGTCGTTGAGCTGATAGCTTGCACCTACGCTCAGGTTCAGACCGGCGCGACCGGGATTGGCACCACGGCTGCGGTAGTCGCCTACGGTGGAGGTCGGGTTGTTGCGTACCATATCGCCGATGAAGCTCAGTTCGCCGTATACGTAGGCCTTGTCGGTAGGCTTGTGAGCGGCGCTCACACCGATTTCACCACGCAGGTTCTGCAGGGAGCCGGTGCTCAGGCCGTTGCACTCGCCCTTGTCGGTGGCAAGGTACTGCATGCCGACGAAGGCACTTACGGTGGTACGGTCGCTCACGGCAAAGAGCTTATCCACGCGAGCATCCAGCTGCAGGGCATCCTGAGTCCAGTCGCAGGGCATACCGGCAAGATTAGCGTCGCTCTCGGTGCGGGTGTGGGCAGCCATCCAGCTCAGTGTGGTGCTGCTGCCGAGGATGTGTTTACCGTAGATACCCTGGTGGGTGGAATCCTGATCGACCGGGAAGGCCGAGAAGGTGCTCACCTTGCCCCAGCTGTTACCGATAGCCAGACCGATGGTGGACTTTTCGCTCAGGCGAGCCTCCATACCGAAGGCGGCACCGGTCAGCGTGTAATCAGCCCCGGCATGGGCACCGTCGGAAGAAATACGGCTGCTGCCACCCATGGTGGAAATCCAAGCCGCAGCCTTGCCGTCAGCCAGAGCCGTGGCGTGAGTACCGCGGGCTGCAATGGTATCGACGAAGGCGCGGGATGCCCCGGCTGTACCCCATGTGCTCTGCACCAGTGTGTCGGCAACCTTACCCAACATCGGGTCAACACCGGCAGTGGGTCGAGCCAATACAAAGGCACCGGCACTCTCAACAAGCTCATCATCCTCGCTCGGAGTGGCGGTCCATGTACCGTTGCGCACGCTCTCGGCATACTCATTCCAAGCCTCAGCATCCGTCACGGTCAGGGTGATAGCCTTGCGCTTGGAGTCGAACGAGAGAGTTGCTACATCCGTTCCAAGGCCGAGCAGAGCATTGATATTATCATCGGTGATAGACTCATCAATTGTTTTGAAGGTGAATACCTTGTAGCTCTTACCCTTCTCCACATCCTTCTCCTTCACACTGAAGCCAAAATTAAGCGTGGTACCGCCCTCCAGCGTCAGAGTGTTGCCCACCTTCACCGTGGTCAGCTTGGCGCCGTCCAGAGTCAGTGTACCGCTGCCGAGGGTGAGATCCTTCACGGACAGAGCACCGCTGAGGCTCAGGCTACCGCCATCCAGATTCAGAGAAGCTGCGGAAACCTTGCCCTTCGAGGAAAGCTTGCCTCCGTTAATCTCAATGGCCGAGGTCTTGGTGTTCATTGCCAGCCCCTTGGAGGAAACAGCCAGCGAGCCGTCCACAAGCAGCTTGTCTGTGGTAATCTTGCCGGACTCACCGAGCGCCACATCACCATCGATGGTCACCGTACCTACACCGCTGAGGGTGCCATTCACCGTACCACTGGAAATGGTTGCTGATTCTACGATATTCAGCACCGAACCCTTCATGAGCTCACCACCCGTCTGGGTGTATGTACCGACATACTTCTTACCACCCTTAATGGTGGCAGAACCGGTCAGTTCGATATCATTGGCCACTTCCTTGCTCTTCAGGTCAAGCGTACCGCCGGAAATAGCAATAGCGCCGCTACCGAAAGCCCCTGCACCGCCGGCATTCACCGTACCGGCTTCAATGTAAGTACCACCTGTGTAAGTGTTGCCATCGTTGAGCGTCAGTGCCCCGGTGCCACGTTTGAACACACCGGTGTTGCCGCCGATATAGCCGGACCATGTGCCGGTCTTCTTATCATAGGTATTCTTGAAGCTGAAAGCTTTGTCCACATCGACCAGTACC
>JAZRSQ010000059.1:0-6447 GCA_045651585.1 Akkermansia sp.
CTCCAATTTGGCGGGCTGAGCCCGCAGAACTCACAATTTTGCAGGTCTCAGCCTGGGCATTAGCCAAAAACGGCTTCCACAAATTGCGGTCGACACACAGACGGTGTTTGACTTTCAACCGAGCATCTGGCATAATGCTGCTCAGCTATGGCAGAGACGAGCAGTTATGTATTTTTCGGCAGCGATGAGGGCGCAGCAAGTACCGCTGCAACCAAATGCGCGGCAGAGCTCTCTGCCGGTGGTGATGGCTGGGGCGATGAAACCATCGACGGAACTGCTGCCACAGCCGATGAAGCGGTGGAACTCATTCGTCGCGCCATCTCAGGCCTGCAGATGATGAACATGTTCGGCGGGCGCAAGGTGATATGGCTCAAGGGTGTGAACTTTCTGGCCGATACACCGTCCGGTGCCCGCAGCGAAGCCGTGCAGGAGGCCATGGAGGACCTGCTGTCCGTGCTGGAGAACATGCCGGCAGAAACTTTCTTTATTCTCAGCAGCGCCGAAATGGACAAGCGCCGATCCTTCTTCAAAAAGCTCGGTAACGTGGCTCAGGTGAAGGAGTTCAGCAAAATCGACATCTCCAAACCCGGTTGGGAGAGCGAGGTTGCAGCCCTCACCGTTCGCATGGCCAAGCCGCTGGGTCTCAGTTTTGATAATGATGCGCTCGACCTCTTTGTGCACCGAGTGAACGAGAGCACCCGCCAGATTGGCAATGAGCTGGCCAAGATAGATGTCTATCTGGGGCCTGAGCGTCGCCGCGTGAGCCTGCAGGATGTCGACCTCATGGTTGCCGTATCGCGCAACGGCGTTATCTTCGAGATTTCCCGCGCCATCGAGCAGTGCGACTGCCGACTGGCCGTGCGGCTCATCAACGAGCAGCTCGAACATGGGGAGGCCGCAGTCACCATCATGCGTGCAGCCATTGTCCCCACGGTGCGCAACCGCTATTGTGCCCGCCTGCTTATGGACACCTTCGACATCAGCGCCAACAACTACCGCGCTTTTGAAGGCGCCCTCAACAAGCTGCTGCCCTCGGATCGCAAAATCCTGCCGCTCAAGAAAGACGGCACGCCGAACGCCTATTCCCTTTTCAATGCCGCCCGCACCTGCGGCAAGCTTACCCTCAAAAAGGCTCGCCTCGATTTGCAGGCCTGCGCCACAGCCGACCGCCAGCTCGTTTCCACCCAGCTGGATGACCGAGATATTCTGCACAAGCTCGTGGTCACGCTGACAGCGTGAACATAAAGGACGAGTTACGAATTACGAAGGACAAGTTGAGAATTTCCGCGGCTTGCGCCGCAAAGTAATGCGGAGCTTTGCATACGCTGCCGCTCGCGCCTTGAAAGCGCGGAGCCGTAGCAGTGAACCCTGCCACGGCTCCGCGGGCGAAAGCCCGCCTAAAGCAAAAATTCGTCCTTCGTAAATCGTAATTCGTACTTTTATTTGCCCTTTTCCTCGAGCTTGGCCTTCACCTTCTCCTCCACCTCGGCATAGAGGTCGGGATTGGAGCGCAGGGCCTCCTTGGCAGCATCACGGCCCTGAGCGAGCTGGCTGCCGTTGTAGCTGAACCAGGAACCACGCTTCTGGATGACGTCGTACTCCATGGCAAGGTCGATAAGGGAACCGACGGAGGAGATACCCTCGTTGTACATGATGTCGAACTCACACTCCGTGAAGGGAGGAGCCACCTTGTTCTTCACCACCTTCAGCTTGGTGCGGTTACCGGCCACAGTACCATCGGCACCCTTAATCTGGCCGATACGGCGGATATCGCAGCGAACGGAGGCATAGAACTTAAGGGCGCGGCCACCGGGGGTGGTCTCGGGGTTGCCGAACATCACGCCGATTTTCTCGCGGATCTGGTTGGTGAAAATGCAAACGGTGCGAGCCTTGGCAATAAGGGAGGTGAGCTTGCGCAGAGCGGCACTCATCAGGCGGGCCTGAGCACCCACGGTGCTGTCGCCGATTTCGCCCTCGAGCTCCTGGCGGGTCACCAGTGCAGCCACGGAGTCCACCACAACCACATCGATAGCGTTGGAGCGCACCAGAGCCTCGCAAATCTGCAGAGCCTCTTCACCGCTGTTGGGCTGGGATACCAGCAGATCATCCAAGTTCACACCCAGCTTGGCAGCATAGGCAGGGTCGAGAGCATGCTCCACGTCAATGAAGGCAGCCAGACCACCGGCACGCTGAGCCTGTGCAATCACGGTGAGGGTCAAGGTCGTCTTACCCGATGACTCGGGGCCGAACACCTCAACAATACGGCCACGCGGTACACCACCGGCACCCAGGGCGCGGTCAATCAACAGGTTACCGGTGGGAATCACCTCAACCTCCATGGCCTTCTTGTCACCCAGGCGCATGATGGCTGTCTCGCCGAAGTCTTTCTGAATCTGGAGCATAGCGGCATCGAGCGCGCGCTGGCGCTGGGCCTGCAGCTTCTCCTGTTCGGGGGAAATTTCTTTACTCATATCACTGCTCAGCTTACCTGTTCGCCCCCCATCTTGCAAGCTCAAATAAAGCCATCAATAAAAAAAGTGGAAGACAGGCGCGTGACCTGTCTCCCACCGTTCAAAACCTTACAGCAATCGGCAACTCACTTACGGCGGCGACGTGCTGCCAAACCGGCCAATGCCAGCAGAGAAAGCGCGGCAGTTCCCGGCTCGGGGACGTTGGGTTCGTTCTCTTCAATAATGGGCCAGTCATCATCAAATGCGGCAATATTAATGCCCACATCTTCATTATGAGGATTGATGTCAAAGTCATCAGTAACATCAACCGGCGCATACGATATACCCAAACCGTTGATATCCAAGTAATCTTTCTCTTTTTCCGCTGTATTGAACATCAGAATAAGATAATTACCGGTGAAAGCACCCACACTTGAAGCAGACGTAATCGTCTGGCTAAAAGTTACGGACTCACCCGGAGCATGAGGATTGCTGAAAATATTATTTTCACTGTAATGGCACAACATCGTATCCGATACATAATCGTAGGTATAGATAGAAAGGCTCAAACCTGCGCTAACGGACGAGAACGAGACGTTGATGTATCTGGCATCCTGCGGCAGCCAAACAACCATGGCAGCAGCAACACGATGTTTTTCACCCTGAACCGGCTTGCCATCATAGTCGCAGCGGAAGGCGTTGGGTTCGCACCAATACACCTTCTCATTCTCCTTAAGCGGAGCCACATACCAGTGCATCAAATCAAGCGGATTCTCATCAGCATCCAGAGCCTTCTGCAGATTATCAAGGATATTGGCATTATCCTGACTGGTACCCTGACCACTGGTCAACATGCCGGGAGTCGATTTGTAATTGCCATCGGGAAGCCCCAGCTGATGCTCAGGAATGCTGACAATATCACCGCTGCCGATATCACCACCGGAATCCGGTTTTTTCGCAATAGTATCAACAGCATCACCGGCAAGGTCAGAATAGACAGCACTGTTGGTATAAACATCATCCAGCCCGAGAGCGCAAGCTGTGCTAACGGTTATCGGTAAGAGCAGTAGGGAGTAGAACTTTTTCATAACTTTACACATGTGGAAGGTTCCGGAGAGTAATCGGAGACTGATGTTTGTGTTAATCTCTAAGCTCAGGCTACTCTTCCTACCAGTATAAGTCAAGTAAATTTATTGAAAATGTACACAAAATAATGATTATTTTCCTGTTATATTCAAATTTGGAGGCGCTTTTTCACTCCGATACTACCGTTTTATCAATCTATGAATTTTATTCGTTGATTTGCAAGCATTAAATTTCCTAACCACAAAATAACTCAATTCGCATTTGTTATACAAAAACTGATTTATTAAGCACATTTAAATATCTTATACCATACAAAAAAAGTCGGAATAAAGCTTTTTATATTTATAGTATACCCTAAGAAATGAAAATTATCATCTTTTTCATGAGAAACCCCTCCCGGCTATGGAGAGATATCAACCATTGTCCCGGCTCCCCGTCTATTCAGCACAGTAAAGGGGCTTTTGCGCTGCCAAATAACAGCGAGGCGCAACAATAGTCTTGTCAAGCAAGGGCAACAGGTGTAAACTAAGCGCATAACTTACTGAAAGATTCAGCATAACATGAGCAGAATATCCCTTGTCGGCATTGGCTGCGGTTCCCGCACACGCACCTACATGAAACTCGCTATGGAGCACCCGGAGCAATTCCGCATTGTCGCGGCAGCCGACCCGGTAAGGGTGCGCGCTGAACAGGTGCGCGATTTTGCCCCCGAAGCCGAGCGGGCAGACATCAAGCTCTTTGCGAATGCCGATGAGCTGCTCTCCCAGCCCAAGATGGCCGATGTTGCCATTATCGGCACACAGGACGACTACCACTTCGAGCCGGCCAAGCGCGCCCTCGAGCTGGGCTACGACCTGTTGCTGGAAAAACCCATATCCAAAACCCTGCGCGAAGCTCTGGAGCTGCGTGATCTGGCAGAGAAACTCGGCCGCCGCGTAGCTATCTGCCACGTGCTGCGCTACACGCCCTTCTACAACACCATCCGCAACATCATCCGCAGCGGCGAGCTGGGCGACATCATGACCTTCAACGCCAATGAGGGCGTGGGCGCTTGGCACTTCGGCCACTCCTTCGTGCGCGGCCACTGGGGCAACAGCGCCAAATCCACCCCCATGATTGTGGCCAAGTGCTGCCACGATATGGATATCCTTTACTGGTTGCTCGACCGCCCCTGCGAGCAGGTATCGTCCTTCGGCGAGCTCTCCTTCTTCCGCAAAGAAAGCCTGAAAGAACCCCGCCCCGAGCGCTGCACCGACTGGACCGGCCCCATCGGCGAGGACCCGTGGGATGCCCGCAAGTACATCACCGACGACAGCTGCCGCCGCTGGCTGCGCATGGTGATGGATGGTGTGGACGAGGCCACCCCCGAGCAGATTACCGAGTGGCTGCGCACCTCCCCCTGGGGGCGAGATGCCTTCCAGTGCGAGGACAACGACCAGCCTGACCATCTGGTGGCCATTCTGCGCTACATGGGTGGCATAACCGGCACCTTCACCATGACCGCCTTCGAGGAGGGGCGCCACATCGAAATCTACGGCACACGCGCCAAGCTGCGTGCCGGTGCCTTCTACAAGGAAAACGGCCCGGGCGAAATCACCATCACCGAGCACTTCAGCAAGAAAGTACGCAAGGTCGAAATCGAGGAAGCCGCCGGTGGCTATGCCGGCCACGGTGGTGGCGACTGGGGGCTGGTGGGCAACCTGTACAACGACATGCGCGTGGTGGAAAGCCCAGCCCTCATGACCACCCCCATTCAGGCCAGCGCCCATTCGCACGTTATCGCCTTTGCCGTCGAGCACGCCCGTCGCACAGGCGAAGTGGTGGATATCAAGGACTTCGAGCGCCGCGTGCTCAGTGGCGAGCTGAACTACTAACCAGCCTGCACCATGTGGAACCCGTGTAAGTTGCTGTTACCGATTGTACCGGCACTGGTACTGAGCGCTACAGCTGCAGAATGGGGCAACAACTACGAGCAGGCTCTGGCCACTGCCAAGCAGCAGGGGAAAGCCGTTCTGGTCGACTTCACCGGCTCGGATTGGTGCCACTTCTGCATTCGCCTGAGAGCGGACGTTCTCGACCACCCGGCTTTCGCCACGTGGGCCGGTCAGCATTTTGTGCTGCTGGAGGTCGACATGCCGGAGAACCCGAACTTCGACCGCAAACTGCGCGAGCAGAACTCACGGCTCTGCGCTCAGTACAAGGTGGATGCCTTCCCCACCCTGCTGGTGCTGGACTCCGCCGGCAATCCGCTGGGTGGCCTGTTCGGGTATGAAGCTGACCCGGTGACAGTACAAAAGCAGCTGGCACCGGGGCTGCAAGCTCACTACCTGCTCAAGCGCGCACGGCACTTACAAGGTAAGCAGAAACTGCAGGCCATGCTTGCTGCGTGGCGGCATATACCCCAAGAACTGCACGAGCTCAACAAGCCGCTGCAACAGGAGCTGATGGCCATCGATACCCAAGACCTCAGTGGCCTGCGCGCTGCCGCAAAGGCCGAACAAGCGCTGCAGGATTGCAAAGCTGCCGAAGCCGCCGCCCCGACAGATGCCGCTGCACTCAACATTGTCGACGCCGCGCTCGCCCAAGCCGTACCGCAGAACCGCCGGCAACTGCTGGAACTCAAATACCGCCTGCTCATCCGAACCGTGGAGACCCCGGAGGACGTCTACGCCGCCGCCGATGTGGCCTATGCCATTATCGATGCCGACCTGAGGCTCACCCCCGAAGTCAAGGAAAGCCGCAAGCAGCAGCTCAAGGGCGTATTTGCCAACCCGCAAACCAGCATCAATCGCAGCAAAATGCTCTACCGCAAGCGCCCGAAAAATTAAAAAAGCACCCATTTCTCAAAAAAAAGCTTGCAATACCCCTCCAAATGCGCTACAATCCCGTCGCACTCATTGCGAGTGAGTCA
>JAZRSQ010000060.1:0-13593 GCA_045651585.1 Akkermansia sp.
CTAGGCGGGCTTTCGCCCGCGGATATGCGTAGCTTATTCCACCGCTACTGCCCGCGCTTTCAGGCGCGGGCGGTGGCAAGTGTGATTCCGGCTTCGCTTTACTCAGGCGTAAGCCTGCATTCTTTTACATTGTAGATTGTAAATCCCTTAATCGTCCAGTTTCCACCCGTGGTCGCCGTGGTAAATCATTTGCCGGGTCATGCCGCCGTCTATGCAGATGTTCTCGCCGCTGATGAAACCGGCCTTGGCCGAGCAGAGGTAGAGCACCATGTGGGCAATGTCCTCGGGACAGCCCACGCGCCCGGCGGGGTGTTGTGTTACATCTGCTCCGCTGTAGGTGGCGCCGCAGGTTTCGATCCACCCCGGGGATATGGAATTGACCCGCACTCGCCCGGCGAGGGAGACAGCCAACGCATGTGTGAGTGCGGCGATTCCTCCCTTGGCGGCGGTGTAGCACTCTGTGCCGGGCATACTCATGCGATCCCGGCTGGAGGATATGTTGACAATGGCCGCCCCCTCGGCAAAGTGCTCCATCAGCAGGCGGGTGAGCATATACGGGGCGGCTACTCCCACCTGCAGGGCATAGTTGAACTCCTGCCACGAGCAGTCCGGCAATCCTTTGAACAGAGGGGCTGCGTTGTTGATCAGGTAATCCACATGACCATATTCCGCAATCACCTTGTCGCAGAACGTGCGCAAATCCGCTTCCTCTGCCAGATTGCCCACAAAATAGGGGTTCTCCTGCAGGTCAAAAATGCACACCTGCGCTCCGGCTGCTGTAAATAAATTTGCAATGCAGCGGCCTATGCCCTGCGCACCACCTGTCACGACTGCTACTTTCCCGGCAAACTCGCTCATGCCCATATCATATCCAAGACCAGGGAGCATGTCAATGAGGAAGGACGAATTTATGAGTTCCGCGCCTTACGGCGCAAAGATAGCAAAGCTCAGAATAAGCTGCCGCCCGCGCCTTAAGCGAGGTAGCCAGCGGGCGAAAAGCCCGCCTAACTGAAAAACTCGTACTTCGAAATTCGTCCCTCGTCCTTAAAAAACGCGCCCCTCACTTGCGGGTGAGGGGCGGTTTGGTTCAGTGTAAGTTCAGAGAGATAAGAAAGTGTACTTTACTAATTAGGCCTTGGCCTCTTCCTCATCGGCAGCGGATTCCTCATCCTTACGGGAGGGCATTTTGCCGGTGGTGAAGTACTGCTCGATTTCCTCGAGGGTACGGCCCTTGGTCTCAGGCATGATGCAGGCGGTCAGGAAGTAGATGACCGTGAAGCCGGCGAGCCAGAAGAACACAGAGGAGTAGCCGGAGGAACCTACCCAGGGCAGGAAGGTACCTGCGATGGTGGTGGAAACCAGCTGGTTGATGAGCAGGGCGATGGCCATACCGTTAGCGCGGATGCGGTTGGGCATGAGCTCGGAGAGAGCCAGCCATACGCACACGCCGGGGCCGGCGGCATAGAAGGCAATGAACACCACGAAGAAGCCGGCAACCATGTAGCCGGTGAAGGCACCGGGCTTCATGCCGATTTCAGCACGGGTAATCTGAACCTCCTTCACGCTGCCCTTCTCGAGGATGGGGATGCCAAAGAAGTTTTTGAACTTGTCCATGAAGTTGGGGTCAGCCTCGACGATGCTCTGCTTCACATCAACGGCGGTACCTTCGGCCTTCGGGTTGGCGGATACCTCAGCAACGTCCTGCTTGGTGTCGTTACCCTGAGTGTAGTTTACGATGAGCTGCATGCCGGGGGCCACGCTTTCGCCCTGCATGAACTCGGGATAGGTCTGAGCGATGGTGGCGTCCTTGGCCATAGCTTGCTGCACGGCATCAGCAGCAGAGATGTTCAGGGCGTTGTCGGCCATAGCAGCCTTCACGATGTCGGTGACATCCACACGCTTGTTCTCCACGGTCAGGAACATGGCACCCACGCCGGCCAGACCGACGATGATACCCAGTGTGCCCATCTTGAGCAGGAAGGTACGGCCCTTCTTGTCCACCAGGGATACGGCCACGATGGTCATGATCATGTTCATTACCTTGATGCTCAGGTCAGCCCAGTTGGCGAAGGAACCCTGCAGACCGGCCTGCTGGAAGATCTTCACGGAGTAGTTGAGCACGGAGTTAATACCGGTAGCCTGAGTGCAGGCCAGCACCACAACGGCAAGGCAGAAGGGGATGACGTACTTGCGCTGCAGCAGGCTGTCGCCCTTGGCGGCCTCGGCCATAGCGGCCTTCTCGGCAGCCTCGCGAGCGTCGGCGTCCTTCATCTCCTGCAGAATCTCACGAGCGGCGGCATCACCGTTGTTGGAAGCGAGGGAGAGCAGAGCCTCGTCCTCACGACCGTTGCGGTACAGCCAGCGGGGGGATTCCTTCAGTTTGAAAGCACCGATGAAGAGGATGATACCGGGCAGGGCGGAGCACCAGAAGATAACCTGCCAGGCAATCTGCTTGCTCTCGGCAGATACGGTCATGTCGTCAGCAGCACCCACGATCTCGGTGGTAACCAGACCGATAACGGCGGCGAATACCAGACCTACGGTGAGCATGAACTGGAACATGCCGGTACCCTTACCACGGGAGTTAGCGTCCAAGCACTCTGCAAGATACATGGGAACAACCACACCCACCAGACCGGCGGAGGCACCCTGCAGAATACGGCCTGCCATCAGCATGCCGAAGCTACCGGAGGAGAAGCAGATGACCGGAATGCTCAGCGTGAAGAGCAAGGCGGAGATGATGATAACATTACGACGCCCGAGCCACTCTGCCAGCATGCCGGCAAACAGAGAGGAAAGAACGGAACCTGCCAACACGGCCGCAACCACGAGCGAGATTTCCGAGGGTGTGTAAGAGGAGGTCTTTTCAATGTAAGGCAGAGCTGCGGCGATAACACCTACGTCGATACCATACAGAAGACCACCAAGACCTGCCATTACCATAAGGTAAAGGGCGTAGCGCTTGACCGATGCTGAGAGCTCGGTTGTCGTTGTATCTGTACTCATAACGTGCCTATTATAGCACTCTCATCCGCCAGTTCAATCCAAAAATTAGGGTTAGAACGGGGAAATTTGGCGGTAAAATTGTTGGGCCTTGAATTATAGGGCTTATGAACAGGTGAAAGATGTCAGATTTTTGCGCATTATTCGTGCGCGCGTGAGAGAATGCGCAGAATTTCAGCTGCTGAGCCGGGATTGCAGGGTAGTGGCGTGGCCCAAGGCTCGCGCCGCAACCAGGTGCGCTGGCGTTTGGCATATTGGCGGGTGGCCAGTGCGAGCGCTGCGGTCAGTTCCTCGTGGCTGAGTTGCCCGCTCAGGTGCTCGCGAATGAGGGAGAGCCCCAGGGTTTTCTCGGCCGTGGGGGAAAGTTTGTCGGGTAGGGCAGCGACTTCCTGTATGGCGCCGTGGCTCAGCATGTGGGCGGCGCGGGTGGCAATACGGCGGTCGAGTTCGGCCACATCGCGGGTCAGGCAGAATCCCGGGCCGCATGCTTGCGGTTGCCAGTTGTTGCGCCAGTACGAGAGCGGTTTGCCACCCAGCAGCACAATCTCCAGATTGCGCACGACGTAGCGGGGGTTTTGCAGGTTGGTGGCAGCAGCGCCCTCGGGGTCGGCCTCCTGCAGGCGGCGCACGACTTCCTCTGCCGGCAGGGATTCCAGCTCGGCGCGCAATGCCGGGTCACTCGGTGGTGCCGGGGATATGCCGTGTGATATGAACTTAACGTACAGCCCACTGCCACCGGTCACAATCGGTATGGCACCGCGAGCCTGAATATCGGCTATGCATGCCTGCGCCCGGCGGGCGTGGGTGGCGGCATCGTTGTTCTCGCTGACATCCATGGTGCCGATGAGGTGGTGGGGTACACCCGCCATTTCCTCGGCACTCGGAGCAGCTGTCAGTATGGGCAGGGCACGGTACACCTGATAGGCATCTGCGCTCACAATTTCCGCATTGCCTAATCTCTGCGCCAGCTCGACTGCTACGGCGCTTTTGCCACAGCCTGTCGGCCCCAGTATGAAAATCGGCCCTTCCACTCTGAGAGGTATTATTTGGGTGCCGGACCGTACTTGTTCGGACCGGGGGTACGGTGCTGGGTCGAGAGGTAAAGGATGATGCTGCCTACGATGATGTCTGCACGCAGCGCAGCCCAAGCCCAGTCGGCGGCATCCTTGGTGAAGTACTCGGGCATAATCCCCTCGGAGTGCAGTGCAATGACGGCTGTGCCACCCAGTGCCAGCACCAGGAAGGTGATGAGTAGTCCCGGTCCTTTGTTCAGATCGTGCAGGCGACGTATGGTCAGCGTGATGAGGGGGCAGGCCAGCACCATGGGCAGCACCAGCCACAGCCAGATGGGAACCTCACCCATGGCGCCATCGCGATAGCAGCCCACAAAGAGGGCGGCCTCGGCTGTCAGTAGTGCCAGGGCTGCAGGCAAAAATGCCCAGAACTCACGGCGTGAGGAGCGACCGCGCACATCGCAGAACAGTCGCAGACAGCGGTGAATATTGTGCAGCGGGCTGTCGGGGTGGGCGGAGCGCATGGGGTGGTTGCAGGTGGGGCAACGGTGCGGCAGCTTGTTATTTGCTGCCAGTATGCTCTGGCCGCAACGGGGGCAATCTCCCATGTAGCGGTGCACGCCTGCTACAAGGGTGGGGGCGGAAGTGGTTTCGTCGGACATAACGTTATTCAGATATTACTCGAGGGGATATTTGGTGGAGGGGCCGTATTGATTGGTGCCACGCTGGCTGTCCATCAGGCAGAACATGAGGATGACCAGCACTAAGATGATAGCAAGCACTCCCAGACCCATGGCGGCATACATGCCCCATTCGCCGAGGTAGAGGAGGTGGTCGGGCATGCTGCCGAGTATGTGCTGCATGATGTCGGTTATGGTCAATGCTGCTACGGCTGCAAGTGCACAAAGAATAACCATTGACGGCCACAGCATGCTGCGCCCGATATCATGCAGGCGGCGTATGGTCAGCGTGAGCAGGGGAAGAGGGAGTGCAACGACCCATATCAGGATAGCGGCCCCCAGCATGGCTGCCAGAATATACTGCGCCATGCCGGGTAGAGCGGGTACGCTCACATACTCGCGCAGCAGGCTGATGGCGGCTCCGTTGCATACATAATCCATGGTGGCAGCCAGCAAAATGCCGACGGTGGCCATGATGCTGCTGAAGCCCCAGAACTCGCGGCGTGTGGCTCGCCCACGCAGCACCCAAGCCTTGCGGAAGGCCAGTTCAAAGTTGTGATTGGCGGCTTTCTGTCGCTTGGCGCGCAGGATGAAGTTGCAGCCGGGGCAGGTCTCCGGCAGCTTGCCGTCTGTCACCTTCAGTTTGCTCTTGCACTTGGGGCAGAGCAGGTCGGTTTCGGGGTGACGCTCGATGGTGTGCTTGCGCTTGCGAATCGGTTTGTCTTCTTGGGGAACCGGTGTTTTGATAACAGGACGGGGGGTGGTCGGCTTGGGCTTGGCCGGTGTGGCAGTAGTTGTATCTGTCGGTTCCTTTTCTTTTTCTTCCGGTACGTCTACAATCTGTGTCTTTGCGGGCGGGGTGACTTGCTCCGGTACGTCTACAATCTGTGTCTTTGCGGGCGGGGTGGTCTGTTCCGGTACGTCTACAATCTGTGTCTTTGTGGGCAGGTTATCTTTCTTTTCCGGCTCCGGGGCGGGGACTGCCGGTTTTGGGGTTGGTACCACCGTTTTGGGCACGGGAACAACTGTGGTCGGTGCGGCAGTCTGAGCCGGTTTGGCTGTGACCGGTTTGACGGTGACAGCTTTGGTCACGGTCGGTTTGACAGTGGTAAGTTTAACAGCTGTCGGCTTAATGTCGGAAAGCCTGACTGTTGCGGGAACCGGTACTGTGGGTTTAGTGGCCATTGTTGATTAAGAGAGAGGATATTTCGGGGAAGGACCGTACTTGTTCGGGCCTCGCTGGCTGTCGAGCAGGGTGAGAATGAAAAAGTACAGGCTGTAGGCGAAGGTGATAAGCAGCATGACAATAAATGCGATGGGGAAAGCCGCGACGATGTCAGGGGTATCTGTGGCTGTTTCGTAAGGTGCCAGAGCGGCAACCATGGCTATCAGGCTGACCATCCAGAGCGCTATCAGCAAGAAGTACCCCAGCAGCCATTTACCGCTGCGACCGACATCGTGCAATCGGCGTACCGTTACGGTAATATGCGGCACCATGACTGCCAGATTGATTGCGAAATAGACGATACCCAGTAAGAACAGCATGATAAGAACGCCTCCGGCCAGTTGTTCGGGCATGTGATCGCTTTCGAGTGAGGCATCGAGTGCTGCCACGGCGTCCGTGGGCAACATGCTCACTGCCACAATCTGAAGAGCAGTGAGGAATACGTTGAGGATGATAGTGCTGAAGAGTACAAAGCTCCAGTATTCGATACGCGGGGCACGCCCTTTTATTACAAAAGATTTGCGCAGTGCCAGTACGAAGTTCTGCCAGAGGTCGTGAATGTTGAAGGCACGCAGTCTGTACCCGCAACCCGGGCAGCGCTCGGGCAGCTGGTTATCGGTGGCGCTGAGTTCCGTGGCGCAAGCGGGGCAGGTGCCGGCAGGGGCAGATTGACGGGCCATGGGCATTACTTGAACCGGTGCATCGAGCACAGCCTGCAGGTCGCGCCAACCGGGGTCTCCCTTGCGGGCGGCTTTCGTATCGGGTTGCAGCTTGCCGGTGGCAAGCAGGGCGCGCAGTTCATCGAGGGTATGGGGTCCTTGTGGCTCCTTGTTCTCGTTCAGGTAATAATACTCATTCATATCGGTAGTGAAATCAGTTAAGTGGGTATTTGGTGGAGGGACCGTATTTGTTGGGGCCGGCGCTGCTGTCTTTCACGCTGAATACGAGCAGGCAGACCCCCAGAATGGCGACAGCCAGGTACAGCAGCCCGAGCGTGCCTTCGTAGTACATCAGGCTGATTCGGTCTGAGATTTCCTCAATCCTGGCTTCGAGCGACTCTTCGTCGTCGATGGCCATAATCAGTTGCCAGTTGATGTTGCTGAGGTATTCGTACATTCGGTACAGGTAGAGCCCCAGCCAGCCAAAGTATATGACGACGTAGGCTACCAGCCACCACGCGCTGCGCCCGATGTCGTGCAGGCGCCGTGAACTTACGGCCAGAAAGACCAAAATGAAATACAGTAACAGTATGCCCATTACGCCACCCGTTATCCATACCGGTAGCATGTCGGGGGAGGCGATGATTTTCTGTATGTCTGTTGTAGTGTTTAATCGGCTGAAGGTGCAGGCTAATACCACAAGGGTGGCAATGGTACCCAGCGGTACAACAATCAGCATGTAGAAGAGGAAGGTGCTCCAGTACTCCTTGCGTGTGCTGCGGCCTTTCCATGTGAAGGGACGTGTGAATGCTGCACGGGCGTACTGCCACATGGTGTCTCGCTGCGGGCGCAAGTGGTGCTTACAATGTGGGCATGCCGGCGGTAGTTGTAAGCCCTCGGTCTGCAGCTCTTGCCCACAGGCCGGGCATGCACCTGCCGCACCGTCCGTTGCCGGGGGTGGCTGCGGTACAAACTGTATATTTACCGGGGGGATTGACCCCGGTACCGGTGGCAAAGTCTCTGTAGCATCGGGAATCGGGGGCAGCGCGGGAAGTGGGGGCAGCGAGGTGGGTTGATTTATGAGCACGTGCCCCAGCGGAACCCACTGTTTATCACCCTCTGCCGCTACCTCGGTCGCAGCAGATATAGCCCCGCTCACCAGCATGTTACGCAGCTCCGTGGTCGTGTGCGGACCCAAGGGCTTAGTGCGTGCGGGGGTCAGGTAATAGTAGCGCTTCTCCATCATCTCTCCCCATTCTGCCTGACGAACCCTGCTATGTCAAGCGAAAACCATTTCTGTTCAGTGCAAAAAATGATAATTGACAGGTGCTTTTTTCTTGACTTTGGGGGCGGTTTTGATAGAGTGGTATGGTATTCAAGTCAGGACTGTGCTCTGTACAGTCGCATACAAACTTTTATTCTTACACCTCAAAATTATGAAACTGCATCTCCCTAAGGGACTTAGAAGCGCCGTTCTCGCCTGCATGACAGTCGTGAGTGGTCTCGCTACAACAGTTGGTACCGGCGTTGTTGCCGGTGGAGCCATGGCTATTGTTTTTGCCGGAACTCAGGCAATGGCGGCTGTTACGGTCGATGCCGAAGCAAAGACTGTAACGGTTGACGGAAAGGGTAATACCGAACTGAATCTCGCCGGTTACGGGGCTGATCAGACTATCATCTTCCAGATGGATGATGCCAATAGTTCCGGGGAATCAAACAACTACTTCTCCGGTGGTAACAAGACGGATGTTGTCGCAGCTGCGGTACAGATTGTGAATACCGATGCTGAGGGGGATACCGGTTTCGTTATCTCTAATGGCAATCAAAATAATTACCAAGTCTTCACCGGGGCTGTTACCGGCGATGGTATTCTGAAGAAAGTAGGTGCCGGTACCGGTGCCGGTTATGTATTCGAAGGTGATGTTACCGGGTTCACAGGTGATATAACCCTTTCTGCTACCGCAACGTTCTCGATGACTTTCGGTGGTCGCGATGCTGCTATAGCTGCCGTGAGCAATTCTGCTACAAAGGGTGTTGCCGGTACGGGTAATATTACCTTCGGTACTGACAAGAACACACTCACCTTTAATTATACGGATGCTGTTCCGGTATACATTACCAACCAGATTTCCAAGACCGGCGGTACCTCCAAGATGGTGCTGAAGGGCGGTGCAGCTTATACATTTACTAAATCTGTATCTGTTGATAACTTCACTCTGAATGCCGGTAGTGCTGCGTTCAATGCAGAAGCTTCGCTCGGCGCCATTACTCTGAATATCGCTGCTCTGACGGAGGCATCTGCCGCCATACTGAATGCCGGTAGCAATGCTCTGACTGCCACTTCCTTTACTCTCAATGGCAGCGGTGGTCTGGGAGCCGGTACCTACAATATTGTTCAGACGACAAATGATGCAGCAGCAGCTTTGTTGGCGCTTTACACCGGCGCTGATGAATTGGTGAATGAGGATGGCCTCATTAAACTCGTCGTCGGCAGCGGGGCTATATCCGTGACCTCGGACATGACGATTCCCACTGCTTCGCAGACGTCACGTGGTTATGACGTGAGCGGTGGTGCCAGACTTACCATCGGTGAGGGTAACACCGGCGCTGCAACTGAGGGTAGCGTGTGGAACTACGGTCCGATTACCGTGGGGGATTCCAACAGTGAGATTAAGTTCCATCTCTGGACGACCGCTAAGGTGAATGTCAGCGCAAGCGATAAGGCTGAGGTTCAGTCCACCATTTCCCTGGCCGACACTGCCAAGCTTTATTTTGTGGACGGCTCCTACTACATGAGCGGTGACATCACGGTGGCAGAAGGTGCTGCTGCTGCAATTGAGATGCAGTACGCCAAGGGTGTAGTGCTCGGTAGTCTGAAGGGTGCAGCTGACAGCACTGTTACACTCAGACGTGGCGGTGGCGATAATGCTCCCGGCGTGTTCTCCCTGAGTGGCGCTAATGATTTTGCCGGTACCGTGGTACTCGATATCCAAAACGGTAACGGAAATGCCTACAGCTGGGTGGTACTCAACCATGCCGATGCTTTGAAGAATGCCGCTCTCAATACCGGTGATGATGCCGCCAAGAACGTGCTCGCGCTCAATGTTGCCGAGTCCTCTGTTCGCTCCCTTTCCGGTAACGGAAGGATTGCAACATACGGTGGTGGCTTGAACAGCGATGGTGCCGGTATTTCCGCTGCTACGCTGAAAGTTACTGCAGCCGACGGTACATTCAGCGGTACCGTGAGTGCAGGTATCACTCTCGATATTTCCGGGGGTGTTCAGACATTTGACGGCGGTACCTATGAGGGCCTCGTGAATGTGGGGGCCGATGCTACACTCAATGTGAGCGGTGCAATCACTCTGGGCCAGACTGTGCAGAATGAAGGTATGGTTGATATCAGCGGTATAACCGGCCTGACGCTGGGTTTTGCGATTGTAGATGCCGCTACTGTGAGTGGCAATGTAACCACCTACACGTTGGTTGATGGTGGCACCGTGACCGGTCTGGAGTCTGCCACATCCGATGAGCTGAAAGCCGCTATTGTGAGCGATGCCCTGCTGCGCCCCGGTACAGAATGGTCTATTTCCAATGGTGCCCTCATTATCACTCAGACCGCTGATAATCTGGTTTGGAGTGGTGGCAACATCACTTGGAAGGAAGGTTGCACGATGGATGCCGGTGGCGTGTTCGACAATAACGATTTCGTCGATTTCACCACTGAGGGTGCTCTGACGGCTACTATTGAGGGTGATATTACTGCCGGCATAGTTACTGTTGCCGGTGGCACTGACCTTACGCTGGCCGGCTCCGGTAGCCTGACAGTTGGCGATACCCTGACCGTTGGTTCGGACTCCGCCGCAGGTTCTCTCACTATCGGCACCACCGGTAACAACCTTAAGGAAGTTATCCTTAACGGCGACAGTAAGCTCATTATCGATACCGATACTTCGACCACCTTCGGCGAGGCTCTCGGCGAGGGGACCACGATTACCGGCGGTATTCTGGGCGTGGGTGAGGGTACTACGCTGACGTACGATGGTGGTGCATTCGATTCCCTGCGTCTCGATGTCGCCGGTGAATTGGTGATTTCCAGTAGCTGGCTTTCGTCTGATATTAATGTGAGCGGTAAGTTGACGTTCAATAGTGGTGATGCTATCAACTACAACGGCTCCAATACGATTACAGTTGATGGCGGTGTGATTGACCTGGGTGAGACCCGTCAATCCCTGTCGGCCAACCACAAGCTCGTGCTGAACAACGGTACCATCACCGGGCAGGGCGATGGTTATGGCGCTCTGGATTTCTTCCAGGATGGCTGCAAGATTACTTCTACCGGTACCAGCTCGATTGATGCGCCCCTGCGACTTCGTAATGGCGGTCAAACCACAACTGTGGATGTTGTGGATGGTACGCTGACTATCTCTGCAACGAATGCCAATGCTACTCTGGCCAAGGTCGGTGAAGGTACGCTGGCTATATCTTCCACTCTGGGCAACGCCGGTGGTGCGCTTGTCAACGCCGGTACTCTGAAGATGCTCGATGGCTCCTCTGCTACCTCTACCGTGACACTTGACGGTGGTGCATTGACTGCCGAAGGTACTGCTACGATGGCAGCTCTGGCCGGTAGTGGCGATATTACGGTCGCTGCCGATGGGGCTCTTGCCATTACAAATGCAGCCGGTCTGTTCAACAAGAAGGGCAGCGGTGCACTTACCATCGATACCATGGGCGGCGCTGAGCTGGCCATGAATTACGAGGGCGTGCTCACTATCAATGCCTTCAATCTCAATGAGAATGCTCTGCTTACCTACGGTAATATACCGGGTGGTAATCTGATTAAGATTGATGCCCTTACCACCGCTGTAGCCGTGAATGGCTTCAACCTGGATCTCTCCGCGGATTTGGAGCTTGACCTTGGTATTGCCTCGAGTGTGGATTCTGCTCTTATTTCTGTATCAGGCTTGAACAGCGACCAGTATCAGCTTGTCGACGACAATGGCTATTGGAAATTGGTGATTGCCGGCGGTACCGAGCTTGATACCGATTGGGATATCAACTGGGGAGCCGCCGGTCTGGCCGGTGCTCCGACAAGTCTGGAGGCTACTGCCGTTGCTGCGGATGCCGGGGAGCTGTTCCTTAACGGTGCTCCTGCAAGTCTGACCGGCGGTAATGCCAATGTGATAGTTTATGGTGGTACAAGGCTTCCTAACGCCGGCGACGCTACTCCCTATGTAGGCGATGTTTGGATTCGAGCCGATGAAGGGCAATACAAGGCCATCGTCGGCGGTCATTGGGCCAATACCTGGGGTAGTGGTTCTGTCGGTAACTTCAATGGCAATACCCACATCATTCTCGATGGCGCAACGGTAGGTTCTATCGTTGGTGGTACCATGCAGGACGGTCGCACACCGGTATTCACCGGTAATAGCTACATCTCCGTATTCAGTGGCGATGTAACGGCTGCTATTATCGGCGCCGGTACGAATGCTCACGGCAATACGTCTGTATTCACGGGTAGCACCAATATCTTTGTCTATGTGCCGTTGGCAACCAATAACACGAACAATCTTGATAACACCACATCTCCCGGAGATGCTGTTATCGGTGGTGGTTCAAAGGTGGACTCTCAGAATCGTAATTCTACCAACATAATCAACGGTAGCACCAATGTTACCATTGACCTGAGCGCTTACACGGGAACCGGTACCGAGTTCAAGAAGAAGGTGATTGGCGGCCACTATAACTGGGCCGGTAGCCTCACTGCCAATATTAACGGCGACACGAATGTTACTGTCACCGGCAAGAGCGGTATGACGTTTACCGATGTGATTGTGGGTGGTTCCCGCATCAGTGGTGGTGCAATTAACACAACGGGTACTTCCACCGTCAACATCAGTGGTGGCGCGACCATGAACTCCGTTGTTGCCGCAGGTTCTTATCTGGCCGCTAATTTCACCAGTACCATTGGTAACACGGTACTGAATATCACCGATGGTACATTCGGCGGTAACATTACCGGTGGTTCGTATGTGGACGCTACCGATGCTACTTCCAATCAGGGCGATTCTGTTGTAACCATAACCGGCGGTACATTCAATGGCAATGTGGCCGGTGCTGCATTCCTTGCCACGAAGGCAACGACCCATACCGGAGATTCCGCATTGACCGCTACCGGGTCTACCTTCAAGGGGTGGGTAACCGGCGGTGTGTTTACAAACTCTTCGTCTTCTACTGTGACATTGGGTGATGTGAGCATGACTTTGACGGATTCCTCCTTCACCAAGCTTGTTGCCGGTGGTTCCTTTGTGGGCGGTCGTACCTCCACCAATGAGATTGGTGACGTCAGCATTGTTCTCGATGGTGTAACCCTGACAGAAGGTCTGTATGGTGGCGTATATCAGCATGCCGAATCCTCTACCAGTACTGTAGGCGATGTTACCATTACCTTGACAGGTGATGGCACGATTTCCGGTAACATCTGGGCTGCCGGTGGTACTGCCGCCAATGCAGCTAACATTACTGTGGCATCGACAACTGTGAAGGTGGACGACACCGTAACCTTCGGTAGTGGTGCTGCGCTTCACGGTGGTTTCAACAAGGCCGCCACCGACAGCTGCGTGCTGACTGTAACAGGTTCTCGCACCCTCCTCTTCACCGGCGATGCCGATCAGGATCGTAGCTCTCTGTCCTTCGATGGCTTCGATAAGATTGGTGTTGAGACTGCCGGCACGACGGTAACTGTAGGTGCACTGACATTGACCGACGCTGTTACCATTGACGGCGAGGGCACGATTAAGCTCGCCGGTGCTGCTTCCTTCGGCGCCGGTGCTACGGTAGATGGCGTACTCGACCTGAACGGCCAGACCGTAACGGGTGATGTGACTGTAAACGGTACGCTGACCAGCGGTGGCTCTGCCATTGCAGGTACACTCACCATTGCAGATGGCGCCACCATCAGCGACGCTGCCTCTGCTACCGATATCGAGGTGGGCACTTACAGCAACACTGCA
>JAZRSQ010000061.1:0-141992 GCA_045651585.1 Akkermansia sp.
CACGCCCCGCGCTTTCAGGCGCGGGCGGCAGTAAGTGTGATTCCGGCTTCGCTTATCACAGGCGTAAGCCTGCATTCTCCTACATTGTAGATTGTAAATGGTAGATTGTAGATTCTGCTCGGCAAATTGTTCTTTGACGTGTTTTTCGCAATTTCCGATTTCTAGCCTTTCTCTTGCAGGTCGTCCATGTGGGAAAATCCAAGGGTGGGGCCCAATAATCGCATGGCGGGTTCATCGAGTGCCGCGTTGAAATCATGCACGGTGCGGTTGTAGGCATGGGCTTGCTGTTGCTGCAACCTATCGGAGAGGGCCATGGTATGGTAGAGCCCCAGTAACTGCTCATTGTCATCTGTCACCGGAGGTGCGGCTTCCATTGCCCGCCCCGAGTAGCGCATGATTCGCCTTAACTGTCGCTCGGTGAGCTCCAGCTCACGACTGCTCCCCTGTTGGGGGGCAGCAGGACGGGCCGCCAGAGCCCGCCTGCTATCCTCCGCCCAACGGCGAATGTCGCGTGCCAGCATGTCCTCTTGAGGTAGGTGACAGGCAAACACCGCTACGAAATCCCCCAAGCATTCATTGCGGTGCTCGGCGGCGCTGTGCCATTTCACCCACGCCCATTGTACCCGTTCATACAGGTGGTGCAGGCGAATGTAGGCTCCTACAACCCAGGCCCCTACCAGTACCAGCAATGTCAATGCTATGAGATATTCCATGCTTTCCTTTTATCCTAACCCCTGCGGTAGCGCAAGTTGTTAGTTAAAACAGGTGGAGAAGCCGAAAAAAAATATTTTTGTGCAAAATCTTCGAACTGTTTCGTAGTGAGAGCGTCTATAAAAATGTAGATGTATAATCCACATAATTAAAATGAAAACATTAGAAGAAATGATAGATAAGGTCGTGAGGGTGATAGATATATCCTCTCGCATGAAGGATTACCCGGAGTTTGCGCCGTTGAGCAACTTGGGGGCTAAGCCTTTCGTGTTTGACGGCGTAGAGTGCGCCGGGTTAGAGGGCTTTTTGCAGGCGTTGAAAACACCTGACAGGGAGCAGCAGATTGAGATTTGTGGCTTCAATGGCCCTCGTGCAAAAAACTTCGGCTCCAAGATTTACTGGCAGGATAAGCAGACCCTTTATTGGGCCGGTCGTGCTTATGGCCGTCACACCGAGGAGTATCAGGAGCTCCTTTCGCGAGCCTATCAGGCCTGTTATGATCAGTGTGAGGAGTTCCGACTCCTGCTGGCAAAAACAGGTAACGCCATCTTGAAACACTCTATCGGCAAGGATGACCCTACCCAGACTATCCTGACCATAGATGAGTTTGTGGGGCGTCTGGTACGCCTGCGCGACTGTGGTACTCTGTTCTGAAAAGATAAATGAACGCTATCTTCACAGATAATCCGGATTACAACCCCGCCACCAACACGTACGACATTCGCACGAGTGTGTATCCCTCAACTCTGTTGAGTAACTTTGCACCGAATGCCTTCGTGTTTGATGGCGTGGCATGTGCCTCGCTCGAGGGATTTCTGCAGAGCTTGAAGGTACAGGATTGTGATAGACAGCGGGAAATCTGTGCTTTGGTTGGCGGGCGGGCCATGCGTGCAGGCCGTCGCTATGATTGGAAAAATGCCCAGACCCTCTACTGGCGCGGTAAGCCTTACCCCAGACTGTCGCCCGACTACCAACAGTTGCTCCAAGCCGCCTTCCGCGCCTGCTATGACAGCAACCCCGACTACCGCGCGGCACTCGCTTATACCGCCGGCATGAAGCTCGACCACTCCATCGGTAAAAATGACCCTACCCAAACCGTGCTGACAGTCGCTGAGTTTACCGGTATCCTTACATGGCTCCGCGATGAGAGCGCTGAGTGGTAATCATGTTCACATCTCCTGCAGGAACCTGAGGGTTTCGCGGAGTTTGTCGGCGGGGCGGATTTTTGCCAGTCTGGGGAAGCGCCTGTCGAGTAGAATATAATCCTTGTTGCGGGTGAGCATGAGCTTTTGCCCCGAGATTTCGACGTTGGAGATATTGCGACGCGAGGCGACAATTTTGATTTTATGAGAGATGAGTAGGTTTCGGGCGGGGCGAGGTAGGGGACCGAAGCGGTCAATCCACTGTCGCTCGAGGTCATCGACGTCGTCTTCTGTAAGGGCTTTGGCGAGCTGGGTATAGCAGGCCATGCGGGTTTGTGTGCTCTCGACCCAGGCTTCGGGTATGAAGGCGCCGATGAGTTTGTCTGCATCGGGGCGAGTGGAGAGAACGGCCTCGCTCACGCAGAGGAAGTCGGCTTTCAGCTGGGCATCTGCGCGCAGCGTGGGGGCCTTGCCCTGCAGACGCTCGATGGATTGGCGCAGGAGCTGGCAGTACAGCTCAAAGCCGATAGCGGCGATATCACCACTCTGCTGGGTGCCGAGAAGGTTGCCGGCGCCACGGATTTCGAGGTCGCGCATGGCAATTTTGAACCCGCTGCCCAGCTCGGTATATTGCTTGATGGCCGATACACGCTTGCGGGCGTCGGAGGTGCAGAGGGCATCCGGCGGGAGCAGTAGGTAGGCGTAGGCTCGGTGGCCGCCGCGTCCCACACGGCCACGCAGCTGGTAGAGGTCAGCCAGCCCGAAACGGTCGGCGCGGTCAATGATGATGGTGTTGGCGTTGGGTATGTCGATACCGCTCTCAATGATGGTGGTGGAGAGCAGGATATCGGCCTTGCCCGCTACGAAGTCACGCATCACGCACTCGAGGTCGCTCTTGTCCATTTGGCCGTGGCCGATGACAATGCGGGCTTTCGGCACCAGCCGCTGCAGGGTTTCCGCCATTTTATGTATGCTCTGCACGCGGTTATGCAGGAAGAATACCTGACCGTTGCGGGCAAGCTCACGCTCAATGGCTCGGGTGATAAGCTCCTCGTTGTAGGGGCAAACGGCTGTCTGTACGGGCAGGCGGTTGAGCGGTGCTGTATCGATGGTGCTCATATCCCTCGCGCCCATGAGCGCAACGTAGAGCGTGCGGGGGATGGGGGTGGCGGAGAGTGTGAGCATGTCGACCATGCGGAACATGCGCTTGAACTGCTCTTTGTGGCGCACACCGAAGCGCTGCTCTTCATCGATGACGGCAAGCCCCAGGTTCTTGAAGTTGACGTTTTTGGAGATGAGGCGATGGGTGCCGATGACGATATCGACATCGCCGCGGCGCATGCCCTCAATGATTTCAGCCGCCTTCTTGGCGGGGGTGAAGCGGCTGAGCAGCTCAATGCGAACGGGGTATTCGCTCATGCGGCTGCGGAAGGTGCGGTAGTGTTGGTCGGCCAGTACGGTGGTGGGAGCCAATATGGCTGCCTGTCGGCCACCGGTCACGCACTTGAACGCCGCGCGAATAGCAACCTCAGTCTTGCCGAAACCCACGTCGCCGCAAATCAGGCGGTCCATGGGGCGGGGAGCCTCCATATCAGCCTTGCACTGGTTGATGGCTCGCAGCTGGTCCGGTGTTTCGCGGAAGGGGAAGGAGGACTCGAACTGCCACATCCATGAGGAGTCGGCCGGGTGTGCATAGCCGGTATTGCTTTCGCGCTCGGCTTGTACTTCGAGCAATTGGGCTGCGTAGTCTTGTACGGCTCGCTCGGCGGCTTGGCAGGCACGGCGCCAGCGGGCATCGCCCAAGCGCGAAAGTTCCGGGGCTTTGGCACCCAAGCCTACATACTTGCTGACCAAGTGGCTTTGCTGCAGGGGAATGCGCAGCAAAACTCCGCCGGCGTATTGGATATGGAGCTCTTGCTCGCCGGTTTTGGAATCCTGCACAATGCCCACAAAGCGCCCGAGACCGTGAGCCGAGTGAATGACGAGGTCGCCCGGTGCGATTTCCCGCAGCGGAGCTTGGGCTCGCTCACGGCGCAGGCGGTCCTCGCGGTCATCCCTCTTACGGGCGCGGGGCGAGGAGTATCGGCCGAAAATCTCCGCTGCGGAGAGCACGGCCAACTTGGCTCCCGGTACGGTAAAGCCGAAGGGTAAATCGCCGTCGCGGCTCTGCACGGCTCGCCACGCATCGTCCTCGCCACAGATTTCTTCGAATCGCTTTTTCTCACCCTCATGGGGGAAGTACATGACGATACGCCATTTCTGCCGGTTCCATTGCTCCAAGCTGACGCGTGCCAAATCTCGACGTGCAGCCTGCATGACGAAATCGCCGGTATCGAAGTTGCCGAGCGGTTCGCCGTAGAAGGAGAGAGCCTCTTTTTGGTGAAGTTCATCCAGCTCGGGCACCACATCTGCTACTTCGGGAGGTGTTTCAAAGACGAGCACATTGCCGGGTTCACCACAACCGGGGAGGGAAACGACCCAATCCTGCGGGGATATGAGGTCGCGCAGGCGGCGGTCTGCCGGTGGTTCATCGAGTATCAGCTCGGCATCTGCCAGCTTGCGGAATGAAAGCTGGCTGTCAATGTCGAAGGCGCGAATGCTTTCTATTTCATCGCCGAAAAACTCAATACGCAGTGGCCATGCTGATTGCAGGGGGAAGACATCGAGAATACCGCCACGCAGGCTCCATTGCCCACGTGCTGTCACCTGTTCTACGCGTTCAAAACTGTGCGTGGTGAGCGCTTCCTGTAGCTGCTCGGGGGCGCGTTCTTCGCCTACTTTCAGGGTGATGGTACTGTCTGCCGAGGCCTGAGTAAAGGTCGGGGCTGTTTGCTCGAGCGCTGCAGCTGTGACCACTACAACTTGCGGGGCTTTCGGTGTGCCGGAGATGGTGCGCAGTGCTTCCAAGCGTTCTGCCGCTAAATCGGGGTCGCTCAGGCCGTTGTTGACGTGAATCTCTCTCTCGGGAACAAAGATGCAGGGGGTATCCCACAGCGGGAGCTCTGCCGCTACGCGTTCCTGCATGGGCAGGGCATCCGCAACTGCCCATATACGCCGGGGTTCCTTGCTTTGGGCTGCTACCAGCGCAACGACAAAAGCATAGGCTGCCGGGCAGGTGCAGGGGAATACCAGCGGGGCTTCCGTCGTGTTGTCGGTGTACAAACGAGCGAGCTCAGCGGTGAACGCTGAGCTGCGCATAACGTAGCTTGTGAGCCGGAATGACAAAAGGTTTGCGGTTACAAGTTACGAAAGGCAAGGTTTGTCTTTCGTAACTGTAACGAGTCTTTATCAGAGTCGGATGGCGGCACTACTCCAGGTAAGGCCGGCACCGAAGGTGACCATCAGCACGATGTCGCCCTTCTTGGCCTTGCCGGTGCGAATGGCTTCATCGAGTGCGATGGCGCAGGCGGCACCGGAGGTATTGCCGTACTTCTGCAGGTTGATGAACACGCGCTCCACGGGAATACCCAGACGCTGAGCCACGGCATTGATGATACGCAGGTTGGCTTGGTGCGGAATCACCACATTCACTTCCTCGGGCTTAATGCCGGTACGTTCAATGAGCGACAGGGCGGAGTCCTTCATGTGAGCCACAGCATAGCGGAATACCTCGTTGCCGCGCATGGCCAGCGTGTAGAGCTTCTCGTGGATGTTCTCCTCGGTTGTGGGAATGGCAGAGCCACCGCCGGGAACCATCAGCAGGTCGGTCAGTGTGCCGTCGGAACCGATGTCGGAGGCCAGAATGGCGCTGTCGCCCTCCTTGCCCGTGCCGGTCTGCAGCACGGCGGCACCGGCACCGTCACCGAAGAGCACGCAGGTGCTGCGGTCTTCCCAGTTCACGATGTGGCTGAGCTTCTCGGAGGAGATGATGAGTGCTGTGCGAGCCTGACCGCAACCGATGTACTGCACGGCGGTCTTCAGCGCGAAAAGGAAGCTGGAGCAGGCGGCGGAAATGTCGAATGCTGCGGCATTCACGGCGCCGATGTTGGCCTGCACATAGCAGGCTGTGGAGGGGGTGAAGGTGTCGGGTGTGACGGTGCCGACGATGATGAGGTCGATTTCCTCGGGGGTGACGCCGGCGGCTTCCATGGCCTTCTTGGCAGCCTGTGTGGCCATGTCGCTGGTCTTCTCGCCGGGGGCGGCAATGCGGCGCTCTTCAATACCGGTGCGCTCGATAATCCATTCGTTCGAGGTTTCGACCATTTTCTCCAAGTCGGAGTTGGTCAGACGGGTTTCAGGTACATAGGAACCTGTGCCGATAAGTGCCACCGGCAGACGCTTGAAAGGTTTCGTGAGATCGTTCATAGCTTGTGCAATTCTGTATGATGATGTACTCTCTCCCTCTCGGGAACGGTGCTATATTAGCACAAAGTTAGAGGAAACACTAGCTTTTTTTTCGCTTTCAGTCAAAAAACGACGATTTTTCGGAAAAGTTTAGTGATTTTTGAGTTCTAAGGAATAGAGTAAGCGCTGTTTTTGTGAAAAATAGGCTGCTGTGGTACGAGGGTGGCGGATGTTATTTTGGATTGTTTAAATAATATAACACTTGCTGTAATCAAACGAATGTGGTAAAATGCAGCGCATGAGAACATCGAGCGTTGTGATGATGGCGGTTCTTGCTGCCGGAATGGTACAGGCAGGGGAGCAGGCTCCGACCTCTGTTACAGAACAGCAGGTCATGAATGAGTGGCGCTACGGGCTGCCCGATACGGGGGTGTTGCCCAGTTACGGCCGTTTTGAATGGTTCACCCGCATGGGCGAGCGCCATGGTGGTTCCGAGCTGAGTTTGCAGAGCTATGCGCTCACGCTGCCGCTGTCGGACCCGCGCAAAACTGGCTGGGGCAAGACCATGGTCAATGTGCAGTTCGATGCCAAGGTTACCATAGCCAATACCGGTGGCACGCTTGACCTGCACAATGATGTTTTCTACAACTTTGCGCTGCCCATCACGTTCATTACCCCGATGGATAACGGTAATCGTTGGACCTATGGCTTGGCTCCGGAGGTAGCATCCGACTGCGAGGCCGTGAGCAAAGGTCTGGATTTGGCAGCGTATGCGTTCTATACCGTTAAGCACAGCGATACGTTCTCTTACTCGCTCGGTTTGGCTCTGTCTCCCCGTTTTGCTGAGTATATGGCCGTGCCCATGGTACGTTTTGAGTGGACTCCCTGCGATGAGTGGACGGTGAAACTGAGTGGCTACCAGTTGGAGGCTATGTACCATGCCACCGAGCGCCTTTCCTTCGGGCCATTTGTTGCGGCTCGCGGCGGTATCTGGGCGGCGGAGACTGACCGCGGCGACCGCATCTTCCGCGTGCGTTCTCTCGTGGTGGGTGGTACCGTAGAGTATGATTTCTCGCAGCCCGGGCAGACCAAGCGTATTATCACGGCTTCGGTAGGTTCCACTGTGACCACCAACGCGCAGTTCCTGGAACGCAACGCTCGTAAGGATTCCTATGGTAATCATCATTACCGACCGGCTCTTTATGTGAGTGCCGGGGTGGATTTCCGATTCTGAGCCAGCAAACAGTTTTGCAAACGAAGAAGGGCGTCCTGAGGGCGCCCTTTTTTGTGCGGTAAACTTTTATTTGGCCGGTGATGCTAATTTGGGGCGATAGTGCCCGTTGAGCGGGAACCTGAAGAGGGCATCCTCCTCCTCCGTGCCGGCACCGATGTTGTGAATGATGAGCGGTACGCCCTCGTCATTGCAGCGGTCACTTACAATCATGATATGGGGCAGATTGCCACCGACCGTGCAGGTTACGAGGTCTCCCGATTTGTAATCGGACGGTTCGTCGGTCACGGGCAGGCTCCACCCCTTGCGCTTGAAGAATGTCTGCAGGTTGGGCACGCGGCGGTGGTCGATGTTTTTGTCCGGGCGTTTGAGCCCCCAGCGTTTGGGATAGCGCGAGAAGTTGCGCTTCATGTCCTCATGTACTTCTTTCTGCAGGTCGAAGTTCAGCAGCCTGAGCGCACGGATGACCACATCGGTACATACGCCGCGCTCCATGGGGACATCGCCACCGGGGTAGGATAAGCGCTCGTAAGAGCCGTCATATTCCACCGTCACGCCGATTTGACGGCGGGCCAGTTCGGGCAGGCGGCTGTCGGCGAAGGCTGTTGCTGCCAGCAGTAAGAGCAGAGTCAGGGGTGTTTTCATTGTTTGCGAGTGGTTGAGTTGTAAATCGGTCGGTAGTGCCCGGTGAGGGTAAAGGTGAAGAGCTGTGGGTTTTCCTGAGTGCCGTTCCCGAGGTTGTGAATCACCATAGGAGTTCCACTGAGTGTGGCGCGGTCGCTCACAATCATGATATGTGGGCGCCCACTCTGTACTCGGCAGGTAACAATGTCGCCCGGTTTGTAGTCTGCCGGATTGTCGGATACGGGCAGGCTCCACCCGCGACGGGTGAAATAAACCTGCAGGTTGGGTACACGTCTATGGTCGATGTTGCGGTCGGGGCGTTTAAGTCCCCAGTTTTTTGGGTAGGCAGAGAAGTGGCGGCTCATATCTTCGTGCACTTCTTTCTGTAAGTCTATGCCCTTGAGCCTGAGCGCGCGGATGACGACATCCGTACACACGCCGCGCTCCATGGGAACATCCCCGCCCGGGTAAGAGAGCTTTTCGTAGGCCGGGTTATATTCCACGGTCACGCCAATCTGCTGCCGAGCCAGAACTGCCAGATTATTATCCCCGGCTTCCAGCGTGCGGTAGGGGCCTGTGGGCAGGTATTGGCGAATATACGGCATGTATGGGCTGCACAATACTGCACAGATTGCTGCAGCCAACAGAAGACAGAAAATAATGAGCAGTTTTTTCATCATGGCAATTTGGGGGCAGCGGCCGTGAGCGGTGCTCACGGTTTCTTTCTGCGGTCGGCGTGGGTGCCGGTTTGGCCGGCTTCGCGTTCCAGTGCTCGCTGTTTCCAGAGCGGGATATCGCTTTTGCGGGCTTTGGCTTTCTTTTTGCGTTCTCGGCGCTCGGCGGCGCGGGCGTTTTCGGCGGCAATTTTCTGTTCTTTTTCGCGGGCTCGTGCGGCTTCTTCAATGCGCTTCTGGATGCGGGAGGAGTGTTCATTACCGGCGGAGGTAATGGTCCATGGGCAGCGCGGGTCTGTACCGGACTCGGTTATGGGCAGGCAGACCATGTCGGGGTCGATGAAGCGTATCTGGCGGTAGAGCAGGTCTTTGATGGTCGCCAGCAGGCTCTTGGGCGGGAAGAGCCCCGTGCGGGCCAGCTCAATGGTGAAGGCTACACGTATGTGCTTGGCTTGCAGGCTCATGCGGGCAATGTCGCGCAGGGATATACCCTCGGCCGGTTCTTCCTCGGGGGCGCAGATGGCGGCAGCACGCAGCAGGAACAGGCAGTCCTTCACCTTGCGACAGAGCTTGTCTACGAGGTCGCGTACCTTAGGGCGGGCGTTGAAGCGGTAGTCTTTCACCTCGATGAGCCAGAGCTCCTTTTTGCCGGGGTGATAGAGCACGAAGTCCATCTCCTTGCAGCTGCTGCAGAAGTTCTGGGCGTGGTGCGAATAGAAGGGAGAGCACTCGAAACGGCACACGTAGTACCCCGCCTCGAAATTGAAGCGGTGCAGTCCCTCTACACAACTGGTACCGGCTTGAAACACTCTTATGCCTGTTCTCCCGGTTCGAAGTTCATATTGAGGTAGCGATCGGCCTGTTCCATTTCAGCTTCCAAGCTGTCGATGTGGTCGATTTCATCGAGAGTATCGCCGACGGAGGTTCGCACGCCACTGCTACTGCTGCCCGGCGGTTGCAGGCCGAAGAACCTGCGACTTACCTTATTGTTCAGTCGGTCGGACAGTTGGATGACCAGTTCTCGCAACAGGAAGAGGCTGTGGGTGGTGAGCATGACCTGCACTCCTGCACGGCAGAGCCCCAGTATGATGCTCACCAGCAGGGGAAGGTGCGAGGTGTTCAGGTTCATTTCGGGTTCGTCCCAGAACAGTGAAGTGCCCGCTCGCACCGTACCGTTGCCGATGAGCAGCCCCAGTGTGCCGAGCCGCTTAAAGCCCTCGGCAATCAGATTGAGTTCCAGCGGTTCCTGACCGGGGCGCTGCAGGTAAAAGCGCCCGTTGATGCGTTGCAGTTTGCCGGTAAACAGCGTTTCAATCTGCTTAATGACGTAGCGCAGGGCCTCGGGAATGGGGGTGGAAGACGGTTCTTCCTCCAGAGCACGGCAGAGCTCCCAGCTGGCGGAGTCCAGCAGTTCGGGGTAGCGTTTGCCGGCCTGCATGTAGCAGGGGTAGATGGAGAGCACCTCGCGCGGGGAGATGAATACGGCGTTCTCGCTCAGGAAGCGCTGAGGCAGTTTTTTGATGTGCAGCCCCTCTTCCTCCTGCCCGGCGGTGAAGTGGAAGGCTAGCTCCGCAGCACCGAGCGGGACTTTATTTCCTTCGAGGGAGGCCTGCAGAGTAGCCAGACCATTGCCCCTGTTGCGAGCCGTGAGTGAGGTGAGCTGGTGGGTGCCGAACACGCGCAGCAAATCACGGCGCAGGCGTTTTTCCTCGGCCCATACCTCGGGTAGCTCGCGGCGATTGCCATCGCAGCCCCACTTGCTGATGGCATAGCACAGTTTCATGAGGTGACTCTTACCGGAATCGTTGCCGCCCACAATGATGTTCACCCCCGGCACGAAGTGAAATGCTTCGCGCTGCGGGAACACCGTCACACCCTCCACTGCCAGCTTTCTTATCATACTTGGTATTCTATCTTATTTCGGCAGCTATGGCAATGAATAAATGACCGCGCGGTGGAACAATTAGAGCTTTAGCCCTATTTTGACGGCTTAATTGTCGTTTATAGGGGGGCGAGCCAAAGGCGAACCGTACTTTAAAACCCGCGCTTGCGCGGGTTCTGATACTTGGCGAGCAAAGCCCGCGAAACTTCAAAAATCGTAAATCCTCGAGTCCCGAATCTTCGGGACTCGTACGGTATGACTCTGCAGTTGCTTGCCACGGTGCAGGGGCTTGTGCTAGAATGCCCGCATGACCGATCAGGACAAAATGAAGAAAGTGATGGGGTACCTCATCGGGTACCGCTTGGGCAGCCAGATGCTGCCGCAGATGCTCCCCGGTATCGAGGCCGACGACATCGTGGCCGAGACTCTGGCCAAGGGCGTGAAGGACGGTATTTCCGGCGACATGGACATGAGCCTTATCGATGAGAAGGTGGAGGAGTACCAGAATGCCTTCGTGAGCATGCTCCAGGAGCGTGGTAAGAAGGTGGGCGAGGCTAACCTCGAGAAGGGCCGCCTGTACATGGCCGAGAACGGCAAGCGCCCCGAGGTGACCACCACCGAGAGCGGCCTGCAGTACGAGGTACTCGTGGCCGGTGGCAGCGAGAAGTATGACCCCGCCGTGCATGGCGAGGCTCCCACCGCTGAGGTGATGTACAAGGGCACTCTGGTGGACGGTACCGTGTTCGACCAGTCCCGTCAGCCCGTTAAGTTCAACATCCGTCAGGTGATTCCCGGCTTTACCGAGGCTCTTAAGCTCATGCCCGTCGGTGCTAAGTGGAAGGTGACCATTCCTGCCAATCTGGCTTATGGTGCCAACGGCCCCGGCAGCATCGGCCCGAACTCCACTCTCATTTTCGAGATGGAGCTGCTCGGCCTGACCAAGTAATTTTTTTCAATCGTTCTGCGGGTGGGGGACCGCCCGCAGAATTTTTTATTCCATTTTCGTTATGAATACTCGTATAGGCAAGTTTATTCGCAGCGCTTTTTTTGCTGTTCTGGGTGTTTTCTTCCTGATGTATGCATTCAACATGCCGTCGGGCGGCTATCGCGTAGCCTTTTTTGCCTTCTCTACTCTGGATATTATCTGGGCTGCTTGGTTGCTGGTTTCTGCTATCCGCAATCGCTGAACCGGCAAAAGCTGAGCTCTGTCTAACAGTTGTGCGAATGACAGAGTAATTGCTCTTTTCTTTTGAACGGAGACTGCTGCTGCGGTGTCTGAACTGCGGATGAAAACGTACCTGACAGCAGCAGTGGTAATGGTGGCTCTGGCAATAGTGGCCACAGCGGTCGTTCTGCAGAGTCAGACTCTTCAATTCGGCCGCTTCTCGTGGACCTGTGTCGGTCTTATCCCATTTACAGGGAAAGCGTTGCATGTGTTGAAGTATGAGAATGAAACGCTCTGTGCCGAATTGCTCGATGAGGTGGAAGCCCCATGGGTGCGGGCGAATGCCGATCGCACTCTTACCGTCTCCTACGGTCGTGTAGGGCAGGAGGTTTCCGTGCATTATTCCATCGACAAAAAGAACTATGTGGGGGCGCCGCCCACCCACCTTTACGGCTTCGATGTCAACTTCGGGGCCTTGGCTCAGGGAACCCACTCTGCCACCTACGGGCGCGAGGTCAGTACCTTCAGTCGTCGACTGGGAGCTTGGAATCATTGAGGATTTTGGATTTTGAATTTTGAATTTTTGATTTTTCCGACTTCGAGTTCGGGCTTACGCCCTCCTTTCTACGCCGAGACAGGGGAATTATTCAAATTCGTCCTTCGTACCTCGTCCTTCGTACTTTAATTTGCACTTGCCAAAAGTCCGACCGTGGGGTATGATGGGTGCATGTCAGTTCCGTTTGCGATAATATCCCTCGGTTGTGCGAAAAATCTGGTGGACTCAGAGGTGATGACCGACCGCTTGTTGGCTGCCGGTTATGAAAAGACCGAGCCTGAACAGGCCGCTCTCCTTATCATCAACACCTGTGCCTTTATCGATCCTGCCAAGCAGGAGGCTATCGATACCATTTTTGCCGCAGCCCGTGCCAGGGAGGAGGGGAATGCCCCCGCTGACCAGAAGATTATTGTAGCAGGCTGTCTGTCACAGCGTTATGCGGCTGACTTGGTGAAAATTATGCCCGAGGCCGACTGCTTTGTGGGCGTGGATAAGGTGTGCGAAATTGCCGATATCGCCGCTGCCTGCTTGGCCGGTACTGCTGAGAAGATTTACAGCACCAAGGTGTCCAAACTCATGCCCGATTTCGGCGATGTGCGCTACCGCCTGACCGCCCCGCATACGGCCTATGTAAAGATTGCCGAGGGCTGTAACCACGCCTGCGCTTACTGTGTGATTCCCCGTATACGTGGTGGCCACCGCAGTCGCCCGCAGGTCAATGTGCTGCGCGAGGTGCGTGCTCTGGTGGAGCAGGGGTGCAAGGAGATTAATCTCATCGCTCAGGATACCACTTACTACGGCATGGATAAGTGGGAGCAGAAGGCCAACAAGACCAGTGGGGTGGATTCCTCTCGTGGTGAGTCGTTGGCAAGCCTGCTGCGCGAAATCAATGACATCCCCGGTGAGTTCTGGGTTCGTGTGCTTTACACTCACCCCGCTCACTGGAGCAACGAGCTGACAGAGGTCTTCGCTACCTGCGATAAGGTGGTGAAATACGTGGATATCCCCCTGCAGCATATCTCTGCCCATATCCTTGAGGAGCAGCGCCGTAAGACGGATGGTGACTACATCCGTAACCTCATCCGTGACCTGCGTGCCGCCGTGCCCGGTATCGGCCTGCGTACCACCTTTATCAGCGGCCTTCCCGGCGAGACCGAGGAGGACCACGCCGAACTGCGCGACTTCATTCGCGAGTTCCGCTTTGAGCGTGCCGGTGTATTCCCTTATTCCCGCGAGGAAGGCTCCTTGGCCGCAAAAATGAAGGGGCAGGTGCACCACGCTACCCGCAAGCGCCGTGCCAATGAGCTCTCCATGATTCTGGCCGGTATTGCAGATGAAATCGGTCAGGAGTGCGTGGGGCAGACCATCCGTGTGCTTGTCGACTCTCCCGGTATTGCCCGCGGCCCGTGGGATGCCCCCGACGTCGACGGTACCATCCACGTCGCCCCCACTCTGCCCGTCGGCCAATTCGCCGATGTCACCATCGTCGACTCCATCGCCTATGAGCTCTTTGCCGAGGGCGCAGAGGATGAGCCGGAGGAGATGTCATAAAATACTAAAATTGCGGGTGTAAATATACTTCTGTGCTTGCGTGCGCGCGTGTCGTGTGGTAGAATGCTGCACGACAATGCGCAAATATGTTATCAGACGCCTGCTGTTGATGCCTATCACCCTGATTGGTATCACATTTGTGGTGTTCTGTCTGACTCGCATGGTGCCCGGTGGCCCTGTGGAGCGCATCTTGCAGGAGCAGGCAATCGGCGCGTTGTCCGGTGAGAACTCTGCCGGCCCGGCCGGAGCTATGGTCAGCGAGCCTGATATTGAGCGCTTGGAGGAGCTTTTCAATCTGCAGCAGCCGATGTGGTTGGCCTACCTGCAGTGGCTGGGGGTGCGCCGCCGTGAGGTGGAGATTGCCAAGGCTGAGTTTGGGGATGATGACAGTGCCGTACTTACCATCACCTCCCTGAGTGGTAACTCGGCTGTTATCGAGGTGCATCGCGATGGCAATGCCGTGAATTATCTGGCCGAGCCTTGGTTCGAGGAGGAAGGCTGGCGCATGCGTGTGGAGTCCCCGATGGCTCGTGCCAATCGCTGGGCTCGCCGTAATGGCGTGACCGACCCCGCTGTTATCGAGGAGCATGCCGCGAGCCCCTCGTGCCGTCGCTGGCGTGTAGTGGCTTATCGCAAGGCCTATGATGGTCTGCTGCAGGGCAGTCTGGGGCGCTCATACAAGTACAATGAACCCGTGGGCGCCATGATGATGGAGCGACTGCCGGTATCGCTTTACTTCGGTATTCTGGGCGTGCTGATTTCCTATGCCATCAGTGTGCCGCTTGGCGTGTACAAGGCACTCAGCCACAATACTTGGTTCGATGGTATATCGAGCTTCTTCATCTTTTTGGGCTATGCCGTGCCGGGATTTGCGCTTGGTGCTGTGTTGCTGGTCTATCTGGGCGCTCGATTGGAGTGGTTCCCGCTCTACGGGTTGACTGACCCGGCTTTCCCGACCATGGGATTCTGGGAGCAGGTGAAGGATATCGCCAGTCATACCGTGTTGCCGCTCAGTTGCTATGTGGTGTCCTCCTTTGCCATGATTACCATGATGATGAAGAACAATCTCATGGGGCATATCTCGGCGGATTATGTGCGGACGGCTGTTGCCAAGGGCGTGCCGTTCCGTCGTGCCGTATGGCGTCATGCTTTCCGCAATTCGGTGATTCCGTTGGCTTCGACACTGGGTACGACCCTGTGCGGTGTGGTGGCCGGGTCGCTGCTGATTGAGCGAGTGTTTGATATTCAGGGCTTCGGTATGCTGAGTTTCCAAGCAATGATGGATAAGGACTACTCGCTGATTATGGGCACGCTGATGCTCAGCTCTGTGATGATTGTGGTGGGTAACCTGCTTTCTGACATACTGGTGGCCTTCATTGACCCCCGAATCCGCTTTGACTGATGAAACATAAGAACCTCATAGCCCTGCTGTTGATGGTGGCTGCCGTTCTGGGCAGTCTGGCGGAGCTGTATGACTGGTTGTTGCCCACACTTTCCTGGCCCTTTACTGTCAGTCGCGAAATGTGTATCCTGTCGGCACCGGCAGAGTTGTGCCCGCCCTTGGCAGTCGATGGACGTGTGCATTGGTTCGGCTGGCTGTGCATGTTGGTGCTGATGGCGCTGAGTATTTACCTGTTGCTGCGTCGCACGGAGAGCATGCGAGTGGCACCGATGGTGGCTCGCCGTTGGGCTCAGTTCCGCAAGTTCCGCCGTGGCTATTGGTCGCTCATGGTGCTGATTGGCTTGCTTATCTTTGCCGGACTTGACCAGGCTGTGGTGGGTAAGCGAGCTCTGCTGGTCTGCGATGGCGAGAATATGTACCTGCCGGCCTTCTGTCGCAATATCTACACCGGGCGCGAGTTCGGTCTGACCGGTAACGATGCTCTGGCAGAGGCCGATTATCGCAAGTTGAAGGAAGAGTGTGGCAAGCCCGGTATGCCTACCTTGGTGGTCATGCCGTTGATTCCCTACGATGCCACGATGGATGCCGTGCCGTTCCCGACCGAGCTGCTGAAATTGAAGGACGAAGGCTTGATGGGTGACCCCGAAACCGGAAAGCCTTACAATGGTCAGGCCAGTCGCCTGTACCCCAATGGGAAGGCCCACCTTCGCTTGCGCTACCGAGCCGGTTTGCCCGATGGCCAGGCTCACGGCTGGACCGAGGATGGGCGCGAGGTGTACTCTGCCACATACGAAAAGGGAAAACTGACCAAGCATTATTTCTGGGGTGAAGGTTCGGAGGACGACTTTCTGGCACTGACGCCTGCCGACAAAGTGAGCCGTGTGTATTACCACCCGGCGCCGCCCCTGACCGGTGGGCACCTGCTGGGTACCAACAGCCAGGGTGCAGATATCGCTGCCTATCTGTACGGTGGTTTGCAGGTCAACATTAAGGCTGCTTTGTTCTATGTGCCCGCTGTTTATATCATCGGCTTGACGCTTGGTATGTTCATGGGGTATTTTGCCGGTAAGTTCGACCTGATAACCCAGCGTGTGATTGAGGTGTTTTCGCAGTTGCCGTTCCTGTTTGTGGTGATGGTGCTCTCGGACTTGGTGCCCCATGAATTGCGCGGTATGTTCCTGATTATGAGCTTACTGTCAGCCTTCGGGTGGATTCATATCACCTATCTGGTACGCACCGCAACCATGAAGGAGAAAACTCGCGATTATGTGGCCGCTGCCCATGTGATGGGGGCAGGTACCTTCCATATCCTGACCCGCCATATCCTGCCGAACCTTACAGCTATTGTCGTCACCCTGTTGCCCTTCAGCCTGGCAGCTGTGGTTCTCTCGCTTGCCTCCCTCGATTATATGGGCTTTGGCCTGCCGGATTCATATGCCAGTTGGGGACGCCTGCTCAATGACGGGCTTTCCAAGTTGTCCTCCCCCTGGGTGGTATCCTCGGCCTTCGTGGCGCTGGTCACCCTGTTGCTGCTGGTCACTTTTGTAGGCGAAGCCGTGAGAGAGTCCGTTGATCCCCGTCGTCACACATATTACGAATGAAGATGTTATCACCTGCCGGAAAATCCCTTGTTCGCCGACTGCTGCTGCCTGCCGTGGCAGGAGCCTGCACGCTGGTGCTCGGTACCGGTTGTGATGGCGGTAGCACGGAAGACGGCCCCGCTTGGAAGGCTCCGCTGGATAGCAGCATGCCCGCGGCCTTTACATCCGATGAGCTGGTGCCGGTCTTTGCCAAAGATTGGACGATGCCCAAGGGATTTGCCGGTTTTACCGAGCGTTGGAATAAGCGCAACGAGGCCTATGTGCAGAAGACGCTTGCCGAGCACCGCGAGGAGTGTCTGAGTGTGTTCTCCCGCAAGTTGCAGGCATGCCCCGGCAGCAAGGAGTCCGAGAGCGCCCGAGTGAGTATCAGCTCCGCTTTGCAGAAGTGCATTTCGATGGGGGATCGCCGTCGAATGGGCGACTACCTCGTGTACCGCGATTTTTCTGATATGCCGCCCGAACTGCAGTGGCAGGATGGCGGCGAACAGCCCGAGCTCGGCAGCCCGCAGGCCAAGAAGGGGGGGATATTGCGTCTTTCGCTGCAGCGTTCCTTCCCGGGTACGCTTTGCATGTTCGGGCCGAACAGCAATAATTCCACCCGCCGTTACCTGTACGATGAAATAGACATACCGCTGGTGCGCATACACCCCGGTACCGGCAAGCTCATACCCGGCACGGCAGAGAAGTGGGCTGTGTCCGAGGATGGCCGCACTGTCTACTTCCGAATTGACCCGAACGCCCGCTTCTCCAATGGTGCGCCGCTTACCTCGCGGGATTTCATTACATCGCTTTATGTGCGTACGTCCGACTACGCCGCCGAGCCTTTCTATTCGAATTACTACCTGAGCCGTTTTTCTCGTATTACGGTCTATGGCAATGGTGCTATTGCCGTTACGCTGCAGAACCCCATGCCGTCGGCTCCGTATTACGCCGCCATTCCTGCCAGTTGCACCGGTTTCTATGCCGAGTTTGGCCCGGACTATCCCAAGCGCTATCTGTGGCGTCCGGCCCCGACGACCGGTGCTTATCGTGTGGCGGCAGATGGCTTTGTGATGGGGCGCCAGATTACTCTGGAGCGTGTGCCCGATTGGTGGGGCTATGACAGGCGCTACACCCGCTACAGCTGCAACGTGGACCGTATTGTCTACTCATTCATAGCCGAGCCGTCGAAAGCCCGCGAGCTGTTCCGTGTCGGTCAGTTGGATGTGTTCTCTGCCCGAGATGCCGATTTCTGGTACGAAGGGCTGGAGGTTAAGCCGGTGCACCGTGGCTACATTCAGCGTGTGCATTTCTCCAATATCTGGCCCCGCAGCACCTTCGGCTTCCACCTGAACTGCTCTTGCCCGCCCTTTGATGACCGCGATGTGCGCTTGGGTATGCAGCACGCGCTTAATATTCAGGAGGTAATCGACACCGTGTTCCGTGGCGACTATGTGCGCATGGGCTCGTACTTCACCGGCTTCGGGGCATACACGAACGATAAAATCAAAGCCCGTCCCTACTCGCCGGAGAAGGCTCGAAAGTACTTTGCTCAGGCAGGATATACTGTTGAAGGCGGCGATGGAATACTCAGTCGCCCTGACGGTACGCGTCTGCAGGTGGTGGTGAGCTCGAAAATTGACCCCTTGTATGCCAACTGCATGAACCTGCTGCGTGAGGATGCCGCCGCCTGTGGTCTGGATTTGCAATTCGAGCAGATGGACGACACCGTATTCTTCAGCAAGATGAAGGATAAAACCTACACGGCCGGTATTTTTGCTTGGGGAGTTTCTCCCATCATGCCCGACCCCTCACTGTTCTTCCTTTCCCAGTACGCCTATCTGCCGGATGGCACCCCGGTGAAGGGGAGCAGCAACGTGACCGCTACCGCATCTCCCGAGCTGGATGCCGCTATTCTGGCCTGCCAGACCGCGGCGACCGAGGAGGAAGCTATTGAGGCACATCACCATGTGCAGCAACTCATTCACGATGAGGCCTGCTGGGTGCCGGGGTGGACCACGGCATACAGTCGCTTTGCTCAGTGGCGTTGGCTCAAATGGCCCGAGGAGCCGGATTGTAACTTCTGTCCGCCCCGTTATTATGACCCGCTTGAGAGCCACCTGTACTGGATAGATTCCGATGAGCAGGCCGCCACTCTGCGAGCCCGCGCTGCCGATGAGGCGTTCCCCGAGCAGGAGTTCGATGTGCCCCTGCCTGCTCAGAACTGATTTTTCTCGACCTTGTTATGATGTCCAAACTCAATCTGCTGGAAGTTCACCACCTCTCCACCGCCTTCGAATCGGAGGCCGGGTGGGTGCGCGCTGTCGATGATGTGAGTTTCTGCGTGCCACGCGGTCAGTGTGTGGGTATAGTGGGCGAGAGCGGTTGCGGTAAGAGTGTGACGGCCATGAGCTTGGTGCGCTTGCTGCCACGTCCGCATGGCCGTATATTGGAGGGGCGCGTGTTATTTGACGGTGAGGATATTCTGAAGATGAAGCCCCGCAGGCTCAATGACGTGCGCGGTGGCAAAATAGGTGTTATCTTTCAGGAGCCGATGAGCGCGCTCAATCCGGTGCACCGCATTGGTGACCAGATTGCCGAAACGCTGATGCTCCACCGCGGTATGAGCCGTGACCACGCTTGGCTGGAGGCCATCAACATGCTGCATTTTGTGCGTATTCCCGACCCTGAGCACCGTGTGAAGGAGTTCCCCGGTTCGCTTTCCGGTGGCATGCGCCAGCGCGTGGGGATTGCCATTGCTTTGGCTTGCCGTCCCGAGCTTATCATTGCCGATGAACCGACAACGGCTCTGGATGTGACGGTGCAGCAGCAGATTCTTTCGCTCATTCGTGAGCTGCGCGAGCAGATGGGTTCCTCTGCTGTGCTTATTACTCATGACCTCGGCGTGATTGCTCAGAACTGTGACCGTGTGGTGGTTATGTATGCAGGCCGTGTGGTGGAAAGTGCAGGGGTGAAGGAACTCTTTGCCAATCCCCGACACGCCTATACCAAGGCTTTGCTTTCATCCATGCCGCGGCTGGAGTACCCCCGCAAGAGCCATTTGCCGACCATCCCGGGGCAGGTTGCACCCATACGTGACTATGTGATGGGCTGTCGTTTCTGCCAGCGCTTGGAGCGAACCGGCCACACACTTGTCACACGCCCGCCTTTGGTTCAGGTTGGTCCCGACCACATGGTCGAAGCCTGCCCGCTTTGCGCGGATATTTGATTTGCCAAACCGACCGCCGTGGCGGTCGATATAACCCGTGCGGAGCACGGATATAACTGTGCCTGCGGCACAATATAACCCGCCGAAGGCGGATATAACATGAGTAATCACCCGCCGTGGCGGATAATTCGGCTATGCCGACAAGCCTACGAGCCCGCACTTGTGCGGGCGATAGAGCAATAGCCCAGAGTGAAGCCGCAGGCGAAACCCTGGGGCGGGTAGAAAAAGAACGAGAACCCCGCATACTTGCGGGGTGACGGAGTGCCATGGCATAAGAATGTGTAAGGAGAAAGAGAAATGCCGTAAGCCTACCTATTTTTGTTCTTGCTTATTAGCAATTAAGATGATAGTGTTGAAGAGTATTCGTATGGGTCACTCATTTGTAAGTCTTAATGTGCATATTGTTTTCCGCATAAAACACAATTCTTGTTTTATGAAAGAAGAGCATTTGGCTCGGATTTTTCAGTATATTGCCGGAGCTATTCGCGCTATGGCAGGCTGCGCATATATTGTCGGAGGTCGTCCGGATCATATACATATATTAACATCATGGCCGGCAACAATAAGTTTGGCTGAGTTTGTCAGAAGTATTAAAGCGGGTTCTTCCAAGTGGATAAAGAGTATAGCATTAGAATACAAAGATTTTTCGTGGCAAGAGGGATATGGCGCATTTTCGGTTAGTGAGTCTCGAAAGAAATCCGTTATCTCCTATATTGAAAATCAAAAAGCACATCATCAAAGATACTCTACTGAAGAGGAGTATCTCATGTTTCTTAAAAAACATAGATTAGACATAAAAAATACCCCGGAGACGTAAGCTCCCCCTTTTCTGTCACCCCGCAAGCATGCGGGGTTTTAACATATTTTTTTACCTTTACCCAGGGTTTCGCCTGCGGCTTCACCCTGGGCTATTGTTCCGTCGCCCTGAAGGGCTCTATTGGCACCGGCGGCGGTGCAAAAAAAGCCGCTGCGTATTACACGCAGCGGCTTGCTTTTAAATCCTTAATCCGTTTTAGGCTTAGGCCTCGTCGGGGAAAATCAGAGCCTTGGGAGCGGGCTCGATAGCGGTGATGGTCATCTTGACCTGCTCGCCACCGAACTCTACCGGCAGGCGCAGGCTGTCACCGACCTTGTTGCCGACGAGCTTGCTACCCAGCTTGGAGTTGTAGGGAACCACGTTTTCCTCGGGGATGGAGTCCCAAGCACCCAGAATGGTGTACACCACCTTCTGGCCCTTGTCGGTCTCGAAGGTAACCTGAGTACCCATAGTGGTCTGCTCGCAGGTAACACCGGAGAAATCGGTGGGCTCTGCCTGAGAGAGCAGGCGGGAGAGCTCCTCGCTGCGGCGCATGAGCACCTGACGGGTAGCCTTGGCGTCCTGATAACCGCCGTTCTCACGAAGGTCACCTTCGGCACGGGTAATTTCGAGGTCGTGCTTGTTCTTGGGAATGCGCACGTTGATGATGTCCTCGTACTCAGCCTTACGGGCGGCGAAGGAGCGCAGGGAGACGTAGAGGTTCTGCTTCTCCTTAACCTGCACGCGGGAAAGTACAACCTCCTGCAGGGAGGGGTGAACCTTCATCATGTTAGCCAGCAACAGGTTGCGATCCAGGTCGGGCAGTACGGAAGAATCGTAGAGCGACTTGGCGAAGGGGCGAGCTTCCAGCTCAGTGATGCCGGTCACGAGGTCAGGAGCAAGCTCCTTGTCGTCCATCAGCAGGTTGCGCAGACGAAGGGCACGGTTGGGACCACCTTCTGCACTATCCTTCTCGATAGCGGCGATAACGGCAGCGCCGAGAGCCATCTTGTTCTTGTCAACCAGCTCCTTAGCCAGGCCATTACGCTCCTTACATACCCAGATAAGCACATCGGGAGTCAGGTTCTGGCGGGAGATACCGTTAACGATGTCTGCGAAAAGCTGCTCCTTAGCACCCTTGGCAATGATGAAGTCGGCTGCTGCTGCAGTGGCGCGGGCACCACCGAAGAGGAACACGTTGGTCGTGTAAGCCAGCCAGCTGTCGGGATAGGCCTCGGGCAGGGCGGAGTAAACGGCATTCTGGCGTGCTACGGACAGCTCGCCGATGTAGCCCTTCAGCTCCTCGGAGGGGATGCTCTGCAGCTGCTCAGCAAGGGTGGTGAGTTTGTCAACACCGGCTGCTGTCAGAGCGGCGTCGAACTGAGCCTGCTTAGCCTCGTCATTGCCGTGAGTGCCTTCCAGAATGGCATCGCGAATGATGATGAGCTCCAAGATGTGCTGCGGTTCATGGCCCTTCTCGATGTCATCCTCCATGGCCTTAATCAGCTTAGCGGCAATCTCGTACTCGCCATTGAGCACTTCCAGACGGGTCTGGTCGAGAATGCGCACACAGCTCTCAAGGGTGGTGGCATCGTTGTAGTCAGCCAGCAGGGCATCTGCTGCACTGGCTGCCTCGCGAGTCACGATAGCCTCACCACGCTTGGTGGGCAGGCGGAAGCGGGGATCATCGCGCATAGCGGCGCGGGCTTTTTCCCACCAGCTCTTCCAGTTCTCTTCGGCAATCACGCGGCTGCTGAGGAACTTCTCCAGATCCTCGGGCTGCATTTCCAGTACTTCTTCCACACCTTCGCGCAGGGAGAAATTGTGCTCCAGAACAAAGGCGATGAACTCCAGAATCGTTTCCTTCCCCTCAGCCTTGGCCTTGCAGCCGGCGGGGTCTTCAAAACACGTGACGAGGAAATGCCCGGCAGGTACCGGGGTGAGCTGGTTGAATGCCAGCTTGAGGCCCATCACGTAATTGGGATTTTTCTCGAAATTAATCTTGACGCGCTGCTTGGCCAGAGACCACGCTTCAACCTTGCCCACACCCCACTCAGGGTGCATCACATAGTTGGAAGGAGAGAACTTGTCCAGCCTGGCTGCGAAGTCGGCCGGAATCTTACCGGCAGCTACGAGTTTTTCTAAATCACCATGCATACGTGAATACAGTATAGCATGCATCTTGTCAAATTCAAGCCCCGAATTAGCTTTTTTTGCATTTTTTTAACAATTTCCTGTTTTTTAGCCAAATCTCCGAGTTTTCGGTCGAACCGGGTAGCAGGAGAATGGGCCATTTCATGTTTTTTGCGTCAAAAAGCATTTTTTTTCACATCGGATGAAAGAAATGCGTTTCCCGATGCGTATTTATCACAAACTCACTCACCACTACCCTGTGAAGTGCGGCTCTTCAGAGCCTGAGTTTGTATCTCATAATAGTTGAAACGTACGCTGAAACAGCGCCCGCAGCAGGAGAGAGCCGCGGGCGCTGTTTGACGTTATCGGATATTTCCTATCAGAAGCTGTAGGTAGCACCTACATTGGCGCTGTGCGAGGTTTGGTTCTGCATGAGCTCCAGGCTGTAGCTACCGTTCAGGCTCCAGCTGTCGTTGAGTTGGTAGCTTGCACCCACGCTCAGGTTCAGACCGGCGCGACCGGGGTTGGCTCCACGGCTGCGGTAGTCGCCCACGGTAGCAGTCGGGTTGTTGCGAACCATGTCGCCGATGAAGCTCAGTTCACCGTAGACGTAGGTCTTGTCGGTAGCCTTGTGAGCAGCGCTCACACCGATTTCACCGCGCAGGTTCTGCAGGGAGCCGGTGCTCAGGCCGTTGCACTCGCCCTTGTCGGTGGCAAGGTACTGCATGCCGACGAAGGCGCTCACGGTGGTGCGGTCGCTCAGGGCGAAGAGCTTGTCCACGCGGGCATCGAGCTGCAGGGCATCCTGAGTCCAGTCGCAGGGCAGACCAGCCAGCTTAGCATCGCTCTCGGTGCGGGTGTGGGTGGCCATCCAGCTCAGTGTGGTGCTGCTGCCGAGGATGTGTTTACCGTAGATACCCTGGTGAGTGGAATCCTGATCTACCGGGAAGGCGGAGAAGGTGCTTACCTTGCCCCAGCTGTTACCGATAGCCAGACCGATGGTGGAGCTCTCGCTCAGGCGGGCCTCCATACCGAAGGCAGCACCGTTGAGCGTGTAATCAGCCCCGGCATGGGCACCGTCGGAAGAAATACGGCTGCTGCCACCCATGGTGGAAATCCATGCGGCAGCCTTACCGTCAGCCAGAGCCGTGGCGTGAGTACCGCGAGCTGCAATAGTATCGACGAAGGCGCGGGATGCCCCGGCGGTCCCCCAAGTGCTCTGCACCAGTGTGTCAGCCACCTTACCCAGACGCGGGTCGATGCCGGCAGCGGCGGTCGTTACGACAACCTGCTCCGACTCAGTTTCTGTTCCACCGCTCTCGACTAGCTCATCATCCAAGCTCAGGGTGGCTACCCCCAGGCTGTTTGCCAGTTCGTCCATGTAGGCTTCCCAAGCAGCGGCGTTCAGCACTGTCAGCGTAATGTCATTGGCATTGGCGGTCAGTGTGTAGCTACTGTTTTTCTCCCAGCCGAACAGCTCCGTGAGCGAATTGCCGTCAGAAATGAGGCCCTTGTAGGTGAAGAGCTTGTAACTGGTGCCGTTGGCCGCATCGAAATTGAATACGAAGCAGTTGTTGCCGGAAAGCGTAAGCGTGTTCTTCACTGCAATTGTCTGCAACTTACCGGAGGTCATGTTGACGTAGCTGTCGGTGATAGACAGGTTGCCTGCCGAAATCTTGCCACTCAGCGTGAGGGCTGAGGATGTAAGGTTCATATTGCCGCTGACTGTCAGAGAGAGAGCCACAGCCGAAGAGGACGAACTCGAACTGCCACCGGTAGGACGGAATGCCCAAGTGTTGCGCTGGGGTGCTCCCAGCGTGAGCTGTGAGCCACTCTCCATTGTCAGGTTCGTGGTCTTCACGTTGGCGAATGTGGTCACAGTCGCACCGTTGGCCAGATACGTGTTATTCGTGATAGCAATGGAAGAGGCCTTGGCGGAATGAAGCTCCAGCTGACCGCCATCAACAATCAGAGCTGCGGCCTTCAGTGCGCCTTCGGATATTAACTGACCACCGGATGTCACGGTAATAGACGAGGCCTTGGTATTCATGCTGAGCCCCTTGCTGCCAACAGCCAGAGAACCGCTCACCTCGAGTTCGTCGGTCGTCACCTTGGCGGATGTGCCGATGGTGACATCTCCTGTCACGGCTACTGTGCCGGTACCGCTGAGGGCGCCGTCCATCGTTCCGCTCACCAGCGTAGCCGTTTCACCGGCTCCGATGTTGAGGAGCGAGCCCTTCAGCAGGTCGCCGTTCATTGTGAACGAACCTCCGTACAGCTTGCCGGCCTTGATAGTGGCAGCGTCGGTCAGCGTGATGTCATTGGCGACAGCCTTGCCCTTCAGGTCGAGCGTGCCACCGGAAATGGTGATATCACCGCGACCGAAGGATGTAGCGCCACCGGCAATTACCGTACCGGCCTCAATGACGGTACCACCGCTGTAGGTGTTGCCGTCGTTGAGCGTCAGCTTGCCGTTACCGCGCTTGGTAAGGATGCAATCGCCTACGATACGACCGGGATTCAGCTTGTCGGCCTTGAAGGTGATGGCCTTGTCGCCTGCCACAATCAACGAACCGGGTTCTACAGCCCCCGCGATGGTAACGGTGCCGGGCTGCGTGAAGATGACATCTGCTCCTGTCTCAAACACGGCATCGTAACCGGTGGTGGCGTTCATCCACCCGGCTCGTCCGTTCTGCCACACAGCGCCCTTGGCACCCAGCCAAGTGATGGTTTCGGCGACCGGAGCGGCACCTGCAATCTGCAGCGTCAGAGAACCGGTGCTGTCATCGAAGAGCAGTTCCATATTGCTCATGCCGATGAGCTCCAGGCAGCCATCCGTCCAGCCTGTTACATCCGAGCCCAGCACGGCCAGCGTGATTCCATTCGTCAGCTGGCCTTCCCAGCTGCGCAAATCAACCAAGGTGGTTGTACCCGCAGCAAAGCTTACCTCGCCATCGACTGTCAGCGGGGCGCCTCGGAAGAGCAGGGTGCCACCGGAGAGTGTCAGGTCAGTGCTGAACTCCGTGCCACCGGCAGCAATCTCCAGCACTTTACCGGCGCCCAGCGTGTAACCTCCTTCCACCGCTACATTGTCGCCACCGATGGCCAGATTACCGTTGTAGTTATTGTTGCCCACCAGAGAACCGTTGTTCAGTGAAATGTCGTTATCCACCTTCTGGTTATTGAGATCCAGTGTGCCACCGTTCACCGTTACCGTGCCGGAACCCAGCACTGCGGCATTTGTTGCGGTCAGGCTACCACCGTTCAGGGTGGTGCCACCGGTGTAGCTGTTGCTACCACTCAGAGTCACGTCGCCGCCGTTGATGGTCAGACTGCCGTTGCCCTTGATGGCAGCGGTGATATTGGCAGAGTAATTACCTTGGTCAAAGGTTACATCGGTATTTGTAATCGTGCCACTCAGAGTAGCATCATCCGTCACCGTAATGCTGCCACCGGTTGCAGTCAGCTTGGTGGAGGCATCGGCTGTCAGATTACCACCGCTCATGACGATATGATTCAGTGCGGAACCGGAGGCGCTCTCTGCCTCGCTCACGCTCACAGAATCGCGCCCGGTCAGGTAATAGGTGCTGTAATCCACCACACCACCGACTGCAGCCACACCATTGCTGCCCAGCACCAGCTGCAAGCCACTTGCCAGCTTGCTGTGAGTCAGCGTCAGGTTGGAAGCCTTGGATGTGCCACCCTGTACCACCTGTACCTCATAGAGGGCGGTCTTGCTGAAGCCGCTATCGCCCGTGCGACCATCGACATCCACATGAGTGGCGGCCTGCGTATTAAGGGCGAGTGACGAGAGATTCCAGCTACCGCTCAGGGTGAGGGTGCCACTGTTGAGGATAGTGCTCTTCAGCGACTGAGCCGTGTTGCCCTTCAGGGTATTGGTGCCCGTGGTCATGACCGTACCGCTGCCCAGAGCATTGGCATTGCTCAGGGTGAAGGTGCCACCGTTGAACATTGTGCCACCCGTGTGGGTGTTGGAACCGCTGAGGGACACAGTCCCCTTGGCCATGAGGCTGGAGCTGCCACTCAGCGTGGCACTCAGTGTACCGGCAGTGGCATGGACGGCTGTATTCTTAATAGTACCGCTCAGCGTACCGCTGCTCAGCTGAATGTTGCCACCTGTTGCCGTTACCTTGGTGGAGGCATCGGCATAGAGCATACCACCTGTCATGGTGACAGCGGTCAGCGCATTGGCGGATGCTGCCTCAGCCTCGCTTATCTTCACAGAATCGATGCCGTTGAGGTAATAAGTACCGTAGGTGATACCACCGCCACTGGTGGCATAGCCATCTGAACCCAGTGTAAGGGTATAGCTGCCGTGCTTAATCGTGGCGCTACCGCCTACAGTGCCACCATTCACCACCAGCACGCGATAACCTGCGGCTTTGGAGAAACCACTTTCACCGGCGTAACCGTTGACATCCACATAGCCTCCGGACAGCGTCTCCAGCGACAACGCAGCTGCATTGTACGTACCGGTCATGGTCAGTGCGCCGGAATTGAGAATTACGCTGTTGAGAGTCACCGCCGTTGAAGCAGATATGGTATTGGTACCGGTGGTCATCACTGTGCCACTGCCCAGAGCATTGGCGTTGCTCAGCGTGAAGGAACCGCCGCGGAACATGCTGCCGGCTGTGTGGGCATTGGCTCCGGAAATCGTCACCGTGCCCGTAGCCGAGAGCGAGGTCGAACCGCTCAGCGTGGCACTCAGCGAACCGCCTGTGGCATTGACGGCTGTATCCTTAACAGTACCGCTAAGTGTACCACCGCTCAGCACGATATTGCCACCCGTAGCCGTTACGCGGGTCGAGGCATCGGCGTAGAGCGTACCGCCTGTCATGTTCACAGCTGTCAGAGCATTGGCGGATGCCGTCTCGGCTGCGCTGACGCTCACCGAGTCAGTGCCTCGCAGGTAATAGGTGTCATAGGCAACACCGCCACTGCTGGTGGCATAACCATCGGAACCCAGTGTAAGGGTATAGCTACCGTGTTTGATGGTGGCACTACCGCTGACCGTACCGCCGTTCACCACCTGTACGCGATAACCACCACTGCTGATGAAACCACTGTTCGCGACATTGCCGTCGGCATCCACATAGCCACCATTCAGCGTTTCCAGTGACAAGGCAGAAGCATTGTATGTACCGGACAGCGTCAATGCGCCGGAATTGAAAATCTCACTGTTGAGTGTTATGGTCGTAGTGGCAGATATGGTATTGGTACCGGTGGTCATTACGGTGCCGTTGCCCAGAGCATTGGCATTGCTCAGGGTGAAGCTGCCACCGTTGAAGATAGTACCGCCTGTATGAGTGTTGGCTGCACTGAGGATTACAGTACCCTTGGCCGAAAGGGTGGTGGTGCCGCTCAGAATGGCGCTCAGCGAACCACCCGTGGCATGGACATCTGTATTCTTAATGGTACCGCTCAGCGTGCCGCTGCTCAGCTGAATATTGCCACCTGTTGCCGTCACCTTGGTTGTGGCATCGGCATACAGCGTACCGCCTGTCATGGTGACAGCGCTCAATGCGTTGGCAGAGGCCAGCTCAGCCTCGCTTACCTTCACGGAATCGCTGCCGTTGAGGTAATAGGTGCTGTAGGTGATACCGCCGCCGCTGGTGGCATAGCCATCGCTGCCGAGCGTCAGTGTGTGGCTGCCGTGCTTAATGGTTGCGGCACCGCTCACTGTGCCACCGCTCACCACCTGCACACTGTAGCCACCGCTTCTTTGGAAACCGCTCTCACCACTATGCCCATCGACATCGATGTAGGTCGTTCCCACGCTGCTCAGGTCGAGGCCGGTCGCATCGAACGTACCGGTGATATTCAGAGCGCCGGAATTGAAAATAACATTGTTCAGCGTGATTGTTGAATTGGCCGTCAGTGAGTTGGTGCCTGAAATCATCACACGGCCATAACCCAGGGCCGAGGCGTTATCCAGCGTGAAGCTACCGCCGTTGAAGCTGGTGCCACCACTGTGGGTATTGTTGCCGGAAATGCTGACGACGCCGGAAAGCGCAACGGAGGTGGAACCGCTCAAATCAGCCGACAGAGTGCCGCCCGTTACGCTGACAATGGCATTCTTGATGCTGCCACTGAGAGCACCGCGGCTCAGGTTGATGTTACCACCGGTGGAAACAACTTTCGTTGCAGCATCGGCGTACAGAGTACCGCCACTCATCTGGATGCTGTTCATGGAATAGCCGGAGGCCACCTGAGCTGCGCTCACCGTAACCGAATCGCCGGCATTCAAGTAGTAAGTGGCATAGGTGATACCGCCACCACTCGACGCATAACCATCGGAGCCGAGGGTCAGTGTATCGTTGTTGTATGTAATCACCGCGCCGTTGTTCACCACACGACCGCCGTTCACAACCTGCACACGGTATCCGCCGGACTGCAGGAAACCACTGGTGCTCACCATGTTGTTAGCATCGACGTATGCGCTACCCTGTGTATCACGCTCCAGAGCCGAGATGTCAAAAATACCGCTCAGGGTCAGGGTGCCTATGTTCATCATCACATTGTTGAGGGCCAGCGTGCCGGTCGCTTTTATCGAGGAGCTGCCCATGGAGATGATAGCACCGCTGCCGGCAGCGGCTGTGCCGGCAAGGGTCAGCACGCCGTTGTTGAGCAGAAGCCCACCTGTATGCGAGTTGTTACCGCTCATGGACACCACACCGGATATCTGTACGGAGGTGCTGCCCGTAAGTGTAGCGTTGAGAGTGCCTCCGGAGGCATTGACAGTAGCGCCGTTAATGCTGCCACCCAGAGTGCCGGAAATCAGGTTGATGGTGCCACCCGTTGCCGTGAGCAGGCCGGAAGTGGTGTCGGCTGTGAGCACACCGCCATTCATCTTAATATTGGCGAGAGAACTGCCACCTGCCTTGGTAATTTTGCTCAGTACGGCGGCATCCGAGCCGGTCAGCAGGTATTCGCTGTAATCAATGCCGCCACCGCTGGTGGCATAGCCATCGCTGCCCAGCGTCAGGGACGTGTTGCCGTATTTGATGGTAGCACCGCCATTGATGACGGAGCCACCGCTCACCACTTGTGTACGGAATCCACTGTTCTGCAGGAAACCACTGGTGCCGCTCTGGCCCTCGGCGTTGATGCGTGTGCCCTGAACTGTCTCCAGCTGCAGTGCCTCTGCACGGAACGAACCGGTCAATGTCAGCGTGCCGGTATTCTGCAGTACCCCGGCCAGGCTGTAGTTGTCGCCGGTTAGCGTATTGCTGCCGTTGAATACGGCATCGATGCTACCACCCCTTGCAGTGATGTCGGAGCCACTGACGGAACCGCGCAGGTCGCCGCCGGTCATCACCACGATGCTGCCACCGTTGCTCATCACGGTTGCGGTATCATTGACCGTCAGTGTGCCACCGCTCAAATCAATGGTAGCCGGGGCCGATACGTTATGAATGGCCAGTGAGGTGGCGCTGCCTGTGGTCAGGTGATAGACGCTGTAATCGGTCACGCCACCCGTCGAAGCATAGCCATCTGTACCGAGCTGAAGCAGAATGCCGTTGTGGGAGATGGTCGCTCCGGCATTGCCCGTGCTGCCGCCGGTGGTCAGCTGCACACAGTACCCCGCGCTGCGCTCGAAGCCATTGCCGGCGCTGCTGACGCTGCCGTTCAGGTCCACACGCCCGCCCTGAGTTGCCTCCAGTTCCAGTGCGCTCACATCAAAACTACCGCTCATCAGCAACAGACCTTCATTGTTCAGGAGCGAGGTAAGAGCGAAATCCTCACCTTGCAGGTTATTGCTGCCGCTCAGCGTGGCCATCAGGCTGCCACCCGAGGCCGAAATCGCCGTGCCGCTCAGGGTGCCGTTCAGCACACCGCCGGAGGTCAGCACAATGCTGCCACCCGTGGCGGTTACCTCGGCCATATCATTCACGGTGAGGGTGCCACCCTGCTGGCGAATGCGGGCTCCGGCACCGGCGCCGGTGTGAATGGTGGCAGTCGTGGCACTATCTGTGCCGATCAGCAGGTATTCTGAGTAATCAATTCCCGAGCCACCGAAGGAGGCATAGCCATCGTTCCCCAATGTCAGGTTGGTGCCGTTGTAGGTCACGGTGGCGCCGTTGTTCACCACAGTGCCGCCGGCCACGACCAGCACGCGGTCACCACCGGCCTTCAGGAAACCACTGGCGCCGGACTTGCCTGCGGCGTCCACTCGCACGGAACTGCCGCCGATAAGATCCAGTCCGCTCACATTGTAGCGACCGCTCAGGGTCAGGGTGCCTGTGTTGATGATTGCCTGATTGAGCGTCAGGGCGGCATTGGCCTTGATGCTGCTGGTACCCTGGGTGATGATACTGCCGGTGCCGAGGGCCTTGGCGTTGGTCACGGTCAAAGTACCGTTGTTCAGGATGGTGCCACCGGTGTGCGTGTTGTTGCCGCTGATGGTGACGGCTCCGCTCACCTGTACAGCCGTACCACCGCTCAGAGTGGCATTCAGCTGACCGGCAGAGGCATATATCATGGTGTCCTGCACGGTACCGTTCACCAGTACCTGATTAGGCATCAGCAGGGTGCCGCCGGTGGCTTTCAGATTGCTGATGGCGATATCGGCCGTCAGGGTACCGCTGTTCAAATCAATACGGCTCAGGGCAGAACCGGCCACGCTGCTGATTTCGCTGGCATCCACCGCATGGCGGTCGTTAATGCTGTACACGCTGTAATCAATGGTCGGGGCAGAGGATGCAAAACCGGTGCGATCCACTGTCATCACCTCGCCATTGTACAGCACCGTGGCACCTGTGGCCTCCACCGTGCCACCCTGTACCAGCTGCACACCGGTCGCTGCTCCGCGGGTGAAACCGCTGTCACCCAGCTCACCGTTCACGTCCACCATGGTGGCCTCGATGGTGCTGCTCTCCAGCGCGCTCACATCAATGATGCCGTTGAGCGTCAGCACGCCATCGGTGTTGTAAATCTTGCGCCCCAGTTTCAGAATGCTGCCCTGCTGCACCAGAATTTCTGCTGTTCCTGCAGCGGTGATGGTGTTGTCGAAGTCATTGGCAGCAATCTCCAGCGTGCCACCCAGCAGGCGCACCGTGCCCAGACCCAAGGCATCGGCGCTGCCGACAACCAGTCGACCAGCCTCGATGATGGTGTCACCCATGTAGCTGTTATCGGTGTAGATGCTGAGGGTACCCTCGCCCTGCTTGGTCAGGCTCATGCGTCCCGTCAGGCTGCCACCGATGGTCGGGTCGGCTTCCCAAGTGTAGTCTTTGCCCTCGCTGTTGTTCACCAGCACGCTGTCGGGGCTCAGCTCACCCACCAAGGTAACGCCACCGGCAGCGGTATCGCCGAATACCACGGCCACGCCGTCCTCGTAGGCATACTGGTACTTATCCTGCTTCCAGTTTTTGTCGCTTGTGTCCCACTCGTGGGTGCCTTCAAGATTGCTCCACGTGGCCTCGGTCAGGGGCGGGGCCTGCCCCACGCCGGCTTCGCCATCAAAGTTCAACCATAGCACATTGCCTTCCCAATACAGGGCATCGAAACTGAGCTCAAAGCCGTCCAAGCCGTTGACGGTGACTTTATCCGCCGTCCAGTTGTCGGCTCCGGTAAAACTTGTGACACTCATCAGCTTGTAGGAGCCGGCCTCGGCCTCTTCATCGTTGAAACTGATGTTCAAGGTCAGGCTGTCACCGATGTTGAGGGTTCCATACAGGCTCAGCACCGGTGTGGCCATGTTATCCCCCATGGCATGCAGGGTCAGCTGGCTGCCACTGCCCAAGGTCAGGGTGTTGGCACTCACCACGCTCTGCCCGCTGACTTCAAATCGAGTCCCCTCGGCAAAACTGATGGCGGCACCTACTTGATTCAGTTTGGCATTCTGCAACAGCACGGTAGGTGTGCTCATGCCACTGGCGGATTTTGTCACGGTTAAGCCCGCGCCGCCCAGAATGGCACCGTCGCGAATAATCAGGCGACCATCATACAGGGTGGTGAGTCCTGCAACATCGCTGGTCAGTGAGTTTTTGTACTCAGCATCGGTATAGGCTTCCTTCAACGCACCGAGGTGTTCGGCGGTGTAGGCGCCGGTGAAAATGATATCACCCGTCTGAGCTACGGTTTTGCCCTCGCTGTTGGTATATTGACTGTTTAAATCCAGCTTGCCCCCCACATGCATGCTGTCTTGAAACTCGATGTAGTTGCCACCGGCGGCTGAAAGAATGGCGTTGCCTGTTGTGTATAGCCCCCGCAGGCGATAGGTATAGGAACTGCTTGAACCATGGCGCTCATAGTTCTGAGCGAAGATGACGCTGTCATTGTCTCGAATGTAAACTTGCCCACCGCTATAGATAGCACCACCATATGCTCCATTGGTGGATTTAATACTTCTCGCACTATTGCCGATGAACTCAACATGGCCGTTTTCACTCAGTGTGATAGCCCCCGAGTCGCTGTAAATAGCACCGCCGTTGGAGGAGTAGTAGGAGGAGTAGGAGGAGGAGTAGGCGTAATTCCCTGAAAATGTCACGCTGTCATTACCGGACAAGGAGATAGCCCCCGAGTTGCTGTAAATAGCACCGCCGTAGGAGTCGTAGTAGGCGGAGGCGTAATTCCCTGAAAATGTCACGCTGTCATTACCGGACAAGGAGATAGCCCCTGAGGAACTGTAAATAGCACCGCCCTTGGAGTAGTAGTAGGAGGAGGAGGAGTAATTCCCGGAAAAGCTCACGCTGCCATTATCCCGCAAGGAAATTGCTCCCGAGTAGCTGTAAATAGCACCGCCGAAGGAGGAGTTGCGGTCGCCGGAGGCGTAATTCCCTGAAAAGGTCACGCTGTCATTACCTGACAAGGAGATAGCCCCCGAGTAGCTGTAAATAGCACCGCCGTAGGAGGGGTAGGCGGAGGTGGCGGAGGAGTAATTCCCGGAAAAGCTCACGCTGCCGTTATCCCGCAAGGAGATAGCCCCCGAGTAGCTGTAAATAGCACCGCCGTAGGTGTTGTCGGCGGCGGAGGAGGAATTATTTGTAAAATTGACACTTACATTATCCAGTAGGGTGATGGAGCCTGTCCCGTGTGCAAAAATAGCACCTCCCTTATAGCCATAATTATTATTAGCATCATAACTCCAGTACTCAGCTATACCGCTTTGAAAGGTCACGGCATTCAACCCGGCCAAGGTAAGTTTTTCATCGCTATCAACATATAATTCACTATCAGACGTGAACGTCAGCGAACTGATTTCGGAGGGGTCGGCACTGGTAAAGATGCGTTCGCCGGCATCCATGTTCATGACGTAAAGCCCGCTGAAGGTCAGGTCATTCTGGAGCAGGAACGCGATGTCTGTAGAGGTGATAGATTGCCCCGTCACCTCACCCGTGGTGGTGACAAACATGGTGGTATAGGTCGAAGGAACCTCAAACGCCTGAGTGAAGGCGGGGACAACTGCCATCAGCGCGATGACAGCACGGAAAAGACGGACAGGAAGATGGAGTTTCATGGTAACAAAAAGGTGGAAAAATGTATGTAAACGGAGGAGAAATTCAACTGACTGTTATTGTACTCCTTCCAACCGCCGTATGCAAGCGAAAAACCCGCGATGTCTCTTATTCTTTCCCTATACGTGTTGGAACAATTAGAGGTTAGAGCTGTTTTGACAGTTAAAGAGCAATTTGTAGGGGGGTATGTCGAACCGAAGGTGAGCGGAATTCAAAAGCCCGCACCTGTGCGGGCGACAGAGAATTAGCCCAGAGCAAGCGAGCGAAGGCTCGCGCAGCTCTGGGTAATGAGGAAAAATAATCAGAGCCCCGCAGACGTGCGGGGCGACAGAAAAGCGTGTTATAATCGCATACGATTATTTTATGATTGGCTCCTGTCTTTTTGCTTCAACGACCGTGCATTTCTGAGCAACACTCCTCTGTCACCCCGCAAGTCTGCGGGGTTTAGATATATTTTTCGCCTTTTCCCAGGGTTTCGCCTACGGCTTCACCCTGGGCTACTGTTCTGTCGCCCGCAGTGCGGGCTCCGGGGTAGGTTCCCGTCTTCGGCTTCGCCTACGCCGAGGCAGGGGCCTTCGCTCGCTAGGGATAAATGCTTTTTAACGGCCTGCGGCCGGGTGAAAAGCGGGCTAAAGCCAGCGGTGAAGAACCGTGCTGCGCACGGTAGTGAAGAATGCGCTGCGCGCAGGGTGAAGACCAAGGCTGACGCCTTGGTGATAGGGGGGCAAACTCCAATTAGAAGCTAAGCCGGAATCACACCTGCCACCGCCCTCGGCCGTAAGCCGAGGGGCGTGAACGGTAGCACCGGCTACGCATTTCCGCGGGCGACCTGTCTCGGCGTATCGCAGAGAAGCCGGAAAAGCCCGCCTATCTCAAAATATTCAAAATCAAAAATCCAAAATTCAAAATCCCATCTGCGCTTTCTCCCATAAATCGGGGCGGTGGAAGTCGGGCTGGGTGTCGCAGGGCAGGGCGGTGGTGAGGAACACCTGCTCGGGGGATTTCAGAATAGCGGCGGCTGTCAGTTTGCAGTCTGCGGGGGTGATTCCCACTTGCTCCAGCACTGCCGTGGGGATGAGGGCGCGGCAGCTCCAGCCCTCGCTGTTGCTGCAGCCTGTAGCCTGCACACCGGCGGGAATCCAGCCCTCGAAGCCGGGAGCAATCTGTCGGGGTGCACAGAAAACAGCGGCCCACCAAGCACCGTTCGGGCTCAGGTTGAACTCCATGTAGCGAGCGCCGTCGGCGGTGGTAATGAAGAACTCAGCGGCATCGTAACGCCATAATTCGGGCTGGAACGCACCACATACCCCCTGCGGGTGCACCAGAGCAGGGGCCTTGCGCGCGGCGCAGAACTCCAGCCCCTCTGCGGTGAGGGTGAAGGAGAACTCGTAGGGGGGCTCAACGGCCTGCCCGTACCATTCTTTGTCTATCTGCTGAACTTGCGCGGTGGTGGTGGAAATGATGGCTCTCATGTACTGTATAGTAGCAGCTTTAACGCGTGCGCGCAAGAAGAGATTTTTCTGATACTGTAAAAATGCACTCAAAAATGCCGATATTGCAGGAAAGTAGAAGAAAATATGACAATTTTTCAAAAAAAGGCTTGCAAAATGAATTAATTGCGTGTATCCTTCGGCGCGCGAGCTGAACAAAACCGACCGTTGGTCCTCCATTTCTTCGGAAGTCAGCTCGTATGGGGGGAAACCCGGTCACACCAAAAAACAATCATGTCAGACGAACTGAACAACGAGCAGGAGGTCATTGAGTTGGCCCATTTCGAGATTCCGAACACCCTCAAGCGCATTGAGGACCCCGAGGATCCCAATCATATCACTTTCATCGCTGAGCCCATCGAGACGGGTTTCGGCCACACGCTGGGTAACTCCCTGCGCCGTGTGCTGCTCAGCTCCCTGGAGGGTGCCGCTATCACCAGCGTACGCATCGCCGGCGCTCAGCACGAGTTCACCTCTCTGCCCGGCGTGGTGGAGGACGTGACCGACATCATTCTGAACCTCAAGAAGGTTAAGTTCGCTCACCACGGTAAGGAGCCCCGCACTCTTTCCCTGCGCGCTAACAAGCAGGGTGTTGTAACCGCCGGTGACATCCAGGACGACCACATCTACTCCGTTGTCAACAAGGATCAGGTTATCTGCCACCTTGACCAGAGCACCATCTTCGACTGTGAGTTCGAGGTGAATGTTGGCCGTGGCTTCTACACCGCCGAGGACAACAACGACAAGGACCGCCCCATCGGCGTGATTCCGATTGACTCCATCTTCTCCCCCGTGACCCGCGTGAAGTACGCTGTGGACAACGCCCGTGTAGGTCAGATGACCGAGTTCGACAAGCTCGTGCTCGACGTATGGACCGACGGCCGCGTAAGCCCCAACGATGCTATGCTGCAGGCCGCCAGCATTATGCGCCACCACCTCGACGTGTTCGTGGAGAGCGACAGCCGTCGCGTATCCTTCGACCGCGCTTCCGGTGGCGATACGGATGCCAACACCGCTCAGCTGCGCAAGCTGCTCAACATGAGCGTGAACGAAATCGAGCTTTCCGTGCGTGCTGCTAACTGCCTGAACAACGCTAACATCACCACCGTTGGTCAGCTGGCTATGAAGACCGAGGGCGAAATGCTCAAGTACCGCAACTTCGGTAAGAAGTCCCTTAACGAGATTAAGGAGAAGCTCGTGCAGCACGGCCTGTCTCTGGGCATGCAGTTCGACCCGAAGCTCCTTTCCGCTCCCGGCAGCAGCCCCCGTCTGCGCGACTCCGACGAGCCCCGCGCTACCGACCTGCAGGCTCTCATCTCCCACAATATCGAGGCTTACGGCTTCGACGATGAGGACGAGGACGATTTCGACGAGTAAAGCTCCCCTGCGCCCCGCGCAATTCAACCATTTCACTATTAACACTACAAAACATAATATAGCACTATGAGACACGGCGTCAAAAAGGCCAAGCTGCAGCGCACGGCCTCCCATCGTAAGGCTCTGCTTGCCAACCAGGCTTGCAGCCTCATCTCCCACGGCCGCATCACCACCACTCTGGCCAAGGCCAAGGCTCTTCGCCCCTACGTGGAGAAGCTCATCACCCTCGGCAAGACCGGCACCCTGCACGCTCGTCGTCAGGTTCTGGGCACTCTGCCCCAGCCCAAGGTTGTCACCAAGCTGTTCAGCGTGGTGGCCGAGGCTACCAAGAACCGTCAGGGCGGCTACTGCCGCATCGTGAAGCTTGGTCAGCGCATGACCGATAGCGCCCCCATGGCTCTTATCGAGATCATCGACCTGCCCCAGCTTTCCGCTCCCGAGGCTCCCTCCACCACCGTTGGTACCGGTAGCTCCGAGGCTCCCGCCGCTGCTGCTCCCGCAGTTGAGGAGGCTCCCGCCGCCACTGAGGAGGCTCCTGCTGAAGAGCAGAAGTAATTTCTCAATATTTGCAAATTGTGAAAAGCAGAAACCCGCAGCCGAAAGGTTGCGGGTTTTCTGCGTGATAAAGTTGAACAAAAAATAAAATCAGTGGCGACGCAGCGGTCTGAAGGTCAGTAGCAGAGCTACTGCAATCACGATGCCTGCCGTCGTCATGCAGGTGCTGATACCGCAGCCGGCGGTGAGCAGTAGCAGGGGCAGCCCCACAGTGGCGGGGAGCCAGACCTCGAGCCACTCATTGAGCTTGTAGTGCCGATAGGTAGGCTTGATATGGGGCAGGCCGTGCGGGTATTGCAGCCTAATCAAAAAGTACAGCAGCAGCTGCACCATTCCACAGAGAATGTAGAGCAGGGCGGCAGCAACGCTGTGGCTCTCGCCCAGCATGCCGCCGATGGCCATGGCGAGCAGCCAGCCCAACCACCAGTACAGGGATAATGGGTTGCTTTCCGGGTATCCCTGTTTCTGCAGTTCTTCCTTCAGTTGCGGGTAAAGGTGCCTGGCAATGCCATGCAGAGTCCAAGGCCCCTGAATAGCTGCAGTTACTGCGTAGAGGGCCGGATGGGGCGGCAGTGGCAGGCGGGGGCGTTTCATCAGTCGCCGGTGGGGGTATGACCGCGTTTCAGGTCGGCAGCAAAGCTTTCCGGCAGGCCGGTGCGGGATATTTTGCTCGCCGCGGTCTCGACATCGTAGTCCACGCGTCGCAGTGTCAGGGTGTCGGTCTCCTCCTCATACAGGCCGTAGGCGGCGCGGTAGTCCAAATCGCGGGGCTGGCCGACGGAACCGGGGTTGATGAGGTAGCGGCAATCCTGCTCGAGGGGCAGGTTGAAGGTGCCATCGGCGTCGTACACAACGGGAATGATGCTGACCTTGCCCTCGCTTTCACAGAAGATGGTGGGGCGGTGGGTGTGACCGAAGAAACAGATGCGCCCGCTGAATGCAGCAAAGGCGGCGCGGGCCTCGGGCACGGTGGCAATGCGGTGCCATTCATCGCCCGCCACGGGGGAGTCGTGCACCAGGGTGATACCGTGCCATGTCATCTTGCGGGGCAGCGGGCGTACGTATGCCACCAATTCCGTACCGAGCATGGCTGCGGTGCGGTCCATCATGGCCGTGTAGAGCGGCACCCCGAAGAGCCCGCGCTGCAGCAGGGCCTGCTCGTGGTTACCGCGTACAGCCACGCTGAAGAGCTGCGACACCTGTTCTACGCAGGCGGCGGGGTCGCCATTGAAGCCGATGACATCGCCCAGTCCCACATAGTGGGAAACCTGCAGCTGCGCGGCATCCGCCAGCACAGACTGCAGGGCTTCCAAATTGGCATGTATGTCGCTGAGAATCGCGACTTTCATTACTCAGCAAGCAGGGTTTTCAGGCGAGCCTTGAGGGCGGGTATGCCGTCACCCATGGCTGCAGAGATGGGTATAATCTCAATCTTGGGGAATCGCTGGCGCAGTATTTCCAGATTTTCGGCAGAGGTCGGGTCGTCCATCTTGTTGGCAATGATAATCCAACGGCGCTCGGCCAGTTCCTCTGAGTAGAGCTTGACTTCCTTACGCAGCGTCTGAATAGCCTCGACCGGGTCGTGCTCCAGACCGGTCATGTCGACCACAAACAGCAGCACATGACAGCGCATGATGTGGCGCAGGAACTCATGGCCCAGACCGCGGTTCTCGGACGCACCCTCAATGATACCGGGAATGTCGGCGACGATGCAGCGGGAGTAGTCCTCGAACTCCACCACACCCACGATGGGCTGAAGCGTGGTGAAGGGGTAGCTGGCTACCTTGGGGGTAGCGCGGGACACGGCACCCAGCAGGGTGCTCTTGCCGGCGTTCGGGTAACCTACCAGACCGGCATCGGCGATGCGGCGCAGCTCGAAGAAGAACACACCACTCTCGGCCTCGGTGCCGTACTCGAACTTGATGGGAGCCTGGTCGGTTGCTGTGCGGAAGTGCCAGTTGCCACGACCGCCCTTGCCACCCTGGCAGAGCACAAAGCGCTCGCCCGGTTCGGTGAGGTCGGCAATCTGTTCGAACTCGATACCCTCGCCCTCGCGCTCCAGCCATGTGGCCTCCTGCATGGTTTCGGCATTGGTGCGGTACACGATGGTGCCGGGGGGCACCTTACCGATGACGGTGCGGCCGTCCTTACCATGCTTGCGGGCGTGCATGCCGGGCATACCGTCCGTGGCTACGAGTTTGGGGTCATAGAAATAATTGCGCAGGTCATTCGTGCCTGTGCTAACCTCAAGGATCACGCTGCCGCCGTCACCACCGTCGCCACCATCGGGGCCGCCACGGGGGACAAACTTCTCGCGTCGGAAACTGGCCAAACCGTTTCCGCCTTTGCCTGCCTTGGCATATATACGAATATGATCTACGAACATGGGGCGCAGCTTAAATGAAACACTTGCCAATGTCAAGTGTTTTTCTATAACTTTATACGAGTTGGAACAATATAGACCTGTTTTGGGTGCTAAATGGGAGTTTGTAGAAAGGATAGACGAGTTACAAATTACGATAGACAAGTTGTTGAGCTTGGCGGCTTCGCCGCGAGTGGCTTGGCCTAGATTACCGTTCACGCCCCGCGCTTAAGGCGCGGACAGTCGCAGTGGCAAAGCTTTGCTTACCTTGCGGCGCCAGCCGCGTTTTTTTGAACCCGCGCTTGCGCGGGTGACATATTTTAGCATGGGGCGTAAGCCCCATGTCAACCGATAATAACAATAAGAACCCTCACTTGTGAGGGTGGCATAAGCCGTTGCTACAAATGGCGCTATGAGTTCACCGTATTATATCAGAGCCACCGTTTATGCCACCCGCACCCTGTGCGGGTTCTGATATCAGGCGGGCAAAGCCCGCGGAACTCTCAAATTCGCCTGCCACGGCGGAGCAAGCGAGCGCAGCGAGACGCGGAGACGGGTTCTTCGTACTTCTACAAATTGCTTCAACGCGTAACTTTATTTTAAGTTGGAGGATTTCTCCTCTTATTACTTCAATTTTCGTCGGGTTACGAGGTAAACCTTGTCGCCGTGGCGCACTTTTTCGGGGACGGAGACCAGAGCATTCCCGCCCTTGGGAACAGTGGGCACGATTTGTGTGACGCCGTTTTCATCGTCGCAGCGTACCTCGGCAACGGTCAGGCGAACAATGCCGGTGGTGGGGCCGGTGATTTCAATCTTATCGCCGGGCGAGAGGGGCAGGGCCTCCAGTCGAATGTCGGCCACCTGTACCTTGGGGTACCAGCGCATAATTCTGCCGAGGTGGTGGCGCTGCTCCAGAGCCAGACTGTTGGAGCAGCCGCTCCATGTCTCCCACTCTTCGCCCAGGTAGTAGCCACCGTGCCAGAACTGGCGGTTGAAGACGTGCAGCAGGCGCTCCTCCCAATCGGCTACTTTCTCGGGGCTCCATTCGCCCTTGGCGCAGGTGGTCACGGCCTCCTTATACACAGAGGTGACGGTGGAGACATAGGCCTCGGAACGCCCGCGGCCCTCGAGCTTGAAGACGGCCACGCCGGCCTCGACCAGCTGGTCAATCACGCGAATGGTGCAGATATCCTTCGGGGACATGATGTACTGGTTGTCGATGTCCATTTCGAAGCCTGTTTCGGTATCTGTCACGCGGTATTTGCGGCGGCAGAGCTGGAAGCACTGCCCCCGGTTGGCGCTGTGGTTATAGGCAGCCAGACTCATGCCGCACTTGCCGGATATGCCGATGCAGAGCGCGCCGTGTGCAAAAATTTCGATACGAACCTGCTCGCCCGAGGGACCGGTGATATTCTCGCGGCGAATGCCCTCGATAATGGTGCGAATCTGGCTGAGTTTCAGCTCGCGGGCCAGCACCATCACATCCGCATAGGCGGCAAAGAAGCGCACGGCGGACAGGTTACAGACGTTGGCCTGCACGGATATGTGCACCTCGAGCCCGATGCTGTGAGCGTAGGTAATGACGGCCAAGTCGGCGGCAATCACGGCATCCACCCCGGCATCTTTGGCGCGGCGCAGCAGCTCCTGCATGGCCTCAACCTCTTCATCGTAAATGATAACATTGCAGGTCAGGTAGGCCTTTGCCCCGCATGCATGGCACAGGCGTGCCACCTTGGGCAGGTCATCGGGCGTGAAGTTCACGGTTGAGCGAGCGCGCATGTTGAACATGCCTACGCCGAAGTACACACTGTCCGCCCCGGCGCGCAGCGCCGCTGCCAATGATTCGAACGACCCCGCCGGGGCCATGATTTCCAATGCCTGCATGCGCGCGATTGTACCGACTGAGGCGCAAATGTCAAGATTTAATGTGCAAATCGAGCCTGAACCGATGGGCGGTACAGGCTCGATTGAGTTGTTGCTGGTGGTTATAAATCTTATGCTAAGCCGCTGCGGCGGAGCATGGCCTCGGGGTCGGGGTCGCGCTGCATGAAGTCGCGGTAGAGCTCGGCAGCCGGGCGGCTGTTTCCCTTGGAAAGGATGCAGCGACGGAAGTCGCGCCCTGTGGCGGGGTTGAAGATACCCTCCTTGGCGAAGCGCGAGAAGGCATCGGCCTCGAGCATTTCGGCCCACTTGTAGGAGTAGTAGCCGGACTCGTAACCGCCGTCGAAAATGTGGGAGAAGCAGCGCAGGGCACTGTTGGACGGCTCGGTGGTGGGAATGCGGTAGTCTGCCAGGATTTCGCGGTCAACCTCCTCGATATCGCGACCGGCGTAGGTGGCGGTGTTGGTATGGAGCTCGAGGTCGAGCTTGCCGAAGCAGAGCTGGCGCATGTCGAAGGTGGCGGCGCCGTAATTACGGGCGGCCAGCATCTTCTGTCGCAGTTCGGCGGGCAGGGGCTCCCCTGTCTGCCAGTGGCGGGCAAAGCGGTCGAGGGCCTCGCTCTCCCAGCACCAGTTCTCGTTAATCTGGCTGGGTAGCTCCACAAAGTCCCAGGCTACATTGCAGCCGGCCAGACTTTCCACCTCCACGTCGCTGAGAATCTGGTGGAGCAGGTGGCCGAACTCGTGGAAGACGGTCTCGACTTCGCGGTGAGTGAGCAGAGCCGGTTTGTCGCCTACGGGGCGGCTCATGTTGCCACACATCAGGGCCAGGTGCGGACGGCGGGGGCTGTCGCCCACGGGCGGGCAGCCGGTGGTCAGGCAGTTCATCCATGCGCCGCCACGCTTGCTGTCGCGCGGGTACCAGTCGGCGTAGAAGGAACCGAGGTGCTCGCCGTTCTCTTCGTCGTACACCTCGTAGAACAGCACCTCGGGGTGCCATACTTCCACGGCTCCGGCGGGCAGTTCCTCGCCCTCGCTGATGCAGGCTGTGGTGCGCTGCTCAAAGCGTATGCCGTACAGCCCTGCGTAGATGGAGAACATGCCCTCCAGCACGCCCTGCATGGGGAAGTAGGGGCGCAGTTCCTCGCTGTCGAAATCGTAGAGAGCCTTGCGGCGTTTTTCGCTCCAGTAGCCGATATCCCAGGGCTTCATGACGGGAATGCTGCTGTCAGTAGCCTGCTCGGCAAAGAGACGGAGTGCCCCCTGCTCAGCCAAGAAGGGGGCTTTCACTCGGTCGTGCAGGTTGTTGATGAAGTTGAGAGCCGTGGTGCCACTGCCGGCCATGCGGCGGGCGGTCACGTAATCGGAGTAGCGCTCGTAGCCCAGCAGGGCGGCCTTCTCGGCACGCAGAGCCATGATTTCATGAATGAAGGGTTGCGTGTCGTACTTGCCGCAGCCTTTTTCATTCATCGCGTGCCATACACGGCTGCGCAGGCTCTCGTTGTCGGCAAAGGTGAGTACGGGCTGAACCGAGGTAAACTGCAGCGTGAATCGCCAAGCAGGATTTTCCTCTGTTCCGTGCCCCTTGCTCAGGGCGTCTGCCAGTGCAGCGGCGCGGGCAGATTCGGGCAGGCCGACCAGCTCGCTCTCGTCGGACGTCACGTATTCCCATGCGTTGGTGGAGTCGAGCACGTGCTCGCCGAAGGTCTGGGAAAGCTGGGCCAGTTTGGTGGTCAGCTCGGCATAGCGCACTTTCTGCTCATTGCTCAGGTCGGCGCCGTTCTCGCGGAAGTCGGCCAGAGTTTCGGCGATGAAGCGCTGCTTTACGGGGCTGAGCTGCTGAACCCAGGGCTCTGCTGCAGCGTTTTTCAGCACGGCATAGAGTTGCGGATTGAGCGTAACGCTTGAGGAGTAGATGACTACCTCGGGCATGAGCTCGTTGATGGCCTCTCGCAGTTCGGGGGAGTCCATGACCGACTGCAGGTGCGACAGGCGCCCCCAAGCGCGCATGAGGTCTGCGCCGGATTCCTCGAGCGCGGCAAAGGTGTTCTCGTATGTCAGTTCCTGAGCGCTGCAGATGGCTGCCACCGCCGTCTTGGCACTCTCGATAGCGGCGCGTATTTCCGTGCGTGCCCGCTCGGGAGTGAGGCGGGACCAAGCAATGTGCAGATTTTTGTCCGTAAATGGTGTATTCATGTTGGGGGCAATCTTACCCTTTTTTGCCCGCGGAGTAAAGGTAAAAGAAAGGCATGCGGCTGAGTCGGCGGTTATAGCAGAGCCGTTGATGCTGACAGCATCATCCCCCGATGGTCAGGGCGAGGCCGGATTCCGTCGGGGGATGGAGAGAGATGGGATTGGGGGGCTATCAGCCGTTGCGTTCTTTGCTCAGGCGCAGGCGCTCCTCGGCGCTTTCCTGAAGTTTGTCGGCTTTCTTGGTATTGCCTGCTTTTCGGAAAATGGTGGAGATGATTTTCTGGATTTCCACTTCCTTGGAAAGCTTGAAGTGATCAGTGGTATTGCTGAGCACGCCTTTTTCGAAAAGTTTTTCGGTGGCTCTGGCCATGGCAGCCCAGTCGCGTTTGGCGGCGCCGGCGTCTTCCATGTGACGGAGGTACTGGTGCAGCAGGCTGCCGAAGACATCGCCACGCTTGGTGGTCTCCTTCAGCAACTTGTTGTAGAGTTGACCAAGCCCGCGTATATCTTTCTCTTCTGCCAGCAGCTCGCCTTGGCGGTCGGCGGCCTCGAGCAGCAGATCGCTGCGTTCATCGCCGATGGTGCGCAGCAGTTTGTCCAGATTTTTCTTCATAGCTGTCCGCTTGGCGTTGTCGCTCTTGCCTGAAAGAGCGTACTCGTTATCGATTTCGCCGGCCAAATCGAGCAACTCGGCATTCTTACGACCGTGGCGCTTGAGGTCATTGCTCATTTTGCGCCAGTAATCGGCATCGGGCAGGGCCTCCTTGTCGGCTGTCAGCACGCGCATGCGGGAGCTCCAGGCTTCGGTCAGCAGCGGGAAGGCGCCGGTGACGTATCGGGAGGTGCTGCGGGCTTCGGCCTTGCTGCCAATGCTGACCAGATATTCCGCCAGCATCATCCCTTCGTAAGCCGTGGCCAGTTTGGCATCCGCGGTTTTCTTGGTTTGGTTGAGCAGCACGCTCTCGTGCATGCTACGCCCGGAGCAGGGGTTGGTGAACCTGCCTGAGTTGTAGCCATAGGAGCCGGTCTGTTTCCAGCTGACGGTGTCGGTCATCGAGGCAATCCAAGCGTGCGGTCCGCGGTCGCCGTCACCCACGATGTAAACGGCGGGTACGGCTTTGCACTTGGCGGTGTTGCTGGCAAAGTAGGCTTGGTGACGGCATACGCCACCGTCTTCCCTGATTTCGGCAAAGTTGTATTTCTGGTACAGTTCCCCTTCGCTCAGCGAGCCGGCTGCTATCTCCATGCGGTAGCGTATAGAGGCGTATGAGTCGCCCCACTGAGCCTGATTGTACTTCAGGTTCTTGTGTACCCAGTCGAACTCAGAGCGCGGCAGGCGGACATCCACGACGTAGAGCAGGTCGCTGACGTCCATTTTCTTGACGTCGGTGAGCAGCTTCTTCTTGGCGTCCATCTCGCGAAAATAGTCGTAAATCTGCTCCATGGTCAGGGCTGCTTCGCCGGTCTTAATCTGCCCGGGGGAGGATGCGTGCCCCGGGGATACGAGGGAGCAGGCGATGGCCAGATTGAGGTATTTGGCGCGGTCTCTCTCCGGGGTGCGGAGCCAGAGCTTGTAGAGTGTCTGCAGGTGGTAGGCCATGTTGTGGGCATGCCCACCGTTTGCGGTATAGGCTTGCATGAAGGCGTGCAATGGATCGATTTTGTCGCGCAACATCCAATTCATGAAGAGCTTGCCCCCTTCGGTGCCGAGCTCGTTCTCACCAATCATCTTGCGGGCATCGGGTCTGACCAGCTCCTTCATCGTGTCTGCTCCGGCCAAGCGGATAAGGTGGCAGAATGCCACGGTCTGCATGAGTATGGGGCTACGTTTATAGGAATTGTAGTTCAGCTTGTCATTGTTAACGATTTCCGGCACGGTAGCTTTCACTCGGGCGGCAAATGCGAGTTCGAAGTCCTCGAAATCCCCTTCTGTAAGAACTCTGTCAATCATGGAGTTATACAGCTCTTTCACCTCTTTGGTGGTTACGGCTCCACCTATGAGTGGCAGCTCGGCATCGTAAGGGCCGGTTACGGTTGTTGACTCTGAGGGGGTATCGGGTGTGGGCACGGGTTCCGGCTCCGGCTCGGGATCGGGGGTGCCTTCCTGCTCCTGGGCTTTGCGTCGGGCCTCTTCCTCGGCGGCCTCGCGGCGACGGCGCTCTTCTTCTTCCTGAGCTTTGCGTCGGGCGTCTTCCTCCTCTTTTTCACGCAGCAGGCGCTCCTGCTCGGCTTGTTTCTGCGCTTCCACCGCAGCTCGCTGGCGCTCGGCTTCTGCTTTTGCTCGAGCTTGTTCCTCTGCTGCCAGACGCGCTTTCTCCTGCTGGTCATAGTAGTACCAACCTCCGCCGCCACCCAGTAGCAGCAGAATAAGCAGGATCCATACACCACCACCGCTTCGTTTGGGCTTGGGGGGAGTGACCTGCAGGATGGAGCCGGCTAACGGGGATTTGATTCTTGTGGCTTTACGAGGGGCAGAACTCATGCTGTGTATTCTATGTTTTTCTATATGTTTTGTAAAGATAAAAAACACGTATGAACAGATTACTTGCCAAGCGGGGAACGATTTGCTAAAATATGCGCAGATGCCGAAGAAGATGTTCATATTCCGCTGCCCGGACGCGGAGCTTGCGGAGATTCAGCGTATATGTGCCGATAATCGCACAGACTACACTCGAGTGGTCAATACGGCGCTGATTATGTTGACTGATCGGCTGGCAAAGGAGGGAGTGCTGCCGGAACGGGAACTGCCGCCTGTTGCCCCTTCGACTGTTCTGTCGCGCCCGGACGACTGCCGAGAGCAGAGGGTAACGCGCCGCGGCAGAAAATCAAAAAAATGATGAATCATGGCTAAAATCTTGGTAGCTCTCAGTGGCGGTGTAGATAGTGCCGCAGCCGCAGCTCTGCTGGTTCAGCAGGGGCATGAGGTCGTGGCCGCGTACATGAAAAATTGGGTGAACGATGAGAATATACCCGGTGAATGCCCGTGGGAGCGGGATATTGAGGATGCCCTCGGGGTGTGCCGTAAGTTGGGAATCGAGCTGCGCGTGGTAGACCTCATTGAGCAATACAGAAGCCGTGTGGTCGATTACCTGATAGAGGGCTATCGCTCCGGTTCCACACCCAATCCCGACGTGCTCTGTAATCGCGAAATGAAGTTCGGAGTGCTGCTGGACTATGCTCTGGAGCAGGGGTTCTCTTCTGTGGCTACCGGTCACTATGCCAACCGTCTGGATGTTCCCGGCGAGGGAAGTTATGTGCTGCGTGGGGCAGACCGCAACAAAGACCAGTCTTATTTCCTGGCTCTCATGCGCCCGGAGCAGGTGGCTCGAGCCGTGTTCCCGGTGGGGCAGATTACTAAGCCCGAGGTGCGCGAACTTGCCCGTCGTTTCGGTCTGCCCAATGCCGAGAAGAAGGATTCGCAGGGTATCTGCTTTATCGGGCAGGTGAAAATGAGTGATTTCCTGCGCCATTATCTGCCGGATAACCCCGGCGATATCGTTGACTTGCAGGGGCGCGTGCTCGGTCGTCATGATGGCTTGCACCTCTTCACTATGGGGCAGCGCAAGGGGCACCATGTGGCTTCCCCCCGCGAGGGGGTGGCTTATGTTGTGGTGGGTAAGGATTTGAAGAAAAATCGGCTTATCCTCGGTTATGAGGGGCAGGACACCCCCGGGTTGTATTCTCGCAGTGCAGTCGTGGGTTCTGTTACCAATCTGTTGCGCCCCTTGCCGGAGAAAATCATGGCGCAGCCCCGCTACCGGGCTCCTGCTGTACATGCCACCTGTACTCCCATAGGGCAGAATAAATACAGGCTCGATTTCGATGAACCGGTACGCGCTCTGGCGCTTGGTCAGGTCTGTGCCCTCTATGCGCCCGATGCCGATCGCGGTGAGCGTTTGCTCGGTGGCGGATTCTTCGAGGAAATCAACAGCTGATATCTGCCGGAGTGTGGTGCGCGTTTTTTGATTGCCATGTGAGATTGGATATGGTAATATAGAGCGAACATGAGCGCTTTGTGCACAGAGAACGCCTGCTCAATATCTGAGATGGAAGCCCGGGTGAGACGCCTGGAGGCTGAGCTCGAGGCTGCGCGTGCTGTGCTGACTGTGGCTCACGCAAAAGAGCTTGCCGGGTTGCGCACCGGGCCTCTCGATGCGGAAACGGTGGGTGGTGTGAGGACTGCAGCTCCCGGTCCGCACCGTGTGCTGCCCTTCAGCGGTATGGGCAAGGAGCAGACGATTGCGCCGGCGCCCTGTCCCGTGGTGCTGTTGAAACCGCTTTTGTTGCATGACCCGCTGCGCCGTAAATGGAAACTCGGAGCCGGGTTGCCCGTTGCCGGGCAGAGTGCGGATGAGTTCCGGAGCCCTGAGGGGGCGAGCATGCCCACGGGTAGCCTTTACATTTATGGTTTGCTGGCGGATGGCGCACCTTGGGAGCAGGTCATTTCTTTTTCCTCTCTGGTGGGGGATGGCGGGGTGATTATTGGCCGAGATGCTGATATGTGCCATGTGGTGATTGATGACGAGAGCGTGTCCCGTATGCATGCCAGATTGGAAATCAACCGGAACGGGCTTGTGGTATCTGACATCAATTCGATGAATGGCGTTTTTGTCGATGATGTGCAGGTGGATGCCTATACACCGCAGACCCGCTTGACGGATGGCGCCGTGCTCACATTGGGAAGTGTGCCTTTGCGTGTGGAAATTATTGTGAATCGCTGAAATAATTTTTTAATAATATACTTACTTATATGATGAAACACATATTAACCGGAATAGGTACTGCCCTCATGGTCGCGACTGCTGCGACTGCCGGGGAGTATTCGGCAACGGACCATTTGTGGTATCAGCAGCCGGCAGTTCTGCCGTCTGTGGCTCTGCCCTGGACTGTTGTACCGCACACTGTTAACAATATCCCCGGTAAGAACCGGAAGGATACCTGGGAAAGCCAGACTCTGCCCGTCGGTAACGGTCGCATAGGCGGTACCGTGTATGGCGGTGACAAGCTGGATTGCGTTGTGCTCAACGAGGTGAGTCTGTGGTCGGGTGGTCCCAATACACCGCACAATGGTGCCAAGTATGTTTATGGGCCTAAAGCCGGGAAGAATGACTTCGGTAGCTACCAGCCCTTCGGTAACCTCTATGTGGCCTATGAGTATGCGGGCAATACGGAGGATTACACTCGCGCCCTTGATTTGCGCAAGGCTGAGACTGTGACTCAATTCCGCGCCGGTGAGAACAAGTACCGTCGTACCTGCTTTGCCAGCCGCCCCGATGATGTGATGGTTTACGCTGCCGAAACAGATAAACCCGGTGGTATCACTGCCGCTGTGGCATTGACCCCCTATCATGATGTGACCTATTCTAAGGGTGAGGGTAATACCATCATCATGAAAGGCACACTGGCCAACGGTGAGCGCTTTGAGGGGCGCATTTTGGTGAAGGCCAAGGGTGGCAGTGTGGAGGTTAAGGGCAAGTTCGGCTCCTCCAAGGTTTCATACGCCGGAAAGGGTGACAATGTGAAGCCGGTGGTTGCCCCGTCTTCCGTACCTTACATTCAGGTATTCGGTGCAGATTCGATGGTCGTTTATGTGACAATGGCCACCGATTACCTGCAGAATTACATGAAGGGATGGAAAGGCAAGTCCCCCAAGCTGCACAACGATAAGGTAATGAGTGGTATTGAGGGTAAGACCCTCAGGGAGATGCGCGAAACACATCGTCAGGACTTTGCCTCGTTCTACGACCGCATGAGTCTGGATTTGGGCACCAGCCCCGAAGCATTGAAGAATGCCCCCACCGATGTGCGTGTGCACTCTTACAGCAATCGCTACAAGAATAATCTGGTAGAGTTTGACCCGGATTTGGAGGAGCTCATCTTCAACTTCGGTCGATATGTGCTCATCTCCGGTTCTCAGCCCGGTAATCTGCCGGTCACTCTGCAGGGTATTTGGAACGATAAAGTTCATGCACCCTGGGCTTGCGATTACCACAACAACATCAACCTGCAGATGTGCTACTGGGCTGCCGAGGTGACCAACCTTTCTGAGTGTCACCAGCCGCTCATCGATTTCATTCGCTCCATGGAGAAGCCTCTCTCCGAGAGTACCCGTCGTCACTTTGGTATGGATGTGCGCGGTTGGACGACCCGTATTTCCCAGAATCCCTGGGGCGGTGGCGGCTGGATTAAGTGGAACCCGCCTGTGAATGCTTGGTATGCACTGCATATCTGGGAGCGCTATCTCTACTCTCAGGATAAAGAGTACCTGCGCAAGGTGGCATACCCCATGCTCAAGAACATCTGCCATTTCTGGGAGGATGAGCTGAAGGCAGTCGGTGCCAATGGTAAGGGCTTACAGACCCGCCAGAATGAGAACTCCCCCATCAAGGACCTGACGGTTGCAGATCACCCCGAGCTGGCCGAAATTAAGGAAGGTGCATTGGTGTGCCCCATGGGCTGGTCTCACGAGTGGGGGCCCTTGGAGGATGGTTGCGCTCACGACCAGCAGCTTATTTGGGAGCTTTTCGATATTACGGTAAAAGCTGCCGAAATCCTGGACGTGGATGCTAAGTGGGCTGCAAAGCTTGCCAAGAAGCGTGACCTGCTGGTGGGCAACCGCGTGGGTCGTGATGGCTACCTTCAGGAGTGGATTGTGGATCGCCCCAACATGGTGAGCGGTCAGCGCCACACCTCTCACCTCATCGGTGTGTTCCCCGGTTCCTCGATTTCCATGAACCGTACTCCCGAGTTTGCTCAGGCTGCCATGAAGAGCCTTGAGCTGCGTGGTCTGACTCAGGACAATCGCCGCAGCTGGACTTGGCCTTGGCGCACAGCTCTCTGGGCTCGCTTTAAGAATGCAGACAAGGCATATAGCATGGTGCAGCACTACATTACTTACAACCTGCTCGATAACCTGTTCGGTAATCATCCTCCCATGCAGATGGATGGTACCTACGGCATGCCTGCCGGTATCAGCGAAATGCTGCTGCAGAGCCATGACGGCATGATTGAGCTTCTGCCTGCCATCCCGGCAGCATGGGGTGACGGCTCTGTAAAGGGTATTCGTGCCCGTGGCAACGTTACTGTGGATATGGCTTGGCAGTCCGGTGAGGTGACCTCGTACACCCTTACCACTACCAACCCCAATCCCGAACCTGTCACTGTTGTGGTCAACGGTGAGCGGGTTCAGGTTACCCCCACGGTGGTGAAGTAATTGATTCCCCTGAATATCACAACAAAGAAAGGCCGCAGCTGATTTGCTGCGGCCTTTCTGTTTATGCTGGAAATGTTGCGCTTTACTGAATGGCTGCGAAAGCCTGCTTCAGGTCTGCGATGATGTCCTCAGCAGCTTCGATACCCACGGAGAAGCGGATGAGGTCGGGCTTCACGCCGGCCTCGATAAGCTGCTCGTCGGTCAGCTGGCGGTGAGTGTGGCTGGCGGGGTGCAGCACGCAGGTGCGGGCATCGGCCACGTGGGTTACAATGGAGGTGAGCTTCAGGCTGTCCATGAAGCGGATGGCGCGCTCGCGACCACCCTTGATGCCGAAGGTTACCACGCCACAGGTGCGACCGTCGTCAAACTGACGCTGAGCCAGCTCGTAGTACGGGTTGGAGGGCAGACCGGCGTAGTTAATCCAAGCTACGTCCTCCTGAGCTTCCAAGAACTCAGCGACCTTCTGGGCGTTCTCGCAGTGGCGGGGTACGCGCAGGTGCAGGGTCTCCAGACCGAGATTGAGCAGGAAGGCGTTCATCGGCGAGGGAATGGACCCCAAATCGCGCATGAGCTGAACTGTGCACTTGGTGATGTAAGCCCCCTTGCCGAAGGAGTCGGTGTATACCAGACCGTGGTAGGAGTCATCCGGCTGGGTCAGGCCGGGGAACTTGTCGGCATGAGCTGCCCAGTCGAAGTTGCCGCTGTCGACAACCACACCACCTACCTGCGTAGCATGACCATCCATGTACTTGGTGGTGGAGTGCATCACGATGTCGGCGCCGTGTTCGAAGGGGCGACAATTCATGGGGGTGGCGAAGGTGTTGTCAACAATGAGCGGTACGCCGTTCTTGTGGGCGATGTCGGCCATCTTGCGGATATCGAGTACCTGCAGAGAGGGGTTGGAAATCGTCTCGGAGAACACGCACTTTGTGTTCGGACGGAAGGCCTTCTGGATTTCCTCCTCGGGGGCATCCTGATCAACGAAGGTTACTTCGATACCCAACTTCTTAAAGGTAACGGCAAACAGGTTGAAGGTGCCACCGTAAATGGCGCTGGTGGAAATAAAGTGATCACCGGCTTCGCAGATGTTGAAGACCGAGTAGAATGAGGCAGCCTGACCGGAGGAGGTCAGAATAGCTGCCACACCGCCCTCGAGCTCGGCAATCTTTTTGGCTACACACTCATTTGTGGGGTTCTGCAGGCGGGTGTAGAAGAACCCGGCTTCCTCCAAATCGAACAGGCGAGCCATCTGGTCGCTCGTTTCATACTTGAAGGTCGTGGACTGGAAAATAGGCAGCACGCGAGCCTCGCCCTTCTTGGGCTGCCAACCGCTCTGTACGCAAATGGTGTCTCTGTTCATATCGGTGATATTATAGCTTGCGCCCGCATGGTAGCATGTTATTCCTACCATTGCAAGGAGAAATAAAGTTTTTTGGTACTCATGCCACAGAAAACTCATTTGTAGAGAGGTTGCATGCCATAAAAAAAGAGCAGGGGTGTTACCTTGCTCTTTTTTTGGGGCTGATGGAAAATCTGTTCAGCTTGTCGATTTTACGTCGGTTGGTATCAATCGGGATATTTGGAAGACGGGCCGTATTGGTTGGTTCCTTTTTGGGAATCACGACAGAGCCTCACAAGGATGACAATGAAAAGAGCAAAAGAAGTCCCCAGCATTGCCAATGCTATTGTCATAACGGAATCTGTCAGATTGCCTCGCGACATTTCGTTGTGAATACACATGGCATATCCCAACGCATATTGAATCCAAATCAAGGCTCCGCAGTGTCCTCTGTCATGCATGCGCTTAATGAGCAGAGGTGCTGTAATTATGATAATAATGCCGAATTGGACTGTGTAATAAGTGTAGGGATCAGTCAGCACGGGAGCTATCAGAGCCATGATAACGCCAACGATTAATGACGAAAGCAGGTACCGGGGCCAGAACTGGGCTCGAGTGTAGCGACCGTCAAAAGAGAACCAAGATGGTGTGTTGTTGTCCATTGTTATGATGTTTTGGTATGGGGGATAAATTCAGATGCGGTTTATTGTCGTGCAATATCTGTTTTTGCAGAAACGATTGAGTCGCCCAACCGTCGCCTACTGCGACGTAATTCTTGCATATTCAGTATGGCGAAGTCAAGGAAAATGTGTAAGGTAATTTCCCGAAATTATAAAATAACAAATATAATTGATTGAACTATATAAATTACAGGTATTCTTACATAAAGAATACGGAGTTGTTGTAATTAAACAACTCCGTATTATAACAGGTACGGGTGACTCAAAGAGAAGGTTTTTCAGTAATCATGCCACAGAAAGGTGGCATGGTGTGTTACCAAGGCAACCAATTACCGGGATGGTGCTCGTCTTTATCCTCTTTCTCCTTGTCGTCTTTGTCTTCTCGGGCTGTGCCCATAGCGGTATCTTTGTCGCTGCCGAAAATCCGGTCAAAGAGCCCGCGTTCGCGAGCCTCCTGATAATCTGCCTGCCAAATCAGGCTGTCGGAGAGGAAGGGTGGCCCCTCCATGCTGTCATTGACCGTGTAGTTTTTGGTGATGGTGGTGAGTGCACTGCGAATTCGTTCCGGGTCGGGCAGGCTGTCATTGGTGCGGAACAGGTGCAGCACGGGAGCCTTGCCGATGTCAACGGTACCGGTAGGTACTTTCTTGCCTTTGCGCAGCTCTTCCACCAGCAGGCAGAATCCGAACTCGTTGCCGGGGATTTCTGACACCAGAATTTCAATGGGGTATTTCTTGCCCTTTCTTACCTTGAAAGGTGTGCCGGTGGGTATGCCACCGAGCATGGCGTTCCAGTGGGGCGTGGTGTCGTACTGATAAAGCGCGCGCCCCATCTTATCGGTGAGTTCACGCTGGTAGCCCTTGTTGGTGCCCAAGGTCATGCTGTTGCGGGTGGGTATGCTCCAGCCGCTTTCCAATACCAGTTTGTTGTCAAAGCGAACCATCAGCACATCATCGCCCATGCCGGCAAAACGGAATGTGCCGCTCTTGGGGGCGGTGACGACACCGCGGTATACCACCACCCAGTCCGAGGGCTTGACTTTCGGCTTTTCGGCATCACTGTTGCACTGGAAGGCTTCGGGACCGTAGGATGCCTTGCAGCGGGGCAGGTAGAAGTAGGGGGCATACAGCTTAACCTTGGGGGAATAATAGCCGTTGAACAATTCTTGATCCCATTTCTGATTGTTGAACTTGCGGAACATGGCCACCACCTCGTGGCGGTGCAGGGGCTTTGACTTGCCGTCTATCGGTTGTTTGAGGTCATAGAAACGCCCCACCAGAGCAGAGTTTTCGTCGACCTCGCTGCCGAAGGCCTGCTCCAGCATTTGGTTGACATCCAGCGCATCCCATTGTTTTACCGCTTCGTCCCAAGCTTGTTTGCCGAGTTCCTGTGCTTTGTCGCCCAGTTCCTTGGCGTCATCGACCAGCCAGCTCCAATGCGCGTCGGCTTGGCTGTTCAGCAGAGCGCAGGTGGCTATCAGAATGTTGATGAATGTTCTTTTTCCCATGGTTTTAGTATAGCTTTTTGCCGTTTCGAAGGCAAGCCTAAAATATAGGAGCGGTTGCAATTTGTTCATGACACAAGATAAGGGGCTGAATTCCGGGGTTATGCTTGCCACGGAGAGTCACTTATGTTACAATGAGCAACCGCGTGTGCCGCCCGGGCTCGCTTTACCGTCAATTTTAACCGTCAAAGATAATGATTAAGTGGATTCTCAATAAAATCGTAGGTTCTAAGAACCAGCGCGAGGTGCGCAAGCTGCGCCCCATCGTGAAGAAGATGCTCGACATCGAAACCAAGTGGCAGGGGAAGGACCGCGATTTCCTGGTTGGCAAAACTGCTGAGTGGCAGAAGTATCTGCACCGTTTCACTCCCATCGACCTGCCCACCCGTGGCGTGATTCTCTCTGCCGGTCAGGATGAGCTGCAGAAGTTTGCCGATGTGCTCAATACCCGATTCGAGGCACTGAAGGACATCTTCCCGAAGCTGCCCGAGGTGGAGGCTACTGCAGATTCGATTGAGGCCGGTAAGAAAGCTTTTGCTGAGATTGAGCCCAAGTTCGACAAGCTGCGTGCCAAGTACTTGGAGCAGATTATGCCCGAGGCCTTTGCCGTTGTGAAGTGCGCTGCCCGCAACCTGTGCGATACCGAGGTAGATGTTTGCGGTACTCCCATTAAGTGGGATATGGTACACTTTGATGTGCAGTTGATTGGCGGTATTGCGCTGCACCGCGGGTTCATTGCCGAGATGGCTACCGGTGAGGGTAAGACCCTGGTGGCAACACTGCCGGTTTACCTGAACGCACTTACCGGTCTGGGTGTACACGTTGTGACGGTCAACGATTACCTGGCCCGCCGAGACTCCATGTGGATGGGTGCTCTCTTTAAGTACCTCGGTCTGACGGTTGGCTGCATTCAGAGCATGATGCCCAACGACCTGCGCCGCCAGATGTACGCCTGCGACATCACTTACGGTACCAACGCCGAGTTCGGTTTCGACTACCTGCGTGACAACGGTATGGCCAGCACCCGCAGCGCTCAGGTACAGCGCGGTCACTACTTCGCCATTATCGACGAGGTGGACTCCATTCTTATCGACGAGGCTCGTACCCCGCTCATCATTTCCGGCCCCGCCGTTATCGAGCGCGAGCAGCAGTACGATGCCCTGAAGCCCCTGATTGAGAAGGTGGTGAAGGCTCAGATTGAGCTTTGCAATGGCCTGATGTCGAAGGCTAAGGAGTATGCCAAGGAAGGCCGCACCGAGGCTGCCGGCCGCTGCCTGTACAAGGTGAAACTCGGCATGCCCCGCAACCGTGCCTACATGCGTTCTCAGGAGGATGTGGAGATGCGCCGCATGGTTGAGAAATACGAGCTGTTCCTGCTGCAGGATCCCCGCAAGATTGAGCTCTTCAAGCTCAAGGAGGAGCTCTACTTCTGCCTTGATGAAAAGCTGCACGATGCCGACCTCATGGAGATGGGTCGCGAGCTCATCAGCCCCGGAAATCCCGAGAACTTCGTGCTGCCGGATTTGGGCACTGAGTTCGTGAATATCGATGAGGACGAAACCCTTACCGAACGTGAGCGCGAGGCTCGCAAGAGCATTCTCATTAAGAAGCTTGATGAGAACGCTGCTCGCCTGCACACCATCAGCCAGCTGCTGAAGGCCTACACCATTTACGAAAAGGATAAGGAATACGTGGTGAAGGATGGCAAGGTGGTTATCATTGACCAGAACACCGGTCGTGAGATGCCCGGTCGTCGCTGGAGCGAAGGTCTGCACCAGGCTGTTGAGGCCAAGGAAGGTGTGGAAGTAGAGGCCGAGAACATGACCTATGCTACCATCACCATCCAGAACTACTTCCGTCTGTACTCCCGTTTGGCCGGTATGACCGGTACCGCCGAGACCGAGGCCGCCGAGTTCCACGATATCTACAAGCTCGACGTTCTTCCCATTCCCACCAATCGTCCTTGCATTCGTCAGGACTTCAATGACCTTATCTTCAAGACCCGCCGTGAGAAGTTCAACGCCGTGGTGGCCAAGATTAAGGAGCTGCACGTGAAGGGACAGCCCGTGCTCGTGGGTACCGCCAGTGTGATTGCATCCGAGACCCTTTCCCGTATGCTCTCCGGTGCTCGCATCCCGCACGAGGTGCTCAACGCCAAGAACCACCAGCGCGAAGCCGAGATTGTGGCTCGTGCCGGTCAGCGTGGTGCTGTGACCGTATCGACCAACATGGCCGGTCGTGGTACCGACATTAAGCTCGGTGCCGGCGTGGCAGAACTGGGTGGCCTGTTCGTGCTGGGTACAGAGCGCTATGAGTCCCGCCGCATTGACCGTCAGCTGCGTGGTCGTTGCTCCCGTCAGGGTGACCCCGGTGCATCCCAGTTCTTCCTGTCCTTCGAGGACGACCTGATGCGCAACTTCGGTGGCAGCGAACGCATGACCCGCGTGATGGACCGCTTCGGTATGGAAGAGGGCGAGGCTGTGGAAAGTGGCCTGATGAACAAGATTATTGAGGGCGCTCAAAAGCGCGTGGAGCAGCGCAACTACATGTGGCGTAAGCACGTGCTGGACTACGATGACGTCATGAACCAGCAGCGTACCATCGTGTACGGCATGCGCAACGAGGCCCTGCTGTGTGAGGAGCCCCGTGAAATGATTTACGAGCTGCTCGATGAAGGTACCCGCACCAAGTGCGACCTCTACCTCAATGAGGACAACACCGGTACTGTGCGTCGTGCCGACCTGCTGCAGTGGGTCAACTCCACCTTCCCCCTGGGCTGGGGCGAGGAGGACTCCTCGTTCCTGACTAAGTCTCCCGATGATGCCGCTCAGGTTATCATTTCCAAGGTGCGCGAGATGTACGAGAAGAAGGTGGCCGGTGAGCGTCCTGACCGTGTGGACCAGATGGAGCGTTCCATCATGCTGCAGGCCATCGACAAGCTCTGGCAGCAGCACATCACAGATATGGATGCTCTGCGTGAAGGTGTGCGCCTGCGTGCTCAGGGCCAGCGTGACCCGCTTGTTGAGTACAAGAAGGAGGCTTACGAGATTTTCGAATCTCTGATGAGCAACATTCAGTTCGAAGTGCTTAACAACCTGTTCCGCAGCACAACGAACCTCAACGCCTTCGAGGACTTCCTGGCCTCTCTGCCCGACAGCAATGCAGAGGACGAGTCTGCCGATGTAACCGATATTCTCGGCAATGGTGACCTGCTTTCCCTGCTGCGTGAGCAGATGAGCCAGATCAGCGCCCGTGCCAAGGCTGCCGCTGCAGTGGAGCCCGCCATGCCCGAGCTGCCTGTTGCTCCCGAAATCACCGTTGAGCCTGCCATGCCTGAGCTCGACCTGCCCGAGAACACCAGCGTGAGCGGGGCTCCCATGCCCGGCGTGCGTATGAAGGCCGAAAAGAAACTGACCATGCCCCGCATGAAGGTCATGGGCAAGATTAAGAAGGAGGCTAACCCCTCGGTTTTGACCATGACTGAGGAGGAACTGGAAGAGCTGGTTCCCGGCGTGGTTCCTGCCGAAGGTGGTGAAGAAAAATCCTGAACCCTGCGTAACTGACGGGGCTGTGGCTCTGTAATATTCCAATATGGTATGAACGTACGTTCGGTTCTCGAATACGTGCCATATTTCCGTGGTCGGCTCTTCGTAGTACATATCTGCGAAGAGCTGCTCGCTGCAGACGCACTGGTGGATGCTCTGCTCGATGTGGATGCTCTGCATGAAATCGGCGTGCGACTGGTGCTTGTTGCCGAAGGTGGCGACACGGTGCAGTTGCTGCGCCGAGCAGGGGTGTGCGAGGTGCATGCCGCCGTGGCAGAACTGCCCCTGACTGCCGGGGAACCCGCCGTTACCCGAGTGAGGGAGATTGTGGAGCGCCGTCAGGTGGCTATCGTAGCCTCGGGTACTGCCGGGCGTTTTGATGAGGGCAGTGTAGCACTTGCTGCAGAGCTAGGGGCGGCTAAGTACATCAGCCTGCAGATGGGGGGCGTTCCCTGTCGTGGAGGTCAGCCGATTTTTTCCATTCGCGAGCGTGAGGTGCGAGCCGGAGCCTGTGCGGACAGCACACATGCCGAGGCTCTGTTGCAGGCAGCCGAGGTGTGTCGTCGCGGTGTTCCCCGTGTTCACCTGCTCGATGGTCGCCAACGCGGAGTGCTGCTCGATGAGCTGTTTTCAGAGGAAGGTGTGGGTGCCATGGTGCACACCGACTCCTATCGTGAAATCCGTCGTCTGCAGGAGGAGGATATCCCCGAGCTCTTGTCTATGATAGCTCGCTGCGTGGTGGACTCCAAACTGGTGGAGCGCACCTACGAGAGCATTCGCGACAGTATCGACAGCTATTACGTCTACACGCTCGACTCCACCATCGTGGGGTGTGTGGCGCTCTATCCCTATGCTGAGGACAACTGCGCCGAACTCGGTTGTCTGTTCATCAAGAAAAACTACGAGGGGCATGGCTACGGTCGTGCTATGTGCCACTTTGTGGAAGACCGCGCCCGAGCGCTGGGCTTTGAGTGGATTTTTGCCATATCGCAGAGTGCCGTTGCTTATTTCCGCGACCGCTTGGGCTATTCCGAGCTCTCCCGCGATGTGTTGCCTCAGTCACGCCGAGCTGTGCTCGAGGCCAGTGGGCGTTCCTCAGCAGTATTCGGTCACCGTTTGAGTTAAATGAAAATGTGGGAAAAACTGGTAGTTGTTGTGGCGCTGCTGGCGAGCTTTGTTGCGGCTGCCCCTGCGCCTGTGGTGCTGGATATAGGCCACCAGAGCAATTCTCGTGGTGCAGCCTCTCCCGACCGTGCCATCAACGAATATAAATTCTGGTGCACGTATGTCGGGGAAGTGAAGACTGCCATCGAAGCTGCCGGTTACCCCTGTGTGGTTACCAACCGCGGGGGCGCTCCTTCGGATAAGGCTCTGGCAGCCGCCTGTCAGGCTGCCGGGGTGGTGCAGCTCAATAAGCCCGATAAAGGCGCGGTTCGTTACCCCTCTACTCATTATCCCGAGCATATCGGCTGTGGTATGGTCAGCGCCGATTATGCCATTGACCTCGGCGCTCGCTGTGTGGTATTCCTGCACCTCAACAGTGTGGGCAGTAAATGGAGCACCAAGCCCCCGACCGGGCTCATTATCTGTAACCGCAAGCACGGTGTGGCTCTGGCTGAGAGTGTATGTGCCGTCATGCGACAGGAGATTCTGGATTGCCCCGGTGGCATGCCCAATGCCGGTAAGGGGATAAAGGTGCTGCCGCGTTACATCGGTTCCCAGCCCTCTGCAGGATGGATGAATGCGCTCGACGAAGCCGGTATTCCCGCTATCGTTTTCGAGGCCGTTTACGTGAATAATCGCCCGCATGTCGATTTTATCCGCAAGGATGCCAATGCCCGCAAACTCGCGCGGGCTCTGGCTTCGGGGGTGATTCAGTGGCTCAAACAGCAGGATTGAGCTTGAAAACCGCTGAGAAAGCTGACTTTTTGCCGTATATTTTGTTTTTTGTGCGCTTTTGACGTTGACAAATTGCGCTCTTCATCTCTATAATATGGGTTAATGATGGAGCGCCTGCGCACAATTCTACGACATCCGGCCCTTATCACCACGCGTCGCTTGGTGATGGTGTTTGTCGCCTTTGTGTTGTTGGAGCGTCTTGCCGGGGCTCTGTATTTGTGGGAGTGCGATTTGCTGGGGTACGAGCCGGTCTGGCCCCATGTGCATTTGGCTGCGCGAATCGGCCTGTGGGGCGTGCCGATTATCGGCCTGTTGTTGTTATCGTACTACCTGTTCAGGCTTTGGCAGGCCAAGCGTCGTTCGCGTATGGCTGCAGCTGCCGAGCCCGAGGTCGATGACGCAGTGCAGCTGGAACTGGGGCTTACCTTTCCGCCGCCGACTCCCCCGGTGCAGGGGCGCTTTCGCCGTTGGTGGGATATCTGGTTTTTGTTGTTGGTGGCAATCGTTTGTGTGCCGTTGACCGAGTGGTATGTGTACCGCTGTGGGTGTCGCAGTGAACTTACGGTCAGTTGTATTGGCTCACATGTCGATTCTATGGGAGCCCGGGCGCAATGGAAGACTGCCACAGCTCCTGCGGAGATGGTGGGTGAACGTACACCGTCCCCTGCGCCTTATCTGCACCGTTTTATTCTGCCTGACGGTGATTTCAATGTCTGTTGTGATAAACAGGGCGAACTGCTCTCCATCAGCCATATCCGCAAAACCCGTCGTTTTACCCTGCGTCCGCACTTTGCCCCATCCGACGAGGTGGAGCTCTACATCAGCCCTGTTCGTACGGATGCAGAGCGTAAGCAGGTACAGAAACTCCTGAAGTATTACATGGCCAATCCGCAGGCCCGTCGCCCGTATATACGCCGCATGCCCTTTACCCGTTGTCAGGACTCCGCAGTGCTCTATCTTGACTACGGCGAGTACGTGCTGTTGCCTATTCCGTTGGGGGACAAGCCCACATTTGCTCCGGCTCTTATCTACATATCTCTTCAACCATAAAGTATCATGACCCGAAACTACCTTATACCCATACTGAGTGTTGCTTCTGCTCTTGTGTCTCCTGCCGCTGAGGTTCCGTATGCTGTTCAAACAGCTGCTGATTTGCTGCCGTTACTGCGAGGAGTGGATAACATGCCGAAAGAGCAGGCTCGCAAGCTGTTGCTCAGTCTGCCTATTCCGCCACAGAGCAGTCATGTATTTCAGGAGTACATGTATTTGCTCCAAAACATGCCCGGGGCTCTCGATGTGTTGGGGCAACTCGGGAAGAACAGCGAGGGGGCTCGAGCGGAATTGTTACGTGAATCCCCGCGTATGTGGGCATACTGTCTGATGTTGGAGATGATGGTCGCTCAATCGCAGAAGGATGATGCTCTTGCGAAAAAGCTGGCTGCAGAAGGTGATAAGGGGCTACAACAACTCGGTGCTGAACATGGCTTGGGAATGTTGGGCTCTTTGGGTTTCTCTGTCTTGAACTGTCCGGCTGAGGATAGACAGAAGGTTATCGGCAATCCGGAAATGATTGCACGGCTCGCGGAAAACGGGGCGGATTCCGATTCTCAGGCCACTCTGGCCATGCTCCGCCTTTACGACGATTACGATGGGAAGTCAGACGTGGAGCAGTCCATGCAACATGCGCTGCGAGCTGCCGTGGCCGAGATGTACCTGAATCAGGTGGGTAATGATCTTCGCAACAATCTGCGTCTGTCCTTGGCCCGAGCTGCCCACCTGCAGGGGGAGGCTGCGCTGCCACTGCTGGTGGCGGCCCTGCGACAGATGGAACCCGAGGATAAGGAGCAGGCCGGTCTGGGCGCATATCGTTTGGGGAAAATCTACGAAACCATGCCCGAGAATCTCGCTTTTGTAAGTGAGGAATTGGCTCGTTCGACCATGGTTGCCGGGGCTGAGCTGGGGCACCCGGCCTGCTTACAGCAGCTTGCGGAATATGCGGAGGATGAAGAGACTCGCGAAAAAATGCGTAGTCTGGCAGCCGAGGCAAAATTTGACCCCAAGAAGGACTATCTGAACATGTCGCACGGCGGTGCCCTCCGCTTGTTAATCTACTGCGATAAAGCTGATTTCCCCGACAGAATTGAGCGCGAGGCCTTCGACGGACTCAAGCGTCTGATGGCTCGGGTGGACATGAACGACTGGATGGCAGGGGGCGAAAAAAGCGATTCCGAAGCCTTCAAAGCCATTGCTCCGGTGTTTCTCAGGTTTGTTGATGCGACGTTTAATGCGGCGAATGAACGCTCGGGAGAGCAATTTGTGGATTATCTCGAGGACGCTGACTCTCAGGAGCCGCCGATGAACGACTTTACTCGTTACCTCCGCAAATTGGAGAGCGAGTTTACCGATACGAAGGAGGTTGCCGGCTTCTTTGCTCAGAGTGCATGGATGATTGAGTCAATGAGCCGCTCGGTGAAGGCCGGGGAAGGACTCAGTGCTGAGCAGGTGGCTGTGTTGAAGAAGTTTGCCGAGGCCGGGAATGCCGATGCTCTCTACATTTTGGCCCGGCAGCAGATACTGTTCCTCGATAGTTTTACTGAAGAAAGCTGGGGGCAGATGCTGCAGGCCTTGCAGCGTGGCTCCGCAGATGCAGCGTGGTTCATGTACTCTGCTTTGTGGGATGGTCTTTATGGGGTGGAGCAGGACCCCATGACAGCTGCAAAATGCTATCGCATGGCGCTTGCTCGCTGTCAGGCGGACGCCTGGGCACGCGTGCGTGAGCGGGCAGAGGATGATGTGAGCCGCCTTTATGCGCTCGTGCACATGCGCCACTCCGCCGATGGTGAGAAGTACAGTCTGCAGTTGGATGCTGAGCTGCAGGCGTACGCAATGGCTCATCCTGAGTTGCAGAATATCATTGCCCCGCTGCGCCTGCTCTATATCGGCAATACGCTGAGGAAGGATACCCTGTCAGCCACCGAGAATCATGAGCTGAGACTCCGTGCTCTGCGTTTGGCTGCCATACCGCAACCTGCCGTTATGACTTCTGCTCAGCAGGACTACTGGAATCGCCATGCTGAGTACGTGTACCTGTGCGATTTGAATGCCGAACGTGCTTCTTCTGCCCGAGTGGCTTTGCCGACTCTCAGGGACAACAAGGCAGATATTCTGTTGGTGGTAGATAAAGAGGTCATTTATGAGCAGCAGGGAACAGACTTGGCAAGTGTGCCCTCAGAGAAGTTGCGCGGGGCTCATTTTGTTTGCCGGGAATGTGACCGAGCCTTGGCTGATTGGGCTGTTCAGGCCGGCGTGCGTAGTGTGACCGCGTTGCGAATGCCTGCAACTGTGCGCGACTACTTACGCAGTCAGAATATCTCTGCCGGTGGCTGGGAGATTCTGCAGGAATAAAAAAATCCGCAAGGGTGACCTTGCGGATGATAAAGGTTCTGTGTACCCGATTATTCCTGAGGGGCTGCGAGGGCTACCCATTCGGCAGGCATGCGGCAGGGGCGCCCTTGGGGCATCTGCACCAGAGCCAGGCGTTGCAGCACGCTCACGCAGAGCTTGTCGTTCTCGGCACGACGAATCTCTGTGCGCACAAACATGGATGACTTCTCGACCTTCTCCAGACAGGTGTTGACGTGAATCTCATCTGCCAGGAAAGCAGGGGAGTGGTAGTGAACTTCGTGGCTGACCAGCACAAGGTGACGCCCTTCTTTAGCCATGGCGCCGTAGTCCATGCCCAGTTCAATGGCCATCTTGGTGCGAGCTTCTTCTACCCAGCGCAGGTAGGCCAGATTGTGTACCACGCCGCCGGCATCGGTATCGTAGTACATTACTCGGTAATTGAGGGTGTATTGTGAGTTCATGTGAGTGTTTTTGAAAGAAGGGGTTACATGCCGTCATCGAGCATGGCAAACATGTCGAGCTGCGTGATATCGCTTGTGGGTTCTGCGGCGGGCAGACCCTGTTCTCGGGCTTTGCGACGACGTACGTTCTTGGGTTCACGCGTGCCGGCGCTCATTTCGAGATGGGTGAGAATCTGCTTGGCTCTGTCAATGATGGGGGCGGGCAGACCTGCCAAGCGGGCTACCTGAATACCATACGATTTGTCTGCCGGTCCGGGCAGTACTTTGCGCAGGAATACGATTTCATCCTTCCATTCACGCACCTCCACATGGCGGTTGCTCACACCGGAGTGTGTGTGCTCCAAATCCACCATTTCGTGGTAGTGGGTGGCGAACATGGTACGGCAGCCGATAGAGTCGTGCAAGTGCTCGGCTACGGCCCAAGCAATGGACAGGCCATCGAAGGTGGCGGTGCCACGGCCGATTTCATCGAGAATGACCAGTGAGCGCTCGGTAGCATTGTTGAGGATGAGGGCCGTCTCGCTCATTTCCACCATGAAGGTAGACTGACCGCGGGCAATGTCGTCGCTGGCTCCCACGCGGCAGAAAATGCGGTCTACCAGACCGATGTGAGCAGCTTCCGCCGGTACGTAGGAGCCCATCTGCGCCATGAGGGTAATGAGTGCCACCTGACGGATGTAGGTGGATTTACCGGCCATATTGGGGCCGGTGAGTATGAGTACACGATCATGCTCCTCGTGCATTTCGGTATCATTGGGCACGAAGGCGCAGTCTGTCTGCACCTGCTCAATGACCGGGTGGCGACCGTTGCGGATGTTGAGCACGCGGCTTTCATCGAGCACGGGGCGGCAGTAATTGTGGCGGCGGGCGGTCTCTGCCAGACTCAGCAGCACGTCAATTTCGGCCAGAGCCTCGGCGCTGATTTGTATGCGGTCAATGTACTGTGCCACTTCATCGCGCAGGTTGCAGAAGAGCTCGTATTCCAGTTGGCGCGAGCGTTCATCTGCCCCCAGAATTGTGCCCTCCATGCGCTTGAGTTCATCGGTAACGTAGCGCTCGGCATTGGCCAAGGTCTGCTTGCGAACGTAGTGGGCAGGTACCTTGGCGTAGTTGGCCTTGGTGACTTCGATGTAATAGCCGAATACGTTGTTGTAGCGGATTTTGAGGGAGTCTATTCCCGTGGCTGCTCGTTCGCGGGCCTCGAGTTCTGCGAGCCAGCCCTTGCCCTCACGCGAGGCGCGGCGGAGTTCATCCAGCTGAGCATCGTAGTTATCGCGAATCATGCTGCCCTCCTTGATGGTGATGGGCGGCTCATCGCAGATGGCGCGCTCCAGCAGGTCGGTCAGCTCGGTGAAATCACCCAGATTCTGCAGCAGCGGGGCGAAAAGCGGTTGGCGCTCGGTGAGTACCTGCAAATCCTGAGCAATATCAGGCAGGCGGGACAGAGAGGTTCCCAGCGCCAGCAGGTCGCGGGCATTACCCGCATTCTGTGCCAGGCGCGAGGTCAGTCGCTCGGTGTCGCGCACCCCCTTGAAGGTATCGCGCAATTTGCTCATCAGGAAGGGTTCGCTCAGGAAGGTTGCAATGAGCTCCTGACGGCGGAGCAACTCGTTCAGGTCGCAGATGGGGTGCAGTACCCAGTCGCGCATTTTGCGGGCACCCATGGGGGAGGATGTGCCATCGAGCGTACCCAGCAGGGTGTTGCGCATACCCCCGCGTGCCTCTACCAAATCGAGGTTGGCTCGGCTGGCGGTGTCAATGAGCACGGCATTGTCGGTGGGGCGCAGGGAAAGACGGCGCAGGTGGTCGGTGCTGCGGCGCATTTGGTGCTTAAGGTAATGCAGGATGGCGGCAGCCGCCCCGATAGACGCTACTAAGTGTGCACAACCGAAGCCCTGCAGTGAGTGTACACGGAAATGGCTCTCCAATGCCGGCTTTGCCACTCCGGGCAGGAAGGTGTAACCGTCGTAGTACTGGGTGATGGGCAGGCCGTGGAAGTCCTCTTTCTGCTCGTCGCTCACCAGCATTTCGCGGGGGTGAATGCGTGCGATTTCCTCAGCCAGAGCTTCTCGCGTGGCGTAATCCACCACGGTGAACTCACCTGTTGTGTGGTCTGCGCAGGCAAGACCCCAGCACTTTTTCTCCTTGTAGCAGGCAATGATGTAGTTGTGCTCGTCCTCCTTGAGCAGAGAAAGGTCAGAGAGTGTGCCGGCGGAGATGATGCGCGTAATCTGGCGCTCAACCAGCTTGCCGGGTATGGGGTCGGTCATCTGGTCGGCGATGGCAATGCGGCGGCCGGCTTTTACCACCTGACCGATGTAACCCTCCGCCGCATGGTGCGGCACACCGCACATGGGGATATTCTGGCGCTTGGTGAGGGTAAGCCCGAGAGCTGCGGAGCACTCCACCGCATCCTCGAAAAACATTTCATAGAAGTCACCTACGCGGAAGAAAAGCCATACATCCTCCGGCAAGCCCTGCTTCATGCGCAGGTACTGTTCCATCATCGGGCTTATCTTGCAATCATCCGCCATAATTCGTGAGCTGAGTCTAGCAGATAGCCCTCTGAAAAGCAAGCATTTTCCCAAGCTCCGGGGACGGAAACTCTTGCATGGGGGGGCTCCCCGTGTTACAATTCAATCGCTATGGTAGGTCTTGCAATGATTGTCGCTCTGGTGGCGCTGCCCTTTCTGGTAGGCAGCTTCATTTTTTATATGGTTGCAGAGTACCGAGATGGCGCAAAAGGGCGAAAAAATATCGGGAATGATAAACATCAATCCCGATGATAGTGGCTGTCGACCGACATTGCAGTATCAGTCCTTTTCTTCTCCGGTGCCGTTGCAGTGCCAGCAGGTTTCCCAGAAACCGGAGTTGCTGTCAAATGTGCCACCGCTACCACCGCACCAGCTGCATTTATCGCCGAGGGTACCATCATGGCAGCTATTGAGTGCAAGAGCACAGAGAACCGAGGTAATGACTAGGGTGATAGTTGAGCGTGTTTTCATAACGGTGGTAGTCTAACATGGGGGGGCAGACTGCGTCAAGGAAAACTCCTGATGCTGAAATAGTTATTTTTGTTAAAATGTAACTTCTGTTACATCAGTATTTTAAGGGACGGTAGTTATGCTCGGAGCCAGCCTGCTCCGGTAACAGATGGCTCAATCCCGATGATAGGGACTGCCGGCCAGCATGGTGTGCAGGCGGTAAATCTGCTCCAGCAGCACGACGAGGGCCAGCTCGTGCTGCATGGTGTGGCGCCCGAGGGAAAGCACGTGGTCACAGGCATCGCGCAGAGCCTGAGTGTGGCCATCTGCTGCGCCGATGAGGAACGCAACATGCTTGACTGCGCGCATTTGCCATGTTTTGGCTCGCTTTTCCAATTCGCGGGAAGTCCAGTTCTCGCCGCGTTCGTCCATGGCAATACGCAGGCAGCCTTTGCTGGCTTCGAGCAGGCGGGCAGAGACCTCTTCCGAGCTGCCCGCCTTCACATAGCGGATTTCCACTTTGCCGAGTGGGCGCAGACGCTCCTCGAAGAACTGTACCCCGCGACGGGCATAGTCGATGGAGGGTTTGGCAGCGGCAAAGATAATGAAGTCCATGGTGTTATTGTGGCTCAGTTATTGAGCAGGTAGTGGCGCAACTCGTCTACCGAACCGAAGATGGGCACCTGTTGTGCGGCGAGTTCGCCCACCTCGGCATAGCCCCAGGCTACCAGAACAAGCTTGCAGCCGGCGTTGGTCGCCGTCTTGGCATCGAACATGCTGTCGCCCACCAAGGTGATTTCACTCATCGGCACTCCCCAGCGCTCGGCAATGTACTGCAGCGATTCCGGCGACGGCTTGCGGGGGAATTGCCCGGTGTAGCCCAGAATGGTGCTGAAGGGAATGTGCGGGAAGAGCGCCTTCACCATCGGCTCGGTGACATCGTGCGGTTTGTTGGAGAGCACAGCCAGTTCTGCTCCCTCTGCGGAAAGCAGAGTAAGCATGTTGGCCACCCAGGGATAGGCCCGGGTGAGCGGGTACTGCCAGCACTGTGGGTAATGGTGGCGGAACTGCTCGTGCATGGCCGCCAGTTCATCCGGCGGGGTATGCGCGGCGTCTTCATAACCCAGTGCTTTGCCGCACAGATTTGCGGCTCCGCTGCCAATCATGTGGCGGACTGCTTCATTGCTCAGAGCGGGACGCCCCAGTGCCTGCAAAGCTCGGTTCACGCCCTCGGCAATCCCCGGTAGGGAATCCACCAGGGTGCCGTCGAGGTCAAAAACGATGTGGCGTTTCATCAGTGCAGGAAACCGCGCTCAGACTCCTTCAGGAACTTCAGGATGTGCTGTACGTGAGGATTGTTCACGTATTTCTCCTCACCCTCGTTCAGCAGGTTCTCGATGTTGAGCTGCATGTTGGACTTCTTGTCGAGGAAGAGCTTGCGATAGGCATACTTGATGGCGCGGATGTCGTCCTCGGCAAAGCCACGGCGCTGCAGGCCGATGCTGTTGACGGAGCGCAGGGAGCCGCTGTCGGCAATCATGTAGGGAGCAACGTCCTGCACGATACGGTTGGCACCGCCTACCATGGCATGAGCGCCGACGCGCACGAACTGGTGCAGCGCAGCGCAACCGCCGATGATGGCCCAGTCGTCAATCGTGCAGTGACCGGCTGCAGCGGCAAACCCGGACATGATGACGTTGTTGCCTACGTGAACTTCGTGTCCGCAGTGGCTGTTGATAAGGAAAAGGTTATTGTTACCGATGATGGTCTTGGTCTCTGCCGTGGTACCGCGATTGATATTGCAGTTCTCACGGAACACGTTGTTGTCGCCCACCTCGAGGTAAGTCGGTTCACCTTTGTACTTAAGGTCCTGAGTTTTCAGGCCGATAACGGCAAAGGGGAAGAACTCGTTGTTCTTGCCGAAGGTGGAGGGGCCGCCGAGTACCACATGGCTGTGCAGTACGCAACCGGAACCCAGTTTCACATGAGGACCCACCACGCAGTAAGGCCCAATCTTCACATCGTCCGCAATTTCTGCGGTCGGATCAATAATTGCTGTAGGATGAATTTCCGCCATAACAGCATTCTAGCGCTAAGCATGCGTGCCTGCAAGCAAAAAATCGCCTTTTTTACAAAATAGCACTTATGATTGCCGCTTGACAAATGTGCTGAATGGTGTATATTTTCCACATGAGGCAGGTGTGGCTGACGTAGGTCGTTGGTCGCAGATTCGCCCCGGTGTTTTTATGAACAAGCTGCGTTTACTTGTACCTGCAATTCTGTTGGTCGGTTGCTCCACTCTGCCGGATGTGAGCAACTGGCGGGCGGAGCCGTTGCCGGTGCAGGGGGAGCGCCCTGTTGTGCCGGCTTATGAGGTGGAGTTCCTGCCTGTCGTTCCTACAGTGCCCGGTACGATGATTGTGGGGCGTTTCCATCTTCTCAACAACGCTGTGCTGCCTTATGAAAATGAGGAATATGTGCAGGCCGTTAAGCAGCTCGCCGCTCAGATGGGTGGCAATACGGTTGTCTATGTCGGCCCCGGCCAAAAATTAGTCACCGTGGCATTCGTTCCTCTCGAGGAGGTGAACTACCACGGTGGGGATGAGGCTTTGCTGGAGGCCGGAGTGCTTACCGAGGATTTTTGAGTGAGCTGATACCGCACGTCCTCGTGCTGCGCGTTGGAACAATTAGAGGTTTAGACCTATTTTGACGGATAAATTGTAGCTTGTTGAGCATTTACAATCTACGATCTACAATTTACAAAGTGCAAAACTAGGCGGGCTTTCGTCCGCGGATATGCGTGGCCTATACCACCGTTCACGCCCCGCGCTTTCAGGCGCGGGCGGCGGTAAGTGCGATTCCGGCTTCGCTTCACTCAGGCGTATGCCTGCATTCTCCTACATTGTAGATTGTAAATGGTAGATTGTAGATTCTGCTCGGCAAATTGCTCTTTCTAATTGTTTCAACGCGTATTTGTGCCTTTATTCCTCGTCGTTGTCAACCACGGTGCGGGGCACGAAGCGCATGATTTCGGCATGGAAGCTGAGGGGTACGTCGCCTGTCGGGCCGTTACGATTCTTGGCAAGCAGCAGGTTAGCCTCGTTGCCGACGCTCTCTCGCTCCTCGTCGTCCTCGGCGTAATAGCGTGAGCGCCACAGCAGACCGATCATGTCGGCGTCCTGCTCGATAGCACCCGATTCACGTAGGTCACTCATCTGGGGAGTACCTTTGTTTTTGCCGGTTCGGTTTTCCGGGCCACGGTTCAGCTGAGCCAGGGCAATGATGGGCAGCTTGAGCTCCTTTGCCAGGCTCTTCAGACCACCCGAAATTTCAGCAATCTCACGTTCACGGCTGTTCTGAGCCTGCTTCGTGTGAGAGCGCATGAGCTGCAGGTAGTCAATGCCGATGGCGGCAAGGTCGGGGTATTTGCGCATCTGGCGACGGGCCTTGGCGCGCAGCTCGGAAATGGAAATAGCAGCGGTGTCATCAATGATGAGTTTGCTGTTTTTCATTTCTGTGATGGCGGAGCGGAAACGCTTCATTTCCTCCTGCGTGAGCTTACCTTGTCGGGCTTTGAGGTCCTGCTTGTTGATACCGCTGCGAGCATAGAGCAGTCGTTCCACCAACTGCTCGCTGGGCATTTCGCAGGAGAATGCCATCATGGGTTTCTTGAGGTCGAGTACCACGTGCTCCATGATGTTGAGCATGAAGGAGGTTTTACCCATGGCCGGTCGGGCTGCAATGATGAAAAGCTCGCCCGGCTTCATGCCGTTAATCATGGTGTCGAGCTTGGGGAAACCGGAGGAAAGCCCCAGAATGCCGCCCGAGGTGGACATCATGCGCTCCAGGTTGGTCACGGCTTTGTCGATGTCGGCCTTCAGGCTCCATTCCTCGCCCTTGGCTGAGTTGATGCGGATTTTCAGCACGTCCTGCTCGGTTTGGTCCAGCAGCTCATCGATTTCTGCCTCGGATGTGTAGGCGGAGTCGGAGGCCTTGTTGGCCGTCAGAATGATGCTGCGGCGTATGTACTTCTCTTTGAGGGTTTCAAAGTGAACACTGTACAGTGCCGTAGTGGTGGAATAGGTGAAAATATCTGTCAGGCCGGGGTGTCCGCCCACGGCTTCCAGCTTTTTGTGGTCAGTGAGTTCCTGAGCAACGGAAACGATGTCGAGAGCGATGCCCTTTTCGTAACGCTCGCGGAATATTTCCCAGAGAATACGGTGAGCGGGTACATAGAAATACTCGCTGTTCATACCGTCTGCAATGCACTGAGAGATAATGTTGGTGGGGTCAATCGTCATCATGGAGAGCATGCTCTTTTCCACCCCGGGTGCCTGGGGCATGATGGTACGGTCTACCTCTTTGATGGCAGCTGCCTTAAAATCGGGTTTCTCTTTGCTTTGCTCACTCATGTTTCGAAACGTGCGGGGCACCATCCTACCCCGCCGTGTGACAAAATGCAAGTTTTTTTCCGCCCCTCATCAAAAATCGGAAGAATGAGCTTGACATGCCGACCGTATAGCGTATACTGAAAACATCTTAGATTTATGAAAACGCTTTCCTTACTCTCTGTCTTCGCAGTCGCTGCCGTAGTGGCTCAGGCTGCCCCCGTTATCGAGCCCGACGATCTCTCCGAGGACACTCTGAAGACTATCGCCTCTGAGCGCCAGAAGGCCAGTCTGAGCAAGTACCACAAGGCCAAGGCCAAGGCCGAGAAGCAGCGCGAGAAAGATGCCAAGGCTGCCGCTGACATCACCCGCGACAACGACGCCGGTATGAAGAAGACCATTCAGCGCCGTGCGCTCAACACCATGCTGCCTCCCTGCGACCGCGAGCCCGAGGCTCCGCGTGATCCCTCCGATTACGAGATTCGCTACTGATAGCTATTCCGCTTTTTATACCTGATCTTCTCTCAGAGCGGCAGAATACCACCGGGTGTTCTGCCGCTTCTCTTTTTGTTTTGTGAAATGGTGGCGCTGTTCCGGTGTCGGGGGTACTCCCATTCGTACACAAAAGAAGCCCTCACGTGAATGGTGAGGGCTCGTGGTATTTGACGGGGGTCAGTTCAGGCGCGTAAGAACGGTATGCGGCGCTTCGTCCGCCTGCAGGCTCCACTGCAGTTCATGTACGCCGGCTTTCAGGTGGTAGAGTAACAGGGCCTGCAAATCTTCGCCCTTCTTGCCTTTGCTTTGTACCAGGCACATGCCGGCGGGGCCATCGGTAATCAGGCGGGTGCCGGAGTAGTTTTTGATGCACAGCAGGAAGGCGTAAATACCATCTTGGTCAGCTTTTACGGTGGCGTTGGCAATGCGAATGGTGTTGCCGTCGCTTTTCTTGGGTCGCCATTTGAGTTGCTGCTCAACGGCGGCTTTGGCTGCATGGGCACCGGGCAGGGGCTCGCGCTCCATCATACGCAGCGCACGTGTGCGGGCTGCGCGTCGCCACGTGTCGATGGTGACGAATACGGTCGGTATCAGCCCCAGCGCCAGCCAGGAGAGGGTGGCGGTCATGCCCCACTGCGTGTTGTCCGTCAGTACCAGGGTGAGCAATATACCACAGAAGGCAGCCGTGACAGCCAGGCCAACATAGAAGCCGAATATCATGCCCGGGAAGAGAATGAAGAGGACGGCATAGCGCAGAAAGGCTCGCAGGTTGAGCGGGGTGCCTTTCAGAAATTCGCGTTTCACAACGGCTTCGTACAGTCGCTGCAAATCAGCCTGCGGGGTGTTTTTATCGATTTTCATGGCGGGGCCGGATTAGATTCGTGCGGAGCGCTGGCGTAACAGGTGGTCGGTTATGACCAGCCATGCCATGGATTCGACAACGGGTACAGCACGCGGCAGTACGCAGGGGTCGTGACGTCCCTTGCCACGCAGCTGTACTTCGGCGTGTTCGTCGTTCACGGTGTTCTGAGCCATCATGAGGGTGGCAGTGGGCTTGAAAGCCATGCGCATGTTGATGTCCTCGCCGTTGGAGATGCCGCCCTGTACACCGCCGGAGTTGTTGGTGCGGGTGCGCACGCGCTCTCCCTCCATGTAGTAAGGGTCATTGTGCTCGGAACCACGCAGTGCCGGTGCTCCGAACCCGCTGCCGATTTCGAAGCCCTTGCAGGCGGGGATACTCAGCATGGCGTGAGCCAATGTTGCCTCGAGCTTATCGAAAACCGGGTCACCCAATCCCACCGGGCAGTTGCGTACTGTGCAGGCAACCACGCCACCGACGGAATCGCCCTTGGCGCGTGCCTCGCGAATGACGACGCTCATGTCCTCGGCGCTTTCGGGGTCGGCAGCACGCACGATATTGCTCTCCACAACAGCCGGGTCAACATCAGCCGGCAGTACGTGGCAGAACACGGTGTGTACCTGCTGCACCCAAGCGATGACCTGCAGCCCGGGGCAGATGGCCTGTGCTACGGCTTTGGCTACAGCACCTGCGGCCACGCGGCCGATGGTCTCGCGTGCGCTGGCGCGCCCACCACCTGCCCATGCGCGTATGCCGTATTTGGCATCGTAGCAATAATCGGCATGTGAGGGGCGGTAGGTATGCTGCATTTCGTTGTAGGCCGAGGACTGGTGGTCCTTGTTGCGAACGGAAAGGGCAATGGGGGTGCCCAGGGTGATGCCATCGAGCACGCCACTCAGGATTTCTACTTTGTCCTCTTCATTGCGGGGCGTTACGATATCGCTCTGTCCGGGGCGACGGCGATCCAGCTCTGCCTGAATCTGCTCTGTAGTGAGCGGTACGCCTGCCGGGCAACCATCTATTACTACACCCACTCCCACACCGTGGGACTCACCCCAAGTGCTGACTTTGAAAACGGAACCGAATGAACTGGACATAACGTGTACGCGCGTATAATAACCGATAAGGTCGATGAATGCAAGCCACTAACGTGACAACTCTGAAATGATTTACAATCTACCATTTACAATCTACAAAGTTGAGCTAGGCGGTCTTTTGCCCGCTGATATGCGTAGCCTATCCCTCCGTTCACGCTCCCGGCTTCGCTTAACCCAGGCGTAAGCCTGCATTCTCCTACATTGTAGATTGTCGATTGTAAATTGTAGATTACTTCATCCTCTGTAGTACTGCCAATTCAGGTAGGTCAGGTAGCCCATGAGGATGGTCATGAACCACATGCCGTTGGTGACAGCATACAAGACCACGCAGCTGCCGACTACCAGACCGACGATAGAGCTGAGCTTGATGTTGTCTGTCAGGGTGTAGAGCAGGTGGCCGCCATCCAGTGGCAGTACCGGAAGCAAGTTGAAGATGCTCCACCACATGCAGATGAGCATGAGGATTTCATATACCTTCAGCACGGTGATGGGAAGTATACCATCCTGCACAGCGGTTGCAAGGCTGGCAAAGTTCTCCGGGCTCATGGATTCAATGGCACCGAAGGGAGCATGCAGGTAAAAAGAGATACCGGCTCCGATATCCCCCACGTGCAGGCCCAGTATGATGGCGGCAATCAAACCCAGTGCCAGACCGCCCAGCGGACCGGCTGCCGTGAACAGGAACTGGTCCCGGCGTGTGTAGGGGGCGCAGGGAAGGATGGTAAGCCCGCCCATCATGGCTATTGTAATAATAGGTTGCTGCCCGGTGAGCCGGCGCCCCATGAGTGCGTGACCCATTTCATGAGCCAGCAGGGAGAGCATGCCCATGGCGACGAAAATCGCGACTTGCAGCAAATCGGTCCCGCTGCTGATGCCCAGACCGCCACCCAACAGGGCAAGAACCACCCAGGAACTCGGGTCGATGCTGACCGGAATACCCCAAAGCGTGAAAAATAGGGTGCCTTTTCGACTGTTGTTCGTATTCATGCCCCTTTTTTACCTGAAAATCCCCCAATTGACAACCGAAAAGCAGAAAAAAATGCACTTTTTTTGCAAAAATACAAAAAAAAGCTTGCAATGCACGACGAAAAGTAGTAAAATCTCCCCGCACCCCGAAAACAACGGGAAACGCAAATCCGGCGTAGCTCAGTGGCAGAGCGGGTGACTGTTAATCACTAGGTCGTTGGTTCGACCCCAACCGCCGGAGCTGAAAGGCCAGAGAACATCGTTCTCTGGCCTTTCTTGTGTATACCGTGTGCGCCTCCTTTTTCTACTGCGGGAATGGGTCATGCCCACACTTTGTAACGAAGAGCCGTCATCGGCCATGTGAACACTCTACTAATACCCTTAATTTGTAGTTTTGGAAGTTTCTGCAGGCTAATTATATATGTGATATATGGTTGACCTTCTACAGATAAAGTTGTATTATGGGGGAAATACGAATAAAACAAAGTGAGGAGCAGATGATATGATAAAGCAGCTTGCACATTCCGCGGTGTCCGACATCTTTTCGTTAAATAGTGGAGTCGTTTATAGAATACCGAAATATCAACGTGAATACACATGGGGAATCAAAGACTGGGAGGCATTGTTCAATGACGTAACTGAGAATGACTTCGGGTATTTCCTCGGCTCTTATATCTGCGTTAACAGCGGTTCTATTAACGGAACCACTCTTGAGGTGATTGATGGGCAGCAGAGATTTACTACAATTATGCTGCTTCTCACGGCGCTGTATGAAAAGTTAAGTGGCTTGAAAGAACGGATGGATGAGGACGAAAAGACAAGCCTCAATAATTTGCGTAACAGACTTGCCAATAAAAAACAGACTTACACTTCTGATGGGACGAAAAAGACGGAACATATCCAGAGACTTACTCTCCAGAAGCAAAACATGAATGATGAAGACTTTTCCTTTGTCCTCTTCGACAAGGGGATTATTACCGAACAAAAAGCACAGTTGAAACACTTTGGAAATCGCAGAATTTCGAAGGCCTATAAGTATTTTGGAAAGCTGATAGATGAAAAAGTGACTGAGTTCAAAGAAGAAAATCCCAACATAAGCGATGTGGGAGTCCTGTTTAACATCGTTGAGAAATTTGAAAGAGCCATTATGGTGGGAATCGAAGTCGATACCAACAAAGATGCCTATATGCTTTTCGAGTCTCTTAACCACAGAGGCGTTCCTCTTTCTGCCCTTGATTTGATAAAGAACTCTTTGATAGCAACCGCAGAAGGCAAGGCTGATGCAGATAACAGCTACGAGATATGGAAACAAATTCTGTTTAATGTAGGTCAGGATGATTATTCCGTGCAAGAGCGTTTCTTCCGTCAGTACTACAACTCGTTCAGAGAAGAATTGAATGCACCATATAAGAGCACTGATAAAAAGTACTATCTTGGCTACTTGGCCACAAGGACAACTCTGCTTGATATTTACGAAAAGATGATTAAAAGCGATTATAAATCGCTGATTAACGACCTTCTGCAAAAGTCGAAGATTTATGCCCTGATTACGAACAACAGCGATGAGGAATGTGTCTACACGTCTTCTCTTGCTGACCTTGAAAGAATATCCGGTGCGCCATCGTACATTCTGTTGCTGTATGTTATATCAAATAAGGATAAGCTCAACTTAAGCCCCGAAAATCTTGATGAACTCATAAAGACTCTCATCACCTTCTTTGTGCGTCGTAATGTGACAGACGTTCCGAATACACGCAAGCTCACGCAACTTTTCATCGATATTATCAGCGAAGTAAAAGTTCTGCAGGGTGCGGAGCTTGTGTCTACTGTTCGTGAGAAACTGATTTCTGTTTCCGCATCGGACGAAGCTTTTGAAAGCAAGATGCGAGGTCCGATTTATGATGAGAACCCGGAAGCAACCAGATTCATTCTGTGCAGTATAGAGGCACAGCATCAAACGAAGGAAATCTATACAGATCTCTGGTCACGCGATAACCAGAATAAGTATGTATGGACGATTGAGCATATCTTCCCGGAAGGAGAAAATATTCCGAATGCGTGGGTTGAAATGATTGCTGGCGGCAATAAAGATCTCGCAAAGCAGTACCTTGCTAATTATGTTCATACTCTCGGGAATCTTACTATCACGGGATATAACCAGAACCTCTCTAATATGCCCTTTGAACAGAAGAAAGACCGAAAGTCGAAAGACAAGCGAAAAGATATGGGATACCGCAACGGCCTCTACCTTAATCAGTCCGTCGTGAATGAGGATTCGTGGACGATAGATAAGATTATAGCCAGAACCGATGTGCTCGTCCAAACACTGAAGGATATGTATAGGTGGTAAGACCAGCAAACTTCCTCATGCGCTTCAATCAATAAGTCTCGGAGTTTGTTTTTTCAACAAAACGCAAGAAAAGCAATTCCCCTTCTTGCGTTTTGTCTAATTTTGCTTGCGTGAACCTTTTCTCCGTGGTATAAACAAGTACGGAAAGGAGGCAATCGCATGACTGATTTAGATACCAGCATCAAAGAATACATGGCAGCCCAAGGTGGCTTGTTGACTGCGGCTGATATGCAGCAGCTGGGATACAGCCGGGGCATGTTGCATGTGTACTCTCGCGCCGGATTACTGGAGCGATACAGTAGCGGTGTGTATATGCGTCCCGGGACATTGGCTGATGATATGGTTTATATGCAGCGAAAGTTCCCTGCTCTTATCTTTTCTCATGAAAGCGCTCTTTATCTGCTTGGTTTAACCGAGCGTACACCTTTTCAGCATTCCGTCACCATTCCCTCAAATGCCACGCTGCCCCGCAGTATTTCCAAGGATTGCACATGTTATTATATAAAGCCTCAGTTTCATGAGCTGGGGCTTACAGAATTGCGTACTACGATGGGCAATGTCGTTCGAGGGTACAATGCTGAGCGCAGCATCTGTGATATTCTCCGCAGCAAGAACAGGGTAGATATTGAATGCTATACCGCCGCGCTTAAACTCTATTTTTCCCGTAAAGAGAAAAATCTGAACCGGCTGGCAGAATACGCCACAAAGCTTGGAGTGATAGACAAGTTAACCCCTTATCTGGAAGTTCTGGTATGAATCCACAAGAAATGAGCTGGAAAGCTCGCATTACCCGCTGGCGTGAAATGATGGCAGTGATTGAAGCAAGCCCCATTTTGCAACGTCATTGGGAAAAGTACCGCAACACTTTCCCCTATGCGAAATCGATAGAATATACACAGCTGATGGAGACGCTGGGCAGAGTACTTGCTATAATAGGATAGCGGCTCCTGAATCAAGTGGTTAATCACGACAGTGTGGCTGGTTCACCTGTCGTTTACTCGGCGCCGCGAGTATGCTTTAGTTTCTTTTTCAATTCAGCATCCTTTTGCCTGACTTTTTCGGCAGAGGGCAGGGCGTGTAATTGCCGGTAAGCTGCATCGGGTAAAACCAGTCTGGGGCGGAGTGGAGCTTTTTTATTGAGATGCTCTGCTTCGTGCGAAAGGGGGATGGTTGTCGATTTGTCCCAATATAATATGACCTCGTTGTTAATATCGTAAAACACGAGCACGGGAGCTACACCTCCGCAGCAGCTATATATCGGCTTAATCTGTACCGGGAACAGCACATTCCCCTGAGAATCCGGCTCCAAACGAGGGGCCGGCGTCATGAAAGCGCTTTGTGGCAAAGGAGGCATGGCCTTGGCCTGTCCCAGCAGAGTGACAACTTGAGCAAATTCGTCGCGATTGAGTTTAACCGGCGCCGGTAACAGGGAATCATCGCAGGCATCGCAATCGTATATCCACTGCCATTCTGCTCTTACAGCCTTTGGTAACGATTGGTGCAGCTTAGCCACACCGGAGCTGAGGTTCTCCACATGGCTGTTGTAATCCTTCAGACACCACGCCTCGTGTTTGCGGTTGTACTCTGCGTGCTCTGACCACAATTGCAGTTGCTGACAGCCCACTACTGTTGCAGCGGTCGCAAGAATCAACATTCTTTTCATCCGCATTCTTTCTGTCAGGGTGGTTGTCTGAGTTGGTTCGATTCAGCTCAGTGCTGCAGCAGGTTGCGCTGCCAGTTCATGAGCTTGCTCATGCCGCGCTCATAGTCGGCTGCTATACTTTCGAGCTGGCTGCGGGTTGCAATGATGCAGGGCTCCAGGTCGAGAGTCTGAGCGATGGTGTTGCGGCGCTTCTGCCAGTGCTCCAGACGTTCCTCGAACTCCGGGTCGGTCTCATGACGCGTGCGCTTGGGCGGCTGGGGGTAGTCATCCTCATCCAGCAGCTGAAAACGTTCCACGGCTCGGCGGAAGCGGGCAGCACGGTGTGCGTGGAAATGGTGCGGAGTGTGAATAGGGCGGAACTCCTGCAGGGCAATGCTCCAGCGAATCAGCTCATCGTTGCCGCAAACCATGAAGGCGGGGCGATCCCAGAGGGCAGCCTCGTCATTGCGCCAGTTCCAGAGTTCGCGCAGGGCGGCAAGACCGCGAGCCTCGAGATTACCGCTGCCCTTAATGCGCCACGGCTCGCTGTCGGCGGCCAGAAAGCGTTCTTTACCTTTCTGCATTTGCAGTTCACAGCTCTCAATGAACCAGTCATAACGCCCGGCCGCCTTCAGTCGCTCTACCAGAATATCGGCCATGCTGAGCATGTATTTCACATCCCCCTGAGCGTATTCCTTCATGCTCTCGGTCATGGGACGCAGCCCCCAGTCGGCTTTCTGGTTTTTCTTGCTGAGGGTGACATCGAAGAAATGCTCCACCAGAGCTGCGAGACCGAACTGGCGGAACCCCAGCAGGCGTGCCGCAATCTGAGTGTCGAGAATGAGACGGGGCAGGGTACCGAAAGCGGTTTGCAGCAGGTTCATGTCGTAATCTGCCCCGTGCATCCACACTTCTGCCTGCTCCATCCACACGGCGAAGAGTCGCAAATCCTCGATGGCAAGCGGGTCAATGATAGTCACTCCCTGTTCGTCTGCATACTGAATCAGGCAGAGTTTTTCGCGGTGGCGGTGCATGCTGTCGGCTTCAAGGTCGAGCACAGTACGCCCTGCAGGTTGGGCCATCGCGCGAACCTTCCATTCAAACAGTGCCTGAGTGTCAGTAATCATGAACGCGCGGCATGCTATCACATCTGTGAGTTAATTGCAAGCGTAAACAACAGATACTGGCATATTCTATATGATGATTATTTCTTGCCCTCGCTGATTTCGTGTGATATAGTCTGCTTATGGCTATCGAACAATTCAGGGGTGAAATCCCCCGTCTGACGGCTCCGGCTTTCATTGCAGCCAGTGCAGATATCATCGGCAGAGTGACTGTGGCGGAGGACGCCTCGGTCTGGTACAATGCCACCGTGCGTGGCGACGTGTCGCCCATTTCCATCGGTCGTGGCAGCAATGTGCAGGACAACTGCTGTCTGCATGTGGATTATGAGTTGGGGTGCCATTTGGGTGAGTATGTAACCGTGGGGCACAGCGTAACCCTGCACGCCTGCACAATCGAGGATAAGTGCCTGATCGGTATGGGGGCCATTGTGCTTGATGGTGCTGTGGTGGGGCATGGCTCCATTGTGGGGGCTCATGCTCTCGTGACCAAAAACACCATCATTCCTCCGCACAGTCTGGTGCTGGGTTCGCCCGCCAAGGTGGTTAAGCAACTTTCACCCGAAATTGAGGAGGAAAATTATCGCCATGCTCTCGGATATGTGGAGTTAGCTCGAGAATTTGCTGCCCGTTGATGCATTTTTTGCGTAAAAAGCAATAAATTCAATGAAGTAGTGCGGTGCGGAAGTGGGTTTGTCGTTGACAAATTGCTGTCCGGCAGGTATGATACGCCGCATGCAAACACGAGTGATTGAGGTAGACCCGCTGGAGGACTGCCGCAGTGTGTACAAAGAGGCTGCCGCCGTCATGACGGAAGGTGGTCTGGTGGCTATTCCTACGGAAACGGTTTACGGACTGGGGGCCGATGCCCTTAATACCGAGGCTGTGGCGAATGTCTTTGCCGTGAAGGCTCGCCCGAGTTTCGACCCGCTTATCTGTCACTTCGCCCGCGCGAAGGACATTGCCGACTATACCGAGGTGCCTGCTGAACTGCAGCCGCTGGTTGATAAGCTGGCCAAGGAGTTCTGGCCCGGTCCCATGACGCTGGTGCTGCCGCGCAAGCCCATCATTCCCGACATTGTGACAAGTGGTCTGCCCACCGTGGCCTGTCGCGTGCCCTCCCATGAGGTCATGCGTGGTGTGGCTCGCGCGCTGGGGCGCCCGATTGCCGCGCCGAGCGCCAATCGATTCGGCCATATCTCCCCGACCAGTGCTCAGGCTGTGCAGAAGGAACTGGGTGGCTCCATTCCCTTGGTGCTCGATGCCGGTGCCTGTTCGGAAGGATTGGAAAGCACCATCCTGATGCCCTGTCTCGATGAAAAGGGCAAGCCCGCCGTGCGCCTGCTGAGAGAGGGCCCCATCACTCGCGAGAAATTGCGCGGTATCTGCCGAGTCATCAAACCCGGCAAGGGAAAGGTGGCTGAGCCTGCTCTGCCCAATGCCCCCGGTCAGCTCACAAGCCACTATGCCCCCGGTAAACCCCTTATTCTGCATAACCCGCGCGAAGAGTTCATCCCCGAGGAAGGCGTGAACTACGGGCTTATCAGCTACGAGGGTGAGTCTGATTTGGCTCAGCAGGATTGCTGGGTTGAGGTCATGCCGCTTTCCCCCGGCAGTGGTCGTCTGGCCGAGGCTGCCGTGCGTCTGTTTGCCGTCATGCGTGCGATGGATGAGAATGAGAACGTGCAGGTTATCGTGGCCGAGGAGTTGCCCGAAACCGGTCTGGGCTGCGCCATGATGGACCGCCTGCGCCGTGCAGCAGCCAAACGCGAGGAAGTGTAAGGGTATATGAGAGCTATTCAATCGCTTGTAGTAGCCATCGTTCTGCGAGTAGTGCATGCTGCTCTCGTGGAACTGCGCGAGCTCGACAGCCGTGTGGCAAAGGAGTTTGAGCGCATGCCCGAGGGCCTCAGCTATGCCATTCGTACCGGTCATAACGGGCCGGAGCTCTTTGTGCAGTGGGATGGCCGTGAGCTGCGCCGACTGGCTGAGCTGCATGCACCCACCTGCGCCCTGCGTATTAAGAGCATGCCGCTCTCTTTCCGCCTGTTTACCGGGCAGATGGGACTGGCCCAGGCCTATGCCCGCCACGCCTTCACCATGGGCGGTGAGGTGGCAGACGTCATGCGCCTGGCTCGCTTGGTGAACTTGGTGGAGAGCTACCTGTTCCCCAAAATCATTACCCGCCGCATCATGACCGATGTGCCCGAAACGGAAGTGAACTTCCTGAAAGCCTATGCCCGCATTGCTCGCGGGTTCCTGACCTGTAAATACAAACTTTCCCGATAAATTATGGTACCGTACTTTGAATTTCAGAACGCCGTTAAGCTGCTTTGCGGTGAACTTGCGCTGGAGCGCATAGCCATTGAACTGGAGCTGATGGGCGCAGAACGTCCGCTCATGCTGTCGGATGCCGTGCTCACCAAAATCGGCACACTGGCCACGGTGATTCAGGCCATGGAGTCCGAGGACGTGAATCCCGCTGCCGTATTCACTGAAATCCCGGTGGACTCCTCGCTGGCGGTGGTGAACAAGATTGCCGCTTTCTATCGCGAGCAGGGCTGCGATTCCATCGTGGCCGTGGGTGGTGGTTCGGTGATTGATACCGCCAAGGGTGTGCGTCTGGTGCTTTCTCAGAACCGTCAGGATATCCTTTCCCTCAGTGGTTTGGATAATCTGGTGCGCGGTCGCCATATTCCCTTCGTTGTCGTGCCCACGACTGCCGGTACCGGGTCGGAGTGCACCGGCGTGGCCGTGATTCGTAACGATGACAACGGCGTGAAGATGGAGTTCCTGTCCCCCTACGTTGAGCCCGATGTCGCCGTGGTTGACCCGCGCATGACCCTTGGTCTGCCGCCCAAGGCTACTGCCACCACCGGTATGGATGCTCTTGTGCATGCTATCGAGGCTTGCACCTGTCAGCAGGCCAATCCCCTGAGCTCAGCTTACGGTACTGCCGCTATCCGCATGATTGCTGAAAACGTGGAAACAGCCACGCGCAACGGCAAGGATAAGCAGGCGCGCTTCTCCATGGCTCTCGCCTCGACCCTGGCCGGTATTGCTTTCTCGAACTCCATGGTGGGTGCCGTGCATGCCATCGGCCACGCCTTGGGTGGTGTGTGCCACGTGCCGCATGCTGTTGCCATGACCATATTGCTGCCGCATGTCATGCGCTACAACCTCAGTCACAGTGCAAAGGATTATGCGGACCTGCTGCCCTGGCTCATCGGTCAGGATGCCGCTATGGCTACTCCCGCCGGCGAACGCGCCGAGGCTGCCATTGCCGCGGTGGAATCCCTTGGCCGTCGTCTGGCTGATATCTGCGGTATTCCGCTCAAATTGAGCGATGCCGGCGTGACCAAAGAGTCGTTTGCCCACGTGGCCGAGGTGGCGGTGAATGATGGCGCTCTTATCGTCAATCCCCGCGCTGCCGATGAAGCTCAGGTTATTGAAATCCTTAACGCCGCTTATTGATATGCAGAATATTGTTGAAAAACAACGAGAGTTCTTCCTGACTCATACCACACGCGATGTCAAATATCGCTTGGCAGCCCTCAAGAAACTGCGCAAGACTATCGTCGAGTGGGAACCCCGCATTGCAGAAGCTCTGCAGAAAGACCTCGGCAAGTGCGGTACCGAGACCTACATGACCGAAATCGGCATGGTGCTGGCCGGACTGAGCGAGAATATCAGCCATCTGCGCCGCTGGAGCCGTCCCAAGAAGGTGCTTGCTCCGCTGGCTCAGTTCCCCTCCACCTGCCGCGTGCAGCCCGAGCCCTATGGCGTGTCGCTCATCATCAGCCCGTGGAATTACCCCATTCTGCTCTGCCTTGACCCGCTGGCCGCTGCTCTGGCAGCAGGTAACTGTGCCGTGGTTAAGCCTTCCTCCATGTCACCCGCTACGTCCGAGGTGATTGCAGAAATGCTCGGCAGCATTTTCCCGCCCGAGTACGTCACAACTGTTCTGGGTGGGCGTAAGGAAATCGGTGCTTTGCTGGAGCAGAAGTTCGACTACATCTTCTTTACCGGCAGCCCGGTGGTCGGTCATGTGGTGATGGAGGCCGCTGCCCGCAACCTCACTCCGGTCACGCTGGAGCTGGGTGGCAAGAGCCCCTGTATTGTGGACGAAACGGCCAATATCGCCGTAGCTGCCCGCCGAATCGCTTTCGGTAAAATCCTGAATGCCGGTCAGACCTGCGTGGCTCCTGACTATCTCTTCATTCACAGCAGTCGCAAGCAGGAGTTTATCGACGCTTACCGCGCCGAGGTGAAACGCATGCTCGGCGATGAACCGCTGAAGGATAATACCTTCACCCACATCATCAACGAGCGCCACTTCAACCGCCTGACAGGCCTTATGCAGGGCGCAACGGCTCTCATTGGCGGCAAGGGTGACCCCGAAACCCTGCGCATCGAACCCACGCTGTTGGATGACGTTACCCCTGAGTCTCCCTGCATGCAGGAGGAGATTTTCGGCCCCATCCTGCCCATGATGACTTGGGATAAGTGGGAGGAGGTTGAGAAGTTCGTGCTTAGCCGTCCGCGCCCGCTGGCTTCGTATCTGTTCACCACCAGCAGCGCCAATGAAAAGCGGTTCGTCAACAACCTATCCTTCGGTGGCGGTTGTGTGAACGACACCATCATTCATTTGGCCGTGCATGGCCTGCCCTTCGGTGGCGTGGGCGACAGCGGTATGGGCGCCTATCACGGTAAAGCCGGGTTCGATACCTTCACGCACTACAAGTCTGTGCTCACGAAGGCCAACTGGCTCGACCTGCCCATGCGCTATCACCCTTACAATTCCTTTGCTGAGAAATTGCTGCGCATATTCCTGCGCTGATTTCTGAGCTCAGAGTTCAAAAACATCCACAGGCTGTACACCCTGAGTGGGATAAATGACCATTCCATCGGGTGTGCAGCCTGAACTGTGTCGCATGATGCGGGTGATGTTCCCCGTGGCATCTGTGGTGAAAATAAAGGTATATCTGCCGATGCTGAATTGACGCGGGGTATCGGTACGGAAGCTGTGGGTGCTGTTACCGGTGGGGGACAGGCGCATGATGGTGAGTGTGCAGCCATCTGCCGAAAGGGAAATGATATCCCGGACAATGTGTTCCCCTTGCTGACGGTCGATAGTCACGGAGCCGACCGAGGCAACCATGCCGATGGGAGCCGGGGCAGCCGTGAGAATGGGAGTGCAGAGCAGGGTGGCTGAGAGGAGGATTTGAGTACGAATGTTCATGGTGATGTAGAGTCTCTGCATATATAATACATCCTGCAGCGAAAAAAGCGAGATTATGTTATAAAAAAATGCGTTTCTGTCATGCTGCGACTAATCGTTACTTCATGCTTGACATTTATGTGTCGATAAGGCACTCTTACCGCGCAATGAACAACACTGTACTCATAATCGGAGCTGGTGGTGTGGGCCATGTGGTGGCTCACAAGTGTGCCCAGATGGCAGATGTTTATCAGAACATCCATCTGGCCTCTCGTACCAAGAGCAAGTGCGATGCGATTGCGGCCGATGTGCTGGCACGCAGCGGCGTGCAGATTACCACCCACGCGGTGGACGCCGACAATGTGGCCGCTACGGTGGCTCTCATTAAGGAAGTGCAGCCCGACCTCGTGCTCAATGTGGCACTGCCCTACCAGGACCTTCCCCTGATGGATGCCTGTCTGGAGGCCGGTGTGAACTACCTCGATACAGCTAACTATGAGCCGCGCGATGTGGCCAAGTTTGAGTACAGCTGGCAGTGGGCTTACCAGGAGCGCTTTGAGAAGGCCGGTCTTTTTGCCCTGCTGGGTTCCGGTTTCGATCCCGGTGTGACCAATGTGTATACCGCTTGGGCTCTTAAGCACCACTTCGACGAGATTGAGTACCTCGATATCATTGACGTGAACGGCGGTGACCACGGTCAGGCTTTTGCCACGAACTTTAACCCGGAAATCAACATCCGCGAGGTGTCCGCTCCCTGCCGTCACTGGGAGAACGGTGATTTCCAGGAGACCGGTGCCATGAGCATGCACCAGCCCTTCACCTGCCCGAACGGTGTAGGTACCTACGAGATTTACCGCATGTACCACGAGGAGATGGAATCCCTCGTGAAGCACATCCCCACGATTAAGCGTGCTCAGTTCTGGATGAGCTTCTCCCCGAACTACATCAACCACCTTACCGTGCTGAAGAATGTGGGCATGACCCGCATTGACCCCGTGATGTACAATGGCGTGGAAATCGTACCGCTGCAGTTCCTGAAGGCTGTGCTGCCCGATCCCGGCGATCTGGGCAAGACCACTCATGGCCGTACCTGCATTGGCTGCGTGATTCAGGGTAAGAAGGATGGCAAGTACAAGGCTGTCTACATCTACAACATCTGCGACCACGAAGAGTGTTTCCGCGAGGTTGGCTCTCAGGCTATCTCCTACACCACCGGCGTGCCCGCTGCAATCGGTGGCCGCATGATTATGACCGGTACTTGGAGCGGTAAGGGTGTGTTCAACATGGAACAGAACGACCCCGATCCCTTCATGGATGCTCTCAATAAGTACGGCCTGCCCTGGCAGTGCATCGAGCTGACTGAAGAGCAGGCACGTGCTCTGCGTGTGACTGAGTAAAAAGTCTGCAAGAGTTGCTCGTTTTTTTCATTTTTTGCCCGTCTCTGTCATGCAGAGACGGGCTTTTTGCGTTAAAATTCAGAAAAATATATTTTTTTTTCTCACAGTTGGGCATATTGTGACGTCTTACCTGATAGAGTTACTTAGGGGGGCGTCTGCAAATGAGATTGACATCTCGGTAGGCAGCATGATATAAAAATGAGGTTCCGATAAGCAACATCAGTAAATAATCAATTTTATCATAAACAAGACAATGTCGGAAAAAGATATTAAACTTGCCGTCGATTTCGGCGTGGCAGAGTCTTATGTGGCTGCCGCGTGTAGGGGGAGCGTGAACTTAGTGCAGCTTGGTAGTGCAACCGGCAGCATTCCGTCTGCTGTTTGTATGACATCAGATGGTAAGTTGCATTTCGGTGAATCTGCTGTTGCGAAGGGCTCATTGCACCCGGGGGGGTATTGCCTGTCATACAAGAATATGCTGGGATGCCCGGCACCGGTGCTCGGTATGTATACTGCCGCCGATTTGTTCAGTGAGTTCCTGAAATACCTGAAAAACCGAGTCGTAGAATGCATTGGGGGTGGTAGGGCTGAGTGTCGTTCGGTTATGCTGACCTATCCGGCTTCTTTTACTGCGGTGCAGCGACAGGATATGCACGCTGCAGCAGCTGCTGCGGGTTTTACCGATATTCATATGGAATCCGAGCTCTATGCCCTCGGTTCTCGTTGGTTGGCTGAGGGTGATGAAGTGGCTGCAGTCGACAGGGCTCTGCTGGTGAACTGGGATGCCGGAAGAATGGAGTGTGCACTGTTGCAAGCGCAGGCTGAGGGATTGGGATTGGACCCGCGAGTAGGCGGTCGCTTATTGTCGGTCGGATTTGAGAGTCTGGACGAACGGTTGGCTCGGTACGTTATTGATAAACTGAGTCAGATAAACAATGTGAATAATCATTCCTGGCCGGAGTTGCTTACTTGTGTGCATGATCTCAGACTGCGCTTGATGGCTACCCGGACGGACGAAATCCTGAGCATTGCAATCGGTCGGCAGATGGTAAAAGTCGGCATCAGCTATGCAGAGTTTAAAGCCATGGCCGATGTGGATATTCAGCGTGTCGCTTCGGCTTTGCGTGCCGTGTATAAACGTATTCCCGATGATAAAAAGCCCAAGGTGATTATGCTGACCGGCGAGGCGGTTCATATGCCCGGAGCGGCGAAGTCTATCGCGGCCTCGCTGGAGCTGCCTGTTCATATCAGGAATAATCGTGCAGATGTTGCCTTGGCCTCGGCCAAGATACTTTCAACGCTTTGTGAAGATGACGCTGGTGGCAAGAAAGATGATGACCTAATCGATGCCCCCGAAGATTTCAATATTGATGTAGAGCTTTTCGGGGCTGTATGGGAAGGTGATGTGGAGAAGGTGCGCGACTTGCTGCGTCATCCCGATGTATCGGTCAATATTATGACCGAGGACGGCACAACGCTGTTGCACATGGCGGTACTTGCCGATTCGGATGAAATAATGCAATTGCTCTTGGCTGCCGGAGCCTGTCCGAATGTTGTGGACAACATGGGATTGTCCCCTCTTTGGAATGCGGTGAGTTCAGAGCGTTGGAATTGCGCCGGTCAATTGATTAATGCCGGTGCAGATGTGAATGCTAAGGATGCAGAGGGCTGGACCTTGCTCCATCGTGCTGCTGTAAACTGCTATCTTCCGGTGTTGGAGGTGTTGCTGACTATCCCTAATCTGGATGTGAATTGCACCACGCCTGACAACGAGACGGCTTTGTACATTGCTGCGTCTGCCGGGAATAGTCGGGTAGTAGAGCGGCTTCTGTCTGTTCAGGGTATAGCACTCGACATTCGGGATAACATGCTGAACTTTACCGCTCTCGAGATAGCTGATTTTTACAATCATACTGAATGTGCCGATTTGTTGCGTGCAGCCACTGCCTGCTGAGGATGAACTGATAACTTTTAAGAAAAAATGAAAAAAGAAACTGTTACCATAGCTATTGACTTCGGGGCAAGCAAGACTTTGGTGTGTGGCGAGAAACCCGGTGAAAGAATGTATGAGTTCTGTTTCGGGATGCGCGATAGTCGGGTGCCGACATCCGTATTGCTGATGTCTGACGGTCAATTGCTCTTCGGCGATGATGCAGAGGCCATGGCTCGCATTTGCCCCGATGGGTATTGTCGCAATTTCAAAAATCAGCTGGGGAATCCTGCTCTCATTCTCGGTGAGTACCGAGCCCGAAAGCTGGTCGAGCGTTTTTTTGCCTATCTGTTTGAGAAGGTGCATGAAGATGTTTACATGCAGGATGCTGAAATCAGCAAGGTTATGATTACATATCCGCTGGCATTCAGTGAGCAGCAGAAGGCAGAGCTTCTCTGCGCGGTTCACTGTGCCGGCTGGCGGAATGTGTGTCTGGTTTCCGAACCCGAAGCTTATGGCGCAGCTTATTGCTTTACTCAACCGGAGAAGGCTTTCAGGCGTGCTGCCATTATTGTGAACTGGGGGGCAAGTTATGCTGAGGTTGCCCATGTGGTTCGCGCTGACAATGGCGACATGATTATCCGTGCTCAGTACTCCAGCAATGACCAAGCAGGTGAGCTCTATGACGATGAATTGCAGAAGTTGGTCGAAAGCGCATTGAAGAGGGGCAAGGTTGATGTGGAATCCATGTCAGTAGTGCCGTTCAGAGAAGATGTTCGCGAGTTTAAGAGGCGCTTGTGTGCCGTCAACCATGGAAAGTATAAGAAAGATCAACGCAAGGAATTGCTTTTCAGTCATGTGCACCAGGGACGTATTTATGCTGCCGGCGTTCGTTATGCAGACTGGCTTAGCTGTGTGAGCTGCAGCGTGAGCAACGTTAAAGACCGCGTTGTGGGGCTGATGAAGAAAGCCGGTGCAAAAGAACGCGCCGAAATGGTGTTACTTTCCGGCGGTATGGCATCGGCGGATGTCGTCAGCTCGGGAATTGCTGCAGAGGTTCCGGAGCTGGCCAAGGGCTACTATGATGTTGAGGTGCTTAAAACCAGACGGTGGGCAAATTATGATGCCTCGACCCGCAGTTGGGATTGCTATGATGAGGCTATACCGATCGGTGCTTTGTTGCTCTCACGTCTGCGCCGACCGGAGCCGGTTCCCTGCAAGCCCAGTACCGATTCGGCAGTTGTATTACCCCCGATTCCAAACGTTGCAAAGGTAGATAAACCTGAGATTTTCAGGGCTGTGGCAATGGATGACGTTAAGGAATTGAAGAAAATCATCGATTCCGGGGCAAATGTTAACATGGTGGGCAAGTATGGTGCCACACCCTTGTGGCATGCCGTAGAAAGAGGTTATGTAGATTGTGTGCGCTTGCTGTTGAGTGCCGGTGCTGCACCGGATGTCGCTGACAGGAATGGTGTGACCGTGCTGCAGAAAGCGATTAAGGAAAATCGACCGGATTGCCTGAGCCTGCTTATTGCAGCCGGGGCTGATGTCAACCGTTGCAATAACAATGGCTGGCAGCCCCTCTGGTACGCCGCTTACAAGGGCTATGCAGAATGTGTGCAGCAGCTACTCGCGGCACCGGGGATTAAGGCCGATGAACCGAATGCCTATGGCATAACTCCGCTCAGAGTTGCCCTGAAGTACGGGCATAGGGAGTGTGAGAGCCTGCTCAGAAATCACTTGAAATAACCTGCTGCGTGGCGAGCTTGCAGTGAATGGCTTGTATCCGGCATGCTCTTCGGGAGTATGCCGGAGTTTTTATACCTACAGACCTTGCAAGATATAAATTTGTCTTGACAATCAGATGGCAGAGAGTAGAATCTTGGCCGCTTCGGCTCCGCATGCACGCGCAGCCGACCGTAATCTCTATCAAGCATCATTATTATGAACAGTTACCGTACCCATACGTGCGATGAGCTCCGCCTTTCTGATGTCGACAAGCAGGTAACGCTTGTGGGCTGGGTGGATACCGTTCGCGACCACGGTGGTGTGATTTTTATCGACCTTCGTGACCGCGCTGGCAAAACTCAGGTTGTTTTCCACCCTGAGAATAATGCTCAGCTTGCTAATGATGCCGAGAATCTGCGCGTGGAGTCCGTCATTCAGGTGACCGGTAAGGTTGTGGCCCGTCTGAAGACCGATGAGGTGGACGCCACCAACCCCGATTTGGCCACCGGTGAGATTGAGGTGGATGCTGCCGCCATGACCGTGCTCAACCGCGCTGCTGTGCTCCCCTTCCAGCTTGACCGCAATATTGCCAACGAGGATATCCGCCTGAAGTACCGTTTCCTCGACCTGCGCCGCACCCCCATGCAGCGCAACATGATTCTGCGTCACCGCATTACCAAGACTATGCGTGACTATCTCGACGAGCAGGGCTTCCTCGAGATTGAGACCCCCATCCTTTCCAAGAGCACACCCGAGGGTGCCCGTGACTTCTTGGTACCCAGCCGTCTGAACCCCGGCACCTTCTACGCTCTGCCTCAGGCTCCCCAGCAGTACAAGCAGCTGCTCATGGTCGCCGGTATGGAGAAGTATTTCCAGGTTGCCCGTTGCTTCCGCGACGAGGACCTTCGTGCTGACCGTCAGCCCGAGTTCACTCAGATTGATATCGAGGCCTCCTTCATTACCCCCGAGGACGTGTACGCATGGATTGAAAACATGCTTAAGCGCGTGTTCAAGGAGTCCGTCGGTCGCGATATCGTGACTCCCTTCCCCCGCATGACCTGGAAGGATGCCATGGATCAGTACGGTTCCGACAAGCCCGAGCGCCGCTTCGAGATGAAGATTACCGAGTGCTCCGACTTCTTGGGTGACTGCGAGTTCCGCGTATTCTCCGGTGCTATTGCCAATGGTGGCGTGGTGAAGGCCATCAACGCCAAGGGCTTCAACCCCTCTGTGGGCCAGATTGAGTCCCTCACACAGACGGCGATTGAGGCCGGCGGTAAGGGCTTGGCCTACATCAAGGTGCGCGACGTTGACAACATTAAGGAATGGAAGAGCCCCTTTGCCAAGCGCCTGTCCGATGCCGAGCGCGCTACCCTGATTGAGCGCCTGAATATCGAGAGCGGTGACTGCATCTTCTTTGCTGCCGGTGAGTGGGAGCAGAGCTGCACCATCCTTGGTCGTGTGCGTCTGGCCTGCGCTGAGTACATGGAGCTGCTCAAGGGCAATACCGATATTGACCTGTTCTGGGTGAACCGCTTCCCCCTGTTCGGTTGGGATGCCGAGGAACAGCGATTCTGCGCTGTGCACCACCCCTTCACCCGCCCCGTGCCCGAGGACGTAGAGAAGGTTCTTAAGGGCGAGATTTCCACCGACCTGTGCGCAGAGGCTTACGACGTTATCTTCAACGGTAACGAGCTGGGTGGTGGTTCCATCCGAATTCACGAGAAGGATCTGCAGGATGCCACATTCCGCGCTCTCGGTCTGGACGACGCCACTATCGAGGAGCAGTTCGGCCACCTGCTGGCTGCCTTCTCCTTCGGCGCTCCGCCCCACGGTGGCCTGGCACTCGGTCTGGACCGCGTGGTCATGCTCATCGGGCAGTGTGAGTCTATCCGCGAGGTGATTGCATTCCCCAAGAACAACCGCGGTGCCGACCTCATGAGCGAATCTCCCGCTCCGGCCGAGCCCAATCAGCTGCGCGATATCCACATTCAGGTCAAGCTGCCTGAGAAACTGCGCCTGAAGCTCGAGGCCGAGAAAGCCGCCGCTGCAGAGCAGGGTGAGTAAAGAATGATAAAGTTCTGATAACCGGGCGGGGGACTGTATGTCACCCCGCCCGATTTGTTTTCCGCCCCGGTATGTCGCGATAATAAATATTATTTTTTAATACTGAACTATTTTCTGCTTGACCAACCCCTGCAAAGAAGCTAGGATAATAGCGTGACGAGGGGTGCTGGTAGGCGCCCGCTACCGGGCACACATTATTAATATATTCACAATCAAAGTTATGAAAAAAACTGTAGTTCTTCTTCTGGCCGCTGCCCTGGGGCTTTCCTCCTGCGCTTGGGATTCCAGCTATGCCTCTGTTTCTTCCAACAAAATCGGTGTAACTCAGCAGGTCCTGCCTGCCACTGTGGTATCTGCCTACGAAGTGAAGGGCGAGACCTCCTCCTCTGCTAAGAACGTCGGCACGGTAGCCGGTGGTGTTCTGGGTGCCGGTCTGGGCCAGATGCTCGGCGGTGGCTCCGGTCGTCTTGTGGCTGCTGCCGGTTTCGGTGTAGCCGGTGCTCTTGCCGGTCGTGCTCTGACCGACTCCATGGGCAATACCCGCTGCCAGCGTGTAACGGTGAAGGTAGACGGCAAGAATGGCCCCACCTATTCTTTCGTACAGCCCATCTACTCCGAGTTCGGTCCTCTTTCTGCCGGTATGCACGGCAACTACCACCACGGTTCCGATGCTCACTTCGTTCCCGATGGTTATTGATTTGAGTACTCGTTGTAAACGAATTTAAACAGGTAACGGGACAGAGCAATCTGTCCCGTTGCTTTTTTGCCACTCAGATATTGAGTCTACTTTTTACCCTTTATGTTCTGCAGCAGTTTTCTTGCCCAAGTCAGGATATTCAGGCACAGCTGATTGGGGCAGTGGAACAGTAGGAGCGAATACCAATCGAACCTGTAGCCCGATTCCTTTTTAATACTGAGGAGAAACCGACGATACTCGAGTACTGAAGGTGGCAAAATCGGTGTGTGGTGCAGGGCGTTCAACCAGTGCATGATAAGACTTTTGTACAGCCCGGCTGCTATGTGCTGCTGTAAATCTTCTGCCGGGAATGATGCCAGTCGATATTTTGCCAGTAGCATATCCATTTCCGGAGAGGGTGAAAATATGTGTGTTACACTGTTTTCATTTGTTCTGTAGTTGTATACAACTGCTCCGGTGTTGTATATTCTCCCCTGTGCTCGGTAAGCCAGCCGGGTGTTCATAATAGCATCCTCCCCCACTTTTAATTCGCGGGGCATGTCAAATACCCATTCATTGAAAAGGCTTCGGCGGAAAAGTTTGGAGAAGGGGGCATTGTGAACGCTTTTCATGACGACGCACATCTGCCGATATTCCGACAATGGAATTTCACCGGGCAGCATAGACGCTGAACTGAAGTGCTGAGCATTTCCCAGTATAATGTCTGTTGCATCGTCGGCGTGCTCAACCAGAACTTCCAATGCCTGCGGGGGAAGTGTATCGTCACTATCTACGAAAGTGATGAACTCGCCATGAGCGGCCGCCACACCATTAGCGCGTGCTCGGGTTACCCCCTGATTTTTCTGATGCAGCACGCGTATGCGAGCGTCTGATTTTGCTGCAGCTTCGCAGATTTCGCCACACGAGTCGGGGCTGCCATCATTCACCAGAATCAGTTCAAAGTCGTTGAATGTCTGAGCCAGAATGCTGTCAATACATTCCTGAAGGTAGGCCTCTACCTTATAAACCGGCACAACTACTGAGATTTTTACGTGTTCCATACTTATTTACCCAGTATGGCTTGTATTATATTTTCTGCTGAAGTTTTGCCATTCGGCGGGATCAAATACTTCTTGATAAATTGAGCCCGTTCTTCTTGTTTGGGGTCTTCCGAGCCGAAAACTGTCTTATCAATAAATTGCTTTAAGTCATCAAGCGAATGGCCGATGTATTGTGCATAAAACGCAGAATACGCCATTTCGTTGAGTAATGATGTTTGCAACTCTTCATTTTTAGCCATGAACAGTACAGGTTTGCCGGTAAACATATATTCACAGCAAAATGAACTGCTATCGTGTATCATGGCATCGGAGGTCATGAATAAATCCACGTATTCCCCCTCTTCCAGTTGAGTATTTTCGCCTTCTTCCCAAGCAGTATAATATATTTCTGTTTTTTCTTTTCCCCATTCCGGGTGTTTATAAAGTTCTCTTTTGAGAGTGGGATGCGGCTTAAATACAAACTGCAGCTTTCCCTTGCTATGTTGTGCAAGTTCCAACATATAATCTGCCATCTCTAAAAAGTGAGAATATGAGGGCAGTGAACTGCTTTGATCACATATGGTCCAGTGCGGAGCCCAGATGATTTTTTTGCATGAATTGTTTTGTGGCTTCCATGGTGAATGGTAGATTTTGCGTGAAAACTCATCCATAATCGGCAAGCCTGTAACAACGGAGTTGATACCTTTGTTATCTTTTTCCTTACAGGAAAGCCGGCGTGTTGACTCGTTTTCATACAAATCAATCCACGAAGCGTTTTGAAGCCATTTGTTGTACGCCCAGTTTTGTTTGCCGGAGTGAAAGGCGTATTCACAATTTATCAACAAACGCCCCAAATTATGCTCAAAATCAAGATTTTTGGGCATTATGCCCGGCCACGGTTGGGGATAAAAGATGATGTCATATTCGTTCGGAACTTGCTTGTATTGACAATTTCCGTTTATATCGCACCATTCTACGTAGTTGTACCCCTTCTGTTGAAAAAATATACGCAGATTCTCCAGAACTTTTGCTCGTTCTGTTAAATCGCTTATTGTTTTATTCGGCGTTAACAGAAGTTCTACCTCAAATTTGGGGTGCGCCAACATGGCTCGGAAGAGCGAATCTACTTTCCACATGGAGGGGGTAAAGGCAATGAAGAGCACTTTTATCTGAGAGGCTCTTCTTACCTTTGCAACTCTTTTACGCATGACCAGATTGCGATATATCCGGCCGGCATAAAATTGCATACGAACCTTCTTTTGCCACTTCAGTAACGAAATGGGCAGTAGATTTTTTAATGATGATTTTGAGAGCATTAGTTCTCTACTTTCTTCTGGCGTAATTGATCCAAGGTACGAGCAATACCATTCTTGATATCGTAGTAAGGCTTCCACCCCAGTTTGTTAAGTTTCGACGCATTTTGTACGGCTCTTGTCGCTGTCGAATAACCGGCCATTTCTACATTATCAGGCAGTTCGAAGCGCAGGGCGGTGCCGCTGTTGGCCGCAACAAGCTGTGCGAGCTCTCGCAGAGTAATATCGGATGTTACATCTGCAATGTTGTATGCTTCTGCTGTATTGCCTGCCAGCATTGTTGTTAACATGCCTGCTGCTGCATCTGCCACATAGGCATATGAAAAAAACTGGTCTCCCTTACTTTTGAGTACAATGTCTTCACCGGCAATCCCTTTTCTGATGAATTGGGAAAGAGCTTTCGTGTCGCTTTGTAATAATGTGGGACCATAGACTCGCGGTAAGCGGGCAGAGACAAAGTCCACACCTTTTTCTTTGTAATATGCTTGGCAGAGGGCTTCGCTCAGTCTCTTGCTCTCAGGGTATCCGGCTCGCAGAGTATTGCAATCGATGTAGCCACAGTAATCTTCGTCGAAATACGCGACATCGCCTCTGTTTTGCCCATAAATTTCAACAGAGGAGGTCAGCACCATGCGGGCTCCACATCCTTGCGAAACTATAAAGTTGAGTAGATGAAGGGTGCCGAAGATATTCGTCGTAATAGTGGCTATCGGTTCCGTGGCGTAGGCCACAGGGTGAGTATTGCTGGCTGAGTGAATAACGTAGTCCACCCTCGGCAAGTCAGGCGGCAAGGGGTGGTTTACATCGTGTTGTATGAAGATAAAGTGAGGTTGTCCCCAATGGCTGTTAAAACGCGCCATTGCGCGTTCCTCATTGCGGCCCATGGCTATAATGGTGCAGTTGAGATTACGAGTGGCATTGGCATGCATGATGGTATCCACCACAAAGCTGCCTATCATGCCGGTCGCGCCGGTTATCAAGACTTTCTTTTCTCTGAGCTGCTGTAGGTTTACTGTGCAGTCCAGGCAATTTTCCATATCTTCTGTATACAATGGATTGCCCATGGTGTTATGATTTTGCATTCAGATACCCCTTAAATAATTCCAAATCATCCTGAGTGGTCAGCTTTATATTTTTGTCTGAGCCTGCTGCAAAATTCAGTCGTTCTCCCAGTTCGACCATCATCGTGTTGGTATAGGATGAACCATATATTCCGATTCCCTCTTCAAATGCCTTTGTGTATGCCCATACGAGTTTTCCCAGCTTGTATGCCTGAGGGGTCGATACGCGTCTGAGTGTTTCGCGGGGTATATATCGGACCGAGGTTGTCGGGTCATCCTCAGCAACGATGAAAATCTGTTCATTGTATGGCAGGGCGGTTACCGCATTCCCCTTCTCATGGCATACCTTGATGACATCTGTGAGCACAAAGTCGTCTACTACCGGGCGAATACCATCATGAATGATAATGGTATCATTTTCATCCGCGAACTCACGGATAGCAAAGATTCCGTTGCGAATGGATTCCTGTCCGCTGGCGCCACCCTTGATGATTTTCTTCAATTTGTTGATTCCGTAGAAGTCAACATAGCGCTGCAGCTCATTTTCCCACCCCTCAATGCACACACACACAATGCTGTCAACCATGTCATGGTTCTGAAATCCCTCAAGAGTATACAGCAGAACAGGCTTGTCGTAAACTTTGGCAAACTGTTTCGGAATATCAAAGCCCATTCGAGAGCCTACTCCTCCGGCAATAATGAGTGCTATATTGGCCATGGTTTATGATTGACTTACTGCTGCTATGGGAAGTATACGGTAGCGATTTTGAACTGTCAATTCTTAATTTGACGTCTCATCCGTTTTATTTTTCAGAGAGGCGTTGACGCATCAGCTTGAAAACTCCTCGGAGGAATGGAATCTTGTTTTCCATCATGGGGAAGAACTCGAGCAGAGTACTGTCTTTTTTCCATAATAACAATCCCAGATAGATAACCGCTGCAGCGGAAATGCCGATAACGAGCACGACGAAGTCATGCAGCTCGGTGAATGTGAGTAAATATCCGGGGATAACTGCCAATGTGGATAATATGATGTATGGCCAGTAGTCTTGCTGTTGTTTCCACCAAGAATGGCCTATATATTTATTTGTGTAATAACAGTTAATGAAAACTGCAATTTGAGAGTAAAGAGTCATGGCAACACAGATGGCTGTTACGCTGATAGTGGCCGAATACAGCACCATGAGTGTGCTGATTGTTTTTTTGATGATTTCGATTCGTAGAATAGAATCGGATTTCCCTAAAACCTGCAGAAGATTGATATTGATAACGCAGATATGGTCAAACATCATTCCGCATGCGATAATTTGTACAAAAATCACACAGGGCAACCAAACCTCACCGAAACACAGTCCTACAAAAGGTTTTGCTAAGGCCATAATCAGGCAGCACCCCCATACAATAGGCAGAGATGCAACTTTGATATACTTTCGGTATACCGAAGCCAATCGTTCCGGTTCACGCTGCAGTGTTGCCAGAATGGGGTAGGTAACCGCATGTAGTACGCCTGTAATCGTTTTTGGGGGAAGTTCGGCAAGGTGCGAGCCTTTTGTGTACATCCCCAAGCTCTCGGCACTGTAGAACTTACCGATGATAAAAGTACGTAAATGTGAATATAAAGTATGTAAAAGACTGGCAAGTGTTAACTTGCACCCGAAGCCGAAAAGTTCTTTGAATGAATCCGTCGAAAATCTGAATCGGGGCTTCCAAGGGGAGATACACCAAATGGTAACAAGGGATACCAAAGAATTGACAATAGTGCCGGTCATGAGCGCCCAAACGCCCCAATTGATATATGCCAGTCCTAAGCAGATCGGCATCGATACCACGGCTGCTATGGTCTGAACAATAGCCGGGGTTTTGAAATCTCGCCTGGCTGAATACAAAGCCCAGTGAACCCCGGCTGTAGCATTGAAAATCATCATTATGGCACTGCAGCGAGTGAGCCACAACAGTTCCGGTTGGTTGTAAAAACTGACAAACCATGGAGCAGCAGCATACAGAATCGCGCTCAGCAGAGTACTCATTCCCAAGTTGAACCAGAATGCTGTGTCGCAATCCAAATCGGTACGATCAATCAGGCGAATAAGAGCTAAGCCGAAGCCGGCGGAGGATAGAGTAGTTGCTACGGCGAAAAAGACAGCAGTAAGGCCGATTATGCCCATTTCTTCCGGCGAAACCAGGCGGGCCAGTACCATACTGTACAAAAAAGTAAGAGGTTGCAAGGTGCATTTCTGTAACAGCAGCCATTTAGCGCCTTTGGCTGTTTCTTTTTTAACGTCTACCATACTTCTTTGTCCCGTGCATTACCTGCTTAGGTTGGGAAGTATACACTTTGAAAATAACTAAGTCGAGCATTTTTTCGCTGTTTGGCGGAAAACTGAGATTGACTTAAAATGCCATGTAGTAATAACCACATGGCATTTTTTTGGGGCGAGTCAGATACTTGCTTCTGTATTTTCTATCGGTGATAATCCCCAGTACTCGGTGGCCTGTTCTACGCTGTCAAAGGGCTCATAGCCATAGGCGGTCGGAGCGTTGCCGTGCTCGCCGAAGATTGCGGCGCAGCGCTCCACTTGCCAGCGGGTGTCGGTGGGGTCGGTGTAGCTGCCGTGCTCTGACTGCACCTTGCGGCACCAGACTACCTCGCGCACGCGGCGCAGGGAGTAGGTGGCAGTAGCTGCCACGCGGTACTCATGTACCGTGATGCTCCAGCCCTTGGCATCGTGGCACTGCTGCAGAGTGGCAGCAACTTCGGGAGTGTTGGCCTCGGCAGGTAGGGAGAGGGTGAGCGTGCCACCGGTGGCGGGCAGAGCTCGCAGCAGGGTAGCGAGCTGCGCCATCGTACCGACACCTGCCACAAACTGCCCTGAGCCGTTGTTTTTATATGCTGTCCGGGTCACTAGATCATACATACGCGGTGTGCCTGTTGGGTCGAGTGCGGGTATCATGTCACGCACAGGTCGCCCGCCGTTTTTCAGTGCCCAACGTGCCATTCGTACGTTGTCTGCTATAAATGCGTTGCTCGCTGCTTTATGGGAAAACAGAATAATATCGTTTGCTACAAGTGTTCCCTCTGGGAACGGCTCCACAATTTGTTTTCCGTTCAGCGTTACGCCCCTCGCAGACTGTACCGTGGTCACCATCCCGCCGGGGTAGGTGCCGGGGTATGTCTTTTGGTGGGCTATCCAATCAAAGCGCAAGGCATCCATTCTATCGCCCCACACAAACATGCACAGCAAATTGTTGCTTGCTCCGCTGCCGTAAACACATTTCCCCGCCGCGGTCGTACGTTCAAAAGTGCAAAGCACCTCCGATGTCTCATTGCCCGTCGCTTTTGTATTAATGTACTGCGCGCCCGTGCTCTGAAGAAATGCCAGCCGGGTGTAGTCAGGTGGCAGTGTATCGAGAATTCCGAGGGGGCTGATATTACAGGGAATACTCATAAGCGAGGTTCATGATGAGTTTTCCGGAAGGTTCGCGACGCAGAGCAAAGCGGTAGGCTGTTGCGGGAGCAATCCCCGGTTCCGGGGTTGCCCAGCAGATATCGACCGGCCAAGTGATGACCGGGGCGGTGGTCGCGGTGGTAAACCAGAGCTCAGCGGTCTGTACATTGGCGGACTCGGCGAATGCTATGCTACTGAAATCGGCATCGGCAGAGAGCTCGCCTAGGTCGAGTATGTGGTTGGCTCGCAATAGGCAAGCAGGACCGCTTGTGTAATTTTGACCATCGCTGTTGCCTGTGTGCGGGCAATATAGCAGGGAAATGACAGCATCGTCGTCATTGGTTGTTATGCTGTTGGATATCGCAGTGAAATCTGTTTGCAGATGTGGTGAGACATTGCAGAGTATGGTGCCACTGCTGTCTGTTATGGTGCAGCCGATTGTTGAGCTTACAGTGTACTTTCTGTTGATTTGTGTGGGTATAGTTTTCATAACCGGCTTGTATTATGCTGTGACTTTGCTGCAGTTGCAAGCCGTCTTTGTCTTGAGCGCGATGTCACACGTCCGCCACAAAACAAACCGCCGCAGTGGGGGAACCACTGCGGCGGTGTCGGAAATGGTGTTACCGGTTATTTTTTGATTCTGTCATCCTCTCCCGGACCCCAGGAGGGCAGATAATCGGGAATGCGGTTGCCGCTGCCGGGGCAGTCGGCAGGCACGCGGTAGAGGGTGCGTGCTGCATTGTATTTTTCGGTGAGTTCCTTCATGACCTCGGCATATGCAGGGTCTTGGGAGACATTGTGCATCTGCCGCGGGTCTTTCTCGTTGTCAATGAGCAGCCACTCATTGGCAGGAACACGCTTGCCGCTCTTGCGCTCGTAATCCAGCGGAGTCCAGATGCGGGCGAAGGTGTAGCGCTGGGTGCGAATGCCGTCGTGGCGCGGGGCATTGTGCTCACCCGGCTGCTCGTAGAAGGCGTAGTAGAGCGGGCGATCGATAAACTGCGGGGCTTCACCTGTGGCGAACAGGGGCACAAGCGAGGTGCCTTCCATAGTGCGGGTGTTCTCGGCTGTATCGGCACCGGCAATTTCGAGCAGGGTGGGGGCGTAGTCGATGTTTTGCACCATGGCCTGGCTGCGCTTGCCGGCAGGGATTTTGCCCTTCCAGCGCATGATAAGCGGCATGCGCATGGATTCCTCAAAAATCCATCGCTTGTCGTACAAACCGTGCTCACCCAAGTAGAAACTCTGGTCGCCCACGTAGACCACCAGCGTGTTCTGAGACAGGCCGGCGTTGTCCAGGTACTCCAGCAGGCTCGAGATGGACTCATCGAGCGAAAGTATGCAGCCCAGATAGTCCTCCATGTACCAGCGCCAGCGCTGCTCGGTCATATCGCGCTGTGTCTTGTACTTGCCGGCACGCATGTTGGCCACGAACTCATCGGTACGTGCGCTGTAGAAGTTGCGGTAAACATCCTGCAGGCCGGGTTCAATCCAATCCATACCCCAACCGAGGTTGGTCTTGGGGGCGAACTTGGGCTCGTGTTTATCGATGTTAAAGTCTGCGGGGATTTGTCCCTTGAACTCACCGTTCTTAATCTTGTTGCGCAGCTGCCACTTGGGTACGATTTCCTTCATGACATCGAAAGGAATGCGATTGTATACCAAGTGGTTGTCGTTCCAGTTGCAGAGATCCCATGCCACACTCTGGCGGTTGTGGCGCATGAACTCGGGGCGGTCGCTCCAGTCATCGTGCAGGGTGGCAGGCGGTGTCATCTTAGCCACGTGCTTCTTGATGATGTCGAGGTGGCGCACAGCGGGCAGCCAGTTGCGGTGGGGGGCTTTGTGACCCACAATCAGGGCAAAGGGCTTGCTGCGGTCGCGACTTTCCATCCATGTAATAGCCATGTTGGTCACCACGTCGGTCACATAACCACGCAGGCGGTTGGAGCGGGTGCTGTTGTTCGGGCCGGCTGACAGGAAGGTGGAGTTCAGGTAATCGCCCTGACTGGGGAACACCTGCCAGGAGTCGAAACCGGTGGGGCGGGAAATCAGGTGCCACTTACCCACAATACCGGTCTGGTAGCCGGCCTTCTGCAGCATTTTGGGGTAGGTGGGCTGGTCACCGTTGAAAGCGGGGCCACCGTAGTTGTACAGGAAACCGTTGTTGTGAGAGTGACGCCCGGTGAGCATGCAGGCGCGAGACGGGCCACAGAGGGAGTTCGCGCAGTATGCACGGTCGAATACCATACCCTCGTTCGCCAAGCGGCGGAACCCGGGCAGGGGGACAGGGCTGTCTTTCTCACAGGTGCCCAGGGCATTGGTTCCATGGTCATCTGAGATAATGAAAAGAATATTCGGTCGCTCGTCGGCTGCACTTACAGCCCCCAGCAACCCCATGAACATAGCCGCCGTGGCAGCAAGCTTGCGATGGATGGTCATAGTGACTCACTACTACCATTTTTACCCCTGCAAGTCAAGGCAAAAACATAGCACTTACTCACCAAATCTTTCCAACCGGCAGTAATGCGATTTATGCCGATGGAGAGCGGGATGGAGGCAAGGTACACAATCAGAGCTGCGACCTCCTCCGTGTGAAAATCCGTGCGATTGAGGTGCATGTAAATCAGAATGTGCAAGTAGTAGATATTGGCGGAGTGGTGCTGCCCGATGGCGTTGATGTAGGGAATGCGGGCGTTGCTGTACTTCAAACAGGTGAGCAATACGAAGCCCACCATGAGATATACCGTAACGTGGTAGCACCACCCGTAGGTGTAAATTTGGAGGTATGAGAGCCACAGCCCACCTTTGTAGAGAATAGCTCCACAAAGTACAACCCACAGCGGTATGAAGGGAATGCGCAGCAGCGCTTTGCTATGTTTGGATATCAGGTAGCCGGTGCAGATGAACGGTAGCGCCATGGCAAAGAAATTGCAGCGCAGGACAATCAGCACCGCCTCACTCGCACCGGGGAATATATCTTTGCCCCACAGGTGGCACACCTGAGCCCATGCAAACAGCAGCGGGGCTGCGTAGATGAGCACCGGGCAGAAACGGCGCAGCACATAGAAAATCACCATGGCCATCCAGAAAGCACTCAGGTACCACAGGTGGTAGCTGTAGGATATACCGGTGAAGATATTGATGATGAAATTGCCGATGAGAGAATCCCCGAAAGCCGTACCCTCCAGAACTTTGTAGGCAGGTGCATAGGTGCGCCCGCACAGTACTGCATCCACGCTATGGTGCAGCAGGTAAATGAGATTCATGAAGATGCAGAGCCACAGAACTTTTTTGGTCCAGCGGGTCGCTTTCGATAAATCTCTTTCTCGCGAGTCGGAAAAAAGGAAATAGCCGGTGATGCAAAAGAAGGTGGGCGTGGCTATGCTGATGAGGGGGAGTAGGGCATCCTTACAGCAGAAGGTCGTATGTCTTGTCACAATCAGGAAAGCCATCAGGGCTTTGCACAGATACAAAGACTGAACAATCTGCCGTTTTTTGTTATTTTGTGTCAGCGTGCTCATGCGGCGCGCGCAGTATATAGGAAATGTGCATGAGCGTCAAGCGAAAAGGCGTGTTTTGTTACTCTGTAGGGGGTGTTTTTGCAGGAAAATTAGAGTTGTGTTCAAGGTGGGATGGAATCTCAGCCCAAAACTGTGTCACAATCCAATCATGAAAGAATGGGGATGTGCTCCGGAATGATACGCTGACTACCTCTGCCACCCTCAGGGTTCCCGTGCTGTCTTGCTCGAAGAAGTATAACAGGCAGGATGATGCGGAGCCGGTACGCCCTATACAGCATAGTGTCGGCTGGTGCTTCATGGGGATTTGTACCATAAACCACGGCCCTGTTGGGCACCGGTAACCATGGTGAGTGGGTTGGAACTCGCTGAGCGATTGTCCTAAGCAGTCCTGACTGTCTTCACTCAGTCCGAAGAAGGGCTCCCAGTTGTTGTGCGGTGTAGCGAACTCTCGATTCAGCACGCTATTCAGGGATTCACCGTGCAACAGCAGGTTGTACGAGGCTGGTTCATCACTGTACGTCGGAACCGACTGCGTGGGTTCCTGACCCATCAGCGGGAGTGTGAGCAGGGGGAGTAGTTGGTACGGTTTCATGTGGCGTTTTTATTCTTCCTCCGGCTCATTATCGCGCCCCAGCAGACTGCGGGTGTCCTGTATCGTCTTGCGGTAGTAGTCCTGATGGCTGATGATGCGCGGTTGCCCGTGTTTGTTCTTACGGCTTTCGTAATAACCACTGGTGGTATCGCGGGATATATCACTGTAGCCGGTGCCGTATGTGTGAACTGGGCTGAAATCGTCGTAGCCTTGGCCATCGACATCCGACCGGTCGGCGGTGCTTATACCGTAGGTGTCATCCCGGCTGAACACGCCCTTCGTGTCGCTCAGGAAGTCGGGTCTCAAATCTCGGCTGATGGAGGTGCTGCCATAGGTGCCGGCATAGGGGCTGCCGGTATCGAACTTTTTGTTGGCTCCTTTGAAATCCCGATCCATGCCACTGAATGCACCGGTACCTGAGAAACTGCCGGTGCTGAACGTCTTGTCGTTTTTGCGGGCGGCATCAATATCCTTTTGGTAACGGCTGACTTTATTGGAGCTGGATTCCGGCACACCTTCGTCATTTTTCTTGCGCGTTACGTCCTTATCGAAGGATTCCTGCATGTAATCCTCGAGTGAGCGCTCACCCCCGGTGTGCTCCTGCACTTCATTACCATTGTCATCGTACACGGTGCGCACGGTCTCGCAGGCCGGTAGGGCAAACAGGCAGGTCATGAGCAGCAGGCGTTTCATATTCCCACTTTAGCTTTTAATAGCAGCTGCGTCAAGCGAAAAAGATGTCCGCACCGAATCTCACTTATTCAGTTGTGTCAGCGTGGTTGAGGTGGGGCGGTCGGCATCTCTGTCTGCCAAGCGCAGGCAGATGTTGTGTACGCCTGCCTGCAAGCGATAGATTTCCGTCAGCGTGTTGTTGTTATCAATGTTGTGTTGGGAGTACGCTGCTGTGCTCACCCCTTCCTCTGTCACCGTGGCAAACTTGCCGGCATAGCCACTGAGTTCCCAGCGCAGGGCATAGAGCCCTGTGACAGGGGCAACGAGTTGCACGCTTGCCTGCAAATATCCTTCCTCATTTTTGTGCGGTTTGACGGCAAGATTCTGAGGGCTCTCAACGCCGTCTTTGGCGTCTGAAATCGGGGAATTGATTTTTTTGCTGTTGCGGTAAAGGGAAATCGGGGTGAGGATATAGAAGATATAGTGAATGATGAACATGATAGCAGCCCATACAGCCCACCAAAGCAGGGCTGTTTCGCCCGCTGCAGGGTTGCCGTTCACATATTGCCAACCCACATAGCAGCCGAACAGCGCGGTAATGAAAATACCCGGTACTTTCAGTCCCAGCACCCAGAGCGGGTTGAACAGGCAACGCAGGTAGCAGAAGGGGCTCAGCAGCACACCCGCCAGCAATACCATGCGCGTGGCATGACTGATGCCGCTCCGCAATATCTGCTCCAGTTCCTCCTGTGTGGCATTCTGTGGTATGGTCATGCGCCTATTCTACCACATGGCAGGGCGGTTGACAAGTACGCAGAAAGCGCGCTGCTCTTTCGAACAGCGCGCTTTGCAAATGGATATGTTCTGTTTTACACCTATCGTCTTTACCAGAAGATGATGTAGAGAGCAACGGTGAGAACAATCACAGCCAGGCCGAAGAACTTGGCGCGGCCGGATGTCTTCATCTCGATGATGCCCTTGTCGGTCAGCACAACGGCCTCACCACCCTTAACAGCGTTGATGATGGTGAGAATGGCACCTACCAAGCATACGCCGATGAGCGAGAAGCCCATGCGGTTCAGGAAGCTCTGGTCGGCCAGACCGAGGAAGGGCAGCCACTTGAAGGCGGCGAAGAAAATTACACCCAGCAGAATGCCCAGCCAACCGAAGATGCGCGGGCACTTGGGTACGAAGAAGCCAAAGATGAACACGGCCAGTACGCCCGGGCTCAGGAAGCCCTGGAACTCCTGAATGAAGGTGAAGATACCACCGAAAGCAGGGTTGTCCAAGAAGGGGGAAATGACGGTTGCAATCACGGCGCAAACCAGAGTGGCAACCTTACCCACTGCTACCAGCTGAGTGGAGCTGCTGCTCTTACCGGCAACCTCGCGAGCCTTGTTGTAGATGTCCATCGTGAACAGGGTGGAGGCGGAGTTGAGCATGGAAGCCAGGGAGCTCACTACTGCACCGAACAGGGCAGCCAGCACGAACCAAGCCCAACCGGTGCCGGGCAGAAGTTTGCGCAGCAGGGTGGCGAAAGCGTAGTCGTACTGATAAGCTGCAAGTGTGGTGGTCACAGTGTAGTCTGCGCTCACGCGGGCAGCGGCGGTAGCCTCCTTGTCGATGGCCAGAATCTGCTTGGCTACAGCCTCGCGACCGGCAATGTCGGCGGCGGGAATGGCAGCCAGCTCGGCAGCCTTGGTGTCTACCTCAGCAACTTTGTCGGCAGCACCTACAGTGGCGAGATTCTTCTTCACGTAGTCAACGGAGGAAGCAGCGGAATCGGTGCGTACGAAACGGCTGGCGGAGATGTCGTAAATCACCTTCTTACCGGTGGACTCAGCAGCCTCGATGATGGCTGTGGTGTTGGAGTCAGCCTTGGCCGCAAGGTCATCGCGGTACAGGTTGTAGGCCAGAATGCCGGGGATGATAACCACGAAGGGAATGAGCAGCTTCAGGAAAGCGGCGAATACGATACCCAGCTGACCTTCCTCCAAGCTCTTGGAGGCCAGAGTACGCTGCATGATGTACTGATTGAGACCCCAGTAGAAGAAGTTGGGAATCCACAGACCCAGCAGGTATACGGTCCAGGGCATGACGGGGTCGGTAGTCTCGCGCATCATGTGCAGCTTGCCGCCGATGCCGTTGGTAGCACCGCTTACTTCGCCGGCGTTGAGGTTAACCATGCGGTTCAGACCATCGCAGAACTGAGAACCGGTGGAGGCCATAGCCTCTGCGCCGGTGTTGGCGGTTGTCACGGCTGTAGCGGTCACGCTCTCGGGCACGGTTTGGAAGGCACCCAGAGCCATAATGGCATAGTAAGCAACCACGCCACCGCCCACAATCAGAGCAGCACCCCAAATCAGGTCAGTCCAAGCGCAGGCCTTCAGACCACCCACGTATACGTAAAGAGTAGCGGCACCGGCAATAATCAGACAGCCTACGGTCAGGTTCAGGTTGAAGTAGACGGATACCACGCTGGCACCTGCATAAATCACAGCTGCAGTCGGCACACCCACCAGAATGACGAGGTTCACCAGAGCCATGGTCACACGGGCAACACCATTGAAGCGCTCCTCCAGGAACTGGGGAATGGTGAACACACCGCGCTTAAGCAGCATGGGCAGGAAGGTGAAGGCCACAATCACCAGCACGATGGCGGCAAGCCACTCGTAACCGGCAATAGCAAGACCGAGCCAGTCAGCGGACTGACCGCTCATACCCACGAACTGTTCGGTGGAGATATTGGCTGCCAGCAGGGAGAAGCCCACCAGCCACCAGCTCAGACCACGGCCGGCCAGGAAGTAGTCGGCTGCGCCCTTTTCCTTCTTCTCGCCGCCTTCGGCAGCTTCGCCGGAATCGCCGGATTTCCAGATACCCAGCGCGATAACACCGACTACTACCACGCAGAACACGATCATCTCCCACAGAGGAAGTACATCGGTCTCAGCGGCTGCAGCGGTGGCCTCCTGGGCGTTGGCACCCATGGCCAGGAGCGCAAGAGCGCTCAGTGTTGTCAGCATATGTTTCATAAGTCTGTCAGTTGATTATGCTTTGTAAAGTACACGGGCACCTTCGCCCGGGCGGGTTACGAGGTAGGTTGTCTCAATGCCCAAGGCGGTGCGATAGGCTTCGAGCATTTCCTTGGCTACGGTCTCCACATCCTCGCTCTTCACCAGAGCTACAATGCAGCCACCGAAACCGCCACCCGTCATGCGAGCACCGTATACGGATGCGGCAGAGGGAATGGTGTCGGCCAGGCTCACAAGTGTGTCAACCTCGGCACAGGAAACTTCAAAATCATTCTTCAGGGAGTCATGCGAGCTGCGCATGGCCACACCGGCGGCATCCCAGTCGCCCTTCTGCAGAGCAGTGGCGAAGGCATCTACGCGCAGGTTTTCGCCGATGACGTGGCGAGCGCGGCGGTAGCACAGGTCACCCAGTTCGTCTTTCTTGGCCTCGAGCATCTCGAGGGTGGCTTCGCGCAGGGAGGGTACGCCGAGTATGGCGCAGGCATCCTCGCAGTTCTTGCGGCGGGCGGCATAGCCACCATCGGCCAGAGAGTGCTTGACGGCGGAGTCGATAACGAGCACGCTCACATTCGGGTCGGCCATGGGGATGTGGTTATAGCTCAGGTCTTTGCAATCGAGCATGAGGGCGTGACCCTCCTTGCCGTTGGCGGAGATGAACTGGTCCATGATACCGCAGGGTACGTTCACGAACTCGTGCTCGGTAGCCTGACCGATAAGAGCTCGTTCAGTCGGGGTAATATCAACCTCGCAGAGTGCGGCCAAGGCGGTGCAGGTAGCAACCTCGAAAGCTGCGCTCGAGGACAGACCACCACCGCGCGGTACGTTCGAGTCAATCAGCATATCCACTGCCGGTACCTTCACGCCGCGGCGCTCCAGCATGCAGATGACACCACGTACATAGTTGCTCCAGAAGGGATCGCCGGGCTTGGTAGCATCTGCCGGGTCGATTTCAATCATTGTATCGCCCAGAGCACCAATCCAGCGGTGTTTGCCGGTCGGGGAGGGAGCCACGGCCACAACGTTGATATTGTTGAGGGCCATCGGCAGTACAAAGCCGTTGTTGTAGTCTGTGTGCTCACCAATCAGGTTCACGCGCCCCGGGGAGGCAGCCACTACGCTGGGTTTGTGGCCGAAATACTCCTCGAAGTACGGGCTGATGGTTGCTGCACTGATTTCGCGTTGCTCTAAATCCATAGCGCGCGGATTTTAGCACATTACGCAAGGCAAGTAAAGTACCAAGTACCCCAACAATCAGATTTTTAGTGTTAATTGCGACAGTAGATTTCGTTTTGCTTGTAATCCGTTGAGTCGTGCTCTATACTTGCTACATGAAGATTAAATATTACCGGATGCTCTGTTTCGCGCTTTGCGCACTGAGTGGGCAGGCGCAGGCTGCGGCAGCGGAAGATTTGACTGCTCAGTTGACGGAGGCCGGAACTTCTCAGTCTGTCATTCAGGCTCAGGTTCGCGAGTATGAGCTGCAGGCTCGACTGGTGCAGATGTCAGATTATGCCTTTTTTGACCGATTGCAGCGTGAGTGTAGCGAGGCTCTGGAGTCCTGCCTGAAAGAGGCTGATGACGGCAATATGAGAGATTACGATGACGTTTGTGCCGAATTTCGTAAAGCGCTGCAGAAGATGCTCGCCGGTGCTCGTACCTTCTACGATGCTCAGTTGGCATTCGCCAAGGAGTCGGTTGGTGAAAATCCTGAGCGCGACCGGGTACTCACTGCGGTAAGGGCTCAACTCCGTTCGCATTTGGTTCGCGATTTACAGATATTGTCGAGGCGAGGTTGCTCGTGGTTGCCTTGGTCAGAGCAGGAGCCGGAATTGCCCAAGAGTGTTGTCGCTGAGCAGATAAGTTCCCTTGGTCGCAGTACTGTCGATTATGGCCATGCATTTTCACGTGCTGTCGATTTGCGTATGACTTTGTATAGGCGGGAATGCGCCGCTATCGTGGTGAGTATGCGGGAGCTTGCCGGCGAATATGAGATTGTTTCCGGTTGTTGGGAAGGGGATGCCCCGATTCCTCAGAAGCCTGCAGAGAAGGAATTTCTTGCCGCTGAACAGGCCTGGCTTGATTACCTTGAGTGCTTGTGCGAGGCTCATACACCGGTGATGAATAGCTACTTCAGTGGTACGGGAACCGGTAACTTTATCCTTTCCGCTCGCATGGATTTTGTCGGCAGTCATGAGCTCTATCTGGCTGAACTGCTGAAAGCTGACTGGATAAGATTGGAACCCTTCGTGGATGAAGTTGCCTCGGCATCCGCAGCTCCCGTGCGGCTTCTGCCTGCCGGGAATTGAGATGTCTGCGCTCAGCTGTCGGCCAGCAGCAAGATATCCTCGCCGGTGTAGAACCGCTCGCTCATGGCAATGGGGGCGAGCGGGCGGTGGTAGCGCGCAATGTCTACGGCCAGGGCGTCCTCCGTGAGCTTCAGCAGCAGGAAATCAGGGTGCCAGCGCATGTTATCGTAGGCATAATCATTTTCCATTTGCTCGACTTCTTCTCCCCTTTTTATCAACCAGTTCGGTAACTGCTCATCATGGACGTCAAATGAGTTCTCATAGCCACCCCATGCAACCGGTTTGTCTGCCGGGTCGAAGTGCAGGTAGCCATAGCTGTATTCGAGGTCTATCTTGCCCATGAATCCCGCCACCGGCAGCGGTGTGTTGTTCTTTTCCGCTTGTTGTACCAGTCGGCTGAGACATCTGTTCGGTTGTACGCCGTCCGGAAGTGACGACAGCTCCCTTCTTGGCAGGTGATGGGGAGCGTCGTATGCGGATATTCTGTTTTCGCTCACATGTTCACACAGGGCAAAATCATCATGTACCGGCAGGCCACAGTAGTTCACCGCGTGGTCGGGGCAGACGCGTGATATGCAGATGGCAATATCTGCCGCGTATGCCTCCAGCCCGTAAAGGGAGGGGGTGTACTCGTATTCATGCTCGAGTGCATAACTAGCCCAGTGGTTCCAGAAGTTCATGCGTTCAATAAGCCAACCGGGCAGGGGGAGAGTCTGAATATCTACTTCTCCCTGTCTGTTGCGCAGTTGCAGGCGAGCGCCTTCCGGCACTTCGGCGCAATAGAGTGTGAGTATCTGATTCTCGTCCTTTTGGAAGGGCGGGATGAAGATTCGGGGATTGCTGCTGCCGCAGAATCGGTCTGTTCGGAATAGTGCTCGAAGTTGCATGGGTGTTATTCGCCGGCGCGGTAGCGGGTGACGGCTCGTATGGGGAAAGGTATGTTGATGCCGTGTTCGGCAAAGGCGGCCAGCAGAGCTGTGGCGAACTCGTAACGCACGCTGTGGTAAACTTCGGTTCTGCACCATGCCCCGATATGCAGGTTCAGCGCGCTGTCGCCGAAACCGCTGAATGTGACAACCGGGGCAGGGGTGTTCAGGAGTTCCGGTTGCTTTTCAATGACAGCTACGATGATGCGCTTGACCTCTGTCAGATTGCAGGAGTAGTCCACACCGATATTGAAATCAATACGGCGCATGGCTGCTCCGGTGAGGTTGCGCACGGGGGTTTTGATGAGCATTTCGCAGGGTACGCGAACCAAGGTGTTGTCGGAGCGTCGCAGGTAGACAGAGAGCAGGTTGATGCTCTCTACCGTGCCTTCCTCGCTGCCGGTTTGAATGTAGTCCCCCATCTTGAAGCTGCGTTCGCTGACCAGAAAGGCACCGCTGATGAGGTTGCTGAGCGCTGTCTGTGAGGCAAAACCTATGGCCACACCGGCCACGCCGGCTGCTCCCAATATGCTCACAACATCCACTCCAATACCGCGCAGCCCCTCCACCAGTACCAGAGCCCATATCACGCCCTTGCCGATTTTGCAGAGCAGGGTATAAATCTGTCGTTGTTCGCGGCTGCTTTTGTCAATTTTACGCAACAGTCGACCTATCCCCAGACTGGCCACCCAGCCCAGCATGATATAGAAAGCAAATGCTACCCAACCGAAACCTACGGAGTTGGATATGTGATGGTATGTATTCTGCAGCCACTCTGCCATGGCTCTCAATATAGCTTATTCCTCCCGAGCGGTCAATCTAATTTTGTCGGTGTCGAATACCGTTGCCTGTGTTCTTTTTTTATTTCCGTCTCCTTCGGCCAATCAGGCCGACAAACGCTGACATGCAGAGGGAGGCTGCCGCAGGGTCGGGGATATTCAGTTTAGGTGTCGCATCTGCCACGGTGTGGGGTGCTGTATTCAACGCACTCTCCCATGCGGAAAGAAGGGTGAGAGCATTGTGATTGTCGAATGACGGTGTGTCGGGGAAATTGAGAATCTGCGCCGGTGTGATTTCCTTCAGCACGTCAGTGGTGCTCAGGGAAATGACGGGGGCTGATGTCAGGTCGTACAGGGTAGGCGCGGTTATGGCTTTCAAGGTTGATGAAAAGCTGTTACCGGCTTCAATCGTTTCTGCACCCATTGCCGGATTTTTGTCTTGCAAAGTAGGTGTAACCGCCTCTGCATGAGTCAAAGCGGTAAGTCCTATCCCAAGGCTGATGAGTGCAAGTTTCATGTTCGGAATGTGCTTTTTGGATAGAGTTTAGGTGATTAACTGCCGATGTCCTATGGAAATAAAAGGAAAAGGCAAGAAAAAAATCAAAATTAGAAAAAATATTTTTTCAGGTGAAGAGGGATAAATTACATTCTCTATGCTTGACTTTCCTATGCGCGGGCGTATAATACCGCCCTCATGAACGCCGAAGAATCTATCAAGAGTACGCCGCTGTGCGACAAGCACGTGGCACTCGGAGCCAAGATGGTGCCCTTCGCCGGTTGGAACATGCCGGTGCAGTACGCAGGTATTTTAGCAGAGCACAACGCTGTGCGCACCGATTGCGGTGTGTTCGACATCTCTCACATGGGTCAGTTCCTTGTGAGCGGTGAGGGCGCAACCGAGTGGCTCAACGGTATGTTCACCAACAACCTGAACAAGCTGGTGGACGGTATGGGGCAGTACTCCATGATGCTCAATGAGAAGGGCGGTGTTATCGATGACCTTATCATTTATCAGGTTGCCAAGGATGATTTCTTTGTGGTGGTGAACGCCAGCATGATTGATGAAGACTACGCTTGGCTTTCTGCCCGCAAGCCTGAGGGTATCTCTCTGGTGAACAAGAGCGATGCCTACGTTGGTCTGGCTATTCAGGGTCCCAACAGCGAGGAGGTGTTTGCCAAGATGTGCCCCGGCGTAGAGCTGCCTGTTCGCAACGGTATTCTGCAGTTCGAGGCCGATGGCGATGCCTGCGTGGTATGCCGTACCGGCTACACCGGCGAGAACGGCTTTGAGTTCTTCTGCCCCGCCGAGCAGGGCGTGAAGTGGTTCGAGAAGAGCATGGCCAGTGGTGCTCAGCCCTGTGGTTTGGGTGCTCGCGACAGCCTGCGTCTGGAGATGTGCTACTCCCTCAATGGCTCCGACCTCTCCCCCGAGAAGACCCCGCTTGAGGCCGGTCTGTCTTGGTGCTGCGACCTGACAAAAGATTTCATCGGCGTTGAAGTTCTGCGCGAGCAGAAGGCCGCCGGCCGTCCCACCGCTCTGGTGGCTATCGAGTACACCGGCAAGGGCGCACCGCCCCGCCACGGTTACGATGTGCAGCTGCCCGACGGTACCCCGCTGGGTCAGATTTGCAGTGGCGTTCTGTCTCCCTCTCTGGGCAAGGGCATTGCCATGCTCTACGTTCCTGCTGCTCACAGCAAGGTGGGTACCGAGGTGAACGTCATCGTGCGCAATAAGGCTGTTCCCGCCATCATCGTTAAGAAACCTTTCCTTAAAAAATAACCCCTGACACACATATACATACTATGAGCAATCCCGCTGAATACAAGTACTCCTCCGAGCACGAGTGGATTAGCCCCGCCGTGGACGGCGTGGTAACCCTCGGCATCACCGACTTTGCCCAGGCTGAGCTGGGTGAGGTTGTATACGTTGACCTTCCCTCCGTTGGCGACACCTTCTCCAAGGAGGACAGCATCGGTGCTGTGGAGTCCACCAAGGCTGCTTCCGACATCTACACCCCCGTTTCCGGTGAGATCGTGGAGGTGAACGAGGCTCTGGACGCTGAGCCCAACACCGTGAACAACGACGCTTTCGGCGAGGGCTGGATCTGCAAGATTAAGCTCGACGACCCCTCTGAGCTCGACGAGCTCATGGACGCCGCTGCCTACACCGACTTCTGCAACAAGTAAGTAATTGCCTCAAAGCCTTGCAAGTGGCGCAGAGTAGGGGTATTCGCCCGGCTCAAGCCCCTGCAAGGCTTTGTTGCTTTTTCATCTTCGTACTTCATACCATTCTATGATTTCTGCCCAAACTTCTTTCATTCCCCGCCACATCGGCCCGAATGCCGCCGATACCGCAGCCATGTTGGCTGCCATCGGCTTTGACTCGCTGGATGCCATGACGGAGGCTATCGTGCCCGCTGACATCCGCCTGAAAGCCCCGCTTGATTTGCCCGCTCCCATGGCTGAGCAGGAGGCTCTTGCCGCCCTGCAGCAGATGCTCTCTGCCAACAAGCCCGTTCGCAGCCTGATTGGTCAGGGCTACTACGGCACATTCCTGCCCGCCGTGATTCAGCGCAACGTGTACGAGAACCCCAGCTGGTACACTGCCTACACTCCCTATCAGCCCGAAATCGCTCAGGGCCGTTTGGAGATGCTCATGAACTTCCAGACCATGATTGCCGGTCTGACTGGTCTGCCCATCGCCAACGCCAGTATGCTTGACGAAGGTACCGCCGCTGCCGAGGCCGTACACCTTTGTGTGTGCGAGAAGCGCAAGAGCGACACCTTCTTCGTGGCCGACACCTGTTTCCCCCAGACCATCGACGTTATCCGCACCCGTTGCGAGACGACAGGTGTGAACCTCATCGTCGGTGACTGGAAGAGCTTTGACCCCGCCTCTGTGCCCACTCTGGCCGGTGTGCTCGTGCAGTACCCCGACAATCTGGGTGCTGTGGAGGACTACGCTGCTTTCTTCGAGAAGTGCCATGCCGCCAAGGTGTTGTGCTGCGTAGCCGCTGACCTGCTGGCTCTGACCGTTCTGAAGGAGCCCGGTTCCTTCGGTGCCGACGTGTGCGTGGGTACCACTCAGCGTTTCGGTATTCCCATGGGCTACGGTGGTCCCGCCGCTGCTTACATGGCATGTACAGATGCCCTTAAGCGCAAGCTGCCCGGCCGTTACATCGGTAAATCCATTGACCGCGACGGCAAGCCCGCCTACCGTCTGGCTCTGCAGACCCGCGAGCAGCACATCCGCCGCGAGAAGGCTACTTCCAACATCTGCACGGCTCAGGTACTCACAGCTCTGCTCTGCACCTTCTACGCCATGTACCAGGGCCCCGAGGGGCTGAAGAATGTGGCCACCACCGCTCACCGTCTGGCTGCCGGCTTTGCCGCCGCTGCCACAGCCGCCGGCTACAGCCTGCCCGCTGCCACTTACTTCGACACCGTGGCTGTGAGCACCCCCGGCAAGGCCGCTGAGCTTGTTGCCGCTGCTCTTACCGCCGGCTACAACATCCGCAAGGTGGACGCCGACACCATCTCTGTTTCCTTCGACGAGACCACGACCGATGCCGACCTGGCCGCTATCTGCACCGCTCTGGGGCTGCCCGCCGCTGAGGTTCCGGCCGCTCCCGTATGGTCTGCCGAGTGGAACCGCACAAGCGCCTTCTGCACCGAGACCTGCTTCAACTCCTTCCACTCCGAGACGGAGATGATGCGCTACATCCACACGCTGGAGTGCAAGGACCTTGCCCTCAACGAGGCCATGATTCCGCTCGGCTCCTGCACCATGAAGGCCAACTGCGCCGCAATCATGATGCCCATCACCTGGGCCGGTGTGACCGAGTTGCACCCCTTCGCTCCTGCCGATCAGTGCCAGGGTATGCGCGCTATGCTCGAGCAGCTTAAGCAGTGGCTCGCTGTGGTAACCGGTTTCCACGGTGTATCCCTGCAGCCGAACTCCGGTGCTGCCGGTGAGTTCGCCGGCCTGCTGACCATCCACCGCTATCAGGTGGCTCAGGGCGAGGGGCACCGCAACGTCTGCCTTATCCCCAATTCCGCTCACGGCACCAACCCCGCCTCCGCCGCTATGGCAGGCTTTACCTGCGTGCCCGTGAAGTGCGACGACAAGGGCAATATCGATGCCGAGGACCTCAAGGCTCAGGCCGAGAAGCACCGCGACAACCTCGCTGCTCTCATGGTGACCTATCCCTCCACTCACGGCGTGTACGAGAGCGGTGTGGCTGACCTCTGCCGCATCGTTCACGAGAACGGCGGTCAGGTGTACATGGACGGCGCCAACATGAACGCCCAGTGCGGTCTGACCAACCCCGGTACCATCGGTGCCGACGTTTGCCACCTGAACCTGCACAAGACCTTTGCTATGCCGCACGGTGGCGGTGGTCCCGGTGTGGGCCCCATCTGCTGCGCTGAGCACCTTACCCCCTACCTGCCGGGTCACATTTGTGATGATGGCCAGAGCCAGTCTGCCGTTTCCTCTGCCGAGTACGGTTCCGCTGCTATCTGCCCCATCACTTGGATGTACCTTGCTATGATGGGCTTCGAGGGTCTCAAGAAGGCCTCCCAGATGGCTATCCTCAACGCCAACTACATCGCCAAGCGTCTCGAGAATCACTTCCCGACTCTCTACTCCGGCGCCAACGGTCTGGTGGCTCACGAGTGCATTCTCGACACCACCATCATGCTCCGCAAGAGCCACCTCTCTGTGGATGACATGGCCAAGCGTCTCATGGACTACGGCTTCCACGCCCCCACCATGAGCTTCCCCGTGCACGACACCCTCATGGTCGAGCCCACCGAGTCCGAGAGCAAGTACGAGCTCGACCGCTTCATCGATGCCATGATTGGCATCCACGGTGAAATGGAGGCCGTGGCCAATGGTACCGTGCCTGCCGACGACAACGTGATGGTGAACGCTCCCCACACCGCCCTGGCTGTAACAGCCGACGAGTGGAACCACGCCTACACCCGCGCTCAGGCCGCCTATCCCGCAGCCTGTCAGCGTCTGCACAAGTTCTGGCCGTCCTGCTCCCGTGTGGAGAACGCATGGGGCGACCGTAACTTCTGCTGCACCTGCGACACTCTCGCCGAGCAGCAGTAAATCGCTTCAGGGCGTTAATTGATTTCGCAGCCATCGTAGTTCCGGCTACGGTGGCTGCGCTGTTTTTATATACAAGACAGCCGCAATCCCGATAGAGATTGCGACTGTTGAAACGTAGGGGAGGGATTGTACCCGTATCAGTTCAGCTTGTCCTCGCAGAACTTGCGAAGTTCCTCATTGCCGTGATAGTCCTCGCCCTTCAGATCCTTCATGGCCTCGTGCATGCGGGTCAGATCTGCCTGAACATCTTCGGCGAGTGCCTCGTAGGCCTCCTTATCCATGTAGGACATGTGAGAGGAAACAATAGTGACGTGATGGTCAATCTTGGTGATAATACCTGCAAGATTGTCGGCATCCTCCTTGCTGGTGATGTTCTCAAGCAGCATGGTGGTGTTCTTAATCGCTGCGACGAGCAACCATTCGCAGGCGTCTACAACCTTCTCGCGCTCGTCTTTGTCCTCGGGGCGGGAGCCACAGGCCAGAATGACAAGCGCACCTTTGGTGGCATCGTTCATCTTCTCGAAATCCTCATCGGTAATAGCCTCGATGCTCTTGTCGTTGCGCTCCTTGCAGGCATCGATGCCTTTGCGCAGACGAAGTGTGTCTCGCTTCGTCAGACCGGTCTCTTCTTTCAAGGCGTACAGGGCATCGTCCTTCTGGATGATGCAGGAGGCGGTCAGCAGAGCCAGCGGCTCAGAGGCTGCATCATGCATGTGCTTCACGAGGTCTTCCAGATTGGTGCTGACGTCGTCGGACAAGCTGATAATCTGCATGGCGAGCTTATGGCTCTCTTCCTGACCGGCGTATGCGGGCTGTACAATGGCAATGGCCGGAATTGCTGCAAGTGCAGCTGCTGCGTATGTTGTGTATCGTGACATAATGGAGTTTTTTTTCGTTTGTTGATTCTTTACGGCATTTTACTTGCTCGTTATTCAGTCTGACGACTCTCCTAGCATTATGTTAGCAAAAAAATGAAAAATAATATGCGCCTGACCGAGTTAACGGGGCTATACCCGATTCGAAATCGAGCCATCGTGGGTAGCTTCAGCTCCTTTGTGGGGGTGACTTTGTACTTTTTTCTTTACGTTTGGTTAAATATATAGTAAAGTCTATACATGGACGCCTCCACTCTGCTTGCCACCGAAATCGACTATACTCTCTACGACGACGACGATGCTTACATCGCCGCTTACAATGAACTCATTGAGAAACTCCGCGTTTGCGCCAAGGCTCATGCTCAGGGGACCGACGGCTGCCCCCAGGATTTGCAGACCGCTGTAGCCTGCTGGCAGAAAGCCGCCGAGCTCGAAGACCCTGAATCCCTCTGCGCTCTCGCCGACTATTACCTCTCCATCGGCGATAATGATCGCGCCATCAACTGGCTGCACGAGGTGGTCAATGTTTATGACCTCGAGCAGCCCCTCTGCACCCTCATCGGCCTGCTGCACAAGCGCAATTCCGAGGAAGATATCGCCGAACTCGACTCTCTCTATCGCACCCTCGTCTCCGGCTTCCCCAGCTCCGAGCACCACTACGACTACGCTCGTTACCTCCTCTCCGTCGACTCCGCTCCCCACTCCCTCACTCGTCGCAAGGCTATTCGCTTCCTCGAACTCGCCGCTGCCACCGAGCACGCCGACGCTAAGGAACTCCTCGAGCGCCTCGGGAGAAGATAAGTTGTTTTTGTTTGTGTTCTTTTGGTTTATCCGGCTCGCTCTCCAAAGAGAGCGAGCCGGAGTTTTTTTTAGTCAAAAATTAGCAACCCTAAATAAGTGTCGTGCTTGTATTCTGGCATTAACTTGATTAACTAAGTTCCTGAACACCTATCGATTGCAAATATGCGAATAATTCATTGTAGAACTCCGGCTTTCTTGTGTTGTCTTCTTTGCTTCCTTTTGGAATAAATATAACCATTCCCTGACGGGCTCTTGTGAGTAACACTCTATAAGCGTTTTTAAGGTAAAGTTGCTTTTCTACCTTTTGGATGTTCGTCCATTTATTGCCACTAAACTTGTTATATGTCCATTCTCCTTGGTGAAAGCGAAGGTCCGCGTCCCATGCAACAATGGTGTAATCTAGTTCAAGACCTTGTATGTTAAACTCTTTTGCTGTTTCTTCCATGAAATAACTAGAGCGAACATCATCTTTATCAGCTAAAAACCACTCCACTATTTGGAAATCGTTGTTGCTATATATCCCCTCAGGCTTAAGGCGCAATGCTCCGCTACTGGCAAGTAGCCCGTATCGAGTTGTTCCTTTGCTGATATTTTTTACCCACTCTTTAGCATTGGACAAATCGCGAGTTACAACAATCGGGTATTTGTCTTTGATTTCCCTGTATAATTGTTTTGCTTGGTCAGTATTGACATCTAGCAGGGCTTTAACGAATGCTGCAGTGCTGGGTGTGCGATATGAACGCAACGAGGTGGCTAGATGTAGAGCATTATCTTCGTAGATATTCAACTCTGCAATCATATCATCCCATAATCGGGCTTGTCTGTACTCTGTGTCGTTAAGTTGTGGTGTAACGTAGACATCCCAATGCTTAAAACGTCGTCGCAATGAGTCGAACCATTCAGGCATTCCGGCTTCTCCTTTGTGTATTTCTTGTCCCCCTCCAATAAGGCATATGATGACAGCCCAATCGTGGTGACGGTCTAGGGTACTGATTAGAAATTCGGGCTCGCTATAGTCAAAATTTTCTATTTTTCTTTTTTGCGAAATAAAAGGAACCAGGTTTTCTTTATTCCATGCACGTTGAGCTTCATCGAATATAGCTACGTGTTCAGGAGGTAACAATTCGTTGCCTATATAAAAGTCACGATATTTATGAATAATTTGAATGAAGCTGGCTGTTGCTTGTCGTGCGGCTGCCATTGTGGTTTTGTGGCCATGTTCTTTGTCTCGCTTGACTTTATCACGAGCAAGTGCTTCTTGCAGAACTGTAACAAGGGGCTGGTTCCCGGATAAAAAAACACCATGATTACCGGATGTAGGGTCGGTATTCTGGATAGCAAGATTCAGTCCAACAAGGGTTTTTCCTGCTCCCGGTACTCCTGTGATAAAACAAATGGATTTTTTTCTATTCTCCTTGCTATAGGATATGATACGCTGTATGGCTTGTGTGGTAGTTGTAAGATTGCTGGCACTTGCGTCACTACGAGTAATTTCTTGCACATTATGTCCATTGTATAGAGCTTGTGCAGCTTCAATTATCGTGGGGGTGGGCATGTAGTCAGAATTCTCCCAGGCTTCGTAGTCAAAACCTATCTCTGTTTCTTTATTACAAATAGCTTCGATGTTTTTTCGTATGTCACTATCGTTACAACAAATTGGCTCTATGATGTTATCAACCTTATTAATGCAGCAAGGTCTCGCCGAGGCTTTATCGGCAACCATTATACATGCCAGAAGTTTATCTCTGCTTTCTTTGTGAAAGTTTTTTAGGTCGAGCGCATAATCGTAAACTTGATTGTAAGTACTGTTTTTGTGCTCATGGTCACCGCATTTGAATTCGAGTAAAAATACTATATTCTGCAGCAAGATCACAACATCAACGCGCTTACCCATGCGCGGTATCATGTATTCAAAGAGAATACGACCCTCGGAATATTCGGCTAACTGATCTTTCAGAATTTCTATCTCTTTGAGCCAGGTGTTGCGCTGAGTATCGAGCGTTTGAGAAAATGGGTCAGACCGCGCTATACGCCCAAAAATCTCGTCGCTTGATTGTCTCAGAAAGTTGGCGATAGAGTCCGAATAATATGCCCTCCGGCTGCAATGTTCTCGCTGCGTATTGCTCATTATTTTGATTGCGTCCGGTCAATTTCACTGATGAAGGTAGCAAAATCTTTGCCAAGCGCATTGACTATCTGGCAGAGAGTAAGGATGGAAATGTTGTGTTTTCCGCGTTCTACCAAAGAAATAAACTTGCAATGCACACGACTGAGCTTCCCCAGTTCCGCCTGAGTCATTTTCTTACTACGCCGCAGAGTTCGTAGAGCTAATCCTATGCGCTCCAATAATTTGGTATCTACCTGCATTTGGGTGAGTATATCTTATTCCATGTTTTCTCACCAGGATAAATCTAAAAAGGTAGTGTATATGCTACCTTTTGCGGTGACGTACCCAAACTTAATTGGATGCTACCATTGTATGGAGCTTGTGGGAACTTTATATATAACTGCTATTGAAAAGTCCAGATAAAGTTCAATTCGGATTCAGGATATTTATTGAAATGGGTATATGTAAATACATGCACATTATAGTGTGCATGTATTCTAATTTCTTGTTTTATCCGAAAGGTTCCTTTATAATAGACCTCTATGAAGTTTTCAGACAATCCGAAAGTTACTCTCGAGTCGTTCAACGCCTTTCTTTCTGCTCTGGAAGATGACATCCACACCCTGTTGGTGATGGGGGATGCGTATCGCTGGGGGAATGCGGAGGTCGAGCCGGATGCTGCGATGGCGATGGAATATTATCGCGAGGCTGCAGAGCTGGGAGATTGGGAAGCCATGGGCTTGCTGGCCGATATGCTCGAGGAGCAGGGGCGGGTGGATGAAGCTAAGAACTGGCGGGAGCATTTAGAGGCAGAACTCCGCGCGGGTGGATGCTGAATCTAAGCAGTACTCCGTGTGACTTTATTCGGTGTGGCCGGTTCCTGCAACGGTGTGAGCTTGTGTAAAATTGAGTACCTGTACACCTTGGGGGGCCCCCATGGAATCGCCTGCATAGATGAGCGCCGATGCGTGTGCATCGGGTACCATGGCATTGAAAGCTCGCAGATTTTTGGTGAGAGCCGGGGTGAAGGTGAGAGCCGACTTAATTTCTATAGGCATGGGACGTCGCTGATCCTCAATGATAAGGTCGATTTCAAATCCATTTGAGTCGCGGAAGAAGAAGAGGTTCGGTCGCAATCCCGCATTAAGCCGAGTCTTGAGAATTTCGGCAACAATGAGGTTTTCGAATATATTGCCAATGAGTGGGTCACGCCCAACTTGTGTGGGAGTGGAGATGCCGAGCAGTGAGGTGACAAGACCGATTTCAGTAAAGAAAATCTTAGGGGACTTGGTAAGGCGTTTTCCGTAATTCTGATAATATGGGTAGAGGGTGAAAATGATATAGGAGGCCTCAAGAATGCTTATCCATTCTTTGATGGTGGTGGAACTTACTCCTACGTCATTGGCGAGCGAGCTGTAGTTGATAACTTGCCCCACTCGAGAAGCCAGCAGGGTAAGGAAAATCTCGAAAGTGCGGAGGTTGCGAATATTGACAGTTTGGCGTACATCTCTTTCCACATATGTACGCAGATAGTCCGGGTAGGCCATGGTGGGGGCAATCTTGGCGGAGTGCACTCTTGGCAGGCCTCCATATAACAGGGCTTCGTCGCGACTCATTGTGACTCCGGCTTTGTTCAACTCCGCCAATGAGAGCGGAAGTAAGTCTACTACTGCAGTACGCCCGGCCAGACTCTGAGTTATCGATTGTTGCAATTCCATTTGGCGACTGCCGGTAAGGATGTACATGCCGGGTGTGTTCTGTTTGTCGATGATTTCTTGTAGGTAGCTGAGCAGGCTGGGGCTATTCTGTACTTCATCGAAGATGCATGGGGCAGTGTGGCGCGAGAGAAATGCAAGGGGATCGTGCTCGTAAGCTGCGAGTGCAGCGGGAGATTCCATGCTTACGTAGTCGTAGTGTGGGAACAGATGGCGAGCCAAGGTTGTTTTGCCGGATTGACGCGGTCCACAGATGGTGACAACCGGATATGCCTCAGCCGCTTTGCGGATGTAGTCACTTATGTCTCGCTCGATGAATTCGCCCTTTTTCATAAGGTGAATTATACTGCATTTTTATGTAAATGCAAGATTGAATTTGAAATTTACATAAAAACAAGGGTGGTTTTTAACTGGTAACTCATATAGAGAATTGGGAAATCGAAATGAAAATACTATTCCTAATAATTTTAAATATGGTATAGAGGTGCTGGGGATAAATGAAGGAAGCGATATTTATGCTGTGGTTATGTTCATGATTCTAAGAAGCTTGTGCAAATTTATGCAAATTTCAAATTCAATTTGAAATTTGCATAAATATTTGTAATGTTATTATGTTAAGGTGTTAACGTGACTGTAAGCGCAAAGCTGCCTATTTGGGGGTAGATAGCAGTTCCTATGATGAAATGGGGCGGAATTGGTGGCTTGAAATTACCTCACACCTCCTCGTAATCCTGAATCAATTCCACGAAGGCACGGAGAACATGCTGCTTTGACCAGGGGCCGACGCCTTTGAGGCGGGAGGCGGCCTCGATGGTGGTGGGCTTGACGGTGGCGAGGGCGCGGAGGGTTTCGGTGCTGAGCACGCGGAAGACGGGCATGCGGAACTCGGCTGCGAGGTCGCGTCGCAGCTCGCTGAGGTGGTCGTAGAGCGCCTTGTCCATGCGACCGAGCTGCATGGCATCGAGCACGCGCTCGGAGCGTCGCTTAAGGGTGGAGGTTCTCGGCTGTTTGATGGCCGAACTGCTCCAGATTCGCCGTGTCAGGCGGACTGAGGCTTTTTCTTTCATCACATCCTCGCCCTTGGCGGTGAGGGTAATGAGCGGGAGCTCGCCGCCGGTGGTGGTAATGAGACCACCCTCTTGCAGGGCGCGGAACAGGGCGCGGAGTTTTTCGCCGGTGAGGTTGGAAAGAATGCCGTAGGTGCTCAGTCGGGTGAGCTGCGGGGGCAGCCCTGCGCGCTGTGAACCTCGCAGCATATCGGTAATTTTGGCGCGACCGAAGATAGCCTGCCAGCTGCCATCGGGCTGGCGCCTGCTGGCACGAGCCACGCCGGCCAGAGCTTTGCGCACGATGACCAAATCCTCGCCCTCAATATCTTCCGCATCGCCGGGCTCCTCGGCATTGCACACATCGCAGTGTCCGCAGTCTCCGGAGGTCGACTCGCCGAAGTAATCGAGAATCCAGCGCTGGCGGCAACCGGCGCTGTAGGCATAGCGAGTGATGGCTTCTATCTTCTTGTGATCGCGTTTCGCTTTCTCCTCAATCGCATTGGTATCGAGGGGAAGGGCGGCGAAGGGCTTGGCCGGGTCAATCAGGCGGGTAAGCTTGGTATTGCTGCCGGGAACATCGCTGCGGGTGATGGCTCCGGCATGAATGAGCGCCGAGAGGGCTGTACCCACGGCCATCGGGTTCACTTCCTTGCCGAGTTCAGCCCCCATCTGGTCCACGGTCATTTGAAGTTCGCCATTGGAATTGCTACGGGAGCGCAGCAGATTATAGACGCTGCGAATCGTCTGCACCGAGGGGTTACTGCCCTCAAAGAAGAACTCCTGAGTTTTAAGGTCGGCGTGGTTGAAGAGCAGTTCGCAGACAGAGAGCTCGCCGTCTCGTCCGGCGCGGCCGGCCTCCTGATAATAGGCCTCCACGCTGCCGGGAATCTCGAAATGCAGCACAAATCGCACGTCGGCGCGGTCAATACCCATGCCGAAGGCATTCGTGGCCACCACTACATCCGCTCGGCCGGAAATGAAGGCATTCTGCGAGAACTCGCGCTCATCGTCAGTCATGCCGGCGTGATAGGCCACAACCTGTGAGCCCGTGCCGCTGATTTCGTCGAATACGGTCATCACGTTCTTGCGGGTGGAGCAATAAATGATGCCCTTTTTCCACTTGGCGATCACTTGTCGAATGCGCTCGAACTTGGCAGCGCGGTTCTCGCAGTGGGTGATGGCAAAGTCGAGGTTGTCGCGCCCGAAACCACTGATGATAACGGCCGGATCGTGCAGCTGCAGGGTGTTCAGGATGTCCTGGCGCACGGCATCGGTTGCTGTGGCTGTCAGGGCAACAGTCTGCGGGCAGCCCAGCTCCTGTCGCACGCGTCCCAGTCGCAGATAATCGGGGCGGAAATCGTGCCCCCACTGACTCAGGCAGTGGGCTTCGTCGATGGCCAGCAGTCCCACCTGCATGCTGCGCAGCAGGTTCATGAAACCCTCTTGCCCGAATCGCTCCGGTGCTACATAGATGATGCGCAGCTCACCACTGCGCAGGGCAGCCATGGCTTGCCGGTATTCGTCTGCACCCAGAGATGAGTTCACCGCTGCCGCTGGGACACCGCGCGCCTGCAGGGCATCTACCTGATCCTTCATGAGGGCAATGAGCGGGCTGACTACCACAGTGAGCCCCTCGCGACAGAGTGCCGGTAACTGGTAGCATAGTGACTTGCCGCCACCCGTGGGCATGATGGCCAGGCAATCGCGCCCCGCCATGATGGAGTCCACGATGGTATCCTGCCCGGCGCGGAGTCCTTCGAAGCCGAAGACGTCGCGCAGAACCTCATGCACGTCTGCTATCTGTTGTACCATGCGCGCGTATTGTACCAGACTTGTTCCCGCACTGCAATCCGTAAAAATGTACGTCGCATTTTAGAGGGGAGAATGGGTGGTTATGATGTGGATTTAGGATATTAATAAAAGGAAACCAACGAGCTGCAAAAATATAAAATAAACGATAAGAAAAATATAATATAAAACACTTATTGAAAATGAGAAAATATCATAATATTATTTATAGAATTGAAATGAACTAAAAATTGCTCAGAGTACTCTCAGTCGCAGAAATTATTTCCTTGCGATGGTGTAGGAATTGAAGTGTCTGGTAAATGAGACGATGGCACGGAGTAAAACGTGTCCGACATTGCACGCTCGCTGTAAAAAGTTGGCTCAAAGCGCAAAAATGCACCCTTTAAAATTATAGGAATATAGCGAGCGTTTTTAGATTTTCCTTATCATCTGCTCACGGAATTAAAAATCTCAGAGTGGTAAATTTCGGCTGAAAATTCGGCTTTTAAAGAAAAAATCCACTTGTTCGCTTGCTTGCAGGGCAGGGGAATGGTCTCACTTGAGCAAAAATTTTGAGCAGAGCTTTCCACCACTCCTCGGATTTTGCTCACGAAAACGCGCTTGTAAAATTTAGAGAGGCTGATTTTTCCTGCCTTTCATCCTTGATGCCCTCATGAAAAATTTTGAAAAAATCGACCTCTGTTTTACTCTTCTCTTGCCGCAAAACGATTTTTTTAGCATCCCGCGATGGTAAACCCGGTTTATGATTTATGGTAAAAATCCGCTCTCAAAAGTACTACTTCAAGAGCTTGAAAAATGCCGAAAATAGGCCTAATTCCCTATAGTAAAGTGGGTGATACTATTAAAAAGTCCCTAAAAATTGCACTCTAAACTGCTCTTTTTGCTGTTTTCTACTCAGTAGAGGACTCTTGAAAAAGTGATAAAATTTGACGAAAATGCCCTAAAAATGGCCAAAAAATGCCTTAAAAAGATAAAGCGCACTTTACGACACGGCTAAAAATGGCCTTTTTGGGCTATTTTGAAGGGCAAACGGGGTGAACGGCGCGAGCGGTGCCGATTCGTTCCTTCTGGCTTGACAAAAGTGGGAATAAATAGTAGGGTATGTGCCGTGCAAGAGAGCGAACAGGTGCAGATGAGCCTCCCCTTTACGGAGAGTGAAGTTGCCGCGCTGCAGGAAGCCCGCGAGGAGGCGCTGCAGGCGGCCGCGACCGAGCGCTCAAGTCGCCGCCCGCGCACTGTGAAACAGGGGCGCCGCTCGCCTGCAAATGAAACTCCCTGCCGTTTGGGGAGTGAGCTCAGGCTTATCAGCGGGATTCACCGTGCCTGTAAATTGGTGCCCACAGAGGTGCAGAAAAAGATGCTCGATTACGACGAACTTGCCACCGATGAGGTGCGCGATGTAAGCGAGCGTTTGGAGTTCGACGGCTCCCACTTTGTGCTCACTCGCTATCAGCACCCGCGTTTTTTACGGAGCGATGCCGGGGATGATGCCTACTACATTACCTGTCGTTTGCCGGAATGTACCATGGGCAATTCTGCCGTCGGTGACACACTGCTGGTGCACTCGGTTTGCAACAAGTTTATCGACCGCCTGCCACTGTACCGCCAGCTCAAGTTTTTCTCCGACTCCGGTCTGGTGGGTGTGGATGAACCGATGCTCAGCCACTGGCTGCAGATAACGGCCGATGTGCTGCGTCCGCTCTACGATTTCTTCCTCACGCAACTGTACGAGGGCGGCGAGTTGCAGATATACGAAGTCCCGACCGCCGACATTCGCGATAAGCGTCCTATTGGCCACATGGCAGCCACTCGCTGTGCTGATGATGGGCGTGTGCACTATCGCTGGAGCGAGGAACTCCCCGTGGTAATGCCCGGTCGCGAGCAGGTGCTGGAGCAACCGCCTGTTCCGCGTGATCCCTTGTTCATTGCCGCTCCCGGTGAAGGTGAGCTCTCCGCTATCTTCTATACCTTTATCGACGAGTGTGACCGCTGCGGCGTGGTATTCGGCGAGTGGTTGTTGGCGACCCTTCAGAACCTGCCGGGTGCGCGTGGCCGACTGGGCGACTTGTTGCCCGTGGCGTTGTAATCAATATTCCGGTTCGTTGAACGAGGCCTCCGTAATGTAAGGTACGGTCTCGGTGGGAATGCCCTCGAATTCTATCGGCACATTATCCTCGGTGAACAGGGTGTAGTGGTGCAGTTGGGCTTGGTGAGGGGCTGTGTTGGTAAGAACGGCGGAGGAAATCGGCACCAAGGTGCGGGGTGCGCATGCTGCTGCCGCTTGTGCCCAATAGGCTTGGACTTCGTGCCTGTACGCTGCAAGTTCGGGGCTGAGCGCAGCGGGGCAGAGCAGGGCGATGTCCGGCTTTAATTCCCGCAGAACTTGCTCAGGGGCGGGGTGAGTGAAAAGACCGGCCTGTTTATCGAGCTCGCCACCGGTGCAGATAACTCGGTGCTGTATGGCTGCCGGTGCCAGAGCTGTTACCAAACGCGGGGATGCTGTGATGAACGTGCAGGGCTTGTCTGTCAGTTGAGTGGCAAGCACGCGGGCCATGGGGCCGGCATCGGCATAAATTCTTGCGCCGGGCTGAATATGGACTGCCACCAGTTGCGCCAGCTGCACATCGAGCCTGGGGCTGTCAGCCGTTGTCGGAGCAGTGGGCATGCTGTAACGGGCACCACCATGAATACGCTGCAACAGGCCGAGCGCTTGCATGTCCACCAAATCGGTGCGTATGGTTTCATCTGTCACACCCAGCTCGCGGGCCAGTGCCGAGGTGCGTATGCTGCCACGCTGCTCCAGCAGGCGCAGAATATACTGACGGCGCTCGCGGGACATGTACATAGGCTGACGGCGCTGGGGTTAGGGGTCAGTGGGGGATGGTTGCCAGGAACAGGCGCAGATTCTTCATGAGGGATTCTGCTGCTTGTTGAATAGCGGGCCGAGCCGGTTGCGGCAACAGCTCAATCATGCCGGCCAGTACTGTCATGCGCTTGCAGAGTGCTTCCACTCGCTCGGATGCCAAGGCGGCAGAGTACAGTTCCTGCCCGGTCAGCAGAATGGTGGAGAGCGTGTGGGTTACAATCCCGGCATAGAGGGACAGGAATGCCGCTGCCTCCTTATTGGTATTCAGCTTGTCGGCGTATTTCTTCAGCAGCTGCTCCTGCACGATAGCCGTCATGCGCGAGGTCTCCTCGAACAGCGGGTGGCGCATGGCCAGACCTACAGCCTTCTCGTGCGGAGTCATGAAATCGATGACCTCCCAATCGTGCTCAATCACATCGCGGTCGGGGGGCATGTCGGCTTCGTCCTGAGCGGCAATTCTGCCGAGGAACTCCGGCCTGTCCATCACAAAGGCTGCTGAGAGATACCCGCCGGGAATGGGACTGTATTTCTCGTGAATAGAGGGGTAAATGGCCATGCAGGCCTCGGCTCGGTTCAGGCGGTAGTCCCACTCACAGGGCGGCATGTCCTCCCCCAGTCCGGCCATGGCCGGGCCACGGTATTGACCGACATTGGCGCGCACGTGAGCCCTGAGTGCTTCCATATTCAGGAGCGACTGCAGGTTATCAATCTCCCATGTGGGTTCCCACTGGGGCAGGGAAATGGTGAAGTTTACCGCCCCGAAGTCCATCAGCACGCGCACATTGGTATTCATGAAGAACTCAATGTAGAGTCGATTGGAAATACCGTGGCGGTTGTTGTGCTCGAGCACTCTGCGGGAGAAGGTGATGTCGCCGGCATCAAACTTTGCCGAGCCGGCTTTGCTGCGCAGTTCGGTAATGAGTTCCGGCACCTGCGCCGGCGGGCTGCCGGCAGCGGCATTGGTGAACTCCACCCTGCAACCTGCGATATCGCGCAGACAGTTGCCGCGCATACGCAGGTGCAGAGGTTCGGCCCCATCGGTGCACCACAGTCTCAGGTCAATGAGATCCTGCAGCGTGTTGTCAATCACGCCGCGGGCAATCAGTGGTGTAATGGTGGCCAGCATATATGGGGTTGATTATCAGGAAAGTGCCGGTGCGGGCAGCTTGGCGGCAAGAGCAGCCACTGCCTCGGGGGCGTTCATGAGCTCCACCACGGCATCCCAGCGGCCCTGCATGAGCGCCTCGCGTGGCTCGGCGGGCATGGTGATGGGCAGGGTGGCAGCGGGGCAACTCAGGGTCATAGCGGCCAAATCGAGCACCCACTCGGTATCGGGCTGCTCGGTGGTGATTTGCAGGGCGGTCTGCAAATCCTCGTGCGTGGCGCATACGCAGGGCATGCCGATGCCGGAGCTGTTGCCGAAGAAAATCTCAGCAAAGCTTTCAGCAACAACAGCCTTCACACCGCTGCGCTTAATGGCCTGCGGAGCGTGCTCTCGAGAGGAGCCACAACCGAAGTTCTCGCCACCCAGAATGATGGCGGCACCGGCGTGCTGCGGGGCATCGATGGGGTGACCCTTGCTGCTGCCATCGGCATTGAAACGCTCGTCGTAGAACATGGTGCCGGCCAGCTCATCGAATGTCACGCATTTGAGGAAGCGGGCGGGGATGATGCGGTCGGTGTCCATATCGGCACCGGGTACGGGAACGGCCTTGCCGGTGATGCAGGTGATTTTGTTGAGGGGCATGTGAGTGAAAATGGTTGATGGTTAGCGGATGTCGAATACCTCGCGGGGATCAGCCACGGTGCCGGTTACGGCAGCGGCTGCGGCCATCAGCGGGCTCATGAGCAGGGTGCGGCCGGTCGGGCTGCCCTGACGGCCCTTGAAGTTGCGGTTACTGGTGCTGGCGCAGATTTGGTCGCCCTTCAGCTTGTCGGGGTTCATAGCCAAGCACATGGAGCAACCGGCCAAGCGCCACTCGAAACCGGCAGCGCGGAAGATGTCGGCAATGCCTTCCTCCTCGCACTGGCGAGCGGTCTCCTGAGAGCCGGGCACGGCGAGTGCCTTCACGCCATCAGCTACCTTGCGACCCTTCAGCAGCGGAGCCACGGCGCGGAAATCGGATATACGACCATTGGTGCAGGAGCCGATGAATACCACATTGATGGGCATGCCCTTGAGCGGCTGGCCGGCCTGCAGCTGCATGTATTCCAGTGCAGTGATGCGGGCTTTGCGGGTTTCGGCATCCGGAGCGTCATCGGGGGCGGGAACTGTGCCGTTGATGCCGATGCTCATATCGGGGGAGATACCCCATGTTACCGTCGGCTCAATGTCCTCGGCGTCAAAGATAACCACGTCATCATACTCGGCGTCGGCATCGCTGGCAAAGCTCTTCCAGCGTTCTACCGCGGCATCCCATGCCTCGCCCTTGGGTGCGTAGGGGCGCCCCTTCAGGTAGGCGAAAGTCTTCTCGTCGGGGTTCACATAACCGCAGCGCGCGGCACCCTCGATTGCCAGATTGCAGAGGGTCAGTCGGCCGTCCATCTCCATGTTCTCAATGGCGCTGCCACCGAACTCGTAAGCATAGCCCAGACCGCCGTCAGCACCGAGCTTGCCGATGATGTAAAGTGCTACGTCCTTGGCTGTTACGCCGGGGCGCAGGGTGCCCTCCACGCGTACGTTGCGTACCTTGAGGGGCAACATGGCCAAGGTCTGCGTGGCCAGCACGTCGCGAACCTGAGTGGTGCCGATACCCATTGCAATGGAACCGACGGCACCGTGGGTGGCGGTATGAGAGTCGCCGCATACGATAGTCATGCCCGGCTGGGTGATGCCCAGCTCCGGCCCGATGGAGTGCACAATACCCTGATTGCCGGTCGGCAGGTCGAACAGGCGAATGCCCGCAGCGGCGCAGTTGCTGCGCAGGGCGTTGAGCATGGTCTGTGCGCGGGGATCGGCAAAGGGCTCTGCCTGATTGTCAGTCGGTATGATGTGGTCAACCGTGGCAAAGGTTCGCTCGGGGTGCAGCACGGGTAGGTTCAACTCACGCAGCATGGCAAATGCCTGCGGCGAGGTAACCTCGTGCACAAAGTGTGTGGCGATAAAGAGCTGCGTGCGACCATCCGGCAGTATGCCCACCGTATGTGCGTCCCAAACTTTCCTGTATAATGTCTTGCCCATGGTATGTAACAAAACCCAGTCTACCACCGCGCGCGCGAAGCGTCAAGGTACCATGGCGCAGAATGACACGCTAGTAGAAGTACGAAGGACGAAATACGAGGTGCGAATTTTGAAATAATGGCGCGCAATCGCGCGCGGAATTTCTTACTTCGTACTTCGGAAGTCGTCCTTCGTACATCAAAATGGCCCGCTTGTGGCGGGCCATTGGAAATAAGCTGTTGCTTGTGGGCTTTAGCCGAGCACCTCGGCGCGCTCCTCAAGCAGCTCGGCGCAGGAAGCGTCGATCTTGCCGCGGGAGAACTCGTCGATGGGCAGACCCTCCACGATGGTGAGGGTGCCGTCAGCCTCTGTGCGGCTGGGCATGGAGCAGATGATGCCCTCGGGCAGGCCGTACTTGGTGCCGTCGCTGTAGCGAGCCACGGAGTACCAGTCACCCTCAGCGGTGGGGGTGGTCAGGTTCTTCACGGTCATCAGAGCGGCGTTGGCGGCAGAAGCGGCGGAGGAAAGGCCACGGGCGGCGATGATAGCGGCGCCACGCTGCTGCACGGTCTTGATGAAGTCGGTCTTGAGCCACTCGCTGTCGGTGATCACCTCAGTAGCGGGGTTGCCGCAAATCTTGGCGTTGGTGAAGTCGGGGTACTGAGTAGCGGAGTGGTTGCCCCAGATGGTCATGTTGGTCACGTCGGACACGGCTACACCGGCCTTGGCAGCGAGCTGAGCCTTGGCGCGGTACTCGTCGAGCATGGTCATGGCGAAGAAGTTCTCCTTGGGCATGCCGGTAGCGTTGTGCATGGCGATCAGGCAGTTGGTGTTGCAGGGGTTGCCCACCACGAATACCTTGCAGCCGGGGGCGGCGTTCTCGGCGATGGCCTTGCCCTGACCCACGAATACCTTACCATTGATGGAAAGAAGGTCCTTACGCTCCATACCGGCCTTGCGGGGTACGGAACCCACGAGCATGCACCAGTCGGCGTTCTTGAAGGCCACAGCGGGATCATCGGTCGGCACGATTTCCTGCACGAGCGGGAAAGCGCAGTCCTCGAGCTCCATGACAACACCCTTCAGCTTATCGAGGCAGGGGGTGATTTCCAGAAGCTTCAGAATCACAGGCTGATCAGCACCCAGCATTTCGCCGGCTGCAATGCGGAACAGCAGAGAGTATGCGATATTGCCGGCGGCGCCGGTCACGGTCACGGTTACGGGTTTCTTCATAACGCGGGCTATTATGCCTGTTTACATGGGCAAAGTCAATCACGAATTCGGTCAATTTGATTGACGTGCGGTTAAAACGCCGGTCTGATTTGTATTTTTGCTCGTATTGCTTCAAAAATACGGTTACCGAAAAGTGGCTACCCTTCAGACTTGTGCGAAAAGCAAGATTGTGGTAGAATTCTCGCGCTTTTCCGCCGACATGCCGCATGGCGGGTGACTACGTTCACCGTCAGCGGGAAGTAAGCCAGTCCTTACCGCTGATGGTAACGTAGTCGCAAGGGTACGGAACAGCAGCTAACCATGGCTGGTGGAAAGGATATTTCATGAACGTTCGAATCATGATAGAGCTGATAGTGCTTATTTTACAGGTAGTTCTGTTTGTGATGAAAATCACACAATGAGCATTTAAAGGCTCCGCACGGTGGGCTGCCACCTACCGTGCGCTTTCCTTTCAAAATAGAGGTGCTTAAAGCCAAAAAAGAGTTGACAAAACACTTCGATATGCTAAGATGACCTCATCAGGAACGAACGTTCTGATATTCCTTTCTAAAGACCTCCTGAGTGGCAGCTCCGGGAGGTCTTCTTTTTGTTCTTATCGCTCATTGATAGGAAAGGTTATCAGGGGACGGGAGCGGCCTCGGTAATGAGAGGCTTATGTCCATGCGTCTCTGGCTCTTCTTTCTGAGTCTGATTCAGTTTGGCGGACAGATGAAAATCTTTTATATTGCAATTCTGTTTCAATCTGGTATAATACGCGCGTTCATACGATTATGGCTACTCCCAAAAACAAGAGCCCGTTAGGGGCGAAACTGAAAATTGCCACGGCAGAGGTGAAGCGCGTTAAGCCCGAAGGGCCTCTCTACTACATCCTGCCGCCGGTACTGGTGCTGGCTGTGCTGATTTTTTGCTATACGGCCACCCCGCCCAAGTCGGCTACAGCTCCCGATGAGCCCGCAGCCGCTGCTCAGGAGTAAGAATAGCTCCGCTCTCTAATTTTACAACCCACTCATTTACAGAATTATGACCAACGCTTCCGCCATTACAATGGGTCCGCAGGGATTGCAGGTGCCCGATTTCCCCATTATCCCTCACATCATCGGTGACGGCTCCGGCCCCGATATCTGGCGCGCCGCCAAGCGCGTGATAGATGCCGCCGTGACTGCCGCCTACGGTACCTCCCGTGCCATTGCATGGAAGGAAGTGTTGGCCGGCCAGAAGGCCTTTGACGAGGTGGGTACTTGGCTGCCCAATGAAACGGTGGATGCCTTCCGCGATTACCTTGTCGGTATCAAAGGGCCGCTCACTACGCCGGTCGGTGGCGGTATCCGCTCCCTCAATGTGGCGCTGCGTCAGGGGCTTGACCTCTACTGCTGCGTGCGCCCGGTGCGTTATTTCAACGGCATCGAAACTCCGGTGAAGGATCCCTCGCTGGTGGATATGGTTATCTTCCGCGAGAATACCGAGGATATCTACGCCGGTGTGGAGTTCAAGGAGGGCAGCAAAGAGGCCGAGATTTTCTATAGCTGGCTTTCCGAAATGTACCCCGACCGCGCCGGTAAGGTGCGTTTCCCGAATACCTCCGGTTTCGGTATCAAGCCCGTTTCCCGTGAGGGTACGGAGCGCTTGGTGCGCTCGGCTATTCAGTATGCCATCGAGAACAACCGCCCCTCCGTCACGCTGGTGCACAAGGGCAATATCATGAAGTTCACCGAGGGTGCCTTCCGCGACTGGGGCTATGAGTTGGCCAAGCGTGAGTTCGGTGCCGAGGTCATCGGCAAGGGCCCCTGGTGCCGACTGCCCAACGGTATCGTGATTAAGGACTGCATTTGCGATGCCTTCCTGCAGGAAATCCTCATCCACCCCAAAGATCACTCCGTTGTAGCCACGCTCAACCTTAACGGCGACTACTGCTCGGATGCCCTCGCCGCTCAGGTGGGTGGTATCGGTATTGCCCCCGGCGGTAATATCAACTACAAGACCGGTCACGCCGTATTCGAGGCCACTCACGGCACAGCTCCCGCTCTCGCTAACCTCGACAAGGCCAACCCCTGTTCCTTCCTCCTCTCCGCTGAGATGATGCTCCGCTACATGGGCTGGACAGAGGCCGCCGACCGCATTGTTGCCGCTATCGAGGCCGCCATCACCGACAAGAAGGTCACCGCTGACCTCGCCGAGATGATTCCCGGCGCCACAGCGCTCAGCACAAGCGAATTCGGCGATGTCTTGATAGACAAGTTACAAGTTTCGATAGACAAGTGAGAAATCTAGGCGCGGCATGGCCGCGCTGGGTTTTCACTCATTTGCTGTGAACGATTTTCGTACAGATGTGTCCGCTCGTACCCGCAGCTTTGCGCTGCGGGTGCTCGGTTTGTGCTCCGAGCTTCATAGGTCACTAGCCACTCTCGCCTCAAAAAATAAACTTGTCTATTATCATAATTTGTCTATCTTAACTTGTAACTTGTCTATTCCACATGCCTGATCCTTCTTTTGTTCACAGTGTTTTTTCCTCCATCGCAGAGCGTTACGTGACTGCAAACCACGTGCTTTCTCTCGGTATGGATATCCTTTGGCGTGAGCGCGCGCTCAAAATGATTGCCGAGTGGAATCCCGAGAATCTGCTCGATATTGCTACCGGTACCGGGGATTTGGCGCTGACTGTCAAAAAGGCTCTTCCCGAGGTGGATGTGCTGGGTACGGACTTCTGTCGCCCCATGCTTGATATTGCGGTGCAACGCGGGCTCACGAATGTGCTCGAGGCCGATGCTATGAATCTGCCCCTGCCGGATGCCTGCTACGATGCCGCTACCGTGGCCTTCGGTCTGCGTAACATGGCGGATTACGAGAAAGCCCTGTGCGAGTTCCGCCGTATTCTGCGCCCCGGTGGCCACCTGCTGGTGCTCGATTTCAGTATGCCCGAGGGCGTGTTTGCTGCCCCCTATCGTTTTTACCTGCACAATATCCTGCCTCATATTGCCGGCTGGCTTACGGGCAACAGTGGCGCCTATGATTACCTGGGCGAGAGTATCGAGGCCTTCCCCCGCGGCGCTGCCTTCTGCGACCTGCTCAGCCGTTGTGGTTACTCTGCCCCGCGTGCGCTGCCCCTCATGGGCGGTATTGCCACGATTTATACGGCTGAAAAGTAAAGAGCTTCTGCGTATCTCTGCAACTGGGCAGTGAGGGCATGCGATTCTGAACAAAACAAGAACCGCAGTTCCGATGAGGAGCTGCGGTTATCCTTTTAATGTTATCTATTTATTAAGCCTTTTAGCTGAGCGTTCTTTCCACGCAGGCGTAGGCGCTGTGGTTGTGGATGGATTCAAAGTTTTCGGCCTCGATGCGGTACCAAGAGAAAGCATTGTAGCGCTCAGTGGCTACTGCAACATTGCGCACGAGGTCTTCTACAAAGACGGGGTTATCGTAGGCCTTGTCGGTCACGTATTTCTCATCGGGGCGCTTGAGCAGGCTGTAGAGCTGGCAGCTGGCGCAGGATTCGACCAAATCAATGAGGTCCTCAATCCAGACGGCTGTGCCCGAGAAACGCACGGAGTATGTCACCACGCCACGCTGGTTATGAGCCCCGCGATCGCTCATGGCCTTGGAGCAGGGGCAAAGGGTGGTTACAGGCACCTTAATCGTGAGCGTGAAGGTGCCCGGTTGGTTGCGCTCGGCATCAATCACAAAGCGCACGTCATAATCCATCATCCCCTCCATGCCCGTGACCGGGGCTTTCTTGAGGCGGAAGAAGGGAAAGTCAATCTCCACGCGGGCGCGCTGAGCGGGCAGCTTGCGCAACAGGCGTGCGGGCAGGCGCACGGCAGAGTGTACATCGAGGAAGCGACGGTGCTCGTGCAGAGCCTCGACGAAGCGGCTCATGTGTGTGCCCTTGTATTGCTCGGGCAAGTCGACCATGAGCGCCAGTGTAGCAACGGTGGACTGGGTGCGCTCTTCTTTGTCACTCACAATGATGGGGTAGCGAACGCCACGCACGCCCACGCGGTCGATGGAAATCTGGCGCGTGTCGCGTTCATTCTGAGTGTCTTTGAGCTCTTTCATGGTCGGTGGATTAAACCTGATAAATAAAATAGAGGGAGCTTGCAGGCGCTTTCGCAGCTTACAAGCTCCCTTTAATCAACGACAATCTGCCGTCGAGAACTCCTCCATATCGGGAGATTAAAAAATCAGGGGAGCAGGTTCACGGCACGAGCACGACGAATCTCGCGCGTAATCTTGCGGTGCATCTTAGCAGATACGCCTGTCACGCGGCGGGGAAGAATCTTGCCCGTCTCGGAGGTGAACTTGGAAAGGAACTCGGGGTTGCACATATCGACAGCACCGGCGGGGATGTCAATGCGACGACGGGGCATTGTCTTGTTGCAGGTGCGGAAACGGATACGACGCTCGACGCTCTTGAATTCTGTAATCATAATGCTAAATCTTACTGGTTATGCGGAGGTTTAGCGCATCTCGCGGTGAAGAGTGCGGCGCTTGAGGTAAGGGTTAAACTTAACCTTCTCCAGACGACCGGGGGTGCGCTGGCTCTTCTTGTTACGAGTGGTGACGTAGCGAGAGGGGGTCTTACCCTCGGCCTTGGCCTCCGTGCATTCCAGGATGATGATATCTCTAGGCATATTCGGTGATTAATGTTGACTTGCGGGCGCCTATTCTACACTATTCTTCGGATTCGTCAAGCGCAAAAACGTTTTCCATGTCATTTTGCAGCCCGGAATAGCCCACATCGTCGGATTTTTTGGCCAGATAGCTGGCATAAGAGCCATATTTCTTCTCGAATTCCTCCTGACATTTTACAGTAAGACGGCAGAAGGGACGTACCTCGAGGCGCTTCTTGGGGATGGGTTCGAGGGAAATTTCGCAGATTCCGTAGTAACCCATGCGAATTCGCTCGAGAGCGGCGTCGATTTCGAAGAGCTGCTCGCGGTCCTTGCCCAGCAGGCGCAGCGTGAGGTCGCGCACCTCGGCTTCGCTGCCGGCGTCGCCGATATGCTGGCCGGAGGATGAGGAAACATTCGAAGCGCCACTGCGCAGGTGGTCGCGGGTGACGTCCTGCATGTTGGGCAGCAGCTGGTCACGCAGCTCCAGCAGAGATTCCTTGCGGGCCTCGAGGAAGGCGGGCCACTCGGGGTCAGCCTTCAGCAGGGCGAGGGTCTCCTTGAGCTTGGCCTTGCGGGCTTTCTCCTCGGGGGTGAGAGTCTCTTTGGCTACCGACTTGACGGGAGCCTCCTTTGTCTCGGTTTTCTTCTCTGCTGCCTTGGTGGTTTTAGGCTTGGTAGCCTTTGCCTTGGTGGTGGAACCGGTGGTTTTCTTGCTGGTTGCCATGGTGTACTGATAATGTGTGAGAGTATCGTTCAGCTTATTGCGCGCAATGCTTTACAGGTGTCTGCGCGAACGTTTGTCTGCTAATATCACAATCGCCTTCAAATTGCAAGAAAAAATTGCGCTTCCAACGTATATCACCCATCTATTTGTGACAGCGAGGGGAAAGTGGGATGTTGAATGTTGAAAGTTGAATGTTGAAAGTCTTTGAGTTTCGCGGGCTTTGCCCGCCTGGCTTATCAACTGGTACTTCGTAATTTGTAACCAGTTCTTTCTCCAACTCCAGCAGCCGGGCTTTGAGTTGAGTGCCGCCACGGTAGTGGCCGGGTGGGTTGTGGGCGGGGAGCACACGGTGGCAGGGTCGCAGGATGGGCAGGGGATTGCCCGCACATACGCTGCCCACAGTGCGGGCGGGGCCGAGTGCTGCATAGGTTACGGTGCAGCCGTAGGGGATTTGGCTCAATCGGTGCATGATGTTCCGCTGCAGTGGGGTGCCCTGTGGCGCTGCCAAGGGTAGGTCGAAGTCGCAACGGATAGCCTCCAGGTACTCATGTAGTTGGCAGAATGCGCTTTCTGCGAGGGAACCGACAGGAGGCTCCGGGGCGGAGGGAGCTTCGCAAGGCAGAAAAAGGCGGGTGATGTACCCGCCTTCTGTCTGCAGGGCTATGCGCCCTATGCTCATGATTTTACTTGTGAGCATGAAAGTTGAAGGTTAAGCCTTGGGGCTTTCCTGCTTGGCTTGCTCGGCTTCGGCTTCTTCTTTCAGTGCCTTTTTGTTGAGGATGTGCACCACTGTGATGGGGACGCCAAAGGCAATGATGAGGACGAGGGGAATGAAGACGAAGAGGAAGAGGTTGAGGTACTTGGAGCAGGTGGGGTCGCCGGCATTGCTACCGGTGCGCCACCAGTGGTACATTTGCGTGGGGCTCCATGTTACGCCCGAGTCGGGGGTGATGTGCAGCAGGCCACGGCGGGCCATGGCTTGTACCACGCCACGGTCACTGGCAATTTTGTACCAGCCGTTGGCCAGTTCGGGCTCGCCGATGCTGTCGTAGTACTGCCCCAATTCCCAAGGAGCTTGCGGGTCGCCATAGCGATCGCTGGTGGTGCGCAGAATCTCGAGGGCTCGCTCGGTATTTGCTTCCACGCCTTCTGCGCCGTGCATCAGCATTTTTGCCGTGGCGGTCATGGATTCCGGCAGGCCCATGCTGGCTGCGCGGTCAAAGTGGTTGTAGGCATCGCGCATCTTGCCTTCTTTCTGCAGCAGGAGCCCCTTCATGTGAATGGCTTGAGCGATATTCTCGTCGTCGGCCATATCGAGATAGCGGCGCCCGGTGGCTTCATCCTTCTGCACACCTTCGCCGTTCAGGTAGGCCGAGGCCACAACCCATGCCATCAGGCCATCGTTGGCTTCATCTGCCAGTTTGCGGGCATATCCTATGGCCTTTTCCATGTCTTTCTCTACTCCAATTCCCTTCACATAGCATTTGTAAAGCTGGCTCCATGCCCAGGCATTGTCAGCTTTTTCCATCAGGGCAATACCTTCTGCAGGATTTTTCTCGGTACCGACTCCCATGAGTTTCATGTAGCCCTGCCAGTAGAGGGCGTTGCGCTGCTCTGTGGTGAGCGGTTCACTCAGCTGGGCGGTGTGGGAGGAATAGGCGTTCCAGGCTTGTTGGTAAAATTTCTGAGCCTCGGCGGTATTACCTTGTTGCGTGAAGATTTCGCCCAGTATATAGGCGGCGGAGGGAAGCCCGGCTTCGGCGGCGCGGTACAGCCAAGGTACGGCTTTGGCAGGGGCTTGCTCTATGTAGTCGAGCCCACGCAGATAGGCTGTGGCCAGCAGCATCATGGCCTTGCTGTCTCCTCCTTCAGCCTGAGCTGTGAGCTGCTTCTCATAGAGGTCGGCCCAGTGGCGGGCTTGCTCGGTGAGCCCTTCGACCGCGTAGCGGGTGTAGACTGCCTGAGTGGCGGCGATATCTCCGGCTTCTGCTTTCTGTTTCAGCTCAGCCAATGCACTTTCCAGGGCGTCATTGTTGCTGACTGCCGTGGTCGGGGCGGGAGCCTGCTCGGGCTCCTGCGCAGAGAGGGGCAGAAGGCTCAGTAGGCCTGCAGCCAGTATACCGGTGTAAATCTTCATGATGAATTGAGATGCTCTTGGATGGTGTTCCTGTTCATTTTTCTGACGCACTAACATCAGAAAAAAAAGGCCCCGCTTCCGCGGAGCCTTTGTAACATTTTTATTTTATTCGCCCCTGCCGTTGTTGTACGGGCGACGCTTGTTGAAGCTGCGTGTGTTGCGACGCTCGCCGAATGAGGGGCGCTGGCTGAAGTTCTTGCGCTCGCCGAAGCTCTTGCGCTCACCACGCTCACCACCGAAGGAACGGCGCTCACGGTTACCGAAGCTCTTGCGCTCGCCACGGTCACCGCCGAAGGAGCGACGCTCGCGGTCGCCGAAGCTCTTGCGCTCACCACGCTCACCACCGAAGGAACGACGCTCGCGGTCACCGAAGCTCTTGCGCTCACCACGCTCGCCACCGAAGGAGCGACGCTCGCGGTCGCCGAAACCACGGCGCTCACCACGCTCACCACCGAAGGAACGACGCTCGCGGTCGCCGAAACCACGGCGCTCGCCACGGTCGCCACCGAAGGAACGGCGCTCACGGTCGCCGAAACCACGGCGCTCACCACGGTCGCCACCGAAGGAACGGCGCGGGCCACGGTCATCGCCGGTGAACTCACGACGATTGCGGGGGGCACGGCCGAAGGGACGGCGACCTTCCTCGCGCTCGGGCTCAAAGGCCTCACCATCAGTGAACTTGGTGGCACTCTCCAGAGCCTCCTCCTCTGTTTCGAAGTCGGCGGGGTTGAAGATGTAGTTGTCGTCGTCATCATCCTGAGCGGTGGGCTGGTTACCCTGCTGAGGACGGGGTTTGAAAGCCTGCTTGGCACCGATAAGCCCCTTGCGACGGCGGGGATTGGTGGTAGCCTGTTCAATCTGCTCGGCAGTCATGAGGGTTGCCTGACCGGGCTCCAAATCACCACCCCACAGGGAACCGATACGTACTCGCACCAGCTTTTTCACGCGCAGCCCCAGGCAGGAGAACATCTGGCGCACCTGGCGCTTGAGACCCTGCTCAAGAACCACACAGGCGCGGCGGGCGCTCAGGCGGGAGATGTACTTGGCCTTGGCCTGCCCCTCGGGGATTCGTACACCCTTGAGCAGCTGAATAAGAACGCTGTTGTCGAAGGCCTGGTCCAAGGTGACCCAGTATTCCTTCTCGATGCCACCGCTGGGGTGACCGATGCTCTGGCCGAGGGAGCCGTTGTTGGTGAAAATGAGCAGCCCCTCGCTGTCGGAGTCCAGACGGCCTACATAGTTGGCGTAGCGGTACTTGGGCGGCAGCAGGTCATAAACCGTGCCGATGGCACCCTGAGCGTCGCGGCTGCAAACATAGCCGCGCGGCTTGTTGAGCAGAACCACAACCTCCTCTTTAGGTGTGGCATGGCGGCCATCTACTTTTACAAAATCAGTCGGCAGTACGCGCAGACCGGGGGTGTCTACTGCCTTGCCATTCACTTCCACACGCCCCTCTGCTATCAGGCGGTCGGCAGCTCGACGGGACTCATAGCCACAGGCTGCCAGAAACTTATTCAGACGCACGCTGCCCTCGGGCGCGGGCGGGTAACTGTTCTCTTCTGTCATGTTATGTATTGTGTTGCGGGCGCTTTCGCGCTCCATTCATCAGTTTGTAAAAAAGCCTCGCGGCATTGTATACCGAGAGGCTCCGGGAAAAATATTGTTGAAAGTACCCCTCACGCAGAGAGGGCAGGTGTGGTCGGCATCAGGCCTCGAACTTGGTCTTGGGAAGACCGATCGGGCTCTGACCCTGCTTCCACTGGCCGCGCTCCTTCATGAGCTTAACGCGCTCGAAGCGCTTGAGGACAGAACGCTTACCGCCAACGGTACCG
>JAZRSQ010000062.1:0-3264 GCA_045651585.1 Akkermansia sp.
CGGCTCGTCGAACCCTCTGCAAATTGGCATTTGTCCGCCTATCACCAAGGCGTCAGCCTTGGTCTTCACTCTGCGCGCAGCGCAGTCTTCACTACCGTGCGCAGCGCGGTTCTTCACCGCGGGCTTTAGCCCGCTTTTCACTCGGCCGAAGGCCGTTAAAAAGATATTTATATCCTTTGTGAGCCGAAGGCGAACCGTATTTTGAGCCCGCGACAGCGGGCGACAGAACAGAAGCCCCGGGTGAAGCCGCAGGCGAAACCCGGGGAAAAGACGAAAAATATAACTAAACCCCGCAGACTTGCGGGGTGACAGAGGAGTGTTGCCCAAGTATACACTAATGTTGTACCGTAAGAGCAGGATCTAATTATAAAAAAACGCATGCGGTTGTAACCCGCTTTTCTGTCGCCCCGCACGTTTGCGGGGCTCTCTTTCTTTTTTTACTCACCCCAGGGTTTCGCCTTCGGCTCCACCCTGGGCTAGGTCTCTGTCGCCCGCACGAGTGCGGGCTTTTGAATTCCGCTCACCTTCGCTTCGCCATACACCCCTACAAATTGTTCTTTGTCGAGTTTTACAAGCTATTTTTACTTCTCATCCTCAGGAACGTGTGGTAGGATGAGGCAAGCGACAAACGCCCACACGATGAGCACAACAGACAGCAAAACGCTTCGGGAGCTCTACTCAGCCCTCAACAGCAGCAGTTATGCCCGCGTGAGCACCCTGCTGAGCAACGGCCTGAGCCCCCTGACCCGAATCCCCTCGCATGTGGATGATTATCCCGGTCGTCCCGGTGAGTACATTAAGCGCACGAACCTGACCATGCTTCACTTTGCCGGGGCATGGACGCTCAAGAAATCGCAGGTGAAACTCATCCGCCGCCTATTGGATGGCGGGGCGGATATACACGCCACCGACGACAATGGCTACACCCCGCTGCACGATGCTGCGGCCGACCTGCGTGGTAATGCGTTCGCTGCCTTCAAGCGCGGTTACGAAACAACACCGGAACAGGCTACAGAACCCGTGGCTGTCATGCTCGATGCCGGAGCTGATGTCAATGCCCGAACAACCCTGGGCTTCACTCCCCTGCACATGGCAGCCCTCTACGCCCCCACCGCCGTGGCCGACCTGCTGATAGAACGCGGTGCCGACATGCACGCCACCGCTGCCGAGGGCGAAACGCCGCTTCATTTCGCCGCCATGGCCGGCAATACCGAGCTGGTGCGCAAGCTGCTGCAGGCAGGAGCGGATGTGAATGCCCACGAGGCTGACGGCATGACCCCGCTGTGCCGAGCAGCCTACTACAGAGACAGCCCCGACACACTCAACCTGCTGGTCGATTCGGGCGCCGAGCTCTGTCCGCGTGTCGGTGAAAACGGCGCCACGCCCCTGCACTATGCAGCCATGGGCGGGCACGACGGCAACCTGCGCACTCTTCTCAAACTGGGGTCGGATGTCAACCTGTGCACGAAAAAGGGCGACACTCCCCTGATGCGCGCCATGACATTCGGGCACATCGACTGTGTTCAAACCCTGCTGGCCGCCGGTGCCACTACTGAGATGAACGGCGACGGCGGAGCCCTTTTCTGCCGCATAGCCCTCGATAGCGGAGAGCCATCTATCATCGAACTGGCAAAAGCACACGCTCCCGCCTTTGCCGATATTCACCGTAAGCTGGAAAAGAAGCGACGGAATCGCAGCAACCTGATAGCACTCATCCTTGCAATACCCCTCTACCTCCTGATTCGCTGGCTGATGAGCTGATATTTCTGATAACGGCATGGGTAGCAGATGTGATTTATACTTGACAGCGCGCGGTACCGGGGGTAAATTAACCCCACGAACATTGATATTATTATGAACAGAGACGAAAAAACACTCATTCTCTTCAAGCCGGATTGCGTGCGCAAGAACCTGTCCGGTATCATTCTGCAGCGCCTGCTGGGCGAGGGTTTCCGCCTGCGCGGCATGAAAATGATGCAGCTCGACGACGCCATTCTGCGTGAGCACTACGCCCACATCATTGATTTGGTGATTGACGACAAGCCCCTGTTCCCCACCCTTTCCGCATTCATGCAGACCAGCCCCGTAGTGGCTCTGGTACTCAGCGGTCCGGGCGTTATCACCCGCGTGCGCAGCATTCTGGGGCCGACCAACTCCATGAAGGCTGACAAGGGCACTATTCGTGGCGATTACGGCACCAACAGCATGCTCAACATCTGCCACGCTTCCGACTCCCCCGAGAGCGCCGAGGTCGAAATCAAGCGTTTCTTCAAGCCCGAGGAAATCTTCGACAACATTGACTGATTTCGCTGGGAATCGCAAAACTCCTTTCATAAAAAACCGCAGTCTGTACAAGGCTGCGGTTTTTTATGCTCTGAGGGGCGGGGAATTTTACTTGCAAATTGTGGTAGCGTGTGCATAATACGGCTCATGTTACACGAACTGATCACCATCTGGATGGGCTGGGTAGTCGAGTGGGGCTACTGGGGTGTTGTGCTGCTCATGGCAATGGAGAGCTCCATTCTGCCCGTACCGAGTGAAGTTGTGGTACCGCCCGCCGCCATATTGGCCGCGCTGCCGAATGCCGAAATGTCGTTCTGGGGCGTTGTTCTGGCCGGCACGGTTGGTTCCTACATCGGTTCGGTGATTATGTACGTATGTGCGCTGTGGGTCGGTCGCCCGTTCATCTACCGCTTCGGCAAGTATTTCTTTATGCCGCAGCACAAGGTCGAGACGGCAGAAGTCTTCATGCGCAAGTACTCCACAGCGGGTATTTTCTTCTCGCGCTTTCTGCCGGTCATCCGCCACCTCATCTCCATTCCGGCCGGTCTGGCAAGAGTGAATTTCGCTATGTTCAGCCTTACTACCATTACGGGTTCAGCCATTTGGTGCTGGGTACTGGCATGGTTCGGCGACAAGGTAGGGCGCGAGCACCCCGGCATTCTGGAATCCCCCGAGGCACTCATCGATGCCGTGAAGGGCGAATCTCACCTGATTGTCGCCGGTGTGGTACTGCTGGCAGCTCTGTACGCGCTCATGAAATACCTGACCCGCGACAAAAAGGAAAACAACAAAGGTTGATTCCACTCACTATTTGGGAATCTCTATCGTCGGTCACTCGACAAATTGGAGCTTGGTGAGCATTTACAATCTACAATCTACAATTTACAAAGTGCAAAACTAGGCGGGCTTTCGCCCGCGGATATGCGTGGCCTATACCACCGTTCACGCCCCCGTCTTCGCGTCTCTCTGCGCTCGCTTGCT
>JAZRSQ010000063.1:0-12004 GCA_045651585.1 Akkermansia sp.
GCTATTGTTCTGTCGCCCGCAGAAGCGGGCTCAGAGTACGGTTCGCCTTCGGCTCACAAAGGATATAAATATCTTTTTAACGGCCTTCGGCCGAGTGAAAAGCGGGCTAAAGCCCGCGGTGAAGAACCGTGCTGCGCACGGTGGTGAAGACTGCGCTGCGCGCAGAGTGAAGACCAAGGCTGACGCCTTGCTGATAGGCAGACAAGCTCCAATATATAGAGCTTGTAGAGCTTCAATAATCAACAATCAATAGTTCAAACAGCTCCTTCGCATGACACAGACGCGTGCGCGCGAGCGTTCTTTACGGTTGCAAGCCGCGGAGGAAAGGAGTAGAATGTAGCCATGAGTTACGATTTGATTGTGATTGGTGGTGGTCCCGCCGGCTACGTTGGTGCCATTCGTGCTGCTCAGCTGGGCAAGCGCGTGGTTTGTGTGGAGAAAGAGAACCTGGGTGGCACCTGCCTGAACTGGGGCTGCATTCCCACCAAGGCACTGCTGAAGAATGCCGAGGTGTACAACACCATGGCCAAGCATGCTGCCGAATACGGCATTTCCTGCGGCGATATGAGTGTAGACTGGCCCGCCGTTATTGCCCGCAGCCGCGGTGTTTCCGAGCGTCTTTCCAACGGTATTGCTTTCCTGTTCAAGAAGAACAAAATCGACCAAGTTATCGGCACTGCCCGCATCACCGAGCCCGGCCAGGTGGAAGTAACCGCCGCCGACGGCACCGTGAGCACCCTGACCGGCACCAACATCCTGATTGCCACCGGTGCCCGCACCCGCGAGGTGCCCGCCTTCCCCTTCAATGGCAAGACCATTATCGGCAGCAAGGACGCCCTCGTCATGCCCAAGCGCCCCGAGAGCATGATTGTTATCGGTTCCGGTGCCATCGGCACCGAGCTTTCCTATGTGTACCACTGCTTCGGTACCAAGGTGACACTCGTGGAGGCCCTGCCGCGTATCCTGCCCAATGAGGACAACGACGTATGCACCGCCATGGAGCGCTCGTTCAAGAAACAGGGTATCACCTGCATGGCCGGCGCCAAGGTCGAGAGCCTGAAGGACAACGGCGACAGCGTGACCGCAACCATTACCGCCAAGAATGGCAAGCAGCAGGAGATTACAGCCGATGTGTGTCTGGTGGCCATCGGCGTGGTACCCGTCGTGCCCGAGGCCAACGGACTCGAGCTGACCGAGCGTGGCTTCATTAAGGTTGATGATAACTACCGCACCAACATTTCCGGCGTGTATGCCGTGGGTGACTGCATCGGCGGTATCATGCTGGCTCACACTGCCAGCTTCGAGGCAGAGCAGGCTGTGGAGGGCATGTTTGACCCCAGCCACACCCCCAAGCACCCCATCAATGTACCCGGCTGCACCTACTGCCACCCGCAGGTGGCCAGTGTGGGCAAGCGCGAGAGAGAGCTGAAGGAGGCCGGCGTGGAGTACAAGGTGGGTAAGTTCCCCTTCCTGGGTATCGGCAAGGCCGTAGCCTCGGGAGAGACCGAAGGCTTTGTAAAGCTGATTTTCGGCAAGGAAAACGGCGAGCTGCTGGGTGCACACATCATGGGCGATTCCGCTACCGAGATGATTACCCAGCCCGAGCTGGCAATGAACAGCGAGCTGACCGAGGAGGACATGAAGGCTATGATTTATGCCCATCCTACGCTCTCTGAGGCTATTCACGAAGCTGTGCTGGCTGCCGATGGGCTGGCCATTCACGGCTGATTGCCCCGCCTGAACTCTGATGGCACATAAGTATTACTACGATACCGGTGAGGAAAAAATCGGCCCGGTGACCGGCAATGAGCTGGTGCAGCTCCGAGCCGCCGGGAAGATTGACAGCAAAACCTGGGTGCGTCGCGAGGACTCCGAAACATGGCGGCCACTCAACTCGGTCAATCTGCGACAGGAAGAAGAGGAGGAAGCCAACCCGAGCCTGTGGCGACTGCTCACGCGCAACATGCCCGTCAGCCGTATCATTCTGATGGTAGCGGTTCTGGTAGTATTCCTACTGCTGATTCTTGGGGTACTGAGCGTAGCCTGGCCCTTCGTTCTGGTACTGGCCATCTGCTGGTTCCTGTACCGCGCCATTCGTTGATAATTCATCACAATATCCATGTTCCCGCTCGCGGCTATAGAAAACCTGCACGAGGTGCAATCCTTTGACCAGCATTGGCTCTTCTACCTCTGCTCGATTTTCGGCTCTGTGGTAGGTGCCTTGGCCGGTGCTTCGGCCTCCAGCCGCGTGCGCATGGATTTATTCGGCATTATCTCCTGTGGCACCATCGCCTCCTTGGGTGGTGGTACCGTGCGTGATTTGCTACTGACAGGCCTTACCAGACCGGATGGCACACCGGTAACGGTATTCTGGGTGAACCCCAGCGATGTGGTGTTCCTGTATTGCGCCGTAGGTACCAGCCTGTTTGTGTTCTTCGTCACTCGTTTTATAGCCCCGCCTGTGGGTACCATTCGTGTGGCGGACGCCTTTGCCATGGCCTTCTTCACACTGCTCGGTGTGGCAAAGGCACACTGCATCGGTTGTCCCTGGCTGGTATCCATCTGCATGGGCGTGTGTACCGGTGTGGCCGGTGGCGTGCTGCGCGATGTTCTGACCGGCAACGTGCCCTATGTCTTCCGCCCCGCAGAATTGTACGCCACGGCCTCCTTTGCCGGCTGCGTGCTCTTTATTATCCTCATGGAGCTGGGCTGCTCCTATTCCCTTTCCTTCATACTGGGTGTAGCCACAGTATTCATTGTACGTATGGCAGCCGTGCACCACAACTGGAAATTGCCCTCATACCGCCCCCTCTTCGATACCGTGGGGCGTCATGACCCGCTCGACGAGGATAAATAAGGAAGAGAGGTCTTTTAATCCCTCATCACTTCTTCACCTGCAGGTAAATAATGTAGCGGGAGAAGCGAGGGTCGGGGGAATCCGTCTCGATGATTAAGCGATTGAGCACACGCTTAGCCGTGCTCTTGGGGGTAACGGTCACTGTGAACTCGCCGGGGCGCTTGCCCTTGCGAGGGTCGTAGTTGAAATCTTCGCCCGAAAGTGCGGCTTCTGTCACGCTGCGCACGGGTGAACCGGCCGGCAGGGAAATACGCAGGGTCTGCGGTGTGGCTGCAGCCCCCACACGCCACTGCAGGGTACGAGCACTCAGCTGCACGGCAGGGGGTACGGTAAAGCGCATGGTCAGGCGCGTGGTTTTACCGTCCGTCGTAGTGGCATCGATTGTTTTCTCCACCTCACCTTCGAACCTAGAAGTATCGACCGTTGCCACAAGGCGCTTACCTTGGATATCGACCTCGGTACAATCGCAATGAGGTTTGGCGCGGCGAATGTCGGCATCGGCCGTGAAAACGAGCTGAACTTCATTCTGCCCGTAGCCGAGCTTAACAGACTGGGTGGTTTTGCTGAACCCGGCCAGAGCGGGTAGAGCCGACATCAGACAAAGTGCAACGCGCCACATATCTCCAATCGCTTTGTAAGGGGTATCAGTCCTTCTTTTCTTCAGCCTTGGGAGGGGTCATGAACGAGGCAATCAGGAACAACCCGGCAGCGATGCACACGCAGGAATCGGCCACGTTGAAGGACGGCCAGTGGTAACCATTCGGGAATGCCGCTGTCGGCAGCCAAGGGAAGGAGAAATCAAGGAAGTCGACCACGTAACCATTGATAAGGTTGGTGAAAAATCCCTTGTTCTCAGCCCCGGGCAGGAAAAAGCCCTGAGTAAGGCGGTCGGTCATATTGCCGAGCACACCGGCCATGATGCAGGCCCATGCAACCTTCAGGGTGCGGTTGAAGAAGAAATTGCGGCGGTAGAGCACAGTGAGCACCACCAGAGCCACAATCTGCACCCCGAGGAAGAAGAAGGGTGCCCAGACCGTGCCGTTACCCATACCGAACGCCACACCTGTGTTATGTATGCGCAGGATATTGAAATTGAGAATACTGCTGTCAGTTATCACCGGCGTGACATCCAGATAATACGGGGTGGGCAGATTGTAATGGAACACAATGTACCACTTGGTAACCTGATCCAGTATGTACAGCAGGGCAATGAGCAGAATGAGATAAAGGGTAACGCGCTTCATAAAAAAAATCGTGGTCGGAGATTCAGCTCGCCCCTGTCCGCGCGTGGCAGACAGGGGCGACCGGGGGGGGTGAATGATTTACTTGCAGATGGCGGCACAGCGCTCACAGAGACCGTCCTCATTCACGGCGGGCTCGTAACGGCGGCAACGCGGGCACATGCCATTGGCAGTCTTCTCGGCCGTAGCGCTCAGCTCGGCACCGCGAACCACGTTCAGACCGCTCACAATGAAGAAAGTCTTGGCAAACTCAGCGTCCTCCAGCAGGGCCACCACCTCGGCGGCTTCATCCTGCGGCAGGGTGAGAGTCACCACAGCCTCATTGTTCTTGTTGAAGGCCTTGGCCTTCACCTGAGCCTCGATAGCCACCTGAATGGTGCTCTTAATCTGCTGCAGGCGGGCGAAGGTAGCAGTCATACCGCAATCATAGGCGGGATCAGCGGTGGGGAAGTCCTGCTCGTGCACGGAATCGGTGTGACCGGCGTGCTCCCAAGCCTCCTCTGCAGTGTACACCAGAATGGGTGCCAGCAGGCGAACCAACACATCGAACACACGGCTGATGGCGAACTGGCGGCTCAGACGGCGGCTGCTGTCGGCGGCATCGCAGTACAGGCTGTCCTTGGTGATGTCGATGTAGAGGGCGGAGAGGTCGTTCGTGCAGAACTGGTTGATGGCCATGAATACCTTGCGGAACTCGTAGGCATCGTAAGCGGCACGCACGTCGTTGATAAGGGCATTGCTGCGCTCCAGAATCCAAGCATCGAGCGGGTCGATGGTGGCGGGCTTCTCTCCATTGTAGCCCTTCAGGTTAGCCAGCAGAATGCGCAGCGTGTTGCGCAGACGGCGGTAGGGGTCGGTCACCTGCTTGAACAGGTCCTCACCGAAGGGAACCTCGTTCTGCCAGTCAACGGAGCTTACCCACAGACGAACGATATCTGCACCGTACTTCTCGTAGAAGTACTTGGCATTGGTGGGCTTGGTGTAGGTGCCCTGAGCGCTCTTGGAAAGCTTGGAGCGATCCTGGTTCACCACGAAGGCGTGGGTCAGTACCTTCTTGTACGGAGCGGTACCGCGCCATGCGCAGGAGAGCATGAGCGAGCTCTGGAACCAACCACGGTGCTGGTCAGTGGCCTCGAGGTATACATCGCAGGGAGCATGCAGCTCGGGGTGGCGCTCCAGCACAGCTACGTGGGAGCAGCCGGAGTCAATCCACACGTCCAGCGTATCGCGACCCTTCTTCAGGTTGGTGGGCAGACCGAGCTTCTCGCAGAGCTGCTCGTCTGTCAGTTCGAACCAGATGTTGGTGCCGTGCTCAGCCACCAAATCAGCGACCTTGTTCACGATATCGGCACTCAGCACCGGCTTGTCGTTCTCGTCGAAGAAGACGGGCAAGGGAACACCCCATGTGCGCTGACGGGAGATACACCAGTCGGGGCGAGCCTCCACGGTGCTGTAAATACGGTTGCGACCCCAGGCAGGCAGCCACTCGGTCTTGTCAATCTGCTCCAGAGCCATGCCGCGCAGCTTCTCCATGCTGATGAAGAACTGCTTCACAGCGCGGAAGATGATGGGGGTCTTGGAGCGCCAGCAGTGCGGGTACTGGTGGGTGAACTCCTCGCGACCCAGCAGGCGGTTGCCCTCTACCAGCAGGGTGATGATGTCCTCGTTGCACTTGAACACGTGCTTACCGACCAAGTGGGGCAGACCACACTCGGCGGTGTAGTTACCGTCGTCATCCACAGGGGACAGCACAGGCAGACCGTAGGCCATACCGGCGATGTAGTCGTCTGCACCGTGACCGGGAGCAATGTGAACGGCACCGGTACCGGCGTCTGTCGTTACATAAGCGGCATTGATGATAAGGGACTCGCGGTTCAGGAAGGGGTGACGGGCGTTGCGCTTTTCGAGCTCGCTGCCCTTGAAGGTGCTCAGTTCCTCCTGCAGGGTCCAACCGGTCTTGCCGGTGAACATCTCAATCAGCTCGCGAACCACAATGAACTTGCGCTCAGCGCCGTCCTTCGCATAGCGGCCGATGACGTAGGTGAAATCAGGATTCAGAGCGATGGCCAAGTTGCTCGGCAGGGTCCAGGGAGTGGTGGTCCAGATGACCATCTCACAGCCGTCGATACCGTTGACCGGGCCGTCCATCTCAAAACCGACGTAAATGGCAGTGGAGGTGTCCTCCATGTACTCCACCTCAGCCTCGGCCAGTGCGGTGTGGTGGGCATAGCTCCACTGCACGGGTTTCATGGACTGATAAACGGCGCCGCTCTCCACGAGCTTGGCAAACACGCGCAGGATATCGGCCTCGTACTCGGGGTTCATGGTGATGTAGGGATTGAACCAGTCACCGAATACACCCAAGCGACGGAAGGAAAGGCGCTGCTGGTCGATGTAGCCCAGAGCGAACTCTGTGCAACGGCGGCGAATCTCAGCGGGCTCCAGCCCCTGGAACTCCTTCACAACCTTGGCCTCAATGGGCAAACCGTGGCAGTCCCAGCCCGGAATGAAGGGGGCATAGTAACCGGCCATCGTCTTGCTCTTCACAATGAGATCCTTAAGTACCTTATTCAGACCGGTACCCATGTGAACGTCGCCATTCGCAAAGGGAGGGCCGTCGTGCAATATGAAACTCGGCGCACCCTGGGCTTTGCGGCGGTTGGTAATTCGCTCGTAAAGCTTCTCGTTCTCCCATTTCTCCAGTCGAGCCGGCTCCTTGGTCGTGAGATCACCACGCATGGGGAACGTGGTGTCCGGCAGGAAGATCGTATCTTTATAGCTCTTGGTGGGTGTGCTCATACGCGCGACAGTTTACACCCGTACCCTCTCAATGTCAATCTTATTGTGCTGCTTTTACGCCCAAGTCATTGTTTTTATACCGCTTTAGCCGACTATCAGAGCAAAATAACGCTACAAATTGGAGCTTGTCGAGCATTTACAATCTACAATCTACAATTTACAAAGTGTTGAGCTAGGCGGGCTTTCGCCCGCGGATATGCGTGTCTATCCCACCGTTCACGCCCCCGTCTTCGCGTCTCTCTGCGCTCGCTTGCTACGCCGCGGCGGGCCGCGCCTTAAAGCGCGGGAAGTCGCCGTGGCTAAGCTCTGCCACCTTGCGGCGTAAGCCGCGGAACTTACAAATTCGTCCTTCGGAATTCGTCCCTCGTACTTCTACAAATTGCTCTTTGTCGAGTTTTTCGAGATACCCAAATCGTAATTGGCACTTCCTCAATCAGTCATTCATACTGCTAATAATTTTCTGCAATTCACGGTCACGCTGAGCACGACGCTCAGCATTCATATTTCCGTATATTTTTTCATTGATCTTGGGAGAAAGCAGCCCCCAACGCAACGAGGCCTGAAGCAAGGCCGGAGATTTTTGAATAGCACGCATGTATGTGGATTCATTCTGCTGGAATCTGGCGGTAGCAATGATTACGTCGCGCATGGACTTGCGGAATATTGTCCACGCGATTTCCCCCATCTTATTGATATCATCGGGCTGTAATTGAGCTCCGATTTGCTCATATCGGTCAGATAATTCGGCCAACATCCCGGCAATCTCCTCTGCATTTTCCTCGTTGACTTCAGCAAGAAGCAACAAGACATTCAAACCGATTTTCTGCCCTTCCAATATGAGTTTATCTTCTGTACTTAAGTTTTTCATTTCATCGGCATACAGAAACTCTAAAGTATCGCGCCTGTTATGATTGACCCGATTGGAAAATTGAACGTTAAGTTTATTAAAACGAAGCAAAGCGGAATGCAAGCGAGGATTGTTCTTAAGTAAACGCTGAAACACCTTTTCATCCATACCGAACTGAAGTCGGCCTACGTACTCCTTCACGATTTCCATATTGCGACCGAACTCTATCAGTCCCTCATCACTCAGATTCTCATAATCCTCTGCGCTGATTTGCGGAGCAAGGGTTTCCAATTTGGCCGTTATTTTCTCCAGTTTTACAGCGATTTCGCCTGCGTTTTCCGGGGTCAGAGATACCAGCACTCGCATTGCCGATAATAATTCACTCTGGAATGTCAGAATTTTCGTATCAATTTCAGTTAATTCAGCAGATGCGGTCAATACTACTGCAGGAGCCAGCAAAGAGGACAAAAAGGCATTGGTATTCATCATCGTATGTATTTTATAGTTTCAGACATGAAATCATCTACGTGTTTATAATAACAGAATGAATCTTTTACATCTGCCATAAGCTATATAAACACAGGAGTATTCTGACAGTTTTTAAAAAAAATTGCAAGTCTTTTCAATTATAAAGTACTCATCGTGTTAGCCGGGGTAAAATTAGAGCTTGCTCTCAGGGCGGATTTATGCTAGCATGAACAACGCGCAAGGTGCGTGTGCAGAAAGGAGAGAGCAACTATGTACATTAACCGGGAGATATCGTGGCTGGAGTTCAATCAGCGAGTGCTGGATCAGGCCTACAGGCGTGAGCTACCGCTGTTGGAGCGCGTCAAGTTCCTGGCCATTACGGCCAGCAATCTCGATGAGTTCTTTCAGGTGCGCGTAGGCGGGCTCATGTTGCTGCGCCAGAGTGGCAAGAGCAGCACCGACCTCACGGGGCTTTCCCCCAGTGAGCAACTGGAGCTCATACGACTGCGCGCTTCCCGCATGGTAGGCGACCAATACATGCTGCTGAACAACGAGCTGCTGCCCCTGTTGCAACAGGCCGGCCTTGCCCCCATGAGCCCCGATGAGCTCAGCGAGGCTCAGTACAGCGCGCTCGAGGATCACTTCCTTGCCAACATCTCCCCGCTGCTCACCCCGCTTGCCATGGAGGTGGAACACCCGCCGGTGCTGCCGAGCCTGAGCATTGTGCTGGGGGTGGAACTGCAGGATTCCACCACGGGCGACACCCGATTTGTAGCCGTGGTACTGCCCGAGTGCCTGCCCCGCTTGGTGCACGCTGCCACGCTGGGTAAGGATGGCTATGTGCTGCTGGAGGATTTGGTGGCAGAGTTTATCGGGCATTTATTCCCCGGTGAGCGCATCGTGCAGAGCAGCCCTCTGCGCGTGACCCGCAATGGCGATATTGCTGTGGCCGAGCAGGAAGGGAGCAACTTTGCCCGAGAAATGGAGGCCGTGCTCGTGGCGCGCAAGTTCTCTGACTGCGTGCGACTGGAGCTGCCGGCCAAAACAAGCGCAGATTTTGCCCGCCGAATTGCTGACTTGGTGGGGGCGGATGAGTTCTCGACTTACCGAGTACCGGGGCCGCTGCGCCCGGTGGACTTCGGCAAGCTCGCGTCTGAATCGGGGCATGAGCACCTGAAGGTAGAGAGCTGGGTGCCCGCTTGGCCGGCCGGTGTAGACCCCGACCTGACCATGTTCGAGAACATAGCCGAGGGTGATATTCTGATACACAATCCCTTCGAAAGTTACGAGCCGGTGGTGAAATTTGTGGAAGAAGCCGCCACCGACCCGGATGTACTGGCTATCAAGCAGGTGCTGTACCGCACAGCAAAGAACTCACGATTTATCGCTGCACTCTGCCGTGCCGCCGAGGCCGGCAAACAGGTCACCGTACTGGTGGAACTCAAGGCCCGTTTCGACGAAAGCCACAACCTCGAGCATGCTGAGCGACTACAACGCGCCGGTGTGCAGGTAGTGTACGGAGTGAAAGGCTTCAAAACCCACGCCAAAATCACCCTTGTGGTGCGCCGCGAGAATGGCACCCTTCGCCGCTACTGCCACCTGGGTACCGGCAATTACAATGAGGACACCGCCCGCCTGTACAGCGACCTGTCGCTGCTCACCTGCAACGAGCATCTGGGGGCAGATGCCTCCCAATTCTTCAACTCAGTCACCGGGCTCACACGTCTCATGCGTTTTCGCCGACTGTACCCCAGCCCGGCCATGATGAAGGAGCGCCTGCTGGAGCTCATTGCCGCCGAAGAACAGCGTGCCCGCCGTGGCGAGCGCGCCGAAATCCGCGCCAAGATGAACTCGCTCAACGACCCCGACATGATGGCGGCTCTGGAGCGGGCATCTGCCGCCGGGGTGCAGATAAGCCTGAACATTCGCGGCATATGCTGCTGGGTACCGGGTACGCCGGAGGGTCGCGCCCATACCCGCATCGTGAGCATTGTGGACCGCTATCTCGAGCACGCCCGCATCTTCAGCTTCGGCAATGGTGGCAGCCCGCTGGTCTACATTGCCAGCGCGGACTGGATGCGCCGCAACCTCAACCGCCGCGTGGAACTCATGATTCCCATCGAGGACCGCGCCCTCGCCGCGCGAGTACTGGGGGTGCTCGATGCCTGTTTCCGCGACAACATGCAGGCCTGCCAGATTCGCCCCGACGGCACCTCTACGCCGGTACTCTGCATGCCCGGCGAACACCCCTTTGCCATGCAGGCCCACCTGCAGGCTCAGGCTCGCCGCAATGCTCGCGCACGCGAACGCGCCGGTCGACAGACGCTGGAACCACACGTCCCCAGAAAATAATATTCCTCAGCATTCTTGACAGAACAGTTAAAAGGTAGTAGAATCTGCGTATGGACTCTCGCAAACGAATTCTTATTATCTGTCTGGCACAGTTCCTCCCGGATATCCTTACCGGCATTCCGATTGTAGCGCCTCTGGTTTGCTGGCTTTTCTGGAAAGATGACGCCGACCCGCAGGTGGCCGACTACGCTCGTCGCAGGCTTAACACAAGCATTTCCTGGACCATCTGGGCCATAATCACATTACTGCTGTGCTCTGTGGTCATAGGTGCTTTTATTGCCATTCCTCTGTTGATTGTTGGCATCGTGGCAATTATCAAGGACGTGATACGAGCCAGCAAGGGCGATACCAGCTACAAGTTCCCCTTGACTATTCAGTTTATACCGCCCCGCAATCTTAACTGATAAAAGATTTCATTTCACAAAAAATACCTTCGCAGCAAACCGCTGCGGGGGGATTTTTATCATAATCGGTTCAGCGATTGATTTACTCACCACCGAACATGCCACCGAGGGCAGCCTGAACGGTCGGGCTGTCTACACCCAGAGCAATGCTGATTTTGAGCAGATTGGCGCAGATGTCAATCACCTGAAGCTTGGTCTTAAGGGGCTGAGCAGCAGCCATAGCAGCCGGGTCGGCCTCACCGGCCATCACGGGCATGAGCTCGGCAGCAGCGGGGCTGGCCATCAGGGGCTCAAGGGAACCCATGAGCTGAGCGATTTCAGGAGCCTGCATGAGAGCTGTAATGACAGCCACGCGCTGCTCATCGGTCAGGGACTCGAGAGAAGCCAGAATTTCGGGGGTGGAACGAGACAGCAGAGCATCAATCTCAGAAATAATGGTGGGCAGGTCCTTGGTCTGAGAATCTGCAGCAACAGCAGCCAGATGGCCGATAGCGGCACGGATGGAGGTGGTAGCAGCAACCTCGGGGTTAGCCTGAGCGGTCATGCATACTGCGGGAGCCAAAACAAGGGCAAGGCAGGTGGTCTTGAACATAGTATTAGTATTGTGTTAGGTTATTAACATCTTGCAGGTCAGGACGCACACACCGCCCTTCTGCTGCATAGCAGACTAACACAGACCTTCCCCATTGTAAAGCTGAAAGATTGACAACAAAGGGCAACTCTAATAACTCGCTCGACAAAGAGCAATTTGTGGAAGTACGAGGGACCCGTCTCCGCGTCTCGCTGCGCTCGCTTGCTACGCCGTGGCAGGCGAATTACGAAGTTCGAATTTGTAAGTTCCGCGGGCTTTGCCCGCCTAATATAAGAACCCGCGCTTGCGCGGGTGGCATACGGTAGCCGGGCGGCGTAAGCCCCCGGTCAGCAATGGAAAATATATTGGAACCCGCACAGGGTGCGGGTGGCATAAACGGTGGCTCTGATATAATGCGGTGAATACATGGCCCATTTTGTATCAACGGTTTATGCCACCCACACA
>JAZRSQ010000064.1:0-5090 GCA_045651585.1 Akkermansia sp.
CCCGCACGTTTGCGGGGCTCTCTTTCTTTTTTTACTCACCCCAGGGTTTCGCCTTCGGCTCCACCCTGGGCTAGGTCTCTGTCGCCCGCACAAGTGCGGGCTTATTAAATTCCGCTCACCTTCGGTTCGCCGTACAGCTCTACAAATTGCTCTTTGTCGAGTTTTTCGAGATTCCCAATTTACAATCAACAAACGTAGCGAAGCCGGAACTTACAAATTCGGCCCTCGGAATTCGTACTTCAACAAGCATCATAATGCTCAAAATGTCACAAAAAAAAGCATTTTGGGCTTGCAATGCCTGATTTTTCGTGTAAAATTGCTGCGTCTACAAGACATCGAGCTGTAGCGCAGGCTGGTAGCGCGCTTCGTTCGGGACGAAGAGGTCGCAGGTTCGAATCCTGTCAGCTCGACTCTGAAAACCCGCAGATTGTTGATGTTCCCATGAGAACACAACGCTTTGATTAGTGCGGTGACCCACTGCAGATTGTGCAGGGGGCGGCAAAATCAGACTGCGCTGCGGGTCTACTGTACTGTGGCTGCACGCCCCATGGCTCCCCTACAGTGCCAGACATCTTTTATCACCCACACACCTCAACATTATGTCCGGTCATAATAAATGGTCCAAAATTAAGTTCACGAAGGCAGCAGCCGACGCGAAGAAGGGCAAGATTTTCGCCCGTTTCTCCCACGAAATCACTCTGGCAGCCAAGAGCGGCGGTGGCGATGTAGACACCAACCCGCGCCTGCGCGCCGCTATCGAAGGCGCCAAAGCTGCCTCCATGCCCAAGGATAACATCGACCGCGCCGTGAAGAAGGGCACCGGCGAACTTCAGGGCGAGACCATTCAGGAGGTCACCTACGAGGGTTACGGCCCCGCCGGTACAGCTTTCATCGTTGAGGTTGCTACCGACAACACCAACCGCTGCTCCTCCGAAATCCGCACCATCTTCTCCAAGAACGGCGGTAACATGGGCACCCCCGGTTCTGTGGCTTACCAGTTCGACCGCAAGGGCGAGGTAACCATCAACGACCCGTCTCTGGATGAGGATGCCGCCATGGAGCTTGCCATGGACTGCGGCGCCGATGAGTTCGAAGAGGGCGAGAACGAAGGCGAGTGGTGCTTCATCTGCGGTCCGACCGATGTACAGACCGTGTCCGAGGCACTGGCTGCCGCCGGCAAGAGCGTAACGGGCATGAAGCTCGTTTCCATCGCTCAGAACCCCACCGACATTACCGACGTCGACACAGCCCAGAAGGTAATGCGACTCTTTGAGCGTCTGGATGACTACGATGATACGATGAACGTATTCTCCAACTTCGAGATCGCCGAAGAAATCCTCGAGCAGCTGTAATATTTTTTTCACGAGACAGCGAGCTCGCTCCCATTTTCGGCGGGCGGTTTGGCACAAGAACCGCCCGCCGTTTTCATTGCAGAAATAAGAATCAATTCCATTTGCTACCATTTACCGCACCATGAGCACAATGGAGGACAACAAACGCCCACACCGCACACGTTTTGCACGCCCGAACCGGTCAGAGGGTAACAACCACCACAACTCCGGCCACGCCCCACGTCAGCGTCGCGATTACAATGCCCCCAACGGTGAGCGCCCCCAGCGCTACAATAATAATGGTGGCAAACCCCAGCGCAGGCAGCAGCAAAACCGTCCCCAACGGGAGAAAATCGAGCCCATTCCCAAGACCGGCCGTGCCTATGTACCCGTGGGTGAGCCCGCCGAGCTCACCGGCCTGCTGGAAATCACTCCCAAGGGATTCGGCTTTATACGTGTGCCCGAGAACAACTGGGCGCCCTCCAACCAAGCGGTATATGTACCGGCAGACCTCATTGCCCAGCACCATCTGCGCCCCTATGTGCAGATAACCGGCATGGCTCAGCGCTACGAGCGCGGACACCAGCTCACCACCGTTACTGCCGTGAACGGCATGGCCCCCGAGGAGGCCGCCAACGCTCCCCATTTTGATGATCTGAAGGCCGTCAACCCCAGTCAGCGACTGGCTTTTGAAACCGACGCCAAGCACTTTACCACCCGCACGCTCGACATGGTAGCCCCTGTGGCTCGAGGTCAGCGTGGCCTGATTGTTGCCCCGCCCCGCACCGGCAAGACCACCCTGCTGATGGACATTGCCAAGGGTGCCATGAAGAACTACGGCGAGGAGCTGCACCTCATGGTGCTGCTGGTGGACGAACGCCCCGAGGAGGTCACCGAGTTCAGCCGTGAGCTGCCGGGGGCAGAAATCTTTGCATCGAGCAATGACAGCGGCGTGAAAGAGCACTGCCGTATTGCCGAAATGTGCGTAGAACGCGCCAAACGACTGGTGGAAAACGGTCGCCACGTGCTCATTCTCATGGACTCCATCACCCGCCTGGCTCGCGCCTACAACAACGCTGACCGTGGCAGTGGCCGTACCATGAGTGGCGGTATCGATGCCCGCGCCCTCGAAACACCCCGCCGACTTTTCGCTGCAGCACGCAACACCCGCACCGCCGGCTCGCTCACCATTCTGGCCACGGCTCTCATCGAGACCAACAGCCGTATGGATGAACTCATCTTCCAGGAGTTCAAGGGCACCGGCAACATGGAGCTTGTGCTCAGCCGCCGTATCGCGCAGATGTATGTCTACCCCGCTGTCGACATCAACAAGAGCGGCACCCGCCGAGAGGAACTCATTCTGCCCGAATGGATGCTCACCAAGATTCAGCTCATTCGCCGAGCTCTGGCCAACCATAAACCCGAGGAGGCCATGGAACGACTGCTCTTCTTCATGCGCAAGTTCCCGAACAACGCGCAGATGCTCATGGGCATCAAATCCCGTGGCTAACAGCGCAAGGGCAAAGCCTGCAAATCTACAATCTACAATTTACAATCTACAAGGTAGGAGTATGCAGGCTTCGCCTGAGTGAAGCAAAGCCGCAATCACTCTTACCGCCGCCCTCGGCTTACGGCCGAGGGGCGTGGACGGTGGAATAAGCTACACAATATCCGCGGGCGACAGCCCGCCTAACTTACAAATTCGTCCCTCGGAATTCGTACCTCGTCCTTACTGCTCCCCTATGCCCTCCCAATTCATTCAGGATCTCCTTCGTGAGGTGGTGGAAGCCACCCTGTACCACGACACCCCCAAGCGGCTCAGCAAAAGCGCCAAGGAGGCACTGGTGCGCCGTACAGCCCCCTATCGGTGGTACGCTGTCGCCGTTGTGACAGCATTCCTGGCCTCGTTGATTGGCGTTGTCATTTGGCTGATACTCACCCCGGAGCAACCGGGACCATGGGGTGGCACCTATATAGCGCGTTTTGGCTTCTACATGCTGAGCTTCACCCTGGGCGTGGGTATACTCAACCTGATATTGTGCGCGCTGATACGCCACTGGCGGTTCTGCGAACTCCACGAGGCCTGCGCCTACTGCTTGAGCATGGGTTCACAGGGCATGAGCATAGGGCTCGTATTATGGGGGCTCTTTCTTGCCACACTGCTGCTGGCGGATATGCAATTGAACCTCTGAAAGGACTGGTTACGAGTTACGAAGGCCCCGTCTCCGCCTTTCAGGCTACGCCGTGGCAGGCTAGTTGATGAGTTCTGCGGGCTTTTCGCCCGCAGAATTCTAAAACTTGTATATCGTTCAATTGCATTTTCCCGAACAGTTGCTCGCTGGCATGATTGAATCTCAATACCCCCATGCATCCGTGTTAGAGCAAAAGTTTTTTCTCACAACGCGTAAAATTCGAAAAAAAATATCGACATCGCACTCAGAATAAGCTATACTGCGTGTGCAGGCCGGAGTAGGTCTCTCGGCATTCCATCGCGCGTGGAAACGGGTATCCCTAAACGAGTTGCACCGTAACACTTATAAACATTAATACCATCACAATACGATGAAAAAGACCCTAGTAATGCTGCTTGCTCTTGCAGGCGCCGCTACTGCTGCAGAGCCTATCTGGACGTCAGTAGATGGAATTGCACCGACATCCTATGCGTTGTCAGGGCAGAGTTCCTTCTCTGTTGCTCTCTCTCTTAATATTGCCACGCTGCAGGCCGAGAGTGGAGCTAACTTCAACGGATCTGCTAAAATTGTTGACTTAATCGGAACTTGGGATACGTCGTCAATGGCAGCCTCTCTTGACATCAATGTCAATGGCAGCTCTAATGGCAAAACCTCCACCCTGTATGCAGGTGGCAAACCAGGTGTTGGCAACTATGCAAGTAATTATTCTTTGACCGGAATCTCCAGCACAACTCTCTTCGACCGTAATACCGATTGGTCTCTGCTTGAGGATGCTTCTCTTGTAATGGTAAAAAATGGCGGCGGCGCTAACGATGCTATTTACGCATACCTGACCTTACAATACACCGATGGCAGCATCGCTGTATATGAAGGTGGCAACACAGGTATCAAGTTTACCATTGACCACGATGGTGATGATACTACAGCTAAATTAGTCGATAATCACATTAACGTTTCTACGATTAATTTTACAAATAACTTTGCTCTTTCAGCACAAGTGTATGACTACGCTATGACTGCTGATGAAGCTAAGGCTATCGGAGCCGCTCTTATTGTTCCCGAGCCGACCACGGCTACGCTGAGCCTTCTGGCTCTGGCCGGTCTTGCAGCACGTCGTCGTCGTCGCTAAGATGACCGCAGCGTAAGCAAACGCTATTTCAATAAAAAAGCCCGCCCTTCACGGCGGGCTTTTTTATTTCGCCCCCTTCCACAAATTGGAAGTTTGCCACGCAATTACCGCGAGCGCAGCGAGCCTAGCCCAGAGCCCGCTGGCGGGCGACAGCACATAGGCAGGGGTGAGCGAGCGACTGCTCGCGTAGCCCCTGTTACTGGAGTAAGTATGATGGAAGCCCCGTGGAACGGGGTGACAGCCTGATTTATAAGAGCGGTAGCTTTGGGGGTTACACGTATGCAACCGTCAGTCAACAAAAGGCTGTCGCCGCCGTTTCACGGGGCTCCAATAAAATTTTTGTACGATACCCGGGGCTGCGCCGCTGCGCGGCTTACCCCGCGCTATGTACTGTCGCCCCGTTTGCACGGGGCTTTTGAATTCCGCTCACCTTCGGTT
>JAZRSQ010000065.1:0-75816 GCA_045651585.1 Akkermansia sp.
GTCTGCGGGGTTTATATATATTTTTCGCATTTTCCCAGGGTTTCGCCTGCGGCTTCACCCTGGGCTATTGTTCTGTCGCCCGCAGGAGCGGGCTTAAAGTACGGTTCCCCTTCGGCTCACACCCCGCCAAGCTCCAATTTGCCGAGAATCCGACGATTTCACTCATCGCCGATTTCCTCGACATCACTCTCCTCCGTCTCGGGGAAAGTGGGTTCAGGGCGAGTGGTGTAGAGAGCCAATAAATGCTCACGCATGTCGGCCGGCATATCTTCCGGCAGCATGAGTTCCAACTCCTCCCGCGGGCTGGCTGTATAGAAAGGCACCTTGTGCAACATCAGCAAGTCCACCAATCGCACCAGCTCCTCCACCTGCCATTTGCCGGTGCTGATGCGCTGCAGCAACGCGCGGGACAAGGTGGTACCGTTGTCCTCACACGCACAGGGATTGGCCCCATTCTGCAGCAGGAGCTCCAGCGAGTCGGCATTCCACACAGCTGCATTCACCACCTCCGGAGAGGGCAAGCCACAGTGCGCCACCATGTCGCGCAGCAGTTCCGTATGATAGCGGGCGGCATAGCACATAGCCGCCGGGGTGGGCAAGGCATGCCGACGCAGCAGCTCCCGCACAACCTCACATCGCTCCGGGGTAAGTTCATCCATCAGCGCGTAATCCATCGCGGTGTTCATCACCGCATCGGTATAGTGAATATCGGCGCCTTCATCGAGCAGATAGCACAGCACCTTCACATTACCGGCCTCGGCCGCAGCCTGCAGGGGTGAGGTATCGCCACGTTCCCCCTGCACGGTGGCTCCGGCCTTAATGAAGGGGCGCAGGCAGCTCACCGGCAACAGATTCTCTTCACCTCCGGCCTCAATCAAACGCAGACAGTACGGGAAATCATTGATTCCCTCATCCCCGTTTACATACTTTGTATAATGCTGCAGAATTTCCACAGAGTCATCAGACTCATCCTCAGGTTCCTCCTGTATAATACCGTAACTCAGCAAGCGCGACACGGCGGCCTCCAACCCCAACTCACCTTGCGTGGGTACCTCCGCACCCCATACCGACATTAAACACACAGTGCTGACAATCAGGCTTTTCATTTATCGGCCGCCATTATAGCACCTAAACTTCGCGATACAAGCCGATTTTCGGGGGAAGCCGGAGTCATGACAGAATTACACCTTCTCCGTAGGGGATTTCATTCGAATACATATAAAAAACATCACATTTTCCACCTTTACCCACATACTTTTCAAATATCATATTCCGGCAAATTCATACGTATCTTTATTGATAACTCAACCCGACATTTCAAACCTTTTCCCGGGCAGAGCCTGTACACCATCGACACGTGAATATCCGGAACAACACCTGCTCTGTCGGCAGCTACTTTTTCTACTCTCAGCCGTAACAAGCGTTTATTGTGCTTTACACGCGCGCGGAACAGGTGTATACTCACGTCAGAAAGTAATTCTCATAACATCATCTGACAGAACGATATGATGACCGCAGCCCAGATTCGCCAGAGCTTCCTGGACTTTTTCCACGAGAAGCAGCATGCCGTAGTACCCTCCGCCTCTCTGATGCCGCAGAGCCCCGGTTTGCTGTTCACCAATGCCGGCATGAACCAGTTTGTACCCTATTTCCTGGGTGTATGGACCCCGCCGTGGAAGCCCGCCCGTGCTACCGACACGCAGAAGTGCATTCGCGCCGGCGGCAAGCACAATGACCTTGAGGATGTGGGGCAGGACAGCTACCACCACACCATGTTCGAAATGCTGGGCAACTGGTCCTTCGGCGACTACTTCAAGAAGGAGGCCATTGCCTGGGCTTGGGAGCTGGTTGTAGAGCGCTGGGGTTTCCCCGCCGAGCGTCTGTACGCCACTGTGTACTGCCCCGACAAGAGCAAGGGCGACCCCGGTGAGTTCGACCAGGAGGCTTGGGACACATGGGCACCGCTGTTCCGCAGCAAGGGGCTCGACCCCGAGGTTCACATCGTCAACGGCGGCGTGAAAGACAACTTCTGGATGATGGGCGAAACCGGCCCCTGCGGCCCCTGCTCCGAGCTGCACGTAGACCTTACCCCCGAGGGTAACACTCAGGGCAGCCTGGTGAACCAGGACAGCCCGCTGTGCATTGAGATCTGGAACCTTGTGTTCATTCAGTACAATGCCGAGAGCGATGGTACCTTCCGCAACCTGCCCGCCTGCCACGTGGATACCGGCATGGGCTTTGAGCGTGCCTGCGCTATGATTCAGTGCACCAAGGGCTTCACCGACTTCAACTGCCGTGTATCCAACTACAGCACCGACGTCTTCCGCCCGATTTTCAGCCGCATTGAGGAAATCTCCGGCCGCACCTACGTGGACATCTACCCGCAGGATGCCACCCCCGAGAACGCCGCTACGCTCAAGGAGAGCGTTGCCTTCCGCGTGATTGCCGACCACATCCGCACCCTGAGCTTCTCGATTGCCGACGGCATTCTTCCCGGCAACAACGGCCGCAACTATGTGCTGCGCCGCATTCTGCGCCGTGCCGTGCGCTACGGTCGCACCCTGGGTCTCGAGAAACCCTTCCTCAGCGAGCTGGTCGACACGCTGGCTGCCGAGATGGGTCGCGTATTCCCCGAAGTGGTGGGTCGTGCCGGCACCATCAAAGAGGTCCTGCTGCGAGAGGAAACCAGCTTCAACGAAACCCTGGACCGCGGTCTGGAGCTCTTCGACAAGGAGGTAGCTGCCACCGGTACCGTGAGCGGTGACTTCGCCTTCAAACTTTACGACACGTACGGCTTCCCCATCGACCTGACCTCACTCATGGCTCGTGAGCGCGGGCTGACCGTAGACACCGAGCGCTTCGAGGCTCTCATGGAGGAGCAGCGCCAGCGCGCCAAGGCCGCCCAGAAAAAGCAGGTTGTGCGCGCACTGGAGCTGAAGACAGATGCCGTGACCGAGTTCACCGGCTATGCCGAGGATCGCACCTCCGCCCTTGTGACAGAAGTACACGAGGCCGACGGCATGCTCTTCGTCATCACCGACAAGACCCCCTTCTATGCCGAAATGGGTGGTCAGGTCAGCGACGGTGGCACCCTGCAGCTGGGTGGCGACAGCGCCCCTGTGCTGAGCGTACAGCAAATCGGTCAGGCCCGTGCCCATATCCTTTCCGCTGCAGATGGCCTGACACCCGCCGTGGGTGACAGCGTGGTGCTGAGCATCGACACCGACCGTCGCCGTGCCATTGAGGGTCACCACAGCGCCACTCACCTGCTGCACAAAGCACTACGCGTGCTCGTGAGCGATGACATTGCCCAGCAGGGCTCACTGGTGGACGCCGACCGCCTGCGCTTTGACGTGAACAGCGCTGCTATTTCCAAAGAGGACCTGCGCCGCGTAGAGGAACTGGTGAACCAGTGGGTGCAGGAAGACCTGCCCATCGTGTGCCGCGAGTACCCCATGGACGAAATCCGCAAGCACCCGGAAGTCTGCCAGTTCTTCGGCGACAAGTACGGTGATGTTGTGCGCTTGGTTCAGATGGGTGGTCAGGAAGGTGGCTTCAACGGCGTATCCATGGAGCTTTGCGGTGGTACCCACGCCCCGGCTACCGGCAAGGTAGGCTTCTTCAAAATCAAGAGCGAAGGCGCTATTGCCAGTGGCGTGCGCCGAATCGAGGCTGCCGCCGGTCAGGCCGGTCTTGCTATCGTGAAGGACATCATCGCTGCCCGCTTGCCCGAAAGCAAGGAGGCACTCGAGAAGCTCGGCCACGCCAACAGCAAGCTCGAGCAGCTCGGTCGCCCCACCATCCCCGTTCCCACCAACGACGGCCACCCCGCCGAAAAGGCTGTTCAGTCCAACGACATTCGTGTGGTCAATGCCCTGCTCGACGAGTTCCACGCCTACTGCGACAAGCTGAAGGAGGCTGCTCTCGAGGCTGACAAGAGCCTGAAGAAGGCCATTTCTGCCGCTGCAGCCGGCATGGCCGATGCCCTGCTGGCAGAGCAGCTCACCGGCGGCAACGTCGTTATCTGCGCCGAGGGTGGCAACGACCTGCTCACCGAGCTCTTCAACGGCCTGCGCAAGCGCCATTACGAGGCAGCTGCCTTCCTGATTGCCGATGACGGCAGCACACTCTCCCTGGGTGCCTACTGCGGTACAGCCGCTCAGGCAGCCGGTCTGAAGGCCGGTGACCTCATCCGCAACCTCGCTCCCATCGTAGGCGGCAAGGGCGGTGGCAAGGCCGATATGGCCCGTGGTTCCGGTCGCGAGCTTGCAGCCAAGGCTGAGCTGGTGGCCAAAGCAACAGAAACTCTCTCTTAACCAAACCAACCAAACTCACGAACTATGGCACAGAAACAACCCCCGGTATATCCGGACGAACCGAAAATCCCCATACTTCCGAACATGCTCACAGCGGGCAACCTGCTGTGCGGCTTCTTCGCCATACTCACCATCTTTAAGGGTATGGCCTTCGCAGACGGCACCCCCGAGGCCTTCGATTATTATCAGAAGGCAACCTACCTCATCTTCGCCGCCTGTATATTCGACCTGCTCGACGGTCGCGTAGCCCGCATGTGCAAGGCCGACGGCCCCTTCGGTCGCGAGTTCGACTCGATTGCCGATGTGATTTCCTTCGGCGTGGCACCGGCCATGCTGCTGGGAAGAGCAGTACTCTTTGACCTGCCGGATGCTTTCGGCATGGGCATCGCCGTTCTTTATCTGCTGTGCGCCTCTCTGCGTCTGGCACGTTTCAACTGCATGGCTGCCGCCCCCAAGAAACCCAACCAGAGCATGGATTTCGTGGGGCTGCCCGTTCCCATGGCCGCCGGTGCTGTGGTGAGCACCATGTACCTTGTTATCGACCTCACCTGCCACCACAATCTGGTTATCCAGCCCTTCTGGCAGTACGTCATGGGCGGTATCATGGCCGTTGTATCGCTGCTGATGATGAGCCGAGTCATTTACCCGAGCTTTAAGCACGTCAACTTCGAGAAGCGTGGCACCATCACCGCCATCCTTCTGCTGGTTGCAGCCATCTGCGCCTTCGTCTGCTTCCCCTGGATTGCACCGGCTCTCATCTTCCTGTGCTATCTGGGCTACGGTCTCATCATCCGTCCCTTCCTCACCCGCCGCATGCGTCGCGCCATCGAGGTCTATGACGACGAGGATGAAGACGAGGAGGAGAAAGACTCCTCGACAAACAAGGACTGATACTACCGAGCGTCTACACTTCAGCTTTTACACGTGGTCGTTGTCACAACAGACAACGACCACGTTTTTTACCACTCAGCAGCAATGTTATAGCTTTATGCTTGTTGCTTTATCGTTCGATTTGACTTGCCAAACAGTTCAAAAATCGTTATAATCTTTGTCAGATGAAACCCGTAAACACCATTCTGGCAGGGGTTGCAGCACTGGTTGCTCTTTGCGGCCAGCAGGCTGTAGCCGATCGCTATTCTGATTACTGGGCTCCGCAGAACATGGCCAAGCGCCAGTGTACTTCGGTTCACATCGGATATATGCCCACTATTCATGAGCATACAGCTGCCTATACAGAGGCCGTTATCGAGAAGAGTGCTCCCGGCACCTATTTTGCCGTCAACAACTTCGGCTGTGGCTACATCGGTGTGCAGGAGCTCGGCCACAAAGATGCCAACGGCAAGCCCGTGCGTGTAGCAATTTTCTCCATCTGGGATGCCAAGGACAGCGGGGATAACCCCCATGCTGCTCCAGAGGAGGAACGCGCCAAGCTTGTACAGAAAGGTCGTTTGGTCACCACCCGTCGCTTTGGTGGCGAGGGCACAGGTGGCAACTCCATGCGCCCCTTCGCATGGAAGGAAGGTGAAGTCATCCGCACCCTCGTGGTCGAGAAACCCGATGGCGAGGACTTCCGTCAGCTTGCCGGCTACATCTGGGACCCGGAAACCAAGCAGTGGGAACTATTGAGCTGCTGGCGCATACAGGCCCTCACCCGCGGTCTGGGTGGCGGTTGTGGCTTTGTGGAAGACTTTAAGCGCGATGTGGACTCCAAGCGCCACGAGCGCCGTGCCACCTTTGGTCCCGCATGGCGCTGGACCGGCAAGGAGTGGAATCAGGCCATGGAATACCGCTTTACCCGCGATGCCAACCCGAACAACGAGATTAACTGCCGCTACAATCCCGCCCGCGGTTACTTCTCGCTGGCTACCGGTGGCAACATTAAGCCCGAGGCCGACTTTGCCCCCTACGCAACAAAGTCCCTCGAAACCCGCTCTGCAGCACCGGGCACAGATGTCATGAACATCGTCAACGCCCCTCGCCTGGAGCAGAAGTAACACAACTTCACTGAAAAAGCCCCCTGACATATCAGGGGGCTTTTTTTATTTTTGTGATTAGGCGGTCTTACTGATTTGCTCAGTAACTGTGGCACAGGCTCTGCTCAACCGCTCGCAACGCGAGCCGAACTTCCCACAATTCAAAATTAAAAATCCAAAATTATAAATGCAAAACCCTCTTCTTCATGGCATCCCAATCGGTTGAGCGAAGGAGTTCCACCAAGTTGCCGTACCAGAACTCGTGGTGACCATAGGTATCTGCACGGAACTCGGCCTCTGCCGCCTGCACGCTGACACCCTCAAAAACGATACGATATGCCGCCACGACAATCCCTGTGCGGTCACTACCGTGCCAGCAATGCACCAGCACCGGCTTGGGAGCCTGAGCAATAAGGTTCAGGCAATTTTCAATATCAGCAGCGGTAACCTGACCGGCAGCTACCGGATAGGCCATCAGGTGCAAATCGGTGTGGCGGGCACGTCGCGTGTCCTTGTGGTACTCGCGCAGGTTGAGTACACTGCGTATACCGAGGGCCTGCAGGTTCGTGAATCCCTGCGGGGTCGGCTGACCGGAGCGGTAAAGCTGAGCACTCACTCGGTGCAGGTTTTCCACCCCTTCCAGCTCAACAGCCTGCGCTGCAGGTAAGGGCTGCTCCGCAACCACGGGCGGTGGCGCAGCACTGCAGGAAGTCAGCACCGCCAACGCCAGCGAAATTGAACCACACCATAACCGCATATCACACCATTACCGGTAGAGATTCAGCATAGGCCAACAGGCGAGACCTCATGGCCACCCAGTCGGTCTCGCGCAGCAATTTCACCAGATTTCCGTACCAGAAATCGTGGTGCCCATATATCTCCATACGGAACTCAGCCTCCGCCTGAGCGACAGTCCAGTTCTCGTAAATGATACGCCAAGCCGCCACAATGATACCGGTTCGGTCACTACCATGCCAACAGTGAACTACGATTGGTTTTTGGGCAGCACACAGCATGCGCAGGCAGTTTTCCACATCCGCCTCCTTCACTTCACCGGCAGCCACAGGGTACTCCAACAGCTGCAGGTCTGTATGGCGGGCTTTGCGGGTATCCTTGTGGTACTCGCGCATATTGAGAATGCAGCGCACACCCATGTCCCACAGGTTACTGAACCCCTGAGGGGTCGGCTGCCCGGAGCGATAAAGCTCGTGGCTCACCCGGTATAGATTCTGCACACCCTCTACCTCGCACTTCTCGGCCTCGGCCGGGGGAATCTCGGTCAGAGGCGGGGGCGAACTACGGGTATACTTGGTCGGCAGAATCCAAACGGCTGCGGCAGCGCACACCTTTCTGAGCATGGGGGGCATCATATCCGTACCATCGACACGCTTTACTGCAGGCCCAGAGCCTCGTTGGCAAGCATCTGGCAACCGCGCAGGTCCATCTTGCCGGTGGGCAGCACGGGGATGGTTTCGACGGGGATGATTTCACGCGGGCACCACAAGCGTGGCAGACCGGTGCTGACCATGTGGGTACGAATATCATCGAGAGCCTGCGGCAGGTGCGCTGTGTGAATGCAGGAGAGCAGCACGAGAGCCTCGCCCTTCTGGGCATCCGGCACGCCAACGACTGCTACAGCACGACCGGAAAAGTCAGCGGGCTTTTCCACATAGGCCTCGATGCAATCCTCCACCACCTCATGCGGCACCATCTCACCGGCCACCTTGGAGAAGCGGGAACGACGGCCACCCAGGGTCAGGAACCCATTGAGATCGACCTTGCCGAGGTCACCGGTCTTGAACCAACCATCGCGGAATATCTCTGCGTTAAGGTCATCGCGACCGATATAGCCTTTGAATACATTGGCACCCTTGAACCAAATCATACCCTGCTCATTGAGCGGCAGGCGCACGTTGTCGTCATCGGGGTCAGTCAGGCGCACACCCAGACCGGGCAACAGCGGGCCTACAGAACCGAAACGACGACCGGGCACGAAGTAGGGCTGCTCCTCGGTCGAACAGGCATCGTCGAGGTTCACAGAGCATACAGGAGCCGTCTCGGTCAGGCCATAACCCTCGAGCACAGTCAGGCCGCACTTCTGAGCAAACTCATCGGCCACCACCTTCTGCAGTTTCTCAGCACCGACCACGAAGTACTTAACCGTCTTGTAGGTATCTGCCGAGGCACGGCGCAGCATACTGCGGGCGAAAGTGGGAGTGGAAACCACAAGAGAAATCTTGTGCTCCTCAATCAGCTCATTGAGCTTCTTGGCCTCCAGCGGCGAGGGGTAGGTCACCATACCGAAGCCGTAGAGAGCGGGCAAAATCGTACTGATGGTTAAGCCGAAGCTGTGGAAGATGGGCAAGCTGCACAGGAACTTGCTGCCGGGGTCGAGGTAAACCTTGCTGAGCAGCTGGGTCGTGTTGGCAATAACCATGCTGTGTGTCAGAGCCACGCCCTTGGGTTCGCCACTGGAACCGGAGGTGAAGAGCAGAGCAGCCTCGTCGTCGCCACTGTAGGCATCGAGTTTAAAGCGGGCGTTGATGAGTGGCATGGGAGCCATGCGGGCAAAAGCCACCCAACCGGCAATCTTGGTCATGCCGATTCCCTTCAGGGTCTTATCGAGGTGAATGATGGCATCCCCCTTGGGCCAGGGGAACTGCGGCAGCTTGCTCATGAACGTACGAGCGGAAATGAAGCGGGTAATACCACTCTGACGCACGATACTCTCGAAGGCAGCCTCCGACGATGTGTAGTTGATATTAACAGGTACGATACCGGCCAGAATACAGGCATAGTTCGCAATCACACCACCCTTGCCCGGTGGCAGCAGAATACCCAATCGACGCTCGCTGACCATCTTCTTGAGCTCCTTGGCCAGTGCCATAGCGACACCCAACATCTTGTAGAAGGGCAGGTGCGAGCCGTCCATACCATCAATCAGCTCCGTCTTGGCATTCTTGCGCAGACCTTCCACCAGCAGGCGAGCCAGAGAGGTCTTCAGAATCGGGCGATCGGAGTAGGTATCGGCCGAGGCCTCGAGCCATGCTTCGAGAACTCGCTCACCGGTGAGCGGGCCGGGGCTCAACTTAGGCAGCACCGAAATGACAATCGACTCTGCCGTCTTGTCGGTGCAGAAGGTACGCCACAAATCATCGCGATACATGCCGACAAACACGGGAACCGGAGCCAAGTGCAGAGCAGCAAGCTGCATCATGAAAGGCATGGGTACATCCGATATACAGCCCATAGTGCTGTTGGGTTTACCGGGCACAAAAATGACATCGCGCCCCTCCTGCATGAGGTCGAGCAATTGCTCGCGCAGCGTCTTTACATTCGCCTGTCTGAAATTGAAGCTAAGCACCTTGCGACCACGTCGCTTAAGATAATTTACAACTTCCGGTTCAGGAGTAAGCATCTCCTCAACCATATATGCCACCTTATCAGCGCCGTTCAGAGCGCTCTCCAGCTCTCGCAGTACCGCTGCATTCACCCGATTGGGCAGGTAAAACGAAGGGGAAGGTGTCAGATTTTCTTTGCCGTTAAAGTATACTACAGCCATGAGTCTATATTACTGTATCTGTCCACAGCTGTCAACGTAAAAGTGCAACCGAACCCGGTAAATTCCACCGTAAATACAACGCAGCCCTGCTTCACTTTCGGCGAAACAGGGCTGCGGTCTATGTTATAAAATCAGAAGTGAATCAGATCTCGAACAGGTGAGTAACCGAAGCATTGTTGTGAATGTTCAGAATAGCCTGAGCAAAGAGGGGAGCAATGCTCACGGTATCCACACGATCACAACCGCAGGCCATCGGCACGGAGTCGGAGGTCAGCAGGCACTCCAACGGGCTGTCGGTTATACGGGCACGAGCCTTGTCGTTGAGAACGGCGTGGGACACACCGGCGAAAATGCGGGCAGCACCGTGCTCCTTCAGAATCTTGGCAGCAGCGCAAAGAGTACCGCCGGACTCAGTCATATCGTCCACCAGCAGCACATCCTTACCGGCTACGTTGCCGATGAGGGCATGGGCGTTCACCTCGGTAGCGGAAATACGCTGCTTGGCAACAATGGCCAGCTCGGTACCGAGAATGTTGGCGTAGCTCTTGGCAGTCTTCACACCACCGATGTCGGGGGAAACCACCACCAGATTGTTGATATCCTTCACGTACTGCTCCTTCAGGTGCTTAATGAGCACGGGCAGAGAGTAAAGGTGGTCGACGGGGATTTCAAAGAAGCCCTGAATCTGAGCGGCGTGCAGATCCATGGTAAGCACGCGGTTCACACCGGCTGCAGTCAGAAGATTGGCTACAAGCTTGGAGGTAATGGGCACTCTGGGCTTGTCTTTACGATCCTGACGGGCATAGCCGTAGAAAGGCATAACGGCGGTGATGCGACTGGCACTGGCACGGCGCACGGCATCAACCATAACCAGCAACTCCATCAGATTGTGGTTGGTGGGAGGGCAGGTCGGCTGTACAATGAAGACATCCTCACCGCGAATGGACTCGTTAATCTGAACAAAGCTCTCACCGTCGGGGAAGGTGTTGACGGTGGCATCGCAAAGGGGCAGGCCCAACTGTGCTGCGATATCCTTGGCTAACTGGGGGTGTGCTGTTCCGCTGATGATTTTCATGTATGCAAGTGGTAATGAATGCGCAACTATTCTTGACATTTTCAAGAAAAATGCAATACTAAAAACGCGCGAGGCCTCATTTTTTTTCATCCGGCAACATGAGCAAAAACAACAAAAGCATCACAAGTCACTTAAAGGCAGCGGATTGGATATCTATTTCTCTGTATTTCATCCCCGTATTCATTTACCTGTTCTTTTATTACGGTTTTGTTGAAGGAACCAGAACTGCGACTATCTGGCTGCACTCCGCATGGAACCCGAGCACCGACTACGAACATGGATGGATGGTCCCTCTGTTAGCCGCCTACATGTTTGTGCACGCCATCAAACAACTGCGGGGAGAGGAACCCCGCCCCAGCCTGCACGGTCTGTGGTCCATCATCATCGGTTGTCTGCTCTGCCTGATAGCGGCCCGCAGCCAGCAACCCCGCCTGGCAATCGGCGCAATCCCCTTTCTGCTCTCAGGTGCCGTCTGGTGCTACCTTGGTTCCCGGGCCATGCTCAAAACCATTTTCCCGATATTCTTCCTCTGGATGAGCATTCCCTTACCCGGATTTCAGCAGGCAACAGTCGGCATGCAGCAAGTTGCCGCGCAACTGGCGCACTGGGGAGCCGGCGTATGCGGGGTTCAAACCATATTGGAGGGCACAACCGTAGCCTCGGCCACATCGAACTGGGACAGCTTCAGCATAGCCGGCGGTTGCTCCGGCATGCGTTCTCTCATGGCCCTGCTCATGATATCGGTAGCATGGGGCTACCTGGCCGACAAGCTCTCGCTGTGGAAGCGTGTAGTACTTGCCCTGAGCGCCCTTCCGCTGGCCATATTGGGCAACGGATTCCGCGTGTGCAGCATTTTTGTGTGTGCTGAATACATCAACCCGGCCTTTGCCGGCAAAACCTGGCATGACTGGTCGGGGCTTATGTTCTTTTTCCCCATCAGCCTGCTCGGTCTGGTCATACTGCACAGCCTGCTGGCCGGTGAAATTCCCTTCTTCAAAAAACGCACAGTCGTCACCCGTCGCAACAACACCAAACAGGAAGGAGAGGCAAACTCATGAAAATCCGGCTCATCCGCATTCTACCTCCCCTCATTGCCACGCTATTGCTCAGCCTTATTCCCTTCATGCCCGAGGAGGTAACGCTGCTCCCCTCCGCAGCCAATCCCAATCTCCCCCTCGACTATGAGCTTTCCGGCTGGCACGGCACAAAAACACAGGAAAGCGAGAAAGAACGCACAATTCTGTCGGCCGATACCAAGTTCAGCAAGGCCATCTACAGGTATGTCAACCCCATCAGCTACACGCAGGAGGGGCCGGCCATCAACGTATCGTTCGTCTACTCCGGCAGCGACCTCAACGAGTCAATCCACCGCCCCGAGCGCTGCCTGCCCGCCCAGGGTCACCTGGACCTGAGCGGCAGAGACGAAAAAATCACCCTCAGCGATGGAAGGGAACTCACATTCCGTCGCCTGAGCTCGCGCACGCTCATAGACAACAAACCGGGCAATCACATTTACCACATTCACTATTACGTGTTTGTCGGCTCCGACATCATCTGTTCCTCTCACTTGGCTCGCATAGCAAAGGATATTTGGGACCGCATCACAACCGGGCGCGTGCAGCGCTGGGCCTACATACAGATAGGTACCCAGTGGGGAGAGAAAGTCGATACAAGCGAACAACAGGCCGAAAACCACCTCCGCTCCCTCATACGCGACCTTGTCCCCGGCCAAGTTGATTGGGAAGCCGTCAAAAACTGACGCCTATTGACACAACATATCACAATTTGAACTTGCAAGCGAGCGCTTGACAAGATAGAATAACCGCACATTATGGGTGAGTCAGATATCAGCGTTCAAATTCAGGAAGCAGGGAGCAGAAAATGGGATGACCGTACCCTGGCGCAGAAAGCCGCTGATATGGCGCAGTCAATCCACACGGAGTCCATACGTCGCCTGAAATCCGACGAGCGCACCTTGCTGTCGGCCCTCAGCCGCTTGGCAGCCGATGAAAAGAACCGCGATTTCCTGCGCCGATTCTGTGCAGATGTGCTGCATGCCCCCCGAGAACTGCAACCCACCAACCTGCGCGACCTCATCACCGCATTCGGCGGAGTGCCCTCATTCTTCGGCACCATGGCACGCCTGCGATTCAGGGCAGCTGCTGCCGCAGTCGGCAGCATACAGAGTGCCGCTATGGCAGAGGTGCGCCGCATCTTCCGCTCCACTTTCGGCGAGCTTACCATGCCAGCTGCAGACAAAGGGGCTCGCTACCTGCGTGACCTGTCGGCAGATAACCTTACCCCCGCCCTGCAACCCCTTACCCCTGCCGTGTTCGGCAAAAAAGGAGCTGCCCGATATACGGAGAACCTCACCGATATCGCCGGTCACCATCCGAGCATCGGCGTAGTCATCGAACCGCAGCGCCTCATCCCCAACCTGTCCCCCCATTCCCCGGGAGCAGGCGCTACTGCTCTGAGCAATGCGCTGATTCCGCTGTTGCAAAAGCTCACCGCACAGGGCAACAATCGCCCCATTATCATCCCCGCGCCCGACTCCTCCCTGATATCCATCACGCTCGAGGGTTGCAAGCGCGCCCTGAGCGACAAAAAGCTCCTGCAGGCCAACGTGATTATCGAGCTGCCGGCATACCTGAACGCCGCACCGACCATCCTGCGCGAGCTGACCGAATGGGCCACAGCCCGGGCAAAGAAAGGTGCCTCACCGCTCAAAGTCATGCTCACCAAGGGTTCTGCCCTGAGCCGCGAGCGCGAGTGCGCTTTCATCTACGGGCGCGACACCGCAGCAGCCCCCAACAAGGCTGCCACCGAATCCCGCTACAAGCAGCTTGTCCACCAGGCTATTTCGGCAAAGAAAAATGCGATTTGCCCCGTTATCGCCACCCACAATCCCTTTGACTTGGCCTACGCCCTGCTCGACTGGGCCCGCAGTGGCCGTGAGGGAATGCCGCCCGTCATCTTCCGTGCCGGTCTGGGCAACCACACAGGTCGCATGCTTGCAGCACTCGGTGCCGAGGTGGTTCTGACCATAGGCATGACCGAGGAGGAAGGTGACATCTACGGCTTTGAGGGCTACCTGCTGGCGCTGGTCAACGAGCTTTCCCGCCCCGAGGGCTACCTGACATACGGCTACGCCCCGGACCCCAACGAAATGGGCTGGACACGCATGCGACAGCATTTCCTTGCAGCCCTCAGCGGGCGCGAGGAATCCCCCACCGATGGAGCCACGCAATCCGTCGCAGGATTTACCGGTGGCACCTTGCAGTGCACTGACCGAGCTGCCACCGAGAGTTTTTATGCCGCTGCAGCAAGCGAGGTCGAGCGTCCCCAGTCGCCCTTAGGGCTCAGCATAGGCGATGCCACGGTGGACACACCGTTGACCTGCATCCATCGCTCACTCATCACCCCCGGAGTGGAGGACTACCGATTTACGAGTGCCGACTTCGCCTGTGTGGCAGATGTCATACACCGAGCCGTCGTTTCCACCGGACAGGAGTCGTCCACAGAAGAGGAGCGCCTGAACAGCCTGCTGAAACTTGCTCGCAAGCTGGACAAAAAACGCACGGAACTGGCCGCTCTGCTGGTCAGAGATGCCGGCTTTACCTACGCCGATGCCGAGGCTGAAATACGCGATGCCATCGATGCCGCGCGTTTCTACGAACAGAGTGCCACTGCCGACGGCCTGCGCGACGGCACTACCCCGGAACCGCTGGGCGTAGTCGTGGTAGCTCCCGGCAACATTCACCCGCTTACCGAAGCCGTAGCCGGCATTGCCGCTGCCTGGGCCATGGGCAACAGCATCATTTACAAGCCGGCAGCCTACACCACCCTGCTCGGCCACAAGCTCACCGAACTGCTGCGCGAAGTCGGCATGACCGACCCACAGCTGCAACTCCTGCCCTGCTTGGACAACGAAATCGCCCACAAGCTCATGACCTCACCGCAGGTCGGTGGCGTGATTACCGGTCTGGGGTATGACTTTGCCCACCGCGTTGCCACCGAGAACCCCACCGCCACTCTGTGCTCCACTCCCGGTGGCGCAGCAAGCGTATACATATCGGCTCGCAGCGACTGGCAACAGGCTATCCGCGACCTCTGCCCTGCTGCATTCCGCCGTTCCGGCCAGAGCTACACCGCCCCGCACGTTCTGCTGGTACATGCCGAGGTCTACGACAACCACCATTTCATCAACTCGCTCAAGGATGCCGTGAGCAGCCTGCACGCCGCACCGGGCTGCAGAGAGGGCGCCGATCTCGGCACTCTGGCAGCTCCCCTCACCATCGAGCAGAGCGACCTGCTCAGCATCAGCGGGGGCAACGGCGGTGCTCTCAACTGGTTTATCAAACCCAGCATACAGGAGATAGGCTCCATCGCTTGGAACCCCGGTATCATCACCGGTGTAACCACCTCCGACAAACAGCTGCTGCGCACTATTGCCACCCTGCCCGTTATCGCTCTCATCCGAGTGGAGAGCACAACCTCCGCTGCCGCCATGCAGCGCGAAATATCAGCAGGCCAGGCAGCCGCTATCTATACGACCGACGAGGCCGACGCCACCGCTTGGCAGAACAATCTGGCCGATTTGGCACACCTCTGCATCAACTGCTGCCCCGCAGCCCGGCCGGGCCTGCGCCCCTACGGCACCGCTGCACCGTCCCTTCTGGGAACTGCACCCCTGCCCGGTGGCTCAAACTACCTCACCTCGCTGGCAACCTGGCAGGAGGTGGCACGCCCGCAGCGCCGTGGTCGCCAGCGCAACATGCCGTTCAACCCGTGGGAAACCCTTATTCCCAAACCCGCGCCCGATGATACGATGCGCCTGACCAACGCCGCCGACTCCATCTCCTACTGGTGGGAGAACGAGTTCGGCACCGGCAGGATTATTTGCGACCAACCCGGTGAACCCACCGAGCTGAGTTACAGCCCGCTGACCATCTGCCTGCGCGCCGAGAAGGAAACCGCCGACACCGATTTGGCCATCGCCCTGATGGCTGCACTGAAGGCCGGGTGCACGGTAATGCTGAGCACCGCCACCATGCGCCCCTGGATGCCCCGTACCCTGCAGGAACTGGGTGTGCCCACCCGCGTGGAGAATCGCGACGAGTTCGAGTACCGCTTCCCCGCGCTGGCTGCAGACGGCATCGTGGTGCGAGACCCCGCAGCCGACGACAGAGCAGTTTCCATCGCAGCAGCCTGTGGTCTGCGACTCTCCCGCGCATCCATCGTAGCCAACGGCAGGCTGGAGCTGCTGCAGTGCCTGCAGGAGCACACCGTCACCCGCCGTACCAATACCCGCTACACCCCGCTGTAACCCGGGGGCGCTTCAGCGCCCGACCGGCAGGCGGTACAGGGTAATAACCGGTGCAGCATAGCACCAGTGAACCAGTGAGGGCAGCGCGCGGCTGAAATAAGGATTGTCGGCCGCATGCCCCATGGTGTTAATGCCCAAAACCGTGCAATTCTGCTGCATATCGCGACTCACGGCATCATTGTACACCGAGTCGTAGCTGTAGAGCCGCCAGCCCTCAGCCTCGTGGTCATGCCCACGCACCAAGCAGGTAACAGCTCGCCCGGTAAGCCGGCAGTGGAGCGCACGGTAGCTATTCACGTCCTGCGTACCCATACGATTACCGGCCATCCCTCGCAGCGGGGGACAACTGGCCACATGAGGCTTCAACCGGTTCCACAGAAAATCATCCGACCACTTGGGGCGCTCCTCCTCGGCCACACTTTCGAAAAGCGGAGCGCCCTCTTTCACGGGGAACTCATCGGCATGCGTCAGCGCGTACTCCTGCAGGTCCAAGTGTGGCAAACCGCCATGAGTCAGCATGATTGTGGCAGTTCCCTGCGGTAATCCCAACCCGGTCAACTCCGCCACAACAGGTGCCACACGCGACAGCTCCATAGCAGCACGGCCCACGGCCTCGGCCGCGCCATGCGGCCCGTCCGCCCGGAGCTCATTGAGGTTGTCTGCAGTCTCGGCCGGCACTACCTGCGAATAGAACACTCCGCGCGGCGACTGTCGCAGAGCCTCGTCGTGATTGCCACGCAGGTAGAGCACACTCACACCATCCGCCCCGCCCTTCATGAGCATATCCTCAATCATAGCCAGACAGGGGATGTCGTCCTCCCCTCGGTCAATCACATCCCCCAGCAGCACCAGGCACCCACGGCGCCCGCTCTTCTGAGCCCTGTCGCGTATGAGCGCCCAGACTGCCAGCAACACGTCAAATGCCGCGTGCAAATCACCCGCAAACCAGTAATCCACATCCTCCTCGGCCTGCAGCAACACAGCCCCGCCATCCGGCTGCTCTGCGCACCATTCCTGAAATTGCTCAGCAATCGCCACTACCTGAGTCAAATCCGTGTAGCGTTCCTCCATCTCGAGTATGGCAGCATCCTGCATCAACTCCGCCAGATTCTCAGCAGTTACAGCAGGCTCTGCCATAGCAAACCCCGGGCAAGGGGTCTGCAACTCCACCGATAGCTCCGCAGCGCAGAAATCTGCCCATTCATCAGCCTCTTGTTCTATCAGCTCTATATCCATACCTCTTAAATCTCTTATTTCTTATAGCATTCTGCCCTCATCGGGGCAAGTACAAACCAAGTGATTTCAATCTACAATTTACGATTTGGAGAGCTTGCGCGACTTCAGTCGCCGAACTCTCTACTTTCAACATTCAAAATTCAACTTCCAACTTTACTTTCCTCCTGCCTCGCGTATCAACCGGGCACACTCGGTACGGCCCCATCTTTCAGCGTTACCGAGGGGAGTCTCACCATCGCAGTCCGCCTTGTTAACATCGATACCGGGTACTCTCAACAGCAATTTTACACACTCACTGTGGCCTTTAAAGGCTGCATATGAAAGGGGTGTAGCGCCCCGGTAATTCCCCTTATTGACATTGATACCGGGTGCAGCCAACAAAAGACGTACACTCTCGGTGCCGCCTTCACCTACAGCCGAGAAAAGAGGAGAAACGTCATAATTGTTCCCCTTATTGACATCGATACCGGGTGCAGCCAGCAGGAGCCGTACACACTCGGTGCGGTTCTTTTCGGCCGCCTTTTGAAGAGGATTTTCTCCATATTTGTCAATGTTTGCCATGTTGACATCGATACCGGGTGCAGCCAACAGAAGGCGTACACACTCGGTACGCCCCATACAAAGAGCCCAATAGAGAGCGGTCATGCCATTATTGTCTGTTGCATTGACATCAACTCCCGATTCTGAGAGCAGGCTTCGAAGTTTAGCTCTGTCATCTGCCATAACTGCAAGCCCAAGTGGCGTAAAATCACTAGTGTCGATACCGGGTGCAGTCAGCAAAAGACGAACACACTCAGTGCGCCCCATGTAGACTGCTATCCAAAGAGGTGTATGTCCTTCATCATCCACCACATTAACATCAATACCGGGAGCCGACAACAGCAGTCGTACACACTCGGTATGGCCCTCCCAAACCGCTTGTTTGAGGGGAGAACGGTACCACCGATCTTTAGCATTGACATCAGCACCGGAGATAATGAGCCGGGAAAGCTCAGCCGTGTCTCCTTTACCGGCTATTTCAATTATTTTGCTATCAGACTTTCGCTTGGCCTTTTCTTTAGCTTCCCGCTCAGCCTTTTCTTTAGCTTCCCGCTCGGCCTTTTCTTTAGCTTCCCGCTCGGCTCTTTTCTTAGCCTCCTGTTCAGCTTCCAGTTGGGCGAGCAGGCGTTGTTCGGCCACAGTTTGAGCATGCAGATAAAGCATATAGACACCGGGGATTCCCAGTACCATCACGAGTATCAGCAAAATGAGCGCAACATTACGCCGTGAGCGTGGTGCCGGTTCAGAGATAACAGGAATGGGGGTAGTGGGAATATCCAGTGCGGAGCTGGCGGGCAATACCGGTTGAGGTACAGGAATGGGAAGCTTGGCGAGCCATTCGGCGGTGGTCTGCCAGCGGTCTTTGCCACGCAGGGCAAGAGCCTTGTCGATGGTGGCGAGGAATGCAGGATTGAAACGCCCATGCAGTTCAGCGCGGGGAGCCAATGGACGCAACGAGTCATCTTCTTCTGCCAGGCGTTCATTTGCCTCCGGAGGGCGTTCTCCTGTAATCAAGCGGTAACAGGTGGCACCAAGGGAGTACACATCCGTCCACGGCCCGCGCTTACCTCTGGCCGTAATCTGCTCGATGGGCGAGTAACCGGGTGAACCCACATGCGTAGCGGAGCGGTCGCTGATGATAGCACGAGCCGTGCCGAAGTCTATGAGCACCGGGGAGCCCTCCGCCGTCAGCAGGATGTTGGGCGGCTTCACATCGCGATGGTAAATGTTGTTACCGTGCAGGTACTGCAGCGTGCTGAGCAGGGTGCGCAGAATAGGCAACAGCCACGACTCAGTGATAACACCGGGAGCGGGAGCTGCCATCTGCAACTCTTTACCACCCACCCAGGGCATCACGTAATAGGCAGTGCCCAGCGCCTCGAAGGCCCCGAGCACTTTCACAATGTTGGGGTGATTGAGCTGAGCCAGCAGCTTAGCTTCGTCCACAAAGCGCTTGTGGTACTGAGCGTATTCCTGCAAATCATCGTTCGGGTTGGTGGGCAGAACATCCAAACCTGTTCGGGCTCGCATGGCGCAGAAAGTAGGCAGGTTTTCCTTTATCACGACCTGTTCCCCGGTACTGATGACCTCTGCCAGATAAGTGATACCGAAACCACCCTGCCCGATTGTACGAAGAATGCGGTACTGCCCCAGCTCAACCCCGGCGGGAAGAGCAAGCAGGTTCTCGGTTTCTGTTGTTCTTTTCTGTGAATTCGATGCACCCATATAAGTCAAGTATACGCTGCGGGCATTATAGCAAGCAGATTTCCACGTTTCAACAGAATAAGACGACAATAATGGTAGAATGTTGAATATTTATTGTTGAAAGTTGAGAAATTCCGAGGCTTCGCGCCATTTTAAAATTGGCATTTGTCGGGTTGCGAGCGCAGCGAGCCTCTCTTTGAACCCGCGCTTGCGCGGGTGACATATTTTAGCATGGGGCGTAAGCCCCATGTCAACCGATAATAACAATAAGAACCCTCACTTGTGAGGGTGGCATAAACCGTTGCTACAAATGGCGCTATGAGTTCACCGTATTATATCAGAGCGACCGTTTATGCCACCCGCACCCTGTGCGGGTTCCTATATATTTTCCATTGCTGACCGGGGGCTTACGCCCCCGGCTAGCATATACCACCCGCGCAAGCGCGGGTTCTGATATTCGGCGGGCAAAGCTCGCGGCCTGCCTCGGCGGCCCGTCTCGGCGTATCACAGAGAAGCCGGAAGCAAGCAGCCCGAAAGGGCTGACGCGAAGCCGGGAACTCTCAAATTCGTCCTTAGCACTTAAAAAATGCGCCTTCGGCGGGAGCGCATTGCCCGCCGAAGGCGCGAAAATCACACATTCAACATTCAATATTCAATCGTCAACATTTAGAAGAGTTGCTTGAGGAAGCCGATTTCGTCGAGATACAACTTAGTGGAGCAAGTGTAGGGCGAGGCAAGGCTGGGGCCGGAGAGCACCACGCCATCCTCGGCACCGCCACTGCCCTGCACGCGGAAGCCGGGGAGCAGTAGGCCACGGGTGCGGGGACGCACACCCAGCTGAATGGTACCATCGGCGAGCTTAAAGACGCTCTGAGCCGTGCTCATGGAGATAATGGTACCGCCGGGGGTGGCATAGCAGGGACGCCAGCGCATGTTGGGGGTGGCAATATCGGGACCGTTGCTGAAATCGTAGAAAGGCATCTGGCGCGGGGGGATGGCCTTCAGCAGAATGCGGCGCATGTGAGTGCTGCCCACAATCTGGGAAATGCGGTTCTCGATAACTTCATCCACCGATTCAATAAGGTGAACAGGAGTACGGGTGATAAGGGGCCAAAGGACAGCAATCACCGTTTCATGCGGTTCATCGTGCCCCACAGTGGTCAGCAAGCGGTGGCGGCCCTCCTTCAAGGAATTGATGCGGCGCACCTGCTCGACATTGAGCCACAGGCGGTGCAACTGCTCCAAATCGCGCGTAGCTTCAATCAGCTTCTCCAGCCACTTGGCAGGCAGTTCAGGACAATTCTCGGGCACCTGACGGCTGATGATAGCACCGGCTACCTGGAACCCGGTCAGGGAACCACCACGCCAGTGCACCACAGGGCGGCGGCCACGCTGCTCCAGCAGGCGCAGCAGCTCATCGCGACTGCCACCAACGGCAACATCGAGACACTGGGCCGAAAGAGAGCGGAAAGCTGAGAGAACGGCAGCAGAATTGAAGTCCTCGTGCATGGGCTCACCGACAATTACGGTATAGCCGTAGGGCAAGTGGCGCGGCAGTTTGAAAGGCAGCGTATAGAAGAAACGATTGCGGTAGAAGGAGAATATGCTGCCCCACACGCCATCCATATACATGGGGATGATGGGGGCGTGGGCACGGCGGGCAATGATTTCCATACCACGACGGATGGGGGTCAGGCAGCCGGTACGGGTAAGCTGCCCTTCGGGGAAGATGCAGATGAGATCACCATGCTCGATGCCACGAGCGGCCTTGTTGATGGCATCTCTCGGGTTGGAGCTCGAAATGGGCACGGAGTTGAAGATTTCCAGCAACCAACCGAGCAGCTTGGCGGCCATGAACTCCTCGGCCACCACAAATCGGATGGGACGGGGGCAAACCATGGTCAGGAACAGAGCATCGGCATAGGTGACGTGGTTGCACACAATCAAGGCGCCACCTACAGGGGGTATGCGGTCAATATTGATAACACGCGGGCGATAGAACAACTTCATGCACCAGATACCCACCATGCGAATGAACTCCTGCGGGATCAGTCGCAGCGAGGTCACCATGATGAAGGCGCTGAGCAGGAAGAGCACCAGGAACTGGTCGCGAGGCCCTGCCCCGTAATTGTTCATGAGCCACATGATGATAACGGCCACCAGACCCATGAGGTTGTCAATCAGGTTACCGGCAGCGATAATGTTGCCACGGTTGGCGGGGTCGCAGTTGTCCTGCAGGAAGGCATTGAGCGGTACGAGATAGGCAGCACCGAAGGCACCGGTGAGGGTCAGGAAGATATTGCTGGCCATGCTATCCACCTCGAGAATGGTGAGCATAAAGGTGCTGATGGTGATACCGATGGCCCCGAAGGGGATAAGCCCCAGCTCATTCTTGCCACGGCAAAGCAGAGAGGCCACACCGCCACCCAGCACCACGCCACCGCCGAGCCAGGCCATCAGGATGCCGCACTGCATCGAGAAGTCCACCGTCGGATCATTGGCGGACATCTCCTTGGCAATCTGAATCAGAATGAGGAAGAGCGAACCGGCCAAGCTCCAGAAGTAAGCGATACCCAGCTCGCTGAGGCGCAGGTCACGATCCTTCCACAGGTACTTCACCTGCACGAAATGCTCATAGAACAGGCTCCAAGCGAAGGGCTTGTTGGGCTTAACGGGATAGCGAGGCAGTACAAACGAACATATTGACACGACAGCAGCCACAGCTATGAAAACCATCGTGGGCAGACGCACAGCCTGCCAGCCGGAAATCTGGTCATCGGCCCCTGCTCCGTACTGAGCCACAAACTCGCTCGTGTAGGAGTCCAGCAGGTAACTGAACCAGAAGAACACGCCGATTTGTGCCAACAACAGCACAAAGACAAGGCTGATTTCAATGATACCGGAACCGAAACCGATATAACGCGAACCCAGCAAATCCTTCACGATACCCTTCTTGGCCGGGCTCAGAATCGTGGCCTGCGTAGCAAACACGGCAAACCAGATAATGGCGCCCCGCAAGTCACGCTCAAAGAAACAGAACAGCATGCAGCTCATGACCACAATCTGCAACAAGCTCATCACCTGAATGATGCGGGTCTTGCAGAAACAGTCGGCCAACCACCCCACCAAGGGAGAGAACAGAATGTAGGGCAGCACGAAAATGGCACCCAGGAAATACTCCAAATCACTGCCGGCGGTACCCAGCAACCACACCCCCAGCGGAATCAGCAGAAACTGCACCGCCTTCTCATTGAACGCATTCACCGCCTGTACGGTCACGAGCGTCCAGAACCCGGCCCACTCCTTGCGCGACGGTTCTTTGTAAAAATGTTCAAGTTCTTCTTGCATAACTTCTCCCATCAGTATCTCACACTTTGCTCAATATGCAAGAAAAAAACGCCTGTGAGCGCGCATATTACGCGCGCGTGTAACAAAAAAGCCTGCAGCTGTAAGGCTGCAGGCGGAGGAAACTCTCGGTTCCGCGTTTTTTAGCCCAGAGTGGGCTTCTTGGCGCGACGAACGGCGCCGAAACGCTTCTGGAACTTGTCGATACGACCCTCGGTGTCCACGAACTGGTTCTTACCGGTGAAGAAGGGGTGGGAGTCGGAGGTAATACCGCAGGAAATCACATAGTGCTCAACACCGTCAATCTCCTCCTTCTTGGCGGAAGTAGCGGTGGAACGGGTGATGAAACGACGGCCCGTGGTGATGTCCACGAACACAACAGGATTGTACTTGGGATGCAGATCAGCTTTCATAGTCTTTCAGGCTGCGTTACCGTCGCAGCGCGGCCGGAATTATACAGACCCCACACCCATTGTCAAGCATAATTCTCAGAATTTCATGAAAAAGCGACGATTGAATCGGGAAATAACTCGATGAAGGAGAATTTATCGATATACAAGTTGGGCATCTCTAAAAACTCGCCAAAGAGTAATTTGCCGAGCAGAATCTACAATCTACCATTTACAATCTACAATGTAGGAGAATGCAGGCTTACGCCTGAGTGAAGCGAAGCCGGAATCACACTTACCGCCGCCCGCGCCTGAAAGCGCGGGGCGTGAACGGTGGGATAGACACGCATATCCGCGGGCAAAAGCCCGCCTAGCTCAACAACTTGTCTATCGTAATTTGTAACTTGTCTATCCTTTCTACAAGCTTCAATTTGTAGCGGGTTCGACGAGCAGTAGGATGAAAAATAAATAGCTTTGTCGAGTTTTTGGAAATTCCCGTCTTGTACTATCGGGCATTGTGTGGTATGATAGCGGCGCAAGATAATCACTCACGCTTATGGCAACACAACTTGAGCAACTGAAGCAGTACACCACCGTGGTGGCCGATACAGGTGACTTCCGCCAGATGGAGGAGTTCGCCCCGCAGGATGCCACCACCAATCCCTCCCTCATTCTCGCAGCAGCCGGCAAGCCCGAGTACCGCAGCATTGTGGAGGAAGCCGTGGCTCCCTACAAGGGCCGTGAAGTCACCCCCGCACTGATGGATGAGATTGTGGACAAGGTTGTAGTGGCCTTCGGTCTGGAGATTCTCAAGCGCGTGCCGGGTCGTGTATCGAGCGAGGTGGACGCCCGCCTTTCCTTCGACACCGAGGCCACGGTTGCCCGCGCCCGCAGCATTATGGGTATGTACGAGGCCGCCGGTATTCCCCGCGAGCGTGTGCTCATTAAGATTGCCTCCACCTGGGAGGGCATTCAGGCCGCCCGCGTGCTGGAGCAAGAGGGCATTCACACCAACCTGACCCTGCTCTTCAGCTTGGTACAGGCCGTTGCTTGCGCCGAGGCCGGCGTGCGCCTCATCTCCCCCTTTGTAGGCCGCATTCTCGACTGGTTCAAGGCCAACACCAAGGAGGAATACACCGCCGAGACCGACCCCGGCGTGGTTTCCGTACGTACCATCTATAACTACTACAAGAAGTTCGGTTACCCGGTACAGATTATGGGTGCCTCCTTCCGCAACAAGGGCGAGGTACTGGCACTGGCCGGCTGCGACCTGCTGACCATCTCCCCCAACCTGTTGGCTGAGCTTGCCGCCAGCGAGGAGCCCGTGGCTCCCTGCCTGAATGTGGAAGCCGCCCAGGCCAGCGACATCGAGCGCATACCGGCAGACGAGAAGAGCTTCCGCTTCCTCTTCAACGAGGACGCCATGGCTACCGAGAAGACCGCCGACGGTATTCGCCGCTTTGCCGCCGACATCCGTAAGCTGGAGGCTATGCTGGCCGCCATGCTGTAAAGATTTTACCAACAAACACAAACAATCATGAAAGTACTCGTTACAGGCGGTTGCGGCTACATCGGCTCACACACCGTACGTCAGCTGGTGAAGGCCGGTGCCGACGTGACCGTGCTCGACAGCATGGTATACGGCCACCCCGCCGCTATTGTTGATAAGGAGGTTAAGCTGGTGAAGGGCGACCTCGGCGATCCCGCCGTTGTGTACCCCCTGATGGTGAACGGCAAGTTCGATGCCGTGGTGCACTTCGCCGCCTTCATTCAGGTGGGTGAGTCTGTCACCGACCCGCTGAAGTACTATGAGAACAACATTGCCAAGCCCCTGGTGCTGCTGCGTGCTATGATGCTGGGCGGCTGCAAGCGCTTTGTATTCTCCTCCACCTGCGCTACCTACGGGGAGCCCACTCAGATTCCGATTCCCGAGACCGAGAAGCAGGATCCCATCAACCCCTACGGTGGTTCCAAGTTCATGCTCGAGAAGGTTTGCAAGGACTGCGAGCGCGCTTACGGCCTGAAGAGCGTATTCCTGCGCTACTTCAATGCCTCCGGCGCTTCTGTGGACGGCCTTATCGGCGAGGACCACGAGCCCGAGTCTCACCTTATCCCGGTGATTCTGCAGGCCATTAAGGGCGAGCGCCCCGGCATCACCGTATTCGGCACCGACTACGACACCCCGGACGGCACCTGCATTCGCGACTACATCCACGTAGACGACCTGGCCGACGCTCACCTGCGCGCTCTGGACTACCTGATGAAGGGTGGCGACACCAACTGGTTCAACCTCGGCACCGGCAACGGTTTCTCGGTGAAGCAGATTATCGACGCCGCCGAGAAGGTAACCGGTATGAAGGCTCCCGTGGAGTACGGTCCGCGCCGTGAGGGCGACCCGCCCCGCCTGATTGCCGACTCCCGCAAGGCTGCTGAGATTCTGGGCTGGATTCCCAAGTACCAGGATGTCACCCAGATTGTGGAGACTGCTTGGAAGTGGCACAACGGCCCCAACGGCGGTCACTATTAATCCGCAAAAAGCATTTTGAAAAAGCACGGCGGGCTTCGGTCCGCCTGCTTTTTCTGTAATCACATGCTCGAAATCATCATCATCGCGTTCGCTCTGGCGGTAGATGCCACCGTGTACTCCTTCTCATACGGTTTGGTGCTGCGCTGCTGCCGGTTAAGGAACTCCCTGTGGCTGGCACTGACGGTAGGTGCCTTTCAGGCCGGCATGCCCTTGCTGGGCTACTTGGGTGGCGAAGAAGTGCGCGATTATGTGGCACAATGGCAGAGTGGCATTGTGGCCGCTGTTTTCTGCGGGCTGGGCGCCTACGTCATCTATGGCGCGTGGAAAGGTGATGAAGATGAGGGCGATTGTTGCAGCAAAGACTGCAATCCGCTGGGGCTTATTGCTCTGCTCTTGGTAGGTGTAGCCACTGCGATTGATGCTCTGGCTGTGGGTGTGGCCATGGCTCTGGGTGACATCGGTGGCGCCGATCACAGCATACTCCGGCTCTTTACCAATGTGAGTATCATCGGTATCATTACCTTTATTTGTTCGTTGGCAGCATTCCACTCAGCCCGTCTGCTGCACCACCTGCCCACCCGATGGCTCGAAACCACGGCAGGCCTGCTACTTGTCGGCCTGGGTATCGAGAGCTTGCTGTAAGTCCTTAGCAAGCCCCAACCTATACAACAGGTGACCGATTTCAGTGTGATTCCGCACGCAGGCCAAGTAGCCACAATCCCGGTAATCGGTCGGCTCGGCAAAAAAGAATGAGGCCGTTCCGTCCGTATGCTGGACTTTCTCGAGCGGATAACACTGTGCTATGGGGTGCGGGGAAAACTCTTTTCCATACACATTTTCTGCCCCGATAACGAAGGGAAACCACACTTCCCTATATTGACAATGGGCTCGGTGAACCAGCACCAAGAGAGTGAGCGAAAGAGCAAAAACCACGCCACATACGCACCACGGTACCCAAGTGCAATCGGCAGGCGGATTCTGCCACCCCACCACCAGCACCGAGCCGCTCCAAATAGCCCAGAACAGCAACCAACGGCGATATCCCGACTCCTTCCGCTCGCCCGGTGGCAGTTGCGCCCCTGCTCCGTAGAGCATCTCGCCCTCCGGCAGCAAGTCATGCGGCTGAGCCAGTTGTTCCGGCACAGTAAGCTGCGGTCTATCGGCGCGTGCGGCCTGAAATAAATCCTGAAAGAGCGTTGCAGCCGTGCCTGTGGCAATGACCATTTTATCCTTCCACATGTACGTATACGGAGCGGCCAAGTGAAGCACGGCCTTCCCCTGCACCGCCTCGGCCCTGACGGCACCAAGGGGCAAAGACCACAGGCACTGCTCGCCCCGGTCGCGCTCGGCTCTTATCACGCGGTAGTTGGTCAGCACATCGCATTGCCACAGGGAATCCCCCACCATGCCATAAACATAGCGTATGGCGCGCCACAGCAGTACCACCACAAGCATGCAAAAGACGTATGGAGTCAACCCGGGAGCCAATACCCCTGACACCATCGTGGCAAATGAACAAAACACACAGAAAAAGCAGAACATTCCCCAACACAATGCCCCGAAAAACTGCTTACGGGCTCGGGCGGAGAATAACTGATTGCTGCTATGCGACCAGAGAATCTGCTCCCCGGGCAACAGCTCTTGCTCAATCCATTTCCTTGCGCTCATAAGCCGGGGTTTTCATCAATTCATACACTTTCTCCCACTCACCGGCAGGTAAATGCAGAAAGCCGATGGGATATGACTTTGAATTGTAACTGAAATAGGGGCTGAGCCCCAGCTCCAAACTCACCGTACCATTCTTGTGGCGGGTGATGTTCCGGAGCATGTCGGCGCTGCGGGGGAACAGGTAGCCCCTGTTCCGGCGCATGACAATGGCACGACGGTCAGTCAGCACATACAGTTTGCGCTGCTGGATATGGCGCCCCAGCCAAGGAGATGCCACAGCAATGCCCAAACACACTACCGCCACAACGCCGAAAACACAGGCCACCCAGAATTGCCCGATATCGTACATACCGTAGGCAAACCACCCGAAGAACAGCACCAAAAACACCGTCACCAGAGCCAAGCTCCGGCTCACGAAGGAGAACAGATAGGGCTGCGGACGCCCGAGCCACACCACCTGCTCCCCCTCCAGCAATGTTTGCTGAAGCGCCTCACGCTCACGGAATGGCAGTTCATCAAGGGTCATTTCAATTTCGGGAAGGAGGTGCTATTGACATCAACAACTGCTCCACACGGCGGAGCTCCGGCAGGTTGAAAAAGCCCATGGGCACCGTTGTGTCCTCAGAGCTCTTCTTGGGCTCATAGCCGAAAATGAGGTCGCCACTGCCATTACTCCGCAGCACGCGCTCCTTTACCAGCCCGGGGCTGAGAGGCCAGTCAATCACCTGCCAGCCGCTTTTTTTGCTCAATCCGGACGGGCGCAACACAATGGCGCGCTTTTCGGTAATGAGATAGATGGTACGCCCCATGCGTCGGCGGGTCAGAAAAACCATTCCCACGGCCATCCCGGTCAGCAAAAGAATAATGAAGGCGTAGGGGTTAATCGGCCCGATTAACACAGACACCAAAACAAAGAAAAACAAGCCTAAACAGCCGAAAAAGATGTAAGGGGAGGACAGCTGATTGACCAGCGTAGGAACAGGCTGAGCAGCCCACACAGGTTCCTCGCCGGGCTGCATGGCGCGCACAACCTGCTCATGCAGTTCTTCGGGTAGTGAAGCAACGGATATCATGACGGCTTATTGCAAAAAAGCCCGCAGGCGCACAGAGCACCTGCGGGCTGTAAAGGGGTATCAGTGAATCTTCTTCAGCAGCCAGGGCAGCAGGTCCTTAATGGCCACACGCTCCTGTTCCATAGAGTCACGGTGACGGATGGTCACGGTGTCCTTCAGAGCGGGATCGCCCTCCTCGCCCAGAGTCTCGAAGTCAACCGTGATGCAGAAGGGAGTACCCACTTCGTCCTGACGGCGATAGCGACGACCGACGGCGCCGGTCTCATCGTAGAAGACGTTCATGAAGGGACGCAGCTCGGCCTCGATTTCGCGGGCGATGCGCACCTGCTCGGCGTTCTTCTTGAGCAGCGGGAAGATTGCAGCCTTGATGGGAGCCATGCGGGGGTGGAAGCGCATGACGGTGCGGATGTCGCTCTTGCCGTCCTTGCCCAGCTCTTCCTCGTCGAAGGCCTCGCAGATAACGGCCAGCACGGAGCGGTCGCAACCGGCAGAGGGCTCTACCACGTGGGGGATGTACCGCTCGCGGGTCACCTCGTCGAAGTACTCCATCGGCTTGCCGGAGCCCTCCTGGTGGCGGCCCAAATCGTAATCGGTACGATAGGCAATACCCATGAGCTCCTGAATACCGAAGGGGAACTCGTACTCGAGGTCGTAGGTCTTCTTGGAGTAGAAGGCGCGCTCGTCGTCCGGTACGTCGAGGATATGAATCTTATCGCGGGAGATACCGATGTTCTCGTAGAACTGCAGGCTCTTCTCCAGCCACTCGTCGGTCAGGCGGAAGCCGTCCTCAGCGTGGCAGAAGTACTCCACTTCCATCTGCTCGAACTCACGGGAGCGGAAGGTGAAGTTACGGGGGTTGATTTCGTTGCGGAAGGACTTACCGATCTGAGCGATACCGAAGGGAATCTTGGTACGGGAAGAGTCGAGAATGTTCTTGTACTGGCAGAAGATGCTCTGAGCAGTCTCGGGGCGCAGCCAACCGGTGCTGGAGGGGTCGTTCTCGTCGGAAGTAGCACCGATGGTGGTCTTGAACATCAGGTTGAAGGAACGGGCCTCGGTCACCAGAGAGCCGTTGGCGGGGTTGTAGCGCACGCTGTCGGTCACGGTCTCGGTGCTTTCCTCGAGCAGGTCGAGCTCGGCTACGGGGATGTTCTTGCCGGAAATCTGGCTGTAGTACTGCAGGGCGCTACGGCGGGCGTTCTTCACCTCCTTCTCGCTGCCTTCGGCGGTCAGCATGGAGAACTCTTTCTTGGAGCTCCAGGAACCATCCTTGGTGGTAGCACCCTTCCACCAGAGAGCCACACCGCTCTGGGCGGGAATCTGGTCGGCGCGAAGACGCTCCTTGCTCAGCAAGCAGTCGCAGAGCGGGTCGGAGAAACCACCCACGTGGCCGGATGCCACCAGCACGGAGTTGTGCGTGAGGATGGAGCCATCCATACCCAGAATGTCGGGGCGCTCCTGCACATGCACACGCCACCAGTAATCCTTCAGGTTGCGCTTAAGCTCAACGCCCAGGGGACCGTAGTCCCAACAACCGTTAAGGCCGCCATAAATCTCAGCTGCCTGGAAGATGAAACCCTTGCGCTTGCAAAGGCTCACGATTTTTTCCATTCGAACGGGGTCTGTATAGGTACGGTCTGCCATAACGCGGGTTATTGTACTATATTTTATACCTATTGCAAGCCAAAACAGTAGCCAACACTGCCCTGCACCGCGATTTTGCTTGCCAAACAAGTGGGTTACAGGTATGCTAAATGCCAACAGAAGATAACCAATTAAACTGATTATGCTTATCGCCCCTTCCATGCTTGCCTGTGATTTCCGCCGCATCGGCGAAGAAGCCGCCCGCGCCCTTGCTGCCGGTGCCGACTGGCTTCACCTCGATGTAATGGACGGTTCTTTTGTGGACAACATTTCCTTCGGCCCCGACATCTGTGCCGCCATTCGCAACAGCGTGCCGGCAGATGCCTATCTGGACGCCCACCTCATGATTGATGCGCCCGACCACTACCTGCCCCGATTCCTGAAAGCCGGCATGAACATGATTACCATTCATGTGGAGCGCGAGGGGCACGTGGATCTGCACGCCACGCTGGCCGCTATCCGCGAGGGCGGTGCTCACGCCGGTCTGGCTGTGAACCCTGCCACCCCGGTGGAGAAAGTTCTGCCCTACCTTGCTGAGCTCGACATGGTACTGGTCATGAGTGTGGTACCGGGCTTCGGCGGTCAGAGCTTCATGGGTGAAGTGCTCGACAAGGTGCGCGTGCTGGATGCAGCTCGCAAAGAACAGGGTCTCAACTTCATCATTCAGATGGACGGTGGTATCGGTGCTGCACAGGCGCCCCTGTGCGCCGAGGCCGGTGCCGACTGCTTGGTTGCAGGCAGCAGCACCTTCCGTGCTCCCGACATGGCTGCCGCCATTGCAGGCATGAAATAAACCAAAGCCATGGACAAAGCGACGAAGAGCCTGCTCAACGTTCTGTTGAGCGTACTGGCACCTGTGCTCATTTTGGATAACTGCTCCGCTACCGGGGATAAGTTCTGGCACCTGGGCACGACTTGGGCCATGGTGGTGGCGCTGGCTCTGCCCATCGGCTGCGGTGTGTACAGCTTGGTCACCGAGCGCAAGGTCGAGGCCATGACCGCCTTCGGCCTGTTGGGCACTATTCTGACCGGTGTGGTCACCATCTACGCCAACACCGGGGATGCCCTCGCCATTCGCCCCGACACCCCGTGGTGGTACGCTGCCAAAGAGGCCATTATTGCCCTGCTGCTGGCCGGTGCCATGCTGGTGGGCGGTGGTCGCGAGGGCTCGTTGCTGCGCGCCTGCGTGTACTCTGACGCCGTTTTCGATATCCGTCGCATTGAGGGCACGGTACGCGAAAAAGGCCTGCAAACCGGCTATGACCGAGTGCTGAACCGTGCGGCACTCATGACAGCCGGCTCCCTGCTGTTCTCGGCCGCCATGAACTTCGGGCTGGCTCTTTATTTCCTGCTGCCCGTGCCCGACATGCCCGCCGCCGAACAGGCTGTGGAGTACAACTATGCCGTCAGCAAAATGACGTGGATGGGCTACATCATCATCGGCGTGCCCCTGCTCGCCACACTTTTCCTCGTTATCCGCTACCTCGGTCGTGCGCTGCAACAGCTTACCGAATTGCCGGAAAACAAGCTTTACATGCGCTGATACCAAAATATGAAAAGCTCCACCAGAGAGCTTTTAAACGCGAATCCACATATCAGCGCAGCTGAAAGATGGAATAAAAAAGACAAACCGGTTCCCGAACGGAACCGGTTTTTTGAATTAAGAATAGGGATTTTCCACCCTATAAATACCGGATATATCGAAGGGCTTATGCTGCCCACGCAGAGCAGCCCGGTAGCAAGGAGTAAACTCATTATCGCGTGCAGCCAACCAAGTACGGCGCTTACGCGATGCCCATTTCAACAGATGGGCAAAAACATTCACTCCGGTACGGACCCCAAACTCCTTATTGAACGTTTTTTTCCAAGAGCCACAACAATGATGTATGCAAAAACCTCTCGATTTTATGAATGAGGGCTGTTCAAAAAAATCCTTAGGATAAATATAGCACATATCGCCTTCCCATTCCTTACCGTCAGGCAAAAATCCCGGTACTTTATTGATAAAATACGCCGTAAAAACAGAATTGCTCACCGGCCATTCACCTTCTCTTATATAGTTATACGAATGCAGTATATCGACTAAGTACGGGTGCTGAGGCGGGGCATACAGAACAGCAGTGCCCAATGCACAATCGTACATATAGCCCATTTGCAATTTATTATCAGCGTTGTAGGCAGACAACTCCGACAAAGGTCTTACAATTTCAACATCAGCATCAATATAAAAGCCCCCCTCCTCAACCAGTTTCAGGGGTCTTATCGTATCAACAAGAAACCCCCATTTTCTTTCATTCAATGCTCTGCGACCAAACTCATAGGCCGACACATCGATATTCGACTCATTCCACTCGCAAATCTCGAAATCCGGATTCAAGCGTGCCCAATGCTCCACATTACGCTTTACCGAATCGGGCTTTTCGCCACCAAACCAACAATAATGAATCTTTTTAATCATCCGATTTGAAAATATCAGCTTTCTTTCATGTATGAAGCCACGACATGATTTCCCACCTGCTTTTCAGGAGGCGGGGGCACCATATAATCACCGTAAACAGTCCTGAGATATGTATCCGCATCGCCGAAGGCGCAAAACTGTTCGTTCTCGAAAGTCACCATTTGTTCCCCCTCATAGCTCTGAGCAGGCACCAGCTCACGTTCCGCGTATCCCCACACGGCATTACCGGCCCAACGCGACCCGGCCACCCTATATCTTGCAGCCAGCCAATTATGTAACCGATGCCAGAGTGCCGGTTTTGCACCGAATGAAAACACCTTAAACAATAAAACAATGAGGCGCTTAATCGCAGTGCGATTTTTCACACCGAGACTCAGGAAAGACAACTCATCGCAATGCCTGAGCAACCTGAGCAGTTTCAGATGCCAGACGGCTAAAAATCTGTTCAGGGGTAAACCGTCAATCGCAAAAATGTCTATATGCAACCCAATCTCAATCAATTTATCCTCCTTCCCGGGAGATTGCTGAACGGTTCGGGTATCCACCAATTTCATAAAAGGGAAGTGATAATCCTTCACTTCCCGCGAATCGTATAATTTGAGGTAATCGGGATGCTCAACACTGTTATATACAGCAAAAAGTTTCTCGTAATCTTCCCTCATCATCGCCACATCGATATCGTCATCCCACGGTATAAATCCCTTGTGGCGAAATGCGCCTATCAGCGAACCGGCGTACAGGGAATAGCGCAAGCCATTCTTTTTACAGATATCATGAAATGCCTTCAGGATAGACAGCTGAACCTGTTTAGCTTCAATTTCCGTCAGCTTTTTCATATCCCCTTTATATCAGATTTCACTTGTGTGGTCGAAATCTCCGGTGTACGAGGGAAGTACACAACTTCACACAAATCAGACAAGAAATCAAACTTACCGGTCCAATCATCCCCCATGGCGAAAACATCGATGCCCAATCGCTTCACATCATCACGCTTCTGTTCCCAAGTATTCTCAGGAATAACCTCATCGACATAACGGATAGACTCCAGAATCATCTTTCGTTTTTCGTAAGAGTAATATGCTTTTTTACTCTTCAGGGCATTGAACTCATCCGTCGACAAAGCAACAACAAGATAATCACCCAGTTCTCGGGCTCTTCTCAGCAAATTAATATGCCCATAATGAAGCAAATCAAACGTTCCGTATGTAATGACCTTCCGCATATCGAATGCATTCTACGCTTTTTTACTAACTATTCAAGAATAAAAATGTAACCACGCCAGATACATAATGTTCCGGTTTTCCAAAGAGCCTCATCGCCTTCTACATGTTACCGAATAGGAGCCCCGGCGTAGACTTGGCTCCAAATCAGGGCTTAGTCGTAATAGAGAGGACAAATGAGGCCCATGCAGCCTGAGCAGTCTTGCTCGCAGCAATTGCCTGAAGCTCCGTTTCACCGGGAGTCGGTGAACCATTTGCGGCATCTACCAATCCCTGCCAGACCGTGGCAAAATTACCGGGTTCGGTACAAGCAAGCGCAATGATGGTTTCCTGACCGGTCGGAGCTTCAACCATAAGTTCATAATCCTTACAGCTGATGCTCGGGAACTGGGTCTCAATATCTTTGAACAGCTTATGGGCAATTTCCTCATTACCGGGCACCAGCAGGCATGCCTGCCCTTCACTATCATACTGAAGCAGGTATACGTAGCAGTTGGTTTCGGCAGTCAACCCAAATCGCAACGGCGTGCCGACGGTAAGCTGATTCTTATCGTTAATCAGTCGGAGTTTCAGGCCGAAAGACTGCGGCAAGCCGGCAAGCGCCCCGTAGCGGGGTGCCTCGGGCTCGTAATATACATGTGCAGCGGCTCGACCGGCCTTGCTGCGCACTTGCACCTTGGCATTCTTCGTTTTTTTGGTACCGGCAGCTTTCTTCTGCTTAGCAGGCTCAGGGGCGGGAACAGGTTCTGCTGCAGGCTCAGGCGTGGGCTCAGGAGCAGGCTCAGGCGTGGGCTCAGGGGCAGGCTCAGGCGTGGGCTCAGGGGCAGGCTCAGGCGTGGGCTCAGGCGTGGGCTCAGGCGTAGGCTCAGGCATGGGTTCAGGAGCAGGCTCAGGCGTGGGCTCTACAGAGACGGGAGCAGGTTCCTCGTACACAGGAGCGGGCTCAACGTACACGGGGGCCGGCTCCTCGTACACAGGAGCGGGCTCAACGTACACGGGAGCAGGTTCCTCGTACACAGGAGTAGGCGCAACATACACGGGGGCCGGCTCCTCATACACTGGAGTAGGCTCAACATACACGGGGGCCGGCTCCTCATACACAGGAGTAGGCTCAACATACACGGGGGCAGCAGGCGCAGCGGCTACCGACTTCGCTTTCAGCTTGGCGCGTTTTCTGACCGGCTCAACCACAGGTTCAGCCACCACCGTCTGAGGTTCCGGAACGGGAGCAACCACAGGCTGGGGCTCAGCAGCAGGAGCAGCAACAGCCTTCGGTTTGAGTTTGGCTCGCTTTCTGACGGGTGGGGCAGCAATCTGAGCGCCATCATCGGCAGTATAAATGAGCATCAGCTTGCAACTGCCCAAAATATACTCGCGCTCAAAAGCCATGTAATCAGCACTGAACGGCTGAGATTCCACAAAAATACCATTTGTGGAGCCATTGTCCTGCAGATAAACATAAGTTCCGTCTACTACTGACAGGTAACAATGCACATCCGAAAGCGTTTGTTCGTTAGGCAAACTGAAATCACAATTTTCTGCGCGCCCCAACGAATAGCTGCGGCCATCCTCTGCCGCAAGCGGATGAACATGAGTGTAACCGGAGCTGTCAGTAATAACGATTGCAAGCATAATTCTGGAATGACTTAAGGAGCTTTCTGAAAGACTATCACAGCCGCACTCTCACTGCAAGCACATAGTGGTGACGTAACGTATTTTTTTCTGACAGAGATGAATAAAAAAGCCCCTGCTCTGTGCAGGGGCTTCTGAATTGAAGATTGTGCCTCAATCTTATTGAGCGGGAGCAGGCTCTACAGCAGGAGCGGGTTCCTCGGCAGGAGCAGGCTCTACAGCAGGAGTGGGCTCAGCAGCGGGAGCGGGCTCTACAGCGGGAGCGGGCTCTACAGCAGGAGTGGGCTCAGCAGCGGGAGCGGGCTCTACAGCAGGAGCGGGCTCTACAGTAGGAGCGGGCTCTACATCCCAAGGGGCGGGCTCAGTAGTGGCAGGAACCTCTGCAGGAGCAGGCTCTACAGCAGGAGCAGGCTCCACAGCGGGAGCTTTTTCAGTTACAGGAGCCATCACGGGAGCCTCGGTAGCAAGCCCGGACTTCTTCTGCTGGAACTGGCGGTTCATAAGCACCGCAAGCACAAAGCAGAGAATCATGAACAGAGAACCGAAGAACACGGTACCCTTCTTCAGCACATCGGTGGTCTGAGCACCGAAAGCCTGATCGGTCATCTGAGCACCGAAAGCGGCGCCCAATCCCTCCTGCTTGGGACGCTGCATGAGCACGATAAGCAGCAGCAGCGCACAGACAATCATCAGGAGAGCGAATACTATATAGATAGATGCGGTGAGAACCATGGCGTTGATTGTATCTTAAAATTCTGTGTTTGTAAAGGATTTAGGCAATAATTTCGTTAAGTTCGTTGCACACGATGCGAGTGGGAACTATCGGTTTGTCATCGAGCGCAAAACTCATGATAACCACACGCTCCCCGGCCTTGATAAGGTGAGCTGCCCCGCCGTTTATGATAATCTGCCCGGTACCGGGCGGACCAACCAATACGTAGGTCTCGAATCTGTTACCACTAGTGACAGAAGCAACCAACACCTTCTCACCGGGCCAGAGACCAGCGGCCTCTACCAGGTCCTGCGGTATTTCTATGCTACCTTCGTACTCCACATCACCACGAGTGACCATGGCTCTATGAATCTTCGATTTAAGCTGAGATACAAGCATAACGAAAAAAGTTGCGGCTCGATATGAAACTACTTTTCGCAACAAATGTCAATCATAAACACACAAAAAGGGCGGTTATGCCACAGCAAACCACTTCAGCGAGTACTATTCACCCCCAAGACGGGAACAAATAGCGCAGGTAGGTCGACACCCTCGAGCCGGGCAATGTTCACGCCCCCACAGAACAAACTGCACATGAAGCCGGTTCCACTCTGAGCGGGGAAAAAGCTTTTTCAAATCGGCTTCAACCTTCTCCACCGTCTTGCCACGACTGAGTCCCCAGCGGCGTGCGAGACGAAAAATGTGAGTATCGACCGGGAATGCAGGGTGACCGAAAGCCTGAGCCATGACCACACTGGCTGTTTTGTGACCTACTCCGGGAAGAGCCTCAAGCTCATCGAAGGATGCGGGCACCTGCCCACCATGGAGCTCAACCAATTGCTGAGCTGTGGCGACGAGACGGCGGGCCTTGGTCTCGGTCAGCCCACAAGTTGCAATATATTCCCTCACCTGCTGCCAACTCATGGCCGCCATTTTTTCCGGAGTGGGAGCAGCATCGAAAAGCGCGGGAGTAACCTTGTTCACACGCGCATCCGTACACTGGGCAGACAGCATGACCGCCACCAACAGAGTAAAGGCATCCCGGTGGTGCAGAGGGCACCCCGGCTCGGGATATGCCCTCTGCAGCTCTTCCAGAACAATCGCTGCCCGCTGTGCTCGCAGCATGGGAACAGAAACGAATGATAGATAATAAACGGCGTTCCCGAATCAGCGGCGCATGTTGCTCAACGGCCCAAGCACAGCGTTGCCCTCCTGCTCAGTTACGCGGCTCCAGGATTTCACATTGCCGGTGCTTCCCTCAGGTCCGACGACAGGGCGCGAGTTCGGGGGTACCATAGCTACGGAATTCTGACAAGAACTCAGACTGAGGGCTGCCAGTACCAGTGCGGGAATAATGATATTTTTCATAATTCTGTCTTAGTTTGAGATGTAAAGTCCGCCGCCATACCCGGTCTTGCGGGCAGGCGGCGGAGAGAGTTATATAAACTTCACGTTGCAGCGGGCATCAGGAGCCGATGGGCTTCTGCATGAAGACGCGGTCACCCACCTCGAGCATGATACCGGCGGGGAGCTCCTCGCTCTTAAACTCGGCAATCACCTGATTGTTGGCAATGCTGATCACGCGAAGCTTGGCAATCACCACATCACCGCGCTTCACCAGCAGCGGGTGGGAATCACCGGTAACTACACCGCTGTCCTTACCTACGTTGAACACCACGAACTTCCAGCGGGGGTTAACAGCAAGAATGGTGAACTCGTCGTCATTCTTACGATACTCATCCTCGAAGCGACGGTTGGCACCGTCCAGACGCTCAAGCTCTGCGGTCTCGGCAGCCACCTTCTTAGCAGCAGCGTCGCGCACAGTTACCTTGCCCTCCAGCTCAGCTGTAAGCGTGGTAGCCTTCTCCTTCTCTTCATTCACAGTGCTCTCCAGAGTGGACACTGCCTCATTCAGATCGCTCACAGATGAAAGAGCGGGAAGAGAGCGGAAGAATGCCAGAAGCGCGTCGAGCTCAGCCTGAATCTCAGCCTGACGGCTCTTAGCGTCCTTTACCTTTTCCTGCATGTCAGCAAGGGCAGACTCCTGAGCGCTGAGCTCACTCTCAGCCTGAGCCAGCTCCTCAGCGGAGCGCTGCAGCATGGTAACGGCCTCGGCGCTGGCTTCGAGAGCCTTCTTACGCTCGCCGGAGATAGATGCTACATTGCCATCGAGAGACTGGTTGACAGCTTTCAAGCCACCGGAGCCATCAGGGCCACCGGCAACACCAACCACGAGCTTCATGGTTGTCTGCTGCTGGGAGGAGAACATGAAACCGGCTACACCCAGACCGAGTGTGACGATAATTGCAATGAGAGGTGCGATTTTCATTTTTATGAGAGGTGTAAGATTTACTTATTTGCTGCGAACGGAAACCACGGAGTCACCCACTTCCACACGCTCGCCGGTCAGCATGGTGCTGTACACAACATCACAGCTGGCACGAGTGGACTCTACGAGAGTTACATTGAGCTCACAGATCTTCTTGTCGCCACGCATCACAGCCAGACGAGAACCGATAACAATACCCTTGTCGATACCGGCATCGAGAATGACGTAGTCCCACTGACGGTCGGCGGATACAACAGCGCACTTCAGCTCGGGGGGAGAGAGACGAGCCTGACGATCCTGAGCCAGCTTCTTGGCGGCAGCAATAAGGGCTACGAGACGCTCGCTCTCGGCACCGAGAGCAGCGATGCGAGCATCAGCCTCGGCATTCTCGCGCTCAAGCTTGGCGGTAAGCTCCATGAGCTCACGTACAGCGTCACCGATTTCCTCCTCAGTTGCAGAGTCGGCGTCCAGCTCCACGATGGGAGCAACCTTGGCGAAAGCATTGGACTTCTCATCCTTAATAGCCTCCAGGCTACCGGTGATGGACTCAAACTCGGCGGTAGCCTCAGCCAGCTCACCCTTCACAGTCTCGGTCTTATTCTCAGTCTCAACCTTCTTAGCCTCATTGCGAGCCTGCTCCTCCTTCATGAGTTCAGCACGATACTCGGCATAGGCCTTAATGGTCTTATCGAGAGCGATATTTTTATTCTTGTTGACGGCACTGTCAAACTGAGACTGAATGGAAGCGATTTCGCCACTAGAGGAGGTCATTGCCCCATGATTCTTGGTGAAGAGATAGGTAGCACCCAGAAAGAGCGTAACTGAGCCGATAATGATGTATTTCCACATGGTGTAAGTAAATTTGCAACGGTTCGATATATCTTTTACACCAGAAATCGGCACTTGGCAATCAAAAAAGCATTTTCAAGGCAATTTTTTCATCATTTTCGCAGGCCAAACGGAGTTTCCCACAAAAAAGCACCGCGTTTCTGCTCTGCTCGAGCAAAAACGCGGTGCGAAATATAGTGTTATTCAGTGCAGCAATCAGGCCTCTTTCTCAGCAGCCTCCTTTGCCTTGCGGTCGCGGGCAGCGGCACGCATGGACATCTTCACACGGCCCTTGTCATCAATACCGATGCACTTGGCGGTGACGATATCGCCCACCTTCACAACGTCCTCTGTCTTCTGAGTGCGACCCTCAGCAAGCTCGGAGATGTGGATGAGACCATCCTTACCGGGCAGCACTTCCATGAAGGCACCGAACTCCTTGGTGGAGACAATCTTACCTTCGTAGGTCTCGCCCACTTCGATCTCCTTGAACATGCGGTCGATGAGGTACAGAGCACGCTCCACGCCCTCCTGACGGCTGCCGTAGATGCGAACAGTACCGTCCTCCTCGATATTGATATCGGTGCCGGTCTCGGCCTGCAGGGCCTTAATGTTCTTACCACCGGGGCCGATAAGCTCGCCGATGCGATCCTGAGGAATGCTGGTGGACTCGATACGCGGAGCATTCGGGCTCATCTTCTGCGGCTCGGAGATGCAAGCATTCATAGTCTCGAGCACCTGCAGACGGCCCTTGCGAGCCAAGTGAATGGCCTCCTCGAGGATGTAGAGCGGGATACCGGGCAGCTTAAGGTCGAGCTGATAACCGGTCACACCGAGCTCAGAACCGCAAAGCTTGAAGTCCATGTCGCCGTAGAAGTCCTCGGAACCGATAATGTCGAGCAGAGTCTCGTAGCGCTTGGGCTCACGATCGCCCTCATTCTCGAACTCCGTTACCAGACCCACGGAGATACCGGAAACCGGGCGCTTAAGCGGCACACCGGCAGCCAGCAGGGACAGAGTACCGGCGCAGACGGAAGCCATGGAAGTAGAGCCGTGGGACTCCATAATCTCAGAGCTTACACGAATGGCGTAGGGGAAATCGTTCTCGGCGGGAATCACAGGAGCAATGGAGCGCTCTGCAAGAGCACCGTGACCGATTTCGCGGCGGTTCTGACCACCGAAACGACCGGTCTCACCCACAGTGAAGGGAGGGAAGTTGTAGTGAAGAATGAAGCGCTTCTCATCCACAGAACCGGTGTAGTTGTCGAGGTACTGCTTCTCCTCCATGGGAGCGAGGGTGGCCAAACACATGGACATCGTCTCGCCACGGGAGAAGAGGGCGCTGCCGTGCACAACCGGGGGCAGCACGTTCACCTCTGCGGAAAGGGGGCGCAGCTGTTTGATAGCGCGACCGTCGGCACGCTTGCCCTGCTCCATGATGGAGATACGGAAAGCCTTCTTCTGAATGTACTCGAACACCTGCTCCACGTCGAAGTCAGTAGCCTCGGGATAAGTCTCCTTAATCTTGGCCTCAACCTCGTCGCGCAGAGCACCGACCTGCTTCTGGCGCTGAATCTTGTTGGGAGCATAGATAGCATCCTCAATACGATCGCCGGCTACAGCGTAACCGATTTCAAGCAGCTCGGGCTTGGCAAGAGTGAGCTCATACTCACGGGTGGGCTTGCCGCACAGACCACGCAGCTCCTCCTGAGCGGCGCAAATCTTGGCCACATTCTCCTGAGCGAAGCGCAGAGCGGCAATGAAGTCCTCCTCGGGCAGCTCGTCAGCAGAACCCTCAATCATGATAACCTGATCCTTGGAACCGGCATATACCAGGTCAAGGTCAGACTCCGTGCGCTGGCTGTTGGTGGGGTTAATTACAAACTCACCGTTGATGCGGCCTACGCGCACAGCACCCACGGGCTCAGCAAAGGGAAGGTCGGAAATTACACAGGCGGCAGATGCACCGTTGATGCTCAGAATATCGGGCTCATTCTCACCATCAGCAGCCATCAGCAGGGAGATGACCTGGGTGTCGTAGAAGTAACCCTTGGGGAACATGGGGCGAAGGGGACGGTCCGTCATACGGCAGGTAAGAATCTCCTTCTCGGTGGGGCGCCCCTCACGCTTGAAGTAACCGCCGGGGAACATACCCGCAGCAGCGGCTTTCTCCTTGTACTCAACGGAAAGAGGGAAGAAGGTCTGACCGTCCTTAATCTTGGTGGCACTCACAACGGTTACGAGAACCACGGTATCACCACAACGAACAGTCACAGCGCCGTCTGCCAGGCGGGCAATCTTGCCGGTTTCGATTGTGATGGGATTGGCGCCAACGGCGCACGATACGGAATGTATACTCATTTGTATTTCTTTTTCTATCTTCTGTGCCGGTTCCTGTCTGCACCTCGGGGAGCCGGTACCGGCGCTTGCTCCCGTTGGCAAGGCGCGGAGGTCTCGAGCACCCCCGCCTGTCACCACGCAACAGCAGACGCCCAGCGCCCACTACACACGTGGTCGTGGCCATTTTATACATTCTCAAGCCCCAACGCAAGCCAAAAAAGCCGCATCGTGCTCATTATGAGCAAAAAAATCCGCCATCAGCCATCAGAAAGCCAACAAAAAGCCCTGCCGCTTTTCTTTACAAGGCAGGCGGAACAGCGGGCAACTGCTCACGGGTGGGCATGCAACACATCACCAAAGTAACCACACTGAGCAGCAAGGACAAAGTACTGAGATACGGGATAGGCAGCACCGAGAGCACGGGCGGCCACACCCACATAACACTGCAACCGGCATCCCTCAGGCGACGCACTGTAATAGCTACAGTGGGGAGCAGCACAGCCAAGGCAACACACACACCCAGCACCATACCGACCAGCTCTGTGTAAAAAGGCCCATGCTCCACTGCATACTCCAGCCCCAGTTCCTGAGCAACAGCCATAATTGCATCCGGATCAATCACACCGTCACCCAAAATCCGGTCAAGAAATCTCACATCATGCAGCAGAAAATCATAGAAACGGAAAAACTCCAGCATTGCCGGCAGCATGCAAAGCATTATCAGAAGATGAGTACCGACAACAAAGTTCCAGAACATCGCACGCGTGGTACGCCCGCTGAAATCCGCATAGTGAAGAAAACCCTCTTTAAGTGCTTTTATCATAGACGTTATCCTTCTGTCATTTTAAATCATCGGTCGCACGGGAATGCCGCGAGTGGCAAAAAACTCCTTAGCCTGAGCCACAGTATACTCACCGAAGTGGAAAATGGAAGCCGCCAGCACAGCATCTGCCTTCCCCAGCAGCAGCACTTCAGCCATGTGCTCCAAATTACCGGCACCACCACTGGCGATAACCGGTATACGCACAGCCTCGCTCACTCGGCGAGTCAGCTCTATATCATAACCGGTCTTGGCACCATCGGCATCCATACTGGTGAGCAGAATTTCCCCTGCCCCCAGTCGCTCGACCTCTCGAGCCCATTCCACAGCATCCAAATCAATCATATTGCGCCCGCCGTGGGTGGAAACATTCCAGCGACCGCTCCCGCAACGCTTGGCATCGATTGCCACCACCACACACTGGCTACCGAAGACATTCGCGCCGTCACTCACCAACTCAGGGCGATGAATAGCAGCCGTATTCACAGAAACCTTATCTGCGCCGGCGTGGAGCATACGACGCATATCCTCGACCGAGCGAATACCACCACCCACCGTCAACGGCATAAAGCACTGAGCAGCCGTACGCTGCACTACATCCACCATCGTAGCGCGATGATCACTGCTGGCTGTAATATCGAGAAAAACCAGTTCATCTGCCTGCTGACGGTCATAGGCAACCGCGCACTCTACCGGATCACCGGCATCCCGCAGATTCACAAAATGAGTACCCTTCACCACGCGACCCTCCGTCACGTCCAGACACGGTATGATTCTCTTAGCCAACATAGTGTGACGGCATTTTAGCAGCTCTTCCCCCTTTTGGCAATGTCAATCAGAGAAAAAATCATCATATTATAAGCTCACCGCCCTTCATACGCCAACGAACAACCTTGCTGAGCAGTTGCAAGTGCAGCTCAGGTCGCTCGGCAGGCACACAAAGCAAAGCCACACAATCAGCAGGCTCATCCGGCCAGGGAATCCCCGCACCACGCGCCACATACACCATGGCAGCAGAGAGTCCCTCCACTCGGGCATGCGGCACGGCAAGACCATGCCCCAAGTAAGTAGACTCCACCTGCTCCCGACTCAACGCAGACTCAGCCAAAACCTCACCGCAACCGGGAAAATGCAGAGCAGCAGCCTCATGGGCAAGCAGGCGAATACACTCCTCGCTCCTAATATTAATAGGAAGAACCGCAGGTCTTTCCGCCAGTTTCACCTCTATATGTTCCGTGCTCATCATGAAGAATGCGGCAAGGGTAGCAAATCTGAACCACCCCTGCAAGCTGCGTGCGTGTCTTAATTCAGCGGCTCCCTCAATTCTCGCTGAAAAGTATTGCCAAAACACGCGTCGGATGTTATAATAAGCTCAGCATGAAAATAGCAGTTATCGGAAAAGGCGGGCGCGAACAGGCGCTGGTAGAGACTCTGGCTGCAAGCCCCTGCAAGCCGCAGATGTTCACCTACCCCGGCAGCGATGCCATCAAACAGACAGCCACCCCCATACCGGCTGACAGTTTCGATTCCCTCATCGACTGGCTGGTGGACAACAAAATCGACCTCTGCGTAGCAGGCGAAGAGAGCTACCTTGTCAAGGAAGACGGCTTGGCCAACCGCTGCGTGGCCGCCGGCATTCCCTGCTGGGGTCCCCAGAAGGAAAGTGCTCAGCTCGAAGCCAGCAAGGAATTCGCCAAGGACTTCCTTGTACGCCACAACATTCCCACCGGCAAAGCCACTGCCGTAGCCGATTACGATTCCGCCATTGCTGCTATCGGCGGTCAATACCCCACTGTTTTGAAGTTCGACGGCCTTGCAGCCGGTAAAGGCGTGGCCGTATGCGCCGATGCCGCCGCCGCCGAAGAGTTCCTGACCGAGGTCTTCATTGAAAAGCGCTTCGGCGAAGGTCGCCTGTTGGTGGAAGAGTTCCTGACCGGCCCCGAAATTTCCATCTTCGGCGCTATCTGCGACGACAAATACCTCATCCTCTGCCCCGCACGCGACTACAAGCGCCTGCAGGACGGCGACGAGGGTCCCAACACCGGCGGCATGGGTGCTGTGGCATCCCGCCAGCTGGCATCTCCCGAGCTGATTAAAGAAATCGAGGAAACAATTGTAGCTCCGACTGTACGTGGCCTGCAGGCCGACGGTCTGCCCTACCGCGGGTTCCTGTACTTCGGCCTGATGCTCACCCCGCAGGGTCCCAAGGTTATTGAGTACAACTGCCGATTCGGCGACCCCGAGTGCGAAGCCGTCATGCCCCTGCTGCGTGGCGACTTGGCCACCTTCTGCCTGAACGGCGCCAAGGGCGAGTTCACCCCCGAGCTCATCACATTCGATGAGGGCTGGAGCGTATGCTGCATCTTGGCAAGCGCAGGCTACCCGGCATCCTCCCACAGTGGGGATGTCATCCGTGGTCTGGAAGACTGTGCAGCCCGCGTATTCCACTGCGGCACCAAGAAGACAGATGCCGGTTGGGTAACCAACGGCGGTCGCGTACTCGCCATCGTAGCCCAGGGTGCCACCCTCGACGAGGCTCGCACCCTCGCCCACGCAGAGGCCGCCAAGGTCGACTTCGACGGCAGCCAGCGCCGCAGCGACATTGCCTACAAGAACATGTAACCTTTTACATATAATATAAATAATGGCCGACCTGAGCTCACCGGGATACCCCGCAAGCAGGTCGGCCTATTTCTTTCACCACCATCACACCTATTCAACAATATGAACGAACAAGCCCTCGATTTTCTTTCCACCCTGCTCGACACCCCCTCCCCCACCGGTATGGAGATGGATGCCCAGCGTCTGTGGGCAGAGTACATCAAACCCTACACCGATGAGCAACAGTGCGATGCCTACGGCTCCACCTGGGCTGTCCTGAAAAGTAAAAACCCGAATGCGCCCACCCTCATGCTCGATGCCCACGCCGACGAAATCGGCTTCTCCATCCGCTACATCACCGACAGTGGCTTTGCCCATGTAGAGCGACTGGGCGGATCGGATGTCGCTATCGCCCGCGGCCGCAGACTGCGATTCTTTGGCACTGACGGAGAGGTAATCGGCGTAATCGGCAACACCGCTATCCACATTCGTGACGACGGCGACAAAGCCCCCAAGGTATGGGATCTCTATGTCGACTTCGGTTGCGACAGCCGCGAGGAAGTCGAGGCACTCGGCCTGCGAGTAGGTGACCGTGGCGTCTATTGCGACGGCCCGCTCATGCTCAATGATGGCAAGCGACTGGTATGCCGAGCCCTCGACGACAGACTCTGCGGCTTTATACTGGCCGAAACCGCCCGCAAGCTGAAGGAAGAAGGCACAGAACCCGAGTGGAACGTCGTTTTCGCCAACACCGTACAGGAAGAAGTCGGCTGCATAGGTGCAGCCATGCTCACCTACCGACTGCGACCGGATGCCGCTATCTGTCTGGATGTCACCCACGCTACCGACACCCCCGGACTGAACGCTGCCCGATACGGCGACGTACGCTTAGGCAAGGGCGCCTGCCTGTGCTTCGGTCCGGCCTGCCACCCTAACATCAATGCCCGACTGGAACTCGTGGCCGATGAAAACGACATCCCCATGCAGAGAGAAACCAGTGGCCGCACCACCGGCACTAACACCGACCAGATATTCCGCTCACGCAGCGGAGTACCGGCCACCAACCCTTCCCTGCCCCTTCGCTATATGCACAGCCCGGTTGAAACTGCCGATATGACTGACGTTCAATCAACTATCGATTTACTGGCAGCATTTATCCGAAATCTGAAGGCAAGCGACAGCTTTTACCACAAGCTCGGTTTGTAAAAATCTTTTCAAAAAAATGTGTGTTAATCCTATTTTTCGCTTGACTCCGGGCAGCATCATGCTAGACTGAGAGTACACTTTTCACCTAAAAAACACAATCGTAACATGAAAAAGTTTTTCTCTCTTTGCACAGCGGTTTCCGTGATGCTGACCGGCCTTGTAAGCTGCGGTGGCGGCGGTGATGAAAACCCCGGCTTCGTAACAGCTGAGAACTTCCGCGGTGGCGCCGGCTTCAAGCTCCTGCAGAACCCCCAGCTTGAGATTGTTGCAGGTCACAGCAACGACGTAGAGGGCGACTGGCCCACCGACAGCAATGGCAATCCTGCTATCCCCCCGCTTGTAGTTCCCGGCACCGGCCAGGACGAAATTCTCGATGACCCCGCCACTCCCGATGTAGACGAAGGTCAGGAGTACATCCCCCCGACCGAGCTTACCCCCGTTGGCACGATGGCAATCGTCAATCGTACAATTAAGGCCGGTGGTGCTCTTGTGGGCAATGTTGATGTTACATACGTCATGACTTCCGAGGATATCGCTGTGATGACCATGTCCGCACCCTTCGCAAAGATTCTGGAAAACCCCTCCTTCCTGACAGGTCTGGGTATCGCCGCTGAGGACAACAACGGTAACAACTGGAACAACAACAACGCCGACAACGAGACCCTTAGCCGTGTACGTGTAAACGACCTTTCCGCTTGCACCATCGAAATCTACTTCAACTTCACGAGCGGTCAGGCTATGGTTCTCATCTCCGCCTCCGGCGTAGAAGTTGCAGGCGAAGACGATGAAGACGATGCTTTCCAGCCCGGCAAGGTTATAATCACTGCTTCCAGCGTTCCCTTCTTGGTAACACACTAAAGCAGACAACAACAATAGAACTTTTCAACCTCAGAGAGCTCCGGCTCTCTGAGGTTTTTCTTTAGCCACCCTCCGACATTGAAAAGTCAGCCCGATATAAATGGGCTTGCCATTAAAAAGAAAAGGTGTATAATAGCCGCCATGAGCGCTGATATTCAGGTATACACAGGCGGTCCCTGCGCATGCAACGGCTATCTGGTAAAGTGTGGCGACAAGTATGTAGCCATCGATGCCCCGCTTGGTTTCGAGCGTTGGGTCGCTAAACACCTGCCCGAAGGTGCCGTACTCAGCGATTTGCTCATTACTCACCAACACTTTGACCATGTTCAGGGCGTAGCAGCACTCGTAGCAGCCACCGGCTGCCGAGTACACGCCTGCATGCCCTACAGCCGCGACCTTACGCTCGAAGAGCTGGCGGCCCGCAGCTGGGGCGGTGGCATGGATGTAGAACCATTCAAAGTAGACAACGTCTTCGGCTCGACATGTACCCGACTGACATGTGGCGACAGCCAGTGGAAGGTATACCACATTCCCGGCCACTCACCGGATGGCGTAGCATACGAACTCGAGGGCACCGAGCAGCTGTTCTGTGGCGACATCCTTTTCGCCGGTGCCGTAGGTCGCACCGATTTCCCGGGTGGCAGCATGGCCTCCCTCATACGTGGTATACGCGAAAAACTGCTCAGCCTGCCCCACACCACCACGGTGCACAGCGGCCATGGGCCGGATACCTCCATCGAGGAGGAAATCCTCAATAACCCCTACCTGTAATCCACAGCTCAGGGACGATAAGTTTCGAAACAAGTAATACAGAAAGCAAGATGACATTCGACGAACTGGGGCTCTCAGCCCCCATTCTGGAAGCCGTGAAGGACTGCGGCTACGAGGCCCCCACTCCCATTCAGGAACAGGCCATCCCCATCGTACTCGCGGGGAAGGACGTGATTGGCGCCTCCCAGACAGGCACGGGCAAATCTGCCGCCTTTGCCCTGCCCCTACTCACCAAGATTGAAGCTAACGGCCTGCCGCAGGTGCTGGTGCTGGAACCCACCCGCGAACTGGCAGACCAGCTGGCAGAATCCTTCCGTACATACGCCAAGCACACCAATATCAAAGTAGCCCTGCTCTACGGTGGTATCGGCTACGGCAAGCAGACCGAAGAACTGAAAGCCGGCGCAGAGGTCATTGTGGCCACCCCCGGCCGACTGGTCGACCACTTCTACCGCGGTAACATGAAGTTCAAGACTGTCAAGCACTTGGTGCTCGATGAGGTTGACCGCATGACCGACATGGGCTTCCTGCCCATCGTTCGCAAGATTGTGAACCTTTGCCCGTGGGAGGGTCGCCAAACCCTCTTCTTCTCGGCCACCATGCCGCAGATTCTGCAGGGCTTTGCCAAGTGGTGCCTGACCGACCCGGTTGAAATTGCCATCGCCCGCCGAGAAGTGGCAGAGACCATATCGCACGCTTTCTACCCCGTTGGTCTCGACCAGCGAGATGAGCTGTTGCTCGCTCTGGTGAAGGCAACCGACTTCACCAACCTCATGGTCTTCACCCGCACTCGCAAAGAGGCCGACTCCGTGGCCAACATGCTCAGCAATGCCGGCTGGGGTAAGGAAGTCACCGTCATGCACTCTGACATTCCGCAGAAGGAACGCATGGCAGCCCTGCGCGGGTTCAAGGAGGACAAATACCGCATACTCGTAGCAACAGACGTGGCCGCACGTGGTATCGACGTCAACGGCGTGACTCACGTTATCAATTACCGAGTACCCGAAAACCCCGAGGACTACGTGCACCGCATCGGCCGTACCGGTCGTGCCGAAGGTCAGGGCGATGCCTTCACCCTGCTCACGGCAGATGAAATCGACTTCGCCAAGAGCGTGGAGGGCTTCATTTCCCACAAGATTGAGCGCCGCAAGCTCGACGGCTTTGCCTACGCCTACACCGCACTCCTCGATGAGGGCGCCAAGCCCCTGCGCAAGCCCCGCCCTGCTGCCCCCAAGCGCCGCAGACGCTAAGGTCAATCACCGCCATCCATGCAGGCCGCACACACAGCCCCCGGCACCGCAAACCTGCTCACCGAACAGGATTTGCAGATTCTTGCCGTTGCCGAAGATCAGCTGACCGGGTTTCACGCACACCCGTTCGACGAGATTGCTGCACGCTGCAAAATACCGGCCGATGTCGTGCTGGAACGCCTGCGCACCCTTCTGGCAGCCGGTGCCATCAGGCGCGTACGCCAAACCCTGCTCTCCACCTCACTGGCAGACGGCGCGCTCATTGCCTGGCAGGTACCGAGTGACAGAGAAGAGCAAGCCTATGAATGGCTGCGCGACAACGACCCCTTCACCGGCCATGTCGTACTGCGCAGCTGCGATACCCCCGGCGCCCCCGGTGCCGATTACCGCTTGTGGACCACGCTGAAAGTCCCCACCGGTTACGCCACGGTTGAGGAACACTGCAAACTGCTTTCCGAGCACATCGGCGCCACGGCCTTCGCCCCGCTGCCGGTCGTGGGCATGTTCGCCCTCGGTGTGGGGCACGTACGCCGCGCCGGGTTGAAACCGGGCGATAAGCTGCCCGACCTGCCCATCATGCAGCGACCTGCCCGCCCCGTGCTCAGCGAAACAGAGTGGCAGGTTCTGCTCGCGCTGAAGGAAAGCCTGCAACCACATGAACTCACCCGCAGTCCTTGGCTAGCTCGCGCTCAGGCTCTCGGCATGAGCCACGAGCAATTCTGCACCATCGCCACGGCGCTCGATGACCGCAACGTCATCGGCCGATTCGCCACCTTCCTCGACCACACCCGCAACAAGGGGAGCCACAGCGGCACCGGTGCCGCCGGGCTTTTCCACTGGGCAGTACCCGCCGGCATGGAAGAACGCGCCGGTGCTGAGTGTGGCCGCCACATCTGCATGACCCACTGCTATTGGCGCAGTGGTGGTGCCCCCTTCGGCGGAGCCCAGATTATGGGCGTGACCCATGCCGCCACACGGGATGGCGTGCGCGCTCACAAAGCTGCTATCGATGCCCACCTTGCCGCCTGCGGCATTCCCGTACTCCACACCGCTACCTTCTGGAGTGAAAGAGCAGAGATTCGCCCCAGCGAAATTTCCCCCGTCATCTACCGTCAATGGCGACAGAATCTCTGCAAATAAAAACTTAAAATCTGAAAAATATTAAAATCGGAATCCGAAACCCGGATTTAAGGCTTGACAATGCCGACCGTTCGGGTATATTCAGCGTGAGGAGTAATCACTAACCCTCACAGACAACATCATGGAACCGATTTACGAAGGCAAAGCCAAGAGGCTGTTCACGACAGATGATCCCAATGTTCTGCGCATGGAGTACAAGGACTCCGCCACTGCATTCAACGGCGTCAAGAAAGAAGACTTCGAGAACAAGGGGCGTTTCAACAAGGCCATCACCCTCATCATTTACCGCATGCTCGAGGCTAAGGGTGTAGCAACTCACTTGGTAGATGATGTTGACGACATCAACCTGCTGGTAAAGAAGGTATCCATCATTCCGCTTGAGGTAATCGTACGTAACGTAGCCGCCGGCAGCTTCTCCAAGCGCATGGGCGTGGCCGAGGGTACCACCTTCAAGAAGCCCATCGTTGAGTTCTCCTACAAGGATGACTCCCTGGGTGACCCCTTCATCAACGACGACTACGCCCGCGAGATGGGCGCCGCTACCGAGGAGGAATGCGCCAACATCAAGAAGATGGCTCTCGCTGTGAACGACACCCTTTGCGAGTTCTTCCTGCAGGCCAATCTGCGCCTCATCGACTTCAAGATTGAGCTCGGTCGCCTGGCCGAAGATCCCAGCTGCATCGTGCTGGCTGACGAGATTTCCCCCGACACCTGCCGCCTGTGGGACGTAGCCACCGGCAAGAAGATGGACAAGGACCGCTTCCGTCAGGGTCTTGGCGGTTTCATGGAAGCCTATGCCGACGTGCTGGAGCGCCTGCAGAAGTAATCAGATAACCCCTTTACGGCCACCGTACATCGCAGTGCGGTGGCCCTTTTCAACTTTATGGCAACACTTACATTCGAGGTATTCAGCCGCTTTCAGTCCGCAACGGACGCTAACAAGCTGCTCTACACCCCCATCAGCGACAAACTGACCTACAACCACACCCGCCTGTACACGGTGGAGTGCGAAGGTGATATCGAGGCCGCCGCCGACTACATGCGTCGCGTGCTGGTAGACCCCATTTCCCAGAAGGTAGAGGAAGGTGGCGCCCCCGCACTGGAGGGTGAGCTCTTCTGCATTTCCTACGGCATCAAGAAGGGTGCTCTTGACTTGGAGAAGGAAGCCATTCTGACCAACTATGCCGGTCGCAAGGGACTTCCCTTCACCATCTCTTCCCTCACCATCACGCAGAAAATCTACATCTTCGGCAACGGTGACCGCGAGGCCCTCTCTGCCCGTTTCTGCAATGATGTGTGCAATCCCGCCATTCACACTTGGAGCGTGAAGTAAAAGAACGAAGGACAAATTACGAATTTGAGATTATGGCAACATACCGTCACATACCTGTTCGCAACCTGAGCGAGGCTGAGCTCACCAAGCTGAGCCAGGACATGAAGCTCTCCCTCTCCACCGAAGACATGCTGGTGGTGCAGCAGATTTTCAACGAAATCGACCGCGAACCCACCGACGTGGAGCTCGAGGTAATTGCCCAGACTTGGTCTGAGCACTGCAAACACCGTATCTTCGCCGCCACCATTCAGCACACTGTAAATGGCGAGACCGAAGAAATCAACAGCATGTACAAAACCTTCATTCAGCGCCCCTCCAAGGAGATTATGGCGCAGAAGCCCGGTTTCGTGCTCAGCTGCTTCGTGGACAACGCCGGCTTCATTAAGCTGGACGACAAGCTTTCCGTCTGCCTGAAGGCCGAGACTCACAACCACCCCAGCGCTATCGAGCCCTACGCCGGTGCCAACACCGGTCTCGGCGGCGTGATTCGCGATATTCTGGGTGCCGGCAAGGGTGCCAAGCCCATCGCCAACCTCGACGTCTTCTGCTTCGGCGCTCCCGATACCCCGCAGAGCATGGTTGAGGGCCACAACATCATTCACCCGCTGGGTATCATGCGTGGTGTTGTACACGGCGTGCGCGACTACGGTAACCGCATGGGTATTCCCACCACCAGCGGTGCTATTCAGTTCGACCCCACCTACATTTACAACCCGCTCGTATTCTGCGGTACTGCCGGTGTCATTCCCCAGGAGGACATCGCCAAGGAAATGAAGCCCGGTCTGGCTGTAGTTGTTATCGGTGGTCGTACCGGTAAGGACGGACTTCACGGTGCCACCTTCTCCTCTGCCGCTATGGGCGAGGAATCCGCCACCGAGGACCAGCAGGCTGTTCAGATCGGTAACCCCATCGAAGAGAAGAAGACCCTCGACGTCATCCTCGAGGCTCGTGAGCGCGGTCTCATCGAGTTCGTGACCGACTGCGGCGCAGGTGGTTTCTCCTCCGCTGCCGGTGAAATGCTTTCCGAGACAGGTGGTAACCTGTACCTGGAGCGCGCCCCGCTCAAGGAGACCGGCATGCTCTCCTGGCAGATTTTCCTTTCCGAGTCTCAGGAGCGTATGGTACTGGCCGTTAAGCCCGAGAACCTCGAGGAGCTGCAGAGCCTGGCAGACACCTTCCAGACCGAAATGACAGTGCTGGGTGAGTCCAACGACAGCGGTGTGCTGCGCGTATGGCACAACGGCGAGCTCGTGGTCGAGATGGACAACTCCAAGCTGCACGACGCCCCCACCAAGTACCTCACCTCCACCTTCACCCCCTGCCCCGCACTGCAGGGCGTGGCTATCGACGACAGCAACCTGACCGCCGACCTCAAGCAGGTATTCGGCGACTTCGCTATCGTTTCCCGCGAACCCATCATCCGTGAGTACGACCACGAGGTGCAGGGCAACACGGTGCTCAAGCCCCTGGCCGGTGCCACCGCCGATGCCCCGCAGGATGCCTCCGTCATCGACATCGATGGCTCCGACAAGCTCATGTCCCTTGCTCTGGCTATTCTGCCCGAGTGGGGTAAGACCGACCCCTACGCCATGGGTACCGGCACGGTGGACGAAACCGTGCGTCAGCTGGTACTTGCCGGCACCAACCCCGACAAGATTGCCCTGCTCGACAACTTCTGCATGGGCAACCCCGAGTGCCCCACCGAGCTGGGTCGTATCGTAGAATGCGCCAAGGGCATCCGCACCGCCGCTCTGGCATACGGTGCTCCCTACGTATCCGGTAAGGACAGCTTCTACAACTACTTCGAGACCGAGGACGGCCCGGTGAATATCCCCGTCACCTTCCTCTGCTCCGGTTTCGGTGTGGTAGAGGAACCCGAGCACGTACGTGGCGCCAGCCTGCGCCGCAACAACAGCGCCATCTTCATTGTGGGTAACACCGAGGACGAAATGGGTGCTTCCGTCTACGCCCGCATTAAGGGTGTGAAGGATTGCAAGGTTCCGCAGACAGACTGCGCTGCCAACTTCGAGATTTACAAGCAGTACTACAGCAAGGCCCTCACTCAGGGGCTGGTGCTCTCTGCCCACGACCTCTCCGAAGGTGGTCTGGCAGTAGCCGCTGCCGAGATGGCCTTCTCCTGCAAGGGTGGTATCAGCATCGACCTCGACAAGCTGCCCACCGTGGGTGGCTGGCAGAACAACGCCGTGCCCTGCTTCTCTGAGAGCACCGGTCGTTTCCTCGTTGAGGTGGATGAAGATATGGCCGACGACTTCGCCGCCGCCATGGCCGGCACTCCCTGCGCCCGCATCGGCTCCGCCACCACTGACGGCCAGCTCACCATCACCGCCAAGGGCAGCACCGTGCTGCAGGCCGAGATTGCCGAGCTGAAGAGCATCTGGAAGAACGGTCTTACCCCCTTCTATTAAAGTACGAATGACGATTTACGAGTTACGAATAATAGTGAGTAGCTCGTAAATCGCAGCATCTCATTTCACACAATCAGATGGCAGCCGATTTAAAAGAGCGCACATTTCAGTTCAGCCTTCGTATCATAAGGCTGGTGAATGACTTGCCGCGCACTTATATCGGCGAGGTATTCGGGCGTCAGATTCTGCGCTGCTCCACATCCGTTGGGGCAAATTACCGCGCAGCCTGCCGAGCAAAATCGGAAAAAGATTTTCTGAGCAAGATGAAAATCTGCGAAGAAGAAATTGACGAATCGCTCTATTGGCTGGAACTCCTGAAACACGCCAATGTATTTCCGGAAAAGATGTTGACTGATATCATCAGCGAAGCCAATGAACTCTGCGCCATCTTTACCGCCATCTGCAAAACAACTGCTTCCAAAATTAATAAATCGTAATTCGTAACTCGTAACTCGTAATTTTTACTATGCCTCACGCATTACTTCTCAAATATCCCGGCACCAACTGCGACGTTGAGACCGAGCGCGCACTGCGTGCCGCCGGCTTCACCACTCAGGTGCAGCCCATCGCCACCGCCACTCCCCAGCACGTGGCCAAGGCTCAGCTCGTCGTATTCTCCGGCGGTTTCTCCTACGGTGACTACGTGATGAGTGGCCGTCTGGCTCAGCTGGAGACCGAGCGTTTCCTCGGCGATGCCCTGCAGAAGCACCACGCCAACGGCGGGTTCCTCTTCGGTATCTGCAACGGCTTCCAGATTCTGACCAAGCTGGGTATCCTGCCCAAGGCTTCCCTCATCTGGAACAAGAGCGAGCGCTTCGAGTGCATGTGGGACAAGCTCGTGAAGGTGGCCCCGAACTGCCCCTTCACCACCTACCTGCCCGAGAACTTCGAGCTGCCCTCCGCTCACGCAGAAGGCCGTCTGGTCTGCGAGCCCGGCGACGCTCAGAAGTACCTCGACAACGGCTGTGTGGCTCTGCAGTATGCCGATAACCACAACGGCTCCGAGCTGCGCATTGCAGGCCTGCAGGACCCCACCGGTCGTGCCATGGGCCTCATGCCCCACCCCGAGCGATTCCTGAAGCCCCGTCACCACTACGATCCCGATTGGTCCGGTGACCCCGATTGGGGCTGGGGTTACTACTTCTTCAAGGGTGCCTTCGACGCCCTGAAGTAAGCCACACGCTCCCCGAACTTCACCATCCCCCGCCTGCCACAGTGCCGGCGGGGGATTTTTGCGCTTGACTTACAGGCAGTCAGCGCGTACACTCTTGCCCATGTCACGCTATAACGGAGAACAGGTACTGGTAGTCCCTCGCGAGGCTTTCGAGGCCGTGGGGGCATTCAATGGTGTACGCCTCAACCCGCAGGATTATCTCACCGCTTTCCTGAAACCGGGCGTGGCTCACTACATGGACCGCGACCTTGCTGAGGACAGCCCGCAGTTCAAGCAGATTATCGCCTATGCCATCTTCTGCTATCAGGGTAAGGTTCTGGCCTATGCCCGCACCAAGAAGGGCGGCGAAGCCCGCCTGCACGACAAAATGTCACTGGGTATCGGTGGCCACATCAACCCCATTGACGGTCTGGCCGAAAACCTCTCGACCTATCTGGCAGGGGTGGAGCGCGAAATCCGCGAGGAAATCTCCTTCTCCGGCAATGCCACTCAGCAGCTCTACGCCGTCATTAACGACGACACCAACGAGGTAGGCTCCGTGCACCTCGGTATCGTGCACCGTTTCGAGCTCGATAGCGACGAGGTGGCCCCGCTCGAAAAGAAGCTCACCGACATGCGATTCTGCACCCTCGATGAGCTCGCAGGCCCCCTTTATGACCGTCTGGAAACGTGGTCAGCCATCTGCGTGGACGCCCTGCGCAACGCCTGATTCCACCAACAGCAATCTTTCGAAAGCCCGCCGTAAAATGCGGGCTTTCTTCGTAAAATCCCCCAAGGACATTCAACCTCCGTATTTTTCGCTTGCGTCAGCAGGTGCCTTATGGTAGATTAAACACGTTATGAAAACCAGTTTTACACGCCGTGCCACAGGCTTTACGCTCATTGAGCTGATTGTGGTAATTGCCATTCTGGGTGCCCTGGCCGGCATCTCCGCTCCCTTCATCATCTCTCAGATGAATGCGGCAGACGTGACCAAGTGCCGCAGCAACCTGCAGCAGCTGGGTCTGATTGGCGAGAAATACTCCCGCGACATGAGCCACAGCCACCTGCTGCCCACCAGCGGTATGGATGACGATGAAGACACCGATTACAACGAGAGCGAAGGTTGGTGGATGTCCATCGCCCCTGAAATGGACGGCACTGTGCTGCCCCAGGGCAAGAACGGCAAAATGAAGGTTTCCCCCATCTTCCACTGCCCCGGCCACCAGCCCGACGTAAAGGACGACTTCTTCATGGCCGACCCCAAGACGGTGTCCTATGTCTCCTGGACCGACGGCAGCGAGGACGAGGATAACCCCAATTCCTGCATTCGCACCACAGCCAAGCAGAACCTCGACACCCTGCCCTGGCTCTCCGACGGCAACCCGGTGAAGGGTCAGAGTGTCACCGACATCAAGAGCTTCACCAAGCAGGTCATGCCCGCCGTCGCCCGCCACCAGAACACCATCGTGGTGCTCTATGCCAGCGGTATGATCAAGGCCTACGAAGTCGACCCCGAAACCGTGCGTGCTGCCGACCTCTTCAAGCGCATCGCTCCGTCCATCGCCAAGAAGGCTGAGCAGGCCGAAGGCAACGATGACGAGGAAGACGAGGACGAAGAATAAAGATTGCACCTTCACTTCATTTCCGGAGGACAAGTTCCCTATGCGACCCATTCGGCGGCAAGGAAACTTGTCCTTCATTCTTTAAGAATATCCGGCCTGTCCTTCCCCTCATGCACCTTACGCTCGAGCCCTCGTGCCTGTCGTACTTCAACCGCCCCATTGTCGTGGGGCTTAGCGGCGGGCGTGATTCCGTGGCACTGCTGCACCTGCTGCAGCAGAAGGGCTACGAGCTGCACGCCGTGCACGTGCACCACGGCATACGCGGGGAGGAGGCCGATGGGGATGCTGACTTCTGCCGCGAGCTCTGCGCCCGACTCGGCATATCCTACGAGGAGCACCGAATCGATGCTCCCGCTCTCGCTGCCGAAAGCGGGCAGTCGCTGGAGACCGCCGCACGTCTGGCTCGCCGCGCAATCCTGAAGGATGCCGCCGCCCGCCACGGCGCAGCCATTGCGCTGGCACATCATGCCGATGACCAGGCGGAGACCGTGCTCTTCCGGCTGGCACGCGGGGCAGCCGGTCCCCGTGGCATGGAGCCGATTGTTCACGCCGAGGGCTGCATTTGGCTGCGCCCCCTGCTGAGCCTCACGCGGGCACAACTGACAGAATGGCTGACCGAACAGGGCCTCAGCTGGCGGGATGACTCCACCAACGCCGTGGCCGATGTCACCCGCAACCGCCTGCGCTTGGAGGTCATCCCTGCCCTCAATCAGGCCATGGGGCGGGATGTCGTGCCCATTCTCAACCGCAGCGCGCGCCTGCAGAGCGAAACCCTGCTGGCACTCGATTTTGCCCTCGCCGCCCTGCCGACAGAAGACCCGCAGGGGCGCCTGTACCTGCCCTTTGTACTGGAGCAGCCGCTCCCCCTGCGCAAGGCCATTCTGCGTCGCTACCTGCTGCGGCATGAGGTACCTGAGGTGGACGAGGCCATGGTGCTGGCGCTCGATGCCATGCTGCCGGCAGATGCCCCCACAGCCCGCCGCAGCCTGCCGGGTGGGTTCACCGCCATTCGCCGCCAAAAGCGCTTTTACCTGGAAGCCAAGAACAGTCCTCCTTCCCCATGAAACCGCACCTTCCCCTCCTGCTCCTGCTGGCAGCCTGCGCCATCCCCGCTACAGCAGCCGTGCGCCACACCGGAGTTTCCCTGCACACCTATGTGAACGTGGCCACGAACTCCGGTCGTTACGTGACCGCCGCCCCCAATGCACTGCTGCAGCACCTGCGACAACGCGACGGTGGGGTGCGCATCCCCTACACCAACGGGGAGGCCGACTACACGCTCCCGAACGGCGTGCCCGATTTCTCTGCCGTTTCCGACATGGCGAATGCCACAGCTGTGGCGTACAATTACATAGCGACGGTGGCTCACAACACCTCCCGCCTGTACCCCACTTTCACCGCTCACGATGCCGGGCTGGGAGCAACCCACACGCGGAACTACGTCGCGATTGAGGAACAGGGCGCCAACAGCGCCTTTGTTCACCGGATATTCAGCGGCACCAACGATTTCAAGCTCTCGCGCCTTTGCCGCCTGGTGACAGATACCACCCCTGCCACCATGACCGCCGGGTGGAACTTCAAGGGGCAGCTCATCTACCGCGTGGGCGGCGGTCTGCAGCAACTGCGCGACCATGATGGCAAGAACAGCGACGAAAGCATCCAAGATGTCTACACCGTAGCAGGCATTGCCCCCATTGCCAACTGGCAGCGCTCCGGCAGCGACATGCGCGTGCACAACGGCATGATCATCGGCACCGACTCCTGGGGGAAAGACGGCATGAACAAAGCCACGCCCCTGCCCTTCGGCTCCACGCAGGGTGACAGTGGCAGCCCCTATTTCGTGTGGCAGGACGGTAAGTTCCGCTTTCTGATGGCTCACCACGGCAGCACCAACAACAACCGCCAGACCGTGGGTTGCGAGGCTACCGACTGGGCACTGGCCACCATGGCCGCCGACTGTGTGAACGTGGACATGGCGACGGTGCGTGGCAGTCTGGTGCTGGACAGCGCTAAACCGGCGGCAGATAAGGGTGGTGTGCAGGAAATCATCAACGGTCAGCAGATTACCGTGAACCCGGCCCGCGGGTACCTGCGGGATGACAAGGGGAATCTGTACGATGCCGGCAGCAATGCCGTGGCGTTCCGCGCGGTGGCTCAGGGGCTGCGCACTTGGAAATCCCTGACCGACCGCCGCAATCAGGACAACTGGTACGCCTACGGCCCGGAATACCTGAATGCCGGCGAGAGCGTGGTCATAGAGAACAAAGAAGTCAAGCCCAATCCGGGGCTCACCTATGCGCAGCTTTTCCTGACCCAGAATCTCATCCTCAACGCTGCGGCTCAGGGCGCAAGCTATGATATTCAGATAGCGGACGATACGGATTTGGGCGCGGGTTATGTTCGCTTTGCAGCGGAAAAACTCAGCGACGTGCGCTACACCCTCAGCTCACCCTCCGGAGCACAGCTGCACACGGCCGGTTATATTGTCGATGCCGGGGTGACAGCCGAGCTACGCCTGCGCAATACCGATGCCGCCGACACGCCCGAATGGCGCAAGGTGGGCCAAGGCACGCTGCGAGTCTGTGGCAACGGCAACAACGAGGTGCTGCTGAATGTGGGCGGGCCCGGTCTGACCCTGCTGGAGCAGCAGAAGGGCTATGCTGCCTACAATGTGCTGGTGAACACCGGCTCCACCGTGAGGATAGCCAACGCGCAGCAGATTGCTCGTGACCTCACCATCGGCGCCGGTGGCGGTACGCTGGATGTGAACGGCAACAGCATGGAGTGGTTCACCTCCGGCGGTGAAAAACGCCCCGGCTTCAGCATCCATGCCCTGACCGAGCAAGCCACCATCGCCAACAGCACCGGCCACGCTACTCTCACTTTCCGAGAAAACGGGGAGCAACTCTACCCCGGCGCCTTCCGCGATACTGACTCCGCGAGCCTGAATATCATCTACGCCGGCGGTGGCAACTGGCAGCTCACCGGTACCCATACAGACCTGCGCCACCCCAAGAGCGGGCTTACCGTGCAGAACGGGAGCGTCACCCTCACCGGTACCCCCACCCTGCATGGCTATGGTACCAAACACACGCAAGACACGGCAGACTTTTCCACCCGCCCGAATGACTGGCACTATGCCGATGCCCGCATGAATGTGACCGTGCAACCCGGAGCCACCTTCGAGCTGGGCAGCCATGCCCGCCTGCAGGGCAAGGTCACGGTAGCAAGCGGTGGCACCTACACCATGCACGAGGGCGTGCAGCACGGCAGTGAGTTCGTGGAGGGCGGTGAAGCTCCGGAAAACACAGCCACTATCGCAGATTTCTACGGGCACAAAGGCGACGTGATACTGAGCGAAAATGCCACGCTACGCCTCACAAGCACCCCGGAGACCGACACCACCACCCATTACTCCGGCAAGATAAGTGGTCCGGGCAACTTGCTTGTAGAAAGCGCCTCCGAAAAAGCAGCATTCCACCTGAGCGAAGCCCTGAAATCATTGCACATCGTTATCCGCAGCGGGCAACTCATTTTGAGCGACTCCGTCACTTCTTCACATATCAGTATCCAGCCCGGAGCCTCACTCTCTCTACAGCACAACAAGCAAGAGCTACTCACCCTCCGCAGCAGAGAGCAGAAGGCGGAGCTTTTCTTCGCAAATATAAAGCAGAACTCACCCACCGAAGTCACCATTGGCGATTTCGGAGCTGCCGTCAATCCGCGCATTCGCCACACCCATCTTCAACTGGCAAGCGGAAGTACCCTTAACCTGCTGAATACCTCCATACGCCCTGACAGCTGCATTTCGGCCGAGGGTGCCACTCTGAACATCCTCGGCACAGACATCACCATCGAAGGAAACGCGAAACAGCAAGACACAACCACCCATCAAAACAAGAGCGTTCCCCTACTGGCATTCCCCTGCCATTCACTGCAAGGCAAGCTGACCATCACCGGCAATTTCCTTATCAAGCTGCCCGACAATCCGACGGCGCACAAAAACGCTCTCATCCGCGTGCAATTCGCCCCCGGAATCCGCATCTGCACAGACAAAATCCGGGCAAGCCTCAAGCGACATGGAAAAGCACAGCGTATACAGGGCTTCATGCGCCCCGGTGAGGAGAACGCCGTTTATTTCCACATCAGCGCAAACAACAAAACACGCTGAATCCTCCTCGGCACTTACTGAGCCAGCGAAACGCTGCGCTCGGTGGCGCTCACATGGCGCAGCACCAGCCACTGCGTATCCTCCGGCATCAGCGCGCCGTCAAAGCGGTCGGCCCACTCCACCAGCAACACACTGCCCGAGTTCAGGTATTCATCCCAGCCCATGCCCAGCGCCTCGTCGGCCGACTTCATGCGGTAGAAATCGAAGTGCGCCACCGGCACACGGCCGTCATTGTGCTCATGCACGAGGGAAAACGTAGGGCTCGCCGCAGGATTGCCGGCCCCCAGCCCCTCCAGAATACCGCGCACCAAGTGGGTCTTGCCCGCGCCCAAATCGCCCACCAGCCCCAGCACCTCACCACCACACAAAACCGCTGAAATCTCGCGCCCGAGTGCCACCATCTCCGACTCAGACTTCACCGAAATGACCCCATCTTTGAAAATTTTATGCATTTTTTGCAATTTTTTGAAAAAATTTTAATTTTAGACTTGCCAAACGCGGCCAACTGTATATAATGTGCCAGCCCGCACGTGCGGGTGCAATCCTAAAATTCAGAAAATTATGGCATACGCAGTTTTCACTTCCGGCAACAAGCAGTACCGTGTGACGGTCGGTGACGTGCTCACCGTTGACCGCATCTCCGGTCTGGAGAATGACGGCGAGACCACCTTCGACCAGGTGCTCCTGGTAGAGGATGGCGACGCAACCAAGGTTGGCACCCCCACCATCGAGGGCGCTACCGTAACAGCCAAGGTGCTGGACGCAGAGGCACGTGGTGCCAAGGGCATCGCCTTCAAATTCAAGCGCCGCAAGGGTTTCCACAAGAAGAAGGGCTTCCGCGCCGCTCTCACCAAGGTAGAGATCACCGCCATCAACGCCTGATTATTAACCACTAACACCAAACATTTTAACTAGTTATGGCACATAAGAAAGGTCAGGGTTCCGTTCGTAACGGTCGCGATTCCCGCAGCAAGCGCCTCGGCGTGAAGAAGTTCGGTGGCCAGGCTGTTATCGCCGGCAACATCATCGTGCGTCAGCGTGGCACCAAGTTCCACCCCGGCAAGAACGTGGGTATGGGCCGCGACTACACCATCTTCTCCCTTGTTGATGGTCGCGTATTCTTCGACCGCGAAGGTCGTCGCGTGAACGTCGCCCCCGAGGAGGCCTAAATCCCCCTCCCCCATTAACATACAAGTTAGTCTTTTTCATTCATAAAGCCGCAGCTCTCGCTGTGGCTTTTTTGTTTGAGCTGTGTATCGGAGTAATTTAGAATAGGACATAGAAAGCCCAACCTTAACCATAGTATCTTTTATTTAACCTATGCAGTGACTTTCAAATTGGGCAATCATTGTTTGCCCAATTCTAGAACTGCTCCTAGGGAAGTCCCTAGACAGTGCATAGAGAATTCGACAGACACTGTCTGACGAATTCAAAACAAAAAGCTGATCAATGATTAGCCATATCACAAACAACGGAAATCAGTATTTTCCCCTCTTGGGAACACTACTTTGTCTTTAGCGGATTAAGAATGCAAATACCACCAAACCAAAATTGACAACTTCCCTACCCACTCCTCACAAGCCAGCCTTCGCGCCAAATACACATATCGGCGTATTTTAGGCGTCTTCTAAGTCGCTTTTTTCTAGGAAAGTCCATAAATCGTAACAAGGCGTCTATATTAATTGACAAGATAGAGCCCTATATGGTAGGATTACCCTAACGAACGATTTTGGCATGGCATTGTCAATAGCCACGCAAGCGCACAAACAACACATCAACAAAATGGCTAACATCATATCACTCTTTTCGGGTTGTGGCGGATTAGATTTGGGATTTGAACAAGTAGGAGACTATTCCACTGTATGGGCAAATGATTTTAAACATGAAGCATGTGTAACTTTTAGAAATCACTTTGGGCCGGTAATTGTCGAAGGAGACATCGAAAAAATCGATCCGTACGAAGACCGCGATATCCCCCCATGCGATTTGGTTTTAGGTGGCTTCCCTTGCCAAGATTTTAGCATCATATGGAAACAGCCTGGATTAAATGGTGAGCGTGGCAACTTATACAAAAGTTTTTTACGCTTTGTAGATGCAAAAAAGCCGAAAGCCTTTGTAGCAGAAAACGTAAAAGGCATTTTGACAGCGAACAAGAAAAAAGCGATTGAACAGATTATCAAGGATTTTCAAGACATTGCACCAGGTTATATAGTGAAACCTAAGCTGTATAATTTCGCTGAATACGGAGTACCTGAATACAGAGAACGAGTCTTAATTGTTGGTATTAGAGTTGATACTGGATTCCATTTTGAACACCCCAAACCAACCCATGGTAAAGGAGACGATGTTCTTCCTTTGGTAACAGTAGGAGAAGCTTTTAAGGGTGTTAATGAAGTAAAAGCAAACAACGAGTATATAAGATGCACAGAAAGGACGAAAAAAATTATTAGTCTGATATCGGAGGGTGGAAACTTTACAGACATCCCAAAAGATAGTCCTTATTACGTAAAAGGAATGATTAGTCACGTATACCGAAGAGTACACCTCGGTGAACCATCCAAGACAATCATTGCAGCAGGTGGTGGCGGAACATGGGGCTACCATTACCCTGAAAACAGACCACTCACGAATAGAGAACGAGCCAGAATTCAGTCCTTCCCAGATGATTTTGTTTTCTATGGGAACACCACTGAAGTCCGTAGACAAATAGGTAATGCTGTACCTCCTGTAGGTGTTCACGCTCTTGCCAGAGCATTAAAGCCTCTATTTACAGGGGACTTTGAGCCAGTTGACTTGCATCAAGAATTGGAAACTTTGAAAAACATGCCTTTTTCTGAGAGGTATAAGTTAATTACAAAATGAAAGCCGAAATACTTCTAACCAAGCATCCGTTGCTGGGCTCTAAAAACAAAAGCATAAGTAGTTATCTAGACAACTACTTTGAAATTGCTACACACATAAACATAGCAACAGGATTCATATCAAATGAATCAATCGTAACATTAAGACAATTAATCGAATATAGAGCAAATCAACTTAGCGTAAATCTATTTATAGGAATGAACTATATTGATGGGTTTACGCAACTTCAATATGAAGCTGTTAAAGATTTAGCGAGTTATTTGAAAGAAAACAACCTCGGTGACGTCTACGTTTCTCCTAAGGCTCTATACCACGGGAAGATGTATTCTTTCCTTAAACATGATGAATGCCTAGGCTCATTTTTGGGATCTTCGAATTTAAGCAGCTTCATGGGCACGACATCCGATATGGTCGAAGTAGACGCTTATTTTCATGCCAAAGAAGGAGAAAATATTAACAAAGCTATTGTTCACATTACAAACAAACTCGGTGAACCGATAAACCAAGCCCAACCTATTGAAACATTTAAAGAGCCCCCATATTCATTATTGGACAACTGTGAACATGTAAAAAAACTAAATCCCGAAGAATTATCACAGTATCTAAAATTAGAATCAGAGCCGATTATCAGGATTCCTCTAAAAACACATCCTAAATCCAATTTAAACACCTACTTTGGAAAAGGGAAAGTCCCGGGACGCTTCAGCCGACGAAATTATTACGAGGTTGAGTTTATAATACCCAAAAGAACAGCCAACATAGAATTACTGCCTGGAAAAACTGACGGGAACTTCACAGTCATAACCAAAGATGGATACAAATTTGAATGTTCAAGGCAAGGTGATTATTCAAAAAACTTCCGTTCTGCTTATGATTTAAGTATTTTAGGTAAATGGATAAAAGAGAAAATGGAAAAATGTGGCGCTCTCAAAATAGGAGAACTCGTGACTGATGAATCTCTTAAAAAGTTTGGGAAATCACATATCACATTAACACCGTCTAAAGATAAATCTTTTTGGATTTTAGGTCTTGAATAAACATGAAACATCTCCAATCATATCTGTCTACACTAAAAAATCCTGCGTTAGAACAATCTGTTCTCGACACGGCCAATTCTGTTATAGATAACGTTGAAAAGCACCAAAGTAGCTCCAACCAACTTACAGCATTATTGCTGGGTAACGTTCAAAGTGGAAAAACAGGACAAATGTTTGGAGTCATCTGCAAACTTGCAGATGAAGGCTACAAAGTTTTCATAATACTCACTACCGACAATGTAGATTTACAACGCCAAACCTACAATAGAACTAAACAATCTTTACAAACATTTACCGTATTATCGGAGAGAGATGAAGTTCTATTTAATCCCCAAAATTTGTCCAAGCCTATAATAATAGTACTGAAGAAAAACTCCAGCATTTTGAAAAAATGGGGTAACTTACTAGCAGCTTCAAAATTGGCAAGGAGTTTATTTTTATGTATTTTTGATGACGAGGCAGATGCTGCGAGCCTAAACACACTCGTGAATTCTCATAAGAGAAGCACAATTAACAAGCATCTGCAAAAAATTAAAGACACCTCTGTCGGGACTCTGTATTTCGAAGTAACAGCAACCCCTCAATCAATTGTTTTACAAACATCTTTATCTGGGTGGAAACCTTCATTTATCAATTATTTTAAGCCAGGCAAGGAATATCTCGGCGGTAATTTCTTTTATTCTGATCCAACATCCTACTGTATAAAATACACAGATGATAATGAATTGGACGATTTGAAAGAAGATGGGGACATCTTGTGCCCGCGTGGTCTCAGAGAAAGCGTATTGTCATTTTTGGTTGTCTGCGCATATAAAAGAATCAAAGGGGAAAGTAATTGCAACTTCATGATACACCCAAGTGTTCGGGTGGAAATCCACAAAAAGTTTGCAAATGCAGTACAAGATTATTTGAACTTGTTGAAAAGTGCAGATGATGAAGAGCTTCGGGAGCTGACAAAAGATGCTTGGGTGGAACTGCAACAAACAAAACCAGATTTGCCACATCATGAAGTAATTCACGAGCACATAGTCGAGATTTTAGACAAGATGCTTCTTTGTGTAATCGAGCTCAATTCTAAGAGTATAGTTTGCCGAGATCCCAATAATCCAGACGCTCTTGATTTATCAAAAGGTTATAATATAGTAGTCGGAGGCAATACGCTCGGGCGCGGAATTACCTTCCCTCACCTACAAACAGTCTACTATTGTCGAGCATCTAAAACGCCACAAGCTGATACATTCTGGCAACATTCACGAATATTCGGCTATGATAGAGAAAAAGAATTGGTAAGAATATACATTCCTAGAAGTTTGCATCATTTATTTGTAAAGCTGAGTGAAGCAAATAATATTCTCATTAACCAAATTGAAAAGCAAGTCGACGACATACAACTGGTGTATCCTGAAGGCATAAAGCCAACAAGAAGCAACGTTTTAGATAATAAGTATCTGAATATGATTGTCGGTGGCGTAAATATGTATTCACACGAGCCTATTCCCCAAAACACACATATCTTGGATAATTTGGTTGATGAATATAAAGATGAAGAGCATACAAGCGTTTCCGCGAACGAATTAATAGAAATTCTGGGCTATACGGAATCAGCTGATGCTAACGATTTCGATAAAAAGAAACACATATCGTGTATTGTGGCACTTCAACAAAAACGGCCAACCATCCAATGCAAGCTTATCGTAAGAACCGATCGTGACATAAGCAAAGGGACTGGTACTCTTTTATCACCAACCGATCGAAAATTAGGTGATAAATTCAAAGATGCTATCACGTTAACACTTTATCGCGTGAACGGAAGTATAGATAAAGGTTGGGATGGGCGCCCGGTATGGATTCCCAATATAAAATATCCCAAGGGCGTTTGTTTCTATAATACGTCTGATTAATATATACAACCAATGCTACGGGCTGCCAGACTCGCGAGGCCGTGAACATCACGAATACGGAGCAAATGAAAATGTATGTGAAACAGACCAGCAATTTCCGCAACCATGCCCCGCTGGGTCCCTATAATACAGACTGGGCTCTGCTCCTCGAAATAGAAGGCAAGAATCACCTCTACTTCGTGGTAGAAACGAAAAGCACGGATTTGCTGGGCGAACTCCGCGATACAGAAAGTGGCAAAATCCACAGCGCCGAGCAGCATTTCAATACCGTTACCGATGGCCGGGAAAGCCCCGCGCGCTATCTGGCTCCAGTAGCTAGTCTGGCAGAGGTGATTGCGAGGGTGTGATAGACTACTACACAACAATAAGGAGAAGAGCTAAAATGTATACCAATCCTACGTGCTTTTTTAATATATCCAAATTCAAACTGAAAATCAGTTTAAATATTTCCTGAGCATAAAGGTATATAAGCGGAAGTGGATTTATTATAATATAGAAGGATGAAACAAAAAAATGGGGCAGAGAATGCGGGATCGATAGCATACAACCGCTTGGATTTTCAAATAAGCCAAGCAATGTTGCTGGCTGTAGAATGGGAAGATTGCGAAGATTACACAATAGTAATGGATTTTTACGAAGATATCGCAATTTTTGAAGGAATACAAGGCAATGTTAGTTTGTTTCAAATTAAAACAAGTGAAGAGCCTTTTACACTATCACATATTTTAAGAGAAGATTGGTTTAAAAAGTTATGTAAACATATCAAGGCGTATGGCGATAGGGTAAAAGAGCTATCTTTAATTACAAATTGTCCAATAAAATTAAAGAATGGCACAATTAAAAAAGATAAGAAAACATACATAACAAAAGTTCTTAGCGGTGATTTATTGCAAAAGGTTTTGAAAAATATAGAAGAAGAACAAGAGATTCCTAAACAACTATTGGATGATATTTTAACACATAGAAAAACAACACTCGGCATAGATAATCATGATCATCTATCTGAAAAGTTTTTTGCTGATTTTATACAAAGAAAATATAGTTCTATAGAACTTAGATTAGCAAATGCAATAACTACGACAGTTCGTGAATTATTAAGAACCGCTCAAAAAGAGGAAAGTCTAAGTATCGATACTGAAGAAGATTATGTATTTCAATTAAAAGGAGTTTCTAAAGAGACATTAAATAAGGTAATTGAAGATGCGGCATATGTTGAACCACTGGATTTCGACACAGTGGAGAAATTTACCCCTCTCGAGATTAGGGATACCTTGTATAAACCGTACATTGAATTACTAAATGACCGTAAGAAAAATCGGTCGTCGTACAAAAATATATATTTCTCCTTAAAAAATGTCGTCACTCATGAGTTATTACGCCCAAAGGAAACAGTTTGGCAGTTCTGCTGTCGGTGTGTGAATACATGCATATGTAAGGATGAAAAAATTAGAATATATTCCCAGATTTCCCCTAAACACTATTTAGAGCTTTTGGCATTAAATATATACTTTGTACATCACAAGTTATGATAAAAGTACGCTTTAATTCAATTATTATTTACGACATACAGAAACAAAGAGGATTTAAACAAACGTTTAAGCCTGGTATTAATATTGTCACTAGCACTGAAAACCACGTTGGCAAATCGTGTCTCGTAAAATCTTTATATTACGCACTGGGTGCCGAAGTTAATTATGATCAAAATTGGGATGTAAAGAGTAAAACTTTTTGCCTAGCATTTTGTGTTAACGACAAGCATTATCAGATAATTAGAAAAAATAAATCCTTTTTACTAATTGATAATAAGAATAATACAAACTTTTGCACTCACGCATCCACTGAATTAAATTTCATATTAAAAAACATTTTCAAATTTGGTGTTTACTTGTCAAATAAAAAAACTAAAAAGCTAGAGCTAACGCCTCCGGCTTTTACTTATCTACCTTACTTTATAGACCAAGATAAAGGGTGGACAACCGAAATATTTTCTAGCTTTGAAAATCTAGCTCAGTACAATGCGTTAGACAGACGCTCTTCTGTATTATATCATTATAATGTCAGAAATGAAAACACAGTAAACACAGAAAACTCATTAATCGACGAAAAAGAAAAGGCTGAGGCTACAAAGAACGAAAAAAAGGAACTAGAAAAGACTTTGTGTATTTTAGAAAAAGAAGCAAGGGGGATCAAAATTGCAGGCGATGTTGCAGAACTAGCTAAGGTTATGGAATATTCTAGAAAGCAAACAGAGGAGCTACTAAACCAAATGTTTGCCAGCAGAAACCGAATACAACAACTTCAAGAGGATGTTTCATTTTATTCTATGCGTTTAAAGCAAATTAAATTTAATACAAAAATTGATTCCAATAATGACACAGTAGAAATAAAAAAATGTTCTCATTGTGGTTATATAGATAATGAGAGCATATATGATTTTGCCAATCAAGCGTTTTACAAAAAGAACAAAAGATATATTACAAAACAAGTACAAACACATCTATCAAACTTATCAAATGAGTTAGAAAAAGAAAAAAATCAATACAACTCCTTACATCAATCCCTGAAACAAAATTATATAGAAATCTCAGAGAAAAACCATGGATACGAATCGTATATTAGATATCAGGGGTTGGAGTCATCTATGCAGGACTTAAACATTCGAATCAACCAACTAGAGAAACAAATAAATTCGATTGAGGCGAGCATTAAGAGTTTAAATACACAGAAAAAAAATATTAGCAAACAAGATTCTGATGTAAATAAAAAATATGAAAGCTATGCTCGCCAATTTTTATCTCAGCTCGGGGCAGAGATTGAAGATGATAACGAAATTGATATATCATTGCTTTTGAAAAAACGAGCGCAAGGCACAATACTTCCTAAAACTCTCATAGCGCTGCATGCTGCAATTCTAGAAACAATTCGCAGTCTGAATACTACCATAATGTTCCCCTTTGTAGTCGATTCTCCATGCACAATGGAGGCTAGTGGCAATAGTCGTGTTGAAATACTAGGCTTTTTACATAGGTTAAACTATCTCCCGCAAATTATCATATCCACGGTAGATTATCATAAATATAATCCAAATACAGAATCGAATTTTAATCTGATAGAACTGTCTCGTTCACGCTCATTGTTAAGTGATGTAGAATATTCAGAAATAAAAGAAGAAATAGATGAAATTGAAAACAAATTTAAAATAGCTCAAAAAATGTATATATCAATAAATAACAAAGGCAAGTAAATCATATAAAATTCATCTATCTACAAAAACAGACAAATAATAAAAAGTGGTCATGTCGCTTTTTTTGACAAGTACGGGCTCTCTGTAACTGCCAACCAAGAAGCATGAGTGATTGCATACCAGCGAAACTGGCATGAAATCACTCTCCCAAAAGTAAATTCGGATTTTCCGATTTTCTCCTAATCGTTTAGTGTAGGAACATCTATCAACTGACTGGTTAAAACGGGTTAAGCCACCTACGTATAGGTACTCGCATCTGTTCATCGCGCTGTCGTTTGGCATACTCTGCCTGTTGCCGTATGTTGTACTTCTGTGCCTCCGCCTCACCATTTAACCAGATAAGCCCCAATCGCTCTATTAACGGAGGGCGTACGTTGCTTTTCATGTAGTTGTCGACTATTTCACGCCGATAATCTACCCAATCGCATTGGTTTTCAGCCTCTCGATCGATAGGGTCAGCAATTTGCTCGTTTGCCATTAATTTCTGCTCGAGCTTTTCCTCGGGGGAAAGGTTCGGGTTGTTATCTATGAGCCATTTAGTCATTTTTGTAATCATTTTTTCTTTGAGTGTTGGTGGTAAGCCTGTTGAAAACCTCTCTGCAGAGAGCAACAGTCATGCTCATATTTTACAAACAGACATTCCCTTGTCAAGCATTGTTAGTTTGTATTCCATTTCAAGTAACAGCAATGTGCAAAAACTGCACATTGCCCGGAGAAAATTCGGGATTTCAGAAGTTACTACCCGATAGCAACACTCTCATTTCAACTTACCCCACCTTCAGTCGGGCATTCAGATTGAAGATGCTATGGTTGATTTTTAGCTGTACTTTTTCCTATTTTATGCTACTCTGGGCTTGTGGCAAAGGCCTCAGTCACCACTCGATAAAACATCTCGACAAAACATTCCGAGCTAAAAAGCACATATGATAGAGTATATTGAAGGAGATATATTCGAAAGCCCCGCGCAAGTGATTGTAAACACGGTGAACACCGTGGGTGTCATGGGTAAAGGGTTGGCGTTATCTTTCAAGAAGCGCTACCCCGATATGTTCGAGCGTTATAAGTCAGTATGCGAAAAAGGCCTATTAACCACAGGAAAGCTCATGCTATTCTACGAAGCCGACTACTGGATTCTGCTGTTTCCCACAAAAGAACACTGGCGCAATCCCTCTAAGCTGGCATATATCGAATCCGGGCTTCAAAAATTTGTACAGACGTACGCCCAAAAGGGGATAACCTCCATCGCATTCCCACGTTTGGGCTGTGGCAATGGAGAACTAAAATGGGAGGAGGTGCGCCCCATTATGGAGAAATACCTCAAGGATTTACCTATCACGGTGTATATCTATCTGGGAACCCACCCAGATGCTGAACCGGAACACAAAACGCCCAAAAAGACAATTGACTGGTTGAAACGCCATGCTAAGGATATGTCTTTCACCGGAATGAAGGACGATTTGGTACAATCGTGTAGCATCTTGCCATATGAGTTTGAATATAACGGGCATCGTTATCAAATGTGCTATCAGAATGACATGTTCATGTTCACTACGGGAACGAAAGAAACGAAAGTCTCAACTGATAGACTTTACAGTATTTGGGATGCCCTGCGATCATCGTCCATCGTTTGCATATCTCAAGCAAACGCAGAAGAAACCTTGATATATGCCCTGCTACATTCTTCCGGGTATTTGTCAAAAATACGTTTGCAGACACCTAACGAACAAATGAAAGATGGTTACCAGCTCAATGCCGGCATCCGACGCATTTCTTCCTTCAGCAACAATTAATTGTATGGATTATAGGGATATCATCCAGAGAAATTGTGAACGCCTCAACAAAAGACGGTGGTGGCCCAGATTTGCGTTTCATTTTACCGATGTCAGGAATGCAGCATGTATATTAACTTCCGGGCGCATGTACAGCAGAGCTACAGCACAGGGGCTCAATATCATGTCAAACGATAATGCAAGTCAGCAGGTGATTGACATGACAGATTCTGATGTAATATCGCATGTACGATTATACTTCAGACCACAAACTCCTACTCAGTACTACAACGAAGGGTATAAGCACCCGTCTCTTCGTTTTAACTCAGAAAAACTTTCTGCCAATGTTCCGGTTCCGGTCTTCCTCCTGTTTGATTTGGAAAAGCTGCTATCTCTTTCGAATGTGTCATTCTCAGAAACAACACTAGCAGGTCGTAGAGCGTCAGTATATAGTGATATAGAGTCATTTTCAAAATTAAATTTTGATTATATATACGACAACTCGTCCACAAGATGGGAAAAAACTAAATCTTATCGACAAGCAGAAATTCTGGTTCGCGATTATTTTAATATAGACGATTGCATATCCAATATTTTGTGTCGCAATAGCATTGAACAAACAACCCTTTTAAATCTACTCCACGAAAAAGCGTCAACTGAACGCTACAATCGATTTAAGGATATTATAAAAGTCTACAAGCAAGATACATTCTACGAGAATGGTTTTTTCGTACAAGATTGCGAATACCACAAAGATTCTGTCAATATCATTTTTTCTGATACTCAGAATGCGAAAAAATACATCGCCAAAATGATGAAAAAAAACGGAGTTCATGAGCTGCCCCCCATTGAGGCCAACTACCTCCTTGAATGGATGGATGTTAATAATAACACTATCAAAGAAGTAGAGGTTAAGTCGCAATTGAACATCAAACAAAGTACCAGCTGCAAATTGAAGTTACCCAATTTTAAAGGAGCCGAGCGTATAGGTATTAAGGTTTTTTTTGAAAAGAAGCTTATGTGCTACGTTATCCGATCTTTGCAAGATTCAGAATTCCTAGAGTAATATCCAACGAGCAAGGCTCTGTGGTAGAGGCTGGGCAGAGCAGTTTCAGTCCTAACCGCTCTCACATAAAAAGCCACAGCTCCCGCAGCTGTGGCTTTTTGAGTTCGGACTGTCCGCCCTGCCCTCACCTGCCCTTCAGGTTGTAGATTTCGGGCAGGACTTCGTGGAGGTCGACGGCGGGGGCGATGGCGCTGCGGATGAGGTGCATGGGTTTGTAGGCGTCGGGGGCCTCGTCGATGGCATAGGCGAGGCTGGTGGTAAAGACGCCGTGGTCGGCCATGTCTTTCTCGGCAGCAGCGCGGTCGATGCAGGCGCGGGCCTCTGCACGGGTCAGCAGGCGGCCGGCGCCATGCGGGGCGCTGTGATTCCACTCCTCGTTGCCGCGACCGGTGCCTATGCCGATGCCGTCCCTCATGTTGAAGGGAATGACCACGGGCTCACCCTCGGCGGCACGTATGGCGCCCTTGCGCAGCACCATGCCCTGCAGGTCGAGGTAGTTGTGCATGGACACCATGGCGGGACCCTCCACATCCTTGAGCACGGGCAGCTTGTGCACGTCGGCAAAATAGCGTGCCACGGCCTCGCGGATGATGAGGTGGTTGAGCCGTGCGAACCGCTGGCAGGCATGCACACAGGTCAGGTAGTGCTCGTAGTGGGGGCTGTTGCGGTCGAGATAAGCCATTTCGGGCGTACCGCCGTAGCCCTGCTGTGCACGGTACTCGGCAGCGAGATGCTGGTAGAGCTTGTTCACACGCAGTCCGAAGTTGCGGGAGCCACAGTGCACACCCAAGTACACTTCCCCGCTCTGCTGCGAGCGATTGAGCGAGATGAAGTGGTTGCCACCGCCCAGTGAGCCCAGCTGGGTGAGCGGGGAGATTCCGCGCCCACGCTCGCCGTCCTCTGCCAGCAGACGCTCGGCATCCTCGATGAGCTGCACCGTGTCCTTAAACCGGCTGCGAATGCTGCGCAGCGGCAGAGTGGCACGGTACTCGCCCACCCCCACGGCTACGTTGGCGCGTATGTAGGAGTCCAGCGCCGGGAAGTCGATTTCACCGACCTCGCCCAAGGGCAGCAGCGATACCGTGCAACCGATGTCCACCCCCAGCATGTTGGGGGAAACGGCACCGGCGGCATTCAACCGCTGGGTGAAGCCCACCACGCAGTTGTTGCCGGCGTGGGTATCGGGCATGATAGCGATGTGGCTGCCGGCACTCACGGGCGCGGCTAGTATGTGGTATATCTGGCGACGGGTATCGGCGTCGATTTCATCAATCATGACACGGGCCGCCGCATATTGGCCTTGAATAGTAATCATAATATCTAAGTTTGGTTAAGTGTTATTCATCAATAGGGGGTAGTCTCATGCGGCCGAAAGCCCGTCAAAACGAGGGCAACAAAAAACCGATAGCGTTGGGGGCTACCGGATTGTCATGTTCAGAATCAGCGGGCAGAAGAACCCGCCGTGTATCTCGCTGCTGAATGACAGACAGCAATGCTATGTACTGTCAGCGAGTATGTAACGGGGGTACTTAGCGCAGCACAGCCACAGGTGCCTCCGGGGTGGGGGGCAGAGTGTTGGCGGTAGCGGTAACAGCGGTGAGACCCAGAATGATGGCGATTGTCTTGATCATTTTGCTTGTGTTCCTTTCTTTCGTTTTTCCTCGTTACAGCGAGGTGCGACGATAATACTCTTTTTTACCGGTACGTCAAGCGCAATTTTCGGAAAAAATCAAAAAAAAGTAAAAATAACGCAAAAAAATGTAGACAAGCGGGCAAAACAGCGCTACGCGCACACGTGATGGGGATGGACAACCCTTCCCCATCCACCGCCCAGAGGGCGGTTCTTCACCACGCCAAATGGCGTTCTTCACCATGGTCGTCACGACCATTCTTCACCACAGGCGCAGCCTGTTCTTCACCGTGAGGCGTAAGCCGAACTTAAAAGAAAAAGAAAAGCCGGTCCTGCGGCCCGGCGGTGAAGAACTCGCCCATAAGGCTCGTGGTGAAGAATGAGCTGTAAGCTCATGGTGAAAAATCTGAGCTCGCGCTCAGATGGTGAAGAACGCCCCTTGCAGGGGCGTGGATTTAGGGAGTGGACTTCGCAGTATTCAGCGACTTAATCAACATATAACGCAGACGACTGCACTGATTAATCAAAGGCGCAGCTGCCTCCTTCGTAATCGTTTCCGACCGAATCAGCAATTCCAACCAGTAGTGAGTCTCGTTGCATTCTTTCAATGACAACTGCAATTTGAATATAAAGTCTTCACGACTATAGCCATATTGAGCTTCGTGGATATTGGCACCTATGCTGGTGGCAGAGCGCAGCAGTTGGTTTTTGAGGGGACCACGGTTGTGAATATTGTCACACAGGCGTATAATATCCACTGCAAATTGCATTGACTGTTGAGAGAGTGGACTTGTCATATTGTGCTGAGTATAGCAGGAGGGACTGCGTACCACAAGCACTAAATCCAAAATAATCCACGAGCCGACAGGCGAGTTCTTCACCACGCCAAATGGCGTTCTTCACCACAGGCGCAGCCTGTTCTTCACCGTGAGGCGATAGCCGAACTTAAAAAGCCGGACCTGCGGCCCGGCGGTGAAGAACTCGCCCGTAGGGCTCGTGGTGAAGAATGAGCTGTAAGCTCATGGTGAAAAATCTGAGCTCGCGCTCAGATGG
>JAZRSQ010000066.1:0-33290 GCA_045651585.1 Akkermansia sp.
ACAACAGATTCATCTTCGATTTCGATGCTACAGACGGTAAGAGCTATAAGCTCTTCTCCTTTAAGTATTTCTTGTCCGACGGCTCGGAGCTTCACAAGTTGCTCGGTTGGGAGAATAATGGTAGCTATGAACTGAGTTCCACTGCTAAGGGTATTACCCTGACCGTGCTGGATGCCGATGCTTGGGAGGCCTATATGGACTCCTTGGCTAGTGGCGAGTCTGTAGCTGCGCTGTGTGAGGATGATGAGCTTGTTGAGAGCGGGGCAACGGAAACTGAGTCGGAGCAGATTGTCGTAACGACCACCCCTGCCGGCATCAATCCGCAGCTGGGCAAGGTAGCCGACACGCTGGTGCAGAGCACTTGGGGGACCGCCGGGGCATCTCGCGCCTTTGGTGATACCATTGCAGCCCGCGGTACTCACGCCACGGCTCTGGCTGACGGCAAGGCTGCCGCATGGATTTCCACCATGGGTGGCAGCAGCCGCATTTCCACCGATGGCGCCCATGCCGGGGCTGACTACACTCTGACCGGTGCCGCCTTCGGTATGGAGGCTCGCTTGAGCGAGAGCTCCACCATCGGTCTGGCTATCGGTAACAGCTGGGGCAAGGTGAGCACCTTCTCGGCATTCCCGGTCGATCAGGATTCCACCCACCAGGGTATCTACGGTAAGCACATCCTCGGCTCCACCACCACACTGAGCTGGATGGCCGCCCATACCCGCACCGAGAACGATGCCAAGCTCGCCGGTATGGCCTGCGACTGGACTCAGGATGCCCTGCAGCTGGATGCCCGCGTGGATAAGCTCTTCGCCCTGAGCGACCGTACGACCGTGTGCGCCTTCGTCGGCATGCAGTACCTTTCCACCGACAAGGGCGAGTGCAACGGCCTGAGCACCGGCTCCCTGCAGAACCTGCGTGGTGAAATCGGTGTGAGCGCTGCTCACAAGGCCACAGACAAGGCTTACGTCTACGGAGAGCTGAGCTTCATCGGCGATATGGTACGCAACAACCCGACGGCCACCGTAGGCGACTACCGCAGTCGTGGCGCCAACCCCGGCCGCGCCGGACTGAACCTGAGCGTAGGTGCAAGCTATCAGCTTAACGACAGCTGGAGCCTGAACGGCAGCTACAGTCTGGAACTCATGCAGAACCAGACTTCGCACAGCGCCAACGCAGGCGCCACCTATAGCTTCTGATAAAGACTCTGATTCCGATATAATTCAAAAGGCTCCGAGTTCGGAGCCTTTTTTTGTGGTAGGTATCGGAGCAGTGGCTGAATGGTCATTGCTCTCAATTCAGCTTCATGCGTTTATTCTGTTGAATCGTTGTCTGTGTACAATTCATATTCGGGGAGAATCAGTCGCAGGAATGCCTCCTGTTGCTCGTAAAAGATATCTGTATCGATACGAGACAATTTGTAGCAATTCTCCATTCCTTCAGGAATAATCAGGTTCAGGCTGGTGTATGATTTAATCATGCCCCATGTTGCGTACTGCTGAGCGATAAGTGATGCCGAGATTTCGCCGTTGCTGAGTGCGGTCTCATCTTCAGTTTCGGGGCTCTCCCATTTCTTTTCGATCAGAGTATTGTAATTATTCCATTTATGCAGATAGGTAAGAGTACGGGCTACCGCGAAAAGGCGGCTTGCCCTCAGTCTGTCGGCCCAGTCCAGAGATGAATTGATATCAAAGGTGGAGGAGGCGGCATCGCTGTGTTCTATCAACATGGGGCGCAGGATAACAGCTTCCTCGAAATGGGGGGTGTGAGGATTATTTTGTATAAGGGCGTTGAGCTTATGGGGCGCTACTTCCTTTTGTCCATAAGTAGCTTGCGGGCAGGCACTGCACCATAAGCACTCCCTGAGAATACAAAGGGCAAAATTGGTGATATTGCAGCGTATCTGTTCCTCATAATCTATGAGCGCCTGGGGCCATTGGGCCACCGACGTGTCTGCCGTTACCCCCAGACTGAACCGTCCGAACTCGAGCTGAAGGTAGTAGTAATGATTGAGCAGAAGGAACGTGTTTTCCGTTGCTGTAGCTACACCTGATTCAAATTCTCTGTACTTTGGATTTGCTGCAAAGAAAGCTTTGCCCTCTTCCAAGTATAATTCTTTTACGGGGCGAAGAAAGGGAGCTAATTCACTCGGGGAATCAAAGGCGTATGCCTGCAGGCATATCTTCCATTGATTCTGCTCCCATTCATCGACGCCGGAGATAGCGGAGATGTCCTTAAGACTGTTAACGAGTTCATTGCCCTGAGAAATAGGAGGAACAACCAATCCCGTCAGTAGTGCAATTAAGGACATCAACTTTCTCATGATGGTAAAAAATGCGGTGAGGATTATCTTTATGCGCGGATGATGTAGTCAGCTCGGCGGGGCTTGGGCTCGTGAATGCCACCCTCCTCGGGATAACCGAGAATGCAGATGGCGAGACCTTCGTACTTGTCGGCTACGCCCCATTTCTTCATGAGCTCACGGCCTTCCTCGGTGTCGAACATCTGCTTGCCTCGGTTAATCCAGCAGGAGCCCAGGCCGACGGCATGTGCCGCGAGCATCAGGGTACCCATCATAAGGGCTGAGTCATCGCGACCGGTGGGTACGCTGGTGTCGGTGAAAACCAGCACTGCGGTGGGGGCGCCATACATGGGGTCTTTGTCCGGTCCCCAGCCCATGAATGAGCCGTTGAGTACGGATAGCTGCTTCAGAGTGGCGGCATCCTGTACAACCACGAGCTGCGGGGTCTGCATACCCTTGCCGGTCGGGGTCCATGTAGCGGCCTCGAGCACGGCGTTGAGCTGCTCGTCGCTGATTTGCTCGGCTTTGTATTTACGGCAGCTGCGACGATTTCGGATATCGATGAGGGTTTCTTGCATGGCGATTTACTTGTTAGCGTTTTCGATTTGAGTTTTCCAATCGGCAAAGCGCAGGCCGTGACCGCGGTAGAGCATCTTGCCGTTAGCGTCAACCACTACGATGTGGGGAATGCCACGGATATCCTTCGGGCAGCCGGGCAGGGCATTTGCAGCGGGAGAGCCGTACATTACTGCGGCGAAGGGGGCATTGTAATGGGAAAGGTATTCGATGGCTTTCGCAGGGGTGCTATCGCAGGAAATCAGAATGACCTCCACGTCCTTGTTTGCCATCATGTTCGGGTATTCCTGTACCAGACGGGGAGTAACGGCTCGGCAGGGACCGCACCAGCTGGCGGAGGCCAGGAACATGTAGTACTTGGCTCCTGTATCGGGCTTTTTGTCAGTCAGAAAGGTGGTGCTTTCGATAGCTTTTGCCATGGGGGTGGCAGCTGCAGGTGCGACGGTGGTAGCCGGCTCCTGTGCCGTAGTAACAGCGGCGCAGGTCAGCACAGCAAGAAAAAAGTTTAGAAGCTTCATATCGCTCTGATGCTAGCAGATGTGCGGGTTCATGTCAACATGAAAAGGCGTACATGTGTGCCGGGAAAATTTTTGTGCTGGAAATGCGGGTTAAAATGTGGTAAAATCCGCGCGCTATGTTATCTGACCGTACAAAAGCCGGCATTGAGCGTGCACCGCATCGCAGTCTGATGCGAGCCACGGGTATGACTGATGAGGACATCAGAAAGCCCTTCATCGCTATCTGCAACTCGTTCAACGAAGTGATTCCTGGCCATGTGCACCTGAACAAGGTGGCTGAGCTGATTAAGGACGAAGTGCGTAAAGCCGGTGGTACTCCCATTGAGTTCAATCTTATCGGTGTGTGCGATGGTATTGCCATGGCTCACCAAGGTATGAAGTTTTCTCTTGCCAGCCGCGAGCTGATTGCCGACAGTGTGGAAACGATGCTCAGCGCTCATGCGTTTGACGCCTGCATCTGCATACCCAACTGCGACAAGATTGTGCCCGGCATGGTGATGGGCGCTCTGCGCTGCAATATTCCCACCATTTTCTGCTCCGGTGGCCCCATGGCTGTGGGTAAAGGTCGCAATGGCGAGGATTTGGACCTCAACAGCGTGTTCGAGGCCGTGGCCGCCTGCAATGCCGGCAAGATTACCGAGGACGAGTTGCACCACATTGAGTGCAATGCCTGCCCCGGTGCCGGTTCCTGCTCCGGTATGTTCACTGCCAACTCCATGAATTGCCTGTGCGAGGTGCTCGGTCTTGCTCTGCCCGGCAATGGTACCTTGCTGGCTCTTTCTGAGGAGCGCAAGGAGATGTGGCGCGCTGCTGCCCGTCGTGCTGTAGAGATGGCTCTGCAGGGTGGCCCGCTGCCCCGTGACCTTATCACCGAGGCTGCAATCGACAACGCCTTCACCTGCGATATGGCCATGGGTGGTTCCTCCAACACCGTGCTGCATACCCTTGCCTTTGCTGCAGAGGCCGGTCTGGACTACGACCTGCGCCGCATCGACGAGATTTCCCGCCGTACCCCCAATATCTGCAAGGTGGCTCCCAGCAGCCGATTCCACATGCACGACGTGCTGCGTGCCGGCGGTATCATGACCGTGCTGGCCGAGATTAACAAGATTCCCGGTGCTTTGAAGACAGACGTACCCACCGTCAGCGGTAAGACGCTCGGCGAGCAGATGGAGGGGCTTTCCACTCAGGATCCTGTGGTTATCCGCACCGTGGAGAATGCCTATTCGAAGGATGGCGGTCTGGCCGTGCTCTTCGGCAATCTGGCAGAGCAGGGCGGTATTGTGAAGAAGGCCGGCGTGCTGCCTGAAATGATGGTGCACCGTGGGCCTGCCGTGATTTTCGAGAGCCAGGAGGCTGCCTGCGCCGGTATTCTGGCAGATAAGGTGAAGCCCGGCGATGTGGTCGTTATCCGCAACGAAGGCCCCAAGGGTGGCCCCGGTATGCAGGAAATGCTTGCCCCCACCAGCTATATCATGGGTAAGGGCTTGGGCAACTGTGTGGCTCTTATTACCGATGGCCGATTCTCCGGTGCTACACACGGCGCCTGTATCGGTCACGTATCCCCCGAGGCTGCCGAGGGCGGTCTTATCGGCCTGCTGAAGGACGGCGATATCATTTCCATCGACATCCCCAACCGCTCCCTCGTGGCTGAGCTGAGCGATGAGGAAATTGCTGCCCGCCGTGCTGAGTGGCAGCCCACCATGCAGGAGATTTCCGGAAAGTGGCTCAAGCGCTACCGCAAGTTGGCTACCAATGCCAGCCGTGGCGCTGTGCTGCAGTAAAGAAAACACACCCCACAACACCAAAACAATGAGCGAAGAAAACAACCAGCTGGCCACCAGTGCCAACCCGATTGTGAAATACTTCTCAGAGTTCAAAGTGCTGCGCGAGTGCGGCAAGGACTTCTGGCTGACCAACTTCATTCAATTCTTTGATGGTCTGTCGTATTTCTCTCTTATCATCGTGTTCACCCTCTTCCTGAAGGATTACTGCGGTTTCCGTGATGCGGACGCCCCCTTCTGGGTGGGTATGTACACACTGTTCCTGTCCCTGTTCGTGTTCGCCGTGGGCACGATTTGCGACATCATCGGCCTGCGTCGCACCTACCTCATCGGCTTCATGCTGCTGATCGGTGGTCGACTTATCATGGCGCTCGGTTCTGACTTCGGTACTCAGGTGCTGGAGATGAGCCAGGATGCCTCCCGATTCTTTGTCATTGCTGGTATCGGCATTCTGTCCTTCGGTACCGCATTCATGAGCCCCTGTATTTCCACCTCCATCCGTCGATTCACCACTCTGCGTGCCCGTCCGACAGGTTTCAACTTCTACTACCTGTTCATGAACATCGGCGCACTGCTGGCCGGTTTCGCTGTGGTTGACCCCATTCGCAATGCCTGCGACGGTGTGGATGGCCTGTTCTGGGTGATTAACTTCGGTACAGCCTGTAACGTTGTGGCATTCATCTTCACTCGTTTCATTGATGAGAACCACTACGCTGTGCCTGAAGAGCGTATTGCCAAGAAGGAGGCTGCTCAGCGCCGCCCCCTGCAGCTTATCGGTGAAGTCGCTCGCGAGAAGGCCTTCCAGAAGCTCATCGTGTTCCTTGTGCTCACACTGGGTGTGCGCTTGGTGTTCACTCTGCAGTTCCTTGTCATGCCGCAGTACTACACCCGTACCATCGGCGATGACTTCGATTTGGGTATCATCAACTCCTTCAATCCCTTCATCATCATTACCGGTCTTATCATGATTATTCCCATCCTGAACCGTTTCTCGACGGTGAAGCTCATGATTTCCGGTATGTCCATTTCTGCCGCCTCCATGGTGCTGCTGGCAGTCCCGCCGGAGTGGTACTTCATCATTCCCGGTATCGAGACCATCGGTCAGGCTTACTTCTTTGCCGTGGCTGCTCAGATTATCATCTTTGCTGCCGGTGAGTTGCTCTTCAGCCCCCGATTCTCCGAATACGTGGCTCGCGTGGCTCCCAAGGACAAGGTGGCATCTTACATGTCGCTGTCCGCTCTGCCCATGTTCATTGCCAAGCCCATCAACGGCGTGGTAGGCGGTCTGCTGGTCTCCTACTTCTGCTACGACGGTATTGCCGCCAAGATGGATTCCGGTCACATCGACTTCTGGCATTCCCCCGAGCTGATGTGGACTCTCTACCTCATCATGGCCGTTGTATCTCCCGTAGCAATTATTCTCACCAAGGATAGCTTCGTTTCCGATCATCCCGAGGAGGACGCTGCTGACAAGGCCGAAGACGCTGAGGCTGAAAAAGAAGAAACCGCAACTCAGAACGCCTAACCCATAGAAACCAATCATATCATGTCTGATAGTAAAATCAATGCCGGGCGTGAGACTCGCGCAAAGTTCTGGCCCGTGTTTCTGCCTTATTTCCTGCCGCTTGCCGGTCTGATTCCAGCAGCCGTGCTCTCCATGACTGCTATCGGGGCCGTTCAGTTTGCTGACTTGGCTGCGAGTGGCTGTCTTGCTGCCATGGCTGTATACTTCATCTGCATACAGTGGCACGTGGTGCGCCGTTTGCATGATGCCGGCGTGAGTCGCTTCTTCTTCTGGATGCTGGTAGTCGTAGAGCTGATTTCGGCCGCATTCCTGGCAGTGCCGGGTCTTGTGGGCCAACCTGCTCCCGAATGGATGGAAACAGCTACGCTGATTCTGCTGTTCGGTTTCGGTGGTGTGCTGCATATTGCGCTGCTGGTGTTCTTCCTGCTGCCTTCTCAGGACGGCACGAACGACTACGGTGAGAACCCGAAGTTCCCCGGTGTACCTTTTACCGGTACCTCCTGGGGCGGTATTGTTGAAGATATGCTCAAGCTCCTGCTTGTGATGGGCACACTCGGCTATCTTTGCAACCTTGCCATGAAGCCCTTCGAGCAGACATCGGCGACGGACTCCCTTGTTTCCCTCATCCGCAAAGGCGCTCTCGAGACGGAGAAGGGGACCGGTGAGGAAATTGACAATGTTTACCTGCGTGAGCTCGAGACCGGTAAGATGGCAGATGCCGCTTTCGTGAACACTGCCGACGCTACCGGTCGTACTCCGCTGATGTGGGCTGTTTATGCCAATTACAACAATCCCAAGGACGCCCTGAAGCGTGACCTCGCTCGCTTGTACTATGTGCAGAACCTGCTCAGTCAGCCCGGTATTGATGTGCAGGCCCGCGATAAGGATGGCTTTACTGCTATGCATTGGGCTGCATGGAGTGGCATGCCTTACTGCACGCTCCTGCTGGCCGAGGCCGGTCTTGATATCAATGCTCAGGAGGGCAATGGCTATACTCCGCTCATGCTTGCTGCGCTTCGTGGCAATGACAAGGTGGTGAAAATGCTGCTTACCCTCGGGGCCGATGCTTCTCTGAAGAATGCTGACGGTAAGACTGCTCTGGAGATGGTTCAGAATGGTGAAGGTGCTTACAATAAGCGTGATACCTTCCTCTTCCAGCTGATTTACTCCGATGACCGTGAAAATGCATACAAGGTCACCCTGGATCTGTTGGCTACTCCGCCTGCTGCCCGTTCTCTGGCCGAATTGACCGATGATATGGCTCGTATGAGTGGTGAGGCTCGTGCTGAGCGCCTGGGGGCCGCCATTCTCGAGGTCGACAAAAATACCGGTCTGACAGTGTTGCTGCAGACTGTTCTGGGTGCTGCCGATGCTCGCGACACTCAGGAGTACGATGCTACCATTCACTACTTCGTGCTCGGTCAGCTGAATACCATTGCCAAGCTGGAAGCCGAGGCCGCCCTAAACGGCAAGCCGGTGGAGGTCTCTGTAGTATCTGTTAAGGATAAGGAAGGCCGCAATGCGCTTGATATCGCTCTGCAGTTCGGGTTGAACAAGACAGCCGCTCACTTCAGCTCTGTTCTTCTGCCTACGGCTCCCGCTCCCGACAACACTCCCGCTCAGCCCGATACTCCCGTGCTGCCCACTCCCGCTCTCGATGCCGAACCGGTAGCTGAGCCTGCACCTGCTGCTGAGCCTGCACCTGCTGCGCTGCCGGTGCCGGAAAAGGAAACGCTCACCCTGAACCCCGATGACGTGAGCTTCAATATCCCCGAGGTCGCTGCTCACGCCGAGACCGTGGATATGCCGAAACCTGAGGCTGCAGAGGATGTAGTTCTTCCTCTCGCCCAGTAAATAGGCGCTGTTCCTCTAATCAATTAGCACCTGTTCCCGCTCATGTGGGAGCAGGTGCTATTTTTGATTTCTTTCTTCAAAAGTATTTTTTTCTTGTATTCCTGTATGAAATATGGTAGATTGAACATGGTTACGGTAACAACCATTTACACAATTATGAAAAAGTCAATCATCCTTGCTCTTGCTCTCGCACTGCCCGCCATGGCCGGTGTTGAGACTTCCGCTCCCGCCACTGTAGTTGATACTCCCGTTGCTGCTCCCGCCTGTAGCGCATTCGGTGTGGAAGTCGGCGCTGTGTATACTGCTGCTCTCAACGACGTTCTTCCCGGTATTGATGGTGTCAACACTTGGGGCGTTGATGTGACAGGCGTGTATGATCTTACCCCCAACTGGGCCACTACAGTTCGTGTTGGTTGGGCAACCGGGTCAGACGATTATCCCGGTGCTGAGTTTAGTGTAGAGAACTGGACCATCACTGCCGGTCTGCGTTACTCTGCACCCATTACTGATAAGCTCAGCTGGTATGCCGGTGGTGAAATCGGTCTTGCCTATTCAACATACGAAATGAGTATTCCGGCTGCCAACATGTCTGTAGACTATGATGATTGGGGCTTTGCCTATGGTATTGAAGCCGGTCTGCACTACAATATCACTCCCTGCATGTACGTCTATGGTGCTGTGCACTACAGCGGTAACTTTGCCGAGCCCGACTTCGGTTACGGTATCGAGGCTTCCGAACAGGCCGGTTACGGTGTGCGTATGGGCATCGGTGGCAAGTTCTGATGAATATGCTGTATCGCGCGGCTGCTGAGAAGTTACTTTTTCCGCCAGCTGAGTGAATTACGGCTCTGTTGTTCTAAACACAAGGTACCTGTTCCCATGTATGTGGGGGCAGGTTCCTTTTTTTGTTTCGCATATTCAAAATTAAATTTATATTAATTTATTCTTGCGCTCAGAGATGAAATATGGTAAAAAATAGACGGTTAGAGAAACAACCATTTACACAATTATGAAAAAGTCAATCATTCTTGCTCTTGCTCTCGCACTGCCCGCTATGGCCGGTGATGAGAAGTCCGCTCCTGTGACTGTAGTTGATGTTCCCGTTGCTGCTCCTGCACCCACCTGCAGTGCATTCGGCGTGGAAGTCGGCGCTGTGTACACCGCTGCTCTCAATGACATTGATGCCGGTATTGACGGTATCAACACATGGGGCGTTGATGTGACAGGCGTGTATGATCTCACCCCCAACTGGGCAGCTACCGTTCGTTTGGGCTGGGCTACCGGTTCTGATACTTATTACGGAATTATGGATGGTGAGGTAGAGAACTGGACCATCACTGCCGGTCTGCGTTACTCCGCACCCATCACTGATAAGCTCACCTGGTACGCCGGTGGTGAAATCGGTCTTGCCTATTCAACATACGAGTTCACTGCAAATTTCGGTCCTAATGAAGTAATGTCTGAGGACTTCGAGGGATGGGGCTTTGCTTATGGTATTGAAACCGGTCTGCGTTACAATATCACTCCCTGCATGTATGTCTACGGTGCTGTGCACTACAGCGGCAACTTCGCTGAACCTGAGATGGGTCCCGGTTACGAGGCATCTGCTCAGGCCGGTTACGGTGTTCGCATGGGCATCGGTGGTAAGTTCTGATGCGAGAATAGCATAAAAATATTCAGGGTGAAGCCTCGGCTTCACCCTTTTTTATGTATTGGCGTTGCTGTTAATTATCTGCCTGCTCAGTTTTTGCCCAGGGTGAGAGCAAGGAGGAAGAGAATGAGGTGCAGGGAGGAGAGCCCCAATAGCACATTCATCTTCTTATTGGCCGGGGTGCGCGTGATTTTGAGCATGATGACACCGCCGGTGATAATGGCCGCCAGCCAGCAGAGGTTCCAACCCACATCGGGAAGGAAAAATGCTGTTTGCTTGAGCGTGGCATAGGGAGCCACCAAGAAGGCCATGGCAAGGCCACGGGCACGCTTGTCACCCAGTCGAACGGCCAGAGTGCGTTTGCCGGTCGTGGCGTCCTCCTTGCGGTCGCGAATGTTGTTGACCTCAATCAGCAGACAGGAAAGCAGACCACACTGAATACCCAGAATGAACGCACCGGCGTAGATGGGCAGATAGGCTTGCTGCCAGCCAATCTGTACGAAAACGGTACCACAAACGGCAACAAGGCCGAAGAAAAGCAGTACGAAGAGCTCTCCCAGCCCCTTGTATGCCAGCGGGTAGGGGCCGCCGGTGTAGCAGTAGGCACACAGCATGCTGGGTATGCCGATGGCTATGATGGGCCAGCCCTGCGCTGCAATGAGGGGAATCGAAAAGGCTGCTGCAGCTGCCAGAAAGGCACAGCCCCAAAGCTTGACAGCTCGTGAGCTCATGTCGCCGCTTGCCGTGATACGGCGGGGCCCTTGGCGTTGCGCGGTATCTGCCTGTTTGTCGGAGTCCAGTGAGTCATTGAAGAAATTGCAGGCTATCTGGATGCACATAGCACTCAGCACGGTAAAGATGGCCAACTGCCAGTCCAGCGACACTTCAGGATATCCGCCTGCGTGTTGGAACTTGTGGACAATCATACAACCGGCCCATACGGCAACAATGCCGGCGGGTAGGGTTTTGGGGCGTGCTGCAAGGATGATAGATTTGAGCTTATTCATTTTCTGCGTGGGAATTTACGGCGACCACCTGCCGCTTGACGGAAGGGCTCGAAAAGGGAATCGAGCCCGCTGTTTTTGATAAGGAATGTCTGCTCCATCAGTCGGCCGAGCTTACCCTTGGGCCAACCGCGCTGCCAGAACCAGTCGAGGTACTCGCTCGGCAAATCCATGAGGGGACAACCATCGGGTGGGTAATTGTCCGGCCCGTACATGCCGTAGGGCATGTGCATGGCTGCTATCTCTGCCAGCAGTGCGCGCAGCTCATCAGCTGAGGGTATGGGAGCCTCCTGCATGTTAGTGCTTCACACTCCAGCTCAGCTGCTCACCGGCGTACATGGGCACCACCTGCTGACCGAAACTGCGGTAGCTGGCAGGTACCTGCATGGGGCTGTCGTGCAGGGTTACAGTCTTTTGCTCGGGCTTGAGATTGTATATACGGCAGGCATTGTCGCTCACGAAGGCCTGCAGGTTATCGAGGCACCCGTGCTTGGCAAAGAGCTCGGCCAGTCGCGGCAGGGCGAGCGGGGCGGTGAATACGCCGGCGGCGCAACCGCAGGCTTCTTTCTTGCAGCGCGGGTGGGGGGCAGAGTCGCTGCCGAACATCAAACGGGGGTGTGCGCTCAGGGCTGCTTGCAGCAGGGCATCTCGGTCACCGGGGCGTTTGGCAATCGGCTTGCAGAAGAGGTGGGGCTGCAGGGCACCGCCGGCAACGTCATCCAGAGTAATGATGAGGTGCTGTAGGGTGACAGTGGCGCAGAGGTTCTCGAACTCATCGAGCAACTGCAGAGCTGCAGAGGTCGTGATGTGTTCCATGCAAATGCGCAGGCGGGGGTAGCGAGTGGCCAGGTTACGGTACACGCTCAGGAACTCGGATTCTCGATCCATCACGAAACCGTGGCTCTCACCATGAACGAGCAGGGGAATACCCATTTCCTGCATCATGCACAGGGTGCTGTCGGCATCTGCCAAGTTGGCTACGCCGCCCTCGCTGTTGGTGGTGATACCGGCGGGGTAGAGTTTATAGCCGAAAAAGCCGGGGGTATTTTTGGCGAGAGTGAGCTGCTGCTCATTCTGAGCGGTGAAGAAAAGGGTCATGTAGCGGGAGAAGGGCTCATGGCCCATGGCTGCAGCAATTCGCTCGCTGTAGGCCAGCATGGCACCCGGATCGGTGACGGGGGGAACAAGATTAGGCATGATGACTGCTCCGGCGAAATCGGCCGAGAGCGGGGCTACGAGTTTCATCATATCACCATCCCGTAAGTGCAGGTGCATGTCCAGCGGTGCGTTGAGCGTAATCTCCATGGGCGGTATTCTACCAGATTTTGCGGCGTGCCGCAAGCTTTACTATTGACAAAGCGCGCGTGGGGGGGTAGAGTTGAAGTCGCTATGATACAAGAACACGTACTTCCGACATACGGACGCGCTCCCATAACGGTGGCGAAGGGTGAGGGCTCTTACCTGTTTGACACGGAAGGGCGACGATACGTTGACTTTTGCGCCGGTATCGCCACCTGCAGTCTGGGGCATTGCCACCCCGCAGTGGTGAAGGCTCTCTGTGAGCAGGCCGGGCAGCTGATGCACTGCTCCAATCTGTACAATATTCCTCAGCAGGAGGAACTTGCTAAGCTTATTGTGGAGAAAATGATCGGTATTCCCGGTCGCATTTTCTTCTGCAACAGCGGTGCCGAGGGTAACGACGGTATCATAAAGGTGGCTCGCCGTTTCGGCCACCGCAGACCGGCAGCAGACGGATCTCCCCGTTACGAGGTGATTACCTTCAACAAGAGTTTCCATGGCCGTACGCTCGGTTCCATGGCCGCCACCGGTCAGACCAAGATTCAGGTGGAGTTCGACCCGTTGCTTGTCGGGTTTAAGTATGTAGATTTCAATGATTTGGAAGGTCTGAAGGCTGCTATCGGTAAGGAGACCTGCGGTATCATGTTCGAGGCTATTCAGGGTGAGGGCGGTGTGAACCCGGCCACGGCTGAGTTTATGCGTGGCGCCGCCGCTCTGTGCAAGGAGCATGACCTGCTGCTGATGTTCGACGAGGTACAGTGTGGCTTCGGCCGTTGCGGCGCTCCCATGGGTTGGCAGGCTATCTGCCCGGAGGTGCAGCCTGACCTTGTTTCCTGTGCCAAGGGTATTGGCGGTGGTTTCCCGATGGGCTGTTTCTGGGTCAGCAATCGCGCGATGGATGAACAGGGCACTGAGTTGTCCTCCATCATGGGACCCGGCTCTCACGGTTCCACCTTCGGCGGTACTCCCATTGCCTGTGCAACTTCTTTTGCTGTTGTGTCTGAAATCGTGAATCAGAACCTTGCCGAACGCGCCAAGACCATGGGTGAGCAGATTAAAGCCACCGTGGAGGGCTGGAACCTGCCCTGTGTGGAGACCGTGCGTGGTCATGGTTTGCTGCGCGGTGTGGGGCTGAAGTCCGGCTCCTTCACCGTACCCGAGGGCAATACCCCGGCCGGTTATGTGAACTCCCTCTGCATGAAGGCCGGTCTGTTGGCATGCCCCGCCGGTCCTGACACGCTCCGACTGATTCCTGCGCTGAATGTCCCTGAGGAGGTGCTGGCTGAAGGGTTGGCTATTCTTAAGTCCGTACTGGAGAGCCTGAGCTGATTTACAGATAAATCAATTTATAAAACGAGCCGCACTTTTTCGGAAGTGCGGCTCGTTCTTTTTGAGGGGGGGAATGAGAGTGCCAATCAGTCCAGCATATCAGCGACCGTTACACCGGCGGTGCAGGGCGTTTGCTGGTCACAGCTTGCATTGTGGCAAGGGTGACAGGGCGTATGATTGCTCACATAACGGTGGCCTTCGCCGATATTGAGAGCATAGCGCTCGGCATGGCGACTGGCCATCAGCACAGTGCACTTACAACCTGTCTGGGCTGCCAGTGTGGGCAGCAGACCATCCACTGCGTAGAGGGTACTGTTGGCGCCCAGCTTGGCGGGGATTTCCTCGGGCTTGCAAATGCAGCAGCAGCACTTGAGCTCTGCAGCCATTTTTTCAGCCTTTTCCTTATCTGCAGGCAGGGCCAGCAGGGTGACATTGCCCAGCTTGGCGACAAGCTCTGCCCAATTCTGTTGTGCCCAGCTGTCTGCGGTACCCAGAGTAGAGAAGGGGGCGATGAATGTGCCGGCCTCAGTCGTGCCGGACAGGGGCGCAAAGTCTTCCGGAACGCGTTGCAATTTGTGGGCTCGCTCGATACTTGCCAAGTAATCCTCGGCTCTGCTTCTGGGAGTAGTGCTTGCAGCTGCGTATTTGGAATTGAAGCGAATCTTGCGAGTGAGCGGATTGTTGACAAAACCGGCAACGTGCACCGGCAGGATGGAGGTCAGCTCGCGCAATACCTTCTTATTCTCGCTGAACATGAAGAGAATATCGAAGGGACCGTCTTTGTATATTTCATCGGCATTCAGCTGTGCTGAGAGTGCAGCCTGCTTGCTATCCGTTGTAACAACAAACGAAACCTGTTCGCTGAACTGTTGCCAATAGGCTTTCTGCTCCTCGGGGCAGATAATGGTAATCTGGGCATCGATGCGGCTGCGCTTCAGAACTCGCAGAACAGGCAGCAGCAGCACGGCTTCCTCAAATTGCTCCGGCATGCACACGAGCATGCGGAACGGAAGGGTAGCGTATTTCTTAATCAGCTCGTTGCTGAAAACGTTCTCCGGTGCAAATACGTTGGTGCATTTCCAGCGGTGGTGCATCCAGAAACCATCGAGGATGTTTTCCTTCTGGCATTTCTCAATGGCCAGATTGACCTGCATGGTGATTTCATCCACCTCGGTGCAGTCCTCGGGAAGATCGATGGTGCGATCCATGATAGCCTCCCACTTACCGAGGGCGACGTTGCGGGTGAATACGGAGAAGAGCTGGCCCTTGCCCTTGCAGCGCTTATGAATAAGTGCCGGCAGCGGGGTTACACCTGTTACCTTGCCGAAATAGGGCATGAAGAGCCCCTCCTGTGTGAACTGGTCGCTCAGGACACCCAGCAGACCTCCGGAACGTGCCAGCTTGAAGACTGCGCGAAGCCCGTCTTCCTTGCTGAACATTTCACACCCGAACATGGTGCGGGTGTTGTAAACGATTTTTTCGAGCAGAGGGTTGCTCAGGCGGCGGTACATGCAGCCGTAGTGCTCTACCTTGGGGAAGAGCGGGCGCGTGCGTGCCAATATCTCCCAGTTGCCCGCATGGGGCACGGCGCAAATGGCTGTTCGGCCTTCAATGCCGGCCTGTTCGAACTTATCTCTACCTACAACCTGAATGGCTCGTGCTGTTTCCTTGTCCGTCATGATGCCGGTCTTGAGCGAACAGGCAAGGTTCATGACGGTGCGCACTATATTGCGACGAACCATGGACGAGAGCTTATCCGGTCGCAGTGTGGGATCTACCACAATTCGCATATTGCGGGCAACGATACGTCTGCGGGATGGTGAGGCCATCCACACGAGATACCCCAGACAGCGCCCGAACAGTGCCACCAAACGAATGTCCGTCAGGCGCAGGAAGGTATTCATGAGGCGATAGCCGATTGCGCCCATTCGCTGCGCAAGCGTAACCTTAGGGGTATTAGCTTCCTCGTTCATGGTGAAGGATTAGTTGAAGGTGTAAGCTCTCTTGATGTAGAAAGGCTTGCGGGTGTAGGGATCCCATACCTTCGAGCCGACCTTTACACCGGTGTAATCGAGCTGATAATGGGGAGCATACGGCGAGATGACGATATTGCTGAACTCGGAGATAAGGCCATAAGGCAGACCGTCTTCAGCATATTCAATTTTACCGAGGTTGCTGGTGGAAAGGGGCAGCATATGTTCGTCCACAGCGAGCCAGGTCTGTTTGGCGGGTTTACCGTTTACGTCAGCAATGACCATGGGAGGACGCACACCCGGGAAATCATCGCGGGTAAAGGTCTGAATAAAGGGCTGCCAGATGCAGGAGCTCAGCATGCTGCTGCTCAGCAGGGTGAGGAGGAGTAGACGTTTACGTGTTTTCATGATTAATCTGATGTAGTAGGAGTGTAAGGAATAAGAGTGATGCGACCTTCGCTGGAAGGAGATTCTTTTTCAAATATGGGGCAGTACCCGAACTCTTCGACTGCTTTCACCACTTCGGGATAGCAGGCAAGAAGCGTTTTGAGCGCGGGTTGCATGACCTGAATGTGTTTCTGCGGTATGCCGACTGTGCCGATACGACCGCCACGGGGCATATTCCCCATAAGTGGTTCACCCCCGCGGAACTCGACACCGATAACCGGGCGTCCGTGTTCGATATGACGGTGAAAGGTCATGTTGACGGCTGTCGTCTGGTGCATATTGACACCGACGAGTCGGTCGACGATAAATTCAGCGTAACCGTTATGGATTCGTACTGCAATACCCTGAGCATTGGCGAAGATGGAAAAGATGCCTGTTTGTTGCATACGACAGGTATCCCTCAGGTAACGGTTGAGTTCCCCTTCGGTAAAGCTGACAACAGCTCCGTTTGCGTTCTTAATCAGTACGCTCAAATCCTTTGCTGCTACCTTGTCGTTATAGCCGGCAATATCATTGAGGGGCTGAGGTTGCCACATACGCACCACACCATAAAGCATGATGGCAATGAACGATAAAAACAGGATGCCGGCCACGGTGGACCACAGGTTGAATCGCTCCCAGAGCTCCGAGAGTAATCCCGGCTGTTGCGCCGGTGCATCCTCATCTTCACCGGGAGCGGAATACAGGGTGCCACGCGTTATATCATTGGGCGGAGTTTCCTTATGAAACAGAAATCCCCACAGGGAACCGCTATCCGGTCGCCTCGTTCTGCGTTTACGCTTTCTGTTCTGTGTTGTGCCCATACAGCCTATGGCTTATTATACCTCACAAGGAGGGCCGATGAAAAGCAAAAAAAGCCTGAGAGTGAGTTTTTGCGCGACATACACCGACGTGGCTCAATTGGCTTATACGCCGAGAGCCCAGCGCAGGTATTTCTCGCTCTCTGCCCAGATTTGGCGTTTTTCGCAACCGAGTATAACCACGATAACAGCTCTGCCGTTGAGCGAACCACAGGATATAAGGCAGCGTTTTGCCGCATTCGTGTAACCTGTCTTCATGCCTTGTACCCAGTGGTATTTGGGAAGCAATTTATTGGTGTTGTTAAAGTTAACCTGTTGGCCGTTCGGTCGTGTGAGAACCACTTGCTGGTCGTTGATGAAATCCCTGATAACCGGGTTTGTGTAGGCATAGCATGCCGCCAGTGACATGTCGTACGCTGTGGAGTATTGCGGGCCGGGAAGTCCGCTGGGGTTCACGAAATGAGAATTGTACATGCGCATGCGACGAGCTCGGGCATTCATTTGCTGAACAAATTTATCCACGCTGCCGGCACTGTCGCGGGCCAGTGCCTGGGCTAAGTCATTGCAGCTGGCTGTCAGCATGGCGTGCATGATGGCACCTCGAGTGTAGCTTTCTCCCACTCGCAGGCGTGAACGAATGGGGGTAACTTGCGTTTTGTCCTGCTGGGTGATGGTCATACGACGGTCGAGTTCGCCGGCGTCGCAGGCGCAGAGAGCGGTAATGATTTTCTGTGTACTGGCAACTTGGCGGCGTTCGTGCTCGTTGTGGCCGAAAAGAACATGGCCGGTGCGGGGGTCAATCACGCAGACGGCTGCACAGTTGGGCGTGGGAGCCGGGGTGGAAGGTGTGGCCAAGGGGCGAGGGGGAACCAGAGATCCGCGACGGTCGCCATATACCTTTGCTGCAGACGTCGGGAGCGGGGTTTGAGTATGTACTGCGGGTACGTACGTGCGCTGAGTTCGGTAGTTTTTGCTGCTCAGATACCCGGAGTAGGTCTGGCTGCAACTGCTCACCAGAGCGGCTGTACACACGGCTGCAATATAGACAAAAAAGCGCATGCGCGCATGCTATCATACGCCTATTTATTTAGCAAGTCTTAATTAAGGCATTTTTCAGGTGGGAGAGTGGAGCGCTTTGGTTGGAATGATGGTAACTCAGGCATCTTGTGAGATGCGTGTGAATATAGCGGGCTGGGCTGACTTGTAATGGGAAAAACTTTGATTTTCAGAGGAAAATGATGCGTTGCGTCATGATGTTTGCATGCTTTGGTTCATGTCATGTTTTTTTTGCTGTGGGCGAAGATTGGGCTTGCCATATATCTGCACTCATGGCAGAATAGCGCCATGGCGTATCGTATACTGGTGGCATTTTTTGCCTTGGTTCTGGTTTGTCTGCTCGGTTGTCAGCAGGGGCAGAATTCCTATCTCAGAACACCTCCTGCCTTTAAGTTCAGGCCGGAGAGCAGGCAGATTCTGCCCCGTTCCATCAGTCGCCTGGCCAAGGAGGCTAATATCAAGATTCGTATGATGCCGCGCCGTTCACGCCAGCGCCGTGGCTCACACCGCATGCGTCCTTCGTTCATCACGATTCACAGCACTGCCAATCATGCTGCCGGCTCGACTGCCATGCAGCACTCCCGCGCTCTCTGTCAGGGTGCTATTACTGATCGCAGCTGGCACTTTACCGTGGACCAGTTCATGGTGGTTCAGAACCTGCCTATGAATGAGTCCGGTTGGCATGCCGGTACCGAGGCCGGTAACAGACACTCCATCGGTATTGAAATGTGCGAGTGTGAGAGCAGGGGGCATAACCACTTCCGTACTTGGGACAGAGCGGCCAAACTGACGGCTGTGCTCATGAAGCGTTACAATATCAACTTGCGTCGCGTGGTTCCGCACCACCACTGGACCGGCAAGAATTGTCCCATGCCGCTTATGACGAACGGTCGCCCCGGTCCTAAGTGGGGCTGGTTCCTGTCGCGCGTGGACTACTATTTCCGCTGCATTAACAACGGTCAGTCCAATCGCTGATTTGTGCATTATATGTAGCCCCTGTGAAAGTTGCTCTCACAGATGCTCTGGAGGGGCTGCCTGATGTCAGCCCTCGTGAGCTGCAGGCTCTGCATGCTGCCTCGTTTTTTACGGTCGGGGATGTGCTCACGCGTATTCCTCGGCGCTATGAAGACCGCCGCAACACCAAGCCGGTTGCAGCTCTGCTCAATGGCGAAACGGCCAGTCTGTTGGTGCATGTGTACAGTGCGGGGTGGCGTTTTTCCTACAAGCGGTATTACGAGGTGAGTGTGGGGGCTGAAGGCGACCCGAATGGTGCGCGTCTGCTGCTGCGCTGGTTCAACATGCCCTATGTTGCCAAATTACTTGCTACGGGTATGAACCTGTCTGTTTACGGCAAGGTAAAAGAATACGGTGGCAAGCTCACCATGACCAATCCGGATTTCGAGGTCATGGAAGATGAAGATGCCGGCCAGCGTTTGGTGACACTGGCCATGGGCGGGATTGCAACCCCGCTGGCTGATGATGGCGCTGAGGTACTGCGGGTGCATACCGGGCGCATTGTGCCGATTTACCGTGGTATATCCGGTCTGGCAGCTCGGCGATTCCGTCGCTTGGTGTGGGACTTGCTGCTCAGATTGCCTGAGCAGGTGGCTCAGCCGGGCTATGATGTCGCGCCGACCTATCCTTTCCGCGAAGCTCTGCAGGATTTGCATTTCCCCGCAGAACCCGAGCAGTACCGCAAAGCCAGACTGCGCTTTGCTCTGGCGGAGTGTTTTGCCCGTCAGTTCTGTGTGGCCTGGCGCAGGCGGCGAGCACAGGTCCGCTCCGGGCGTGTGAATGTTACCACCGATGGCTATCTGCAGGAGTTGCTGGCCGCTCTTCCTTTCAGCCTTACAAAGGCTCAGATGCGCTGCGTGCAGGAAATCCGTGCCGATATGGCATCCTCTCGGCAGATGAACCGCTTGCTGCAAGGCGATGTGGGCAGTGGTAAGACTCTGGTCGCGCTCTGTGCCATGCTGCTGGCTGTGGAGAGTGGGGGGACCGCGGCCATGATTGCACCGACGCAGATTCTGGCGGAACAGCATTTCAATAATTTCCGCCGCCTGTTGAGCGGTATGGATGTGCGCCTGTCCTTGCGAACATCCGACCGCGCCGAAGATATGGGCTATGTGCCCGATAACCCGGCAGAGGCAGATGATACGCCCCGCTTGCTGGTCGGCACTCACGCCCTGCTGTACAAAAAGAACCGCCCCCGCAATTTGGCATTGGCCGTGATTGATGAGCAGCACAAGTTCGGTGTGGCTCAGCGAGAGCAGTTTGTGAGTAGCGGTGACTGTCCCGATGTGCTGGTCATGACTGCTACCCCCATTCCCCGCACTCTCACGCTGACCCTCTACGGTGACCTCGATGTATCGGTTATCGATGAATTGCCGGCCAATCGTGGCGAGATTGTTACCGCGCTGCGTAACCCCAACCACATGAAACGTATTATTGCGTTCATGCAGTCGGAGCTCGACGCCGGCCGCCAGATTTACATTGTTGCGCCGCTGATTGAGGAGAGCGAAACCAGAGCTCAGTCCGCAGCCACAACCGAGTTGGAGAAATGGCGCACCATATTCCCGCAGGAACCTATCGGTCTGTTGCACGGCCGTTTGTCGCCGGAGGAGAAGGATGCCGTTATGGCCGCCTTCCGAGCCAATGAAACTCACATATTGGTGGCCACCACTGTGGTCGAGGTAGGTGTGGACGTGCCGAATGCCACCATTATGCTCATCAATGATGCCGACACCTTCGGTCTTTCACAGCTTCACCAGTTGCGTGGGCGTATCGGCCGAGGTCAGCACAAGAGTTATTGCATCCTGTTGTCGACAGCCAAGCCCGGCGAACCCGGGCGGGAGAAGCTCGATGTGCTCTGCCGTACCATCAATGGCTTTGAGATTGCCGAGGAGGACTTCCGCTTGCGTGGCCCCGGAGATGTGCTCGGTACCGCCCAGAGCGGATTGGGCGCGGTGCAATTTACTGAGTGGTTGAGTGATATGCGGCTGATTCACCGAGCAACTCGGGATGCTGCCGCCATTCTGGAGCAAGACCCTGAGCTGCGACGTCCGGAGCATGCCCCGTTGTTGGCTCTCGTGGCAGCAGAAGCAGAACAAGGTGTGACGGCGTGATATTTTTTTCGATTTAATGCTTGAAAATGGTGCCGATTATGGTAAGCTATCAATAAACATTTAACATTTGCGAAATATGTACAAGAACATGTTAGCCATTGCGGGTGTAGCTGTATTTTCGTATGGAATGACAGCTCAGGCGCTTGTGTCACCCCGTATTGCAGATGACCCCATGGTGGTGCTTGCTGCCGAGTTTGCCTCGGTCTCGCCGGAGGAAGAGGGGCAGAATATTGTTGAAGAAGATGTGCAGGGAGCGGCCGAAGAGAATATCGCTACACGCTGTCTGATGGCTCAACTTTCTATTGTGCAAGGGCTTACAGAACGTTTGTCCAGCGATTTGGTCGCGGCTGTTCCCGAGGAGGTCGCTGAAAGTCTGCAGGAGCAATTGGCCGAGGCTCAGTCGCTGGAAGCCATGGCAATCGATATCGGTGCCGGCGAATATGATGAGCTTCTGGCAGAAATGGCGCAGGACCCGGCTGTTCAGGCTGTCTTGAACAGACTGGACGAGGTGACGGCTCGCTTGGAGGAAAAATCCTATTATAATTGCCCCGCGCTCGAGGAGGTTGTCAGCCAGATTTTAAATATCCTCTCTGATTTACAATGATGTATGCGCTCGACTACCCTGCCGCTTTGCCTGTTCATTCTTACTTCGTTACCGGTTATCGCAGGTAACGAAGTCGCGTTGCAAAGTATTGCAGCGCACAGTGCCAACCCCGAAGGGTGCGAACGTCGGGAATTACTGGGCTACCTGAAGCATGAGGATGTGCGCGTGCGCTCGGCGGCGCTGGATTTGCTGGAGCTGGTGACCGGGCGCGATTTCGGGCTCGATCCGTGGTTGCAGCCGGCTGACGTCCCGGAGTCGGTGCAGACAGCGCTCGCGGAATGGGCTGCCGCAGAGGAGTTGGTGGGTGATGTGGTAAAGGCTCCCGAACCGGCACAACTGGCGGATGCCGTGGTGTTGTTGCGCGCCGCCGATCCCGATACGCAGCGGCGTATCTGCCTGCGCTTCGGCCCATGGAAAGCTGCTCTCGCTGCAGCATTGCAGCATGAAATACAAGAGAACGCGCAGCTGACCGAGCGCGAGCAAGACAATCTTCGCTGTTCTCTCTTCCGCCTACAACTGCAAGCGGCTATTCCCGCAGAAGTCGGGCAGGTGGCTCCCTTGTTGGCATCCCATGCGCGCAATGATATTCTTAACGGTCTGGAGTGCCTGCGCAAGGCCGGGAAGGATGCATTGCCGGTGCTGATGGGCTTTGTCGATTCGACGGATGGGCTTGTGCGAGAGGTGGCTATCGATGTGCTGCTGCAGACCGGTGGTTCTCAGGCATACAAAATCATCATGCCCCGTTTGATGGCAGAGCAGGACCGAAATATCCTGCAGATTGCTGCCCGCCGTGCGCCGGATTCGAAACCGCTGCCGCAGATTATAAGCTTTCTGAATCACTGTGCCGTTCAGGAGGACGAGGATGTGGCTGTCGCTGCACTCGATGCCTTGGCCGACATGGAAGTGGAGTATAGTGAGGACGAGGACTCAGATGAGATGCTTGACGCGGTAGTAAGGCCCAAGACAGGTGCCGGGCAGGCCGGCGCAGGGGATGCCATGTCGGAGCCTGACTGTCTGAAGCTGCTGAAATCACCCAACTGGCGTGTGCGTGCTGCTATGCTCCGGGCGCTTAAGTCGAAGGCCTCCTTCATTCCCTCCATTCGCAGTGAATCTTTGCAGCATGCCATTCTGGCCACCCTGAAAGATGAGGATGAGACGGTGCGTATGTTGGCCATGGAAGTGCTCTACAGTCGCAATCTGGCGGGGCAATTTATTGACGAGCTCGAGCAGTTTGCCATTCTTACCCCTTCTGCTGCGCCCTTTGTAGTGTACCTGCTCTGTGAGAAAAAATCAGAAATCAGCCCGGGCCTTCTCGATTTGGTGAGTCGTTTCGAGCCGGACGAGGTGAGTAAGCTGGTGTACTACGATGATGAGTACGATACCGTTTTCAATCGGGATGATCATAGCTCGACAACGGTCATTCAGGTGCTGGAGTCTCTGCTGTCTAATCCCGACCCTCGCGTTGGCAGGCGGGTCATGAGCTCCTGGGGGCATAATCTGTTCTGCTGCCGCCAGGAGTGGGCGGATGCTTTCGTTGACTGGTTGCAGGATGCCGCAGTGCCTGAGGAGGAGAAAGTGGAGCCCCTTAAGTTGCTGGCTTTTCGTATTACTGAGAATGATAGGCAGCGTGTGAGCGATAGTGCTCTGGTAGAGTGGCTGCGCAGCGAGGTTGAGTCACCATCGGGCAAGAACCCGGAGCTGCGGCAAACCATATATGCAGCTTTTTTCACCTTTCGTCCCGTTATGGCAGCTCCGCTTCTGGATTCGGAGCAATTGGAACAATTGCCGGCAGAACTGCTCAGTGATATACTGGAGAAAGCGCCTACTCTTATTCTGAAGCTCAGGCCGGAGTTTTCCTCACAGCTGATTCATCACGATGATTTTTCGGCTTTCGTCGAACTGAGTAGTGCGGTGAAGGGGCGAGGGAATGCCCGTAACCCGGAATTGGGGAGCTACCTGCTTGCGCTTGATTTGTCCGAGGAGCAGAGAATAACGCTCCTGTCGGAAGATTTGAACCTCCTCGATGAGGACATCACCTCTCCGCCGGAAGGCGGGGTTACAGGGGCTTCTCTGGAGCAGGCTCAGCAGCAAAAGGATTACAAGGCTGCTCTGGCTGTCTATGCGATTTTGAGCAAGGCTCCGCAAATAGAGCCTGAGATAGTGGCTGATATCATTGCAGCATTGCCGGAACCTCAGCGCGTGGCTTTGGAGTGCCTGCGCGACATTCCCCGCACGGCTGCTGCCGTGGAGCCTTGGGCCAGGAAATACCATAACAGCCCACATGCTGCGGTTCGCCGTTCGGTCGCAGGGTGTCTGTTGCCTATTGAATACTGGTACTTTTTCCTGCCTCGCGAGGGGGATAAGCCCCCTTATGCCTCTACCGATGAGCGTTATTGGCAAAGTCGGGAGGCCTCGCGTTCCTCTTGCCCGGTATCGCTCATTCGATTGGTGCAGGCTTTGCAGAATGACCCCGACCCCTACGTCGCGATAACTGCTTGTTGCTCTGTTTTGTACCGTACGGGCGACTGCAACAGAACCCGCCTGAGCGAGTTGCTCAAACAGATGCCGGCAATGATTTCACCGGATGTTGAACACCTGCAGAATATGGCTCCTGCACAGAGAAGATTGATAGTAGATGATGCTCTGCTACTGCAGCGAGCGGTGTCGGCTGTCTGGTCTCGATGGAGCGACTACCGTTCCGGAACGGAGGAATATTTCAAGCTGAAAGGTTCTCCCAAAAAACTGCGACCCGGCATAGAAAAAGTTTTGACTGAGCTCGCGCGAGCCTCCGAGAGTTATCCGTGGTCAGTTATCGATGAGGTGAAAGATATCCTCCCCACGCGAAGCTCCTCCTCGTCTTCCGGGGCTGAGGATATTCAGCCACACGAGTTTGATTATCCTGCTTCTACGGCCGAGGTGGCGCCAACTGCTCCGCCGGTTCCCGAGTTGGCTGTGGCCGGTGACGAAGTGGCAGATGAGGATGAGACCGAGGAGTCCGCTCCTGCCGTGGCTGCCGGACCGGTGAGGGTGGAGTTTTTCCATAAGGATGGCTGCGATGTATGTGAACAGGTGCAGCGCAGGTTGGATGAACTCAAAGCTGATTTCCCTGATATGGAAATCGTGAGTTACGACGTGGAGTCCGCTGCCGGTCGTGAGCGCAATTCCGTGCTGTCAGCGCGTTTTGATGTGCCCCTGCGTGACAGGAGGAAAGCCCCGGCTCTGTTTGCCGAGGCCGGCTGCCTGCTGGGAGAGGAAGCAACTAACCCCGTCCGCTTGAAGGGGCTTCTTGCTGCATCTGCTGCACGAGCAGGGCGCCAAGAGCACACTACCGCCCCTGAGCAGCCTTCATCGGAAACGCCGACGGATGAACAGACTCCCGTAGCGCCCGCTGTAACTTCAACTCCCGAGGTCGCTCCCGGTACCGAGTCGCGCTTGACTGGCTCCACCGCCACCGAGCAGATGGCTGCCTCCGGGGAGCAATTTTGGGAATATGTGCGCAGCTATGGCATGCTGGCCGTAGGGGCACTGGTTACTTTTATCGGCTTGTGCCTGCTCCTGTTCGGCCGCCCCAAAAAACACGAGGATTGACGAGTGGCTTAATGAAAGATACCGTGGCGACTTTGTTTCACGACCGGGTCTTGGGAGTATTGGCGCAGGTATTGCCACTCCAGACTGCGGAAATGACCGCACATAGCGCCGTCAGAATAGCTTTGTTTCAGGCTCAGAAGGGTTTGGTAGGCTTCTTCTGTGCCTTTTTGGGCTATGGACTCGCACAAATACCATATGATTGTTTCCTTTGCATGCGACCAAGGATCGAGAGGCATGTTGTCCGGACAATCTAGCCTCCGGAAGTAGTGCGTAAGATTTTCGAGTGTTTGAAGGGAATTGATGCACTCCGTGTATTGCTGTATTCGACCGGAAAAGGCTCTGTTGGCATCATGTTCCTGTTCTGACGAGCTGTAGTGACCGGCTTTGTATTGTGTTTCCCTGATGTCGCTGATGTATGTTGCCTGTGAGTAGAGGTCGTGTGTGAGCTGATTTCTGTATTGCTCCTCTGTAAGCTGTGGAACCGTGGGGATATTCGGCTCAGTCGTTGTCTGTGTGCAACAGCTCATCAGCAGGGCGAGCATGAGAATGTAGTATTTCATGGTGTAGAGCAGTTCGGTAAATATGAAAAGAAAAACAGCAGGCCTTTATAAAAAGAACCTGCTGTTCTGAAACCTGTTCGCGGCTATCAGCGCTTGGCAGTATTGCGGTGGCGGTTCTGCTGCTGAAGAGCGGCCTGCATCTTGGCGCAGTGACGGTAGCCCGTGCGACCCTGCAGTGTACGCATGCTCAGCTGGGAGGAACCCCACTGAATAATCTGAATCTCTACGACGCGACGCCCCCACTTGCGCATCAAATCCTGTGTGGGCTGGTAGATGTCGATGGTGCCGGTGCCGACAAGTGCACTGCCGTAGTCGTCCACCACATAGATGTAGGGCTGCCCCTTAATCTTGAAGCGTGTGCCCAAGGGGTAGACGGACCAGTCTGCCGCTGCACTACGCACCTGATCGGTGTACTTCAGCGATGTGCCGATAGCGTTGCGCGGGCCATAACCGACGTGGTCACTCTCGGTGTGGGTGTAGGCCGTCGTGCGTACCACTCGGTTGAGCTGGGCAGGGTGGTAGAGAGGCATGCCATGCTTATCCCTCCCGAGCTTGGGCAGCTTGGGATTCGGCCTGGCTGAGGGGCTGGGAGCAGTGGGCATGACAAAGCCCTTGCTTACGCCCGAGGCCGCTTCTGCACAAGGTGCGCAGAAGGCCAGTGCGGTGAGTGCGCTCAGCACGCTCACGGCAAGTGATTTTACTGTTTTCGTCATTATTCGGCGATATAGGTAAGGTGTGCGGTGCGACCCTAGGGCTGCACCCTTTACTTGCGGCTGAGAGCAGTTTAACATATACACCTCCGTCTTGACAAGTTCTTTTTTTAATTGCTCTTGTCCCGAAGGTAGTCAGAAAAAACAAACAAAACACAATATATGGCACATGTTGCATAGTTGGGTGTGCCTTATATTGTGTTTTGTTAAGGTTGGTTAAACAGTTAAAGTTTTTATTGTTTTTCGAGCGGGAACGGGGGCAGAACCCAGTCGTTTTCCTTCATCAGCTCGTTAAATATCTCCTTAGCTTGATTACCGAGGTTCAGACCGGCGATGTTGACGTATCGCTCTGCACCTCGAGCGTCTGCCGGTTGACCGTGCAGTCCCTTGGCGGTGAGGTAAGCGATGTAGAGGTAGGCATGGGGGAACCCGGCAGCTGCGGCCTCCTGCAGCACATCGACGGCTTTCTGTAAATCTCGGTCAGTGCCGATACCTTTGTAATGGGCGTATGCCATCATGGCGAGCGCATAGCTATAGCCATCGTTGGCTGCGAGGGTGATGTATCGCTTGCCGGTTACGATATCCTGCTTCACGCCATCACCGGTGAGGAGCATAAAGCCCTGGGCTGCAAGAGCGATATGGTCCTTTTGGGCAGAATTGAGCCATTTGAGGTGGGCGTAGGTTTTGCTTGTATCCTTGGGCATTCCCAATTCGCCGCGATAGTACGCACGGGCCAGAGTACGTCTGCTCTGGGAATTGCCCAGCATACATGAAAGTTGCAACATACTGACACCGAGGGGAACATTCTGCTCCAGTCCTGTGCTTTTGTGGTATTCGCCCGGTTCTGCAACCAAGAACGAGCCATAGACATACATAGCAGACGGGTCGTGCAGAGTCACAGCGGTTTTCAGCTGCTTGAGGCTGAGTGGCGGATCCTGTCGGCTCGTGACAGAAGACAGGGCATACATAGCTGCTCCGTTTTTCTGAGTGGCGGCTTTCTGCAACCACTCCATCTGAGTCTTGGAATCGGGGGCAAATTGGCTGAGGTAGTAGATAATCTGGTGGTTACCACGGCGAATTTCACTTGCTACCTCCGGGCGATCTTTATCTGCCCAAGAGGTGAGACGGCGATTTTGCAGCAGCCAGCTGAAACGCGTGTCGTAATTACCGGATTTTGCGGCTTCAACCATCATGCGATTGGCGGCCTTGTCGTTCTGTTGTACACCTATCCCCATGCGGAGGAAGAGGCTGTAGTCCAACATTGCCGGTGCATATTTGAGTTCTGCAGCTTTTCTGAGCCACTCGGCTGCTTCTTTGGCTCCATCTTGCTGAGCTTTCAACAGGGCTTCTCTTTCCGGGCCTCGCACATATCGCAGCTCGGGGGCAGCATTCTGTGCGGCACGGGTCATACCGAGGTAGTGCATACCGATGGCATTGCCGTCCTTTGCGGCTTGCTCCATCCATTGAACCTGACAGAACTCATCACCCGTAGCGGAGAGCATGATTGCCAAGGCCTCGCAGATGTCGAGGTCATTGGCCTTGGCCTTTTTGTTAAGTTCGGCCAGAAAGGCGCTGTATTTTTCGGGATGAGCAGCAGGGCTCGAGTTGGCAGAGGCCGTTGCGTTTTCCTCCGGCAAATCGGGGCGCTTGATTCCCTTGTTTTTTTTGACTGTCTTACCTGACGAACTGCGATGGCGTTTTGTAAGGCGTTTGTCTGCAGACTGCTGAGCCTCCACCTGCATGGGGAATATCACGGTGGAGAGAGCAATCAGAGCGGGGAGTAAGAAAAACGGCTTCATGGCTACACGTAACTGCTGTCTGTGATTTTAAGCTGATGGCTGTTTGTTGACAAGTGAAAATCACGTCTTGCATGCCGAGCGTCAGTACCAACTGTGTCAGCACGTGAATGTCAATCAGGCTTGTAGCAGAGCCGTGCGCATGTCATCGATGTCGGGCATGTTGCCGAACCAGTAGTTGTAGGCGTATGCACCCTGCCACAGTAACATGGCCAGCCCGTTGTCTGTCAGACACCCGCGTTCAGCTGCCGCTTGTCGTAAGGGCGTGTCGTGGGTCACGATATCATATACCATCTGCCCGGGATTCAACCACTCGGGGGGCAGGGGCAAGGGGTCGCCTTCTTTCAGCCCCAGACTGGTGGCATTCACTATCAGGTCTGCCTGTGCGACAGCTTTCTGAAGTTCAGGTGAATGGAAGTGGCTGGTGCTCAGTTCGCCCGTGTATCGGGAGGCCAATTCGCTTGCCATCTGCTGCAGCTCCGGGCGGGGGCGGTTGACAAGGCAGAGTGTGCGACACTCGCTCAGCACACATTGTGCGGCCAGTGCGGAACCGGCACCGCCACAGGCACCCAGAATCATCACCCTTAGTTCTCTGAGAGATTTGCCACTGAGCTCCTGAATGGCGGCAGCAAAGCCGGGGCCATCGGTATTGATGGCTGTCCAACCGCCCTCGGGGTGGCGTTTCAGGGTGTTGGCTGCACCGCAGAGGGTTGACAGTGAGTCAGCCTCGCGAGCGGCAGCCAAAGCTTTCTTTTTGAAAGGAACCGTCACATTCACTCCGATGAAGTTGAGTTCCTCGAGTTGTCGGAGCAGATTTTCAAATCCTCCATCAGCCGTGTCGGCCAGCAGTCGAATGTAGCGATAGGGGCGGCGGTCGGCATCCAGCGCAGCCTGCTGCATCTGCGGTGATTTGCTGTGTGCTATCGGATTACCGATAACTCCCAGTGCTACAGGTTCTTGCGCGCAGAGTTGCGCTACATCGGCTGTTGTGTAATAGGCTGACATCGCAAAAAGACGAAGGACGATGGAAATATCGTCCTTCGTGTAGTGAATTGTTCCGGTGCTGATTTACTTGCTCTTTACGCGAGCGATAGCTACCTTCTCCATCTTGATGGTTACGCTGGGAGAAACCTCGATGAGAACGGTGCTCTCCTGAACATCGCGAACGATGCCGTGCAGACCACCGATGGTCACCACCTCATCGTCAACTTTCAGACCATCCTGACGGGCTTTATCCTCTTTGGCCTTCTTCTGCTGAGGACGAATGAGCAGGAAGTAGAAAATCACAATCAGCAGAATGAGCGGCAGGAAGGAGGAGAACATGTTCGGCTCCTCAGCAGCCTGTGCCGGGGCTCCATTGGCAGGAGCTGTGGTGGTCTGGGTGGTAACGGCCTGAGCCTCTGCGGGGGCTGCAGCGGGAGTGGCCTGTGCTAATACGTTGATGTAGCTCATGGTATGTCGTTTGCTTGGTAACGCGAGATGAAGCTGCTCTTGAAAGCAGCGAATTGTCCGGCTGCAATGGCGCTTCTCGCTTGCGCCATGAGCCGCAGGTAAAAGTGAAGGTTCTGGAAGGAGAGCAGGCGCAGTGCCAGCATCTCACCGGCACGGAAGAAGTGGCGTATGGCCGCGCGGGAGAAACGGGTGACGTGCGGGTGCCCCTCGGGGTCGAGCGGGCGGTTGTCGTTCTCCCAGCGCTTGTTCTTGATGTGGATGGGGCCATCGGGAGTGAGGGCCACGCCATGTCGAGCCAAGCGCGTGGGCATCACGCAGTCGAACATATCCACACCACGCTCAATCATTTCGAGCAACTGGGTGGGTGTGCCCAAGCCCATGGCGTAGCGGGCTTTGTTCTGCGGCAGCCAGGGGGCTGTATTCTCAATGGCGCGCAGCATTTCTTCCTCGGGCTCGCCGACAGATACACCGCCGATGGCATAGCCGTCGAAATCCATAGCTGCGAGTTCCTCGGCGCAGAGCTTGCGTAAATCGGCATACACCGAACCCTGCACAATACCGAAGTGCTGCTGTAAACCATTGCCGCTGGTGGGCTGGTGCTCGTCTACCCACTGCTTGCAGCGCTTAGCCCAGCGCAGGGTGTAGCCCAGGGATTTCTCGGCGTACTTGCGGTCGCAGGGGTAGGGGGGGCATTCATCGAAAAGCATGGCGATGTCACTGCCCAGATTGGCCTGAATCTCCATACTGCGCTCGGGGGTGAGCATCATGTAGGCCCCATCGATATGGTTGCAGAAGCGCACCCCTTCCTCGGTGATTTTGCGAAGGCGAGCCAAGCTCCATACCTGAAAACCGCCGCTGTCAGTCAGCATGGGGCGATTCCAACCGGCAAAGCTGTGCAGTCCGCCGAGATTGCGAATAGCCTCGTCACCCGGTCGCAGGCAGAGGTGGTAGGTGTTGCCCAGAATAATCTGAGCGCCAAGTGATTCCAAATCCTCGGGGTGCAGAGTTTTTACGGTGCCCTGTGTACCCACGGGCATGAAAATGGGGGTCGGTACATCGCCGTGGGGCAGATGCAGGGTGCCCAGACGTGCGCCGCTGGGGTCAGTTTTGTGCAGGGTGAAACTCATGAGTTGCGTACAAATCTGGCAGCGAAGATGGGCTTACCCATGGCCTCCCACTGCTGTTGAAAATCGGTCTTGGGGTAGAATGGTGCATTCCACTCAGCCTGAGTGAAAAGCGGGCTTGCATTCATTTTCTCACATACCCATTCAAAGTATTCCTCGTGGTCAGTCTTGAACAGCACTTCGCCACCCTCTGCCAGTGCGCGGTGCAACACGGGGATGAAGCTGTCCTGTACCAAGCGGTTCTTGTGGTGCTTCTCTTTCGGCCACGGATCGGGGAAGAGGTAGTGCAGGCGGTGTATGCTACCGGGGGCTACCATCCATTCCAAGAAATAGCGACTCTCCACGCGCAGACCTCGCACATTGCTCAGCCCGCGACGGGAACTCTCGCTGCATACCTTGCGTATACGACCCAGCAGGCGCTCTACGCCAAGAAACTGAGTTTCAGGGTAATGCTCAGCCATGGCCAGCAGGAATCCGCCATCTCCACAGCCCAAGTCAACCTCACAGGTCGGCGCGCCACCCGGCCCGAACATTTCGGCCACCGTGTAGCGCTTGAAGTAATCCTCAGGTACGAACGCTGTATTCATCTTGCGCGCGCATTGTAGCAGAACATTCTCTCCTTGTCAAAGTTATGTTCTGCCATATCTCATCATTACAGTCAATTTGGGATTGACACGGAGCCTTTCGGGCGTATAATAGCGCGCACTTAACTTCAACCATTTATTCACATATCTTATGCCAGACGCCAGATTCCAGCCCCTTACCGGTTTCCGCGATTTCGCCCCTCAGGAGTTCGCCCTGCGTGCCTATCTTTTCGATACATGGCGTAAGGTAGCCCATCGTTATGGCTTTGTGGAGTGGGAGGCCCCGACCCTCGAGGCAACGGAACTTTACCTCAAGAAGTCCGGTGGCGAGCTGCCCACCCAGCTCTTCCGTTTTGTTGACCAGGGTGAGCGCGATATCACTGTGCGCCCCGAGCTTACGGCTTCCCTCGGTCGTATTGCTGCAGCCTATCAGCGCGAGTACACCAAGCCCCTTAAGTGGTTTGAAATCGGTAGCTGTTTCCGCTACGAAAAGCCGCAGAAGGGTCGCCTTCGTGAGTTCGTGCAGTTCAATGCCGATATTCTGGGCGAGCCGGGCGAGGGCTCTGATGCTGAGCTGATTGCGCTTGCCATTGACTGCATGCGCGAGTTCGGTTTCACAGCCGATGACTTTGTGGTGCGTGTGTCTGACCGCGAAGTATGGCTGCGCTATGCTGCCGACCACGGTGTGCCCGAGGAGAAGACGGGCGACTTCCTTGCCATCATCGATAAGTTCGAGCGCGAGCGTCCCGAGGTTTGCCAGCAGAAGCTCGATGCTTTCGGCATGCAGCGTTCTGAAATCGAGGCCTTCATTCAGAACCCGCCTGCCGGTTGTTCCCCCCGCTACGAGGCTGTTCTCGCTGAGCTCGAGGCTCGCGGTCTGGCCGACTACGTGAAGCTCGATCTGTATGTGGTTCGCGGTCTTGCTTATTACACCGGTTTGGTGTTCGAGATTTTCGACAAGGGCCACAGCCTGCGCGCTATTGCCGGTGGCGGTCGTTACAACGGCTTGGTTTCTACTTTGTCCAACGGTGCTGTTGACATGCCGGCTACCGGTTTCGCCATGGGCGATGCCGTGATTGCTCACCTTATCGAGGCTTGTCCCGCTGCCCGCGCACTGAGAGATGCCGCCGTTCAGCCCGATGCCTGCGATGTGTGCTTGGTGCTTGCCGCTGCAGAGATGCGCCCGCAGATGCTCGGTCTTGCTTCCACCCTGCGTGATGCAGGTGTGCGTGTTGACCTGCCGCTTGCTCCTGCCAAGATGGGCAATCAGCTGAAGCGTGCTGAGAAAATCGGCGCTACATACGCCGTCATCGTCGGCTCCGAATATCCCGAGCTCGAGCTTAAGAATCTGGCAACTCGTGAGTCTGTGAAGACTGACCTCGAGGGCCTGCTCAACGAGCTCCTGCCTGACGAGGCTTGATAAAAGCAATTCAACAATGAAAAATCCCCGGCTGCTTGTGGCGGCCGGGGATTTTTTCGGATGAGCCTCAGTATCAGAAGCTGTAGGTAGCACCTACGTTGGCGCTGTGCGAGGTCTGGTTCTGCATGAGCTCCAGGCTGTAGCTGCCGTTCAGGCTCCAGCTGTCGTTGAGCTGATAGCTTGCACCTACGCTCAGGTTCAGACCGGCGCGA
>JAZRSQ010000067.1:0-7214 GCA_045651585.1 Akkermansia sp.
GATAAATGCTTTTTAACGGCCTTCGGCCGGGTGAAAAGCGGGCTAAAGCCCGCGGTGAAGAACCGTGCTGCGCACGGTGGTGAAGACTGCGCTGCGCGCAGAGTGAAGACCAAGGCTGACGCCTTGGGGATAGGCGGACAAACTCCAATTTAGCGAGTTTGTAGAGGATGAACAAATACCGTAGCAGCCTGTCACCCCGCCATGTGACGGGGTGACAGGTCAATAATCAACGGCGGCGGCGACGGGCTGCCAATGCTGCCAGAGCCAGCAGGCTGAGCGTGGCTGTGGTGGGCTCGGGAACGGCCATGGTGATGGAGAGCTCACCCATATCACCGCCCGAGTAGGTCAGCACATAATCATCGCTCCAGATATTGCTGAAGTAGGTGGAAGCGAGCACGGAATCCTGCGTGGTAATCTCCTCGTAGTCCGTGGAACCCAGGGCAAGGGCATCGATACCGGTGAAGAGCACAAGCTGCTCGCCTAAGGTCAGGTTCTGAACACGCTGCAGGAGCAGATCTCCCAAGCTTACACCCTGCTGCAGGGTCAGGGAGCTGCCCATCGAGACGTGCCCCTCTGCGATTTCCAGCGTAGAACCGGTGGCCAGTGTCAGGTCGGCGTTCAATGTGGTGCCGGCACCGAAGTCAGCCGTACCATCCACCACGACCTGAGCCTCCGTCGCCATGTTCCCCACACTATCCGCGTAGAATCCGAGAGTAGCACTTGCCAAGGTCTTCAGGTCATTCAGGTTGTAAACATCGGTTCCATACACATTGAGCGAACCGGCCTCCACACGAATGTTGGCCACGGCATTTTCCTCATTGTTCAGGTTCAATTCGCCCTCACCCTGCTTCACGAGGTCAGCGCGCCCGGAGCCGGTAATCTTGCCGGTTGCGTTCAGCGTAGCGCCATCGGCCACATCGTAGCTCAGAGTGGCAGAGTTCGTCAGCACAGTAGCAGCGGCCAGCGTGCCGGTACCACCTGTAGCGCGAATGGTGGCGGAATCTGTCACGGTAACATCCTTGCCGCTCACAGTAGCATTGTGAAGGGCAAGAGCACCCTTGTTGAGCTCTGCACCGGCGGTAAGACTTGCGGTGGAGTCCACAGCCAGCGTGGCGCCCTCCTGCACACGGATAGCGGCTGCGCTGTTGAACGCCGCCTTGTGCTTAAGCGAACCGCTGCCCACGACCTCGATTGCCGTGTTGTTCTTCAGGGTGATATTTCCTGTCACGTCCACGGTTACACCGGCGTCCTCGCTGCGGACAAGCTGCAGGTCTTCATCTGCGGTAACAGCGGCGGTATCGATGGTGATGGTACCTGCCTTGCCATCTGTACCCCAAGTCATGTTGTTGCTGAAGGTCACCGTCTCCCCTGCCTCACCGATAGCACCCAAGGTGGTATCGGCCGCAAAGCTGACAAGCAGGTTGGCGTGCTGCACACCACCGGCGGCGTTGAGACGAGCCCCTTCTTGCACATTCAGAGTGGCGTTCACAGTATACCCCATGAAGTTGGTCTTGCAGTCACCGGTGAGAACCAATCCCCGGAGCAAGTTCAGAGTACCTCCCTTGTTGACATTGAGGGTAGCGTCGTTGTGCACCAAGGTCATGGCCGCATTACTGGTCAGCGTTCCCTCCACATTAATACTGTTGGATATACCATTCCAGTTGTGACCCATGCCGTAATAGGCCAACACAAAATCACCTGCAGCCGTGCCGGAGTCCGTGCCGGCAATCACCAAATGAGCACCGGCATTTACATTCAGCTCAGAGGGATAGCTTGCATTGGCAGAAATGGGTGACAACTGAATACCGTTGATGTACATGATACCATCAGCATCTGCGCCGCCCGCGGCCATGGCACCATCCACACTGTAGTAAGAAAGGCGTGTATCCAGCACAGCACCGTTAGTCAGCTTAAAGGTGGTTGTCTTGTTACCGGACCAACTCCTATTATTGGCCTGAGTTTCAACTACGGTCAATCCATCAAGATTTATGGAGGAAGCGTTATTGAAATTGAACGTCTTGGTCGTCAGCGAACCGGTACCGGTCAGCACGGTCGGCAGATAAACTAGGTTGACCACGTCTGCTGTCGTATCGCCATTGAAGGCAATGGTAATCTTATCGGTGCTCTCGCTGTTATTGCCGATATTGAGTGTACCTACGCTCGTGGTACCGTTGAAGTTTGCCGTGTTATTGTGCTGACCGATGGTGAAGGTACCGATTTCGGTTGCGCCATTGAAGCTCACCGTGGTGTTGTTCTTATCCAGATTGATTGTGCCCAGATAAGTTTTGCCGTTGAAGTTGTTGGTGGTTCGGTCTGCATTAACATCAAACTCGGCCAGTTTAACCTCACCGTCCAAGTTCAGGGTACCACCACCGCGACGTTCCCATGTTGCGCCCTCGCCTATTACGGACCCCTTCACGGTCAGATTATTACCGCTATTCTGGTGAATCTGGCTCGTGCCGACAAGCTCGATGTTGCCATTGATGGTGGTCGCAGAGCTGATTTGCGCATTGACACCATTGCCCAGTTTGAGGTTTTGACCGAACTTGCTGCCATCCAGCGAGAAGTAACCCTCGAGCACATGAGTAGTACCGGTGAAGTCGGTGTCGATATCCAGCACATTACCGTAGGTCTTATCAAGGCGAACCTGCAGAGTACCGTTGCCGGTGATGTCGCTGACCGTAGCTGTACGATCCTGGGCAGATGTCAGAACGCCCGTCAATTCCAGAACGCCGGAATCGGCAATTTCGAGCGTACCGTCAACGGATTCATAAGCAGTGGCCGTCAGCTTGTTGTTCAGCACCAACTTACCGCTGTCTATCTGCAGGGCGCCGTCCAAGGTCACATTGCTGCCGCTGAAGGAGTAGGTCTCGCCGTTCACAATACGAACGCCTTCCGCACTCGCAGCCGCGCTGAACTGAAGCTCGCTGTTGACGGTAGAATCGCGGAATACCACGGTCGTACCATCGGCAAATACCTCGTAGTTGCTGCCCTTCCATTCGGCAAAACCGTTTGCCATGGTAACGGTCATCTTCAGCCCCGTGGAATCTGCCGTAAAGCTGCTCTGCAGGTAATTCGCCGTTTCGGTGGCCAGCGTAGCAGACTTACCTTCCCAATTGTCGGTAAGCAGGTGGTAGGTCTGCCCCAGTACCAGCGAGTTCGGGTCAATAATGCTGATAGCCTGCGAGTTCACCCCCTCAGCAAACTGCATGGTGCCCACAAATCGGGCTGTGCCGTCATTCAGCGCCTTGGAATCGAAGGCCAGCACACCGCCATTGAGAATAAGCGTGCTCTCGAACGAACCCTTATCGCCCACGATGGCCATGGTGGTTCCCTCGTTCAGCTTGTAACTGTCACCCATGTTCAGAGTACCGCCCATGCCCATGTAAATGGTATCGGTCACCACGGTGTTCGAGTTGAACTCCAGGCGCCCGGAGTTGGCATAGATATTGGCAACGGTCACGTTGCTGCCGCTGAACTTCTGCGTGCCGGCACCATCCATCGAAATGCTCAATCCATTGACAGCACCCTTGAACTCGTAAGTACCATTCCCGGTAATGCTCAGAACACTGTCGCGCGTGGAGACGGGGGCGGAATCCTGATTGACTCGGTAGGAAGCACCACCGTATGCCACGGTGTAATCATTGCCGTTCAAGCCCTTGATTTGAGCCTTGTCGGTATTGACGGCCAGTGCCATATTGGCACCCTGATAGCCACTCAGCTCGAGAGTGGCATTCTGCAGAGCCTTATCGTGAGCCAGTTCCACATAGCTGTTGTAGGCTTGTCCATTGGCCGTTCTCTCAGCCTTGACCGTGCCGGCAAATGTACCCTCACCTTCAAAGATAAGGCGGGAGGAGTTGACATCTGTCTGGGTCCAAGCGTAGTCATTGGACTCAACGTCTACAGTATAGACAGAGGTCTTGGACTTCGAGGCTTGCCACAAAAGCGTTTCGTTCCCCGTGGATTCGAGGTGGTTGATTCGCCACTCTGCCTGATTGGTCGTTTCCGAGAGTGTAAGATTCTGCCCATTGAGTTTAATGGTATTGAAATCCAGAACCTGCACGTCGCAGGAGGCAGCAGATTTGATAGTGGTGACAGAAGATGCCAAATCCAGAATACCCCCTACTCTTACCGATTGCACACAGGGAGAAATAGCGGGGTCGATGGTCTTGCCGCTGTTAGTACCATACGTGAAGGTAAGGTTGCTGACGTCCTCCACTCGCAAAGTACCGTTATCATCGATGGTATTGTAACCCGAGCCATTCAATTTCCAGTTACCGGTACCGGACAAGATAAGCGTGGCATCCTTCGCAGCGCCGATGTTGGAGGTAACAGTCACCTCTGTACCGCCGTTAATCATTGTAGCCGTACCCTCGAGCACGCCGACTGTGGAGAAACCGTAGATGGAGGCTCCGGTGGCATCGATAACAGCTCCATCGCCGGCAACGACCGTACCCAAGTAAAGGGATTTGCCGTTCATATCAAGCTTGCCGCTCTTGATGTAAAGGCTGCCGACAGAAGCCAAATCGCTCATGAGCTTCACATTACCTTCCTCAATGTAGAGCTCGCTGTACTTGAACCTATCGGTGGCAGATGTGGTAAGGGAGTTAGTCAGCTCCAAGGTGCTGTCACCGTATTTGTGCACCGTATTGACATTGACGGTGCCCTTGAGGTCATCCATCGAATCGATGGTGAGGTGAATCGTACTGTACGTTGTATCGGTAGCACTGCTCATGCGGTCACCGATCAGGCTGCTACCCTCAGCCAGCTCAATGCTGTTGATGTACTGAGTGGATTCACCGATATCGAGAGTGGTGCCGCTCGACAGGTATATTCCGGTGGATTTATCGAGCACGCCATCCTGCTCCACGCGCAGAGTGATGTCGCCCGAGGCAACACCGGAACCGGCCTCTGTCCCTTTCACGGTTACACTGCCGGTAATGGGGCTTATGTTGGTAAGCCTTACAGTACCGCCGGTGTAGCCCTGAGCATCGACCACGATGTCGCGGTTGCCATCGAGCTCAGAATCAATGGTAAAGGTACCGCCGGCAGCAGAGAATCGGTAGGCCTGGCCATCTGCCACGCTGATGTCGCCGGAGTACTCAAAATCACCATCTGCACCCAAGTAAAGATTGGCGTGCTTGCTTACGTCCACGGACTCCTCGGCTCGGTTCAGAAGCAGAATACCATTCGAGCCCGCAGTCACGTTGTCAATCATCGGCGCCATGGTAGCGCGGTTGCCGTAAGTCAGATTGAGCGAGATTTTGTTGACAGCAGCAGGGTCTGTGTAGTTCAGGGTCACACCGCTGCTCACGAAATCAATACCACCGGTAAAGTTATTGCCCGTGTTGGTCAGGGTCACAATACCCTTGGTATGCTCATTGCCGAGAATCAGCTTATTGTCGCCGGTCAGCGCATAGTTCACCACCAATTCGCCGCCACCGCCACCCAGACGCCACTCACCATTGGCATTTGCTTGCAGTGCCTCCTTTGTACCTGCTGCACCATAATTGATGGTTGTGCCCTCCAAGGCACCGAGGATAAGTTTATTGTGACCGGTCATGTCGACCTGACCGGTCTGGTCTTGGGACAAGGCGAGCACGCCGGTGGATGCGCTGTCAATATACTTCAGAGCCGTGTTGCCATCGGCATTCTCAGCGGCAAAGATACCGGCATCTTTCACCAGCCATTTTTCAGAACCGGCTGCAGCGGCATCTGCCACAATCAGGGTGCCCTTCTCTACACTGCGAGCACCTTTGAAGGTATTTTCACCGCTCAGGGTAATGCTGCCGTTACCGGCATTCACACTCACGGTACCGGTGCCGGTAATATTGCCGCTGTAGTTGATATTGGCTGTGGTATCCTCGTGGAACTCGACCTTCAAGGCACCGTTTACCAGCTTGGTATCGCCGTGGTGGCCATAGTACTCAGCCCATTCGTAGGTGTCCTCCAAGAAGGTTCCACCCTCAATATATTCCATACGGTGGCGCACACCTTCGCCCATGATATAGGTACCGTTGTTCACGGTAACATCACCCAACAGGCGGGCATGCGTACCCAAATGGAAGGTGGCACCCTCGTTCACGGTGACATCCATCTTCGCATCGGCATAGTGCCAGTCGTCCTCCGAGAAATAAACATCGTTGCTGAACTGCACAGAACCCGGGCCGTGCTCGGTATTCGTACCGGCCAGCACAGCCGTACCGCTCGTCACGGTAAAGCTACTGTCGGCATTCTGACTCAGGTCGGTGCAAATGCTGTTCATGGTCCACACGGAACCGGCACCGACATCCACCGTAATTTTGATGGCACCGTTGGCAGTATCCTTTACAGAGCCCAACCATGTACTGTCACCACTCTGCTTGTAGGTCAGCTCGGTTGTTCCTGCGGTATTGGTGAGAACTGCGGCATCTGTCAGGGTATTGATGCTGAAACCATCTGCGGCAATGTTCTCATTGGTGGTGTACCAATCCATATCGTTGCCGTTCATATCAAGGGTGCCGCCGTTGAGGCCGAAGGTGAAATCACGCTCAATCTGGCCTATATCCTTGATAACCACGGTAGCGCCACTGGCAGCCATCACATTGTAGGCTGCATAACCACCCTCGCGGTTCAGGTACGTGGTGCCACTGCCGCCCACAGCCAGCAGAATATTGTTGTCGCCACTGCCCTCGATGTACAAATCGCCCTCGCCGTTCTTGCGCCATTCGCGCATGTAGCCGGCATCATTCGTCAGGCGAAGGTGTACCTCTGCCCCTTCGTTGATGACGTAACCGGCAGAGTTGAGGGTATAATTCCCACCGGTGGCGGATTCGATGGTGAACGTGCCGTTTTTGAACTCCAGATAACCTACACCGGTATCGACCGTGGCGTTGAGGATAATTTTGTTGTCTGCCGATTTACCGCCATCGAAAATAAGGTTATGCGTACTACCCAAACCGCTGATGCTGTTCATGTAGCTGTTACCATAAGCAAACCAGTTTGCCTTATCTTTTTCGGCAGAAAGGTCTTTCCACGTATTCTGCCCGGCATTGACACCCAAGTGCTCAATCTCCGTATCACCCACTGTTACAGTACCGTAACCACCGCTCACGGCATTGAGATAAGCCGTGTGAGTTGTAGTCATGTCCACCTGTTGACAATGTGCCGCCATGGATTCATTGGCAAAATCAATGGAACCGTGCCCCACACTGTATGTGGTGAAATTTCCGGCG
>JAZRSQ010000068.1:0-79268 GCA_045651585.1 Akkermansia sp.
CGCACAGCCCGGCAACACAAAAACAATTGCAGGCAATACCAAACCCACCAACAGCATGGCTGCCTTTATCTTTCGGCTAAAAAAATCTTTTGGCAAAAGGGACATAAACAACTCTTTCTACATCTATGATAATACTTCCCGTCACCGAATCCGCAACAAAAAAATTGCAGAAAGTGCGCTTTTCTATATACTTGAAATTATCATCATAGCGTTTTTGGGGTATACTCATTTTTATATTTTGCTTATTATAAATCAATGTGGTACATAAAGCGGGCCACCCGGTAGGTGCATGGTTGCCGCATCCAAAGAGGTTAACAGGTCATCCCACCCGGCAAGCAGTTCATCGGTCACAGCTCCCGCCTCCGCTGCTGCCAGCACTTCGTCTACCAGCTGCGCAATGTAGGCGCGGATGTCCGTGTACCCTTGGGCGGTTCGGATTTGTGTAGCCACATCCTCCGGTCTGCGGAAGTAAGGCGCGTGTTCTTCCGGGATATCCAGATAAGCGGGGCTGCAAATATTATCGTGTGAGCATACGCTCAGCAGCAGCATGCGCCCGTGCAGCGTTTGTTGCAGGCGGGCAATGAGAGCCTCGTGTTTGTCTGCCAGAGGTGCGGCGAACAGATAAGAGATAGTCATCAGCTTGATGTATTCCAGGCACATTTCACCGCGCAGGTAGAGCTGCAGCTTTTCCTCGTAAATGGAGTGGACTTCTGCCATCACCGCGCCCAGTGTACCATCTGCCTGTAGCTCCTTTAAGTGCATGGGTATCCATATTTCCACAAGATTCTCCCACAGGTCGTGGTAGGCTTGGTGAGAATGCAGAAAATCGTAGAGGGGACGCAGGTAGCAACAGCACTCCGCATACGTACCGGCGGGCAAATACCCTTGGAATATCCAGTGTAAATCGCGCTCCGTGATTCCGCGCCCCTGCTTGGCGGCAATGGCATCTAGCCAGGCGCGCTCTTCTTCGGAGTCGAAATCGTGGTATGGGTCACTGAGTGTGTAGCGTGGCATGCGGTTCTCCATTCCTTACATCACTTGTGTTTCCGCAGGCAGAAATACCCTATCAGCAGCATGAGAGCCACAGGAACAGCCGCTAGGTATATGCAATAATCCATGCTGATAATCAGTATGGCTATCGAGAACAATGACAGCTCTGCCAAAAGCGCGACCCCTACCGTCAGCAGCCCGCGTGTAGCGTGGTATGGCCTGCAAATCAAATGACTGTAGAACAAACGCAGCACCAAGCTCCACCAGCAGCAAACCAGCCATCCCAATACCGTGCAAAACACATTGATGGCCAGCGTTGTGGTGCCCGTATATCCCTCTGCCTCGTAAAGCCCTTCGGTAAGGTATGCCCAAATTGCCATGCCGGTGCCGGTGGAGAGAATCAGCACCGCAGGCAGCAGCACTAGTGCAGCGAGAAAATACACAACAGCCCAGGCCGCATTCCCCATGTTGCATTTCTGCTCCACAAAGAGCGCAAGTTGCTCTACGCTTGTCAATTTTTCCCGGTAATCCTGCTCCATTATCTGATTGTTCTTACTCACAATATTACATTCCGTCCACGAATCCGAAACAAAAAAATTGCATGAAGTGCGGATTTCTGAAAAATAGACGCTTGTGGCGGGCGTTTTTATTGAGCAATTCCTGCATTTTTGTTCGCGATGGCAAGAAAAGCCTTATTTCATGATATGCGTCTCGCGGATGACGCCGAGGGGGAGTTTGGTGCAGAGCAGGAGAAGCTCCAGCCGTTTGGGGGTGGTCAGGGCGGCTGCCAGGTCGTTAAAGGCCTGCGGGCAATAGTCCGGGTGCTCATGGCGTAGCTGTGCCAGCTGCTTGATGGCTTGGGGATATTCCTCCCGGTGAATGTGGCGGATGATACTGTCTATTTTTTCAGCATCGGGGGCGCTGTTGATGTAGGCTTGCTTGCGGATGAGCAGTTCATGAAAGCGATTCATCTCTTCTTCGCTGAGCTCTTCGGCCTTGTTTCGGTAGGCGTGGAGCTGCTGCACCATTTCGTGCGGCAGGTCTTGGGTGCGGTAACTTATGGCCCCATAGGCTCTATCTCCATCCCAGTGGTAGGTGCCATCGCACCGGCGCCGCTGCTGCATGATGGACTCCCAGTGAGCCGGCAGAGCTCGGGTAAGCTCCGGTTCTCGGGCGGGGGAGCTTTTTCGGCTCTCTGCTTCCGGTTCGATGAGAAATTCGTCTTGCATGCTCGGCTCGGCATATTCTTTCCAGAGTTGGTCAACCTCAATCTGAGTATCGTTTGCAAGGCTCAGCGGAGCAAAGAACAGGCTGAAAATCAGGATGGTTTTCATGATAAAGTCTATCGGAAATAGTGATTTATATGGGGCGGTTTCTGCAGTAACGGCTTTGCTTGGAGGAGCGGCATTTTTTGCCAAGGACTTGGCGCGAGAAAATGTACCAAGTCAGGCAGAGCGCTCCCAGCGAACCTGCTCCAAAAAGTAAAGAGTCTGACCACATGTAGAAAAAGAGATTGATGAGGTTCGTCTGTGGGTTTTCCGGCAGATAAAGGACCGGTACGATTTGCCCCTGTTGGAGTTCATCAGAGCTGAAGCAATAGGTTTCGCTTCGATATGAGGAGCCATCGTCAGTGGCAAACTCATATTCCACGCGGGGCTCCCAGTGTTGCTTAATCTTCTTTGAGTGCAACAGGAAAGAGATTTTCTCCGTCTCTCGCATATAGACTCGAACTACGCGGCCTTGGGTTTCTGAACCATTCAACAGCAGAGGCAAGCGAGTCTCAAGTCGCTGAGCCAAAGGCACTGCACAGGAGATATTCAAATTCACCAAGAAAAGTACACCCAGGAGGGATAAAAGGATGCTTTTGCCCCGGGTTTCGGATTGATAATTCCAATATCCCACCACAAAAGCAGAGCAAATTATCGCTCCGAATTGGTACATAAATACTGACCAACCTACGGCATCCCAACAGGTATAGCCGAATAGCCACAAAGCAACATACCATAATGCCCGGCCTAAGCACACCAAACCGGCTAGGGCTACAATTAACAACATGCTGATTTGTCCTACCATGGGCTCTTATGAGAGTTTTTGTTTAGGGGCATTATAGCAGTTTCCTCCACCCGGTTCAAGTGTGGCGGGAGATTTCTCCTCCTATTTGCCGCTTTCGCCCTGCCGTCATGCATTTCCATAACCCTCTTGCTATAAGTCTCTCAAAACAGCTCCCCGGAGCTTATGACGTGGCACACATACGTGCCCCAGAAAATGATGAGCGTGAGACTGATAGTCAGGGCAATATAATCTGCCCGGCTCATCGGAGTTCGGTGCGGACAGCAAATGGAGGCCAGCCAGACAACCAGCAGAGCCAGTGGTGAAAGAACCACTCCCCGGATGGCGACGAAGAAGCCGGCCGGTAACCAGAACATAGCATCGGGAGGGGGCGGATCCATGGCATCTGCTATCAGGCAAATCATTGTGAGCAACAGCGCGTACATCATGCTGAACAGGGGAAGCCAGCTCAGGATACGAACCCACACGCGGTGGGGCAAAAGGAAGGGGGGTATGGTCATTTTGTAAAACGGGGGGGGGGTAATATGTTGTTGTTTATCTATTTTATTGTTTCGTTTTAGAGAGTCTCCGTCTACGAACATATTACCGCCCCGAACCAGATACAAGTCCATAAAGCACAACCAGAGGAAACAAAGCGTTTGCGCATGTTGTAGAAGGAATATCGACAGCTAGGAAAACGACAACAGATGAAATATCACTCAAAAAATGCTTCTCATTTTTTACATTGATTATCCTCCATTGCTTATTCAATGGAATCTCTTTTATTGTGTCCTCCCCATTCAAGCTAATCCACTTTCCTTCCTGCATATACTTAGAAAGAGAAACAAATAACTCAGTCTGTTCAGTCGGAGATAGGTGTAAAAATTGCTCTATGCGCTCCACGAATCGAGAATCAATTTGTAAATATAATGTCCGGGGGTGCACATGATGAACGATATCTTCGGTTTGTAGGATTTTTCTGCCATGATGAACTTCCGAAAAATAGTTCTCGTACTTTAAATTATAAGTGACTACGTTTCCTGCAAGATAAAATTTTCTATCATGTTTTACTATCTTTATCCTGTCGCCTGAGCCAACAAAAATACCTGTTCTCGAAAGGCTTTTTTCTGCAGTGATTTCAGAAAAATTGGATGAGATACACGAGTTTAGCCCCATCGCCGCAAGGCAGAGGACGCATATGGCTAGAATTTTACGGAAGATGTTCATAACTAAGCGTGTATCAGTTTCGGGGCATTATATCAATTACCGCCCCTCAGTGCAAGCGTGGATGGCATTTTGTTGGCCGGCGTTGTTTAACTTAATTAACCGGCTGAGGTTCAACGGTCATCATAGAGCGTGAATAATTATCCCTTAGCCTTGAATTGCAGGAGACTTTTTGGATGTGTAGTTCACCATTTTCATGGAGCTGAAAGATGTAGAAGTAAGTTAGGTTGGATTCTTCCGAACCTACCGATATCTCAGCAGGAAAATCCTCGTGATTCAAAGTTAGCGACCGGGAGTATTTTTTGCCCTCTTCAGTTATCCATGATATATGAGTCTCGATGGGGTAATATTTCGGGTCTACATAGAGATTGATTTCTGCCGGAGTTTCTTTCTTAATGGGCGCTTTCAATGTTCCTGCTCCGCTCAGTTGGTAAGCCTCTTCCGTATAGATGTACCCATTTCCCTTGACGTCAAAAATTCGCTTAATATGTGAATATCCTCTTTCCACACTGCAACAAGTGAATGAGAGCGGAGCTCCCGCCGAGCTTAACGAGATGTCAACCTGCATTGTTTTCCGGCAGCTCACACAAGTCACCGCCGCAAGGCAGAGGGCAGCTGAGGAAAGGATTTTACGGAACGGTGACATGGTCTTTTGTATATTCTTACTTTTATTTTTCAGATTAGTTAAGTATCATTTTATTACGCTCTTTACAATTTGTTAAGGGCGTTTTCATATACTAAAGACATGAGTCCATGCAAGCACTCCCAACAGCATTGCCAGTGCTGTGTCGCATGCCAGAGAGATGTACCTTGCAAGCTCTAACTCTTTTTCTCGTGACTTTGGATACTGTTGGCAGAAACAGAGGATGGCCTTTACTAAGTCCTGATGTTCAGGTTCGATATCTTTCCGTATGGCGAAAACCCCATCTGTACAGCATAGCGTTGCCCCAAACAGTTCAACCTCAGCTTCAGGGCAAAAATCTGTACCCTGATGCCGGAAAAAGCACAACTCTGTTTTTGTCCCATCCGGTAAATGAAGAATCGGGCGAGCCCATTTGAATCGTATGGTCGCCAGTTCCCGGCCTTTGGCATCGGTTAAGCTCAGATGACGAAAGAGCTTTCCAATCATCCGGCATTTTACCGCCAATGCGCCTGATGAGTCATACAGGTTGAAACGAGGGAGGAAATCCCACCCTGTGGTTTTCATAAAGACGCAGGTGGAACCATCTGCCAGCGTTAATTTATCTCGGCAATCCAGGGTGTACATTTTTAGCAGGCGGTAGGGTTAGGTGTTTTACAGAACGGAACCTTTGTCATATAGTTTTCTCTCTACTTAGATTACCACATTGGGGATGTGAATTTCCGGCAAAAATTGCAAATGGTGATTGATTTACTTATAGACGCTTGTGGCGGGCACTTTTATTGAGCTATTTCGCATTTTTGTTGTCGATGGTGCAACAAAACACGCTGTCTCCGCCATGGCTTCCGTCTTCGCCTGCTTGGCGGATATCGTCTTCGGTGATGGTAGCCTCTGTGAGTTTGGGGAGGTGGTAGGAAGTGTCTGCCGTGGATTCCCACCAGCCTGCCAGACACCCCAGCGCGAGGACTTCGCGGAAGGTGGTACATGATTTCAGAAGTCGCTGCAGGTCGGCAGCTTCGTGGAACTGAGTCCAGACATCATCATCTTCCCGAATATAGCAGGCGATGAGCTTGCGCAGTTTGTCCAATTTATAGGGACGCGGGATGGTGTATTTTACCTCAATCTGCCAGAAGTTGACATCGTTTCTGTGGCGAAAGAAATTCCACCAATTCGCCTTCTGTGAGGATTGCACCTGTGCTATCTTCTGACATTTGGTTTCGCTATACAGGGTGTTGCCACATGCCTCCTGCAGGAAATCGGCATTCTGTGGTGGCATGTCGGTGGCGGAGCAGATGAGCCGGAGTTCTGTCTCGGTTTCCAGAAGGAGGGGAAAGTCTATCTGAATTTCTCTGCAATAAGGCTCCCGTGGTTTTGACGAGCCTTTCTTCCCTTTGCTGCCTTTGAGCAAAAAATCCAGAAAGGGTATGATGAAGATGGATGGCAGAGATCCGTAATCGATAACAAAACCAAGCCATCCGAGTTTCATCGGGAAGAGGTGGGGAAATCCCGTTCCGAGCAACATGAGGGCGATAGAGAGAAATAAACCGCCGAACAGGGGCGTAACTCCGTCGCCCCTGTTACGCAGGCGGGGATTGCGTCGGCATAGTATAACCCACTTAACAATGCAGTACCAGTTGTTCAGCGCAAGGATTGTCCCCAGTAGACCGAAAATCGTGATGAAGAAGATGATGATAAAAGATTCCATGATGCCTGAGTGTAAACAACGGAAAAATCAATGAGAGATTGCCAATGGTTATGAGTGCCTAACCGGTTCAACGCTTGCTCGTCGTTTTTCGATAAAGCTTATGATAAGGTGCAGCAGCCACACGGGCAAGTATACGTAAAGAAAGGTTCCACCCTCCATCATAACCACCGCTATGCCGTACCCTATACGACCGAGTCCGCAATCCCCGGGTGGCTCACTTTCCCACCCCTCACAGCAGATGAGCAGAGTTGACAGCAGCACAAAAAACAGCCCCGACACTTGCAGCAAGCTCCCTCGCTTGGTGCGAACCGGGATAAGCAACGGGGCGAATACCAAAAGGAACATCAACCCCACCGGTTCAAGGTCTCCCCACAGTACACTCCAATCGGGATGATGAACCGCATAAAACCTGACCATCACACACACTAAATTAAAAAGGAAGAAAGTCAGCAAACACCAACGTACAAAACGGCGACGTGGCAGTAAGCATGCAGGTAGAATATTTTGAGAATTGCTTGCTTCCATATCAACAGTTTAACACATCTCACCGGTTAATTCCCAGCATAAAATGCAAGAGGATGATTTTTCTACTGCATAGATGCTTGTCGAGGCCATTTTTATTTAAAAAACGAGATGGGCGGGGCTTATTCCTGCTCGGCGTTGGTACTTCCCGGTCGTGGAGAATGTGAATTGGTTTATTGGCTCAGCGCATTGCTCATATGGGGATGTGGCAATTATACAGAGATTGGCCAAAAGAGCATTGCCGAAAGGGGAATGGACAAGCACAGATAACCGATGGTGACATTTCGCCCCCAAAGGAAGAAGTACAGCGGCAGCAACAGGAGACCCCAGAATAGCCAAGAATCCAACATATCAACATCATAGCCGGTTTCGCCGTCTATGATAAGTCCGGGGTGTAGAATCTTACACAGTTGTTCACCAAGGTGCAAGGGCAGATATTGTTCAATCTGTATCGTACGCCCATCGAGGCAGAATAACAGTAAGTGAACCATAAAAGCTGCTATAACTTTGAAGGTATAGCTGAGCATAGTTGTGGTGGAAAGGATTTTACGGAACGGGGGCATGGTCATTCAGTAAAGTAGCGTTTTAATATATTACCGGTGTTCATGTCGATATCCAGGGACTCGCCTCCCCCGAGAGTATCTTCAGGAAGGCGGGGGGTGACAGAATAGCAGAAATCCCCGGCATAGACAGCGAGAGAGTCCGGGCTCTTCTGTAATTCTCGGGAGGCAATCTGTAATGCCTGTTGCGGTCTGATGGCGGGCTGCACAAAAACAGGCGAGAGCCGATGCTGGTGTTCGGTTGAATCTGTAAAGGCAGCGCGGGAGCCGTCTCCTAACGTTACGCTCTGCAGGGCTGCAAATTCCCGGTCAGACCGAACGACAACACGGAAAACACTGCGCCCGGTATTCAGCTCGCAGGATGTCAGCAGCTCGGCTGGCGCATTCGGTTTCTCCCGGCAGAAATACACCTTCACCTTGTCGTCTGGCAACTTGAACACTCCTGCATATACCTCACGGCAGCTTTCTTTGCAAGTTATGCTGCACAGTTGAATATTGCCGTTCCCGGCGTCCTTGCACATAAAATCAAGATGGGTGATGGGTATCCACAATGATTCGTCGGTCGCATGTTCTCTCGCAGCGGTTCGTATACAGAGCAAGAGGATAGCTAAAAGCCCCGCGAGAATAAAGCCGCAGACATTGCGTTTCAGCCCCATTCTCTTTAGCACCAGGTAGATGCCAATAAGAATAATACCGCCTGTGGGAACAAGGAACGAGATGCTTGGAGTGCCCCCATCAGGCATATCGTATGCCAGATAAACTGCGCAGTAAATCAGCAGTATCAGTAGTGCAATCAGGCTTATTCTGTTCCGGCGCTTATTCTTCATCGGTGCTTGTTTATTTTTTATTTTTTCGGGGGAAGGGCTCGTTCGATAATACCTATAAGTTCCCGGCGCAGTTCGGGATTGGGCAAAGCGTAGAGGCTCCTCGTATGACCTATCCCGGTACCGCCCGGAGTTGCGATACGATCGGCCCGCAGACCAAGCTTCACGTCTTCTCCGAAATCCAAATTCAGAAAAAACAGGCATCTGCTGTGCCGCATACTCACTCGAGCAGGAGAAAAATCGGGATTGGCTTGAAGCTGACTGACGATGTAACGCAGACTCGGCATATCCTCCGCCTTCACCGCATAGCGGGGTGAATCCTGTCCGGGGCCGTATATCTCGACTTCGGCCTGCATGTTCTCCAGCCGTTCCCTGCATCTTGTAAGCCGTTCTTGAGCTCGCGCTATATGCTTGCGCCGAACCTCCTCGTGAGTAGGTTTACCACGGCGTTGTTGAGCAACCGTTTGTTCCGGTGCTGCATAACAACAGCTCACGCATGCCCCTACCGCAAGGCAGAGGGCAGCTGAGGAAAGGATTTTACGGAACGGGGTCATGGTCATAAAGTTACTCTTTATTCTGATCTTAATTATTTCGACGGTGAGCGTACCGTCAGAAAGCATGTGTGAAACTATTCCCAATCCCAGTCTACAACAGGTGCGTCAAACACGTTTACTGCAATCACTCGATAAGGAGCCCAGATACCATAGAATATCGCATTAGACGCAACGAAAAGAGGTATTTCTACACCCCAGGCAGCCCAAGACACCGGGCGCAGTAGGGTATGCAATGTGCCACCGGAAAAAGGCTCGATATCAGGATAATAATATTCGGAGTGGGCGTATTCGGCCCGTTCTCGTGGATTAAAACTGAACTTTACCGGATTTGCAGCGCAGCGCTCGGCGCGGGCGTAATCAAAATCTTCTTGCGCTATGAGTTCGGGGCCATCATTCCCGGGCTGTTCGACGCGCCGTTGCAATATATGAAACACATCCTTGTCAGATAGTTTTGCCAAGTATGTTTTGACCTCATTGTTTTTGCGCCCCGATACGCGAATACCCTTCGTTCTACCCGAGAAGCCGTCATAATAAAACATGCTTGTCGCCACGGGGACATACCGCAACTCCACTTCCATGTAATAACGGTCATCCAAGCAATAAACCTTCAGGTCATGCGGTGTTTTAGCGGAGGTTTCTTTGATTACTTGATAATGATCGATATGGTCGATGGTTGGCTGAATCCCCGGCACCACACAACTGCTGAGGAGCAACAAGCAGAACAATGCCGTGAAAAGGGTATGCAGGGAACGAGATGACTTGTACATGGCGGATTTGTTAATTATATCAATTTACACCACTTGGTGCAAGCGAGAAGGGGGGATTGAGCTGCGAGTTTCATGCCGAGAAGCCATCATACGAAGGGTTAACTCCTCTTTTTGTTCGTGACGTAGCGCAGTACAATGGCAAGCAGGCCGGGAAGCAAGGTATATGCCCATGTCAAGATGCCATGCTCCGAGTACGGCAGGAGCAACATGGCAGCGGCCACCAATGTGCAGAGCAGTATTCCCAGAATCATAGCAGCGCAGGTCGCTCGCAACAGGCCCCGGTTCTGCAGCATCTGTACGATCGGAATCAGGCACAGAGTTATAACGCACTGTAAACCAAGCACCCATAAGCAATATTCCCACATTGGTATTACCGCCAGAGAACGTATGCGGGTCTTTTGTTGATACTCCTGCTCTCCGCGAATTAGCCCGCAGCCTTCACCCGTGAGGTCCAACGCATTGCCATGTTGGCGGCCAACGATATGGCGCACCCCGCGCCACGGAGATGGAATCCACCTATATTGAAAAACGATTCGGTCGACTGCCAGATTTGAGGTATCATTTGTGCGGAGGATTATATCGTGAGAAGTGCGGGATACCACGCTATTCTCCCACACCGTCGGAAGCGTCAATGCCTCAGTGTTGATGAATTCTTCCCCGAAGTCTTCCCAAAAGCTTTCGCGGGCTCGGAGCGAGTAGCCCCCGGCTTTCACTTGTGGCGCAAGAAGCCAAGATTCGCGAATACCATGCAGTTCATTGTAATTCACATGAATGCGCCTCTTAGGCTTTTCTCGATGAATAAAACAACGGTGCAACGCTATGGCGTTTTCCTTGCTCAGCCCGAATGTTTCATCCGTGAGCGTGCCGCCGTCCGCCACAATCTCGGTTACACGCATCTTGACGAGTTTACCTTCCAGCGCGGGATTGACTTGCCCGGGCGTTGCTTCATACACGGGCTCACTGCTCAGGTCTTGGGCAATGTGCGAATACATTGTACCGGCAGTGAAGATGCATATCAGTGCTGCAATAGCAAGCACCAGAGCAGCTGCCTGTTTCAAGAAGCTAAGGCAACCATTCAAACGACCTGCTTGCTTGTTGTCTGTTCGGTTTGTCGGCATGAACATTTATCTCCTTACCCATATTAGCACATTTTGCCGTATACTTCGCAGCAAAAATGCAAAATGGATGATTATTTTGTAATATAGACGCTCGTGGAAGGGGTTTTTGTTGAGCTTTTCCTCATTTTTCTTTCCGATATCGCAAAAACAGGCCGCGTCAGCGGGCTCAGATTGATTTCGGTCTGCTATAATGAGCGCGCCGTGTTTTCGTCTCGTGCCATAATACCTTGGGTTGGGTTGATTTTTACCCTGCTGCTGGCCACACTGGCTGTCAGTCGTGGGGCCGGGTGTGACGTGTGGCTGTGTGTTGTTGTTTTCGCGGTCTTTAGCATCATGGGCTTATGTGCCATTCCGCTGCAGCGACGGCGACTGGAACGAGAAGCCCGCGAAAAACAACGCTTCAACCAACTGCAACAGGAGCGCTTGCTTCGCTTGGAAGAGTGTTTGCTTGCCGGGCAACTGGTTCGGCTGGAAGAATGGTGGGAGGATGATGACTTGTGGATAGATGAAAATGCCCACATCCACTTTGTTTTCAGCGATGGGGAAGAAATGGACTTTGTGCTGTATGAGAACCTCGCTCCGGAAATTTCCCGACTTCTTGCCACGCAGGGGATATGTTGGCAGCCCTCGTTTCGTCTGAAGGCTGATTCCCACGTTATCTGGCAGCGAGGATAAGGCCGAATGAGCGCCCCTCGCGCTTGCTCGGGTTAAAAGTTCGGCGGCTTACGCCGCAAGGTGGTTAGGGGCGTGAACCTCGGCATAAGCTTCGCATCCCTGCGGGCTTATCAACTAGCCTGACTCGGCGTAGCAAGCGAGCGCAGCGAGACGCGGAGACGGGTCCTTCGTAATTCGTAACCAGTCCTTACCCCGGGCCGTTGGCTCATGGTGAAAAATGCCCCTTGCGGGGGATTGTGTATTTGATGTGGCGGTTTTTTAGCTTGTCTCACGGCAGCGATATGATAGAATGATGCGAATCCGTCACATTCCTCCTCCGTTTATGATAAGGGCTTTTCTCCTTTTACTCATGCAAATGTTCTGTGCCCAGTTGCTTGTTGCCGCAGCGGAATCTCCGGTATATCCGCGACCGCAGCGCATGGAAATTACCACGACCTACACCACTGTTACAGAGGTGAGTGTGCGCACACGAGGGAAGAAATCCCGCGGTGGCATGTGGGACAATCTCCCCAAGGTAAAGGAGGGCTACGCTATCGCTATTACAGAGGGTAAAGCCACTATCTACGTCAACGACGAAACCGGTCTTTTCTATGCCAAACAAACGCTTTGCCAGCTGCTGAAAGGGGTAGAGCAGGCCCGCGATGCCCACAAGGACCCGTTCCCGGATGAATCTCTGGAGGAAGTCGCCAAAAAGGGCAAGCTCCCGCTCTGCCGCATTGCTGACTGGCCGGATTTACCCTACCGTGGCGTTGTAGAGGGCTATTACGGCATTCCCTGGAGCACAGAAGCCCGCATGGCTCAGTTGGATTTCTACGGCCGCAACAAACTCAACACCTATATCTATGCCCCCAAAGATGACCCATACCACCACGGTGCAGGGTGCTATGAACTTTACCCCGAGGACAAGGCTGCAGAATTGAAAAAAGTGGTGGCACACGCCCGCAAGAACCACGTCCGCTTCTTCTGGGCCATTCACCCCGCCAACACCATCGATTGGGGCAATCAGAACGGCGCTGCGGACATGGACAGACTCTGCGTCAAATTGCAGCAGCTCTATGACCTCGGTGTGCGTGATTTCGGCGTCTTTGTGGATGACTCCAGGGGCGAAATCGGCAAGGCCTCGCGCCAAATCCAGCTTTGCACCTATATTCAGCAAAACTTCATCCGCAAACACCCTGATGCCAACCAAGAGCTCATCATGTGTCCCACCGGCTATAACCGTGGCTGGACCAATGAGGGGGTGCTCAGAGAGATGGGCAATGGCCTGCCGAAGGACATTTTCATGATGTGGACGGGCAACACCGTGGTGCACGATATTAAACTGGATGGTCAAAAATGGGTCAACCAATTCCTCAAATCGCCCACTTTCGTGTGGTGGAACTGGCCCTGCAATGACTTCCGCCGTGATCGCCTTTCCATGGGGCGTACGTATGGTCTTGGCACTGAGGCGGAAATGAAAAAGCAGATGAGCGGTTTTGTGGCGAATCCTATGGAACATGCAGAAGCCGGCAAGGTGGGGCTTTTCGGTGTGGCTGATTATACATGGAACATTACCCGTTTCGATTCCCACACCGGCTGGCGGGCCGGTATCCGCCGCCTGTACCCGGAGTATCAGGCTGAAATGCAGCTTTTCTGTGACCACAACAGTTACCTGCTGCCCAATGTGCACGAGTACTACCGCGAGGAATCTGCCACACTGGCTCCCAAACTCAAAGCTCTGCGCCAGCAGGCTGCAAAAGGTAAGCTCACGGAAAGTGGTATTGCCGAAATACGTAAGGTCTTCAGCGCCATAAACAAGGCGGGCAAAAAGCTCCGCAAGGCCAAGGGCTCGGCGGCTCCGCTGGCCGAGGAGATTCAGCCTTGGTTCAAACAATTCGAAATCATGGGGTTTGTGGGAGAAAATCTGCTCAACTCGTGCTCTGAGAAAGAGAAGGAACCGCTCGTTGCCTTCCTGAAAGCTACCCATGCCATGATTTATATGAAGAAGAACACCCGCCGCCAGTGGGATGGCACCGGCGTGACGGTGGTGCAGGGTGTGTCCGTGGGCTCCGAGCACCTGATGCCCCTCATCGATACCTTGATGCAGCAGCAAAACGCCAAGTTCTACAAATCCATCAGCAAGGGCAAGGGGGCCAAAGCTGCAACCGTTGCCCCCACCGCCAAGTGCGGTATGCGTGGCGTGTCGCCCACGGTCAATGTCACCGAGACCGAAATCGGAGTGAACCGCATTATGGAGTTCCACAACCTGCCCGGCGGGGAATCCATAGAACTCCTCGTGCCCGCAGGTGTTTCGGCGCGTGAACTTGTCATTGACTTGGAGAACGAGAGCATCAAAGATTGGGCAAAGGTAGAGCTGCAAGCTGTCAATGGCAGCAAGAGTACCCCCACACCGGCGCTGCAGGGTACAGCCCTGCGCCTGAGTGGCGATGCCCTGGCCGACGGCGTGCGTAAGGTGGTGCTGACCAATACATCGCGCTCGTCCCAGCAGGTGAAGATTAAGGAATTCAAGCTCCTGCTGCCACCCCCGGGAGAATGGTTTGATGCCCGTTGTCTGACCGATACTGACCTTACCACCTCCGTAGATTGCGGTAGCCGGCCCCTCAAGTTCACCATGGCCGTACCCTCGCCCTCACACACGCAGGTCATTCTGGTGGGCAATATCGAGGCCGAAATTACCCCCGGCAAGCTTACCAAAAACTCAGGCGGCTTGCTCTACTACAGCATCCCCAAGGGCACCGGAAGTATTGAAATATCGGTAAAACAAGAGAAAAATGCCCGCCTGAGCGAAATCATCTTCCGTTGATGCACTGCGCCTGAGGGGGGGCTCGTCATTGTTTTACAAGAAAAAGCACGCTACCATGTGGCAGCGTGCTTTGAAGTAGGGGGCTGTACCGGGAATTATTTGACGGTAATGTTGATGGATTTTTTGACGGTGTCGCCGTATTCGTTGGCGAGCTCGTAGGTGAGCGTATCGACACCGCTGAACCCGGGAGCAGGGGTGTAAACGGCTTCACCCTTGTCGTGGTAAATCACCTTGCCACCGTGGGCTGATTCGGAAATCCAATGAATGCGTGAGCCCTTGGCAAAGCTCAGCAGCTCTGCGCTGCCGCAGGGAATGGTGAGCGGGGTGTTCTTTTCCGTTGTCGTTTGCTTGGGCTGCACCAAATAGGTCATATCCCACTTGGGCAGTTTGAGCGAGTTGAGGTAGACCTCGGTACCGGAGGAGGGGAACAGCTTGAAGTGTGCGAAATAGGGGCGCACATCTCTGTTGGCTGCAACGGAAAGCCCGATGAGATAGCGGTCTATCTTGGCCTGATCGTGGTCACCGGTATCAATGAAATCCCACTTGTTCAGGCCGTCGTTGGTGTCGCGCAGGCGTTTGATCGTGGCCTTGACGCAATCCCAGCCGAAGTCTTCGGCATAGGCAATCATCATCGACGTGACAGCGTATGACCAGTGGTGGGTTCCCTTGGTGCTGATTTTGTACCATTTCTCCTGCTGGATTTCCAGCATGCCCTTATTTTTCGGGTCAAAGAGGTTGCGCAGGTGCAAATCGTGGGAATCTTTCCAGTCAAAGGAGAGCCCTTCGCGGTCCTTGAGGTAGTAACCGCCCCAGTTGGTGGTGGATTCTGCCCAGAAGGAGAGCTCCATTTCCCAGAAATCGCAGTGGTGGCCGTGCTCGTGCAGGAAGAGAGCGGAGTTGGTGGCCTTCATGGCTTTCAAATCCAGCAGGTTGGGCACATTCACCACATCCCAGTGAAGGGGCCAGTAGGAGAGGCCTTCTTCTGCATAAATCCCGGAGTGCATGCGGAAGGGCACTTTGGGATAATAGGCATAGAAGTCTTCCAAATCGCGGTTGTTCTCATTCCACCACGTCATGAGGGCCGTGGGGTTATCCAGCTTTTGCAGAACGCCACGCGGCACGAGCAGCACCAAGTGCTCACTCACAAGCTCACCCCAAGGGGCAGGGGCCTGGCGCAGGGATTTCCAGTCGGCATCTGTGTGCTTGCCCAAAATGAACCGCGGGGCTTGCAGGGCACCGTCTACCGTAACCGGGGTGTTCTTGAGCTCAACGGATTTGGGAACCATCAGCAGCATGATGCCGCCGTGGGGGCTGATGAAGGTGGAACTTGCCTGATTGAGCTTGAACCAGCGGGACGTGCTAGGCATGCAGATGAGCGGTTTGTTCTTTTCGGGGAAGTGATGCCCGACCTGCAGTTCCAGATTTTTACCGACCAACTCCTTCGGAATGGTGATGGTGAAGGGCTGCCCGGGGGCGGCGTACAGCCCCAGCGATACATATTCCTCACGCCACTTATCGCCTGCAGAGTTGAGCTTCTGCGTTGTTTTGCAAAGTTTTGCATCGGCGGGGATAGTGCCCAGAGTGCCGGCGAGTCGGTGTGCGCCGAGCTTAATCAGCTCATCATTCGGCAGCGACTTGAGCCAGTCTTCTTCCATCATGAGCAGACGGCGGGCAATCGGGTGGTGTACAGGCTCGGCTGCAGAAGCCGAAATGCCGGTAGCTACCTTGGCATACGGTTTCAATGCCGTGCGTACGGACTCGTTCCCGAGAATAAGCTGTCGACTGTGCAGGCCTTGCAGGGCGTCCATCAGCACCGTCATGTCATCCTTGGACAAGGCGCTCAACCATGCCTCCACATCGGCGGGCTTTTGGCAAATCAGGGCATCGAGCAGGGTTTGGCCGTGTACCTCGCGCAGGGTGGTTTGCTCCCAGATTTTCACCAGTTTATCATCCATGCGCGGTGTGAGCCACGCGGTGTCGATAATGGATTTTTTGATGCCGGGACCCTCCCAAGCCACAGCTACATGGTCATCTTTAACGGCATCCTTAAAATGCACAGCCAAGGCGTATTTTTTGCCTTTCTCCAGTTTCACTTTGGCGGAGCTTCTGCCACGGGCGAAATGGTGGCGCGGCATGTAATGCGGAGCCTCGCAAAGCTTTTTGAGCTTTGCGGCATCTTCGCCGGGGCTGAGCCAAAGCTCTGCAGAGTCATCTGCCGCGAGGTAGAAAGTGAACTCCCCGCTTGCCGGTGCCGTGAGCCATGCGGAGTAACGCGCGGCAAACTGGTCTCTGCCCGAGGCGCAGTCATCGATTTTGTCCTTCAGGTAGACTGCGTCGGCGGCGCGTCTGCCACTGACATCTTCCACCTCTTTAACCTTTTCGCCCTGCACATTGTCCCAAACCTCCATAACGACCCCGTGGGCGGGTATTTCAGGCGCACCGAAAGCCACGGCTCCGGCAGCCCATAACAAACTTGTAACGGATAAGTGTTTCATGGTCATACGTCGTTTCATGATAACCGGCTGGAGCAGTCGCTCAACCTACCTGACAGTCTGCCACAAGTCGCCCACCATGGCAAGATAATTTTCTTACCCGAGGGGATTCACTGAATAAAAACATTGCCCGCAAGATGGTAACAAAGTACATGCGGACTTTTGACCGCTCCTCCACCGAAAATTGAAGCGCCCCGTGATTCGGTCAACCACGGGGCGCTTTTCTGCGAAACTCCGGCAGAAGGTATTACCTGCGACGGCGGCGGGCAGCAAGAGCGGCCAAAGCCAACAGCGACAGGGTGGCTGTGGTGGGCTCGGGTACTGCCTGCTGCAGGTAGAGTACCTTAGCGTAGGAGTCGTACACCAGCAGGGTGTTATCATCGATGAAATCGCTGCCGGTGAGATAACGGCTTGCCAAGGTGTAGTAGATACCGGAACCATCACTTGCTCCCAGCTGGTCTTGGCCGAAATAAACGCTGTTTACACCGCTGAAGAGTACCAGCTGAGCCTCTCCGGTAAAGACATCGTAGTTTACGTCCGGAGCTGTTACGTTGAGGGTCAGCAGGCTGTTAGCCATGGTATCGAGCGTCAGAGAACCACCCATCAGGCAGGCATGACCGTTTGAGGTTTCATAGGTGGAACCACCGGCGAGAGTCAGACCGTCCTTTGCCTGCACGGCGGCGACAGCTTGATTGTTTACTGCGATGGAGGCATCGTAGCGACCCTCGTATGTAACGGTATCGTCGGAACCAAACTTATGATAAACAGCATTTTCCAGCAGACTATCACTCAGAACCGTAGCCAGAGCAGTTTCTTCCACCTCGTAGCTGACGCTATTCTGAAGTTGGCTGAGGTCGTAGTCATACTCAGTACCCTGATTCTGCACGGAGAAAACAGCGCCGGCCTCAATGCTCACGGCTCCATCTGTTGTTACAACAGCGGCGGTGTTCTGCGTGGCGTCACCCGTAGAGTGAAGGTTCAGGGAATTGCCGTCGGTGATGAAAATATCACTACCGGTGTTGACAGCTGCCTGTTTGCCTGCCACATGAATGCTACCGTCAATGAATGTACCGGCTTTCACCGAGATGGAGGCATTGTCACCCTCCACACGGAAGTCGCCATTGTAATCAATCATAGAATTGAACGTAGCGGATGCACCGGAGCCCGAGGCGTCGGATACCACGACCTTACCGTTGCCGGTAAGCAGTTCGGACTCTGCCTTCACCGCCTGACTGTTGATGGCTGCACCGTTGAGTAGCAGCGTGCCGTTTTCATTCAATGTGGTGGAAAGGGCATTGTAGCCGTTGCCGTCCATGTGCAGAATACGCTCGGTATCAGCCGTGCCGGTGATGGTAACAGCGCCCTGAATATCATTTACATCCGCAGCGAGGGTTGTTGCCAGACGTTCGTCGGTGTATCCATTCTCTACGGTTGCGCGCAGGTCGGCATCGTGCTCAATGGTTACAGAGCCCTGGCCGCTTGCCGTGGCACCCAGACCGCTTGCACTCTGCACCTCTACCGTACCGCGGGAGGCATAGGTGCCGCCCGTGTAGGTCGAATCGCCGCTGAGCACCAGCACGCCCTCGCCGGAGTGGCGCATATTACCGTCGCCGGAAATATCGCCGCTGAGGGTGAAGGTCACTGCAGGACCCACGGCCGAGATGAGGGCGGCAGTATCGCCGTCCGTAGCAGCATGACCCACCCAGCGGGCATCGCCGCTGCCGCTGATGGTGATGTTGTTGGCTGCACTGGTGGGCTCATTGCCGTAACCGCTGTTGTGCGTGAACATGAGGGTAGCACCGTCATGCACGATGGCACTGTTCTCCTGCACATTCTTACCCAGCGAGCCCCAACCGCGCACACGGAGTGTACCGGCCTCAATGAGCGTACCACCGGTGTAGGTGTTGGCCTGATCCAGTACCAGCGTACCTACGCCGACCTTGTGCAGACCGGCAGACACGTTGTTGGAATCATAGAGAACGCCGGAATAGACGGCCTCGTTGTAACCGGTATCGGAGAAACCGGTCACCGCCGTATTCTTCGCGGTCTCCCAGTCGCTCTTCTTCACCAGCAGCATCTTGTTGCGGTCAATATCCGTCCCTGCTACATACTCTGTACCGTCGGCATACTGAGCATTCACGGCAATGGACTTCAGGCTATGAGTTTCGATTTCCACGTACTCTACACCGCCCATCACTACCGGGGTTTTGCCCTCGCTGTGAATGCCGACGTAGTCAGCCAGCACACCGTTGGGGGCACCTTCCACGCCGATGAGCATCACGCCACCTTGCACGTTGGTCGTACCTTCGTTGTAGATACGGGCACCATGCCCCAGATAAAGCTCTGCATCTGTGCTGCCCCATATAATCGCACCTGTACCTGCCACACCGGCGGCTACCTTGGACGTGCCCTTGCTGAACTCAGAGGCCTCGCCGGAGCCCAACAGGTAGAGGCGACCTTCCTGTACTTGAGTACCACCGGTGTAGGTGTTGTTGCTGCCGGAGATGTAGTGCACACCGGAGCCGGTCTTGGCAATCTTACCTTTGTCACTGCCGTCTTTAATCAGACCGCTGAATACTGCATAGCCAAAGCCCGTTGTCCCGGAGAACTGGTCATAGGTTTGGGCTTCATCCATGTATTCTGCATAATAGGTAGAGTTAATGTCCGTATGAAGCGTCAGCGTGCTGCCGTTCAGAGTCACCGAACCGGAACCGCTCAGAGAACGGAGCTCCAGACCGGTGGTGGTACCTGTGACTGCCTCCAGTCGTGTGGAGTTCAGTTTCAACTCTGTGCCGTCAGCCAGCACCATATCCGTCTTTGCGGCTTTACCCACCAAGTCAGAACCGAATGAACCCTGCTGTACCAGCACCGTACCGGCCGTCATCTCCACGGCGCGGGTGATGAAATCACCGCCGCCCAGCTTGGTGAAGGTATGCCCCGCCAAATCCAGATGGGTTTGACCTTGGTTATCAGCGTTCATGAAGAGGTACTCCTGTTCATCAACACCTACAGAGGCGCTGCCGGCGAGCACGACATTCGGAAGCACAATACGGTTAACAATGGTCGAAGTGGTATCTTCATCCTTCGGGTAAAGCGTGTTTTCATACTTACCCTTGTAGAGAGCACCCATACCATTTGCGCCATCACCGCTGATAACAACATTGAATCCCAGACCGGCAAAGTCAGAATCTGCTACATAATTAGTCTCCAACGGGAAACCGGAGAAGTCAATACTCGAGCCGTTCTTCACAGTGATGGTGCGGTGATCCTCATTCCCGGTCAGACCGATAACACTGGTGGAAACCTTGAGCGTTGCGCCATCCTTCAGCAGAATGTCGCGGCCGAAGTTCTCGCCATGGCCAATGACTTCAATCACACCCTTACCGCTGATTTCGAGGGGCGAGATGCTGTCTTTGTTATCATCATTCACCATGTCGTTATCGAACATACCCATCGCCACGATAGCGTGGGCTCCATCGGTCAGGGTAATGCGGTCGAAACCGGTTACCGTAACAGAGTCTGTCGAGCAGCTGTAGCCATCGTCAGCAATTTGCCCCAGCTTGTACACGCCGGCTTCGGCAAAATTCAGTGTGCTGCCATAGTTTGCTCCGAAGGTGACGTAGTTCGTCAACTCCTTACCGCCATAGAGGCCACCGTTAGTTCCATTCCCCAGTTCGAAATCACTGTACAGGTTCACCAGTACGTCGCCGTTTGTATAGGCTTGGAGAGACCATTCGTCCCAACCCAGACCTGCGGCATCCACTCGGTTAGCCTTACCGCTGACCAGATCAAGCACGATATTGCCATTCACTGTGCCGGCGTTAGAGCCACCGACCAGCTGGGAACGAACATCGGCATCCCCCTCCATGCGTATGTAAATATCACCGGTGACAGTACCCTTGTCGCCGCCACCGAATACACGACCGTTCTCCCAACCGAGTGTACCGCCGGTAAGAACCATTTCAATGGCACGGGTGCGACCGTCCACCAACTGTGTACCATTCAGGTTTGTGTTATAGCCGGCGGCAAAGATTTCACCGATTTCACCACCGTCTACGAAAACATGTGCAGTACCCTTCTGTGTATAATTCCAGTCATAGGAACCACCGACAAGCTTGTTGATGGTACCATTCTTTACCGTCACAAAACTCTCTGCATTTTGATCCATGCGGTAAGAACCACCAATGACCAACTCCTTGGCATCTGTCACACCGTCATTATTACCATCGTAAACGGAGTTCACTAAGATGTGAGTGGCTGCGGACTGGGGTGCTGATACCCAATTATTCTGACCACCGATAACAGTTTTGAAACCGGAGCGGTCATATATCCACACCTCATGATCCGCAGCAGTAGCGCCCCATGTACCGGCAGACGCCACATTACCTGTGGCTGCAGAGGACAGAGTCACCGCGATGGCTTCGCCATTGTTGACTTTGGCGGCATTGGTTGAGTTGACAATGGAATCGTACATGTAATAGCGGGCATTGCCCTCCGCGCCGGCGGCCATTACAAAATCGGCGTTCGCATCCGTCCCGATATATCGGCGGGAGATACCGGGAGCGTTGTTCTGCTTACCCCAGCGCTCATCCCACTGCGGCATACCCACCGTACCGTCTACCTCGGAGATATTTCCATCCTTGTCATAGGCAAGTATTTTACCTACACTGAGGGTGAAAGAACCATTCTTGTTATCCACGAACTCTGCACCGATGCCGGTAGCTAAGCCGGTAGCCAGATTGATGCCGTTAATTTCAACCTGACGGGTTTTGAAGGTACTATAACCCAGGCTGTCAAATCGGCCACCATCTTCCATGCGGATAAATTGATAGTCGTATGTCGATTTGCCGTTAGCGTCTACCTTGAAGGTATAGTCAATCTGGCCGATTTCGGCCGTTACGTTGGTTATGTGGATAACGCCCTTGTTGACCAAAGTGTCCTTGAAGGTAATATTTCCGTTAATGGAATAGCGACTGTTCTGCTCCACCACCACATTCTCTCCGAATGTTACATGCTGAAGACGATAATAGCCTTTCATCACTTCCGTCGCTGAATTCTCGGAATACAGATTGACGTTTGAAAGCGTACCACTTGTCACTTCAGAGTGATGGAGCGTTACGTACGATATGTCTGCATCACCGTTAATGAAAGCGTGATACACGGTACCATATTTATCAGGATTACCGTAGACCCCATTAGCATCCAAGGTCACACCGCTGAGTTCAGCATCGTAGTAATACTGATTCAGGGTGCCATCTGTTTCCAGCTCGATACCGGAAACGCCGTAATTGAACGAGCCGTCAGCTTTGGGGCCCATCTTCAGCTCGATGAACTCGGTGAGTTCTCCTCTATTGGAGGTTTTGCTCTTTTCTACGACAAGCTTGGCATCGGGGGCTGTTGTTATAGTTCCGCCGACTGCCAAAGTCTTAGCCAAAGTGAATTTACCGCGCTTAATATCAATATCACCCAGAGCAGCAGAAGCAACCTGATTGCCTCTCAGAGCTAATGTAACATTGGCTTTTCCGTCCTTATGAATATTGGTTCCGGCGGCTAATTGACCTTCGGGGAAGTATATCGGATCTTCCAAAATATACTCGGTAGAATCTGCGATAAAATGAACATTTCCCGGGCTTACAAGTCCGTCCACGTCGACCTGGGTCTTGGAACAGCCTGTCAAATCGCCGAAAATGGCATCCTTGTATTCTGCCGTCTCATCGTAGTAGGTACCGCCACTCCAGCACTTGCTGTACATATCCTCAAGAGTAGACCAAACGCCACTATATTGAGCCTCCCACACGTTACCCATGAGGGTCTGCATGTAAAGCAAGCCGGTTTCGGCGTCAAGGCCAATCTTGTACTGATTTGCAGCCAAGTCAGCACCATTGTGTTTAACATTGAAGCTGAGGTTGTCGATGGACGTCACCCCGGTCATGAGGTTGTAGGTGGTCAACGTCTCCAGCTTGTCAGAGAAGATAACATTCAGCAATACATTCCCGCCGGTAAAGGTTACACCCTGATTTGCGTTCAACACGGCGTGCGTAGCCGAGGCCTCATCCGTACCGGTAATGGTGGAAATGGAAAGAGCAGAACCACTCTGGAATGTAAGCTCATTCACATTGACTGTACCGAGTGCATCCAGCGCCAAGGTTGCAGTGGAATTCAGGGTCACGCCGGCATTCAACAGGGCATCTGTATTCTGCAGGGTCAGAGTACCTCTTCGCTGCACCGTCACCTGACCGTCAAAGTCAGCATTCGCTCCGGAAATTGCCACATTACCCTGTCCGATAAGTTCAATCACACCGCTGCCGGAAATGATACCGGATAGCTCCAGTGAGCTACCGGCTGCGGTAGAGCTGAGGGTTAATCCCTGATCCACCGTCATTTTAGCATCAATACTATTGCCGGCATCCTCATAGTTCACTTGAACACCGTCAGCAAGCTGCAGACCGGGGCCCTTAGCATCCCCCGTGATGGAGGAAGCACCGGACATGAACACTTCATTATCGGCTGAGATTGTCTGGGTGGTTGTGCCGATATCAAGACGACCGCCATTCTCCAGACGAATCGCACCGGAATCTGCCGCCATAATTTCATCCGAACCCTCACCGAGTTTCAATTTGCCGTTATCCAGAATCAGCTCACCGTGTACGGCGCCTGCTGCATTCTTCGCTGTCAGTGAGCCGAGCCCCACTTTAAGGTCGCCCAAATCCCGCATCTCCGTCACTGTGGCGGAGCGGGATTGCACCTCGATATCCACATTCGTGTAGCCGGAATCATCCTGCTTGCCGATGATGCTCATGTTATCGATGGTACAGCCGGAACCGAAGAAGAGGGCTGCTGCGTCATTCTGCACATTCACCGTGTAGCCTCGGTCATAGGTTACGCCGTGGGCATCCAGAGCAAGAGTGCCGGAAAGATTGATGATCGGGAATTCGGAGGAAGAAAGCGATACGGCGGCAGAAGAAGTCTGCACATGCACATGTGCCCCGGTTCCTACCGTCAGGCTGCCCACATGCAGGTGGTCGAAGTACACATCGTGCTCCTGTGTGTTGACTATCAAATCTCCGGCACTCACTACACCGAGGTAATGCTGTTCCGCTGTACCGCCGATGGTGATTTTACCGGATTCGCCGACAGAAAGGTTGCCGGTCACGTTCACCAAAGCATCATTATAAGCGTTACCCACTGCTTCACCTGCACTTACGGCAATAGCCATCTCATCAGCCGTCACATTGCCATAGATATTCAGTGTACCGGCATCGATGGCTGAACCGGCATTCACGGTAAACTTACCAAGCACCGACACATCTGCATCGATAGTGGTGTTGTTGGTGCCAAGGGTCAAATCCTGCACCACGGTGGTTGCACCGAGCAGTTCCAGAGTACCCTTGCCGGAAGTCGTCATATTCCCCTGAATAACGAGCAGGTCATGGAAAGTCACCTTGTCTGCGCCGGTGTTGATGGTGGCATCTCCCAGCGTAGCAATACGACCGCCGCTGAAGTTGTAGTTGCCACCTGTCAGAGTGAAATCCATCACCACAAGGTCCTGTGCGACGATGATATCACGGTTGGCTGCATCGGCACCGAAGTATACATTGGAAAGAGAGGTAAAGACATCGCTGCCGGTACCGCCTTCCACTGTGCTCCAGTTAGCGGAACCGGGGTTCCACTTATCATCCGCAGCGCCGGTCCAGTACAGGTTGCCATTGTGCTCGCTGTTGATGGTTACTACGCCGGCTACGGAGGTATTCACCGCAGAGCTGTTCACTGTAATACCGCTGTATACGAATTTTGCCGTATTCCAACCAGTCAACGTACCGGTGGTGCTGTCCACGGCGTTGTTTACAATGAGAATCTTCTCACCGCTTGCAAGACCATGCAGGTCAAAGCATACGTTATCCACCGCCAGGGTACCGCCGGCAGCCACGCTCATATCGCGCTGGCGCTGGGTTTCCTCAAAGGTGATATAACCGCGCAGGGTACTGGCCCCGGCAAAGGCAACATTCTGCAGGGTGGCATATTCGGTGGAAGTACCGGCATGAAGCGTCACATTCGTCAGCACAGCGGCATTCTCACCATCAGCAGATTTGATGACATTATGCGCCGTTGCGACGTCACCGGAAACAGCTCGGTCGATTTCACCCGTAATCACCATTTCCACGTTCTCAAGTGTGCCGCCCTTGATTTCGTTGGCGCCCACGTCCAGCGAAACATCGGAGCCGAGCTCAATCTTGCCTCCTGTAACCGTCGCCCCGGTAATGGCACCATGCACTGCCTCCGAGATACTCAGCGTGCCGTCTCCGCTTTTCACGAAGGAGCCCTGTTCATAGATGTGGTTTTCATGGGTGCCGGTGAAAGCGGTCTCGAGAACGCGAGTTGACAGCTCTTCGCCCTCTGCTACCTCAATTTCCAGCGGTGTTGTGGAGGAGCCTATTACCAGCACACTATCAATCTCTGCAGATTTCTGAGCGCTCACTTTCTCAGTCACGACCATATCACCGCCATTGAACTGATAATCGCTGCCGGTAATCTTGACTGTGGAAGCCGACACTCCCTCGGGGGCAATTTGTACAGACTTATTCAGGTCAGCGCGCTCACCGAATACAACCTGAGCATCGGTGGTATAGGTTGTTTCCTCTGCGTTCTCATCGACCCAAGCAGTTGTTTGGGTTGTATCCCACACGGCAGGCTCCCCGGTAGTGGAATCCCAGTAAAGCGAATCTGTTGCTGCTGCCAATGTCGTATTCCCCGCTAATGCCAAACCAGAGCCGGTATAGACCATCGGCTGCGGAGATGCATTCTGAACAGCATCGGCGGCTATCGTCGTAGCGGGTAGACATACTACGGCCATCAGTGCTTTCAATAACCCGAGAGGCAGGTGAAATTTCATGTTATTTATAAGTAATTGATTGATTTGAAGTGCAGTAGGTAGATTTGTGGGAGCGCGACTGCAAACAGAGACGGCATAGATTTTATCACTCTCGGCTATCACTGCAAGCCACTTTTGTGGCATTTTGTGTTATTTGTTGTCATGGTTGAGTTAATCACAATGGTGTTATCACTTGAAGCAAGAAACCGCAGCTGAACAACATCAGCTGCGGTTTCCTGCTTTGGATTGTAAGCTCGATTACTTGCGACGTCGGCGGGCAGCAAGAGCGGCGAGCGCCAACAGCGAAAGGGTGGCCGTTGTGGGCTCGGGAATGAGCAGGGAGATGCCACTATCGGTGTAGATGAGCTGGTAGGCGTCGCTGCCTGTGTAGGCGATGTTGAGCAAGTCGGTCAGGTCTGTGCCACTTGCAATCTGGCCGAGCCCTTCGATTTCGAGTATGCCCACATTGGTGAAGAAGGGCAATAAATCGTCGGCAGCGACGTCGAAATTGAGTGTGATGGGGGTATACTGACTGAGCAGGAGCTTGTGGCCGTTCATATCAACGGAGCCTTCCAGAACGATACCGGTGGCTGCGGTCAAATCCAAATCCGCATCGATGACGGCAGCGGGCAGGGTGGTGCTGCGCACGGAGAATGTGGCTATTTCCGGTCTTTCTACGCGGAACTCACCTGCTACTGTGATGGCGCCTGCGATTTCTTCCATGCTCAGGCTGCCACCGCATTCCACCGCAAGATTGTTCAGGTTCAGTTCTACGCCACTGTGCAGACCGGCTCCGCTGCGAATTACCAAGTCAGCCCCGGCTGCAATGGCACCATTCTCGCCCTTTACGAACTCATAGCCCTCTGCAGCGATTTCGATATGGGGTGTGCTGACGGTTCCGTTGATGGTGACTCGGCGGTTGTTGGCATCGGCATGGTTGTCGAAGATTACCTTGCGGCCTTCCAGCGCGTAACCGTGGTAGTAGTCGTGGTGCTTGGTGTCAATGTTGTCGCCGTTCACCAGCACGTCCCAGCCGGTCTTTTCGTCGGCAATCTCGCTGTCGACGATATCCACCTGAGTTTCCCAGATGCCGTTGGTACCTTTGCCGTTCCACACGGCGGCTTCATCCAGACTGCGGTATTCCTTCAGCATGTTTTGGAGCACCTCCGGGGTATTGATGTAGGAGACACCGTCAATGTAGGTGCTTGATTTGATATAGGGGGAGCTATTGCTCCTGTACAGAACCAATTTGCCGTTTTCCTCCTTAATGAGTAGTTCTCGTAAAAGAGTTTTTTCTTTATCAGAATTGGTGAAATCCCCATCGGCAATCAATACGGTGTTCAGGGTGCCATTTGCATCCGTCGTGAAACCATAGCAATTAAGCACATGGCCACTGAGACTGAGCGCTACCGTCATGCCCTCTTGCGTCTGGACGTATGTGCCGTCTTCCTGCTCGGTAAAGCCGAGCCCGGCAAGGAGAGCTTGCTTCAGAGTCGCCCTGTCGTTATAAGCAAAGGTGGAATCGGCTGCTGAGGTTTTATCTGCGGCGGTAATGGTTACGAAGGCATCTCGATCGGAGTTGCCGTTGCCGAAGTATTCGGAATAGTACCCACCGGGGGTGCCACAGGAGAATGAGGTATCGTAATCCTTGGAGGGATGCGGTTGGGCGTAACTCCACTGGCCGTTAGCGTCCCACGGGTTGGTTGTGGAGTCGGCTTTGAAGAACCAATCGGCTGCGTCATTAAATGAACCGCCTGTATTCTTCCAGCTGTTGTAAAAGACCTTGGCTATATTGAGCTCGCGGGCGTTGTTGACGTCTACATAAGTGCCACCTTCGTAAATGTTTTCTTGACCGATGTAACCGTTGGGTAGCTCACGGGCGCCGGTAGTGCCGGTTGCCGTCATGTTGCCGCTGTCTTTGTAAAAAACGCCGTACACGTCCTGCCAGTATTGAATGGAATTCGTGGCCACGTGGGTCCAACACATCAGGCTGTCGTATTCTGTGCCATCAGAGTAGCTGCCGGTCCAATCTCTACCTTTGGCACTGTCGTACAGGCGGGTAGATTCCGCTTGTACTACCGATGCGTACTGGTAACTTGTTGTTCCATATTGTGTTGACATCACCACGCCATCAATATGATAGGCTACTTTACCTGAGGTGTCGATGCTATCCCCTACAGCAGCAAGGGCAGATGAAGCAGCAAGGCTGAAACAGGCTAAGAACAGTGTGCGTTTCATGGTGGAACGAGTGTGTATGTAATATACCTATAGCATATTTAATTCATATAGGCAAGCTCGGGAAACGACATTCCCGAAGATAAGTGCTATTTTTTTGTGTTTTGGCTTTTTATGCGAGCTCCGATATGCTATACTGCCCCCGGTTCGAGCAAGGCATTATGCGTAAACGATTCGGAAGTATTATCAAATTTGTCATTTTATCGGCACTGGTGTTCGGAGGTGTGTATATGTGGAAATTTTCGCCAGTCGAGGCAGAAAGCCGGCCGGTGAAAAATGCCACACTTCAGGTAACGGTGTTCGGAACGGGAACGCTGGAGGCCAAAACCCGAGTTTCTATCAGCCCGTATGAAACGGGGCAGATTCAGCGCCTGTATGCCGATCAGGGGGACAGTGTGGCCGCCGGAGCTCTTTTGGTGGAGATGAATGCCGAGGATATTCTGCAGCAGTTGTCTGTGGCAGAGGCTGACTTGGCCATATCCCGCGCCGCGCTCCAGCGCTGTGATGCCGAGATTGAGGCAGCTAAGGCCACGATGGAATATACGCGGGTCACCTTCGAACGCATGGAAAAATTGCTGCAGACAAACTCTGTATCGCAGATTGATTTCGATAAAAGCCGTCAGGCGTATCAGGTCGCCACGGCAAACCTGAACCAGTCCGAAAAGCGCAGGCTGGAGGTCGAGGCCGAGATGGTGCGCCACGAGGCTCAGATTAAGTACTACAAGAGCAAACTGGCAGAAACGCAGTTGAAAGCTCCTTTCGATGCGCTTGTTATCCGTCGAAACAGAGAGCAGGGCAGTATCGTGAATCCCGGTGTTTCCATCATGGATATTGTTGATACCTCGCAGATATGGGCTTCGGTGTGGGTGGATGAAACGGCCATTGACAGTATACGCCCCGGGATGAAGGCCGATATTGTGTTCCGTGCTCTGCCCCGGCAGAAGTTCAGTGGCACGGTGTGCCGTACTTCCCGCGAGACCGACAGGGAAACCCGCGAATACCGTGTGGACATAGCCCCGGATGCTCTGCCGGAGAACTGGGTGCTGGGACAGCGTTTGGAGGTATTCCTTCATGTGAACAAGTTGGAGGATTGCTTGGCTGTGCCCAATAATCTGATTTGTCGTGAGCAGAACCGCACCTTCATTCTGGTTGAGGAAGATGGCCGTATTGTGGAGCGCGATGTGAAAATCGGGGTGCAGACCCGCGAGCAAACGCAGATTCTTTCCGGCCTGAGCCTGAGTGACCGTGTTATCATGCACCCCCTGAAGCACCGCGAACACGTCAACCGTCGCATTGCTCAATGATTAATCTGGCATTCAAGGATATACGCCATAATCTGGGGCGTTTTCTGCTGACTACGGCCGGCATCAGTCTGCTGCTCATTGTGGTGATGGGCATGGGCGGTATATACCGTGGGCTTATTCAGGAGGCCACTCTCATTATTGACCGCGCAGGTGCGGATATCTGGGTTGTGCAGAAGGATACCAAGGGGCCGTTTGCAGAGGTATCCAAACTGCCACGGAATCTGGAATACCGTATAGAGGCTGTTGCGGGTGTTGCGTCGGCGGAGCCCTTTGTATCGCATACGGTGCAGCGCAACAAGGAGAATCGCGTGCTGCGCCTTACCATTCAGGGCGTGGCAGATGATGGCTCGTGGCTTCCTCTTATCCAAGGTCGTGCCTTGCAAGCCGGTCATTTTGAAATGCTGGCCGATAAATCTGCCAAGTTGCCGCTCGGCAGTACGTTGAAACTGGGCAAGGATGTCTACACGGTGGTTGGTATCACCGGGCGCATGAATTCTCCCTCCGGCGATGCCATGGTCTTTCTGTCGCTGAATGATGCCATGGCGGTTCAATCCGACATACCCGCGGAAACCATTCGCCTGGAACGCCATGCCCGTCTGCAGCGTTTCGATACTCAGCCACAGGGAAATACCTCGGTGGACCATGCAGATATTCTGATGAGCGAGACGAGTCGCCCCGCAGCCTTGCCCGGCAGGCAAATCAGTGCTGTGCTGGTGAAGGTGCACCCCGGGCACAGTGTTGAGGCTGTACTTGAGAAACTCCGCTCCATACCGGATGTTACCGCTTATACTGCCGATGAGCAGCGGGAGATTATGCTCAGCGGCTTTGTGGCACGCTCCCGCAAGCAGCTGTTGTTATTCCTCACCATCCTTATCATTGTTTCAACGGTGGTCATGACGCTTATTCTCTACACGCTGACGCTGGATAAACTGCACGATATCGCTATGCTTAAGCTCATCGGCGCGCGCAACGGTGTTATTATCGGCATGATTCTGCAGCAGTCACTGCTTATCGGCGTGCTGGCCTTCGGTATGGCGCGGTTCTGTGGTGAGTGGGTGTATCCGTTCTTCCCTCGCCGTGTGGTGCTGGTCGGTTTTGATTTGTGGGTGTTATTCGGTATTGTAGTCGGTATATCGGTACTGGCCAGTTGTGCGGGTATCATTAAAGCTATGAGAACAAACGCAGGAGAAATACTCTCATGAAACCTGTCGCTCTTTCTGCAGAAAATCTGCGCAAGACCTATGGCGCCGGCGAAACCGCGGTGCATGCACTTAACCATGTGTCATTCTCCATGCATGCCGGGGAAATTGTGGCCTTGCTCGGTCCATCGGGTGCCGGTAAATCGACTTTGTTGACGGCTCTGGGGCTTATCCAAGCTCCCGATTCGGGGCGCATTACCATAGGTGGTCAAACTGTTTTTGATGATGACTATCGGGTCAATGTGCGTGATTTCCGTCGCAATAACATAGGATTTGTATTCCAGAAAGCCAATTTGTTACCCTTTCTCACCGCGAGGGAGAACATCCGTATCGCACTGGAGGTCAATGATGCATCCTCGCGGGAATCGAAGAAGATTGCGGATGAGTTGCTGGAGCACTTTGAACTGAGTGCAAGAAAAAACTTTCTCCCCGCTCAACTTTCCGGTGGTCAGCAGCAGCGCGTAGCCATAGCCAGAGCCTTGGCCAACAAGCCCAGCCTGCTGCTGGCAGATGAACCTACGGCTGCACTCGACAGCCACATGGGCCGTAAAGTCATGGAGCTGCTCAAGAATGTTGCTCATTCGCACAACACAGCCGTGCTGGTAGTGACTCACGACCACCGTGCTATTGATGTGTTTGACCGCCTTTTTATCATGGAAGACGGCAAACTCCGCGAGAAGTAAAGCATTAAATGTAAAGCAAATGTCGCCTCTTCAAGTGGCATTGTAAAGTGCTATGTGACCTTCAATTTTCGGGCGGCGCGCACGATACAGGCTATAGCCACAGCAATGAAAAGGGGGGGCGCTAGGGCAGGCGCTTCATCGGCGTGAACGACAAAGCCCGTCCAGACCAACACGGCTGCCGGTATGATGAGCAAGGCCAGTGCAATCATGCTTACCGGGACGAGTGCCTGCCGCGGGTACCTGCGGAACAGCCACCATACGCCGGCCATGGCGGCTACCTCCAGCAGGCACAATGCAATTAATACCAATGTGCTAACGGGGGAAAGGAGCAGATGTTCATCATAATAGCCATTGTAATCGGCAATCCCCAAGACTTCGATGAGATGCCCATGCTGTCGCCCCAACAAGCGGATAGCGGTGTCATCAAAAGTCTTTGCGGGGGAGTCGGTGTGGCGGTAGGCTTGGTAAGACGAACCCCAGCAACCGAAACAACCGGCAAGCTGATATGCCTGCTCCGGGGTGAACTTCAGCTCCCACACGCCACAATGGATATGGGGCGCTGTGTACCATTTTCCCCGGTGTTCGACAAAGAGCGCTACTTCGTCAATTTTGCCGATGTCGGGTAGCTCCACCTTGCCTGTGGCTCTCAGGTTTTTCGTCTCCAGCTCCACCAGTCGATGATAACCGAGGGTGCTGTAAGCATCCTGACTTACCGTGAAAACCGGTTCGTTGGTCAGGGCAATCATGAGAGCGGCCATTATGAAGAGCGCCAACACATACCCACCCAGCACCGGTAGAGCCAGCAAGCTGCCCAGTGTCCTGTATATCCCCACATGTTTTTCCTTCATTTCCGTTCTCATGATTGTGACATGATGGCAAAGAACACTCCGGCAAGAAACATGGCCACCCACGTTGCGGCAGTGACACCCGCTATGCCTATCGTTACAAGAATGGAGCGCAGCCAGCTCAGCTTGGTGTAGACCCTACCTATCCACAGGGGCACTAAAACACCCATGATAAGTAGAATAATTTTGCAGATATCTACCCAGAGAGGACATTCGTAACCGGACGATATATCCAATCCTTCATAGAGAACTGCCAACTCCGGGTCTTTTTCGATGAAGGGAAGGCTCAGCTCTGCCGGAATCAGCAGGCAAAACACCAACAAGCAACAAAATAAGCTCGATAAGAATATGCGAAGAAAGCTCCGCCGGCTACCTATACTACCTATTGTAAATCCCATCAGGCAAATGCCCATGTAAGACAGCGGAACCAGCAGCAGTGCAAAGATAAATGGATCTATTATTCCCGAGGAATCGTTGGCTATGAAAGGTGTTGTCATGCTGGAATATTTATCTATTAGAAAAAGGCAACAGTTGTTCTCGCTGTGGCACTTCTTTAATGTGAGTCGGATTTGCCGGCGTTAAGATTGTTTAATATCGTTCGGGCTTGAGAGGAACCTGCTGCGGCTTCGGCAGAAAGGAGCGGTATTGCTAATTCCGGTCGCCCTGTTTCAATATAAACCTCTGCCAGCCCTCGATTTACATACTCACCCAGTTCAGCGGCTTTCTTATACCAATACTCTGCCGCAGATAAGTCTTTCTCGCACCCCTTGCCTAGCCTATAGCACTGAGCCAAAAAATTGGCAGCCGCAGCATGGTTTTGCGTAGCAGACTTCTCGTACCAGCTAAAGGCCAGTCTGCTGAACTGGGCTTTCTCCTCATCAGATTCCCATGTGTAAACGTAATCGTAGCAACGCCCGAGTTGATATTGATGTTCGGCATTTCCTTGCTTGGCGGCTTCGGTCATCCATGTTTCTGCCAATTTTTCATCGCCCCTATCCAAATGTATTCTGCCTAATTTACACTGAGCTTCTGCATGACCCAATTGAGCAGCAATGGATAGGCAAAGTTCAGCGGAACTTGTGTCTCTGCTGTTTTCATAAGCCAGATGCTGATGATACCAGTCTGTGGCGCTTTGCTTGGTAGTACACAGTTTGGCAGTTTCCTCAAAAGTCTGATTTTCTGAAAGTAATTTTATATTGATGCCTATACTTATCAGAAGAGAAATGAGCAGGACAATAGACAAGGACTTACGCATGGTTATGTTTGTTTGTGTTTTGTAGTAGCTATTACACCTTTTTTCCGCATTCTTAGGTTTCCGGCGTTGGCTCGGCATCTGCTGCGTTCTGAGTGCAGGCTTCGTAAACTGCAAATATGCCGGCACAGGGAATCGTAGCAGCCAAGCCACCCAGCAACAGGGCATTTCCGGCAAGCGTCAGCGGAGCATCCACCCCCACGGCGATGAGGGCACCGAGCGGATAAGCGTAATATTTGTGCGCATCGGTATGAGGTTTGTAACCTTCCGACTCCTCAATGCCTGAACCGGTGCTCCCGTGTTCCGTCAGGCGAACGGCTCCCGCAGGTAACTCGGTGAGGTGAGATGAATGCGGGGGGGCATACCAGTGCACATACAAGACCTCACCGGCATTTTTGCCGGAGCTCGAAGCATATATAGTTGTTGCATCCTTTCGCAATTTCGTATAGCCATCTCTCACCCTTATGTAAACGGGGCGTCCTTGCTCCTCAATGGGATTGAAGCAGGAGCCGGCACCACCGTGCGTGAAGTAAACCCCGGCGGGTATGTCATCGGTATCCTGTCCGCCACGAGCGGGACCGATAAAGCCCTTAGCGTAAACGGTATCGCCTACACGGTACAGTTCTATGTTCCTGCTATCTTTCACCCAGTAAGCCTCGTCTATTATTTCAGCACGGTTCCATACGTAGCGGTGAACGGTGGTAACACAGGAGCTCACCCCAAGCGTTGCAAGGCTCATGACGGATAGGGGCAGTATTTTGGTGAATGAAGACATATATGATTCATCGTGTGTACCTGTTACGCGCATTATATCAATTTCTTCCGTCCTGTTCAAGTGTGGGGGCGATTTTTGAGTTTGCTGCCCATAAATACCCCACGTATTCCGGCTCCGGTTCAGGTTGCAGCATGTAGTAAAGCGTGGCGAGTGCACTGATGGCCACTGCAAACCAAAATGCCGAAGCTCCCCAACGAATGGGCCTGCGCCCTTCGGATATTCTTTTATCAGCAGCCGCAGCTCCGAAAAAGGCATAACTGAGCCATGCAAAAAGGAAAATGAAGAGGATATTCAGGAACGGAGCTCCCCCGACCATGGGCGATTGGCTGATGCTCATTTCCTCCCGTAGCGTTGCGAGGCAGGATAGCCATATTCCCAATAGCGCCAGACAGAGCATGCCCAAGGTCATGAGGATGTAAAAGACTGACGTCGGGCGTTTGGGGCCGGTGTCCATGGTTATAGGGTGGCTTATCTCTCAATCTTGCTCGGGTGAGCTCGCTCTCGATTGTTGCAAGCGCTCAGCTATGGGATTTACCTTGCTGCGATGGACCGAGATGGCTCTGATGAGTAGTGCAGCCCCGAGCTCCACAAAGCAGAAGAATGCGAAGATCGGTACCGCAAACATGGACATGGGGAAGTTGAAGGGGCCGGCGGAGGAGGCGGTGACGTCCCCCGTGGCGACGATGGCTACCGGCAACCAAGTGATACCCCATGCCACGAGGAGCCTGCGCAACAGTCGCCACTCGCTGAGCCGCAGCACCCACGCCAGAGCAAAGGCTCCCGCCACGGCTACATATTGAGCCACAGCAAAGGGGATGAGGCCGTCCTGCATGGCATATACCCAATCCCAGAGAATGGGGGATTCCCCTTGTTCCATCCAAGCTGCGCGGTGTAAATGCAGGTGCAGTACGGTGGCTGCAATGGCGACCGTTATAAGCAGAAGTACAGAGATGAGCCCTCGGCGTATCATGGGGGGATTTGTGTTTGTTCTATCATATAGATGCTTACCGGAGACCAGTTGTTCAATATTCCCGATATTGAGGAAAAAAATCACCCCCTGTGAGATAAGCTCGCAGGGGGTGGAAAAATGGGCGGGAGAGTCCAATCAGAACTCGCGGCTTACGCCTACGTTTACATTGTGCTCCTTGTTGTCATCTGCCGTATCGAAACTGTAGTTGCCGTGCAGGTTCCAGTTGTTGTTGAGCTCGTAGGTTGCTCCTACACTCAGACTGCCCCCCAGACGACCGGGGTTGGTGCCGGAGAAGCGAGCTCCATTGACCGTAACAGACGGGTTGTGGCGCATGGCATCGTTGTAAATGCCGGCTTCGCCATAGACCGTTGTCTTGGCCGAAGCTCGGTAGGTGAGCCCTACGCCGAGCTCCGTTCTGAGATTCTGCATGGAGCTCACCGTGGTGGCACCCACCGTATCGTCATCGGCAGCGAAGTACTGCAAGCCTGCAAATACCGAGCCGGCCAGTCTTTCGCTCAAACGGCGCTGGTACGTTACACGGGCATCCAGCTGCAGGCTGTCCTGATCCCATTCGCCCTTGACGGCCTTGGAGTCAGAGGTGGTATTGCCTACGGTTGCACTCCAGTCAATGAGCAACTCACCATAACGGCCCAGCTCCATTGCTGCTGCGCGACCGTAAAGGGCAAAGTGAGCCGTCTCCTGGTTCACTTTAGAGCTGTTGAAGGGCGAAACTTTACCCCAATCGTAACCGAGGGCAGCACCCAAGCTGCGCTTGCTGGCAAAATGGCGCTCCACACCGACGGAACCACCGTAGATGCTGTAGTCAGCACCGATGCCGCTGATGCGTGAGCTCTGCCCGTATGCGGTGCTCCAAGCGATGGTGCAAGCGGTGGGGGTGAGTACCTTCTTGGGCCCCTTGTTAATCAGAACGGAATTGTTGCGCTTGCCCCACAGGGTGTTCACAAATGCCTGCGAGCTCTTGAACACACCCCAGTTGCTGACCAGAGCGGACTCGGCATCCTTGCTGCGGTAGATGAAGATGAGCCGGTTATTATCCCAAACCAGATCGCTGAAGCTGGCCTTCAGACCCTCGCCGTTGACAATCACCTTATCCTTCTTCCAATTGTCGGTCATGACCGTGCCATTGCCGGCATCAATCAGTATGTAGCGACCACTCTGCAATTTCTCACCGGCTATCAGGTTGATGGTGATGACATCGGCGTCCCACAGGAAAGCGTAACCGTTGATGACGGAGGTAGCGGTGGTGAGGTTGTCGGAGCTGAGGGTGTAGGTGTGCTCCTTGATGTCAAACACATTCCATTCCGTGGACTGAACTACCAGAGAAGAGCCCTGTGCCACCACAATGTTGTCGAAGCCGTAAACATAGGCCAGGTTGGCGTTGTTGGTCTGATCTTCCGAGCCGATATACAGGGTACGAGTGCCATCGATAAGATTGGCGTCACCACCGTACACATTGCCGGTCACCGTACCGGCGTTCAGGTGCACAGACGTGTTGCCTGCCACCTTGCCGGCATTGGCTGCGTAGACATTGGAGAGCGTGCCGCCATTGACTGTAACATCCACATTGCCTTGGACTGTGCCGGCCGTGCTGCCCGTGGTCGTGCCACTGATTGTACCATCGTTGATTGTCACGGCTACATCTCCCTTGACCTTACCGCCATAGGTGCCGTTTACCTCCGTTAAGGTGCCGCCATTGACAGTGAGGGACGAGTCGCCATCAACGGTGCCACCCAAGGTACCGTAAACAGTGTTGACCTTAGCGTCATTGATGGTGATGGAGGAATCGCCCTTGACAGTGCCGTTGTAAATACCGTAAATATAGCTAACCTCGCCCCCATCCACAACGGTGTCGGAGTCGCCTTCTACGGTGCCACCGTACGAGGTAATCACCATGTATACGTTGCTATCCTTGATGGAGTTGCTCACATCACCCTCCACACTGCCGTCCAGAACATCATAAAGGTATGTGACGTTGCCTCCGTCCAGGGCTATGTTGAGGTCCTGAGAAATGCTGCCGCCGTTATTGGCGTAAAGGGAGCCAACGGAGCCACCCTCCACGTTGATTTCGAGTGAGCCATCTACCAAGTCGGGACCGGCTGCACCGTTTATGGTGGTGACGTTTGCATTGTCTTTGATGTTGATTTTGATATCACCCGTGGTGGTGTATTTCTGGAAATAGTTTTCATCGGGGTACCCACCATCAACACCTACAATGCTGCCACCACGCAATGTGCCTATCTGTGCGTTGCCACCAACGTTGATGGTGATGCTCCCGAGGGCCGCAGAATCAATATACGAGCTGTTGAAAGCTGTGTTCATGTGATTGCCACCGGCCAGTGTACCGATGCTGCCGCCGGTAATGTCCATCTGAACATCACCGCTCACAGGATTGGCACGGAAATTACCGGCCGCCAGAATGCTCGACACCGTGCCACCTGTCATTTCGATGGTCACATCACGCAGTTCGGTGTTGTTGAAATTGCCCTCCGTCTGCTGTACATAAACACCACCGGCGAAAGTTGTGTTCACGCCGGTGCCGATTACAACCTTGGAGCTGTATGTGCCGTCACCATTCCCGGTGAGGGTGTAATCAATATTATCTGCCGGGTTAACCTCAGCATATACACTTGCACAACCAAGCGTGGCCAGCACGGCAACGCTCAACAATTTGGGAAGTCTCAGTTTTATGTACGTAAAAATGATAGCGAATCGATTAGCGGACTTTCTTTGGGCGGGGGCTTTGTGTCTCCGTTACCGCCCATGAAGCTATAGCAAGGTTACCTGACTCATAGTGAATTGTCAATCAAAAACATTGCCGTGTTGACATGCTCCGCGGTATGGAGCCGATGGGGCAGAATGTCGCAAGTAGGGGCAGGGGGCCTTCCTCTCAGTGGCGGAAATATTCGTAGTCGATGAAACGCGGGTTGTCGACAAGAGCTTGCCCCTCGTTATCAAGCAGCTCAATTCCTTTCGGGGTACGGCGAATGTTCAGTTGATCCAAGCTTTGGAAATTTTCGCTGTCCAAGGTGTACTTGCGCCCATCGGGGAGTTGAATATCAATAGCTTTCAAGAGCTCATAATCTTTGCCCCATGATAACCAATGGAGTGCTGTCAACATTGCCCCGATACCCGGTATATACATCCCCACACTTTCCGTCGCAGGGTAGTACAAGGTCAGTTGCACGCCATCGATGGTGCGGGTGTCGTATTTATGCCACTGGGCTCCTGCCGCAGCTAAACACTGCAGGAGGTACAGAAAGAGGAGTGTATGAGCGCAACCTCGTGGCGAACATCCGCAGCCTTGCTGCAGTTGTAAATGGCGGGAGCGAACAGGGGCGTGTTGGGTATCAGTTGACATGATGCCATCAGTATACTACTTTTTGTTTGCTTGTCAAGAGCCCTCAGGCGGGGGCTTCGCTTCTCGGAACCCTCGATAGTTTTTCATGAACAAGCCACTCGATTTCGTTCTTGCCATTCGTTCGCGAGTTCATTATACTACCTTCATCTTACCTATATCAGCGTATGAACCAACTATCGAAAATTGACAGAGCCGCGGAGTTTGCTAAGAACGCACACGCCGGGCAGACCCGACGTGGCGGTGAGCCGTATTTAATCATGTTTATCGTGTGGCCTTGATTGTCAGTGAGTATACGGCAGACGAAGATATCATTGCCGCTGCCTATCTGCACGACACCATGGAGGACTGCGGTGTCAGTGCCGCTGAATTAGCTGCCTGTTTCGGTGAGCGAGTGGCAGCCATGGTACAGGAGCTGACCAACGATGAAGAGCGCTTGGAGCAATTGGGGAAAGAAGAATACATGGTCCGAAAATTATCGGCTATGAGCTCGGATGCTCTGCTGGTCAAACTGAGCGATACCCTGAACAATATGACCGAGACTGACCGCCCCACGCAGGCCGGAACCTATGCCCGCATCCAGCAGCGCCTGCAACAATCCCTACCATCCTCGTGGCAACCTGTTCATCAGTCGCTCAGTCAGCAAATCCTTGCGACATACGCAGCAAAGTTCGGGGAATAAGGTGCAGGGAACCTTACGCTGTTGCTCGGCAAAGTTCTACCACGCAGCAAATGGTGTCGTCCACCGACAGCACGACATAGGCTGCGATGTCGCTGAAGTTGATAGATGGGGTGATGATGCTGTCGGGCGATACCGGGCGTTTGTAATCAATCCTCAGGCTGCTGACCTGAAAATCCTCCGGCAGGCATTCCATGGCCATGCGAATGTACTGGGCGTTGTTGACGTGGTTGTTGTAGTCGATGTCGTCCCTCAGCACCCGGAATGGAGGCAGGGGCGTGAGCGGGGAGTCCGGCAGGGCGATTTTGCGGGAGCCGTAGGTCATGTCCAGTCTGGGCGGGAATGAAAGCGACTCCTGCACCTCTCGGGGAATGCGGCTCAGGCGACCGGTTTTCAGATTCACAAAAGCCGCAATCCCCCAGCTCTTGTAGCATGCGTGGCCTTGGGCATCATAGATAGCGGTGTTTCGATAGCCGAAGGCACCCTGAATGTCATAAACATGCGTGGTGCAGGTCAGCTTTTCCTTCAATCGAGGTACGCGGCATACCTCCAACTGCCGAAAGTTCACGACCGGCGTCGCGTGGTTTTGGTTGAGCCATTCACAAAAGTCCGTGTCCTCCATGAAGGAAATGACCGAGCAATCCTGCATCCATTGCACGGCTGAAAACAGCTTCATGTTGCCGTTTTTGTCAGTCCTGCTGGAGGAAACGAAGTCAGTGAAAGCGAGCGTTTGCATTTATGAAATATGCTGAGCGTTATTTGCTTTGCGTATCAGGGCTGTTGCGGTGCTGTTTTAATGAAGCCGGTTAATATGGTGGCTGCCAAACCGGTGATGAATGATACCACCATAGCCACCCCGGCGACAACTCCGCATACTATGCCATCCTCCAGCATGTCGTCCATCTCTTCATGCAGAGCCAGTAGTTGCTCATCGGGCTGCATGCTGTACAAAACGCCATCCAGCATGTATAAATCCAGCATTTCCATAAGCAGGCAAATGCCTGATGCCAAAGCGACAAGAATGCTAACCAATGTCACTACCTGTAAAAGGATTGCTATTCTTTTTTTTGTGAAGAAGTTCATAGCGGGGATTTCTGGTTGTATGGGTGAATGTTGGTGAACGTTTGTTAATGTCGTAGCCTTACGGTTTTTGGATAATCCCCATGAAATAGGGGGCCGCGGGGGTATTCAAATCACCGATAACCCAAACGAAGGGCTTGTCGAATGCAATGACCTTGGCGCGGGGCCCACGAGGAAGGCCAAGGGAGCGGACTGTGGCTACGGTGACGGCTGCGGCTTGCGTGCCTTCCTCATCGGCCTTGCAGTAGCAGCGTTGCAACACATCATCCAGATAAAGGGGGGCATCTGCAAAACCGCTGAGGTCTGCGCTCATGGAGAAAATGCCCTTCAATCCGCAGGCCTGCAAGGCCGGCTTGAGGGAGTAGGTGCCGGGATCTACCTCGAAACGGGGCAGGTATACGATAGTGCTCTGCTCGGGGCTGTCGGCCAAGGCTTTGCGAATGTCTTGGTAAAGTTGAGGTGTGAGCTTGCCGGCAAAACTGCGGGCGGAGTCCTTGGGTAAAATACCGATGAAATACCCCGGTTCGCCCTGTTTGGCTGTGGGCTTGTAGGGAATGGCGACGGCGCTCCAATCCTTACCCTCGGCATAGCGATAGTTGGCCTTGCTGCGCATCATGGCAACGTGGATAGTGCTGCCGTCCTCGAGTGTAAAATCGGCATCGGCGTGGGTATCTCGGGCCGGGAAGGGGTGCAGCCATTTTTCTTTCAGGTAAATGGCATTGGCTGCCACGAGGGCGGTGTTGGGGGAGATGTCCCGAGCGGAGATGACGGACGGAATCAGTCCTCGGGTTTGGCTCTTGGCCCAGCTATTGATGGTGTCTGCAGCCTTCTGGGGCGCTGTGGCGAAGGGTACCTTCACGATGTCGTCAGCCTGTATCGCAGGATTGAGGTGAATCTGCTCAGAGATGAATAAGGCATTGGCTTCTGCCGGGTTCATGGCCGTGCGGACACCCGGTTTACCCATAGGCAGAGCGGCGAGTTCTGCTGCGGTGGCGCCTCGTGCCCCTTGTTGCAGGAGCCTCAACACGCCCTCCAGACTGGCCGGGGAGAATACGAAGTTATTTTTCTGCGCTGCTGCCAGAGCAGAAAAGACCTGCACGGCAAAGCTGTCTGTCTCTCGGCACGCATTTGCCTGCATGGCCGCGGTCGGGGCGATGTCCGACTGTCCCAGTGACTGCACTGCGGTGTTCTCTGTCGACTGACCGCAGCCGACCAGTCCAATAAGATACACAAGGGTAAAAACTTTTTTCAACATGTGTGGCTCCTTTTACTTGATATAATACATCTCCGCGGCAAATCCGCAACAAAATTCTGAAAATATAGCAACGAATGGCGGGGCTGTCAGCTATTTCGGCTTGTTTTGTAATAAGCGTTTAAGCCTCTTTATTGGCCAGCTCTTCTTCTGTGGGGGCGTCATCCGGAGCCGGACCGTATGCATTGGCCTCCGGGGAGCCTTCCTTATAGTGCATCAAGAGGGGCATGATAACTACAGAAACAATAATGAGTACAAGGCCAACCCAAGGTATAACATCCCCGAACTCAGTTCCCAAGCCGAGACATGCACCACCTACGATGGCAAAGAACATATACGTGCCCGGCGGAATCCCTAAATCACGCAGGCGCATTTTTGTGTCACTGTAAAATTGGTCACCAAGGCAGAAGCGCAAGCTCTTGATGGAATAAACAAGGAAAAGGATTTCGGCCAGAAATGCCAAAAGTATACCTAACAGTAATCCCACTACACTGAAAGTAAGTATACACAGTACGGCAACAATATTGAGAATAAGGGGCACGATCCAAGACCATTTATGCTCTTTCAGCCACTTAAACCAAGTTTTACGCCATATCTTTGCACGCAGTCGAAAACGAGCCTTTGACATACGCTGAGCCCCTGGTTTGGGATACCATACGCCGTTGATGTAGGACGAGATTGCTACTTTTCCTGTTTTTAAAATGGGGGGGCGAGATATAATTTTACGAGGAGCGGGAGAGTTATTGTTCGGTTGCATAACAGTAAAATCAGTCTACCATAACCGGGAGCGGATGCAAGCTAATTATTCCGCTTTGAAGGCCTGATTTAAACGTTTGTGGCTTGGCCGAAAAATAACTGAAATACGCTTTTTCGCAAGCCGGAAATTTGCATTTTGGTTGACTTTCTCGTGGTTTGTGTCAGAATAAACGGCGAGATGAGCACATACGGCTATTACAGGTTGGCAGCTGCGGTGCCTCGCGTGCGCGTGGCAGATGTTGATTTCAATACCACGGAGCTTGTTGCGGCTACGAAGGTGGTGGCACAGCAGGGGGCTACGGTGGTAGTGTTTCCCGAGCTGAGCCTGACCTCTGCCAGTTGTGCGGATTTATTCTTTCAACCCATCTTGCTGAAGGCAGCGGAGGCCGGTCTGAGCCGTTTTGCCCGCGAGACCGCAGAGTTGCCGATTGTGGCAGTCGTGGGCTTGCCGCTGTTGCTGGACGATAAGTTGTTCAATGTGGCGGCTGTGGTGCAGGGCGGTACCGTGTGTGGTTTTGTGCCCAAGAGCGTGATTCCCAACAAGCGCGAGAGCTATGAGCGCCGACAGTTCAGTCCTGCTGCCATGCTCACTCGCACCGAGGTGGAGCTTTTCGGTGATTTTGACCGCATTCCCATTGGTACGGATTTGATTTTCGATATCGCCGGTGATTTGCAGTTCGGCGTGGAGGTGGGTGATGACGCCGCAGCTCTGCTTCCGCCCTCGACCCGTCTGGCCATGCAGGGGGCTCGTGTGGTGCTGAACCCGTCTGCAGCCATTGCTCTGGCCGGCAGGGGCGACTACACGCGCAATCTACTTACGGCTCGCAGCGGCAGCTGCGTGGCTGCTTATGTTCATGCCGGTGCCGGTGTGCATGAGAGCACGCAGGATGGCGTGTGCGGTGGTTCGGCTTTCATCGCCGTGAACGGTCGTGTCGCTGCGCAGAATGTACCCTTCGGGCGTGAGCTCAGCGTGGTTTATGGCGACGTGGATATGCAGCGTCTGGGGGCTGCCCGCTTGAGTGAGAGCTCCTTCTGCGATAATCTGCTGCAGGCCGAGTGGCCGGCCCCGCGCCATATCAGCTGCTGCGTGGAGCCTGCTCCCTGCGACTTACGCTATGCCTATCTGCCGTCGCGCCCCTTTGTGCCCGCACCGGAGCAGGCTGCCGAGCGTTGTGAGGAAATCCTCAATATCCAGGCTGCTGCACTTGCCAAGCGCATTGAGTGCGCGTATGCCAAGACGCTTGTTATCGGTGTGTCCGGCGGTTTGGACAGCACGCTGGCTCTGCTGATTTGTGACCGTGCCTGCAAGCTGCTGGGGCGCAGCAATGACTGCGTGCTGGCGGTGACCATGCCGGGCTTCGGTACAACCGGGCGCACCTACAACAATGCGGTGAAGATGATTCAGCTGCTGGGTTGCACCTTTAAGGAGGTGAATATCAAAGAGGCCTGTCTGCTGCACTTCAAGGATTTGGATTTCGATCCGGCGCTGCGTACCAATACCTACGAGAATGTGCAGGCTCGCGAGCGCACCAAGCTGCTCATGAACCTGGCCAACAAGACCGGCGGTATGGTGGTGGGTACGGGTGACCTCTCGGAAATTGCTTTGGGTTGGGCTACCTACAATGGTGATCACATGAGCATGTACGGTGTGAATTGCTCCATACCCAAGTCGCTCATTCGCTGCTTGATTGAGTACGCTGCCACTCAGGCTGAGCCGGAACTGGCTGCCGTGCTGCGCGATGTGAATGCCACGCCGGTGAGCCCTGAGCTGCTGCCGCCCTCGGATGACGGCAAGATTGACCAGAAGACAGAGGAGATTCTGGGGCCGTACGACCTGCATGACTTCTTCCTGTACCATTTCATTAAGTACGGTGCCGAGCCCGATAAATTGCGCGCACTGGCTCTGCATGCCTTTGCCGGTGAATACGACGAGGCTCTGGTGGAGAGTACGTTGCGTACCTTCCTGCGTCGCTTCTTTACCCAGCAGTTTAAGCGCACCTGCGTGCCCGATGGTCCCAAGGTAGGTACTATCGCGCTCTCTCCGCGAGGTGATTGGCGCATGCCCACCGATGTGTGCGGGGCTCTGTGGTTCCGCCCCTGAGTCACTTAGCTGAGCAACTGAACCGCGATTTCGTCTGCCAGCAGGCGCCCCTGTAGCGTCAGCAGCAGACGTCCGTCGGTTGTCATGGTGGCGAGCCCTTCCTCTTGCAGCATGGCGGTGAACGCCGCATCCTGCGGGCGGAGTAGTTCAGGTGGCAGGCCTTCATCTGTTCGCAGGCGCAGACCTAGTAGTTCTGTGCGACGATCCTCGGGGGAAATGCTCTCCTGAGTGAACTCGGGCAGGTGGCCCTCCTTCAGCGCAGTTGTGTAGGCTGCTGTGTCTTCGGTGTTGCGATAGCGGGTACCATTGATGGTACCGTAGGCGCCGGGGCCAAGCCCGTAGTAGTCCTCACCACGCCAGCAGGCCAAGTTGTGGTGGGATATCATGCCGTTGCGGGCAAAGTTGGAAATCTCGTAGTGACGGTACCCGGCAGCCGTCAGCAAATCATCTGCCATGGTGAACATGGCGACATCCGTCTCCTCGTCATTGGCCTCGGCCCCGAAGGTTTCGAAGAAGGCGGTGTCTTCCTCGTAAGTGAGGTTGTAGGTGGAAATGTGGTCCGGCGACTGGGCAATGGTACACTCGAGAGTGTGGCGCCATTGGTCGATGGTTTGACCGGGCAGGGAGAACATGAGGTCAATGTTCACCTGCGGTATGCCGGCAGCGCGCAGCATAGCCACACTTTGCTCAATCTGCTGTGGTGAGTGTGTGCGCCCGAGCAGCTTGAGCAGTTCCGGCTCAAAGCTCTGGGCTCCCAGCGATACGCGGGTTATGCCCAAGCGGGCCCATTGCTCGGCTTTGGCGGTGGTGAAGGTGGCCGGGTTGCTCTCAAAGCTCCATTCCTGTAATTGAGAAAAATCAACCGTGCGACGCAGCCCCTCTACCAGAATATCCAAGTGCTTGGGCGAGAGCAGGCTGGGAGTTCCGCCGCCGAAGTAGATGGTGTGGGGCGCGTAGCCCTGCGGGAGTCTTAACCGCGCTTCCTCTGCAACGGCTCGCACAAAGCCCTCCAAATCACTGCGACCGAGCATGTGCTTGTAGAAGGCACAGTAGGGGCAGATGCGCAGGCAGAAGGGGATGTGAACGTAGAGGTGCAAGGGGATGTGCTGAGTTGATGCTGTGGAGCCCGGGCTAAAAAGGGAGCCGGGGTTTTGCAACCGCCGGCTCTCTGGGAATTGAAGTTATTGTAGCGTCTGTGCTTTACAGCTCAGCAGCGGCCGGAGTGTCGAGGAAGTACTTGGCATCCGGGTGCTTCTGCAGGTAGGAGGCGGCAACGTCCACAGTTACGGGGCCGTTGATAGCCTTGTTCACGATGGAGGCCTTCTTCTCGCCCCAAGCCATCAGACGCACCTTCTTAGCACCCATGATGGTGGCCACACCCATGGTGATAGCGGTGCAGGGCACGTTCTCGAAGCCACCGAAAGCGGGAGCTGCGTCGGTCTTGGTAAGGTCGTCGAGGTGCACCTGGCGGGTGATGGTGGTGTCGTCGGAACCGGGCTCGTTGAAGCCGATGTGACCGGTACGACCGATGCCCAGAATCTGCAGGTCCAGACCACCACAGGCCTGAATCTTATCCTCATAAGCCTGGCAGTGAGCAGGAATCTCCTCCGGAGCCAGCGTGCCACAGGGCAGGTTGATGTTCTCGGCGGGGATGTCGATGTGGTTGAACAGATTGGTGTGCATGAAGTACCAGTAGGACTCCACGTGGTCGTGGGGCAGACCGGTGTACTCATCCAGGTTGAAGGTCGTTACGTTCTTGAAGGAAAGACCCTCCTCCTTGTGCAAGCGGATAAGCTCAGCGTAGAAGGGCAGCGGGGTGGCACCTGTGGCCAGACCCAGCACCACACCCTTGCCCTCAGCGGCACGGCTGCGGATGAGTTCTGCAACTTCTGCGGCGAGTGTCTTCGCTGCAGCCTGCGGAGTATCGAAAACTTCGTATGTCATAGCAACGTTATTCTAGTATCTTGCGCACGTAAAATCAACCCTAAAATGCAGACTTGCAAAAAAAATTAACTTTTTTGAAAATTTTGCTTGCATTACTGGTCGGATGGTGCTATACTGCCCCTGCACACAGCATCTGCCGCTGTAGCTCAGGGGTAGAGCAACGCATTCGTAATGCGTGGGTCGTCAGTTCAAATCTGACCAGCGGCTCTCCCTCTTGAGGGCGAACAGGTGCCGGGTGCTTACAGACAAAGTGCCTCCTTAGCTCAGTTGGTAGAGCAGTTGACTCTTAATCAATTTGTCCGCGGTTCGAGTCCGCGAGGGGGTACCAGTCTGTGAGCAGTCTGAGTGTGTGCAATACAGTAAAGCCTCCTTAGCTCAGTTGGTAGAGCAGTTGACTCTTAATCAATTTGTCCGCGGTTCGAGTCCGCGAGGGGGTACTTAAAAGGCAGCTCCTCAGTGTGCTGCCTTTTTTCATACAACGAATAGGAGTTATAGCTATGGGCGTGTGCAAGAAAATAAAAATGCTTGTGTTCAGAACCTTGTCGAATTGCAATATTTTGCGTTTGCGTTTGAAAGGGGTACGCGTGGGGAAAAGCTGCATCGTAAACAAAGCACCGTACGTCAAATTGGCTCCCGGCTCGCAGATTATACTCGGTGATAACGTGACTCTGACATCAAACGGTCGACATAATCCGTTGCTTGAGCACAGAGCGTTTATTCGCACAATGACACCGGAGGCTGTCGTTGAAATGAAGAATAACAGCGGTATGACCGGTTCTCGCATTGTCTGCTTTAACAGAATAACGATAGGAGAACACACTATTATCGGCGCTAATACTCTTATTTACGATTCTGATGGTCATACGTATAGCCCTGACCGAGGCTGGAATACTCCTCGATTGCAAACCGGGCGCCCCATCAATATCGGGAATAAATGTTTTATAGGAACTCGTTGTATTATATTGGGTGGAGTAACAATCGGCGATAGTTGCGTTGTAGCCGCCGGAAGCGTTGTGACTCAGGATGTCCCGTCCGGGCATCGTGCATACGGGAACCCGGCTCAGGTGGAACCTTTGCCCAAATATCTGGGCGGGCCGGAGCCTGCTGATGTTGCCAAGCCTGCATTGTCCGGTAGCGATTGTTCTGCTACGGTTGCGGAAGGCGACGCCATGCAAGACTTCCTGTTAAAAGTACAGGATATCCTCGAGCTTTCCTTCTTGCCATCGGCCGGAGATGAGTTCCGCAATTATGAAGAATGGGATTCTTTGGCGTTTTTGACTCTCGTTGCCGTGTTGCAGGATGACTATGGCATAAAGCTCACCAGCGAGGATTTCAATAAATTGAACACCTGGCAGGATGTGTATTGCCGTGTGAATGGGTAAGGGCGCGTTATTACTGCGCCCTTCGTTCGCCAGTGAGCCCTGCGCTCAGAGATTTTTTACTTATCAGGGAGCCACGCGGACATAGGCCATGCCTGCTGCAATGGCTGCTTGAATTCCGGGTTCGGCATCCTCGAACACGACGCACTCGGTGGCCGGCACTCCCATGCGCTCTGCTGCGAGCAGGAAGATATCGGGCTCGGGTTTACCTCGGCCCGGGGGAACATCGTCGGGCGTAACAATGATGGGGAACATGTCCTCGATGCCGGCGGAATGCAGGGTAGCGCGTGCTCCGTTGATAACACTGCCGGTGCCGATGGCATAGGGAATACCGGCGGCTTGCAGTTCTCGTACAAGCCCCACAGTTTCGGGGATAATAGGAAGCTGCTCCGTTTCGAGCAGGTAGTCATAGTGCTCGCGCTTCATGGTGGCCACTTTTTGCGGCTCCATTTGCAGGCCGTATGTGCGGTTCAGGTCTGCCACGATGTCCGGTGCGGCCATGCCACCATGTGCCAGAAATTCATCCCACAGGAATGCGTGGTGAGGTGCGCCATTGGTTTTAAGTGCCCAACGCCATGCTTTGTAGTGGGTAGGCATGCTGTCAACCAAGGTGCCATCCAAGTCAAAGATGTAACCGCCGAATTGCTTCTCCGGGAGAGTAACACGCGAGCTCATAGGTGAATCACAGGTCAAATTTACGCACAAATGCAGTCAAATCATCGTCCTTGCCGAAAATGACCAGAACATCGCCTTCCAAGAAGGTCATGCCGGGGACGGGGGTATCAATCACAGGCTGCTCCGGCAGTACCAGTACATCATCATCGGCGCTCTCACCGAACTTGCCACGGCGTACCGTAAGCAGGTTGATGCGGTATTGCTTGCGCATGTCAACCTCCTGCAGGGTTTTGCCGATCCATTCATCGGGCAGGCGAACGTCGGCAAGTGAGTGGGTGGCATCGATTCTGCGCAGACGCATGACACCCTCATTGATGAAGCGGTCAGCCAGCTGGCGCGCAGCAACGTCTTCCACGCGGAAGAGGTCGCTGATGCCGATGAGTTTGAGCACCTTGCCGTGCAGCTCATTCACGCTGCGGGCGTAAAGGTTTTTAACACCCAGTTCTTTGAGCTGTGCGGTAATAAGAATGTTTCGCTCAAAGCACTCACCCACGGCAACGATAACATAGGTTTCTTCTCCCACCAAATCCAGTCGTCGCAACACGCGCATGTCGGTGGCATCGCCTATGTGGGCATCGGCCACGTGATTTTTGATTTCCTCTACCACACTTTCTTTCTGGTCGAGTACGGTGACTTCATAACCACTGTCGCTCAGGTACAGGGCGAGGGCTTTGCCGAATTGGCCTAATCCTATGATGACGAACTTCATAAGCGTGATATGTTATCAGGTGAGGGGTAAACGGGTTTCGGGGTATCGCAGGGGCGACGGTTCTTTTTGTTTGATGAAGATGAGCATGAAGGTGAACATGCCCACACGGCCGAATATCATATTCGCCGAAATGAAGAATTTGGAGAAATCAGAGAGCTCTCCGGGGTTGCATATCGAGAAGCCGGTGGTTGTATAGGCGCTGACTTCCAGGAAAAGCAACTTAATTGTACCATTGAACGATTGAGCTATCGTAGGTTCTGCCAGTGTGAGCAGCATGGTGCTGGCGAAAATCCAGAAGGTGGAGAGCACCACTGTTGCCATGGCTCGCTCCACCGTATTGCGGGCAATACGGCGTCCATGAAGCTCCAGGTCCTGCTGCCCTCGCAGGACTCGCAGAACTTCCAGCACGCACAGGGCGACAACCGGGGCAAATACGCCACCACCCGTGCCGGCCGGATTACCACCGACAAACATGAGCAGACAGAGGAATAGCTGGTAGCCCTGCCCATAGGTGCTGATATCTGTAATTGTGAAACCTGCAGAACGCCCGATGGTATTCCACAGACTTTCCCATAAATCATAGTCTGCTGATTGCAGGTGTGCAGAGGGTTCGAGGGCTGCCAACAGAGCCAAGCCGATGGTGCCGACACCCATCACAATAAGGGTTACGCGAACCACCAGCCAGGAGTGCGTGTGCCACCTGATGGGGTTACGCTTGCCGGTCAGTCTGTTGCGCAGTCGGGTGAGGGCTTCCAGATAGACACCGAATCCCAGCGTGCCGGCCAGTGTCAGCAGCATCATGATACCCTGAATCGCTTTATCATGTGCCACGCAGGCCTCTGCCATATTCTGGGGGAACAGGGATATGCCGGCATTGCAGAATGCCGATACGGCATGGAACATAGCGAGGAACCACAGGTTGTCCTGCGGTACTCCCGGGGCGCCTTTCCATAGAAAATAGAGTATGCAGGCGCCTATTGCCTCCACACTGAAGGTGATAAACATAACCGCCTTGATAAGAGTCGGTATCACGTTGACACCCTGCTGGTCAAGGAGCGAGGAAATTGCTACACGGTCGCGAACTGCCAGCTGTTTGCCCACCATCAGCAGCACAAAGTAGGAGAACGTCATCACGCCCATCGCTCCAATCTGGATGTCGATGAGCAGGACGATTTTCCCCAGAGTGGTGAACGTGCTTGCTACATCCACACAGGTAAGCCCGGTAATGGAAATGGCCGAGGCACAGGTGAAAAAGGCATCTGTAAAGCTGATAGGTTCCTTCGTGGCACCGGGAGTCAGCAACAACAGGGTACTGATGAGGATGAATACAATCATCCACGTAAAGAATATAACGGCCGGACTCCAGTTGCTTTTGTTGCGAGGGCGGCTTTGTCTGCTGCGCTCTTGCCACAGTGCAACAATGGTGATGCATGAGAAAATGCCGATGACAAAACTGAGTATAATACTTACGCGGAAGAACGCGGCCGGCAATACCTCCCATATACCGCCATAGAATACGAACGACGCAGCAAGCCCCACTCCCAGCTGCCACCACAGGAAACGCCCGGGTTTCTCTTTGTGAATCAGTTTGGAGATGAAATGCAACAGAACGGTGAGAGTATTGAACCACACCACCGCGCAGAGCAGAAGGTGCGTGCTCTCCAAAAACTTAATGAGCTCAGATGTGCCGGTTGCCAGACCGGAAAAGCAGGCTTCCCACAGGACAACAAGCATAGCCATCAACCCTGAAATGATTTCGGGGTATTCCATTGCTCGGTATTGTCTTTCTCGGGGGGGCGTCATACAGTTACTACTGATATGTGCGGGTTATTGTAGCACAAAAAAGAAGGATGTGCAACCATTCATTTCCGCGGTTGTGTCGGAGTGGCCGGGAGCTCCGGCATGGCAACAATCTGTGGCGCTAGACGGCTGAGTTGGCGGGATAAGGGGTAGGCAATAAAGATTATCAGAACCTTAGCAGCCGTATTGACCATCAGCAGTTCCGGGGTGGCTGTCAGCAGGATGCTGAGTATCAACAGCAGAAACAGTATCAACAGCCACCGTTTGGACAGGGAGAGCGCCACCATGTTATTAAAATTGATGATAAGCACAAAAAGGAGCATAGCCCATATAATGAAGGGGCTTTCCTGCTGGCGTATCAACAGCGGTTCGTGGTAGAGAATGCTGTATACTTCGCAGGTGAGCATGATGCCACACATAATGCAGGCAGCAAGACACATCCAACGCGTGAAAGATGAGCCCCGTGCAGCCATAAGCACATGGTGACACCAGAAGGTCAGCAGGGTAGTGAGGCAGAGTACCAAGGTAAACAGAAATCCCGAGGTTAAACCGCAGAATATTCCCGCTTCAATACTCCCGATAAAATAAAACAGCAGTTCTGCTACCGCCACAACTGCGCAGGCTATGGTGAGATTACCGCAGAGCACAGACAGCTTGCTGACTATCTGTTTTACAAGGGGAAAGATGTACCAATCTTCATTCATCTTTCGGCGTTTCTTCCGGTTGGGGAGCAGGGGCATAGCCCATGGGGAATCTGGCCTTGCCGCTCATATCACTGAGAACTCGAGTGCCTGTGTAGCCCAGTCCTGCCATGATGGCTGCAGTGGCATGACCTTGATCGTGGCCGACTTCCAGCATGACCAGACAGTCTTCTGCAAGGTAGGGGCGGGCATCTGCCAGAAAACGTCGCACCACATCCAGCCCATCGGGGCCACCGTACAGTGCTGTGGCAGGGTCGTGGGTCACTTCGGTTGCCACCGCTTCACCATCGGGCACGTAGGGGAGATTGGCCAGCACCAAGTTAAAACCGGTGGGGGGCACAACGGCATTGTCTTCGGTCGGTTGCCAAGCGGTAAATAGGTCGCTCCTGTAGGTCTTCACGCGGGCGGAAAGCGCTGTGGCGTTCTCCAGTGTGAGGGAAAGTGCCTCGTCAGAAATGTCGGCCATAACCACATCGGGGTGGTATTTGGTCAGTTCCAGAGCCAGAGTGATACCGATGATACCGGAACCGCACCCCATATCGAGCACTCGCATGCCCTCTTTGCGACGGGCCATGCTGAGGGCCATTTCGACCAGTTCCTCCGTTTCCGGGCGGGGAATGAGGGCGCGGGCATCGGTGCGGAACTCACGGCGATAGAACTCTGTACTGCCCAGCAGGTGCTGCAGGGGCACTCCTTTTCCTCGTTCGCGCAGCAGCTCGCGCAAGGGGGCAAGTTGCTCCTCGGTCAACGGATCATCATAGTGCAGGTAAAGCCATGTCTTGTTCTTACCCAGCACATGCACCAGCAGACTTTGCATGGAGTGCCTGGCGCCCTCTACCCCTCGGGACTCTAGGTAGGCTGTGCCGCCGGTCAGGATATCCTGTATCGTTTTCATGATGAAATCTTATTTGAGCTCATCCATGCGCTCTTGCATTTCGGCATGCTGCATGTGGGATATAATGTCATGGAGCGCACCTGTGCCGATTACTATGTCGAGGTTGTAGGCCGTGTAACCGATACGGTGGTCAGTCAGGCGGTTCTGGGGGAAGTTATAGGTGCGGATTTTTTCTTCGCGGCCGCCGGAGCCAATGAGGGCACGGCGTTGGGCCGAGTAGTTCTGCTGGGCTTCGCGCTGCTTCATTTCAAAGAGTCGGGCACGCAGGATTCGCAGACCCGTTTCTTTGTTCTTGAGCTGAGAACGACCGTCCTCGCAGCGCACCATGATACCGGTCGGCAGGTGGAAAATCTGGACAGCTGATTCGGTTCGGTTCACGTGCTGGCCACCGGCACCACCGGCTCGGCAGGTTTCGATACGCAGGTCTTCCGGGCGGATTTCGACGTCGACTTCCTCTGCCTCGGGCAGCACTGCGACGGTGGCGGTGGAGGTGTGAATACGCCCCTGAGTTTCGGTCGCGGGAACACGCTGTACGCGGTGCACGCCACTTTCATACTTCATGAAGCGGAACACTTCCTCTCCGCTGATGCGAGCCGTAACTTCCTTAAAACCACCGATGTCGTTGGGGCTGGCATCGAGCACCTCGATGCGCCAACCTTGGCTTTCTGCGTAGCGCTGGTACATTGACAGCAAATTGCCGGCAAAGAGTGCGGCTTCATCGCCACCGGTACCGGCGCGGATTTCCACAATGGCATCGCGGTCTTCGGTCACATCGCGGGGGAGCAGACTGTACTGAACCTTTTCTTCCAGTGCTGCGATTCGTGGCATCAGCTCTTCGAGCTCAAGGGCAGCCATTTCAGCCAGTTCGGCATCTTCGCCGCTTGCCATTTCCTGCGCTTCCTCCTTGTGTTGCATGGCAGTGCAGAGCTCTTCCCAGCAGCGCAACAGCTCCTGGGTGCGTCTGTGTTCGCGCATGATTTCTTCGGCACGGGCTCGATCATCGAACAAATCCGGTGCGGCGATTGCCTGCTCCAACTCAGCCAGGCGGGCGCGACGTTTCTCTATCAGCGGTGCATAATCCATTGTACGCCCCCATTCTATCGAGAAAATGCCCCTCTCGCAAGCCCAAAGTGCGTCCGTGTTATGCTGCGTTGGCAGCTACGCGGTGCTATGCGTTGCAGAGGTGCGGTGCCTCGTCCCATTCCGGCAGTTCGGTATCAATCAGCCACGGGGTGTATTCCGGGGGAATGGGGGATTGCAGCGCCACTCTTCTGCCATCGGCCGGGTGGTTGAATGCCAAGCGCCAGGCATGCAGCATAAGCCTGCCGGGGCGTGCTTTCTGTTTCTGCGGGTGAGCGTAGATGGGGTCGCCGATAAGGGGGTGCCCCAAGTGGAGCATGTGTACGCGTATCTGGTGGGTGCGGCCGGTGTGCAAGGTGCACATAACCAGACTGCTGTTGGTGGCAATGTCGTGCTTAAGTACCTTATAATCTGTAATGGCCGGTTTGCCGGAACCGGGGTTTACCACTGCCATTTTGAGGCGGTTCACCGGGTGGCGACCGATGTTGGTGAAGATGGTACCCTCGGGCTCTTTCGGGCAGCCCTGTACGACGGCAAGGTATATTTTCGATGTGTCTCGCTCGGCAAACTGAGTGGTGAGCGAGAGGTGTGCGTTGTCATTTTTCGCGACGACAATACAGCCACTGGTGTCCTTGTCCAAACGGTGCACAATGCCGGGACGCTCCACGCCACCGATGCCGGAAAGGTCACCGCAGTGGAACAGAACAGCATTCACCAAGGTGCCATCGGGGTTGCCGGCAGCCGGGTGTACCACCATGCCACTTTCTTTGTCAATCACGATAACATCCCGGTCCTCGTAAAGTACAGAGATGGGAATGTCCTGTGGCAGTGCCTCTGCCGGTTCAGGTTCCGGAATGTTCACCTCGATGCGCATGCCGAGTTCCACCGGGGTTTTGGCCTTGGTGGTTTTGCCGTTGACTGTCACCTCTCCCGCCTTGATGAGTGCCTGAATGCGTGCGCGGGAGAGCTCCGGCAGCTGAGCCGCCAGAAATTGGTCAAGTCGGTTACCGATGGAATCTTCTGCAATGATGAGCATGATGTTACATGCCGGTGGGGTTATCAATAAAGACAGTGGGCAGGCCGAACTCCTGCTCCAGCAGGCGACCGAGAGCCTTTACACCGAAGGTTTCGGTGTTGTAATGACCGCCGAACAGGATATTGATGCCACAGTCCTCTGCAGCATTGACCACCCAATGGTTTTCTTCGCCTGTCAGGTAGGTGCCGTATCCCTTGGCGTGCATCTCGTAAACGGAATCACCGGCGCCGCCGGAACAGACGGCCACGCGCCCGGCAGGGGCATCGGCATTGGCAACATAGCCGGTTACTTGGCCACCACAGATTTCAGCAAACTTGGCACGCAGCTCACCGACTGTGCCGCAGAACTCACCGCTCTGGCCAATCAATGTCCCCTTGTAATTCACCTCGGGAGTGCAATCCTTTAAGCCCAGAGCAGCGGCTATACAGGCATTGTTACCAAGCTCGGGGTGCATATCCAGCGGCAGGTGGGCACCATAGACCGCCAGATTGTGCTCCATACAGGTGCAGATTTTTTTGCGGAACCAGCCGGTCATGGGAATGAGTCCACACCAATAGATACCATGGTGCAGTATGAGCAGGTCGGCACCGGCTGCAATGGCGGCTTCGATTGTTTTCTGAGAGCCATCCACGGCAAGCGCCACTTTGGTGACCTGTCCGTTATTTTCCACCTGCAGGCCGTTGAGGGCAACAGGGGCATCCTTCACCTCTGCGATACGCAGGGTGCTATCGAGCAAATTTGTAATGTCTTGAAGTGTTGTCATTTCCTTATCAGTCGTTGTCGGGGGTGATGCGCAGATTGCGACGCACCTTGATTTCGTTGTGTAAGCGTTTGTTGAACTCACCGGCCATATCGTAACCGCTCTCGCGCAGGTACTGGCCGAGGGCTGCAACTTCCACCAATCGGGTCATATCGCGACCGGGAGCTACCGGCAGGTTCAATCTCTCAACCTCCACGCCCAGTATGTTGGTGGTCTGTCGGGTAAGTCCGAGTCGCTCCATTTCTGTCATTTCGCCATCGGTCAGGTTAATGACCAGATTGACATCTTTTTGTCTGCGGTAAGCCTTGAGCCCGAAAAGGTTGGTAACGTTGATGATACCTATGCCGCGAATCTCGATAAAGCCGCTGCTGAGCTTGGGCGAGGTTGCTACAAGCTCGCCACTGATGTTGCGGATTCGTACCATGTCGTCAGCCACGAGGGAGGAACCTCGCTCTACCAGACCGAGCGAAATCTCACTCTTACCGATACCGCTCTTGCCGGTTATGAGCACGCCGACACCCCGAACGTCCATCATGCAGCCATGAACAGTCGTACTTTCGGCAAACTCATTTTCCAGAATGATGGTGGTCTGGTTCACCAGTTTCATGGTGGGCAGGTTCGAGCTGAACACACACACCGAAAAATCATCCGCATGCTTGAGCACATCCGCCGGAACTTCGGCTCCTCGGGAGAAAATAAGGCAGGGCACATCCTCTTTCATCAGCCAGCGCAGGCGCTCGGCTCGCAACTCACCTTGCAGCGTGGTGTTCAGGTACGACATTTCCGCCGCACCGAAAATCTGAATGCGTTCGTGGGCAAAATAGCTGAAATAGCCGGCCAGTGCCAGACCGGGGCGGTTCAGTGTGGGCTGCAGGATTTTGCGGGACATGCCCAGCGGGCTGTTGAGCAACTGCAGTTCCAATGCACCGCGGTACGTCTCATAAAAGTGCGAGACTGATATCTGGTCTACCTTTCTGACGATGGCTTTTTTCATTGCATGCGGATTGTCTCACATATTCAGTGTTGCGTCAAGACTTTGTGTGAGCTGACTCAGCTGAATTATGACAAAGCCGATGTGCGTTGTCCGGTCGACGGGCTAGCTCAGTTGCTGTAGCCCGGTATGCCGTATTCCTGAATGAGAGCGCACTCACGCTCCAGGTTTTTCTTGGCTTGGTCGAGCAAATCTTTCTGCAGAGCCAAATCTTCCTGGTGGATTTCTTGCACGCTCTGTGCATCGCACACACCCTGAGAGCGGCGGAAGGCGATGTAGGCCTGAGTGCTGTGCATCCAGTCATCGTAGGTTTTCCAGCTATCGAGCAGCAGTTCCATTTTGTTGCGATACTCGTACATCTGTTGCGTGAGCTCCTGCTGTACCAGCTTGTGGTTTTCCTCGGCTTCGGCCCATTGGCTCCATATATCCAGCCGGGTATCGAGCTGTGTGTAGATGTTCAGATTGATGCGCACATCTTCAGCTCCGCTCAGGAAACCTTCCGTTGAGCCACCGGTGACAGAGAACAGGGTGGGGCTGTAGAAGTTGAGGTGCACATTCGGCAGGTATTGCAGGCCAACACCCAGTTTGGCCATGCGAGCGGCCTCCAGCGTGAGAGCCATTTGGGTTTGGGTGAGTTCATCGGGTACCTTGGCAAGTTTGCGGTACTGCTGCCAGTTGATTTTCGGTGCGGTTTCCGGCATGAGCACCCAGCGGGCGCTGTAGTTGTTGAACAGTTGGCTGATGTTCTGGGAACGCTCTCTTTCACGCAGTTCTCGCTCGCGGTTTCGTAGCTCGATATCAGCGGTCAGCGTGCTGGGAGTAGCTTCTTCCATCGACTGAAGCTGTTTCTCCAGCAAACCTTCGTTAAAATACTGCCACAGCTTGGCCAGAAGTTCGCGGCGCTTGAGCTCCAGTTCATTTTCGGCCTTGAAGTGCTCCATAGCGCGTCTGTAGTGATCCATGGGCAACTGGGTGAGAGCCGGTATGCTGAAAATGGTATTGACGTTGAATGATGAGTTTGTTTTGTAGCTATCAGAGCTCTTGAGCAGTGCGCTATTGTAGTAGTAGCCCAGGTCCAGCAGGGGAATGAGATCGCGGTATACTCTTTCGCACTCGCGCCGGGTTTTATTGATGCGGAGCCGGGCCTGCTGCATTTCAACGTTGTTCTCGAGCATGGCAACAGCCTGTTGCCAGCTGATGCGCTTTTGTGGCAGGGTTTTCCAGTCGGGCATGGCCTGATATTCCTTCATCAGATCCTGTCGGGCGGAATCCATGCGCTCTGAGAGCGAACAGCCGGTTTGCATGAGCAATACGGCCAGCGCGCAGAATGTCGTTAAAATTGTCAATAAGCGATTCATGTACAGATTATTTCAGTTCTTTGCCTATGGGTCGGGTGGCAGCTATGGCTATGGGTATGCTCGATACCAGTACGCATATGCCGAAGGCCAGGCAGAAGGTGCGGATATCGGCCTCCAGTTCCCACAGGGACAGGTTGATGTTGGGGCTTTTGTAAAGGACGTCGGTTATGAAATCGCGTATTCCCCAGACTGCAGCCAGAGATGCTGCAAAACCCAGTGCTACCAGAAGGGTATTTTCGACGATGAAACTCAGGAAAAGCATGCCCCTGCTGATGCCGAAACTGCCGATAAGGGCATACACATAGCGGTTTTGGCGGAACTCCAGAGAGGAAATGCTTGTGAGCAGCAGGCAGATGATAACCGATATGCCGACGGTGACACCGACTCGCACCATGTATTGGGTGCTCTCCATTTTATCGAGCTGCTCAATCAGCTTGCCACTGCTGATGATAGCCATACGCTTTTTGTCCAAACGGGCTATGGTGCGCAAAATATCCTCCTGTCGGCTTACATTCTCTGCCGTTGGGGATAAAATCCGCAGAATATAGCGCTTCATGAACCCGCTGCTCCACAAGTGGCTCATGCTGCCGTAGGGTATGAATACGGCTCCGTCCTGGTAAATGCGCCGCAGCAGGCGAGCTCGGTTCTCGGGTATGGTGACAACATTGAATCGGTAGCCATTCAGGTTGATGACTTCCGGCAGCACAGTATCTGTCGGCTTGGCAGGCAGCAGATAGGTGGTCACCTTCTCGGTAAGGGGGAATAAATGGGTGCTCTCCGGCAGATATTCTACCAGTGAGTAGTGCTGCGTGCCGAGGGTGGCTGAGGTGAAGGGCTCCTGAAAACGTATCAGTTCATATTCCTCCGGCTTTTGCGGTACAACTCCGGCTCCACTATGATGGACTGCCCCTTGTTGCACATATTCGGTGGCAATAATCAAATCTGCACCGCTGCTATGGATACGGCTCCGCAGTACTTTGATGGAGATAACGTAGTTGCTCAGGAAAACAAGTCCGCAGAAACTCAGAAAGAACACAACGGCCAAGCGAGCCAACGGGCTCGACATGCGGGTGAGCCAGCGGTACGCTGTATCTCTCGCAAGGTAAAAACCTATCAGCAGTGTGCCCCACATGGTGCTTATTGCGCTTTCTTTTTCAGGCAGACATGAGTTTCGCCCACAAACAGAATCCGGTAATCCGGGCGAAGTGTCGCCACCAGTTCCTCCCAGGTTTCGAAGGGCTGTTTGCCTGCTTGTGCTGCAAGTTCTGCCTTGTGTACACTCAGTAGCTCCTCACCTTCTGCTGCCGAGTAGTGCAGCTCGGCCACAAGGTTGGCCCCGACTTGTTCCCATGCTCGTTCCCGGTCCTCTGTAGGAATGGCGAAGTAGTAGACCAGACTTTCCTTTCTGTTGCGCATTTCCACCTTTTTGTGGTGCCATGGGGCGTGTATGCTCAGTCCGCCTCCCAGCTCCAAGCGCAGCTGTAACTGCTCGGGTTGCAGTTTCACAATAGAACTTTCCTCGGGGGTAATGGCTATGTAGAGCATGCTGTCATCCACTACGGTGAACAGAGGGCCGGTTTGGGTTACCAGCAGGGACTTTTCGTCGCCTTCCCCGGGGCTGACATGATACTGAACCCTCCCATCAAAGGGCATGCTGATGAGCTGCTCTTCTTTTACTTTGTCAAAGGCGCGTTGTAATTTGGCGTTAGCTATGCGGGTCGCTTCTTCCTGCACGGCTATGCGTTCATTGAGCAGAGCCAGAGCGCGTTGGTCTGCCTGTGTGCGGAAGCGGCTCTCCATGAACTTGCGGCGACTGGCCGGTTGCGCCATGATAAACTCCAGCTCTTCTTTCTGGCGACGGAGTTGCAGTAGGGCTTCCGCATCTTTTACGTTATTCTGCTTTTGTTGATTAAGCATTTCGGCTTCCTGCAAAGCCAGTTCTTCAGGGTTGATTTTTACCAACAACGTGCCTTTACTGACCCTGTCGGTTTCCGTATAGCAGAACTCAACCATGCCGGGTTTATTCAGGGGGACAGTCAGCATGCGCTTGGGGACCACTGCCGCAGGGTACCGGCCAATGTAGTGCTCCTGTACAGCTGCCTCTGTGCCGACGCTCAGCAGGAGGAGCGCCAGCGTAACCGCCTTGATTCCGGGAAGAAATATATTCATCGTCTATTTACAGTGAAGCCCCGAGGAAAGTCGGGGCTCATGCGGGCTGAGGTGGGGGATAACTCGGATTTCATGAAAGTCACTCCCCCGGCCCCGGGTGCGAATCGAGCCGCGGTCACAGGACAGCGGCTCAATTCGGTAAAGTAAATTAATACTGGTTGTAGGTTACGTTGGTGTACTCGGTGCCGTTGACCTCTACAGAGTACGTGCCGGTGGCAGAATTGTACTTAAGACGGAATGTCGTGGAAACCGTAGTAGCGGTGAACTCATTCTTCTCTGCATTGTAGCTTCTGGGACGGGAAAGACCGGGAACAACAATAGAGCCGACTTCGTCGGAAAGAGCGGTGTATGTGTAGTTAGAACCGGAGGTGGAGGTGCCGCTTACGCTGTAAGTACCGAAACTTGTTCTCTCCTCGGAGGATACGCGAGTTTGGCCGAAGCGCAGAACGAGCGTGCCGGGAGCCTCATCCGTAATCATGGAGGGGTACTCATAGATGTAGAGCGTGTCGCCCATGATGTCGGCAGGAATGGGGCCTTCTTCCTCAGGATCGGGGAATACCACATCGCTACCTGCATCGCCATTGCTGCAGGAAGTGGTGGTAAAGCAGAGAGCTGCGGCTGTTGCCAGCAGACCGAGAAGTTTGATGTGTTTCATAGTCATGGTGTGAAAGTTTGTTTTGCCGGAAGTCTTCCTTGTCTTGTGACCAGTTCATCGGACCCCGGTAAATTCGGGTACTACCCATGCGAGCTTGTACGACAAGCTGATTCACGTTCCCAATATAGCTGAATGGTTGCGGGGTGTCAATCCAAAAACAAGTATTATTTAATGCTTGCTTAATTTTTTTGCCGATACGCTCTCATTCAGCTTATTTTGCACCGGCTCGGCGCAGCTGCTTGCACACTTCGGGGTGCGCTCCGGCTGCCTGTATAGGAGTGCGGCCGGTGTTGTCGGTGCGGTTGACATCGGCGCCGGCATCGATGAGCAGCTGCACCAGCTCCATGTCTAAACTATCTCCTGACCACGTGCCGGTTATGTTATTGCTCTCGTCGTAATAGGTACCACTCACCATGCGGGGATGGTTCAGATGGTACATGAGCACCGTCTCCCCCTTGTTGTTGGTCTGATTGGGGTTCAGTCCGGCACGGAGCAGGGCTGCAACCACCTCTGTTGACAGCTGATTATTCATGGCGGCGTTGTTTCCATCCTTGTTCTGTGCCTGTGCATCTGCTCCTGCAGCCAGCAGCAACTGCACCATATCTGTGCCCTTTATATGGTACATCAGCGGTGTGTCTCCCTGAGAATCGCGGGCATTCACATCCAGCCCCATACTCAGGAAATAGCGAGCAAGTTCCGTTTTGTCGCCACAAACGGCATAGTGCAGGGGGCTTACATCGCCATCATCGGTTCGGGCTCCTGCAGCCAACAGCAACTTGGCACAAGCCACGCAATCGCGCCCGCTGCCGTCCCTCAGTTCATCATCTGCATAGGCAAACTCAGCAAATATACTGCCCTTCGCATCGGAACTTCCTCGCGGTACTCGGCCCCCGGCATTCAGCGCCGCTTGCAGGTACTGCGGATAGCAGGAATAGGTGGCCATGCGAACTTCATCCTCACCCACTACCGCCCCGGCTGCCAGCAGGGCATTCACAACATCCATATCCCCCTTGCCGGTGCGGAAGGCTACACTCAGCAAGCTCTCTGCAGAGCTTTCGCGGAGCCCCGATTTATCTGTTGCCAATAAGTGTGATAGCGCTTTTGCATCGCCGCTCTGCACAGCCTTCATCATGGGGGTATCCCCGGCGTTCAGCTCCGGACTGACCGTGTTGCACGAAGCCAGCACCACCACGGCAGTCAGTATCGACATCCACCATCCTGTTCTCATCATGCCCCCTATACTGCCACCTGCTACCGTACCTGTCAAGCCGGAAGTCCGCTATGCTGTACGATGTCAACATGGCTATCTATCATGCCTCAATTCCTGACCATTTGCCAGAAGATCTCGGCATCCTTGCGGGTAGCCGGTGCTATGTAACGAGAGCGCAGCAGGCTGCAGTCGCGGTGCCCCATCTCCAGCTGTAGTGCCGGTAGGTCGCGGTAGTGCGTGGCATGGTAACTCGCGAATGTGTGCCGACACACATCCGGTACCCAATGTGTAAAACCTGCCGCTCGCCGCAGTGCCAGCCAGCGCTGCTGCCACCGTCGCGGGATATGCCGTTGCTGTGGGGGCAGGGCGCTCATGCCTCGCAGTGGTACCACTCGCCCGCCCCCGGTCTTGCTCTTGTGCGGGCGTATGATGACCGTGCCCTCCTCCCAACAGAAATCGCTGTCCCTCAGTCGGCTCACTTCCGTGGGGCGTATGCCGCTGTAGAGCAGCAAATTGAGGGAAAGTTTCATGTCCCGGTGTTCCGGTTGCTCAACCGTGGCCTGTAATTGCCCGACCATGGCCGGGGTGAGCGGAACGATGGGACGCTCCGTAACTCGCGGAACCTCGATGCGCGACACCGGGTTGCCATCGCACCATTCCTGCCGCATGCCGTAAGAGAACACGCTGCTCAACATCGCACGCCCTTTCACATAGCAGCTCTTGCTGTGCCCGAATGCCGCCTGCAAGATGCGCCGACACTGGCTTGTTGTCATGGCGCGCAGAGGCATATCCGCCGCGCCCTCCACCTTCAGAATGCGCCGCAGATTGTACCGCAAATCACGCAGCGTCGTTCTGCGGCAGTCCCTCCGTGCCTCGATGCTCGCCGAACCGGCCTCCGCCAGCGTGCAGGTGCGCTCCCGTTGCTCCTGCGCCTCAATGCCCAAGTCCAGCATCCGGCAGCATTGCTCCAACGGTCCGAGCACCTCGCTCTCGCCGGAAAGGTACCCCTTCCGACGTAGCCTCGCCACCACCGCACAAGCCACCTGCGCCGCCTCCAATATATCCACCCCCGTGCTCCTCAGCAATTCCAGCGCCGCCTGCTCTCGCCGACGATTGCTCATAGTTCTGGTTTGATTGTTATTTCTTGTTGTTAAACGTATTATGTTCATCTTTTTGAAAGAATAAGTCAAGAATAAACTGTTTTTCGACATGAAAACCTTTGAGATGAATATAATCATTAATAGAAATACTTCAAAGACAAAAGAGCTTAGCCGTAATGTCACTCTTAATAGCATGAAAAATTGCTCTAATTATATATTCTTTCAAAAAGATGACAATCGGCCATGGCCGTTACCCTCAGTCAAAATGAAATCAGCGCAAGAGCCTCCAAGTTTGCCGACGATTGGAAAGATACCGAGCGAGAAGAAGCCGAAGCTCAATCATTCCTGATTGAGTTTTTTCACGTTCTCGGCGTGAGCCGTAAAAGGGTAGCCATTTTTGAGCACAAGGTAAAGTGTGCGGATGGTGGCAACGGCTATATTGATTTGTTCTGGAAGGGGCACATTCTGATTGAGATGAAGTCCCGTGGTAAGGATCTGACCAAGGCCTACGAACAAGCCAAGCGATATGCGGATTCTCTGGCTCACCATGAGTTTCCCAAAGCCATTCTTGTGTGCGACTTTGAGAACTGGCATTTCTACGACCTCAACAAAGATGGTCAGCTTACCACATTCACCCTGTCTGAACTGCCGCAGTATATCCACCTGTTTTATTTTCTTGCCGGGTATGAGCTCCGAGAGTATCAGGAAGAAGACCCGGTTAACGTCCAAGCAGCTGAGCTATTGGGGCAGCTGCATGATCGACTCAAAGCAATAGGTTATATCGGGCATCCGCTGGAGGTGTATCTCGTGCGACTCCTTTTCTGCCTGTTTGCAGAGGACACCGGTATTTTCCGCAAAGATGCGTTTCGTTCCTACATTTTGGACTACACGCAGGAGGACGGTCGAGACCTCGCTCCACTGCTGGCGGAGCTCTTCCAAGTGCTCAATACCCCGGTGAAAAACCGCCTTTGCACGCGCAATGATGCCATCAAAGAGTTCCCCTATGTTAACGGCGGTCTTTTTGCGGAGTTTCTGCCCATGCCGGCATTCGATACGGCAATGCGACAGGCTTTGATTGATTGCAGCTCGTTGGATTGGAGCCGTATTTCCCCCGCTATATTCGGCTCCATGTTCCAAAGTGTGATGGATGCCACCGCCCGCCGTGCCCTTGGTGCCCACTATACCAGCGAGCGCAATATCCTCAAACTCATTAACCCATTGTTTATGGATGCTCTGCGAGAGGAGTTCGAGAGCATTCAGTATGATAAATCGAACCGCAAGGAAGGTCGCCTGCAATCGTTCCACAAAAAGCTCTCGGAGCTTACGTTCCTGGACCCGGCCTGCGGTTGCGGCAACTTCCTTGTCGTCGCATATCGAGAGTTGCGACGCTTGGAGCTCATGGTTATCCAGGAAATGGAACACGCAGGTACACAATGGCTCTTCTCAGTCAATGAAATGTGCGTAGTCAATGTAAACCAGTTCTACGGCATAGAGATTGAAGAGTTCCCCGCCCAGATAGCACAGGTCGCGATGTGGCTCATGGATCACCAAATGAATATTGAGGTTGGCAATTACTTCGGCGAGGCTTTTGCTCGTATTCCTCTTACCTCCTCAGCTACGATTGTATGTGGCAATGCTCTGCAACTTGATTGGGAAAGTCTAGTGCCGAAGTATAAACTTAGCTACATTCTTGGAAATCCTCCTTTTTCCGGCGCTAGGCAAATGGGGGTATCTCAAAAAGAAGACTTAATGCACGTATTCAGCGGGGTAAAAAATGCTGGAGATTTGGATTTTGTTGCAGCATGGTACAAAAAAGCGACAGATTTTATGCAGGAGACCATGATTAGGTCTGCATTTGTTGCTACCAATTCTATAGCCCAAGGGCAGTCAGTTTCTATATTGTGGAAGCACCTTATGGTTGATTGCGATGTTCACATAGATTTTGCATATAGAACATTCAAATGGAGTAACGAAGCAAGAAATCAAGCCGCCGTACATTGTGTCATTATTGGCTTTAGTATAGGAGAAACTGCGTCCCGTTGCTTATTGATTGATGAACAATGTGTACCTCGCGTTGTTGATCATATTAATGGATATTTGACAGCAGCAGCGGATATCTTTATTGAAAACCGCTCTAAACCATTGTGCTGTGTACCAGAAATTGGCATAGGTAACAAGCCTATCGATGACGGTCACTATCTTTTCACGGAAGAAGAAAAAGATGATTTTCTTAAATTAGAACCAGCTGCAGCCCCGTATATGCATCCTTTTTTGGGAGCACAAGAGTTTATCAATAGGAAGGCAAGATATTGCCTCTGGCTGGGCGATTGTTCTCCTTCAGAATTGCGCAATCTACCCGAGTGCGCAAAGCGAATTGAGGCTGTTCGTTTGTACCGCTCGTCTAGCAAGAGTGCGCCAACTAGAGCTATAGCATGCAAGCCCCGGCGTTTCCATGTTGAAAATATGCCAAATGGAACGTACATTGCTATCCCGGAAGTTTCCTCTGAACGACGCGATTATATCCCAATTGGTTTCCTTACTCCAGATGTCTTGTGTAGTAATAAACTTAAATTGATGCCAGATGCTACATTGTATCATTTTGGTGTACTGACTTCTACCATGCATAATGCTTGGATGCGTGCTGTCAGTTGTCGTTTAGAGACTAGGTATAGCTATTCAAATAAAATTATATACAACAACTTTCCTTGGCCGGAAGCGAACGAATTACAACAGGCAAAAATCGCGGAGTTTGCACAGGCCGTACTTGATGCTCGAGCATTATACCCTGACAGCACTTTGGCAGATTTATACGACCCGAATTTAATGCCTGCCGAATTAACGGACGCTCACCGCAAGCTGGATGCTGCGGTAGAAAAAGCCTATGGTCGCAAGTTCGCGGATGATGCTGAGCGTGTGGCGTTCCTGTTTGAGAAGTACAGTGAACTGACGGCAAAGAAAGGATAGGCAGAGGAGCTCTCCGTTTATGCACATTTATGCGTTCTATAGCGCATAAATGTGCATAAATCCGCTAACGTTCTCCAGCCTATCATTCATTCCGTGCGATTATGGCGTCAAAAAAAACACCCCGGGGCCATAGAGGCTCCGGGGTGTTGAATGAATAATGCTAAGCTGTGGGAGTGGCTTACATCATGCCGCCCATGCCACCCATACCGCCCATGGCGTCAGCGCCACCGTGGGAGCCGCAGGAGCAGCCCTTCTTCTCGGGCAGGTCGGCGATAAGGCACTCGGTGGTGAGCATGAGACCTGCGATGGAGGCGGCGTTCTGCAGGGCAGAGCGAGTCACCTTGGTGGGGTCAACCACACCGGATACGAGCAGGTCCTCGTAGGCGTCGGTCACGACGTTGTAGCCCATGGTGGGGGACTCCAGGCACTTGACCTTCTCGACGATGAGAGCAGCCTCGCGGCCGGCGTTCTCAACGAGCTGGCGAAGGGGAGCCTCGACGGCGCGGTAAACGATGGCAGCGCCGGTCTTCTCGTCGCCGGTGAGCTCGAGGGCGCAAACGGCCTTCTGAGCACGGATGAGGGCTACACCACCGCCGGGGACGATACCTTCCTCAACTGCGGCGCGGGTGGCGTGCAGAGCGTCGTCCACACGATCCTTCTTCTCCTTCATCTCGGTCTCGGTGGCAGCACCGACCTTGATGACGGCTACACCGCCGGCGAGCTTGGCAAGGCGCTCCTGGAGCTTTTCGCGGTCGTAGTCGGAGGTGGTGTCCTCAATCTGCTTGCGGATTTGGGATACGCGGGCGGAGATGTCGGAGGACTTGCCGGCACCCTCGATGATGACGGTGGTGTCCTTGGTCACGACAACGCGCTTGGCAAGGCCGAGCTGGTCGAGGTCAACGTTCTCGAGCTTGAGGCCGAGGTCCTCGGAGATGCACTGGCCACCGGTCAGAACGGCGATGTCCTGAAGCATGGCCTTGCGACGGTCGCCGAAGCCGGGGGCCTTCACGGCGGCTACGTTCAGAGTGCCACGCAGGCGGTTCACCACGAGAGCGGCAAGAGCCTCGCCCTCGATGTCTTCGGCGATGATGAGGAAGGGCTTACCGGTCTTGGCAACCTTCTCGAGCACGGGGAGGAAATCCTTGAGGTTGGAAATCTTCTTCTCGAAGATGAGGATGTAGGGGCTCTCGAGCACGGCCTCCATGGTGTCGGCGTTGGTCACGAAGTAGGGGGAGAGGTAGCCCTTGTCGAACTGCATACCCTCTACCACGTCGAGGGAGGTGTCGATACCCTTGGCCTCCTCAACGGTGATGGTGCCGTCCTTGCCCACCTTGTCCATAGCCTCGGCGATGATGTCGCCGATTTCGGAGTCCCAGTTGGCGGAAACGGTAGCCACCTGAGCGATTTCCTTGCCGGAGTCAACGGGCTTGGAGATGTTCTTGAGCTCCTCGACGATGGCGGCAGCGGCTTTGTTGATACCGCGCTGCAGGGAGATGGGGTTGGCACCGGCGGTTACGTTGCGCAGACCTTCGCGGTAGATGCTCTCGGCGAGCACGGTAGCGGTGGTGGTGCCGTCGCCGGCAATGTCGTTGGTCTTGCTGGAAACCTCGCGAACGAGCTGGGCGCCCATGTTCTCATAGGGGTCCTCGAGCTCGATTTCCTTGGCAACGGTCACGCCGTCCTTGGTGATGTTGGGGGAGCCGAACTTCTTGTCGATCACTACGTTGCGACCAGCCGGGCCGAGGGTGCTCTTAACGGCCTTGGAGATTTTGGTTACGCCGGCCAGCAGGCTCTGACGTGCGGACTCGTCGAATGCAAGTTGTTTTGCCATAATAGGGATATAAAATATAGAAGGTTAATATCGGAATCAGTCAATAATAGCGAGGATGTCGCTCTCGTTGAGGATGGTGTAGGTGGTGCCGTTGACGGTGACCTCGGTGCCGCCGTACTTGGTGATGAGAACCTTGTCGTTAACGGCTACGTTGAAGGGGATTTCCTTGCCGTCCTTGTCGCGACCGCCTGTGCCGAGGGCACGCACAATGGCCTCCTGGGGTTTTTCCTTGGCGCTGTCGGGCAGGAACAGACCGCCTGCAGTTTTGCTCTCAGCCTCCACTCGCTCTACGAGTACGCGTTGTCCGATGGGTTTGATCATGGTATTATGTGGTGTATTATTGGTTAAAATGTATTGGTGCGACCTGCGCCACAGGTGAGCCCGGGCGCAGGTCGCGGTTAGAATCAGTCATTGTCGACGACTTCGGCGTCTACTACTTTGCCCTTGCTCTGACGGGGGCCGTCCTGCTGGGGAGCTGCACCGGCATTGCAACCGGCGCCACCGCAACCGCCCTGCTGAGCGGCGGCCTGCTGGGCAGCCTGCTGCAGGTTGGCAAGCATGGTCTCGAGCTCCTGGGTGAGGGACTTGCACTTGTCAACGTCCTTGGCCTCGGCTGCCTTCTTGAGGGCGTCCACCTTGTCCTGGATGGGCTTGGTCACTTCGGCGGGAACCTGCTCGCCCATTTCCTTGAGCTGGCGCTCTACGCTGTGGGCAAGGGAGTCGGCCTTGTTGATGGCCTCGATTTCCTCGGCCTTCTTGCGGTCCTCCTCGGCGTGCATCTCGGCGTCGCGCTTGGCACGCTCGATTTCCTCCTTGGACAGACCGGAGGAACCCTGAATGGAGATGTTCTGCTCCTTGCCGGTGTCCTTGTCCTTGGCGGTTACCTTGAGGATACCGTTGGCGTCAATATCGAAGGTCACCTCAATCTGGGGTACACCGCGGGGAGCGGGCTTAATGCCGTCGAGCTTGAAGTTGCCGAGCAGCTTGTTGTCGTTGAACATCTTGCGCTCACCCTGACAGATGCGGATGTCTACTGCGGGCTGGTTGTCAGCGGCGGTGGAGAACACCTGGCTCTTGCGCACAGGGATGGTGGTGTTGCGATCAATCATCGGCGTAGCGATGCTGCCCATGGTCTCGATGGAGAGGGTGAGGGGAGTTACGTCGAGCAGAAGTACGTCGGTCACGGAGCCGGAGAGCACGCCACCCTGAATGGCAGCACCAACGGCAACCACCTCGTCGGGGTTCACACCCTTGTGGGGCTCCTTGCCGGCCAGGCGCTTGGCCATCTCCTGCACGGCGGGCATGCGGGTCATACCACCCACGAGCACGAGCTCGTTGATTTCGCTGGTGCTCAGACCGGCAGCGGCGATGCAGTTGCGCACGGGGTTGGCGGTGCGGTCGAGCAGGCTCTCGGTCAGCTGCTCCAGCTTGCTGCGGGTGAGGTTGAGCATGATGTGCTTGGGCCCGGTGGCATCCATGGTGATGAAGGGCAGGGAGATGTCGTAGCTCTGGGTGGAGGAGAGGGCAATCTTGGCCTTCTCTGCTTCCTCCTTAATACGCTGAAGGGCATCGGTCTGCTTGGAGATGTCCATACCCTCGGCGGCCTTGAACTCGGCGAGAATCCAGTTGATGATGGCGTTGTCCCAGTCATCACCACCCAGGTGAGTGTCGCCGTCGCTGGCCTTCACCTCGAACACGCCGTCACCGATTTCGAGAACGGAGATATCGAAGGTACCGCCACCGAGGTCGTACACGGCAATCTGCTCGTTGCTGCCCTTGTCCAGACCGTAGGCCAGAGCGGCTGCGGTCGGCTCGTTGATGATACGGCGCACCTTCAGGCCTGCAATCTCACCGGCGGCCTTGGTGGCGTTACGCTGAGCGTCGTTGAAGTAGGCGGGAACGGTGATAACAGCCTCGGTGATGGTTTCGCCGAGCTTGCTTTCGGCATCGGCCTTGAGCTTGCTGAGAATCATGGCGCTGATTTCCTGCGGGGAGTATACCTTGGTCTCGCCACCTACCTCGACCTGAATGTGGGCGTCGCCGTTGGCGGCCTCAACGATGGTGTAGGGAACCTTCTTGTCGTCGGCGGTGAGTTCGGAGTACTTGCGACCGATCAGACGCTTGGCGGAGAAGATGGTGTTGCGGGGGTTGGTTACAGCCTGACGCTTGGCAGCCTGACCGACGATGCGCTCACCGCTCTTGGTGAAAGCAACGATGGAAGGAGTGGTGCGAGCGCCCTCGCTGTTTTCGAGTACGGTGGCCTGACCGCCATCCATGACAGCCATGCAGGAGTTGGTGGTACCGAGGTCAATTCCGAGAATCTTACCCATTGTTCTGTGTCTTTCTATGTTTGTTGTGTTTGTTAAGTGTTTTGTGGACTCAGGGGCTGAGCCCTCTGCTTGCCCTTATTGTTGCAAATCCCGTGCCAATATCGCTGTGTGTATGTCAAAAGTCAAAAAGCATTGAAATATCAATGCTTATAGTTGTTGCGTGAAAGTCGGTGCTGAAATTAACATGCGACAAAATGACGCATGGTGTCAGATTGTCGCATAGATGGTGCGTCAAAATGACGCAGTGGTGAGGTAAAAGAAACCACCCGCGCTCGATAATCGTGCGCGGGTGGTCAAAATTGATGAAACGGTGAAGTGTTATCAGCCGTTCACGCGGCCCAGGTAGGTGCCGTCTTCCGTCTTCACGGAGATGCGCTGGCCGGCGTTGATGAACAGGGGAACCTGAACAACCAGACCGGTGGTCATGGTGGCGCTCTTGTAGACGTTGTTGGCAGAGTTGCCCTTCACGCCCTCGGGAGCCTCGGCCACCTCCATGGTGATAGCGGCGGGCAGCTCGATGGAGCACACGATCTCATCGGTGAAGAGGAGCACATAGTTCTCGCCCTCGATGAGGTAGTCCTTCACGGGCTCAACGATGTCCTCAGACACGCATACGTCCTCGAAGGTCTCATTGTTAAGGAAGTGGTAGCCCATGCCGTCCACATAGGAGAACTCCATTTCCTCGCGGCTGAGCATCACGCCCTCAAGAAAATCGTTGGAGGTAAGGCGAAGGTTGTAGTCCTTCTTGGTGGCGATGCTGCGGATGGTCATCTGCACATAAGATGCCATGCGGGGCGGGGTCTTGAGCTGGCTTTCGCGCACAACACAGATGTCGCCGTTGTAATTCACGGCGTGACCCTTGCGGAGTTGAATAACGGGAACTTTTGCCATAACGCGCGCAAGATTAGCAGAGGAGCGGCATTCAGTCAAGCTTTTTCTCTCAAAACTACACGAAAAAAGCCGCACCCGGCAGGCGCGACTTTGTTATGAAAGTGAGGGGCTCACAGGAGGTCGGGCGCGAAGTAGAACTTCAGCAGCTCAATCTGGTCCTCCTTTGTGACCAAATAGCCATCCTTCGGGTCGAGCCACTGGAAGGAGTGAATCGAGGTGCGGCGGGAGCCCATGGGCTGAGAGGGATCAAAGGCCGGCAGGCGGTCGAGCAGCTTGGGGGCGATGATTTCCGTCACCTCGGTTGTGGTGAGGGGCGGCATGGCCGGTATGATAGAGGGAATGCCCAGCGGAATGCAGCGCTCCACGTCACCCAGAATTCGCTGAACGAAATAAATCTGGTGCATTTCCAGCGGGGCGAGCGACAGCTTGCCCTTTTCCGGCGGGGCCATCAGGGTGTCTATCAATTTGCTGAATCCGCGGTGCCCCATGGTGGCAATCTCGGGCAGGTGCACGTTGAGTACTCGCCCGTATTGGCGGTTGAGCTCGCGGTACAGATTGATGCGATTCTGAATGTAGGGATCGTCGCTGTGCTCGAGGATGGGGGTGTTCTCATCGGCGTTTTCGGCCAGCATGTCGCAGGTGGTCACGAAAACGGTGAACTCGGGCTTGATGTCGGCCAAGTGTGCCAGCAGGTAGTTGGTGGCGCGGGTATCGGCCTCCACATCCTTGCGCACGTTTTCTTCGCCGTTGGCAACAGCATTGTCCAAGTAGACCATCATGCGGAAGGTCTTGCCGAATGTCAGCTGAAAGTTATCCTTGTTAATGAGGTAATCAAAGAAACGTCGCTTGGTCCAGTACTGACCAAGTGCGGTACTTGCGCCGAGGAAAGCCGTATCGTGTGCCATGGGAAAATCGTCTGATGGTTACTCTCTGTGAGTCATTATAGCATAAAGAGGCGGGCCTTGGCAAGTTTGAAGATGGGGACGGCGTGTAAATAATCTGTGTTTATGGGGTAGGCAAGGGGGCAATCTGTCATAAATCGGCCTATCAGAGAGATTTCTGCTTGCTCTGGGGGCTTGCTTATGGTAGGAATTATCATAAGTGAAAACCAGCATTGCACAGTGGATTGGTTGTCGCGAAAAGCAGGAGGACTCGTATAGGGTGAAGTATTTCCCCGATGGCCTGCTGGTCGTGGTGGCCGATGGCATGGGGGGGCATCATTTCGGTGAAGTCGCTTCGGCTGAGGCTGTGTGTGCATTCGAGGATTCATTTGCCGAGTCTGCAAGCGCTGAGCAACCGGTTGCCGAACGGCTGATGGCGGCGCTGCATGCAGCCAATGATGCTGTCGGCCGTGCTTTCTCAGATAGTTGTAAGCGTGGCGGAACGACCTTGGTCGCGGCTTTTATGGGGCAGGGGGTTATACGCTGGGTAAGTGTGGGGGATTCTCCCTTGCTGCTCTGGCGTGGTGGGCGTTTATTGCGCCTGAATGCCGACCATTCGCTGCGTGCTATCCTGATGGATTATGTGTCGGCCGGCACTATGAGCCACAGCGAAGCCATGCAGCGAGGGCACCAGTTGCGCTCGGCGCTGTGTGGGGGTGAAATGTCATTGGTGGATAGCCCTGCTACACCGCAGCCGTTGTTGCCGGGTGACCGTATTATTGTGGCCACCGATGGTGTGGATGACTTGTTGCTGACGCCCGTTCTGTCGGATGAGGTTCGGGAGCTGCTTTCTGACCGTGACGGAAATTTGTCTGTTCGGGTAGTGGAGGCCTGTCAGGCATTGAATGACGCCGGTGCGGATAATGTGACGGTGGTGAGTGTGGATTGGCCGTAAGGTGAACTCCAACATATATTGAATGCCGCAGCGGGGTGTGGGAGTCACACCCACTGCTATGAACTGTTCATGTCTATTACAAGGATATGCGGAGGGGCGTTATATACTGCCGCCGCTGCCCTATCCGGACTCTGCCATCGAGCCACTGCTCAGTGCAGAGGCGCTTTACCTGCACCACGATAAGCACCATGCCGCCTACGTGGTCGGAGCCAATGCCGCGCTGGATGCGCTCCGACTTATCAATAAAGGCGAGCTGAACCCGCAGCATGCTCCGGCGGTCAGTCAGAACTTGGCATTCAATCTCGGCGGGCATATCCTGCACACGCTGTATTGGGAAAATATCTGCCCAACCGAAAGGCATGAACCTACAGGTGATTTGGCTTTGGCTATCCTGCGGGATTTCGGCAGTTATGCTGCGTTCGAGCAATTGTTCATTACTGTTTCACTTGCTGTTCAGGGGAGTGGTTGGGGGGTGTTGGGGCTGGACCCCATGAGCCGCAGGTTGATGGTGACGGGTATTCGCCGACATCAGGATGTACTCGTGCCCGGGTTCTGCCCGCTGTTGGTGTGCGATGTGTGGGAGCACGCTTACTACCTGAACTGGAGAAATGACCGCAAGGGGTACGTGTACGCGTTCATGCAGCATATTAATTGGGACATTGTGGAACAACGTTACGAGAAAACCGGGCGCTATGAGTGATAACCGATGCTCAAATCAATGGATAGGCAGCCCTTGGCTGGCTGCTCTGCTGGCGGTTCTGGAACTGGTGCTGGGCTTTGCCATGCTCAGTTTCCCCTATCTGCTGGGAGCCTCTGCCGTGTGGGTGGCAGGCTTTGTGTTTGTTATTATGGGGCTCCTGCACCTCATTCATGTGTTTACTCGAGCCGGGGAACGACTGTGGAGCCTGATTTCTGCCGTTGTGTTTCTGGTAATGGGTGCCATGTTGCTGTTCTTGCCTGTGGCCTCAATGGTGGCAATAACTCTGGTAATTGCTGTGGCTCTCCTGAGTGGTGGTGTGCTGCGGTTGATTTTGGCCTTCAATCACAGACGCAGGAATGGCAGTGCTTGGCGATTCTTCAATGCCATCATTTCGCTGCTACTGGGTGGCTTGGTATTGTGGACCTGGCCCGAGTCCTCGTATTGGCTGATTGGTACGGTGATTGCGGTGGAGATGATATTCTCCGGCTGGTCGCTGCTTTTCCTGGCACTCACGCCGACTCGCCGATGTGAGTGAATGTGATTCGGGCTGTACAAAAAGAAGCTCCGCCCTTCTGCCGTTGCAGGGGGGCGGAGCTGAAATGTCTTGGGCCACCGGGGCTTCAGTCATTCAAGCGGTGCGACACAGGTATGTCCAACTGCTCTGCTTTGGAATCGGTGTGCAGCACCATGGGTAGTTGTGTGCGTTTGAGAGCAGAGGCAATAATCTTGCGCTGAATCAATCGCACTTCGTTTTCGGAGAAGGGACAGACGTGACTGTTCAGTAGAGCGCCGGCGCTGATGTTGCGATCGGCCAGTTCGTGGATAATGAGGTCATTCTTATCTGCATTGGGGGCGGGCTCCTCAATCGTGCCGAACAGGTCAGTGTATTTTTCAGCCAGATAACGGCGCATCATGAACAAATCTACTTCGTAGAGGTTACCCAGCGGGGCAAAATGGCCGCAGGAGTCACCGTACTGATCAAAATTGCCAAGCATGATGTTGCTGCGGGTGAGCGGGCAGAGGTACATCATGCCACGTGATTCGGCAAAGGAGAATTGCACGGCGGCATTCAGGCGGTTCTTCAGCGACTTGCTGTTGTCGGGAACCAAGGTGTCGGCCATGTCGAGCAGGTCGGCAGTCGGCAGCTTGGTGCAGCTGATCTTGAGGGCTGCAGGAATGTGGGAATCGTTGCCACTCGATATACCTACAACGTTGGTGCTGCCCAGTGCTTCCACGCACAGTGCTGCCAGAAGGTCGGCATTCGGGTGGGCAAGATCCAAGCAAACGCCACAGTAGCCATTGTTGCGAACGGTGTCGCGAATTCCGCGCTCGAGGGCCGAGCAGAGCAATTCCTCCTCGAGGGGAAGCCCGATAGCCTTCTTTTTACTGTTCACGTCAATGACCTTGTTGCAGGTTTCGAAGAAGGGCAGACGACATACCGTGTTACCGGCCGGGTTGAATACAGCCGAACCGCCGGCGTATATATTGCCGTCGGAGGTGCCGATGTGGCTGACGCAGACAACGGGTATGCCCATTTCCTTGGCTTCCCATTGGTAGTTGTCTTCCAGCTTGCGCGGTGCGCCGGCATACCACGGGTCGGAGTTGAGGTGTACAATCAGGTCGCAGCCCTCTGCCTCTACAATGTCCAGGTCATCTCCGAAATCCACAAAAATGCGGTGAGCGCCGATATCGATGGCCTCTTCCAGCTCGGTGATTTCGCCGTTCTCGAGGAGGTACGGTGTCAGAATCCCCGGGAGCAGGGGCTCATCATAGGCGATTCCGGGGAAATAGCCATGTCCATCCTCGAGCACGGGCATGGGGACGTACGCTGCGGTGATAAGCGGTGTATCACCCAGTTCGCGTGCTAAACTTTCAAGTGCTGCTTCGGCCTGTCGGGCGAAGGATATGCGCTCGGTCAAATCGCCGAGGTCTGCCCCGCAGAGTGCGTGTGCGGGTGCGATAATGAGGTTGGCACCGTGATCCAGACATTCGCGATAGCCCTGCACAATCTGTCGCAGGTTGTTGGAAAGGTCGGCAGTGAGCGGGGCGTTCTGAATAATTCCGATTTTGAGCTTATTGGCCATAGTTACTTAGTGTTGTTGGCTTCATGCTGCCTTATTTTGGACAAAAAGGCAAGCATAAAATATGTATTACGTTATATTTTTATCTGTTTGCGGTCTTTCTCTATAAAAAATCCCCTCGGTGCAGGAGGCGCCGAGGGGATTGAAGGGGTTAAGGGGCATATCAGAAGAAGCTGACGGGAAGCGCTGTGCCGGTTTCTGCCAGTGTGAATGATATACCGAAGCCGGTTTCGCTCTTACCACCGTTATCACGCAGGAAGAGTGTGGCACCCATGTACCAGGCACCGGCTTTGCGGAAGAGGGAATACTGCTGGATGGTGACTCGCTTGTGCTCAATATCCCAGTTCCACTGGCAAGCAAACGAATATTTTTCGTTGATGCGCAGATTGGTGCGCAGGTTCATCTGCTCGGCATCTCGCTGTACGGAGTGTCCTTTGAGTGAGCGATAGCCGATTCGGGTTTCGAGGGCTGCCAGCGGTTGCCATGTCACACCGGTATTGACTTCACGGTATCCGTCACCGTTATCGAAGGTGGGGGTCTGGGTATTCAGATAGAATGACAGAGTGCGAGTCGGTGAGAACTTAACAAGTGAGTACAGATTGGAGAACTTGTTGGGAGAGTTCGGGTTCTCCTCGTTGTAGTCAAAGAAGCAATTCCACTGCAGGAGGGTTCGACGCTCTCCGTCTACGGTGGTCGTGAACCTGTTATCCATGCCGATTCGCCATATTGTCCATGTTCCCCAGCTGTCGATGCCGGTGAACCCCATCAAATCCAGCTCCATAGGATTGCTGGTAATGGTTCCGAACTCATTTGCCCACGAGTCGATTTGAGGTACCTCCTTGTTTGCAGATGAAATGCTGCAGTGTGAAAGAGTGGTGTAGGGCTTGAATGTGTGGGTCAATCCCTTATAACCGAGCGTGGGGATGCTGAAAGAGTTGTAGTTTTTGTGGAACTTAATATTGGCGTCCACCCCGAGGAAGCCGAGGAATCGGTTGTCTGCCCCCGGGCCATCCACCCCGTAGTAGCCGGTATAACCTGCACCTGCTTTGGGGGTGATGTTCAGGAAACGCATGACGTTAAAGGTTGTTGAGAACTCGTGAGAGCTGTGAGCTCTGAAGTAAGAATGCGTGTTGAGCAAGCGCTCGTAGTAGGCGCGGGCATCCGGGTCGGTGAAGCGGTCGAGCTCTGCTCTGTAGGCGGCGCGTTCCTGGGCCGAGACTTCCTGTCTCATCATGCCGAGACTGTTACGGGTTTCGTAGGAAATGCTTGTGTTCCCGACAGCTGTTCTGGCTCTGTAGTAAGATAGCTCGGCGCGCTCGTCGGTTGTGTAGTAATCGTTGGGCGCAAAGCGGGTCATCAACATGGTCTGGCTGAGCTTGCCTCTTCTGACGACGCGCACGGTGTTGTCGGGCTTGTCGTTAACCTTGCCGAGGTCGTCGAAGTAGTCTCGCAGGACATAGCGGTCACTCAGTACATTGATATTGGTGGCAGCAGTCCAGTGTGTATAGGGAGACGGAGCGGTGACAGGCAAATCCCACAGGGTGCTCATAGCAATGCGATACCTGTCGTGAGATGTGGGAATACGCTCAGTGGTGGTGGGGTTGATGTTGGGCTTTCGGTCGTATATGTAGTAAGCCTCGATACCCTTCATGTCGCGGTACTTCTTGCTCATCCCCACATCTTCCAAATCGATACCGCCTGCCAAGCCTCGGCGTGTTCTGTAATCGAGGTGGGTTGTCAGGATGTAGTCCGATACCGGCATGTTATCCTCAACGCGACGGTTGCCCAGTAGGAAGCCGTAATTGTTGAGCAGGTAACTGCCCCAAATGGATTTTGCACCCAAATTGGGCATGTAGCCCTCACGCGGATTGAGTGAGTGGGAGAATGAGAACCAGCCCAGAACAGGCACTACTACGTCGTAGTCACCACCGGCAATGCTCATGCGGGTTACACGACCGTAATCGCCGGGGTAAATGGTCATTTCGCCGGTGCCTACCCAAGTGCCGGGTGTCTGGGCATCGTCCGTTGTCACATACGCATCCTGTATGCGCATGAAGCTCTTGCCTTCTTTGTCCTTGGTGTATTCCACCTTGGAACCACGAACCAGAATGCCGGTCACTTTAGTGCGAACGACATGAGCCTCCATCGTGGAGTTCTTCCAGTCATAGGTGCCACTCTCTGCAAGTGTCAGGCTTTCTCCGCGATAAATGGTCAGCGGGCCGGTGAGTGTAAGCTTTTTGTTTGTCAGGTCAACAACAATCTCCTTGGCAATCACTTCCAATCCCTCGTCAGTCAGGAATCGAACCGGTGCATTATTTCCCTTGTAGGTAAGTGTGCGCTTGCTGTTATCATACAGAACATCGCCACCTTCGTTGTTGATGGTCAGGTTGTCAGGAATCTCGAGCTCGAGGTTGAGTCCGGTTTCACTGATGGCCCTTCCGGTCAGGCTCATAATCGGGTTTTCTGTGCTGGGTTGCCCTCCGAATACTTCAGAGGGCAGGGGGGCGACATCCTGTGCATCAAGGCTGTACATTGTGCTGACAGCTACAAGTGTTGTCGCCAGTTGTGTGGCTCGTTTGTATCTGAAGTCTGAAAATTTGCTGCCCATTACGTAGGATATAGTGCACTAATTGTTTGGTTTTGTCAAGCATCTTTCAAAGGATAGAGGGTAAGCAAAGGCGAATCATGCGCTTTTTTCTCCTTCAATCGGGCCTGATTGCCCGAAAATTTATGCAGGATGGCGAAAAATATGCAAATTTCGTGTTGCAAGTTCGCTTTCGGTGTGCTATTTTATGGGCACCATGATTACAGGTACTACACACAAGAAGGCTGCTGAGTGGGTGGAGGAAATCCGCCAGCTTTGCAAACCCGATTCCGTCTACTGGTGCGACGGTTCCGAGGAAGAGAACACCAAGCTGTGCGATATGCTCGTAGAGAAGGGCACGTACATCCGTCTGAACCCTGAGAAGCGCCCCGGCTGCTTCCTGGCTCGTTCTACTCCTTCTGACGTGGCTCGCGTAGAGGAACGCACATTCATTTGCTCCGAGAATCAGGAGGACGCAGGTCCCACCAACAACTGGAAGTCCCCGGCTGAGATGCGCGCCATCCTCAACCCCTACCTCGATGGTTCCATGAAGGGCCGTACCATGTACGTTATCCCCTTCTGCATGGGCCCGCTCGATTCTCCCCTTGCTAAGATCGGTATCGAAATCACCGACTCCGCTTACGTTGTGACCAACATGCGCATCATGACCATCATGGGCGAGAAGGTTCTCAAGCGTCTGGAGGACGAGGTGAACGGTGGTGGCAATCCCAAGCGTGACGGCTACGGCGACTTCGTTCCCTGCCTTCACACTGTAGGTGCTCCCCTTGAGCCCGGTCAGGAGGACGTAACTTGGCCCTGCAACAACGAGGAGAAGTACATCTGCCACTTCCCCGAGACCGGTGAGATCATCTCCTACGGTTCCGGTTACGGTGGTAACGCTCTGCTCGGTAAGAAGTGCCTTGCACTCCGTATCGCTACCGGTATTGCTAAGAAGAACGGCTGGATGGCTGAGCACATGCTCATCCTCGGCATCACCGATCCTCAGGGCCGCAAGTCCTATGTGACCGGCGCATTCCCCTCTGCTTGCGGTAAGACCAACCTGGCCATGGTTGTGCCCCCCCCCGCACTGGCTGCCAAGGGCTGGAAGACCAGCATCATCGGTGACGACATCGCTTGGATTTGGCCCCACGAGGACGGTACCTTCCACGCCATCAACCCCGAGAACGGTTACTTCGGTGTGGCTCCCGGTACTTCCTACAAGTCCAACCCCATCGCCATGGACACCATCAAGGAGAACATCATCTTCACCAACGTTGGTCTGACCGACGA
>JAZRSQ010000069.1:0-15153 GCA_045651585.1 Akkermansia sp.
GCATTGATGCGCTGCACGCAGTAGGTACACTTCTCCATAACCCCTCGGGGGCGTTGGCTGACCTGCGGGTTGGGGGGCGTGGTGGATTGCTCTGAATAACTGCGGAAATTGAAGTGGCGCGCATCGTAGGGGCAGGCTGCAGCGCAGTAGCGGGTGCCCCAGCAACGGGGGTAGACCATGGCATTGAGCCCTTCATCTGTATGCACGGTGGCATGGACGGGGCAGACGGCCTCGCAGGGAGCCTGTTCGCACTGTCGGCAGGCGGTGGGGAGGTAAAGGGTGCTATGCTCCGGGGTGGCGTAGCGATCGATGCGCAGCCATTGCAGGTCACGGTCGTTCGCTATGTCTGTGGCACCGACAGTGGGGATATTGTTCTCAGCTCGGCAGGCCAGAGTGCAGGCACCACAACCGTTGCAGAGAGTTGGGTCGATGATAAGCCCCCACTGCGGAGTCGTGGCAGACTTATGTTCGGGAGCACTGCCGGTGCTGTGTGGTGGCAGAGTTTTGCTCGGGCGGTGCGGTAATGGGGAACCCGTGGTAGTGGTTACTCCGGTAGCTCCTACCGTCTGCGAGCAAAGGGGCAGGCAGGTGCTGTTGAGTTGAGGCAGGTAGGCGGCAGGTAAGCTGTGGCCATTTACCTGAGCGGTGCCGGGCGCATTGTTGCCCGGGAGCAGCACTTCGGCAGCTCTGACTGTACCGGTGAGCGGCAACCAGCACTCCTGCAGCCAAGGATTATGGGCGTAGCGCCCATCGATGAAATAGGGGTGCAGGTAGTGGCAGAGGGGCTGAGGCGCGCTCGGGGATATGATTTGCGGTTTGGGGGCCGTATGTTCAGCTATACCTCGGCGCAGTAGTTGCTCGGCCTGCGGGACTGCTCGCAGCAGCCACTCACGTGCCGGCGAAATATCCGGCCGTTCACTCAGTGGCAGGGGCTCATGTTGCAGTAGGCTGTGCAGAGCCTCGCTCTCGGAAACGGCGGTGCGCAAGGGGTGGGTTACGGGTTGGCGCAGGCATAGATTGCCGTGGGCATCTGCCTCGGCCCCCCATTCCTCCAGAAAGTGCGTGAGGGGTATGGTGTATTGGCAGAGTTGAGCCGTGTAATCCGGGGTGGTTGGGCCGGGGGGAACAAATCGTACTGTCTCGGCAGCTGAGCTTTGCAGGGCTGTGGCAAAGTCCGGGTTCAACCCGGCGGGATCTGCCGGGGTAAAGATGAAGAGTAGCTCAAGCTGTGGCAGAGTAGCGGTGAGTTCTGCCAGAGTGCCGTAGCTGTTGGGGTAGCGCACCGGCGCGCCGAGGGAAGATTCTATCAGCGAGTCCAGCTCCGGGCAGGTGGTGTTGCGGGGCTCGGTGAGAGGGTCGTATTCATAAACCGTTACTCCGCTGAATTGCTGCAGTTCAGCAACCTGCGCAGCGCGCACCGGGCTATAACCGGCAGGGAAAAGAAAGGCTGCGCGTCTACCCTCACGAAGGGCAGTTCCCCAGGCTCTCCAAGCGCCTTGCAGAGCACGCTCGGGGTAGGGCTTGCCGTTAAATGTTGCTGTAGTCGGGCGGTGTGGGGAATAAAGGTCGGTGAGTGTCGCCTGCGCAAAGGCGGGCAGTCCACGGCGTATGGGCTCGTAGTGCGGGTTGGGCTGCAGCATGGTGGGCAGTCCTTTGTGGCACACGGCCAGCATGGGCAGAGCACCGCCGGGCCATGGCATAGCCGTGGCAAAGCTGGTAGCCTGCCCGGGCAGCTGCCACTCCGGGCACCCCTCGGGCTCAATAGCATATTGCTGCGCCCGCCTGCATGCCGGAAGGGCTGTGAGCGCAAGCGCCCCCAGCCCTTTCAGAAAACTGCGTCGACTCAGTGATGTCATCTACAATTTTACCGGCATATCGCCGTTTAAATTCTTATTTCTTTTTCTTCTTTTTGTTGGAGCAGATTTCCTTCCAGTTAAGAGCTCCGTTGCCAAAGCCGTTGTAGAGCACCTTACCCTTACGGCTTACGATGGTAGCGTAGGGAATACCTTCGGGTTTGGCAAAACCGGGGAGTTTCTGAACCTCGGGGTTGGTGTAGAGGATACCGGAGATACCCTTGTCGTAGTGGGTGATGTATTCCGTGGCTTTCTCCACAGAGTCATCATAACCGATGAGGATGATTTCAACCTTGGCCTTCTTCATGGCCGGATACTCCTTGATGAGCTTGGGCATGAGTGCGCGGCAGGGACCGCACCAGCTGGCAGAGTGGAGGTAGATGTAGTACTTAGCCTTGGTGCTGGGCTTGCCGTTGAAGAACTCGAGGGCTTCGATAGCCTGAGGTACGGTTTTGATTTCTTCGGCTTCCTTTTTCTTTTCTACTTCACGAGCTACATTTTCAGCGTGCTTTTTCATGTCACGCTCGAGCTTGGGGGTAACGTTCCCGCCGCTTGTTGCCTGAGCGGCAACGGGTGCGGTCAAACCTACCAGCCCCAGCAGGGCTATGGCAAGAAGGTATGTGTGTTTCATAACTCCGTCATGCTACCATAAGCCAACTGAGAGAGCAAGGCAAATTTCCGATAGAAAGCAAAACCGGCCTGCTTTGGGCAGGCCGGTTGTTGATGTTAGGTTTATTCCTCGAAGGCAAGAGTTTTGAACCATCCGTCACGCGGAGTGTGCGTGTTGGGGAATATGGCTCGGGCAACCTCTCTGAAATCCTTGGGATTCGGCAGGGATGGACTGTAGTGAGTGAGCCAGAGTTCCTTCACGCCACCGGCTTGTGCGGCGATGGTGGCGGCCTCCGAAAAGAGCATGTGGCAGTTCTCTTTTGCCTTGTCCAGATTTTCGTCTTCACCGTACATGCCCTCGCAGATGAACAGGTCGGAGTCTGCTGCTGCGGTGGTCAGCGATTCGGTGGGGCGGGAATCGGTGCAGTAGGTAAGTTTAAGTCCCTTGCGAGGGGGACCCAGTACCATATCGGGAGTGAAGGTCTGCCCTTCGTGCTCAATGGTTTCACCCTTCTGCAGTCGTTTCCAGTACTCGAGGGGTATGCCTTTTTCGCGTGCAACAGTGGCATCGAACTTACCGGCTCGGGGCAGGTAGAAGCTGTAGCCGTAACAGGGCACACCGTGGTGAACGGCGAATGCCTGAATGTCGCAGTCCTCGAAGAACATGGTTTCGGTTTCGGTGGTCAGCTCGCTCACCTTTATCTCGAAGGGAAGGAAGGGGGCAATGCAGCGCAGGCTGTTGACCACGTGCTCGGTACCCTCAGGCCCCACAATCGACAGGGGTTCTGTGCGCCCCATGTTACCCATGGTGAGCAGCAGACCGGGTAGACCACTGATGTGGTCGGCATGCAGGTGAGTGATGAGAATCTTATCCACCGGCTTGAGGCCCAGGCCGGCTTTCTGCGCGGCAATCTGGGTGCCTTCGCCACAGTCGATAAGTACAGTATGACCCTTATATCGCACCATCAGGGCGGTGAGCCAGCGATTAATCAGCGGCTGAGTGCCGCCGGTTCCTAATAAACAGATATCTAACATATAAATAAAAAATATTAAAGGATTATTGGTTCAGTTAATGATAAATTACCAAATGATACAACTACCTCATTCCTTGGGGGGTTCCGGAATGACCTCTTAACTGATATCCGGTTTGATAAAAAGCCGGAGTAAAATAAATACAATTCGCCGTGACGATTCTATCAGTTTTTTGTTCCATTGCAAGCCTTTTTGTGGAAAATGATGAAAAAATTATACAAAAAACCCGAAAAACCGGCAAAAAAATCGGTTTTTCGGGTTGAAAATTGACAAAATCTATCAGTTGCCTTTCAGGATTTCCAGCTTGGCAGGGTCGAGCTGCTCCCAAGGAAGGTCGGCTTTTGTAAAGTGACCGTAGTTGGTGGAGCGGGCGAAGATGGGGTTGCGCAGACCGAGCGCTTTTTCCATATCGGCGGGTTTGAAGGAGAAGGCCTTCAGCACGCGCTCGATGATGACGTCCTCGCTCACGCTGGCAGTGCCGAAGCTGTCGACATCGACCATGATGGAAACAGGGCTGGCCTTGCCGATGGCGTAAGCCACCTGCAGTTCGCAGCGCTCAGCCAGACCGGCTGCTACAATGTGCTTGGCAACCCAGCGGCACATGTAGGCGCCGGAGCGGTCTACCTTGCTGCAATCCTTGCCCGAGAATGCGCCTCCACCGTGGCGACCCATGCCACCGTAGGTGTCCACAATAATCTTGCGACCGGTCAGGCCGGAGTCGCCGTGAGGACCGCCGATTACGAAGCGACCGGTGGGGTTGATGAAGAACTCGGTCTCGGTGGTTATGAGCTCAGCCGGGAGCACGCGACGAATGAGGTCTGTGCAGAACTCGCGGATGGTAGTAATGCTGACGTCCTCGGTGTGCTGGGTGCTGAGTACTACATTGAGAATACGTGCGGGCTTGCCGTCCTCGCCGTACTCGACGGCAACCTGGCTCTTGCTGTCGGGGCGCAGCCAAGCAACTTCACCGCTGTGGCGCACGCGAGCCAGCTCAATCATGATACGGTGTGCGAACATGATGGGGGCGGGCATGAGCTCGGGGGTCTCGTTGGCTGCATAGCCGAACATGATACCCTGGTCACCTGCGCCCTGTTCGGCGCCATCCTTACCCTCGGCCTCGCGGGCATCGACACCCTGAGCGATATCGGGGCTCTGGGTGGAGAGCAGGTTGGTGACAGTCAGGGTCTCGGCGTTGAATACGGGGTCATCTGCCGGGGTGGCGTAGCCGATGGCTCTCACGGTGTCGCGCACCAGCTGCTCATAGTCGAGCTTGGCCTGAGTGGTGATTTCGCCGGCCAGAATGACGTGGCTGTCTTTCACCAAGGTTTCACATGCCACGCGGCTGGCGGGGTCCTGTGCCAAGCAGGCATCTACAACGGTGTCGGAGATGAGGTCTGCTACTTTGTCAGGGTGGCCTTCGCCGACTGATTCGGAGCTGAATATATGGAGTCTGTTCATAAATCTGTTATTCGTAATTGCTGAAGGAGAAATCCTTCAGGCCGCTGGGTAACTCACCTTTCGGCATGCCGAAGGAGGCCATGATTGCGCTGGCAATGAGGGCGGCTTTGTTGTTGAGTTCGGGGCTGTAATCGAGAGTGCAGGTAAAGATGTCCCAGAGTAGGGTCATTTCGTTGCGGAATTGGGAGCCCTGTACAATGAAGGAGCGATAGCCTGCAGCATAAAGTGCGGTGTTTTCCTCGCGCGTGAGGTTGCAGGTGGCAAGCTGGCGCAGGGAATCGCGCTGAATATTGTGCCAGCCGTCACGCTCGACGAGGGCGGAGCGACGGCGGGCAAGGTCGGAATTATAGGGATCTTTGCGGATGTCTGCCAGCAGGCGCAGGTGGTCACGGCGCAGGGCGCTGTTGCGGGGCAGGGGATCGTTGATGATGATATCGCAGCGTTCCGGCGCAGAAATAGCCGAGGTGATGGCGGGACGAGTGGCATCTGCCGGGTGCAGGCACACGCGGTGATATTCGCTGAGCAGCTTGTTGTAAAGGGCTGCTGTGCGCTTGTTGCGCTCGGCAATAAGTCTGTTGCTATGGCAGAAAATGGGGAGCTTGGGGAACTTGCTGCGTATGTGGGCAGCAAGCAAATCACTGGCTGTGGCTACGGCGTTGCGGTGTACGCGGTCGCGCTTGTACAGCTCCGCCAGAAGGGTGTTGGCATAGCTGTCGGTCAGCATGTCTTCGGTAATGAAGGGATTATCGAAACTGAGAATCACGCCGATGTTCTGGTTGGCGTAGGCATCCAGCGTTTTGGCATAGGTGTCCAAGGACATGGGGCGGCGCTCCGTGTACCAGTCGAGTGACCACTTGCAGGCCGGGCAGCCGGCTACGCGATGGGGCTTGCGCAGCGGGAAACTCTGCCCCAGTTGGGTGCAGATGTTGAGCAGGGAGGCGTCAAAGCGCATAGCGCCACCGAATGTCCAAGCGGTATCCGGCAGGTAGTTATCCGTAAGAAAGCGGATATCTTTTACGGTTACTGGTTCAAAGCGCTGGCTCATGACGGGTTGTGTGGTAAGATGGATTCCCAGAATCTCTGGCCGAGGGCGTGCATGGCGTTCTCGGCCGGAGCATCGTTGCGCAGTACGAGTCGCAGCAGGTCAAAGAGGATGGAGGAGCCGTTGGCGTGACCACGACCCTGCATCTTGAAGTGGCGGAATCCGAGTTCGCGCAAGCGTGCGATTTCGGGCGTGTTGAGAGCCAGTACACTATGCTTGGGGTGGGTGAGCAGAGTGCCTAAGTCCTTGCAGCCATTGGAGTTCTGCTTGTTGTCGAAGTCGGTGTTGTCGTGGCCGAAGTAGTTGAGGGCCATCTGTGAGAGTGAACTGTAGTGGTAGGGGCGCAGGGGACAGTGACGTATGCAGTATTCATTCACCAGCAGAATATAGCGCTCCTTGTCCTCCAGCTGTTCGAGCAGGTCGTAGTTGAGCACGTCGTCGGGGTGCACCATCACTTCATCGTACTGCTCGGCCAAGCGTTGATAGGCACTCAGCTTGCCTTTGCCGCCACTGTTGGTGATTTTGAGAATACTCGACACCGTACGCAGTTTGGGGTAATTGGTCTTCACGTGCTGCAGCAGGGCATCGCTTGCCAAAATGACGGAGTTGCGTTCGGTGGGGTTGTGATTGGTTGCGAAGGTGAGCATGGCGTTGCCCAGCGGGTCGCTCACATGTTCCTCCTTCAGGTTGAGATTAGTGAAGGTAAGGTAGATGGAGATGTTGCGTTTTTCATACTCCAGACCGGCGGTGCGGATCTCCTCGGCATCTCGCATGAGGTGTTTGAGTACACGCCCGCTGTTCCACGTGCAGAGCGGTGCCCCGTGTACAATGTTGAAGGGGCTGAAACCCAACAGCAGCGTGCAGAAGTCGTGGAATGCTATCAGCTCGCGGTCGTTGACGAACGCGCCCGATACATCCCATACGGCATCCGGCCAACTGGGGTTCAGATATGGTGAGTGCGCTTGCATATTGTCGTGGTTGCGTGTGCGCGTGAGTGTAGCAGAACATTGTGAGTTTTGCAAGACAAATCAAGTTATTGATGGCTAATTACGAAATACAATCAGATTCTTCGATTGAATTGTGCTGAGTGGGTGGTATATTTTGCTTGCAAGGGGAGGGGATTTGTTGTAAATATAGAGTGTGATGGATACAATTGAACTTTCTCTCGATTGGAAGCAGCTGGCCGATTTGCCGGATGCCGAAGGCTGGGCCGGTATGTTTGCCGGTGTGAGCAATGGTGCCCTGATTGTGGGTGGCGGTGCTAATTTCCCCGAAAAACCGCTGTGGGAGGGTGGCCCCAAGCGCTGGACGGAGCGTATGTTTGTGCTGACTGCAGCTGACGGCAGCTGGCAGGAGGGTTCCCCGCTGCCCAAACCGCTGGGCTATGGTGCTACGGCGTCTCTGCCTGAGGGTGTTATGCTGATTGGCGGCAGCAATGCCGATGGTGCAGTGGCTGATTGCTACCTGCTCAGCTGGGATGGCTCTGCTCTGAGCTGCAAGGCACTGGCTCCGCTGCCCGTTACTCTGACCGGTCATGCCGCTACCGTGATGGGCGGTAAGGTTTATGTGCAGGGTGGCAGCATTGCCCCCGGTGAGCAGGACGCCGAGAGCCGTATGTGGATTTATGACCCCGCTGCCGATACATGGACTGAGGGCCCGGCCATGCCCGCCCGCGGTCGTTTCCTGCAGCAGATGGCTACAGTGGGCGACACCGTGTACGTGCTGGGCGGTATCGGCCTGAAAGACGGCGAAGATGGTCGCAAGGTGCGTGACATGCTGACCGAGGCATGGAGCTATACCGAGGCTGCCGGTTGGGCATCGCTGGCCGAGCTGCCGCATTTCTGCGCGGCCGGTCCGACCCCCGCTCCCGTGATTGGCGGTCGTATTTACCTGCTGGGTGGCGATGATGCTACCGTGAAGGGCTTCACCCCGCAGAATCACCCCGGTTTCCACAATTTCACCCTCTGCTATTGCCCTGAGTGCGATAAGTGGGCTCCTGCCGGCGAGATGGCAGTGGCACGTGCCGTGCTTCCCTGCGCTGAGTGGGAGGGGATGGCTGTTATCGTGAATGGCGAGCAGCGCCCCGGTAAGCGCTCCAACCAGGTCTGGGGTGCCAAGATGTAATTTCTGTTAACGCGATATGTTGAAGAACCTCTTTATTCTGGCTGCCGTTGCAGCCCTGCCGGCGGTAGCTCAGTGCTGCCCCGGCTGTGCCGCTGCAGCCCCTGTGCAGTTGGTAGCAAAGGCTCCCGCCGATAGCCCCGTGATTACCGATAAGGTGGGGCGTGCCGGTATGGTGGCCTCATTGGTTCGCACCGCTGAAGGCGGGCGTATTCTGGCCATTGGCGGTGCCAATTTCCCGAATGCCAAGCCGGGTGCCAAAACTCCTGCAGAGCGCGGTGCTAAGGTGTTCTACGATGAAATCCTGAGCTTCAATCCTGCAGATGGCAGCTGTGCTGTGCTGGCTAAGCTGCCTTACCCCATCGGCTACGCTGCTCATACCTCCAAGGGCCGCAGCATGGTGATTGCCGGTGGCTGCAATATGGAAGGGCACGTGGCTACAGTGACTCGTATTCTTGCCGATGGCAGTACGGAGGCCCTGCCGGCTCTGCCCGTCACAACGGCTTATCCTGCTTTTGTGCAGCGTTACGACAAGCTCTATGTGTTCGGTGGTCAGGAGAAGGCCGAGTCCGTGACTTGTCTGAGCCGCACTTTTGTGCTGGATTTGAAGAATACTGCTGCCGGTTGGAAGGAGCTGGCTCCCATGCCCGGCGAAGGTCGTATGCTGGCTGTGGCCGGTACGTCTGTGGGTACATGGGATGACGGCAAGATTTACGTGGCCGGTGGTTGCTCCCTGCACCCGGATGCCAAGGGAGCCGCTGAGCGCACGTACCTGAAGAGCACGCTTTGCTACGACCCCGCCACCGATACGTGGACACAGGTTGCCGACATGCCCGAGACAATCGTGGCTCCTGCCGGCCCCATGCCCGCCATCCGCGACAATCTGATGCTGATTTGCGGTGACCCCGGTAACTATTACCGCGCCAGCTTGGTAGGTAAAGCTCCGGCTGATCACCCCGGCCAGAACACCACCATCTACGCCTTCAATATCGACAGAGGAACATGGGCTGTTGCCGGCAAAAACGGCATCGGCATTGCCACTGCTCCTGCTGTGAATGTTATAGGTGATATCTACATTATTTCCGGTGAGACTCACCCCGGTGTGCGTACTCCCGTGATTTCTACCCTGAATCTCTCTAAATAACAAAGAAAAAACAAACATATGCCTGAACCTAATCCCGTACTGACGTTCCTGGCCGATCTCACCCCTTGGGTAGCGATCGGTATTGCTGTGCTTGCCGTTTTGGCCGCCTGCAAGAAAGGCCTCGCTAAACCCGCCATTTCACCGAATGCTCCCGTGACCAAGCCCGGTAAGTGGGCTTGGATTGCTGTCGCCGTGCTCTGGGTGGTGGTGATGCTTAACTACTTCGACCGCCAGCTGCTGGCTGTGCTCAATAAGTCCATGACCGAAGGTCCGGGCTGCATTGAGATGACGCAGGCTCAGTTCGGTATCGTGACATCTGCTTTCCTTATTGTGTATGCAGCTCTGTCCCCGGTGGGTGGTTACTTGGCCGACCGCTTCAGCCGCTCCTTCATCATTATGTGCTCGCTGGTTGTGTGGTCCATCGTGACCTGGATGACCGGTAAGTCCGAGTCCTACGAAGAGCTTATCTTCTGGCGTGCTATGATGGGTGTGAGTGAGGCCTTCTACATTCCCGCCGCTCTCGCCCTTATCACCGACTACCACCGTGGTAGCACCCGCTCTCTGGCCACAGGCTTGCACATGAGCGGTATTTATGCCGGTCAGGTGATGGCCGGTTACGGTGCCATGATGGCCGGCGATCCCTGCCAGATGGGCTGGCGCCTCACCTTCGAGGTGTTCGGTTTCATCGGTGTGGCATACGGCCTTATCGTGCTCTTCTTCCTGCGCGACCCGAAGGCTCAGGAAGCTCCCGTGGCAGAAGCTGCTGCCGCTACAGAGGAGACCGCTGTTGCTGCTCCTGCCTTCACTCTGGGTCAGATGCTCAAGAGCATTTTCACCGGTCGTGGTATGTGGCTGCTGCTGCTCATGATTTCCTTTGCCGGCTTTGCCAACTGGTTCCTGCTGGGCTGGTATCCCCGCCTGCTGCAGGACATGTTCTCCATTTCCGAGGCTGATGCCGGTCCCGCCGCTACGCAGTGGATTAACATCGCCAAGTACATTTCCGTGCTGGCCTGTGCCGTGATTGCAGACCGCTGGTACCTGCGCAACAAGAATGCCCGCGCTTATGTGCCCGGTATTGCATTCTGTCTGGCCGGTCCCTGCGTGCTGTTTGCTATGATGTTCGGTGTTGAAATCGGCCTCGTGGCTGTGCTGACTCTGGTGGCCATGCAGGGTGTGGCTCAGGGCGCTATGGATGCTACCCTCATGCCCGTGCTGCGCAACACCATCGACGAGCGCTTTGCTGCTACCGGTTATGGTCTGCTGAACCTTACCTCCGTGGGTGCCGGTGCTCTGGTGTCCTGGCTGGGTGGTATGCTGAAGGACGCCGGTACTCCGCTCTCTACTGTGCTGAGTCTGGCCGGTGTGCTCATGATGCTTTGCGGTATTATCCTCTTCTGTCTTCCCAAGAAGAATGCCTAATCCGATGAAGATTTCATCACTTATACTGTGTGCCGCTACCATACTGGTAGCGGCACCGGTTTATTATACGCCGGCCTTTGCGCAGGAGGAAGTCGCTGACTTGCAGCCTGCCAAGAAAAAAGGAAAGAAGAAGACTGCCAAAAAGTCCGCGACAGATGCTGCAACATACCTGCCGGGCAAGCCTGCAAGCAAGGCAGAGCTGGCCGCTCTGGACAGCGAGCCCTACAGCCGCGCGGTAGATGTGTTTGTGGCCGGGGAGGGAAATCCCTATGCCAGTATACGCATTCCGGATATCATCAATGCCAATGGTACACTGGTAGCTATGGCCGAAGGTCGCTATCAGGATACCGACCAAGGGCAGAATGACCTGATTGTCTCCATCAGCAAGGATGGCGGGCGTAAATGGAGCAAACCGGTGGTTGCTGCGGCATCCAAGGGGGCTACGTTCAATAATCCGTGCTTGATTTATGACCGTAAGAATAAGCAGGTCGTTCTCTTCTTCCAGCGTTACCCGGAAGGGGTTAAAGAGCGAACACCCGACATTCCCACCGGTTGGAAGGATGAGCGTTGTATCCGCAATTTTGTCTGCTTCTCCAAGAATGGTAAAAAGTGGACCAAACCCAGAGATATAACTCAGTATACCAAGAACAAGGGCGTGACCATTACCTGCAGTGGCCCGAACCCCGGCGTGCAGCTGACGCGGGGCGAGCACAAGGGGCGCCTTGTGGTGCCGTTGAATGAAGGCCCGTTCGGTAATTGGACGCTGGCTGCCGCTTACTCTGACGACGGTGGCAAAACCTGGAACATCGGCAAGAAGTCAGATGCCGGCCGCGGTATCAATGAAGTCTCCATCGTAGAAACCGAGGAAGGCGGCCTGTTTGTTGTCTCCCGCGCGTGGGGTGGCAATGTTCGCAAGGTGGCGTATTCTGAGGATGGTGGCGAAAGCTGGGGCCCGGTGAATAATCACCGGGAACTGCCCAGCCCGAACTGCCAGAATGGCCTTACCCGCTATTCCTACGCAGATGATGCTGCTCTCGGAAGCCGGGGGCGTATACTGTTCTCCTCACCCACGAATGGCCGTACGAATGGTGTTATCAAGATGAGCTACGACGATGGCAAGACTTGGCCTGTTGCTAAATCTGTTGGCAACGGCAACTATGCCTACTCTGTGCTCTGCCCGGTAAAACCCGGTGTGGCCGGTGTGTTGTTCGAGGTGAATGGTGCACCTATACGCCACATTCGCTTTGCTCCTATCAGCATTTCATGGCTGACAGACGGCAAGGATGATGGCATGGCTGCCGAATAAACGTTCCCGGTTTTAAATTTCAAAAAGCCTCGCAGCAAGTCCTGCGGGGCTTTTTTATAGGTGGTTCCTGCTGACTCAGCGAGCCTGCAGGAAGGCCAGTGCGCCGGCGTTGCCCTGCCGTGTGGCGATTTCGGGCAGAGTTTCGCCGGTGGTGTGGGAATAAACGGCTGCCGGTGCGCCATTCTGCAGGGCCAAGCGTATAATTTCCCAGAGCTGCTCTTGTGCGGCGTTGAGGGCACTTACACGCTCTGCCAGGGTGTTCATCGCCTCCGTGCAGTCAGAGAGCGGGGCTGATTTGGTAATCAGCATGGAAAGCAGTTCAAAGTGAGTGGGGTTCTGAGCCAGATAGTCGGGCTCTGCAAAAGAATTGAAGGTGCATACCCACCAGTCAAAGCAGCTGGCTTCAATCGGGGCTGTTGCGGTCTCGAGCAGAACACGCAGACAGTTGTCTTTCTCCCGGCAGAGGGCAGTGATAATACCGTTGCGCAGGCTGGCTCCCTTGGCTATGTAGGTGCACATGGTCTCGATGTCATCGTTCTTGATGGCGCCGATAAGCTGTGGCACATAGGCTGCGGGCTTGCGCTCGCGCGGTTCTGCGGGAGTGGTCTGTTGCTGGGTGCGGGCAGGCGTTGTATGCTCGGCCGATAGCTTGAGGTAGCTCAGGTAGGCATACTTGTTGATGGTCATGAAATCGATGTACGGGAATCGGTCGCACTTGGGACGACGGCTGCGCAGCTCATTGGCGCGGGCTACGTCATTGGTCACGAGTATGATGCGGTCTGCCCCCATGTTGTCGGGATTGAGGTAAATCTCACCCAGTAGAGCATCTGTCTCACTCAGTGAGGAGTCGGTTTCAACGATTTCCAGCAGCCCGGGGTACTCGTTTATCTGAGTTGCCAGATGGTTACGCTGTTCGGGTGTGAGTGAGTTGGTAATGACGCGAGCAGGGCGCTCCTGTATGAGCAGCGGTGTATGCAGGTGCGAGAGGAATGCCGGCAGATGCTCATGGCTGAGAGCGGTGCTGTCCAGATAGATGGGGGCATTGCCAGCCATTTCTGCCAAGCGCATGCGGGCCTGGTGATCTTTCCGTTGCATCATACAGCGGAACGTTATCAAATCGCCATCGGGCCACAGGGTCATGACTGCGGTGGAGGGATTTTCTTCATCTGCACTGCCGCTACAGCAGTTCTGTATGTCAGTGGCCAGTTGTTGGTCGTGCGTAATGAGTAGCTGGCGGCGTTTGTTGTGGTTGAAGAAGAATGCTCGTACAAACTCCCCATCGGCGGTGTTGCTGCCGGTTGAGCTGTCCTCGTTAGTGATGAGGTCGCTGTACTGCTCTTTCAGTCGCAGGGCAGTCTGTGCGGCATATTTGAGCGAGGCGCAGTTATTCAGCTCGCGCAGCACGCTGTCGGTCATGATGAGTTTGTGCCCGCTGCTTTGAATGTACGGGGCTGCCTGTTGCAGGAAACTCTCCATTTCCGAGGCCATCCATGTACAGGCATCGACATAAATGACATCGTATAGGTTTATAAGATGGTGACCGCTCGTTGCTGCTGTGCTGTCTGAATACGACATGGCGTGGAGTTATGTGAATCGATTCAATGAGGGGTATCGCCTTCTTTTATGTAAGGGGTGGTATCCCTCATTCGCTGGAGCTATTCTAATTCTATATTCCTGCAAAGTCAATCTGAAATTGTGTGTGTGGCGCCTATCTTTATCGGGAAAATAAAAATAGGCTAACCATAAGTGAGTTAGCCTGTTTCGGTTCTGTTTTGTATTCTTGTTACATGATGGCTTTCAGACGAGCGATGATGTTCTGTTTTGAAGCTCCCTGAAGGATTCGGTCGACTTCCTGCCCATTTTTGAAGAAAATCAATGTCGGGAGTGAGGTGACGTTTTGCGCGACGGCCAGTTTCATGTTGTCAGTCACATCGACCTTGCCGATTTTTGCTACTCCCTTCATTTCTTCCGCGATTTGGTCGATGACGGGGGAAATCATGCGACATTGGCCACAGCAGGTTGACCAGAAATCCAGCAATACGGGTACGGGGGAGTTGATGACTTCGGTTTCGAAGTTACTTTCAGTTATTTCTATAGTCATGGTGTAGTTTATTTGTGGGGGTATACAAAACGGGCAGACCCACTCAGAGGTCTGCCCGTTGAAGAGACTTTTATGACTGCATCAGAGGCAAGCCTTCAGCTTGGCAATGATATTGTCTTTAGACGTGGCACCGGTTACGCGATCGACTTCCTGACCGTCTTTGATGAAGATGAGCGTGGGGATGTTTTTCACGCCGTAACGGGTAGCGAGAGCACCTGCTTCGTCCACATTGATTTTGCCGACTTTGGCTACGCCTGCCATCTCGGTGGCGACCTGGTCAACGATGGGAGAAATCATGCGGCAGGGGCCACACCAAGTTGCCCAGAAGTCAATCAGCACCGGTACGGTGGAATTGATGACCTCTGCCTCGAAGTTACTTTCAGTAATCTGTAATGCCATAGTGTTTGCTTGGATGCAGTTATTGAGAGGTTTGTTCAACGAAAAAATTACTCTTCTTCGTCAGCGTAGTCCTCGCTCTCACCGGAGGATTCCTCCTCCTCGGCGTAACCGCTGTCATCGCTCACGGCTTCATCGCCACCGGCAGTGGGAGAACCGAAGGTGTACTCGGATATGCGACCGGGAGTCTGGTCAGTCTGGTACTGCTTGAAGCACACCAGACCCATGATGATGATGGTGAGAGCAGCCAGAACGGTGATGATGGGGCTGTCCTTCTTGGGCTCGTCATCCTCCTCTTCAACGGCGGCTGCTTTCTTGCCGAAACCGGCGGGCTTGCTGAAACCGGCAGGCTTGGTAAAGCCGGCGGGCTTGCCAACGGGAGCAGTGGCTGCAGGCATGGCGGGCTTGGAAGCAGGAGCAGCGGGCTTAGCTGCGGGGGCTGTAGCGGCAGCCGGTGCTGTGACGGGAGCTGCAGGGGCTGTGGGAGCAGCGGGACGAGCCGGCGCTGAGGGAGCGCTCAACGGTACTGTAGCAGCGGGACGCGGAGGTACAGGAGCACCGGGAGCAGCCGGAGCCACAGGACGCGGAGGTACAGGGGCGCCGGGGGCTGTGGGAGCAGCGGGACGCGGGGGTACAGGTGCGCCGGGGGCTGCGGGAGCAGCGGGACGCGGG
>JAZRSQ010000070.1:0-11538 GCA_045651585.1 Akkermansia sp.
TGCTGCGCACGGTGGTGAAGACTGCGCTGCGCGCAGAGTGAAGAGCAAGGCTGACGCCTTGGGGATAGGCGGACAAACTCCAATTTGTCGGATTTTCGGTTGCAACGCGGATTTTTACACTTTTTCCAATGTAAAAGAAATCGCCAATCACTGACCACCGGCTTGTCGAATCAGGTCGGCGCACTCGGTGTGGCCCATGCTTTCTGCGATTCCGAGAGGTGTTTGGCCTTCCTCGGTCTTTATATTAACGTTGATACCGGGGGTAGTCAGCAGCAACTTGACGCACTCTGTATGTCCTTTCTCGGCGGCATGGGAGAGGGGTGTTTCGCCCATGACTGTCGCATTGATGTCAATTCCCGGTGCGGCGAGCAGGAGCTTTACACACTCGGTGTGGCCATATCCCGCAGCCCAGTACAAGGGGGTATCGCCGAATAAGGTATCTTGGTTGACATTAATACCGGGTGTGGCGAGCAGGAGCCGCACGCACTCAACCTTACCATTCATCGCTGCTTTGCTGAGAGGTGTATTACATGACATGTCCATGTAGTTGACATCAGCCCCGGCGGTGATAAGCAGTTGCACGAGCTCAGCATTTCCTTCGCCTGCAGCGGTCAGTAGTACAGAATTGTACTCACCGGGGGAAATGTTTTGAGCTTTCAGGAGCTCACGGGCTTTCTGCTGCGATTGCTCGGGTTGGGGTTTGGGGGTAGTAATCCCGGCAGCAACTTGCAGGAGCTCTACGCAATCTTTGTATCCCAATCGTGCTGCTTTATGCAGAGGCGTTTCGTTGTTACTGTCTTCGGGGGCGATATTAATTTGCGGCGCGTTGAGCAGTTGTTGCACACATTCCGCGTGGCCATATAAAATCGCCGAGTGCAGAGGTGTAGAGCCATAATTATCCACCCTATTGGCATCTGTCCCGGCAGCAACCAGCAATTTGACACATTCCGCGTGACCGTTCAGGGCGGCTCCGTGCAGAGGATTACTACCATCATAAATCGTATGATTGACATCCGCCCCGGCGGCAATGAGCAGTTTCATGCAGTCGCTATGACCGTTGATGGCTGCCTCGCAAAGCGGATTTAAATTCAGCACGCCTGCCTTGTTTACGTCTATCCCCGGCTTGGCGAGCAAGAGCTTTACACACTCGATGTGGCCCATGCTGACTGCCCAGTAAAGAGGGGTCATATTATCTTTGCCGGGTCGGTTGATATCAATATCGGGCAATGCTAATAATTGTTTGAGTTTGTCAACATCGTTACCTATAATGGCAAGAAATATGGGTTCCCATTCTTTGACATCAATATCGGGCATGGCGAGCAGTAACTTCACACACTCGGTGTGGCCTTTCGTGGCTGCCTCGTACAGTACGTTCGACTTGTTCACATCAATCCCCGGTGCGGAAAGCAGGAGTTTCACACATGCGGTTTGACCGTCCTTGACTGCCCAGTAGAGAGGGGGATCGCCGAATAAGGTATCTTGGTTGACATTAATACCGGGTGTGGCAAGTAGGAGCTTGACGCACTCGGTGTGCCCCATGCGAACCGCTTGGTGAAGGGGGGTTAGGCCGATTTTAGAAATCTGATTGACATCATGAAAGAGGGTAGCCAGTAATTGCTTGACTTTTTCTACATTGTTTTCACAAACAGCCAGGTACAGAGGCTCCCATTCTTTGGTATCAATCCCGGGAGCAGCCAGTAAGAGTTTAATACACTCGACGTTGTTATTTTCAATTGCACAGTCGAGGGGGGATTTGCCTTTATGCTTTGTTTTATTCACGTCAATCCCGGGTGAGTCGAGCAGCAGTTGCAGGCATGCACTGCTACCTTTCATGGCTGCCCTGGTGAGGGGGGACATGTTGTAAGCGTCCATCGGGTTGATTTCAATTCCCGGGGTCGCCAGCAGCAGTTGCATGCACTCTTTGTGGCCATGGTGGGCTGCCTTGTGGAGGGGTGTCATGCCGTCCGTGTCCTTCTTATTCACATCAATTCTCGGGGCGGCAAGCAGGAGTTTGACGCACTCGGAGTGACCATTACTGACTGCCCCGGCGAGCGGAGTTTCACCGTACATATTGGTTGTGTTAACGTTAATTCCGGGTGTGGCAAGCAGGAGTTTGACACACTCGGAGTGGCCATTCCAGGCTGCCCAGTGGAGTGCAGATTCGCCACAATTGCCAACCTGATTAACATTCGTACCGGCAGTAATAAGCAGTTGCAAAAGTTCCGCATTTCCGCTACCGGCGGCGGTTTGCAGTTTATAACCGTAGGCGTCGGGGGAAATGTTTTGAGTTTTCAAGAGTTTACGGGCTTTCTGCTGCGAACCTGTGGTTTGGGTATCAATGGTTTTTCCGGCAGCGGCCTGCAGGAGCTCCACGCACTCACCGTGATTATTTCTCTCTGCAATTTGGAGAGGGGTTTGGCCGTCCATGTCTTCCTTGTCGATGTCGATACCGGGTGCGGCGAGCAGGAGCTCCACACACTCGGTGTGACCCTGGTTGGCGGCTTCGTTGAGGGGTGTATCGCCACGATTGTCTGTTTTGTTGACATCAATCCCGGGTGCGGCGAGCAGGAGCCGCATGCACTCGGTGTGGCCTTGGTAGGCTGCTTCGTTGAGTGGGGTTTCGTTGCGCAAGTTCCCCTTGTTGACATCAATCCCGGGTGCGGCAAGCAGGAGCCGCATGCACTCGGTTCGGTTATTCCGAACTGCTGAGTAGAGGGGAGTATAGCCATTCCGATTCGTTTTGTTGACATCAATTCCGGGCAGCGCAAGACAGCAGCGCAGCAGGGTGGGGTTGTTGTTGTTGACGGCAAAGCTCAATCCGGTTGAGTATGCGCATGTCAGTGCCATGCCCAGCAGAATAAAACTCGGAATAGCCACCGTTTTATTTATCTTTTTGGACCTTCTACCGGCTGATTTCAGCAGTTTTACACATTCGGTGTGCCCCTTTTGTTGAGCGATGAGAAGGGGGGTAATTCCTTCATCGTCTGCCTTGGTGTTGTTAATTCCGGGTGTGGCGAGCAGGAGTTTTACACACTCATGGTGCCCCTTGCTGGCTGCAAACCACAGGGGGGTACGACCACGATCGTCTGCTCGGTTGACATCTGCTCCCTTACTGAGGAGCAGGCGCAGCTGCGCGGCGTTGCCTTCGTACGCTATCCTGTGCAGGTTCTCAAGCTGCAGGAAATCGAGCCACTCCTCTGCGTTCTGCCAGCGATCGGAATGGCTATAGGTAAGTGCCTTGTCAATACTGAAGAGCAGTCGCTGTGTGAAGCGCCGGAGCAGCTCCTTGTTTTGGCAGAGGGGGGAGTAAGTGTCATTTACGGCACGGTCCAGACTTTCGGGCGGAAGCTTGCCGGTTATCAGTAGGTAACAAGTGGCACCCAGCGAATACAGGTCGGACCATGGTCCCTGTACTTTTTGCCCCATGCACTGTTCCGGTGAACCGAACAGACGATTGGCGGCTCGCACGGTCGATATGCTCTCTGTGAAGCGTGCCAGTCCGAAATCGATGAGGATAGGGGTACTCTTTTCAGTAAGCAGAATGTTGGCAGGGCTGATGTCGCGGTGAAGGAGTTCCCGCTTATGAAGGTACGAGAGAGCACTCAACACCTGCTGCAGAATGGGGGTTAACCAATCCTCGGTAATCCGTTCGCTTGGAGGGGAGCCGTTGTACAGATCAACCCCTTTGAGGGAGGGCATCACGTAGTAGGCAGTACCGTTTTCCTCGAAGGCCGAGAGCACTTTTACGATATTGGGGTGATCCAGTCGGGCTAGAATTCTGGCTTCGTCGATAAAATGTTTCAGCGACCACGCAAAACCTTCCCTCTTCGCTCGGTTACGGGGACAAACAGAATGCGAACTTTCGATTCGGTGAGCCGAATCATTCGGGAAATTCTCCTTGATAACGACCGGGGTGCCGGTGAGTTTTTCTATTGCTCGGTATGTTATGCCAAAACCACCCTGACCGATAGCCTCTTCGATAATATAGTTGTTGAGCTTGCACCCCTTCGGCAGAGCGGTGAAGTCCGTTGAGTCATCGGTATTTTGTGAGTCGCTTAAATATGAAGTCATGAACTGCGGATTATACTATCAGAAATCTATTTGAATGAAAAGCGTCATTTTCGTACTATGAGAAAAATTCAGTGATTGATGTATTAGAAAGCTGTGGTTGAGAATAAAAAACGATGCAAGCCAATCGACTGACCGGTGAGCCTGCATCGTTATGATTAGTAAAACAGGGCTTACTTCTGCGGTAAAGTTACGATAAAGAGCGGGGTATAGGGAGTGATAGAGCCCTCCTTAATAGGGTACAGTTGCTCCTCTCCTTCACGGCAGCGCACAGCCTGACTCTCGGCATAACCGGCATAGGTGCAGCGGCTGTCCGTGATTTTCGAATCCGAGCACAGGATTTCTTTGGTGCTTGGCGATGGTTGTACCCGGTATGATATGGGGTGGGCAATAATGCTTGCCCGTTTTGTAAGTGAGGACTTTTTAATGGTCGGTCAGAACAATGTTTCTGACAATTAGGACGTCGCTCGGTAAATTTTGTTGGGATATATTGTCGTTTTTTTTACGCCGACAATATTCAAATGCCGCGGAACTCTCAAATTCGTCCTTCGTAATTCGCCTGCCACGGCGTAGCAAGCGAGCGCAGCGAGATGCGGAGACGGGTCCTTCGTACTTCCACAAATTGCCTTTTTCTAATTGTTCCAACGCGTACCGAATTGTTCGGAATGAAAGTTTGTACTTGCATGGCAGCGATATGTTGGTACAATGCAGGATATGATGAAAAACTTACTGACGATTTGCATGATGGCCGGGGTAGTACTGCCGGGTTGGGGAACTGAGGTCAAATCGCTGCCGGCACCGGCTATGACCGGTGGCATGCCGTTGATGCAGGCCATTGCCCAGCGTGAAAGCAAGCGCGATTTTGACCCGGCACAGGCGGTGGATGACCAGACACTCAGCGAGATTCTGTGGGTCGCTTGGGGTATGAATGCCCACGGCACACGCACCATCCCCACCTCCCGCAACCTGCAGAACATGGCACTCTATGTGCTCACCCCCACCGGCTGCTGGCAATACGATGGCCCCACCCACAGCCTGAGCAAGGTGAACGACAAGAACCTCATCCCCTTCTGCGAGCGTCAGGATTTTGTGAAGAATGCTCCCCTGCACCTCCTGTATGTCATCAAGAATGACCGCGGTGGCCAGAACCACGTAGGTTCCGCTTACCAGAATGTCTACCTGTACGCCACATCGCGCGGGCTCTCCACCGTCATTCGCGCCATGATTGACATCCCCGCCCTCAACCGCGAACTCGGACTGCCCGCAGATAGCACCGCCGTGGTTCACCAGTGCCTGGGATGGCCCAAACGATAATTGTTGGAAGGACTAATTACCAATTTCTCGAGAAACTTCGGGTGGGTCATTGCAAGCAATGCCCACCCGTTCTGTTGATTTGAGTCTGTAGTTTTCAGCGTGCTTTCAGGTAGCGCTCGGCCACGTTCTGCAAGGTCTGCGTGGCTGTGGGCATGGAGATGCCCAGCGAGAGCAGGCGCTCGTTGCTCATGGCTGTATGGCGGGGGCGCTGCTCACGGAAGAAGGTAGCCTGAGCGAGCTGTTGTTGCTGCATGGGCGGCAATTCGGGCAGGGCGCCGATGGCTACGGCGTGCTGCAGCACAATAGCGGCGCAGTCGTACCAGCTGAGTGGCTCGCCGCCGGAGCAGACATGCAGCACACCACTGACCTGTCGGGGCAGTAGTTCCAGCACCACGCGGGCAATATCGGCGGCATCTGTCGGCAGCGAGTATTTGTCGGCAATGGCGGCAAGCGGCGCGCCTGCCAGTGCCTTGCCCAGTGTACCCTCCACGAAAGAGGGCTTGGTCGGATTGCCGCAAACCCACGACACGCGCAGCACCAGAGCCTCGGGCAGGGCTTCGGCCACCTGCTGCTCGCCCTCGCGCTTGCTCAGGCCATACACATTGGCCGGTTTGCAGCGAGTGCTTTCGTTTTTCAATCCGGGGCGTTGCCCCTCCAGCACATAGTCGGTGGAAAGATGAACAAAACGCGCGCCCGTGTGCCTGCACGCGAGAGCCATGGCTGCCGGGGCCACGGCATTCACCAAGTGAGCTGTGAGCGGGTCGTCCAAACAGGCCTCGAGCCCGCTGATGGCGGCACAATTCACCACAGCTGCCGCGCCGGATTCCAGCACCATAGCCGTCACGGCCTCGGCATTCAGCAAATCGCACTCTGCGTGTGCCGGTGCCAGTACCTCCCAGCCGCCCTCTGTTGCAGCACGCTGCATGACCTGACCGGTGCGGCCACTGCCGCCGAATATCAGCATTTTCATTATTCTGTTTCCCCTTTATTGGAAGTTCACCATACCGGCAGCTTTCAGCACGTCCCAGCCGCCATCCAGAACGTAGATGGGAGCCTCGGTCACCTGCAGCTCACGCAGTTCGCGGGCGATGTCCTCCGATGAGGTACAGTCGTTCGTGCAGAACACCAGCACGCACTCACCCAGATCAGCAGCTGTCATCAGTCGCTCCACAGCGGCATCCATCAGCTCCTGCTTTTGGGCGCCGGGTCGTATGGGGAACATGCGATTGTCGTTGAACAGAAGGTGATTTACCTCATAATCGCTCTCGCTGCGGGCATCTATCCACACGACTTTGTCGCCGTATTGAGCACGCACGGTCTCCAAGCACACGCGACCGCTCGGCAACTCACTCTGCACGCAGGGCGGTATGCGCCGTGGCGCAAACCAAGCGGCATCCGCCCAGTACAGCACCACGGCCAGGGCTACTATCACGAACCCGAGCCGTACAAGTTGAGTAAAGGTGTCTTTCATGTTGCGCGTTCTTTTACCACACTTTCACCCGACATTCAACCACAAAAGATGCCAACAGAAAGGGAGGTTGTTGAAAGGACTGGTTACGAGTTACGAAGTACTAGTGGAGAAATTACCGTTCACGCCCCGCGCCTTAAGCGCGGAGCCGTAGCGGTAGCATATGCCTCGCAGCCTGCGGGCGTCCGGCTTCTCTGCGATACGCCGAGACAGGAAAAGCCCGCCTGACTTAACAATTTCAAAATTCAAAATCAAAAATTCAAAATCCAAATCGTCTCAGCATTGCATTTCGCTGCGCAGGCTGTCGACATCCTTGCCCAGATAAGCGCCGAGAGCAAACCCGAACTCCAGTGCTGCACCCGGACCACGACCGGTGATGATGTTGCCGTCTGTCATGGTCGGCTCGGTGGTAATTTCAGCGGCAGAGGGAATGTCGCTCACCACGGCATCTGCAGGATAGCAGGTAATGCGACGCCCGGATACCACGCCTGCGGCCTCGAGCGCGATGGGTGCAGCGCAGATGGCAGCCACCAGCTTGCCTTCGCCGTGCATTTCGCGTACCAGCTGCAGGACGGCCGGCGTATCTCTCAGCAACCAGCTGGCTGCGCCACCGGGTAATACAATACCCGCGTAGTCCTCGCCCTTTACCTCGCTCAGCAAGGTATCTGCCAGCATCTTAATGCCGTGTGCACCCTCTACCTCGCGCCCCTGTACACCCGCTGTTACCACGGTTATACCCAGTCTGCGCAGTATATCGACAGGTGCGGTGAACTCAATTTCCTCAAATCCCGGTGCCAACAGTACCAATATCGCTTTCATACCCTCTCATTTTACACCACAATACCCTTTTTTCAACCGTAAAATCAAATTTATTGCAAAAATTTAACTTTTTTAACACTATTAGCTTGACTTCACTCCAGCTTTTTTGTATAATATGCCCGTCAACTTAGAGTACACTCTACATTTTGCCTGCAAAACGTGAGTTGCTTCTGAGGGTGACAAATAGAAACAACTCACTACACAGAAGATACATATTATGAAGATTCGTTACGCACTTCTTGCCGCAGCTCTTCTTGCTCCTGCCTATGCCGGTACCACCGAGCCCCAGGTAGAGGTTAAGGAGACCCCCGCCGCCAAGCGTCTGAGCGGTTCCGTTACTTTCGGTTACGACTCTAACTACTCCGGTCGTGGTTATGTAGTATCTCACTCCGTTGCTGAGGGTGACAGCGTTCTGTACACCGCCCTTAAGCTGGACTACGACCTCGGCAAGCCCGGTCAGTGGACACTGGGCAGCACCGTAGCATACCAGGTTCCCTGCTCCGGTCACAGACTTTACGGTGGTGGCGTGAAGCTCGGCAAGCCCATGCCCGTAGCTCCCGGCGTTACACTGCCTGCCGGTTATCGCGTTCCTATCGGCGACAAGAACATCGAGAACCAGTTCTCCCTCATCAATCAGGCTAAATACACCAGCACATCTGAACTGTGGAACGTCTCCGTCGGTCACCACTTCACACACGGTGGTCTGCTGGGCGTGATGGCCAAGCACTACCGCGATCAGGGTGCCTCCGTTGTGAACGAAGTATTCGTTGCCCCCGAGTGGACTCCCTACAAGTGGTTGAGCGTAGGTGTGAAGACCAGCTACTCCTTCCAGGGTATCACCGGTTGGTGGTTCGAGCCCTATGTAACCGCCAAGGCTCCCATCATCGGTACTCCCGAGGACATCAAGCTGCTGGGCGTGCTGACCCTGGGTATGAGCGCCACTGCTGACTACTTCGCAGCTCCCTACAATGCTTGTGGCAACGGCTCTCAGGCATTCTGGATTAAGTTCTCCACCCCCTGGTTCGTGAAGGATAACTTCATCATCACCCCCTCCATCAGCTTCAACTGGCTGGGTAAGGGTGGCATCAATGCCAACAAGAATGCTGAGTCCCGTCCGCTTAACGACACCGCCATTCCCTTCCGCAACTTCGGCGTAGTGGCCGGTGTGAGCGCCACCTACATGTTCTAAATAAAAAAAGCCGGATTTTTATCTGGCAATGCAGAAAAGAGCTGCTATAATAGAGACAAGCTCCGATCTGCCAAGAGCGGAGCCGCCCACCCGACAAGGGTCGGGCGGCTCACTCATAAGCAGGGCTGCATACTTACTTACCTTCATATTAACTTTACAGCAACAAAGAATATGGCTGAACTAATCGTACACGGCAAGGAAAACATCGTAAAGCCGGGGTTCTACATGCCCAACCGCATCAGCATTGAGGCGGGTCGCGCTCTGCACAAGCTGCTGGACGGCAAGGTGTGCTACCTCGTTGACCCCACTTACCCGCCTGCACCGGAAATCATGGATTTCCTGAAGCGCAAGGGAGTGGAGATTGAATATTTCGACTTCCGCAACACCACATCTCGCGCCGTTCGTGAGCAAATTCTCGGCAAGTTCAGTCAGGGACTCAGCGTGGTGTTCCTGCCCGGTCAGGTTGCCAAGCACCGTGGTACCTACTCCGACGTGCCCTCTCCCTTCCTGCGTCACGTAGGTAGCCTGCACATTTCCCCCGTACCGTTGTTCCTGGGTTACTACGGCGATCAGGTGACCAACCTGTACCGCGAAATACCCGAGGAGGGTTGCCACGAGGAGTTCTGCATTCTGCCGCAGCTGGCCCCCGGCCCGCAGACCGGCGAGCGCCTGATGGCCGCATGGCTCGAGGCCGGCGCCGCCCGCTACGCCGCGCAGCCGCTGCTCAGCACCTCCCTCACCACCCAGCTTGTTAAGGGTATCAAGGCGCACCCGAATACCGAAATTATTGACGGCATGACCGGTAACGTGCTGCCCTTCTTCAAGGCTCTGGGTGTATCCATGACCGTAGCCAAACTGCTGCGCAAGAGAGACGACGCCCGCATCGGCGTGATTCTGCCCCCGGGCCCCGGCGGTGTGATTGCCACACTGAGCTGCTTGCTGGCCGGCAAGACCCCCGTGCTCATCAACTACGCCTCCTCTCGCGCTTCCTTCGAGAGCACCGTGCGTCAGGCCGGTCTGAAGACCTTCATCACGGCCCGCAAGTTCATGCAGAAGCTCGACACCTTCCCCTGGCCGCCCGAAGAGCAGCTGATTCTGGTGGAAGACCTGCTCAAGAGCCTGTCCAAGCCGGCACTCATTGCCAACGTGCTGCTGGCCAAGGCCGGTCCTGCCTCGGTCATCTGCAAGATGTTCAACACTGATGCCCGTAAGGATACCGACGAGGCCGTCATGCTCTTCACCTCCGGTTCCAGTGGCGAGCCCAAGGGTGTGGCCTTCACGCACCGCATGATTCTGGCCAACGCCTCCCAGTGCGCCTGCCGTCTGGAGCTCGATGGCATGAAGTTTCTGGCCAGCCTTCCCATCTTCCACAGCTTCGGTATGACCGTGGCCATGATGCTGCCGCTGCTCACCGGCTGTCCCTTCTGCGCCTATCCCAACCCGACCGATGCCCGCACCATCAACGAGCTCATTCAGAAGTACGGGCTCTCCCTTGTGGTGGCCACTCCGACCTTCGCCCGCGCTTACCTGCGTCGCGCCAACGAGGAGACCTACAAGAGCGTGCGCTACTTCGTGCTCGGTGCCGAAAAGATGCCGCCCGATCTCGAGAAGGAATTCCTGGACAAGTGTGGCGTGAAACTGCTTGAGGGCTACGGCCTGACCGAAACCGCACCGGTTATCGGCGCCAACATGCCCGATGTCCCCTTGGTTCCCGGCTCCAAGTTCTTCGTGCCCGGTACCGTATCCCGAAGCATTGGTGCCCTGCTGCCCGGTATTGCCGTGCGTATTACCGATGTGGATGACGACACCAAGGAGCTCCCTCTTACCGAGCGTGGTATGATTTGGTTCAAGGGTGCTAACGTGTTCACCGGTTATGTCGGCAAGCCCGAGCTCAATCAGGAACTCTTCTGGAATGGCTGGTTCAAGACCGGTGATATCGGCCAGATGGACCTCAACGGCTTCCTGACCCTCGGCGGTCGTCTGTCCCGATTCTCCAAGATCGGTGGCGAAATGGTACCGCACGAAGGTGTGGAGCTTGCCATCTGCCAGGGCCTTGAGCTGAACGCCGAGGACGGCGTGAAGATTGCTATCACCGGCGTGAGCGATCCGCAGAAGGGCGAGGCCCTCGTGCTGCTCTCCGCCCTGCCCCAGCACCAGCGTAGCTCCGAGGAGAAGGAAATCCTGACCTCCATCCGCACCATGCTGGCCGATATGGATATGCCCACCCTCTGGGCTCCCAAGTACCTTGTACCCGTGGAGAGCATACCGATTCTGCCTACCGGCAAGCTCGACCTGCGCGGCTGCAAGCTGCTGGCAGACGAAGCCCTGGGCGAAATCAAGTAAACCCATAATCGCACCATTTATACCGAGCGCCGTTCCCCGACAGGAACGGCGCGCTTTTTGTTAAAGAACAATTTGCCGAGCAGTACGGCGAACCGAAGGTGAGCGGAATTTAATAAGCCCGCACTTGTGCGGGCGACAGAGACCTAGCCCAGGGGGGAGCCGAAGGCGAAACCCTGGGCGCGGTAAAAAAAGAAAAAGAGCCCCGCAAACGTGCGGGGCGACAGAAAAGCGGGTTACAACCGCATGCGATTATTTTATGATTGGCTCCTGTCTTTTTGGTTCAACGACCGTGCATTTCTGAGCAACACTCCTCTGTCACCCCGCAAGTCTGCGGGGT
>JAZRSQ010000071.1:0-26790 GCA_045651585.1 Akkermansia sp.
AAGGCAGCCCCTGCCCCGGCAGACATTACAGAGGCATGGTTGCAGCCCATCCTTCGCGCCATGCTCGGTGCTCTGAGTTACCTGCACAGCCTGAACATCTACCACCGTGATGTGAAGCCCGGCAACATTCTGCTCACCGAGGACAACGTACCCATTCTCATCGACTTCGGCACGGCTCGCGCCATCATCAGCGACCGCTCTGCCACCTTGGTGGGCTCGCCCGGTTACTCTCCTATCGAGCAGATTACCACCCACGGCAAACGAGGTCCGTGGACCGATGTCTACTCACTGGGTGCCACCTGGTATCGACTCATTGTCGGCAAACTCCCGCCCGAAGCCAACGAACGTCTGGCTGAGAAGGAAGACCCGCTGCGCCCTCTGGCAAACCGTGCCGAGTTGCTCGGTCGCTTCAGCCCCGCATTCCTTGCAACAATCGACAAGGCTCTCGCTGTACGCGCCAAAGGCCGCTGGCAAACTGCCGATGAGTGGCTTGCAGCCCTTCCTGCAGAGGGCACCCTGCCCACCGACGAGGAACCGACCACGCGCAATGTAGCTACCAGCCCCATTAAGATGCACAAAAAGCCGCGAAAATCCCCACGTTCCCGTCGTAATGGAGCATTCGTCGTGCTGTTTTGCGCGCTGCTCCTCGGCGCTCTGGGCACCGGCGGTTACCTGATTTACGCACACATGCAGGCTGTTGCAGAACAGGAGGCCCGCGAAGAAGCCGAGCGCAAAGCCCGCGAGGAAGCTGAGCGTAAAGCCCGCGAGGAGGCAGAACGTATTCGCCAAGCAGAGGAGGACAGCGCGATGGGGGATAATTACTACGAGGGCAAAAACGGCTATTCAGTTGATTATCACAAGGCGGTGGAGTATTATCGTAAAGCAGCTGAACAGGGAAATACCCATGCGCAGTCCAGCCTTGGCACGTGCTACGGCAGGGGGCACGGCGTAACGCAAGATTACAATGAAGCCGTACGCTTGTTCCGAATAGCGGCTGACAAAGGGGATGCCCGCGCACAATGCAACTTGGGCGTGTGCTACGACAACGGAGAAGGAGTAGCACAAGACCACCGGGAAGCTGTACAATGGTATCGAAAATCCGCCGACCAAGGGTTCGGCAAAGCACAGTTTCTGCTTGGTGCATGCTATACCCAAGGACGAGGTGTGAAAGAAGATAAAGTGGAAGGCGTACGCTGGTACCTTAAAGCAGCCGAGCAAGGGCATGACATGGCTCAGGTTGTCGTTGGCATGTGCTACTTTAAGGGAGAGGGTGTGGCACAAGACGAGGCAGAGGCCGTGAAATGGTACCGCAAAGCGGCAGAACAAGGAAATGCCAAGGCGCAGTTTATTCTTGGCGCATGCTACGATAATGCCAGAGGCGTAGCTCAAAACACCCGGGAAGCAGCGCAATGGTACCGCAAAGCGGCCGAACAAGGAGATGCCGATGCTCAGTTTACCCTTGGAACATGCTACGAAAGCAATCAGGGGGTAAGCAAAGACATTCGGGAAGCTGCACATTGGTACCGAAAAGCAGCTGAGCAAGGACATGCCAGCGCTCAGTTTAACCTTGGCAATTTATGCTACAATGGGCACGGAGTAACACAGAACTACCGAGAAGCAGCACAATGGTACCGCAAAGCGGCGGAACAAGGGGTTGACGTAGCTCAGATTAACCTTGCCTTGTGCTACGAAAAAGGGGAGGGTGTAACGCAAGACTACCGGGAAGCAGCAAAATGGCTACAAAAAGCAGCTGAACAAGGGAATGTCGACGCTCAGTTGAACCTTGGCAACTATTATACTAAGGGACAGGGGGTGACCCAAAACTACACCGAGGCAGTGAAATGGTACCGCAAAGCGGCGGAACAAGGATCTGCGGGAGCACAGCTTCTCCTTGGTGTATACCTCGGTTCCGGTCAAGGGGTAGCGCAAGACTACAAGGAATCAGCAAAATGGTACCGCAAGGCTGCAGAACAAGGGCATGACCAAGCACAGCTACTGCTTGGCTTGTGTTACGAAGAGGGGCAAGGTGTGCCTCAAAACAAAGCAGAAGCCGTACGGTGGTACCGAAAAGCCGCAGAACAAAATGTTGAAGATGCTCAGTTTATGCTCGGAGCATGCTACTATCATGGTAAGGGTGTAACCAAGAACGTCCGAGAAGCAGCAAAATGGCTACAAAGAGCGGCCAATCAGGGGAATCCTAAAGCAGAATTGCTCCTTGGCCTTTGCTACAATGAAATGCACGACTACAAGGAAGCCTTAAAATGGTATCACAAAGCGGCTGAACATGGAGAAGCAGGTGCGCAGTTTATTCTTGGCGCGTGCTACGAAGGTGGGCTGGAGGTGACCCGCAGCCGTCGCGAAGCCGTAAAATGGTATCGTAAAGCAGCACAACAGGGAGAAACTGAGTCGAAAAAAGCGCTTCGCAGACTGGGGGAAAAATGGTAACCAGTCTACACCATGTCGGAACCTCACAACAATCTTCGGGATGGATATGAAATAGCACTGCCCGCCGGAATCGAGCTGGGCACCTATCGACTTGCCGGAAGCCGTACAATGGTTTTGCAAAGCGGCTCAACAAGGATTTGCCATGGCGCAGCATGCCTTGGGCGTGTGTTACCACCATGAGCGCGGAGTAATACAAGACCTGAGAGAGGCTGTGCAATGGTACCGAAAAGCAGCCCAGCAGGGAAACACTAATGCTCGAAAAAATCTCCGCGAAGTGGGGGAAATTTGGTAAACTCGGCATCTATATTTTGGCGAGCACATTCAACTTTTTTTCAAACCGTCGAATGACGTTAACACATAAAAAAGTTGAATTGAGAGCTTTCTTTGCCAACAAAACAACACATTCGGTCGTCTAAATGAAAGAAATGTCAGAACTCCGCACGCTACAACTCAATTTCAGCTGTACATATCATGCCAAATAATATAGGATAAGAAAGGCGCCTCTCTCGCTTTTTCAGGACAACGAAATCGCCAACAACGCATCCCCCCCCACGGGTAAAATACCTATCAGTCGCATGAGTCAGAATCTTTCACAGAACATTATCGCCATACCGGCCGGAATCGAGCTGGGTAAGTACCGTATTGTCCGCACACTGGGACAAGGTGGATTTGGCATGACCTACTTGGCCGAGACAATCGACAGCGGGGAAAAGGTGGTGATAAAGGAGAACCTGCCCACCTTCTGCGCCTGTCGCAACACATCCAGCCTGACAGTGACGGCAACCAATCCCGATGATGAGCTGCAGGAGTACAACAAATTGCTCACCCGATTTGTGGAGGAAGCCCGCATGCTGGCACAGCTCGACCACCCCAACATTGTGAAGGTGCTGGGGGCATTCGAGGCGCTGGGCACAGCCTACTATATGATGCCCTGGGTGGGTGGGCAAGAACTACAGAAAGCAGCCCCGGCCCCGGCAAACATCACCGAGGAGTGGCTGCTGCCCATCCTTCGCACCATGCTCGGGGCACTGGGGTACCTGCACAACCAGAACATATACCACCGTGATATAAAGCCGGGTAACATTCTGCTCACCGCCGGCGATGTACCCATTCTCATCGATTTCGGTGCAGCTCGTACCATTGTGGGCGAGCGCTCCGCCACCATGATTGAAACCGCCGGCTATACCCCCATTGAACAAGTGCAGAGCGGTGGAACCATCGGTCCTTGGACCGACCTCTATGCGCTGGGGGCCACCTGTTACCGACTCATTACCGGTGAGCGCCCGCCCCGCTGCGTCAACCGCATGGGTAGGCAGGATTCCTATGAGCCACTCGCCCCACGCAAGGAGCTGTACAAGCGTTTCAGCCCGGCCTTCCTGACGGGTATTGACAAGGCTCTGAGCGTATGGAAAGAAGATCGCTGGCAGAGCGCCCGTGAATGGCTGGCAACCCTGCCGGTACCGGCCACAGGCTCCACCCACGAGGAACCGAGCTCACGCAGCGTTCCCACCAGCCCCATCGAGGTAAAAATGGCACCGCAACCATCACCAGCTCCCCGGCGCAAAGGTGCATTTGTTGTACTGTTTTGCGCGCTGTTATTCGGAGCCATAGGAACCGGCGGTTACCTGCTCTTCAAACACGGGCAAGCTGTAGCAGAACAGCGCCTGCGTGACGAACAGGCAGCCCGAGAGGAGGCCGAGCGCAAAGCCCGTGAGGAGGCCGAACGCATAGCCCGTGAGGAGGCCGAACGCAAAGCCCGTGAGGAGGCCGAGCGCAAAGTCCGTGAGGAAGCCGAGCGCAAAGCCCGTGAGGAAGCCGAGCGCCTTCAGCAGGCAGAGGCTGATTATACAATGGGGTGTAATTACGATTTCGGTAACAATGGATTTTCCGTCAATTACCACAAGGCAGTGGAGTATTATCTCAAAGCCGCGGAACAAGGACATGCAAGAGCCCAAAATAACCTTGGAGTTTGCTACGAAAATGGACAAGGTGTCACACAAGATTACTATGAAGCCACTCGATGGTACAAAAAAGCCGCGGCACAAGGACATAACCTAGCCCAAAATAACCTTGGATTGTGCTACGAAAATGGCAGGGGGGTAACACAAGATTATTATGAAGCCGTTCAATGGTACAAAAAAGCGGCAGAACAGGGGCTTGCCTCAGCGCAATGTAACCTTGCTTGGTGCTACGACACAGGACAGGGGATAACGCAAAATCAGTATGAAGCCGTTCGCTGGTACAAAAAATCGGCGGAACAAGGATTTGCCAGAGCTCAATGTAACTTGGGTCTTTGCTACGAAAACGGTAAAGGAGTAACGAGCGACATGCAAGAAGCCGTACGTTTGTACCGAAAATCGGCTGAACAAGGAAATGCCCCTGCTCAAAATAACCTCGGTGTCTGCTACCAAAACGGGCGCGGAGTGGCTCAAGATTACCATGAAGCCGTGCGATGGTTCCGCAAAGCGGCGGAACAAGGGGATGCCAATGGGCAGCATAATCTTGGTTGGTCCTACGAAAACGGTAAAGGCGTAACTCGCAATTACCATGAAGCCTTTCAATGGTACCGAAAAGGGGCAGAACAGGGCTTAGTCTACTCTCAATGTGGCCTTGGCAATTGCTACAGGGAAGGCTGGGGGGTTAAGCGCAATTACTATGAAGCCGTTCAATGGTACCGCAAGGCTGCAGACAAAGGTAATCCCATAGCGCAATGTAACCTTGGTTGGTGCTATGAACTTGGCAAAGGCGTTTCCCGCAACCGCAGCGAGGCAATATACTGGTATCGAAAAGCAGCTCAGCAGGGAGAACCCACTGCTCAGAGCAACCTCCGTAAACTGAGAGAAAGTTGGTAAGTGGCATCATGCCCCGTGTTCAGAGTAGGCAACAATCTACGGGACAAAAAAAAGAAAAAGGAATCAGTGACAGAGATAAGCAGAATCGGTGGCAGGAATTCGCTGTACAAGCCCCAACAAAATGGTATAGTATAAGAAGACTGCAGCACAATCAGTGTATAGTCGAGGAAGAAACAAGGTATGAAAAAAAAGAACCGAGAAATAACAGTATTCTCACTTTCAGCGCTGGACTTATTCTGTTCAGCGATGGGTGTATTTATGATATTGTGTTTCATACTGTTTCCCTATTACGGCAAAAAAGCGCCTGAACCCCAACCGCAGCCCCCTGCCCCGGCTCCGCCTGAGCCCAAGCCCGAACCCAAGCCCGAACCTAAACCGGAGCCCACGGTGATTGTACAGGAAAAGCTGATACCGAGCCTGACGATAGCCATGCACTGGGAGCACCGCCTGCGTGATACGAGAGGCATAGATGCCCCCTGCTGGAGCTCTGTATCCTGCGATGATATCGACATGTACGTACTGGCGCCCTCAGAAACCGAACCGGGGAAAACGCTGCAGTACGGCCGCGAGACGAAATCGCACCCCGGCTCGCCCGCCAAGTTCTTGGTCGACAGCATGCGCGGTGGTGGCGAAGTGTGGCTACACCCCAAAGTAACCCCGGGGCGCTACAAGGTATTCTACTCGATAGCTAAGCAAACGAGTGACCGATACTTACCCGTAACCCTCAAGCCTAGCAATACAACTATAAACTACGAAATTACAGACTATCGCATCGTGCTGACCGTCGTGACGCCTGATGGTATATTGGGTGGAACAGATAACCGTATTCCCCCCATTGTTATACCATACAATAAGTTCAAACCCAATATAGACCATCGTGAGCTCATAACCACTATCACCGTCAGCGAAGATGGCAGCGTAAGCGTAGACTGATCCCCCCCCTTACTAACGCACCGAAACTCTCAAACCATGTTAAACAGAAAAATCACCGTTGGTCAATCCCCCCAAGCCGATGTTCGCCTGTGCTTCATTGGCATCAGTAAGCGGCACATGGAACTATCGCCCACCGAATTCCCCGGGCGATACATCATAACCGACCTACACAGTACCAATGGCACGCGAATTGTAACCCCTGACCGTCGTGTGGTAAAAGTGGAGCAGCCCACGGTAATCGATGAGCGCACGCCTTTACTGTTGGGGAATTACGAAACAACTGCCGCTGCCATTGTCAGCGAATGGGAGCGCAATCATAGCGGCAGTGGTATACCCGGCGGCAGAGTAAGGCGCGACCCCATAACCGGCGAAATCATCAACGGTTGAGATATTCCACCACCGACCCCACAAAAGAGATGCAACAAGATTATCGAGTTTTCCGCTATGTAACCTGCGGCCTTGCGGTCGTGATAGCCATTGTCGTCATCGTGCTGTGCAACCTGCTACCGGCGGGTTCCATGGCGGCGAGCTTTCTGGTCAACAAAGTGAAAGGGGTGGATTACGTAGCCCCGCAGAACTTCATGTGGATAGCGTTTTTCTGGGGCTTGGGAGAGCTGTTTGTGCGAGCCCACATGCTGATGCTGCAAAAACACGAGCTGGAGCTGCACCTGTTACCGGAAAGGGACGATGAGCTGCTCACCGCCTCGCAAATGCCGATTGTGCACAGCAATGTGGTGAAACAGAGAGCCAACGGGCAACTGGGCAGCATGGTAAAGCTCTTGGCATCGCAGTTCCAGATATCGCGTTCTGTCAGCATGTGCAACACAGTACTGGATTCGGCGACCGAAAAGTTCAACAACCGTATCGACTTGGGTTACAATATTGTACGTTATATTGTATGGATGATACCGACTCTGGGCTTCATCGGCACGGTACTGGGAATTCTGATGGCTCTCAACGTCGCGTCGCAAACGCCCCTGGATGACCCGAACCTACTTACCAAAGTAATAGCCGACATGAGTACAGCCTTCTGGACCACGCTGCTGGCACTGCTTATGTCGTGCGTTATCATGTGGATTATGCATGTGGTACAGGGGCGTGAAGAGCGCTACCTGAATGATTGCTCCTCTTATTGCCTGAAGAATTTCATCAACAGACTCTACGACAAATAAGGGCTCACTACAGCTCCTCATCGGACATGAAAAAGGGAATACACTTTCTGCAAAAAGCACTGGCGCTGACATTGACCACGCTGCTGTGGTGGACTGCGGGCACATGTCAGGCAACAGAAAATCAGGCGGTTATCGATGTATTGATGGTGTTTGACACAACGTCTCGCCAGAACATACAACAAACAATGACCACGGAAGGGGTAACCCTGCACCCGATGAGTGTGGAGCAGACAGCCGAGCTGGCCATCAACCAGCTTAACCGGATATTGGTAAACAGCAAGATTGGCAACAAGGTCAAATTTCGCAATGCAGGCATACTGCTCAGCTCATACGAAACAACGAAGATCCTCAACGGCGAAAATACCAAAAACAAGCCGGATGACTTAACGGCAATGCGAACCGGGCTGGTAGAAGGTCTGGAAAAAGCACGCGAAGAGAGCAAGGCTGACCTGGTCATCATGTTCACCTACTACCCGGTGAATGGTCCTCACATTGCCGGCAGTGCCCGCCCCATAGAGCTGAAATGCCTGTACATGCCTACTAATGTATACGAGCCCCTCTACCAGGAGTTTGGCCAAAAAGAAGGTTTTGCTACTACCTTCAATGTGCGGTCAATACGTTTAGCCGACACTACGTTCAGCCATGAAATATGCCACTTACTGGGAGCGGGGCATTCCGATACTCAGTTCATGCAGTGCGGACCTCAGGCCGAAATGGATGCCGCCGGCTGTTACCCGGATAATGAACAACTCTGCACCTTGATGAGCTATAACGGCCGTCAAGACCCCACTACAGATAACCTGCAGGTAAAATTTTCCACCCCCCTGCTGGTATTGTCACATCCGGGGACAGTGGTACATCAAGGCAAAGAAGTAACAGTTGGTGATGAAAATTACCACAACAACGCAGCCGTAGTAGTACGCCATGCTTCGGCAGTGGCAGCCTTCCGCGTTTCGGGGCGGGAAAAAGCGATTAACGACTCACCGGATGAGGCCATTGCCATGCCCACTCTTGTTCCGTTCAGCGAAAAGTTCCAGCACATAATGACGGGTAAGATCAATGCGTTAATGGAAAATGGCACTGTGACGGAATACTATGCAAATCTGATTGCCCGCGAGAACAACATAGACCCGAGAACCATTGATCGAAAAGCTCTTTTTCAGGAGCTTTGGAAAAATAGGAGAAAAGTATACAAAGAATTGACTGAAGACGCTTCTATCTACTCACAATTAATAGATAATGAGTTCATGCGTCACAATCCGGAGGAAAACTTCATATCGTGCACGCTGGGCACCACTGTAGGTGGTACAAAGGAAAGTGGGGAGCAAGGCCCCGACGGAGGAATGGGAAACATTGTATGGTACAAGGTCACGCTCCCCTGCGATGGTGACTTGGAAATCGCCGTGCGCCGAGCCATTACTACGCGTGATTTTCAGCCCGTTATGGGTGTCTATTACGGTTCCCAAAAATCAAAATTCAAACAAATTGAGCACCGCGAGACACAGAATACGGCGGATGGCTCCTTCATAAAGAGTATATCGGTCAACGTGCCCGGTAATACGCCCCTTTACATCGCTGTGGACTCGGCCCAAGGCTCTCAACCGGGCAACTTCTGTCTGATGGTCAGACACGTTAAAGGCACCTACAACGGAAAGCCGCTTACCGAGGGCGATTCCGATGAGGATAAAGGAAAAGATGAGGACGAGGACAAAGGAAAGGATGGAGATAAGGAAAAAGGTAAAGACAAAGGTAAAGGAATAGAGAAGGCACGTACGGAGCCGGAATGGGATAGTCTGGATATTACCCTGTTGGCCCTGTGCATCATTATGTTCCTCAGCTGCACCGTAATGGGCTACCTGCTGTGGTTACAAAGCCTCAAAACACGACAGCTGGCACCGAAATCAGTGTTTGACGAGGTTGACAAGCCAGCGAGTACCGCCGGCAGAGAGAGTGCTCAAGAGTACAAGACCGATGTTATTCAGATAAACGCCTACCCGCCCAATGAACCGGGTTTTGTACTGAACCTGCGGGGCACCCTGTCAGACGGCACAGCGGTAGACTACAACATCAATCTGAAAGATGTCAAGAACACCCATAATTACTACATAGGTCGCGACAAAAAAATGAGTCACTTTGTCATCAACGATTCCACTATATCGGGCTGCCACGCCGTCCTCAAGGTTCGGGCAGACGAAAAGGGTGAGATGCTGTTACTGGGTGATGCCGGTTCCACTAATGGCACTTGGGTCAATGGGCGTCGGCTTTACAAAGATGAATGTGCGAAAGTCAAACTCGGCCAAACACTTCAACTCGGTCGATGCACGTTCACCATTTCAACGAAGTAAAAAACATTTCAATATCATGCAATCCAAAAAACTTATTATCGGGGGACTGATTTGCTCCATCGTGTTGGGGGTCGTGTGCACGGCAACACTCTGCACACGTCGAACCATCAAGGCCACCGACCTCATCGGGCAGGACACACCGACTGACCAGCCCACACCGGCAGCTGAATCCCCCACACTCGAACCGGCAGAAGAGCCCCCCGCAACGAGCGGCTCGGATCAAACCGGCAAAAAAAACGGGCGCCACATTCAGGTTATCACCGTCTCACCCGACAAATCAGTCACTATAAAGGAGATTCCGGCAGATGGAACAACCGAAATTCACATCATCGAGCACATGCCTGAGCAGGCACTCGACTGGGCCAAGCCCATGCAAGAACCGGCAATAGGGGATATTATCGAAATTGAGGTATTGCCCGGGAAAAAATACGAGTTTCAAGTAGACATAGCGGAGGTAACGGAAGATCCACGCAAGGTTGTCGTATCGGGCAATCTGGTTGGTGGCAACGGAACTGCAACACTCATGTTGGTAAGTGGTAAAATGCTGTTACAACTCAGCGACAACGACGTGCCGGTGCTATACAACATGTACTTCGACGAGCATACGAAAAACTATGTCGTGCAGGTTATCGCCCCGAACAAAGCAGCTGATTCGCATACAACGGATTGGAATATGCAGAAGATAGACAAGCTGCCCGCTCAATCAGAGACACCGTAATTTCCACCCAAATACCATAAAATGTTTCTGCCATCACTTTGCCAACAGCGTTCTACAGCACTTATAGGAGCCCTCTGTCTGTGGTTTATGAGCGGGCTACCGGCCCGTGCAATACCGATTCCCGTATCGGGGACCGGCGTAACAACCGATGGTCTGATAAAAAAAGACATGAGGGTCGACTACAACCCGGTCACGAAGAAAATGGCCTTCAGTGCCGTCAGCGCGACAGACTACGCCGATATTTCCTCGTGCACGGCCAGTTTCAACAAAGGCGAAAAATCGACCCAGCTACCGGTAGAAGACTGGAAGTTTGTACGCCATGCTCCCCCTACTGACTGGTATATCGTCATCGATGAATCGAACTCGATGCGCATAGCCAAGAATAAGCGCGTATACCTGAGCGAAGCCATCGGGGTGGCAACCCACTTGCTGAAAAACAAAGGAAAGGACGACACCGTCAGCGTACACCTGGTATCCTCCGAAATGAGCGAGCTGGGTAACTCCGGCGACAGCGAAAAACTCAACGCCCGGCTCAGCGAGCTGCGCAAAAACGCATCAAAACGCAAAGGGCACACACACCAACTGACGGCCATCTTTCACCACAGCTGCAAGCTGATTAACTCTCTGGAAAATGCAGATAGCACCAACGGGCGCAAGCGCATCATGCTGCTGCTGACTGATGGCGAGGACGACGCAAGCGCTCAGGGAGAGAGCGACGACCTTATTGCTGCAGCCAACCGAGAAGACAAAAAGGTATCCGTCTGCTGTGTTACCTTCTTCAACGCCAATGCACCGCGCAATACACATGTCAATACCTTCGAGCGAATCTGCACCCAAACGCAGGGTGCCTTCATTTTCCAGAACCGCACCTGTGGCGATGGCACAGCAGCCACTCTGGCCGACAACATTTATCGCAGCGTTAATCGCCCCGGCTGCAGCTTTACCATCGATTGCCCTGAAAACGCCGATAACGCAGAGCTGCAGTTAAAGTTCAGCTTGGCCGATAACAAGGTGGCCAAACTGACCCTCTCAGCGGAGGCTGTCAGAACATTATGCAGCAAAGCAGCCGCCGGCTCAGTAGAAGAAACCGATGCCCTGATAACAGATATCCTGCAACGAGTAGTCGCAGCCGGCCAGAGCATCGCGGCTCTGGCAGAAGCAGAAGCCAAAAGTCCGGCAGATCAGCAAGCGCTGGAGAACGCGGTCAGCGAGTTCTGCAAGCACACAGGCGATTTGTTACCCGTATGCCGCGAGCTTAAGAGCAAAGATAGCGCAAAAGCCCTCCAATCTGTAGAAAAAGCCGAGAAAAAACAAGGGATAAGCGAAGCCGAAAACACGGCGCTGAAGTACATACGGAAGTTGCTGAGCAACGCCACACTGAAAGCCGAACAGCTGACCACCACACACATGGCGGAACTGCTCGGGCGCACCACCCCGCTCCCATACCCCGGCGTAGGGGCAATCCAACAGTTGCTCAGCCGCCTAACAGCAGGAGCCACCAGTCTGAAAGTGCTAACCGAAGCAGAGAGGGCAAAAACGCCCGACCTGCTCACCATCAGTCGCGAGTCGTTCAGTTTGCGCCACAAGGCAGAAGATATGCTCGAGCCGGCCAAACAATTGAAACTCCTCCAACCCGGCGAGCAACAGCAGGCAATCAACCTGTTTATGCTCCGCAGCGAAGTGCCGGAACATGAGCAGACAGTCCTGAAGAAAATACGTAGCTTCTGCGAAAACCAATCGCTCACAGCCGAACAGCTCAGCGCCACACACATGCTCGAACTGCTCGGGCGCACCACCCCGCTGCCCTGCCCCGAAGCCGATACGCTCAAAACCCTGCGCGAAGTCATCGCACGCAGTGCCCCGGCAATAAAGGAACTGGCAGAGACTGAAAACACTGCGCCCAATGATACAGAACGCCTGCAACGGGCTCTCACGGCACTGAAGGCCTATATCGACGAGGTGAAAGCCCCGGCCACCACCATCAAAACCCTCTACACCGAAGCGGTGTTGTACACCGTGCGAGCTGCACAGAAGGCCGAGGGTCTGGCAGAGGTTGACCAAGAGGTGCTCGCCCGCATACTCAGTTATTGTGAAGACCACACCATCTCTGCAGAGCACGTGACGGAAGCCCAGCTGCTGCAACTGCTGGGTAGAGATACCGACCTGCCCGAGTCGCCGCAAGTTCCCCCCACGCCGGTCTGGCTATACCCGGCTATCGGTGGCGGTGCCGTGCTGTTGCTCCTGCTGATAATCGTGCCGTACATAGCCTACCTGCGTCGCAGGAAGAAGGATGTGCAAGAGGAATCCCCGTTCCCCCCGGCCCCCCAACCGGAAGGTCCCATAAAACCGGCGGCCATTGTACCGGCAGGAGCACCGGGTATATCCCCCGATAATGTGCTGGCCGTGCTCGATGAACCGGGAACCGAGAACCAATGGTGGATTATCGAGCCGCTTGTCACCATTGGGCGCGATAGCTGCAACGACCTCGTAATCAACCCGGCAGACCGCACAGTATCCGCTCGCCACTGCGCCATCAAGCGCGAGCGCGATGGGCGCTGGACCATGTATGACCTGGGCACCCCCAATAAGATCTACTACAACAATCAAATACTCACTCAACTCATTCTCACCCAGGGTATCACTGTTGAACTCGGCTCTGTGAAGCTCCGCTTCCATGCAACCGCCAACAATGGTAATACCCCCAGCTTCAACACTTCCGACCATGCCAACCGATATCGTTAACACAGATGGGGATAACTCCCCCAATTACAAGACTGTCAGAATTTCATCCATCGACCTGCCCGTAGCACCGGCGGGTGCCCCGGCTCAGGGTTCCGATAGCCCCACTGTATCTCTGAATCGTGAAATCAGACAACAGATGCCGACCCCCACGCACTATGATAGCAAGGATGGCAAAACAGTCCTCATCAAGAATTTCAAATCCGACCGACCCGGAATCGCCGATGCAGCCTCGAACTTACCGCTCCCCCCGGAGCGCTGGATTCACGGCTGGCTTGTAGCAGTAAGCGGGCCGATGAAAGGGCGCTCCTTCTCCATACAATATGGCAACAATACCGTAGGGCGCAGCAATACCAGCACCATCTGTCTTGCCGATGATGCCAACATTTCACGTTCTCAATTTGCCATTCGCTACATGCAGGGTAAAAACCGCTACATCGTTTCGCCCATCAACTCAGCCTCGCAGATTACCTACCTGCCCAATGATGAAGAGCTCATATTCCCCACCATGGTCACGGAAGGCGATACGCTGAAGCTCTCTCCCGAAACATCGGTACGTTTTATTCCCTTCTGCGATGAGCAGTACCAGTGGGACTACACCGACCTGCCCCCTGCCCCGGAGCTACCCCAGCCGGCACCTCAGGCATCGGGTACAGTTCCGGTAGATGTCCCCCAAATCGACCCGGCCCTGAACCTCCCCCCCATCCCGCAAAACCTGATGAATGCGGGCAACAATACCATACGCATCAACACCAATGAGATTGGGCTCAACTCCGGCAATTCTGCTGTAAATCTCGGGACTGTACGGCTCGGCACAAGTGCCGTCGCCGGGAACGCCGACGTTTCCCACCTGAACGCAACGGTGCGAATCGAGCGAGCCATGCAGAACATGGCACCGCGAAATGAAGACGATGCTCACACTCATATTTTCCGCCCGAATGCCACCCCCGGCAAAGGCTCAAACCACCACCCGGCCGAAAGATGGGAACAAGGCTGGTTCGTTGCCATCAGCGGCCCCATGAAGGGCATGTATTTCCCCATCACCGCCGGTATCAACCAAGGTGGGCGCAGCTCTGAGTGCCACATTTGCCTGCCCGCCGACAAGGGAATTTCGGGTGTGCAGTTTGCCATACGCTACGTACGGAGCAAACAACAATTCTTCGTCACATGCATCGAAACGGCAACTCAGTTGACCTATCTGAACGGCGAAGAACTGACCGGGTACGAGCAGATTGAGCGAGGTGATATTCTGACTGTATCCGAACAGACCAGCCTGCGCTTCATTCCGTTCTGCAACAACGACTTCTGCTGGGATTATCCTGATAACATATAATCAGCACCATGAACACACGAGTTACCTCATTCAGCAACTTTCATATTGCCGCTGCCTGCTGCCAATGGATAGGCGGGCGCGACCAGCAAGAGGACGCCTGCTGCCTGCAGCCCGCCGAAGATAGCAATCAGGCAGAAAGTTTCGTGGCCGTACTGGCAGATGGCATGGGCGGCGTTGCCGATGGCGAAAAAGCCAGCAGACATTTGGTCGACAGCTTTATGTGCGCTTATGCGGGCAAATGCGGCGGGAGTATACCCACGGCCGATACAATGGCCCTCTGCCTGAGCTATGCCAACCAATCGCTCGGCGACCTTAAGAGCGAAGGCCGTATCGATAAAGATGCCGGAGCAACCTTCATTGCCCTGAGCATCAGCAACGATACCATGACCTGGCTTAATGTGGGTGACTCGCTCCTGTACCGTCAACAGGGTAATAACATCACCAAAATCAACACCGCGCATACTTGGCAATGGGAGCTCGACCGCCGAGTCAACAGCGGCGAAATGACCCCGGAAGAGGCCGAAGCAGCCCCCGGTCCTCGCCATGCGCTCTACTCTGCCGTGTGTGGAGAGGAGTATGTGGAGGCAGAGTTGATAAACGACCGCCCCTGTCGCGTGGGTGACCGCTATATCATAGCCTCCGACGGATTGCAGCCCCTCATTGACACCGGCTGGGAGCCCCTGCTCAACAGCCCCGAGGTTCGCTCTGCGCCCCCGGTCGAGGTTTGCAATCTGCTCATGAATAAGCTCAAGTTGCTCCGGGCTTCCAATCAGGACAACACCAGCATCATTATCATCGATATCCTGCCGGTGGAAAACTACACCTCAGACTACGCCACTGTTTCGCTCATCGGTGACCGCAACTCTCAACAGGACAACGAAGCATGTTGGAAATCCGACAAAGCCATGCTGGCCGTTGTAGCCGATGGTGCCGGTGGCCATTCCGGCGGTGAGCTGGCCTCTCGTGCAGCAGTGGACTCTCTGCAGAACACCTGGCATCAATACCTGGCTGCAGGAGTTCCCCCGGCCCGAGCAGAGGAAATCTTGGGAGAGGCACTTTTAACCGCTCATCAGGAAGTCATTGCCCGTTCCGGTGGCAATGCCAAGTTCTGTGGCAAGTGCGCTGTTGTTGTCGTATACCTCTGCAACGGTTCCTACACAGTAGCCAATGTGGGTGATTGCCGAGCATACTTGGCACGTAAAGACAAATGGAAACAGCTCACTATCGACGACTCACTGCTGCGCATCCTCCTCGAGCGTGGCGAAGTTTCGCCCGAGGAAGCCCGAAACCACCCGGATCAAAGCTGCCTGACCCAGGCACTCGGCACGACCGGCAAGGTTAAGCCACACATCAGCTCAGGGGAGTATACCGCCACCGACAGGTTCCTGCTCTGCTGCGATGGGCTGTGGAACCAGTTGCCCGATGAGCTGTGGGGCATGAATAACTGGCAGGCGAACTCCCCCAAGGAGCACAATAAGCTGATTAACCGCATGGGCATGCAGGCGGTACAAGCCGCCGACGGCAAGTCCGACAATGTTTCGGCCATCTGGCTGCACACCCTGCCCGCACCTCCCTTCTTCCGCATTCGTAAGTACCACTATATTCTGGGAGCTGCGGCTTTGCTCGTGGGGTTGGCCGGCAGCAGCGTCATGTATTATGTGCATCAGAAAAATGAAAAGGCCAGAATTGCGGCAGAGAAAGCCGAAGAGCATCGCAAGGCTGCCGAAGAAGCCGCACGCAAAGCCGCACTCGAACAGGCACGCAATACCAAACAGTTGATTACCCATCTGAAAGAATTGCATGCCGGGGCACTCAGCGCTCAACCCTTGATTGTACAAGCCGCTGCGCAGGAAGTCAACGGTCAGCCAGCCATTGACAAGTCTGCTCTCGAGCTCATACTTCAAATTGCTATTGATATCAAAAAGCTGGCAGTTGTCCTGCCCATCGAGAACATCAACATAGCCTGCGATTCGATTCCCGCCGAGCCTGCCTCTCTCAAGCTGCGTATCTGCGACTTCTGCCGGGACTCCGACACCAAGGCCGATATGCTCACCGAGGAGCACATTCTCAACCTGCTCGGCTGGCAGGAGGCCCTCAGCGCCGCCCGTAAGGCAAAGGAAGATAGCGAACTTGCGACAAAAGAAAAGAGCGAGAAACTGCAGCACATCCATCGTCTTCTCGGCGAACTGCTATTCATTATTAGTGAAAGTGCTGCAGACGTACAAAAGGCGGCAGCAGAAGTAGCAGCCAACAATGAGCTGAGCGGACAAACCATACTTCAGGGTATACTCTACCTCATGAGGGAGAACTGCAATGAGGTCAAAGCATGCGCAGAATCACTCCCCGAAGAAGCAGTAAACGCAGTCTACGAAGAATACCCCGCAGAGCTGCAGGCTGCTATCACCGCCGCCCCGCTCACCGATGAGCACCTCCTTGCCCTGCTGGGCTGGGATGCCGCGCTGCAGAACGCTCAACAGCAATCATCCACCCCCGCCCAAGGAACGGAAGGAGACAACAAGGAGCAGCCTGACCAAAAGAATAATCAAGACGACAAAAAGGATCAGGCACGCAGTATTCTCGCTGACGAGTATCAGATTGAGCAGAAGGATTACGCTCAATCTGTTCTGCTCAATTACAATCAGCCGGCCATGTTGCGCTTGCTCATCACAGCCGGAGCGGATGTGAACGCGGCTGATCAGCATGGTTACACGGCGCTACACTGGGCAGTAGGGGAAAATCAAATCGAGTGCGTGAAGCTCCTGCTCTCTGCACCCGGTATCGATATCAACAAGGTAGACCAAGCCAACAATACTGCCCTCAGAATTGCGGAAGAGTCGGGAAAGAAAGAATGTGCCCGCCTGATACAGGAAGCCGTCGGGCAGAAATAAGAATAACGAAAGAAAGTCATGGAAATACCTGCTAACAGTTCACAGAACAAGCTGGCTCTACCCAGCCAAATTGAGCTGGGCAAATACCGCATACTCCATACACTGGGACAGGGTGGGTTCGGCATCACCTATCAGGCAGAGGATATTGCCACAGGGGAAAAAGTGGTGATTAAGGAGAATCTGCCCACCTTTTGTGCATACCGAAACTCAACCCTGAACGTAGCCCCTACCAACCCGGACGATGAGCTGCAGGAGTACAACAAATTGCTCACCCGATTTGTGGAGGAAGCACGCCTGCTGGCTCAGCTCGACCATCCCAACATCGTGAAGGTGTTGGGAGCCTTCGAGGCACTGGGTACCGCCTACTATGTGATGCCCTGGGTGGGAGGCAAAGAACTATACAAGGCAGCCCCCGCTGCGGCAGATATCACCGAGGAATGGCTGCGTCCCATCCTGAGCACCTTGCTCGGGGCGCTGGGGTACCTACACAGCCTGAACATATACCACCGAGATGTAAAGCCGTCCAACATTCTGCTCACCGATAATGGCACCCCCATCCTCATTGACTTCGGCACAGCTCGAGCCATCATCAGTGACCGCTCTGCCACCATGGTAGGCACCCCCGGTTACTCCCCCATCGAACAAATTACCACTCACGGCAAACGCGGACCGTGGACAGATATCTACTCACTGGGTGCCACCTGTTACCGACTCATTATCGGCAAACATCCGAATGAGTCCGGCGAGCGTCTGGCTGAGGACGAGGATCCGCTGCGCCCACTGTCAACGATGGCTGAGTTGTTTGGGCGTTTCAGCCCTGCATTCCTCGCTACCATCGACAAGGCTCTCGCCGTGCGTGCCAAGGAGCGCTGGCAAACAGCAGACGCTTGGCTTACAGCCCTGCCCGTACCGGTACCCCTCCCCAACGACACAGAACCGACCTTGCCAAAAGTTGACACCACCCCCATCGCGATGAATCAACAGGCAAAGTCAACGGCTGCAACAGACGTACAAAAGAAAGAAAAGAGAATAGCAGCCATAAAAAAATGGTTTCCGGTGGCAATCTGGCTTTTCGGCAGCGTTGGACTGTTCTCAGCCTGGCTTACTGCTCCTATTCCATTTTTGTTGATTCTGGGCTCAATCTTTTACGTTACATTTCCCCTGAAGTGGTTACTGGGCTCGGTGAGCAGAGGCAAAGCATTTTTGTGCATTTGCCGCAATGTTGCCGTATTGTATATACTTGCAGTTATTCTCTCCTATACCGACCTGACCAACGACGCTCTTCGCCGCAGTACGTACAAGTCCTATCTGTTTTCCTCACACGTCCTTTTATCACTGCCCGGTACAAATGTTAACGCAAAAGATAGTTATTTCGACCTTACATCGCTCCATCGTGCTGCATACGAGGGCAACTCTGATATGGTGCGACTCCTGCTGAATGCTCCGGGAATTGATGTCAATGTAGCAGATCAGCATGGCAACACACCGCTCTGCTTGGCGGCTAGCCAGGGAAAGGTCGAATGCGTACGCCTTCTGATATCTGCCCCCAACATCGACATTAACGCGATGAATAAATTCCGATGCACACCGCTCACCTGCGCCGAAAGCAAAGGCCACAAAGAGTGCGCTCGGCTGATAGGCACAAAAGGTGGGACACACTAAGAACAAGTGGCAATATACGACGCCCGACCGCTTCAATCAGAGAAATGGCGGCCGGGCGATTAACATTATCTGCCACCGGCAGCGCGTATGAGTGCGGCACAGTCTGCATGCCCACCCAGTACGGCACGGCGCAAGGGAGTTACACCTTTGCTATCTCCCAAGTTGACCTGAATGGAAGGCACCGAGAGCAACAGGCGCACACACTCAGTACGGCCATTGAAAGCCGCCCAGTAAAGGGGAGTTTCGCCATCGCAGTCAGCTCTGTTCACATCGATTCCCGGGGCTGCAATCAGCAGGCGCACCACCTCCGCATAACCGGATAGAGATGCCACCCACAGGGGAGTAACACCGTTGTTGGTATTGCCACGGTTAGGATCAATGCCGGGAGTGGACAACAGCAGCTTAACACAAGCGGTGCGGTTCTTTTCCACCGCGCGAAACAGCGGGGTTTTACCCTCATTACCGCCGGTATTGACATTGGCACCGGCCTGAATAAGCAGCCGTACCAAGGCAATCTCGCCCTGCCCGGCTGCCTGACAGAGAGCCTGCTGATACTGAGACTCATCAATATTGAGCTGCAGTAGTTCCTGACGAGCCATTGTTCTGTCAGGCATCAGCTGAGCGGCAACAGCCGTGTGGCCATTGCGCTCCGCGACATTCAGCGGGGTCAGCCCTCGAGAATCTACATTGTAACGATTGACACCGGGCACAGCCAACAACTGGCGAGTCAATTCCGCATCCCCACGCTCAGCTGCGACGAACAGAGGAGTTCGCCCCTGCCCGTCGGACAGGTTCACATCGGTACGGGAATCGGCAAGCAGCACCATCACCATATCCCTATTGCCCTGCTCCATTGCCATAATCAACGGAGTACGACCGTCCTGCGCTCTATGATTCGGATCGGCACCAGGAATAAGCAGAATCATTTTTGTGGCATCGGTCATCCCACGCTCGGCCAGCTTAACCATGATATCGCCGGACATGAACCAGAGCAGTCCCCCCAACGTCACCATGAAAGCAATCGCGAGTGAACACAGAGCACAGCCCCATACCTTCAATCCCCGAGCCGACGGAGTGGCCACGGGCGCCACAGGCTCTGCACCGGGGTTCCCCGAGGCATCGGTCAAATCAATATCCTCTATCTCCGTCTCAATCACCTCCTGTACCTGTTCGGGGCTATCGGAGGTAGCTGAAAGCACCTCGGGGGCTGTAACCTGTTGGGCTCCGTCGCCAACGGAATCGGACTTCGGAGGGACCGGCACCGCCACACAGGGGGCGTCACCGTCGCCAACGGAATCGGGCTTCGGAGGGACCGGCACCGCCGCACAGGGGGCACCACCTTCAGTCACGGCATTGTTTTTTCCCACACAAATGGTCTGCGGTCTTATTTCATCATCAATCATAATATTGAAATCGGGGTTAAAGGTTAAAACATTACTTTTTCTGAATATCTCGAAGCATCTCAGCCACATCTGCGCACTCCTCGCCCTCCGCCATGTTCAGGGGCGTGCGACCGAAATTGTCGATAAAGCCGACATCAATCGCCGGGCATGCCAGTAGCAAGCGCACACATTCCTTGTGACCGGAGTAGGCGGCCACGGCCAAGGGCGTAACACCATTCACATCGGGCAGGTTGACCTCCACGGCATCGGCTTTCAGCAACAGCTGCATGCAGGCACCATCGCCACAGGCCGCAGCCTCGTGCAATGCCGAGCAACCATCTGCACCGGAGTGATTGACATCTGCCCCGGCAGCCAACAGGAGCTCCACTCCCTCCGTATAGCCACAGCGTACCGCCCAGAACAGGGGCGAATACCCCTCGGCATCGGCCCTGTTGACATCGATACCGGGGTAGGAAAGCAACTTACGCATGCAATCCGTGCGCTTTTTGTATACAGCCCAGAACAGGGGCGTATAACCATACTCGTCCGCTCGGTTCACATCTACGGCCGGATTGGCCAGCAGCAGGTCCACACAATCAACATTCCCGTTGTATACGGCATGGCTGAGGGGAGTATTACCGGCGGCATCTGTCACATTCACGTCCCCCCCGGCCACGATAAAGCGCTGCAAGGTTTGGAAATCCCCCAGTTCTGCAGCACTTACCACCCGAGCAACCGGCATGGGGGGCGGTGCCGTCACCTGCACCGATGGCAGCTGAGAATACCCGGTCAACGCAGCAATAAGTGCCACTCCGGGCAGCCACCACAGCCGCAGTGACTTCGGTTGGCTGGCCGACTTATCCTGCAGGGTTGTCAACCAATCCTGCGTGCTCTGCCAGCGGTGCTCGGCCGACACCTCCATGGCTCTGTCGATGGTGGCAAGGAAGGTTGCACTGAATCGGCCGTGCAATTCTTTACGACCGGCGAGCGGTGTGTACTCCACCCCATCATAGGAGCGATAAATGCTGTTCGGAGCATGTTCGCCTGTTATCAGTCGGTAACAAATAGCACCGAGTGAGTACACATCTGACCACGGCCCCCAACTCAGCCCGGCCTGCAATTGCTCCGGCGGACTGTAGCTGTAAACAGGCAGAGCATCTGCCGCGTACTGTTGCGGGGTCTCACGACTTTCATTCACACCGTCGATATACGTTGAACCGTCGGCGCGCACCAAGATACAGTCGGTTGAAAGATAACGGTGCCATATCCCCTTTGCATGCAGTGCAGCAAGCCCACGCAGGAGCCGGCACAGAACGGGGCGCAACCAAGTTTCGGTCATGCAATCCGGAGCGGGCGCTGTTTCTGCCAGAGTCGGGCTGTCGATATAGGGCGACACGCAGTACACTGTATTGAAGGCGGTAAATGCGCGGCTCACTTTCTGCACGTCCTTGTGTTGCATGGTGCTCAGCGCCCGGGCTGTCGCCAGGAACGACTCTCGGCGCTGATTGAGCCGCTCCTCATTCCCCTTTGCAACGGGAACAACTGTGTACCCCCCGAACTCGCGCTCCACATGCGGCAGCGGGAAAAACTCCCGTACCACCACAGATTGCTGCGAATCCCGCTCCTTCGCCAGATAAGCTATGATATCCGGCCCGCGGAACAGGCAGGAGCAAATTTCATAATCCCCCAAACGAAGACCGGGCGGCAAAACCTGTCCTGCGGCCTCAAAATCTACAGCGCTGTCATTCATTGTCATGTTGCCCATAACATTTATTTACTCTCTCTTTCTGATATTGACGACGGGGAATGCCGAATTGTTGAAATAAATCAGAAATAAAAAGCGCAAATGAATTATCATTGACTCCCCCCCTATCAATATGCTAACCTAATCACAGGGTTATTTTTATGAAAAACCGTTTCTTTTCAAAATACATAGTATTGCCTTTGCTGGCCGGGAGCTGTCTGCTGACCGGCTGTCGTTCCACGCTGTACAAAGCCGCACAACATGGCGACATAGCAACGGTAAGACAGGAAATTGCAGCCGGTCGCCATCATGAAGACGCCTACTCAGGCGTTCATTGGCTCTGGCAAGCACCCACATGTTTTACTGCAACAGCTATCGATGTGAGTCTGCTAATCGGCACTGCAGGTCTGTATGCACTAACACTCGACCAGGAACTGGGGTTCCCCTTACAGAGAGAAGCCCTTTCTTGCTCGATGACACCGGCGGAGGTTGCTTTCGACAAAGGGCACAAGGACATAACATACGAATTGTTACAAGCCGGAGCACCGGCCTCGACTTTTGTTCGTAACTGGATGGATTGCTATTACGAACCTCACAAACCCGCAATCATCCTCCCCCCGCAGCCTCAAATCACCCAGCCGATAAGACAGAAGACAACTGTCAACACTACCAAAAAAACCGAAAAGAAAAAGGAAACAAACACGGGCAAGCCCGGGAACGATACCACAAAGCTCCCCGGTGCCGGGTCTGTCATTCCCGGAGCATAAACTTTCATATTTCTCACATAGCGTCATGAAAAAGAATTTCATATCCCGCTATATGCTCCTGCCGGTTATTGCCGGTAGTTGCCTGATGACCGCCTGTCACTCCACACTGTATCAGGCCGCACAGAACGGTGATATTTCTACGGTAAAAAAAGAAATACAATACGCGAAAACACTGAGCGCAGCTGAAAAACAGGAATATCTTGAGGGCTCTCCCCCGGCATCCAACCTTTTCTGGATTATTCCTTACGGTGCCATTACGGTTCCTATTGATATGACTATCTTTATAGCCTCTTTCGGAACCTATGCCATGCTAGAAAACACGCTGACCGATGTAGCTTGGGCAAATTTCTGGAGTGGTCGTTATACCTCTGCCGTAAGCGAATCCTTCGCCAAAGGACACACAGACATCACCTACGAGCTGATGGAGGCGGGAGCTATAACCCCCAAACCCATAAGAGACTGGATGTACACATACTACTACCCCAAACTCGTACAAACAGTCCCCACACCTACTTTGCCCAAACCTCCTAAGCCGCCCACTCCGCCTAATCCTAATCCTCCTCCTACCGCTCCGGCAGATTCGACAAATCTACCGGGTCAGACTGTACGCCCCGGTGAATAAAACCGTTTAAGATAAAGCCATTGAGTTATATCATCGATTTTCAGACAAAATCAAATCCCCTGCAAGCCGGAAAGCTGCAGGGGATTTTTCTTTATTGTTGGTTCAGCAACGATTCACAAACCTTATATCCCTTGGACTTTGCGCGTGCGAGCGGGGTTTTACCATCGGCATCTGTCACAGATACTCTGACAGCCGAATGTCGGAGCAAAAGCGAAAGCGAGGCCGGGTCATTATTCATCACAGCAACATGAAGCGGATAAAAGCTCTTGGCATCGGGCATATTGATATTCACATCCTTATGTCCCTGCAACAGCCACTGGCAGGCATATTGTTTTTCTCGCACAGCCCAATAGAAAGCTGTACCCTTTACCTCCGATTGTTCTTTCTTGTTGACCTCAATGCCGGGAGCAGCCAGCAGCACCTTCACACAATCCTCGTGACCTCTGGCAGCCGCAACAGTAAGCGCCGGCCAATGATAATCGCCACCGGTTGAGTTGACATCCGCCCCGGCAGCAACGAGCAGCCGCAGCAACTTCTCGTCACCATCACCGGCAGCCTCGTATAACTTGTCGGAATATTCGGTAGCGGAAATTCCCATAGTTGTCAGAGTAGCCCGAGCTTGCTCTGCTGTAAAAGTACCGGTTGCTATGGATTTTCGATATTTAACCAACTCTTCCTGAATCGCGACACGAGAAGCCTGCTCGGCCTCCTGTTTACGTTGAGCCACGGCAAGCGATGTCTGAGATGCAGAAAGGGCGGCCTGCTCCTGCTCCAGTCTGCTCTGCACTTCTGCCAACTCTGACTTCTCATTACTGAGTGCAAGCTGAGTATCGGCATGGGCGGTCTTTTCCTGCTCCAATTGACGCTTAGCCTCCGCCAGAGCTGCCGTTTGCGAGTCCAGTCTGCTCTGCACTTTTTCTCGGGCGGATTTTTCCCGGTTCACCTCCCCGTTTAACTGTTCCACAGTCGCAAGCAATGATTGGTTCTCCGATCCACCCGTAATATCAGACAAACGTTGCTCTGCCTCGGTTTTCTGCTGAAAGAGCCAATAACAAGCCAGCAGTGCCGGCAAAAGCATAGACACAAAAACCCAGACAGGCACACTCACCTTACGCTTAGAATCATCGGCTTTTGCCGGAGCAATGGCAGACAACCAGTCACAGGCGCTCTGCCATCGGTCGTCCGGTTTTAATTGTCGTGCTTTATCAATACTTTCCAACAGATTTTTCGGATAACGGCGACACAGCTCCGGGGATTGCGCGAGGGCTTCAAATACATAGGAAGGCTCGTCACCGGTGATAAGACGATAACAAGTAGCCCCCAGAGCATACACATCTATCAGCGGCTTGGGATATTTATCATAACCGGAGGAGGCCATTTGCTCGGGCGGAGCATAGCCGTATGTCCCGATCTGAGTAGCACTGTGGCTATTGCCCAAAGCTCGAGCCGCGCCAAAATCTATAAGTACGGGACTACCGTCCGAAGTGAGCATAACATTGGACGGCTTTAAATCTCGGTGCGCCACCCCATGCTTATGCAGGAACTCGAGCGTTTCGAGAACGGTAAGCAAGAAACTCTGCAGGGCATCGGCAGATATATTCTTATTCGGCGGATAGTGCTGTTCCAGAGTTTGCCCCTCTACCTGTTTCATGACAAGGTAGCTGGTATTGTTTTCGGCAAACAACGTCAGCACCTGCGCAATGTGCGGATGTGAAGGTAGCTGGCTGAGCGTGACGGCCTCTTTCACAAAGCTCGTCTGTGACCACTTATATATTGATTCCTTGCCCTTCAAAACCTTTACCTCGTTGCCATCACTTTGGGAGCGGCACGCACAATCTTGTGGGAAATTCTCCTTGATGACCACGGTTCTACGAGTGAGCTTTTCCCATGCAAGATATGTGATACCGAACCCTCCGGTTCCCAGTTTACACTCAATCACAAAATTATTATTGAGCTCACATCCTATCGGCAGCGGTTCGTTGAGCGATACAGTCGGAACAGAATGAGGTGAAGGTATGAACATATGATATTCGATTCAGGTTAATGAACGCGCGCGGTATGCGACATGCTACTCTCACAGCCATGTGAATTCTACCATACTGAGCACGAAACGTCAAGATTTCGCTCAGAGATAAACTGTAGCCACAGCAAACTGAGTTCTACGCGGCATATGATAATTCAGACGACACAAATCACCGTTTTGTTACAACTTCCCGAAAAAAATCCACCCATCATGTAGCGAAGCGATAGCAAACGGCATATTCCCCACTGTGCACAGTCTGAAAAATAAGCGCATGCGTCACTTTTTGCTTGCCAGAACGGAGCTTGCGGGGTAAAATGTGCGCGTGAAATGCGGGGTGAACCCGCACTCTGAAAACGACAAACAGAAATTAGTACCATGCCCGTACCTACACAAGAACAGTACATCAAGATGCTTGATACGGCCAAGGCTAAAGGCTATGCCTACCCGGCCATCAACGTGACCACCATCGAGGTGATCAACGGCGCTCTGAAGGCTTTTGCCGAGGCTAAGTCCGACGGTATCATCCAGATTTCCCTGGGTGGCGGCCAGTTCGCTTCCGGCACCGCCGTGAAGGATTCCGCCATCGGCGCCATCGTACTGGCTGAGGCTGTACATCGCCTCGCCGAGCAGTACAACGTATTCGTTGCTCTGCACACCGACCACTGCCAGGCCGACAAGGTAGACAGCTTCCTGCGCCCCCTGCTTGCTGAGAGCAAGAAGCGCATCGCCGAGGGCAAAGGCCCCCTGTTCAACTCCCACATGCTCGACGCTTCCGCTCTGCCCATGGCTCAGAACCTCGAGCTCTCCAAGCAGCTGCTGGCCGAGTGCGCCGAGCTGGGTATCGTTCTCGAGATCGAGATCGGTGTTGTAGGTGGTGAGGAAGACGGTGTGGATACCTCCGGTGCTCCCGCTGAGAAGCTTTACACCTCCCCCGCTGACATGCTGCAGACCTACGAGACCCTCAACGGCGTGGGCGAGTTCATGCTGGCTGCCACCTTCGGCCACGTACACGGCGTATACAAGCCGGGTGCTGTGAAGCTTAAGCCCACCATCCTTCGGGACAGTCAGGCTGTAGTGAAGGAGAAGCACGGTGAGGATATGCGCCTGGTATTCCACGGCGGTTCCGGCTCCGACCTCTGCGACATCCGCGAGGCTATCTCCTACG
>JAZRSQ010000072.1:0-24003 GCA_045651585.1 Akkermansia sp.
ACGGGTGATGTGACTGTAAACGGTACGCTGACCAGCGGTGGCTCTGCCATTGCAGGTACACTCACCATTGCAGATGGCGCCACCATCAGCGACGCTGCCTCTGCTACCGATATCGAGGTGGGCACTTACAGCAACACTGCAGGCCTGACCGCTACAGGTGCTATCAACGTTGGTACTCAGCTGAGCTCCTCTGCTGCCCTTACAGCCGGCCAGATTACCGGCGAGGGTTCTGTGGATATTACCGGCGGTACCGTAACGCTGAGCGACACGACGGATGCCTTTGCCAATACCGGTGCAACCTCCATTTCCGGTGCTGATCTTGCCGGTACTTGGAATGCCGTGGGCGTGACTATCGGTCAGGGCACCACTGTGAGCGGCACTGTGGGTCTGGCTGACTCCACTATCGACGGCACTATCACGAACAATGGCACCTTGACCCTCAGCGGTACCATTACTCTGGGCTCCGGTATCGAAAAGGAAAATGAGTCTGTCAATTACAGCGATGGTAACAACGGCTATGCTACCTCCACCTGCGATTACAAGCTTGCTATCGGTGGTACAACCACGGCTGATGGTGTCACTTGGAATATCGATGGCGCTGATGTCGCCGCAGACAAGGCCAGCTTTGCCGACGGTGTGCTGAATATCGATGGCGTAGAGGGCAACATCTACTACGTACGCGATGGTGAAATCAGCTACGACGGCGGTACCGGCTTCAAGGCCGATACCTCAGCTCTGAGCATCAACGGCGGCACGCTGAAGCTTGCTACCTCCACCGTGACCGATGGCTTCGTTACCTCCGGCACTACCGGCGGTACACTTAATCTGAACGGTCAGAGCATTGCTCAGAGCGCTATCGGCACTCTGGAGGGTGCAGTTGAAATGACCGGCGCAGGCACCTATGATCTGGGCAGCGGTACAACGGCTCTGAGCACCAACCTGAGCCTGGGCTCCGGTTGGACCGGCACAGTTCTGCTGAGCGGTGCTACGGTAACGGGCTTCGACATCGACACTCTTGCCAACGGCTCCAACTCCACCGTGGATATCAGTGGTGTGAGCGGCAGCCTGGCAGCAGAGGCTGTTGATGCCAATATCGTCATGGGCGGTGATCTGAGCATCACCGGTGCCACAACTACTACCTTCAACGGTACGGTGAGCGGCACGGGTGCTCTGAGCATCTCTGCTGACTCTTCGATTACCTTTGCCGGCGATACCAGTGGCTGGAGCGGTGACATTTCCTCCTCCTCTGCAAGCTCCATTACATACAGCGGTACCTCTGCCATCAACAACAATATCGATGGTGCTATCGACCTCACCATCGCTGGCAGCTCTGCTGTTGCTATGACCGGTACGGTGAGCGTGAGCAGCCTGAGCGCTACCACAGCTGTAACCGCCGGTACACTCAGCCTGAGCACCGGTGCTTCCACCGCTACAGACCTGACTGCTAGCACGCTGACTCTGGGTACAGACGGCTCTGTTGCCACTCTGGGTGTGAGCGGTGTGCTGACCCTCGGTTCGGCCGATGCCGCCGGCAGCCTGACCCTTGGCAACCTCGGCAGCGGTAACCTCTTCGAGGTCGGCACTCTGGCCGGTAACTTCGATTTGGGTATTGATAATGCTCTGCTGGCCGTTCTGGGCAATGATGTCAGTGTGGTTCTGGGGACGGCTGCAACCAACAATGCCGAGATGACCTTCAATGGCCAGAGTGCTGTTGGCGATTCCTGGACTTACGAGAGTGAAGGCTACAAGTACACTCTGAGCTGGAATACAGCCGGTGAGTTGGTGCTCGAGAGCAAGCTGATGGGTAACGAGTGGCTCGGCTCGACCTGGACAGACGCAGATGATTCCGCTTGGGCCGGCACACTTCCGAGCGAAGAGGATCCTGCTCTCTTCCTGGGTAACGGTGATTCCACCGTGACGATTGAGGGCACCGTGACCCCCGGCGACGTGTCCGTGGAGATTGCTGACGACGCAACCACGAAGGACTACACCTTTGTGGGCGGTACACTGGAAGCCACCGGTAAGCTTACCGTAATTGAAGGTAAGCTGACGCTCGACAACGAGAAGAGCTCCTTCGACGGTGCCTCTGAGATTCAGAACGGTGGTGAGCTTGTGATTGGCAGCAACGGCACGGCAGACTTCAATGCCGGTCTGACCAACAACGGCGGTACTATCACCATGGACGGCGGTACTCTGAACGTGACCGGCGCTCTGGCCAACGACGGAGCCGTGGACATCGCGAGCGGTGCTCTGACAACTGACAGCCTGAGCAATACGGCCGACGGTGCAATCACCCTGAACGGTGGTGAGCTGACTGTGAACGGCAATGCTGACAACGATGGTACTCTGACCATCGATGGCGGCTCTGCTACCATCACCGGTAATCTGGACACCGCAGACGGTACCCTTGAGCTCAATCAGGGCTCTCTGACCGTAGGTGGCGAGCTGAGCGGTATTGATCTCGATACCATTGACGAGGGTATGAACCTGAGCGTGGGTACCTACGAGGACGTCACCGGTCTGACAGTCGAGGGCGGTCTTACCATTACAGGCGAGAGTGCCATCAACGTCATCACACTGGCTGATACCGGCAATGTGGCTGTGGACGGCGGTAAGCTGACTACCTCCGAGCTGGTATACGGTACACTGTCGAATGGCAACGAGGCTCAGGTATCTATCACCAACGGTGGCGATATTGATTCTGCCGTGGCAACCCTGAGCCGCATGGCCGCTGACAGCAGTGTGCTTATCACTGTTGGCAACGCCGCCGATAGCCTGGTAGCCGGTGATGAGTTCCGCTTGGTTGACGGCGAGACCTCCGCCGATGGCTACTACTTGGCCGACGACTACGAGCAGACCGTGCTTCTGGGTGCCAACAAGGCCGAGCTACTGACCGATGCCGAGGGTATGTACCTGGGCGTGCGTGTGCTTGAGGATAAGGAGCTGGTGTGGAATACCTCCGAGTACGACTCCGTGGGTGGTCTGCACATCACCACCGAGGCTGACGATACCACCCTGTACCACGGCTATCAGACACTCGATACCATTAAACTCGTCAATGTAGATGCCGACCAGACCATCGACCTGAGCGCCATGGCTCCCGATGATGATGCCGACAGCCTGAAGATTAACAGTCTGAGCGGTAATGGCCTCCTTATCCTGAAGGGTAACGGTGATGATCGTGTGACTATCGGTGGCGGCGAGATGGACGGTGAGTTGGCTCTGCAGAATGTTGACACCACTGTGACCGCTCCGCTGACCGTCGCCGGTCTGAAGGGCGATGCCGATGCTATCATTGGCGGCAGTGTCACCGTGACCGAGTCCGCAGAGTGGCTTGGCAGCTACAAGGATGCCACTATCGCCGTGACGAACGGTGCCAAGGCTGAATTGGCAGCAGCAACGGGACTGACCGTTGCCGGTGATAAGGGTACAATCAACCTCAACTATGGCAGCAATAACGAAATCTCCGGTATTGCTACCACCGGTGCCGATATCAACCTGACAGGCGCTCCCGAGAGCACTCTGACCCTGACCGAGTCCTCCTCCATGAAGGGTGGCAGCCTGAACTTCGGTATACAGAGCTCTGACCTTGGTGCTACCATCATCAAGAAGGGTGGCATTGAAATGGACGGTACTGCCGTGAATGTGACGCAGCTCGACAACAGCCTCGTCATGAAGGCCAATGCCGGTGTGACCGAGATTGCTGACCTTGGCAGCAGCGAAGGTGGCAACGTCAACCTCATCGGTAAGGGCTTCGACAAGTACTTCGTCAACGCCCGCGTAGAGGGTGGTAGCGTGGTTGCCGACCGCAACGAAAGCTATGCTACCGACAAGCTCGCCCCGACCAGCGCCAACGGTGCTGCCGGTGCCGCTTTGCTCGACGCTGCGCTCGTGTACGAGAACCCGCAGGCCACTCGTGAGGAAATGCCCGACCGCGCTGCTCTGCTCGACGCCGTGGATGCCGGTGCTGTGACCGATGAAGAGCTGGCCGCTGTAGCCGGTGCCTCCGTCACCACCATGGGCATGGCCCTGAGCGGTGATGTAGAACGCCAGCTGCGTGCCATCCGCAACCGTACCACCTCCATGGGTGTGAACGAGTGCGTGGTGAACGAGGGTATGCCCTACTTCAACGCATGGGTGAACGCCGAGGGCAACCGTGCTGACCTCGATAAGGACGGCACACTGGCCGGTTACACGATGGACAGCTGGGGTGGTACCGTTGGCTTCGATGTTGACTTCGACCCGCACTTCACCGCCGGTCTTGCCATCACCGCCATGTACGGTAACCTGACCGCCGACGGTCCCGAGACCAAGGCTGAGGGCGATATGGACACCTACTACGTGACCCTGTTTGCCCGCTACGCCAAGAGCGCTTGGACCCACACCTTCGTGGGCACCTTGGGCATGATGGACGGCAGCTTCGATCGTACCGTGGCCGTGAACGGTCGTCAGTACGAGACCGAAGGCGACACCGACGGTATGAGCTTCGGTTTGATGTATGAAGTCGGCTACGTCATGCCGCTGGATGAAGATGCCACGGCCTGCCTGCAGCCCGTATTCAACGTCATGCTGCGCCACGCCAGCGTAGGCAGCTACACCGAGAAGGGCAGCGACGCCGCTCTCGAGGTCGATAGCCAGAGCATGACCACACTGACCTTCGGTCTGGGTGCCCGTCTGCAGGCCGTAGTAGGCGAGAGCCTCTACAACCGCGCCTCCATCTTCGAGGCCCGCGCCCTTGTGAAGGCCGACGTGGGTGACCGCAGCAGCGAGACCGATGTAGCCTTTGTTGGCAGCAGCCACGCTTCTAGCGTAGAAAGCGCTGAGCTCGGTGTTATCGGCGTGGAGCTGGGTGCCGGCCTGATCATCCCCGTGGGTGACGACGACGGCTCCATCTTCATCGACGGTGCAGTTGAGCTTCGCAGCGGCTACACCAACGTGAACGGCACGGTAGGCTATCGCATCAACTTCTGATGACGCGAGCCACGAGCTGAAAAAGCCAAACTTACAGAGCCGAGGAGCAGAATTGCTCCTCGGCTCTTTGCTTAGCTCCAAAACTACTCCGGGTCAGCAGAGCAATATCACTGGCCCCCTCGGGCGCAATAAAGCCCTAACTCAACAACCAGTCCAGCGGATTATCAATGGGCTTACCATCGCGAGCTCCGGCTGTTTTCAGCAGTTTGCTGATTTTTGAGAACTCTCTTTGTTTGGCGATTTTGAGCGGAGTAAGACCTTCTTTGCTGGCTTTATTAACGTCTGCCTTGGCAGCAATCAGCAATTTTACACAATCAATGTGGCCATTCCATACAGCCTTATAAAGAGGAGTTCTGCCATAATCGTCGGCCTGATTAACATCGGCTTTTGCGTTTATCAGCAGCTTCAAGCAATCCCCGTGTCCGTTCTCGGCTGCACTATAAAGGGGAGTTATGCCTGTGTTATCTGCCATGTTGACATCGGCTCCCGAGTTGATAAGTTCGCTCACGCAACTTTTGTGGCCATTTCGGGCGGCACAGTACAAGGGGCAGCTTGCATCCCCGGTTTTTCCACGGGTGTTGACATCGGCTCCGGCCTTAATGAGGAGGCGGAGTTGCTTTATTTTACCGTTCTCAGCAGCTTCCCTGAGTAGGTCGTTGTTCTCAGGCTGCGAGACAGCCGTTTTCTGTGATGGTACATCGGCAATCTGTTCAGGCTCGGGTGCCGGTTTTTCAATGGTGGGCGATACCGGTTGGGCTATAAGAGCCGGCTCCGGGATGTCGTGTTTTGCCGGGGATTGCAGAGCGTCGAGCCATTCTGCTGCGCTTTGCCAGCGGTCCTCGGGGCGCAGGGCAAAGGCCTTGTCTATACTGCTGAGCAGTTCGTGTGAGAAGCGCCCCTGCAGCTCCGGTCGTCCTGCCAGCCGTAAAGACGGCGGGTCGGAGAGTACTCGTTCATAACAATCCATCGGGTTTTCACCTGTAAGCAGGCGGTAGCAGGTAGCCCCCAGTGCGTAAAAATCTGTCCACGGGCCACGCACGGAACCGGTGGCCCATTGCTCCAACGGGGTATAACCGGGCGTGCCGATTTTGGTTTGGGTGTGGGTGCCGACTATGGCTCTCACAGTGCCGAAGTCGATGAGGATAGGTTCGCCGTCCTCATTGATGATAATGTTGTTCGGCTTGATGTCTCGGTGCAGTAATTCCTTGCTGTGAAGGTAGCCGAGGGCATGGAGCAGTTTGCACAGAATAGGTTGCAGCCATTCGCCGTTGATTTTGTCGGGCGGAGGTGCTGCCTCGTACAGAGCCTGTCCGCCGATATGGGGCATGACGTAGTAGGCTGTGCCCAACGCGTAAAATGCAGTGGTGATGGGCACGATATTGGGGTGCTTCAGCCGGGCGAGCAAGCGCGCTTCATTCAGAAAGTTATTGAGAGCCCAGTCAAATGACTGCTGCTTTTCCGGTTCAATGACGACCACGGCTTTGTCACTCTCGCGGCGCATGGCCACACCTTCCGGAAAGTTCTCTTTAATGACCACCCGGTAGTCTGTGATTTCGCCGGTAGCCAGATATGTAATACCGAATCCGCCTCGACCGAGCCGTTCATCAATTCGGTACTCATGTAACATATAGCCTGACGGCAGTGATGGAGAGGATGACATGGCGGTTTAATATATGTGAATTGTCCGGCGCAAATACGTGTTAGTTGTCGTGTGTTATTGTACGACTCAACCCGATGAAAAGATTGTAACATCAGGTCGGAAAATAGTCAAACTGAATATGAAAGCGCTCCGGTTAAACTCCGCAGAAATTTATACTTCTAATCATCGGAATCAAACTTCCGGTCTTTCGGTACGTCACTTCTCTATCCATGTCGCGCCCGGGGGTTGACATGCCACGCGCGTGCGCTATAATGGGGGCATGAGCGAAAACAATAAAGATTTGGAAAAGGAAATGCCCGAGGGTGCTACTTGCGAGGACCCCTGCGATTGTGGTAAGCCGGAGCAGCCGGGACAGGAGTATGCCGATGCGGTGGATGAGTCCGCCGAGGGCGAGGCTGAAGCCGCTGTGGACGAACTGCAGAAGTGGCGCGATGTCGCCATGCGCACGGCTGCTGAGTACGACAACTACCGCAAGCGCTGCGTGAAGGATCGCGAGGAGTTCACCCGCTACGCTACCCGTGGCCTGCTGGAGGAGCTGCTCCCCGTGGTCGACAACTTTGAAATGGGTATGATGATGGCCGGTCAGGATACGTCATCCATGATTTACATCGGCATGAGCATGGTGCAGAAGCAGCTCAACGACTTCTTGGCTGCTCAGGGCGTGGAGCCTATCCCCACCGAAGTCGGTCAGATGTTCGACCACAATATCCACGAGGCGATTCAGAGCGAGCCCTCCGACAAGCCCGAGGGTACCATCATCCGCATTCTGCGCCGTGGTTACAACATGAAGGGTCGCCTGTTGCGTGCCGTCAATGTGGTTGTGGCTGCCGCTCCCGAGGCTGAGAAGAGCGCCGAGTAAAAATCCTTTCAATTTTTCCCGACAATGGCAAACGATTATTACAGCGTGCTGGGCGTGGATAAGGGGGCGGATGACGCCACCATCAAGAAGGCCTACCGCAAGCTCGCTATGAAGTACCACCCCGACCGCAACCCCGATGACAAGGCGGCCGAGGAGAAGTTCAAGGAGGTGGGCGAGGCCTATGAGGTGCTCAGCAACCCTGATAAGCGTGCAGCCTATGACCGCTTGGGGCACGAGGCTTTCAAGAACGGTGGTATGGGCGGTGCCGGTGGCGCCGGTGGTTTCGGTGGCTTTACCGACCCCATGGACATCTTTGCCCAGTTCTTCGGTGGCATGGGCGGTATGGGTGGTTTCGGCGGTTTCGGTGGCGGTGGTCGTCGTCAGGCCGACCCGCGTCAACCCGGTTCAGACCTGCGTTTTGACCTCGAAATCACGCTCGAGGAGGCCGCCCGCGGTTGCACCAAGACAATCGAGATTGACAGGCTGGTACCCTGCGACAGCTGTTCCGCTACCGGCTCGAAGGATGGTAAGGATGGTTTCAAACCCTGTGCAACCTGTCACGGTACGGGTGTGGTGACCCGCCAGAGCGGTTTCTTTGTGCAGCAGAGCACATGCCCGAGCTGCCATGGTTCCGGTCACACGGTGAGCAATCCCTGTCCCAAGTGCCATGGCGAGGGCCGCGTGCAGAAGGATGTGCGCGTGACTCTCAATATCCCCGCCGGTGTGGACACCGGAACCAAGATGCGCTCCGCCGGCAACGGTGACGCCGGTCTGCATGGTGGCGAGACAGGTGATCTCTACGTATTTTTGGAGGTGAAGCCGCACGATATCTTTGTGCGTCACGGCATGGATTTACACATCACCATGCCTGTGGGTATGCTCGATGCCATTCGTGGCGGTAAGGTCACGGTACCTACGCTCGATGGCCCCACCAAGATTACACTGCCGGCCGGTACCTCCGGTGGCACGACGTTCCGTGTGCGTGGGCAGGGCATGCCCTCCCTGCGCGGTCAGGGGCGTGGCGACCTGTTGGTCGGCGTGATGGTCGAGACTCCCACCGGGTTGAACTCCAAGCAGCTCAAGGCTCTCGAGAGCTTCTGCTCCTTGCTCAATGAGGACAATCAGCCCGAGGTGCGCGACTTCGCCAAGCATGCCGCGAAATACCTGAAGCCCAAGAAGGACTAACCCACTGCTGCCTGTGCACCGTTGCTATTTACCACAAGCTGATTTTGCCGCCGGTACCCTCTGCATAGAGGGTGAGGAGGCGCACCACGCCCTGCGGGTCATGCGCCTGCGGGCGGGGGATGAGTGCGAGGTGTTCGACGGTGCGGGGCAGGCTGCACGTGTGCAGGTGCTCAGTGGGCATGGCAGCAGTATGACCGTGCAGGTTCAGGAGCTGTTGCCCCCCATGCCCCCGGTGGCGGGTATCACGCTGGCACTGGCCGTGCCCAAGGGGAACAACATGGACCTTATTGTCCAGAAGGCAGTCGAGCTGGGCGTGAGTCGCATTGTGCCGCTCATTACCGAGCGTACCATTGTGCGCCTGAGTGGTAAGGATGCCGCTGCAAAGGCCGATAAATGGCGTCGCACGGTGCTCGAGGCCTGCAAGCAGTGCGGTGTCAACACTCTGCCGGTGGTAGAGGAGCCGCAGCCCTACAAGCTTTTTCTGCAGCGCAATGATTTACCTGCACTGAAGGTGCAGTGCGCTATTGTACCGCATGCCCGCCCCCTGCGCGACGTGCTCGAGGAAGGGCGCGCCGCCGCACAGCGTGACTGTGTGTTGCTCATCGGCCCCGAGGGTGACTTTTCACCGGCCGAGTATGCCGCCGCAGAGCAGGGCGGTTACATACCGACGGGGCTCGGCCCCATCATTCTGCGGGTGGAGACGGCGGTGTTCATGGCCGTGGCTGCTGCCCGCTATGCGCTCGATTGAGCGCCGTCAATTTTATGACCATCAGAACCATTCTCCTGACCGCACTTTGTGCGCTGCCGGGTGCTGCAGTTCTGCAGGCAGGCAGCGTACCTGCCGCCCCTGCGCCTGCCACTGCTCCCACAGCTGATTATCACCCGTATTTCAACGATTTTCCCTACCCGGCTTGGTCGCAGCTGACCGCTGAACAGGCACTGAAGGATGCCCCGGTTGCCATTCAGTTGGCCGAGGCTCGCCTGCAGGCTATCCGTTCCCTTACTCCGGAGCAGATGACCTTTGAAAATACCTTTGTGGCTCTGTCGGAGTGCAGCCGTGAGCTCGAGAAGGTATATGATTACCTGCGCACGCGTGGTGCTACGATGGATACCCCGGAGGTGCGCGAGGCTCAGGCTACCCTTTTGCCGGAGCTGAACAGATTTCACTCGACTGTTACGAGCGACGGCAAACTGTGGGAGATTCTGTGCACCGCTGCCGAACAGCCCTGGGTGCAATCCCTCAGTGCGCAGCAAAAGATGCTGGTAAAGCAGACCCTCGATGGTTATCGTAACAACGGCGCTCAGCTTGCACCGGAGCAGAAGGCCCGCAAGGCCGCCATTGAGCAGGAGCTCTCTCAGCTCACGCTGCAATTCTCCAAGAACGTGCTCGACTCCACCAATGCGTGGGAGCACATTGTAACAGACCGCGCCGAGCTGGCCGGTATGAGCGAGAACTGGATGACTGCCGCCGCGGCAGATGCCCGTGCTCATGGTTACGGTTCGGACAGCGAGCCGGCTTGGCGTATATCGCTGAAGGCCGGCAGTGCCGGTACGGTGTTGCGCGATTGCTCAGTGGAGCAGACTCGCAAGCTCTGCTGGCAGGCCCAGTGTGGAATCGGGCGCGGAGGGCAGTACGACAACGCCCCGGTTGTGGCAAAGGTGATGCAGCTGCGCAGCGAGTTGGCTCAGTTGCTTGGCTTTGCTACCTGGGCGGATTACAAGACCCTCAACCGCATGGTGGGCACCGGCGAGAAGGCCATGGCATTCGTTCAGGGGATGTTAGGGCGACTGGACCCCGTGTATCGTGCCGAGTGCGCTGAGTTGCTGGCCTATGCCAATGAACAGCGGGGCGAAAAGGCCGAGACCCTTGCCCCGTGGAATCAGCGCTATTACCTCAATCAGTATACCCGACAGCAGTGCAACTTCGACCCCGAGAGCGTGCGCCCGTACTTTGCCTGCAATCAGGTGCTCAACGGCATGTTTGCCATCTATTCCGGCCTGTACAACCTTACGATTACCGAGCTTCCCACCGTCTGCCTGCAACCCGGCGAGACTTGCCCCGAGGGGAAGGTGGAGGTGTGGCATCCCGATGTGCGCATGTTTGCCATAACCGACAACGCCACCGGCAACCATCTCGGTTCGTTCTATCTGGACCTCTTCCCCCGTGCCGGCAAGCGCGCCGGTGCTTGGGTATCGCCGTTGCGTGCCGGGGCTCCCGGCAAGGATGGCGCGCCGCATGCCCCGCATCTGGCTTCCATCACTGGTAATCTGACCCGCCCCGTGGGGGATATGCCCGCTCTCTTTTCGCACTTGGATGTTCAGACCTTATTCCACGAGTTCGGGCACATGCTCCACTGCATGATGACCGATACCGAGCTGGCCGCTCACTGGGCATCGAATATCGCATGGGATTTCATGGAGCTGCCCAGTATCATCAACGAGAACTGGACCTGGGAACCGCAGGCGCTGGCTCTCTTCGCCCGCCATTACGAGACCGGTGAACCTATGCCGGCTGAGTTGGTGGAGCGCCTGCAGAAGAGCCGTTATTTCATGCCTGCTTCGTTGAACATGCGCCAATTCTGTCTGGCTCTGCTGGATTTGGAAATGCACATGAATTACGCCAAGCGCTTTGAAGGGCGTGATATTGACTTGGCCAGCGCTGAGTTGCTGACACCGTGGCAGATGCCCTCCGGCGTGGCTGAGCCTTCGTATATGCGCCGCCTTTCCCACTGCATCAGCGGGGCATACTCCGCCGGTTATTACTCCTACCAGTGGGCCGATGTGCTCGCGGCAGATGCCTACCGCCTGTTTGAGGAACAGGGTATTTTCAACCCGGCGCCCGCCGCCGCCTTCCGCAAGTCCATCCTTTCCGTCGGCGGCAGTAAGCACGCTATCGATGCCTACCGCGATTTCCTCGGCCGTGACCCCGACCCGGATGCCTTCCTGAAGGCCACCGGGATTTTGAAGAGATAATACTGCTATTAATTCCTCCCCCAATCAACTCGCCGCTTGCGGCGAGTTCTTCACCATGGCCGGAACGGCTATTCTTCACAACGGCGCAGCCGTTCTTCACGACAGGCCGCAGGACTGTTCTTCACCGTGAGGCGAAGCCGAACTTAAAAAAGGCACACCTCAGCGCGCGGTGAAGAACCTTACTGCGCACAATACTGTCGCCCTTTACTAAAACACTTGAAAAGAAAAGCCCCGCCGATGTGGTCTGCACCGCGGAGCTGTTTGAAAAGGAGATGGAGTGTGTGAAACTGCCTTCCTTATTATTCAAATATCCAAGGGAATTATAAGTGCGTGGCGGAGTTTTGTCAAGCTAAAAGCGCAAAAAAGAGCCCCGCTGATGCGACCAACACCGCGGGGCTGTTTTTGAAATGAGACGGAGTTTGTGAAACTGTCTCCTTCTTACTAAATCCGCTTGAATTCTAATGGATTCTGCTAAGATTGTCAACGCAAAATTAAAAACTTCCAAAATCCGACTTTATCAGACTTCTTCCACGTCGGTGGCCTGATTAAGCGGCAGTGCCTTCATGATATCGGTGGTGAAGTCCGGGCAGGAGAAGATGCTGTTGTGGTCTGCCGGGTATGTTTTTACAGCAGGCGGGGTGGTGAAGGATTGGATGAGCTTGTCGGTGCTTTCGGCAGGCACGATATCATCCGTCTGTGCGCGCATGACGGTGACGGGGCATTTGACCATGGGAGCGTATTCGGCGGAGTTCCAGGCATCCATGGGCAGAATACGCGGCAGGAAGGGCACCTGATTGCAGGCGACCTCGGTCATGCTGTCGAAGGGGCAGATGAGCACGAGGGATGCGGCGCTCTTGGTAGCAGCCACTTGCATGGCCACCCCGGAACCCAGGCTGTAACCTACCAGAGCCAGCGGGCCGGGGGTACCCATTTTAGCACGAGCATAGGTTATGCACTGATTGGCATCAGTCACCAGTGTGCTTTCGCTGGGGGTACCCTCGCTGCCACCGTAACCGCGGTAGTTCATGAGCAGGTAGGAGCGTGTGGGGTCAGCGGCTGCAATGTTGGCAAAATTGCCCACATTCATCGCATTGCCACCATAGAAAACCACCAGCGGGGTGCCGGCACCACGGTTGAAGAACCAACCTCGCAGTATAGTGCCGTCGTTGGCTCGTATGCTGGTAGCATGTTCACCGTGGCCATAGGTCAGGTCGGGCATGTTCTTGTCGGCTCCGTTGTAAACGATGGAGTTGATGCAGGATGGCAGGCAGCCCAAGGTGAGCAGGGCTGCAGCGGTGGTCAGCAGATGACGGCGTTTCATTGTTTTGTATGTTATTGGTGAAGAAATATTAAGGAGGTTTGGTGTAAAATCCGAGATTGAATCGACGATTTTACACGATTTGTTGTAGTGTATTTACGTACAATGGAATATATTGTCGTAGTGAGTGAAGTTGCAGATTTGCACATCGCGGAACAATCCCATATCTGCTCCGGCGTAGATAAGGGCGGGAGGAAGAGAATCCGGGACAAAGTCGGCGAACTTTTCTACATTTTTAATCATGGCCGGGGTGAAGGTCATACCGGATTTGATTTCAATGGGGCGTGGGTGTCTGGCTTCCTCCAGAATGAGGCCGATTTCAAAGCCCTTGGTATCGCGGAAAAAGAAGAGGTTGGGGCGTTTGCCTATATTGAAACGGTATTTCAGAGCCTCAACGACGACCATATTCTCGAAGATATTTCCCAGCAATGGGTCTCTACCGAGCTGGGAAGGGGATTCGATGCCGAGCAGGCAGGGCAGCAGCCCCGGCTCTGTAAAGTAAATTTTGGGGGACTTTGTAAGGCGCTTACCGTAGTTGTTGTGGTAAGGATAAAGGGTGAAGATGATGTAGGAGGCCTCGAGTACTGATATCCACTCGCGAATGGTGGAGCTGCTTACTCCCACATCTGTTGCCAGAGATGCGAGGTTCAGTACTTGCCCCACGCGCGAGGCGAGTAGTTTGAGGAATAGTTCGAATGCCTGAAGATTGCGCACATTCACCAGCTGGCGTACATCGCGCTCCACGTAGGTACGCAAGTAGTCAGAGTATGCCTGCCCGGGTTCCAGATTGTATTCAAAAACACGGGGAAGACAGCCACGGAACAGAGCAGTATCGCGGTCATCCTGTATGCCGACGGCGCTTAGCTCCTGCAGTGACAGGGGCAATAAATCCGCTATCCCATTGCGACCGGCCAGCGATTGAGTGATGGCCTGCTGCAGTTCCATTTGGCGGCTGCCGGTGAGTATATACATGCCGGTGCGTTTCTCCTCATCCACTATCCCTTGCAGGTAACTGAGCAATTCCGGTGTGTTTTGCACCTCGTCGAATATGCATGGGGCTTTGTGCAGCTGTAAAAAGTGAGTGGGGTCTTCGCGGAAAAATTGCCTCTCCCGAATGTCCTCCATGCTCACATAATCAAAATCAGGGTACAGGTGCCGAGCCAGTGTGGTTTTACCTGATTGTCGCGGCCCCGCAATTGTTACAATCGGGTACATGCCCATCAGCTTTTGTATATGGGCAGTTATGAGGCGAGGTATGTATCCTTGTGGCTTCACATAGAAGATTATATAAAAAAAGCATGTAAAATGCAAGATTAAATCGACGATTTTACACGCTTTTTTGTAACGTGAAGATAATCAGATTGTGGGAATTGTGCTGACCGGGGGGCGTGGGTTGTTGCTGTTGGCCATGGTCGGTTGTGGCGGCGTAGAGGGCACAGCAGTCCTCGGCGGGTAGGCCCCAGAGCGCGTGGGCTGAGGTGCGAGCCTTGCCCCAAGAGCGTGAGGTATGGGGCGGGCGTTTTCCTTGCCTGCCAAGAGCAGCTGCTGAGCAGCAGGCACAGGGGGAATTTCATGAACGCTGCACTTATCGCGAGGTCAGTACCTGTTTAAGGTCTTGCAGGAAATCAGTGTCGTAGAAGATATCATTGTGAGCTGTGGGGTAGCACTTCAGGCAGGGTGGGGTGCAGAAGACGCTCACGAGTTTCTTGGTACTGTCAGGTGGCACGATGGTATCGAACTCACCATACATAACATGAACCGGGCAGGTGATACGCGGCGCAAAGGAGGCGGAGTTCCAAGTGTCGTAGCCGGAAAGGTCGGCGTTGTCATCGGCATTCAGCACGGCGCTGAATTTGTCGAAGGGGCATATCAGTACCAATCGGTCAGGGGTGATTTCTGTTGCGACCTGAATAGCTACACCGCTGCCCAGACTGTACCCTACCAGATATATGGGGCCGGTGTGATTGCCCATGATGTTGCGGGCCTGTTTCAGGCAGTAACAGGCATCTTGCACGATAGCGCGCTCGGAGGGTTCGCCCTCACTGCTGCCGAAACCACGATAGTTGATGAGCAGGTAGGAGTTTTTTTTATCGACCGAGGCCATGAAATGGAAATCTCCGGCATTCATGCAGTTGCCACAGTACATGGCAATCAGCGCGGTGTCGCTCCCACGATTGTAGAACCAGCCGTGCAGGCGTGTGCCATCTTCTGCGGGGATGGTGATGGCGTATTCATCGCGGCCGTATTTGGAGTCGTCTTGCTTGAAAATGGAACCGGGGTAAATGTCGTAGATGGCGTTATTCATGGCCGTGGCAATGTTCAGCGCAGCAGAATGCCGGCTTTCTTGGCTGCTTTTTCCACTTCGGGGGTGATGGTGAAGTTTGTGGTGCCACGCATGACCATGGGGGGCGGTGGGGTACCGGGGCGGCCCAACAGCACGCGGCAGAGCCAGTTGACCAAGCGCACGAAGCGCAGGCGTTTCATGTATGCACCGGCGCGCTGTATGCACTTGATGGGGCCGGCAGGGTCGGCCACGGCAATGACGACACCCTCGCACACCACGGCAGAGTTGCCGATGCCGAGTTGCTCGAGCGCGGCGGCCATGGCGGCGGCGTGCTCGGCGTCATCGGGTATATGACCGGGGTCGGTCACGGTGGGGCCGTCGGTGGGCATATCCATGGCGTGCAGGGTAATGCCGTGTTTGTTGCAGAGGTCAATGACGTTCTGACGCTGGAAGAGGATGGTGCGGTGAGCCTCGAACACGATGTGGTTCACCCCGGCAGCCACGCAGTGCTGTACCGTACGCAGGCCGATGCAGGGTACATCGAAGCGCATGTCGTGCCCGGGCTTGGTCACCTTGCACAGGGTGACAGGGGGAGCGCCGGCGTTGCGAATGCACTCGTTGGTGCCCTTGTAGGCCTCCACACAGGCGACTTCGTTGCCACGCATCATCAGGCTTTGGCCGATATCGAGGCGGGCAATCTCGCGGGCGAGCTGCATGCCACGGCGGGCTTGGGACATCTGCTCCTCGGTGGGGGCGGGGCCTGCCAAGTGACCGGGAGCCGGCAGTACTTCCTCCATAAAGGTGGTGGAGGGCAGCATGGTCATGCCGTAGCTTGTCACATAGTCGCAGACCGCGGTAAAGATGGTGTGGGCGTTGCGACGGTCGAGCTGCCCGAGCAGGCGGCGGGCGGTGGAGTCCGGCCACATGGTGTAGATGCAGGCGGGCTTAATCTGCCCGGTCATGACCACGTGCGTGACACCGTGGTCTTGGAAGAACTTTCTCGGGGCATCGACAGCACCTACGCGGAAGGTGGCGAAGGCATCGGCGATTTGCGCCAGACTTTTCTCCACAGCGCCGCGGAACCCGGCCACGACCACGCGCATGCCGGCACGCTTGGCGCCCTCCACCATCAGGCGGGGGTATTCACCGGCACCGGCAAGTACGCCGAGCACATGTTTGGCTGGATCCGGTCGCTCCATGGCTTACAGTAATTCGGGGTGTTCCAGATAATAGGCAATCTTCTGCATCAAACGGCCGATGTCGCCGCCGTCCACCACGCGGTGGTCGAAGGATGCCACGATATTGGCCTTCTCCACAGGGATGAAGCACTCCACCTCATCGCTCCACACCGGGGTTTTCACCACGGAACCGACGCCCAGAATCAAACTTTCGCTCGGCAGCGGCATGGGGCTGGCAAAGGTCAACCCGAAACCGCCGAAGTTCGACACCGTGGCAATGCCGCCACCCACGTAGGCAGGGTCGAGCTTGCGGTCGCGGGCCTGCGTGACAACCTTGTTGTACTCGTCAATCAGTTCGTCGAGCGTGTACTCATCCACATTGCGCATGACGGGTACCATCACGCCGTCTGCCACCTGCACGGCCACACCCAAGTCAATGCGACGCGGGGTGAGAATGCGCCCACCCACCATGTAACCGGCACACTCGGGAGCCTGTGCCAGCGCTATGGCCAGAGCACGCAGGAAGTAGAGGGTGATACCCGGTTTGCGGGGGTGATTGCGGCGGTGCAGAATGATGGGTGCCATGTAGATGGGGCGCCCGGCACTGGCAATGGGTCGGCGCCATGTGCGCTGCATGCTGCTGGCTACACTGCGGCGCATGGGGGATACGGGGCGTGAGGGCCAACCGTCCACATAGTCGAGGAAGTTCTCGAAGTCATCGATGGTGATGCGCCCGCCCGCACCGGTACCGGTCACATAGGCGAGGTCGGCCTCGGTGATGTTGAGCTCATCCATACGTGAGCGAATGCGGGGGGAAAGGTAGTGGGCACCGCGCACGCCGAGGGGCACGGGCAGACCACGGCCACCGCCACTGATGGGGGCACCGCTGCCCTCGCGGTATTCGCCCTCGGTGGCAAAGTGAGCGCCATCGCTGCCCACGGTGCTGCTCATGGTGGGAGCGGGGGCAGGGGGCAACTGGCCATCTTCCAGAATGTCGGCACCGGCGCGCTCCACCTCCTCGGCTGTGGCCTCGATAATGCCCATGACGGCACCCACGGCCACGGTCTCGCCCTCGGCTACAGTGATGCTTGTCACCTTACCGGCGCAGGAGACTGTAACGCCCATGACGGCTTTGTTGGTCTCGACCTCGATTACCTCCTGATCAGCCTGCACCTCATCGCCGGGCTGCACGAGCAGGCGCATGATGGTGGCTTCGGCTATGGATTCGCCCAACTGGGGCATGAGTATGGGAACTTGCGGCATGATTTTCGGGAAAGTGAGGGTGAGAACTTATCAGAGTGACATGAGGTAACGGGCGGCCTCGACAATATGCCCGCTGTGCGGGCGGTGGGCCTTCCACAAATCCGGGTGGTAGGGAATGGGGGTGTCTTTGGAAGTGACGCGCAGGGGCGGGGCATCGAGCAGGTGGAATCCCTGACTCGTGACGCGGGCTATCACCTCGGCTGCTACGCCACCCCAGGGGAAATCCTCGCTCACTACCAGCAAGCGACCGGTGCGGGCAACAGAGGCCAGAATGGTGTCGGTATCCAGCGGTTTCACGCTGCGCAGGTCGACTACTTCCAGACTGTAGCCGGAGGTGGCGGCCAGTTCATCGGCAGCCTTCAGGGTTTCGGGCACCATGGCAGAGTATGCAACCACGGTGGCGTGGGAACCGGGGCGGGCAATACGAGCGCGACCGATGGGCAGCGGGTCTTTTTCCATCCACGTGTCGGCTTTCAGCCAGCGGTAGAGGAACTTGTGCTCCATGAATACCACGGGGTCGGGAATCTGCACGGCCTGTTTGAGCATGTAGTAGGCATCGGCCACGGTGGCAGGGCACAGCACGTGGGCACCGGGGTAATGAGCAAAGAGCGCCTCGACCGATTGGCTGTGGTAGGGACCACCGCCGGGGGTGCCACCGCAGGGCATGCGCAGGGTGACATTCACCGGTATACCGGTGCGGTAGTAGTGGGCTGCGGCATTGTTGCCCAGCTGGTTCTGAGCCAGTGTGCCGAAGTCGGCAAACTGCATTTCCACGATGGGTTTCATGCCGGCCAGAGCTGCGCCGATAGCCATGCCCATGATGGCATCCTCGGCAATCGGGGCATTGAGCACGCGCCCGGGGAATTGCTCAGCCAGCCCCTTGGTGGCTTTGAAGGCACCGCCGAACTTGCCCGCTATGTCCTCGCCGTACAGAAAGACCTTGTCGTCTTCCGCCAGCAGTTCGGCCATGGCCTGATGAATGGCGTCGATGTAGGTTACGCTCATGGTGTTGAGAAAGGTGGTACGGGGTTAATAGCGGGTGGGTTTCCAAGAGGTGGCGCTCCAGTCCTCGGTGGCGGGATTGGGCGTGGGTTCTTTCTGCGCCTGAGCCATGGCTCGCTGCACTTCATCGGCGCATTCGGATTGAATGGCGGCAATTTCATCCGCCGTGAGCCAGCCCTGTTCCTGTACCTGTCGGCGGGCAACTGCCAGCGGGTCACGGTCGGCAAAGCGGTCCTTGAGCTCCTGCGGTATGTAGGCTGCATCGTCGTGCTCGCCATGGCCGCACATGCGCAGGGTATTGGCTACGACCCACTGCGGCCCCTCACCGGCTCGGGCGGCGGCAATGGCTCTGCCCATCACCTCGAGGGTCTGCAGAAAATCCGTGCCGTCGCACTCGTGAGTGGTCATGCCGTAACCTACGCCACGGTCGCACAGGCTCTTGCAGGCAAACTCCTGTTCGTTGGGGGTGGAGTAGGCGAATTGGTTGTTGGTCACAACAACGACGACGGGCAGCTTCTCCACGGCAATGAGGTTGCAGCCCTCATGAGTAGCCCCTACGGAGGTGGTGCCGTCGCCTATGCAGACCACACCGACAAAATCTTTCTCGCCCTGCATGCGCTTAGCCATCAGCATACCGGCTACCACCGGAATCATGGCGCCCAGGTGTGATATCGGGGCTAACGTGCCCTCTCTCGGGTTGCCCCAGTGCACGTTGCCCTCGCGGCCACGCATGAGCCCCAGCGCACTGCCGAAGTAGCTGCGCGCGCTCTCCAGCACGCTGTCGCCCCAGGCGCAGCGCCCGGCCTGCTCGCGAATGAACGGGGTGTAGACATCGTGACCTTTCTGCAGGTACACGCCCTCGCAGGCGGCGATGGCCTCGTGCCCGCGACCGGTGAACACGCCACCGTATATCTTGCCGGCCTTGTACAGCGCCGAGAGCTTGGTGTCGAACGCCCGCGCCATCTCCATAGCGCGGTAGGCTTTCAATGCGGTTTCTTTCCACTCACTTCCGTTCACGTCTATATTATACCCCTCATCAAGTCTTGAATCAAGCTATAAGTTCCGAAAAATGTGTCTATATAAGCCGGCTGCAAATCTGCTGCCGATGGGTACCTGAGGATTTTTTTTTGTTATATCGGTCGAATGCTGGCGGAAAAAATCGATGGAGCAAGGTAGAATTCCCGTCAGAAATGAGCTTTTGGCTTGACACGGGCTATCGGGGTTTTTATACTACTCGCGTATGGGCGCGTCGTTGCGTGCTTGCATTATAACGAACCTTTCCGAATCGGCAACATGGGTTCATCCCCTGAAAAGGAGAACCCGCCATGGTAGGGAAGGAAAACGCTCATAGCGAATCCCCACATTATCAAACTTTTACAAATGTCTCGTTTTTTAAAGAAATTAGCCGGGTGGTTCTCGTATGATATCGGGATCGACCTTGGCACAGCCAACACACTGGTCTACATCAAGGACCAGGGTATTGTGCTGCGAGAGCCCTCCGTAGTCGCCATGAGTGGCGATCGAGTGAGGGCCGTGGGTGAGGATGCGAAACGAATGGTAGGCCGCACGCCCGGCAGGGTGGTGGCTATTCGCCCGCTGAAGGACGGCGTGATTGCCGACCTGAACGTGGCGGAGGAAATGCTTAAGTATTTCATCCAGAAAGCATGTTCGCGCAGAAGCCTGCGCGGGCCTCGCATTCTCATTGCTCATCCCTCCGGTATTACGGAGGTGGAGCGCCGTGCTATCGAAGATAGTGCGGAGCACTCAGGCGCTATTGCCGTGCGCCTTATCGAGGAGCCGATGGCTGCAGCTATCGGCGTGGGTCTGCCCTATACCGAGCCCATCGGCAGCATGATTGTTGATATCGGCGGCGGTACGACCGAGGTAGCCATTATATCCCTTTCCGGCATCGTGTACAGCCAATCTGAGAAGTGCGGCGGCGATGCGTTGGACGACACCATCACCCGCCACATGCTCGCTGCCCACAACCTGTTAGTGGGTCCCCGCACGGCGGAGGACATTAAGATTCGTGTCGGTTCTGCCCACCCGCTGCAGCAGGAGCTGCAGATGGAGGTGAAGGGCCGTGACCGTGGCACGGGTCTGCCCAAGACGGTGACCGTGAGATCTGAAGAAATACGTGAGGCCCTGAAGGACAAGCTCGATGTCATCGTGAGCGCTGTGCGTCAGACATTGGATCACTGCCCGCCTGAGTTGGCAAGTGACCTGTATGACCGCGGTATCGTGGTGGCAGGCGGCGGTGCCCTTCTGCGTGGCCTGGCTGACCTGCTGCATGAGCAGACCAGCCTGCCTATCACCATAGCGGACGATCCTTTAAGTGCTGTAGCAGAAGGTACAGGCAAGTTCTTACAGGAAAACGACGACGTCTTCGAAGAAGAGTGATAGGGGCATGCCTACGCTTGCCCCTGTGCGCGCTCTGATTACCGATAGCTCCGGTCGCGCTTTCCTGGTAAAACAGGGAGAGCCGCCGGAGTTTCGCGCTTTATACAGAGCTGCCACGTGGGTAAGTACAGGTATGCGGGCTATGTTATCATGACTTTTTTTCATGTGTACAACCCCAAACTAACCTGAAACTTTGTCCATAATTTCCAAAATGATTCATTCCGTGAAACGCCTCTTCGGGTTTGGCCAGTGCAACCCGAAGGAGGGCACAACCATCGTCATCAACTCCGAAAAACTGGCACGCCGTGTCGCTTTGCTCGAGGACGGCGTGCTTGAGGAGTACAGCATTGAGCGTGAGGGCGAAGATAATATCGTGGGTGGTATCTTCAAGGGCAGGGTCAAGAATATTGAGCCCGGTCTGAAGGCCATGTTCGTTGACATCGGCTACGAGAAGAACGCCTTCCTGCACTTCTGGGATGCTCTGCCGCTCGCTCTCGACTCCTCGCTCGAGGAGATTCAGAAGGAGGGCCGCCCCCGCAAGCAGCAGAAGAAAATCACCAGCAAGGATATACCCGATATCTACCCCATCGGCTCCGAGATTATGGTGCAGGTGACCAAGGGCCCCATCAGCTCCAAGGGGCCCCGCGTGACCACCAATATCTCTTTGGCCGGGCGCTATATCGTGCTCATGCCTTTCACCGACCAGTTCGGTATATCCCGCAAGATTGACGACCCCAAGGAGCGCCAGCGCCTGCGCCAGATTGTGCAGAAGCTCAATGTTCCCGAGGGTATGGGTATTATCATGCGTACGGTGGCTCAGGGGCAGCGCTTCCGCCACTTTGTGCGCGACCTTGCCATGCTGTTGCAGCAGTGGCATGAGGTGGAGGAGAAGTTCGCTTCTCGCCCGGCACCGCTGTGTGTGTACCGCGAGCCCGATCTTATCGAGCGTACCGCCCGTGATTTCCTGACCGACAATGTCGACAATATCGTGTGCGATAATCTTGAGACAACCCAGCGCATGCAGGAGATTGCCGGCAAGATTTCCCGCCGCGCCAAGCGCCACATTCAGCATTATCCCTGTCGTCAGCCTATCTTCGAGGAACTCGGCGTGGAGAAGCAGATTAACGAGGCCTTCCAGCGCCAGGTGCTGCTGCCCTGCGGCGGTTATCTGGTGATTGATGAGACCGAGGCTCTTATCGCCATCGACATCAACACCGGTCGCAACAAGGGCAACAAGGATCTCGACAAGACGATTCTCGAGACCAACCTCGAGTCCGCCCGCGAGATTGCCCGCCAGCTGCGCCTGCGCAACATCGGCGGTCTGGTGGTGGTGGACTTCATCGATATGCGCCACCGCAAGGACCAGATGGCTGTGTACAAGGCCATGAAGGACGCCCTCAAGCGCGACAAGGCCAAGACTCAGGTCATGCAGATTACGCCTATCGGTCTCATGGAGATGACCCGCCAGCGTATCAATGAGTCACTGCTCGACTACGTGAACGACCATTGCCCCTACTGCCATGGCCGTGGCCGAATTAAGAGCGTGATGACCATGAGCGTGGAGATTCAGCGCCAGCTGAAGGCCACCATTCTGCGCTACCGCGATACCGTGGGCGACATGATGGTCGTGGTGAACAGCGACGTGCTCTCCCGCTTTAAGAATGAGGATGCTAAGCTCCTGATGGAGCTCGAGCGCCAGTGCGCCGGTCGCCTCATCTTCCGCAGCGATCCCTCCATCCATCGAGAGGCCTTCGCCATTCTCGACCCGGCCAATAATAATAAGACCTTATATCAGGTCAATATGTAAGCCGACCTGCCAAACGATTGTAAACATTTCGCGCCTTCTGACGATTAGCCGTCAGAAGGCGCGAATGTTTCAAGTTGGATTTTGAATTTTGGAATTGGAAGTTCGGCTCGTTTTGCTTGCAGTAAGTGCACAAAAATCCCCGCCGGTTTTCACCGGTGGGGATGGAAAAGCGACTTGTCCTTTCCTATCAGCTGGGCTTGTAGGTGCGGATGGTTGAAATGGCCGCAATGGACTCGAAACGCTCGAGCTCGGAGGCCGGCAGCATGTAGGAGCTGCTGCAACCGGAACGGCGGTATGCCGCTGCGTGCTCTGCCTTGATGATAGGCTGATTGAGCATGAGCTCGTCGATAATCTGCCCCTCGGCATCCAGAAACTCCAGATTAGCCAGATAGCGGTAGAAGGCAGGGGATTTCACACGGTTGGAGAGCCCGTGGCGACGGCGCTTCCACACGCTGAGCTCGGGGATGGGAGCACTCTCGAGGTGCGGCATGATGGACTGCAGCTTGTCGAGCTCTGCAGGCGTAAGGGCAATCAGCTCATCGGCACCGCCGAAACCATGAGTGGTGGTGATACGCACCTGTGCCTTGACGGCGCGGGTTGCGGCTTCGCGCAAGTGAGCCGTACGGGCGTTCACGCGGTTGACCAGCTCGTTGTACTCGTTGTCGAGAGCGCGCTCATCTTTCACGCGCTTGACCAGGTAACAGGTGAGAGCTGTGCCCAACAGACCGCCAACGGTTATCCACAGTGCTTTGTTCAGTTCATTTGCCATAACTGCATTCTAGCAAGACCGTACCCATCTGTCAATACTCTATTCATTGCCGGTGCATTTGAAGAACGATATTTTCTTTGATTTGCAATCTACAATCTACAATCTACAAATTGGAGTTTGTTTGCCTATCACCAAGGCGTCAGCCTTGGTCTTCACTCTGCGCGCAGCGCAGTCTTCACCACCGTGCGCAGCACGGTTCTTCACCGCGGGCTTTAGCCCGCTTTTCACCCGGCCGCAGGCCGTTAAAAAGATATTTATATCCTTTGTGAGCCGAAGGCGAACCGTACTTTGAGCCCGCGACAGCGGGCGACAGCATATAGGCAGGGGTGAGCGA
>JAZRSQ010000073.1:0-16126 GCA_045651585.1 Akkermansia sp.
GCTCCGCTTCCCGACCTGTTGGTCACATGTTTATCCTCCGAATCACGCCCACAGATAGAAAGGAGGCATCCGTATGAGTCTGTACCCTGCACAGCAGCTTTCTGTGGCTGGCAATCGTGAGGAGTTCAGCATTCCGGCTACTCCCCTGGGCGACCTTGTCTGCCGATTCCATCTGATCTGGGCAAAGGTGAATGGCGAGATTCAGCCGTGCATCAACCACCCCATGGTCAGTTATCCCGGATTCACTCCTGTACGCGGAAAGGAGGTCTACTATGAAGCCTGAACTTAAACTTGTCAGCATCAATGAGCTTGCCAGAAGTCTGCAAGATGAGGGCAGCGATATAACGGTGGAAGAGGTGCTTCATTGGCTACGCGACCGTGGCTATCTCGTATCTGCACATGGAGAACGACATAATGCACCCTCTGATTTGTGCGAGAACCTTGGCTACATGACCCGTACTCGCGCCTATTCTGAAAGCTCCGGCGGTGGCGTACTTATCTCGCTGAAACCGATGCTCACGAAAGCCGGCTGGGAGTACCTCTTCCCGAAAATCAAACGATATTCTGATACCCGCCATGATTTACGCGATTGACTTTGAAACCTATTACGATAAACAGGTATCAATCACTACGCTAGGCATCCATCAGTATTTACACCACCCGGATTGTTCTATCTACCTCGTCTCTGTCTATTCGACAGAGACGAGGTTCTCCTACGTAGGAAAGCCTGATAAATTGGACTGGCACCAGTTCCATGGTCACACCTTTGTGGCGCACAATGCCCGATTCGACCGCGCTTGCTTTGAACGCCTCCGTGAACTGGGGATTGTCCCGGCAGACGTACAGGTCGAGTGGCAATGCACCGCAGATTTGGTGAGCGCTCTAGGTTACGGTCGTTCCCTGAAAGCAGCCGTTGAAAGCGTGTTCGGGGTTGCCGTCAACAAGGACACTCGCGCCGATATGTGTGGTAAGACATGGGAAGATGCCATCCGGCTCGGCATGGCTCAACGCCTGGGCGAGTATTGTCTCAAGGACGCTTGGTACGCCTACCACCTGTGGAATAAACTTGCCCCTGACTGGAGTGAGAAAGAGCGTTGTCTTTCTGCCTTAACCCGCGATATGGGGGATTTTGGTGTCCACGTGGACCAGCCTTTGTTGGCTGATGGAATGCAAAAACTCCTGCGAGTCATGGATGAGTCTATGGCAAAAATCCCGTGGGCAGATGGCAGTACTCCTATACTTTCGCCAAAGTGCTTGAAAGAAGAATGCGCTAAAGCCGGCATTCCTGCGCCGATTTCTTTGGCTCAGGATTCCGAAGATTGTGCAGCTTGGGAGGAAAAGTATGGCGAGAGTTTCCCTTGGGTGGCCGCTATGCGAGATTACCGTAAAGCCAACACCTTAAAAAAGAAACTCGAAACGCTTGAAAGCCGAATCAAAGAAGATGGCTCCTTTGCATATAGCCTCAAGTACTTTGGTGCTCACACAGGCAGGTGGAGTGGCGACGAGGGTTTCAACATTCAGAACATGCCCCGCGTACCCATGTTTGGTGTGGACTTGCGCAAGATGATTATCCCTCGCCCCGGCCATACGTTCATCATTTCCGACCTGAGCCAGATTGAGCAACGTGTGCTAAGTTGGCTTGCGGGCGATAATGACATGATGGAAGAGCTGGAAAAAGGTATTTCGGTCTATGAGGCTCATGCCCGCGCTACTATGGGTTATTCAGACCCTGAGCCGCTCAAGCATAAGAACCCAGATTTGTACCGCTTGGCCAAAGCTCGTGTGCTTGGCTTGGGCTATGGAGCCGGGGCTGCCGTGTTCGTTCGGATTGCCAAGACGATGGCCGGGCTGGACATTACTCAACAACAGGCACAGCAGATTGTTACGGCATTCCGCTCGTCTAATAGGCACATCACGCAGCTGTGGGCAAAATTGGAACAGGCTTTTGCGGTAAACATGGGGAAACCTTGCTTTGCTCTTCCGTTGCCGTCAGGTCGCAAGCTGTATTACCGCAATTTAGCCATGACTCCGAAAGGCATGAGCGCAGAAGTACAAGGCAAGCGCTTTAGCTTCTTTGGCGGCAAATTGACGGAAAACCTGACATCCGCGACTGCTCGTGACGTGCTGGGTGAAATCCTCCTGAATCTTGATGCTGCCGGGTACCGTGTTGTCATGCACATCCATGATGAAGTGGTGGTAGAAGTCCCCACCGCTGATGTTGACAACGCGCTCATTGATATACACCGCATCATGACAACCGCACCGGAATGGCTGGAGGGGCTACCCCTAGCAGCCGAAACGACAACCTCAACCTTTTACACAAAATGAGCCAGATTGATTGGAATGAAGTCCGCGAGTTCTACCTTTCCTGCCGGAGCTACAAGCTCACGGCAGAGAGGTTTGGGCTTTCTATTGTACAAGTCAAGAGTCGAGCTATACGAGGAAATTGGAAATCTGCTACCTCGGAAGTGCCAAATCTTGCTACTTGTGCTACCCCAGAGGTGGCAAATCCTGCTACCTGTACTACCCCGGAGGTAGCAAATCTTGCTACTTGTGCTACCCCGGAGGTAGCAAATCCTGCTACCTGTGCTACCCCAGAGGTGGCAAATCTTGCTACCTGTGCTACCCCGGAGGTAGCAAATCCTGCTACCTATGCTACCCCAGAGGTGGCAAATCTTGCTACCTCTGCTACCCCTCCCGGGCTCCCCATGCTCCACAACCTCGCCGCTCATGTGGTTGAGGCCGGGAACCCTTGGGAAGCTCAGGTTATTCCCCATGAAAAACTCCCGAGCAAGGCTGCCTATCGTACCTACCTCACGAATCCTGATACTCGAGATTGCGTATTTTCCGGCATTCGGGGATTGAATCAATCGCAGCGCGTAGGGCGTGAAAATGTTCCGGCTGCATTGCTGGCGGTTGTGGCTGATTATGACATGCAACTGACTGAGGCAGAAAGACAGAAAAAGACTGACAAACTCGTCATCAAGCCCAATTTTATATCCACCTCCTATTCCGGTGGTACGCATGCGGTCTGGTTGTTGCAAACTCCTATCCCTCTGATGCCCAATGCCGAGATGGTTCAGGATTTGCTCGGCATTATTGCCCGCAAGCTCAAACTCAAGAATGCTTATGGTCCATTGGACGGTAAGGCTTATTTCAACCCTACTCAGTATTACCATGCCGGGTGGGATTGGAAGATGGTCAGCCCCGAGCCGATTTCCGAATCCCTATCGGTGCTTTGGTTGGATGAAGCCTTGAAAAAGAGTAAGTTTACTCAATCCGGCGTCCAAATCCCACTGGATCGCATACGCGAGGAAATGAAAAAGCGGGGCTGGGATAAGCGTTGGCAGGGGGATTTTGAGCTAGGTGCGCGAGGAGTTCGCTTTTGGGATCCGTTGGCTGATTGTCCTACTGCTGCCATCGTGCGTGAGAATGGCATGGTGTGCTTTACCGGGGCGTTCCCATTCCAATCGTGGGCAGACATTTTCGGAAGTGATTTCATTGATGCATACCGAGCTGATACGTTCGGCAAGGCTTTGAGTGAGTGCTTTTTCGTCAACAATAACTTCTATATCCGTAGCAGCTATAAATGCGAGAATGGTACGTCTATTCCCGGCTGGCAATGTCTTAACCGCCAGAACTTTGAGCTATTCGCTAATGAGCATTATAACGTGAACAGTAAGCCGGAAGTGATTGGTGAAGAAAGCCCGGTGAAGCAGCTCATGGCGAAAATCATCTTGCTCAATTCTCTCCCGGCTGCAACGCCCTTTATATACCGCAAAGAAACCATTGTTCGGATTCAGGATGAGCCGCGCCTCAATACCAGCTTCCTGCGCGTTCATGAGCCGGATTTGAGCCAAGGGCATTACTGGGGTGATGGATTCCCTTGGATTGCTTCATTCATGGAACGTCTCTTCCCGGACATCATTCAACGTGACCGCTTCATGGCAGCCTGGGCTTATGCTTACCGTAACGCTTATGAGGGGCGACCCCGCAACGGGCATGTGCTTTTTGTGGCCGGTGGTGTTGGCTGTGGCAAAAACTTCCTGTCAGAATGTCTTTATGGCGAGAGTCTTGGAGGCTCGCTGGATGCCAGTGCGTATATTCTTGGGCAGACGCGATTCAATGATTACCTGATGCGCATAGGTGTCTGGACGTTAAATGATACCGTGGCTAAGGGTGATTCCCGAGAGAGGAACATCTTTGCGAAAGCCTTGAAAAAGATGGCTGCAAACCAGCTCCATACCTGTGAGGGAAAATACAAGAGTGCTGCTGAAATCTATTGGCAAGGTCGCATCATTGTCACGCTCAATACTGACCCTGATTCCCTGCAAATCTTGCCGGATATTGAGGTAAGTAACCGTGACAAAATCAGTCTGTTTAAGACATCAGACGAGCCCATGCAGGATAGGGACGGTGCAGCCAAAGCCAAGGCTGAGATGGGGGCATTGTGCTCCTATCTGCTGAATTGGGAGATTCCCGAGCATTGTGTAGGTGATGCCCGCTGGGGTGTGCGTAACTATCTGCATCCTGAGTTGCTTGCAGAAGCCTCTAACTCAAGCTCTACCGCCTCGTTCCAAGAGATTCTCTGCTTGTTTGTGCAGGCTGCGTTTGATGCCGATAGCCGTTTGGATGTGCTGGAGGGCTCTGCTACGTGGTTCTTGCAGCAGATGATGCTTGTAGATGGAGTCAATGACATGCTGCGCGGTGAGGTTACGGCTCGAAGTATCGGGAAGCGTATGAGTGCTCTGGCCAGTACCGGCGATTTTCCCCTCGAATATGGCCGTAATTCTAAGCAACGAATCTGGATTATTAAGCGCAAGGCGTTTATGGATTATCTCAACAACCCTACTCAGGAAGGAGAACTCGATGAACTTTGCCCATTCTAACCCGCATCTGCCTGTGACGTTTAGCTGGTTTGTGACATTTGCAAAATCAAATGTCATAGCAAAACGTCATTGCTATAAGTCCTTATTTATCAGCCTTTATTGTTTTCTTATGACGTTTGTGACGTTTTATGTAAAGGATAAACTATATATAGGAAAAAATAAAAATAAGGGTATAGGTAATATAAAATTTAAATTTACGTATATAAGGAGATTTGAAATAGCTAAATGTCATGACATAAACGTCACACCCCGGCAACACCATATCTCCCGCTTTTCCACCATCAACCAGAAAGGAGATTGTTTATGAACAAAGATGATTACGCTATCCGCGAAGTTGAGCGCAACCGTGCCTATCGTGACGCTTACGAATCCCCGGAAGCAAAGAAGTGGCTGGAGTCGCTTTCTCCGGAGGCTCGCTTACATGCTCAGGAGCTAGGCTTGTTGGAGCCTCGGCTTGATTGGGCTGTGAATGGCCATAGTATTGACCAACTTGTCGGTGAGAATGAACCGCGAGAAGAAGGTGATTTCAACCAAGGTCCATTGTCTGTCGTGGAAAAAAGACGAATGAAACGCTCCAGCTCAGATTCGTCAACAGATCGTAACCGCAAGTTGCTGCGAGCTTTCTTGCAACGCAATGGCAACCCTCGCTTGACTTGGGCTGCTATCCGCTATTTGCAGGGCAATGGCTCGTTGGAGTCGCATGCTCGTGCTATCGGCATGAGTAAGCAGGATTTTCACTACCACGTCCGGCAACTTGAAAGGCTCTTCGGTCTACCGCCCATGTCGAATCAACGCAGCGAAAAGTCGCGCAACACCAACCGACTTGCTCAGCTCGGCCGAGTCCTTAACCTCAATTTTGACTTAACACCTACTGAATATGAATACTGACTTTACAGATACTTTCGATACAACTCCGGCTACCACCGGGGAGGCACTTTCCTGCACCGAAAACGGCTCAGAAAAAGCTAGAGTGGACTTTACTTGTCACGACGTCGTGACAAGTAAACCTAACTCTAACTTTGTAGAATCCTCCATTCAGGTAGGTGGTATTGAGCTGAGCATTACCGGGCTTGTGATTCGTAATGAGAATATTACCGTCGCCGAAGCAAATGAACTTTTGGATACGGTTCTTTCCATGCATAAGTCGTGCAATTGGTTGCTCGGTGATACGTTGCTTATGATGGAACGCAAGTGGGGTAATAAGCATGTTGTCAGCAAATACGAGGAAGCCTCGCAAGCTACGGGGTATTCTATCGGAACGCTCCGCAACATGGTTCGTGTATGTAACGCTTACCCTATCGAGATGCGTCATGCTGACCTCAGCTTTTCGCACCATGTGGAAGCCGCTTGCCTCAGCAATGACTTCGCTACCCGCGAATCCATGCTGAAATCCGCCTCTGATACCAAGCAATCCATTAAGTCATTCCGCAAGAGTATCCGCGAACATAATGCCAAGCCGGTGCTTGATGAAGCGGGCCAGCCTGTGCCGGAGCATATTGCTCACCCGGAGCTAGGCGAGAATACCGACCGTCCGTTTGGACTCATTGACCTACCTGAACGAGCCGCCCCCGGTGCGCCTCCTTTGTGGGATGCCATGAAGTTCTCGGACTGGGTAGACAAGCAGGAACCGGAAACTTACACCGCTGAACAATGCGCCCAGGCTATTGAACTCACCGAGAATATCGCTGATTTCTACGAGCGCGTTCTCGCCAGACAGGAAGAACTGGAATCCGCGCCGTAACAGCCCCTACAACGTCTTAGCATAACCCAAATAGCTGCAATTTCGACATGAAACCACCTATTTACGGACAATGGCGCCTCAGGCCACATCAGAGCGCGTGTAAGACCGCATTAAAGGAATCTATTAACGCTCAATGAGTTGGCGCCACCCGTCTTTGGCAAGTGGAAAAACAGCGCAAACCTATTTTTTCTCATTCCCACTTTTTTGGCTCATTTTATCCCCGTTTTTGGAGCGATTTTCATCTCTAAAAAAACAATGTAAAACATTAAGCATAAGAAATACCCGCTTAATCAGAACTTCCGGCGTGTACGCCATCTGAAAGAGGGAACGAGTATGCGTTTTCATTCCCACTTTTTTCCCACTTTAACCAACAAACATCATACCACCATGTACCAGTCCATTCCCACTCCTATTCCCACCGAAGATGACATCCAAGCCCGAGAAGAACGCTATCGTTCCATCAGCAAACGTATCTCTTGGGGCATTTGTTTCGTCTATCTTGCATTCCTTGCTTGGGTACTCTACGATTCGCATACAAGTCTTGAACGATGGCGAGCCGAGTTGAAAGAATCAACCCGAGAATTGAAGTCCATTCGAGAGGAAAACAATCACGCCTTACAGGATGTATCCAACACTCTCCCGCCTACATTTGAGTAGGCGGGATTCCTGATTTAAGCCGTTGAGAATGAAGAAAAAAGAGTAAAAAACTGCGTGACAAAAATCCGGCAATGTGCTATACTGAACGATACATAAACCATTAACAAGCAATATGCAAGAATTAAAAAATGCGGCATGGCCCGGGGCGTTAGTAGACGCTGAAACACTGCAATACGAGCTTTGGGGCGAATGCAAACAGCCACAGGAGTGTCAGGTGGTCGTTCACGAACCTCATTCATTCAACCGTGGTGGCATTACCGTCACTTTCGGGAACCAGAAAACACACAACGGAGCCAACATGGCCATCGTGATAGCTCTGCCGGATGGCATTCGCCGCTTGGAATGGTACAGAGTCACGGACGAATTCGACATTCAGCCCATTTCCGTAATTATCCACTTCCTGCCGGAGAACATGAAAGAGGAGTGGCTTTCCAATTTCCCTGAATAACACCACATACAACCATGAGTAATAAATACACGGAAGAACAGGAGGTGCAAGCCAAGAAAATCGCACTCCAAATAGCTGAGGAGCTGGCCGGGGGCTTGCAAAACATCATCGTCTGCACCGGGTGCAAGGATTTCCTTGCCCTGACAGCGGAGCCGAAGAAGAAGTACATCGGCGGTCTGGCATTCCGATACCCGCGACGTTTCGCTAGCAACCGCTCCAACGAGGTACGTATCTTCGCCATGCAGGATGGAACCCGCAAGCTGGAATGGAGCTACGTTACGAAAGAAAAAGGATATCTTCTCCTCGAAACGGAAGAAGGTGTAGCACCGGAAAAGCTAGAGGAAGTCTGGTGGGAACATACTGCCTGTACTGTTCGACCACCGTGGTTCATTGAAGCGTGCCGTATCAAGCTGAAGCTGGGGCAAACGGTAGTAACTAAGGGAGCCAATGAAGTCTTTACTCACGAGGAAATCGCCAAGTGTATGAAGCGTCACTCCTATGGAGACTGGGGCGATTGTTGCGTGGAGGATAAAAAGACAAACGATGCCGCTCTCAATCCAAAGAATCCCTGTCGAGTGATAAGTGTCTACAAGTTCGAAGATGGACGAGTCCTCTGGGTCATTACCGAATGGGACAGAAGCGTGACAACCGCGCTATTGCCGGGTGAGTACTAAATAATATCAACCCTTACCCCGCCCCGAAAGGGGCATTTCTCGTATGCCTACCATCGTTACACCATCGCAAGCGGACACCGTTCTCGAAGTCAATCGCGCCAATGCCATCAAGCAAGCGGTCAGCAAAGTCAAAGCCAAGAAGCCGCTCACAAAAGCAGAGGTGGAGCTGTTGCAAAGCATCGCTTACAGCAGCGACCAAGGCGGCGACCCGTCCATCACCGAAACCAGTACGATTGTGGATTTGGCTGCAGCTCTGGGTGTATCTCGCCGGAGTATTAGTAACTGGCGCAAGATGGAGGGGGCTCCTGTCCCAAAATCCAACGGCAATCATGATGTGATTGCATGGCGTCGATTCATACACGAGCATCATTTGGATGGTAGTTCTCCCGGTGATGAAGAGGGGCTGAAAATCCGCAAGCTCTTGGCTGAAATCAATGAGCGAGAGTTCCGTCTTGCAGTGAGAAAAGGCGAGTATATTCTCAAAGATCTTGTGCGTGAAGCTTGGCTGAGCCGCTGCGGGCGTGTGGTGAATCTTCTGCGTTCCAAGTTTGAAAAAGAAATGCCACCCCAACTCGCCGGGCTTACGGCACCCGATATACAAGAGCTTTTATCCAAAGCTATTGATGAAGTGTTGCAGGAATTGCACGAGGGTAAAGGCGACAGTCTGACTCCGTGATTTTGACTTTTGCCCATGTTGTGTGAAAGCTCAACATGTCAATTCCTCACTAGAAGAACGCTTTGCCCGTCTGTGGGATGCCGCAGGTGGGCCTGCGCTTGTACAGGAGTTCCGTTTTGAGCCGACTCGGCGATGGCGTGCCGACTTTGCTTGGGTAGATGCCAAAATCCTCATTGAAATTGAGGGTGGTATATGGAACCGGGGTCGGCATCTGACTCCAAAGGGATTCGCCGCAGATGCAGAAAAGTACCTGACTGCCACCTTGAACGGCTGGTCAGTTATTCGTTTGGTAGATAATCAACTTACCCCGGAAATCATCAAGCAAGTTCTCGAATATGCCCGAAACCGAATATCTGGAAGACCTGTGGCGTGAGGCGTGGACACCGCCTGACCGCAAGGAAGTCTGGAAGTGGGCAGAAGAACATATCGAAAATATCCCGTACTCACCTATCCCCGGCAGATTCCGGGTGATGAACTCTCCCATGCTGACAGAAGTCATGCAGGAGATGGTCAATCCACGTACTCGCTTGGTAAGTATCATTGCAGCCGTGCAGAGTTCCAAGTCCACCGCGATTGAGGTGGCGCTCTGCTACATCATTTCCAATCTGCCTGGGCCCACACTTTGGCTGGATCAGAACGATGATGATGCCCGAGACCAAGCAGAGGGACGACTCCGCAAGTTGTTTGATTGCTGTCATCCAGTCAAAGCTCTGTACCCGGCAGACAAGTACAAGCTGCGCAACACCACCATTCACTTTGCCAACGGCATGACGCTCTGGGTAGCCGGAGCCTACAACAAGAGCAATCTTCAACGCCGCTCTATCCGCTGGCTGATTGGTGACGAGACATGGCGCTGGCCGCAGGGACATATGGCAGAAGCCGAAGCCCGAACTACCGCATTCGGTTGGCTCGGCAAGTGCATTTTTTGTTCTCAGGGTGGATTTGCCGGAGATGATACGCATAACAAGTTCGAGACAACCGACCAGCGCGAGTGGATGTTCACCTGTCCGCATTGTGGCACAGAGCAAGCCTATACTTGGAACTGCGTTGAGTGGGGTAAGGATTGCAAAGATGCAGATGGCAACTACGATTATCGCAAGGTACGCGCAACCACCCGCATGCGTTGCGCCCATTGCCGAGCGGAGTTTGAGGACAGAGATGATGTCCGGCGTGATCTGAATGCTCATGCTCGCTTTGTGCCACAGAATCCGAACGCTGCCTCGGAATATGTGGGCTACCATTGGAACGCGATTGCAACCATGAGTTGGGGGCAACTTGCAGAACTCTATCTCCGCGCTAAAGTAGCAGCCCGAAAGGGAGATTACACCCAGCTGCAGCAGTTTTATCAGAAACGATTGGCTCTTCCGTGGAATGAGTTCCACGAGGATTTCCACATTGAAACGACTCCCGGTGACTACCTCATGGGCGAATACTGGGAGAATGAGGGCAACATTGGCGGGGTGCCGTTGCGATTCTTGTCGGTGGATGTTCAGCGCGAGTGTTTCTATGCAGTCCTGCGGGCTTGGGGGCTGGATGGCAGCTCTCGCCTGATGCATTGTGAAAAGCTGCACTCTTGGGATGATATTTCAACCCTTGCAGAACGCTTTGGTGTGCAAAGCAACCTTGTGTTCATTGACTGCGGTTATCAGAGCTATGAAGTGTATGGGCATTGTGCAGAGAAAGGCTGGACTGCTCTTATGGGTGATAAGCGAACTACGTTTACACATCGTCAGAAAGATGGCAAGCAGGTGGAACGCTTCTACTCGCCTAAGCGCCAAGTCAACCTTGGCTATAGCCGAGTGGCAGATATGTACTTTTGGAGCAACCTAAACGTAAAGGACGCGCTCTTCCGCTTACGCAAAAATACTGAGAAGCCACTATGGGAAGTACCCTCGAATTGTCCGCAGGATTACCTTGATATGCTCGACTCTGAGAGTCGAACCTACGAAAAAGGACGTTGGACATGGAAGCAAATCGGCGACCGCCCGAACCATTACCTCGACTGCGAAGCCATGCAGGTATGTGGGGCGATTATGCTAAAGATAGTAGGCTCGGAGAGTTTGAGTGAATAAAAGGGAGGATTTAACCGGGATTTGTGCCGATTTGACCGTGTTAAACTCCCGAGTTAACCGGGATTTATGCCGATTCAACCATGTTAAACTCCTGATTTAACCGGGATTTGTGCCGATTTGACCGTGTTAAACTCCCGATTTAACCGGGATTTATGCCGATTTAACCGTGTTAAACTCCCGATTTAACCGGGATTTGTGCCGATTTGACCGTGTTAAACTCCCGATTTAACCGGGATTTATGCCGATTTAACCGTGTTAAACTCCCGATTTAACCGGGATTTATGCTGATTTAACCGTGTTAAACTCACGATTTGTCGCTCTTAAATGAAGCATCTATGAAGTCGAATCGTGCAAATTTTGACATCACCCCTTGGTCATGAGTAAGATTTACTGCGCACACACCGATGTTGTTGCTACGGATTCCTTGATTGAGAATCCCCGCAACCCGAACCGCCACCCGGAAGACCAGATTATCGCCTTGGCGAAAATCATCCGTCATCAGGGGTGGCGTAATCCTATTGTTGTCAGTCGCCGTTCCGGCTTTGTCGTGAAAGGTCACGGTCGCTTGCTGGCTGCCCGCATGCTCGGACTGGAGGAAGTTCCTGTCGATTATCAGGACTACGAGAACGAAGCCGCCGAATGGGCTGATATGGTGGCAGACAACAAGATTGCCGAACTCTCCAACATGGATGAAGAGGAGCTTAATGCCATCATCCGCGAACTGGATGGGCAGATTGATTTGGAACTTACCGGGTTCAACGATTCCGAAATCAACTCCATGCTGGCCAGCGTATCGGAGGACTTGGACACCGTGCCGGATAACGTCCCACTGGATGCCGATAATGACAGTACCGTGACCATCCTGCCGTTCATTGCCTACGGAGCCAAGAAAATCTACATGCAGCCGGACGAAGCCGAGCGATTCGAGCGGCTGCTCAAGGAGTACAGCTCCGTCCACGGTAACTACAACGGGCTTGCCCTCGAACTCATGGAGTTCGGCGATTCCAACTTCCGCAACGACTCCCATGAAAGCTGAATTCATACCGAACTATCCGCTGGCGCAGTTGAAACCTGCGGATTACAACCCTCGCCATCTGGACGAGGAGAAGTTCGAGCTTCTGCAGGAGAGCCTGCGGAAGTTCGGTGTGATTAAGCCGGTTATCATCAACGGAGAGAACGGCATCCTGACTGCCGGACACCAGCGCACCCGCGCCATGAAAGCTATCGGGCTGACCCATTGCCCGGCTATCCGCTTGCAGGGTATCACCCGTACTGATGAAATCCGCTTCAACCTTTTCCACAATAGCATCGAAACCAACAAGACTCCGGTCACGCTGAATCTGGACGATTGCGAACTCGAACCCGAGACGTATTGCTATCTGGAACATGAGCGCATCCAGTTTAAGCGCAATGCAAATGCCCTCATCATTAACGGCATGAGCGGACTTATCATGCGTTATGGCGGTTGGGGTTCCGTGGTGTGTGACGAAGAGGGGCGCGTGCTACTCAATTCGGACTACGCCGTAGCTTGCAAGCAGCTGCGCGTTCCCTGTCTTGTCTACATGATTCCCCGGGAGCAGGAAGAAGAGATGATGCGCTACCTTTCCATCGACTACGGCCAGTATTACTACGATGCCCTGGGCGTGAAGTCCTACAACCAACTCCATTGCCAGATGCACCGATTGCAGGGCAAGAAATCCCGCCTTATCACGTCCTCGCTCTACGAGAACTATGTGCTACCGACCTTGCAGAAGAACGAGCGCACGGTGGACTTCGGTGCGGGACGTTGTGCCTATGCCAATATGCTCATGAAACAAGGCTACAAGATGCTTGCCTACGAGCCCCACTTCCAGCAGAAAGGCACGCTCAATATCCGAGAGGTTGTGCGCATGATTAAGGTTCTCCGCGAGGACATCCGTAAGCATGGACTCATGGATGTGGTGGTACTTGATAGCGTCCTCAATTCCGTAGTGAACAGCCAGTTCGAACACGCTGTGCTGACTACTTGCAACGCTCTACTGAAACAGGATGGTCGAATCTACATCGGCACGCGCTCGCTGCCGTTCACCGAGCGGCTCAAGACGTTCAAGACCTACAACAGCCACGGACGCGATATTCAGTTCCTCGATAAGGAGAACTTCGGGGCAACCTACCGCAGCGGAGTCTGGACGATGCAGCATTTCCATACCCACGACAGCCTCCCCAACCTCCTGCTGGAGTATTTCGAGAACGTGGAAACCAAGGGACGAGAAAGCGAGGTCCAGCTATACGCCATCGCTAGCCATCCCCGGAAGCTGTCGCGAGCCAAGGTGGAAGAAGCCATCAACGTGGAGTTCAACATGGAATACCCCGGAAACTATCACCACAATATGCACGGCGAGCTGGTGGAAGAAATTATGCAAGGCATTGAACGAGAGCGTAGTTTCTTGTAAATCGAAGCCGATTTTATTTGCAAAATTTGCAGAACTGTGCTATACTGAACAACAAAACAGACGCCATGATTACGATTCGCACACTAAAGGTCAGCGCACCATTTTCCTATCTCTGGTTGAAGCACGTTACCGGGGTGAATCTGGCAGTCCATTGTGCGCATTGCTTGCTGGGGGAATACGACCCGCATATCAAAGCAAACCTGACCGAAGCCGAGAATATCACGCTGCCGGATGCACCTTATCATTACCTGTGCGGAGTCAGCCGCCCCTATGTGTGGAGCCGCAACTTCCATCTGGCTTTCCGGGAAAAGGAGGGAAGCCTCTTAACCGTTCAGCGGAACGGCATCTATATCGAGATTGAGAATGCCGAAGAGGTCACGTTCAGCATGTCAGATACCGACCCGAACGACCCGCACTACCGGAGCAAGAACTACCGCACCTGTCGCAACTGGCAGTTTGCGTATAAGATTTCCAAGATCCTGTAAATAGAAACGCCCCCAGTAGCAGCTGGGGGCATTTCAAGGAGAAATATCAAAAACTCGCATCTTGATGCCCTCATTATGCAGAGTTTGAGTATTTTGTCAATGAATTCTTCGAGTTTCAAAAGCCATGTCTCGTAAAAGCCTTGATTTTAGTAAGGAAAATGGTATCATACTTGCGACATGAAACAGCAGACCCAATTATCAGAACGAGTTGCAGCTCGCCGCGCAAGGCTTGAGCAGGAACTCAGGATGTCTGAGCGAGTAGCTACTGCAAAAGTGGCTCGTGGGAACGTGTACCTGCTGATGGGAAAATATGCTACAGAAGTAGACCTGCAGCAGCGACTCGCTCGACTCTCTAAGTCTCTGAAAGCTTTTGCTTGATAGCCGCTATGTCTGACGATGCTCAGAAACAGGAGTTTATAGACGGCTTTATTGCCGCAGAAACCGCCCTTAAGAAATATGAAAGGGAGGCAACTGAAACGCTTGTACCATGTATCAACGAGCTTCGTTATTCTGCTTACCATGTTGCGCAAGCCCTGAAAGCCGAATTGAACGGTGAAGTGTCCGAAAAACAATGGCAGAGAGCTATCCGTCACACCCATCGAGCTAAATTTGATGTGATGGAGTTTAATGTAGCCTTGTGCATGGACAAGGTTGAAAAGATTAAGCAGTCCTATAAAGGATACGAGTTTTTAGCTGGCAGCATTATTCCCAACTACTTTAAGCATTCTAAGGCTCTTTTTTCCATTTCGGCAGAGCTTGAAAGTTTGCATGAATTGGATAAAGAATCCCCGGAGTTTGTTAAAGTATGTGAGAAACATGTACGCATTGCTCGGGCTTTCATAAAGGATTTCTATTCTGCCGAAGAAGTTTTGTTCTCTGAAATTGAGAAACGAGAAATGGAAAGAGAACAAGCTGATAAGGAAAAGAAGCATGATAAGCGAGTGTCGTGGATTCAGGTACTTTGTGGTGCAGTCTTGGGAACCTTGTTTGGCTGCGCCATGACTTTGCTGATAGGCTAACCGGCAGTTCGAAACTACAAGTGTGTGGCTCTCCAAATTGAACGGAGAGCCTTTTTGTTTTTTACAATTTTGACATGCCCCCTCTGGCATGTTCAAATACATTCTCAATCGACTGACGGAACGCTCCACATGGCTGGGCGTCATTGCCCTTGCAACTGCATGCGGAGCCACTATTGAAGCGGCTATTGCCGAGCAGATCATCGCCGCTGGCATGGCGGTAGCTGGTCTGATTGGCGTAGTCACCAAGGATAAAACTGAAACCAAAAAGGAGGACTCCGACAATGGCTGATACGCTGGCACAGGTACAGAAAGACGTGCGCTTCTGGCAGCGTTTGCTGACCTTTGCCGGGTATAAGCCCGGTAAGGTGGACGGCGTGAATGGTCGCAAGACCAAAGCCGCCGCCCAGGAGTGGCAGAACGATGCTGAACGCATCAAGGCTGAAATCGGCAGCTTCGATGAGCGCTCCGAGCGTAATATCGTCACGCTTACGCCCGAGACTCAGCGAGCAGCCCGCATCTGGCTCAAAGCCGCTAAAGCTGTAGCCGATGCCGAGGGCTACGATGTCCGCATCATCTGCGGTACCCGTACCTATGCCGAGCAGGATGCGCTCTATCGAAAGCGCCCGCGCGTGACCAAAGCACGTGGTGGCCAGAGCATGCACAACTTTGGCATTGCTTGGGATATCGGTATCTTCCGAGGCAAAGAATACATTGGCGACCATGCCCTATACGCCAAAGTAGGCAAGCTCTACAATCAGGTGCCGGGCATCGCCTGGGGTGGTACGTGGAAGTCCTTTGTGGATGAACCGCACTACCAGCTCGAAAAGTACAGCAGCAGCTCCGCTGCCCGCAACGCTTTTGAGGTATGAGTGCTAAAGGACTGTTTACTCGCGGCTTCACCGAGGGGGAAGTGAAGCAGATACAGGCGACCGCCAAGAAGATGCTTCTGGAGGGCAAAACCCTCATGAGCTGGAACGATGGCAGTACGTCTGTGAGTAAACAGTTCGCCATGCCCGTGGCAGATGTGCTGGAA
>JAZRSQ010000074.1:0-26338 GCA_045651585.1 Akkermansia sp.
GGCGCGGGCGTAGATGGGCGGCACGTTTTTCATGCCGTTCTGGGTGGAGAGCAGCACACTCCACAGCGTGCCCATGATGACCACGAAGAGCAAGGCCGCCTCCGTTTGCCCGAACCAGATGCATGCCAGCGGTACCCAACACACGCTGGGCAGCGCCTGGAGCCCCAGTGCCAGCATGCCAAGGGTATCATTCACGCTGCGGAATCGCGCCGCCAGCATCCCCAGCGGTACACCGATGATAAGCCCGATGGCGTAGCCAATGAGCAGACGGCGCAGGGTGATGAGCATGGAAAGCGGGATTTTGCCGTTCACCGTGTTGTCCCACAGGTACTGCCCCACAGTCGAGGGCGGAGGCAGCACGTAGGGAGACCACAGCGGCTCCTGCGGGCCGACACCCAGCCACAGCAGGTCACCGGTGAGAGCTGCCCATACACCTATCAGCAGGGCAAAGAAAATAAAGGTATTGAGTGCACGTTTCATGTCAGGTGAATATGTTATCAGTCAGATTCGGCGGCATTCTGATACCCCTTCAAAGAAGAGGTAATCTGCTGAGAAAGGTCGGCAAGGTCATGGTTATTGATATTACGGGGACGCGCCAAATCCACCTCGAAGGTCTCTCTCACGCGCCCGGGATGCGGCGAGAAGAGCACCACACGGCTGCCCAGACACACAGCCTCGCGCACGTTGTGGGTCACGAATACGATGGTTTTCCTGCGCTTTGCCCAGATATCCTGAATATCGCCGTAGAGCTGCTCGCGCGTCATGGCATCGAGTGCCGAGAACGGTTCGTCCATCAGCAGGATTTTGGGGTTCGGGGCAAGCGAACGGGCAAGCGCCACACGCTGGCGCATGCCGCCGGACAGCTCGTGAATGCTCGAGTGAGCGAACTTGTCCATCTTGACCAAGAAAAGGTAATATTTTGCCACCTCCAGGCGCTCCTTATCATTCAGATTCGGCTTCTGCTTAAGGCCGAACATCACGTTCCCGATGACATCCAGCCACGGGAAGAGAGCGTGCTCCTGGAACATCATCATGCGGTCACGCCCCGGCCCGGTAATCGGCACACCGTCAATGAGAGCCAGACCGCTGTCCGGTTTTTCCAAACCGGCTATGATATTGAGCAGAGTGGACTTACCGCAACCACTGGGGCCCACAAAGCACACAAACTCGCCCTCGTTAATGGTAAGCGACACATCATCCAAGGCGCGCACCTTACCCGCCTTGGTTTTGAAATCCTTGCACACGTGCTCCACGCTCAGCTTAGCGGTGGGGTACTCGTGTATTTCCTGTTCTAATTTCTTCATAAAATCTTAGGGCTGTTCCGGCTTGTAAATCATACCATCCAGAGCGGGCACTCGATCCAGCAATCCACAGCTCTGTGCATCTGTCACAAACTGCTGCAATCCCGGCACATCAATATCGGTCGTCAGCTTAAGTCGCTGCCATGCCGAGCGCACCAGCTCGGGGTCAAACGGAGCCTGAGTCAGCTCGGTCAGTTCGGCAACCACATGCTGCTGAGCCTCCTGCGGGTGGTCGATAATCCACTGCGTCAGGTCCTTGTGAGCCTGCATGATGGCAGCGGCCTCTTTCGGGTGACGGCGCAGCCAGCCGACACGTCCCACCAACACGGTGGTCACGACGTTCGGTTCTTCCACCATCGGACGGGCATCGGCCATTTTCTCCAACACCGAAACCCAAGGCTCAACCGTCCAGCAGGCGGCAATATCGCCCTGCTTCATGAGCTGCAGTTGCATGGCGTTCGGCGTAGGGCTCACTCGGCAATCGCCCGCGCCCTCCAAGGTATTACGCAAGCCGTTGCGGCTCAGCCATGCGCGGCACGAAACATCCTGCGTATTACCCAACTGCGGGGTAGCAATGCTTCTCCCCTTAAAATCAGCGGCCTGAGTGATACCGCTCTCAGGTGCCACCATGAGAGCAGCACCGCCATTCACAGCACCGGCCAACAGACGAACCTCGCGACCGGCTGCCACGGCATAAGCATTCAGCGCCGGACTGGGACCGACATACGTCAAATCAACCGTACGCCCGAAAATAGCTTCCATCGCAGTCGGGCCGGCATTGTAGGTGTACCACTCAACCGTGTAACCCGGCAGATAGCGCTCGAACCAGCCATTACCATTGCGGGTCATATTACGGGCCACCAGTGCCTGCACGTGGGTAACATTCGGGAAACCACCTATCCGAATGACGGTAGAGTTCTCCTCCTCACGGCTGCACCCGCACAGCATCATCAGCGCGGTTGCCACCATCAGCAGGCATGTGAGGCATTTCTTCATGACCCCATATCCTACCAGACCCTGCCCCTGCCGTCAAGCAGCAATGACGCCACAGTCGGCTGTTATTTGCCTGAGTCCTCCTTCACACGGCGAAAGAGAAAGCGCAGCTCGTCTTCCGGGCGATTGCGGGCTTTGTTCTGCCTGCGAATATAATCGCGGGCGACCTCGGGCATACGGTCCATCACCAAGGGCATCAGAATGGCTTCCTCATCGCCCTCAAAAATGACATCGGCCTCAAAACTTTCCTCCCCCCGCGTGAACTGCACGCGGTAAGGCTCCGTCTCCGTCTGCAGCCAAGTATAGGAGAACTTCCCCCGATGACCGCCGGCATACCAACGCACCTGCTGCTCATCCACCTCCGCACGGACTTTATTCGGGTAGCCCTGCCACTCCCCGATGGCCAGTTTCACCGGGTCCTCAAACCAGTCGGGAATGAAAACAGCACACAGCAGACCTACCAGAAGAACCAAACTGCCCCAAACTCGTATATTCATCATAGGATTAAGATAAGATGTAAGTTACGCCTTTCACCAACCAATAACCACCGAACAGCAGCCAAAGGAACAACAACAGAGCCAACACAAAAGGCTTGGCCCCGGCCTTGCGGAACTTGTCGAAACTCGTCTCCACCCCGAGAGCTGTCATCGCCATGGTCAGCATGAAGGTCGAAGTCGCCCGTATACCCTCCACACCCCATTGAGGCAACAGATTGAGGGAGTTCAAACCGATGGTTGCGAGGAACAGGAAGGGGAAAATCGGCATGGTGATACGCCCCCGCTGAGTTTCCGTTCCGGTAGTGCCCCGGCGGCTGAGCAAGCAGGCCAGCACAATGAGAACAGGAGCCAGCAAAATCACGCGAATCATTTTCACGATAACCGCCGGGCGTTTGATGGACATCTCGCCGGCAGCCGCTGCTGCGTCCATAGCCTCGCCCGCGCCATAAACATGAGCGACCTCGTGCAAGGTACCACCGGTATAGAGCCCCATCTGCTCGGCACTCATATCGAACACCCCGGCTCTGTACAAGGACGGATAAAGGAACATGGACAGTGTACCGAAAATCACCACGGTACTCACAGCCACGGCAGTCTTGTAGGGCTCCCCCTTCACCACGGGTTCAGCTCCCAGCACCGCCGCGGCACCACAGATGGAACTTCCCACGGAGGTCAGCAGAGTCGTCTGCAAGTCCATCTTCAGGAGTTTCCCCAGCAGCACGCCGAATATGATGGTGAACGAAACCACCACCACATCCACCACCAATGCCGGCAGCCCCACGGCCATCACATCGCTGAGAGTAATCTGAAAACCATACAGCACAATACCTGTACGCAAAACCTGCTTGGTACAGAAATTGATACCCGGAGCCCAATCGGCCGGTACCTGACTGCGCAGAGTATTGGCATACAGCATACCCAGCAAAATGCCCACAATCAGGGGACTGAAACGCAGCGCTTTCACCCATTCAAAACCGGCAAAAAACGTCGCTGTGCAGGCAAAAAGAACGACAAACGCCACCCCGGACAAAAAAGCCAATCTTTTTTCACTCATATGCATGCTCAGCCGTTTATAGCACATTCAAAAGGTAAATTCAAGCATTTCACAGATCAACCTAACTGAAATATTATCTTGTAAAATAGCGAGAGCGTGTTACACTCTGGTTATGCGAAAAAGAATCCCATTTTTCAACCGAGCCACACTTCCGCTTCTCATCAGTCTCATTGCCCTGCTGATTATCGTGAACTATTTATTGCATGTGTGGCCAACCGCAGCCGAAACACTGCAAGCTTTGTGTGCCGCCGTAATCGGTGTGGGCATCACCTCGTTGATTACCTGCGTACTGCTTCGTTACCAGAGCCAAAATGACACCGAAAGAGAGCGAGACGCCAAGGTCTATGAACATAAGCTGATTATATTTCAGGAATTTCTGAATGATATCAGTGGCATCGTAGAAGACGGCAAGATTACCCCGGAAGAAGCTAACACCCTCAAGTTCACTTTCTCCAAGATAGCACTGCACCTGAAAGATGAACACCTGTCCATCATCAGCTCACATCTGGCTCGCATCACCAGTCATTGCGGAACCTACAGCGACGAGCAATCACACAAACCGGTAGAAATTTCCGAAGAGCTGATGGGGATAGTCGATATCCTTCGCGGAGAACTCTACCCCAACAAATCATTGACCGCCCCTGACGAGACATTCAGAAACGGCATTTTTGTCAACCTGAAAGAACTCGATCATCTGGTCGAGAAAAACACTCATCCGTAACTGTCAGATTCCCGTTTCGGAGAATCTGAGCACACCCCGAGTCAGCCGGGCAACTATGCCTGCAGCAGGCGCACCACTCTGTCAGCACGGGGAATGGTGATGGACACCGTTGTACCGATTCCTTCTTTCGAGGCCAGTGAAAGCGTGCCACCGTGCTCCTTAATGATATGGCGCACAATGAGCAGCCCCAGCCCGTTGCCCTTCTTGCGGGTTGTGCGGAAGGGCTCGTACATGTTGCCCATCACCTCGTGGGATATGCCCGTGCCGTTGTCGCCGATGATGATGCGCACGTCCGTATCGTTGTAATCCGTCTGAATATAGATACCGCCCTTATCACCGGGAATGGATTGGAAGGCATTGCGTATGAGGTTATAAAGCACCTGAAAGAGCTGCCCGCCATCAGCACTGAGCTCAGGCAGGTCTTTGCTGAGAGCCTGCTGGATTCCTATGCCACGCGGTGCCATCTCAGGCTCCAGCACTTCCAACACTCGGGCAATCAGTTCATTGAGGCGCACCGTCTCGCGTTGCAAGCGCCCGGGGCGCACCGATTGCAGGAACTGTCGCAGCAAAGTATCGAGTCGGCGCGTCTCCCCCAAGGCACTCTCCAGCAAGGGAGCCAGTTTTTCCTGAGCATCCGCCCCCAACTTAGCAAGCTTGCGCTGCATAAGTTGCAGATTGAGCCCCAGTGAGTTGAGTGGATTACCGATTTCATGAGCCACCGCTCCGGCCATGTAAGTAACCAGATTGAATTGCTCAGCCTCGGCATCCTCCTCACCGCGAGCCATACTTTCCGTATCATCCCGAATCAGCAGCAGGTACTCAGAGCCATCTGCCACCGGGCTCATCAGGAAATTATAATGGCGCTCTTCGGGGTAATTGACGTGCAGGTCTCGGGAAATGGCGATACCGCTGTTGCAGACTTCCTGCCAAGTACAGGTACCCCCCACCAGTCGCTCAAAGGGCACATGCAACAACTCCTTGATATTGCGATTATAAATAGCGCAGGCCGACTTATTGGCAAAGCGTGGCACGCCGTCACAATCGAACAGAATCAGACCGTCACGCAACGCGTCAAAGACATCCTGCAGCAGCCCTTTCTCAGAGGCCAAGCGCAGAAATAACTGCCGCAATTCCTCTGTGCCCAAATGCTCCAGGCGGTTCACAATCTTGTCCATCGTGTCGCGTTTCATGGCCTTACTCCGTATCAGAATTGTATGCTTAACTCGGCAAAATCAAGTGGCAAAGTAGCTCGGAAAACGTGATTATCGTCGAACTCGCCGACAACGACCTCACCATCCACCTCAATCACCGGGGCTGCAGACGGCGGCAGGGAATGCAGCGCAAACTCAAAGCTGCGCTCGCTCTGCTCGGCATGCAGGTTCACTTGGTGAGTGAGCACGAAGGAGCGTAATTGAGCCTTGTACTCAAAGTGGTGCAACATATAGCGCCCGCGACGATAGCCATAGCCATCCCCCTCATCCTCATAGAGTTCGCTCTTCTGCACCACCTCGGGAGCCCACCACAAATCGAGAGTGACAGGCGGGCTTTGCAGCTCACCCACGTACTGCTGCACCGGCCAGCGGGGCACAACGTACCCGCCCTTCACAAATACAGGGATGTGCGACAACGGCGTGGGCACCCATGCCTCTGTCGATGAGTCCGGGGCCTGGGCATCTGTCCAGTATGAGTACCAACGGCCCGGCGGCAGGTACATAAAGCGCCCGGTCTCACCCGGTCGGTGCACCGGGACCACATAAAGAGCATCGCCCACGAAGAATTCGCTGCTGCGCCAGTAGGTATCGGGATTTTCGGGGTACATAAGCGCCAGCGAGCGGATAATAGGTGTACCCTGCCGGCTGTAGCGGTAGAACTGTGTGTAGAAGTACGGTAGCAGTCGGTAGCGGTTCTCGATGGCGCGACGCACGAGTTCCTCGACGGTATGGCCAAAGCACCAGGGCTCCTGACCGCCGTACTCGCCGTTGTTATGGTTGCGGAAGAATACATGGAATGCAGCCATCTGCATCCATCGACAGAACAGCTCCGGCGTGGGGTGTCCCAGGAATCCGCCCGTATCTGCCCCGCAGAACGACACGCCACTGGCGGACAGTCGCTGCACCATGAGGTTGGCCATCTTCAGGTTCTCCCAGTCGGCATTGTTATCCCCTGTCCATGTGGCTGCCCAGCGCTGCAAGCCGGCAAACCCGGCACGGGAGAGCACGAACGGGCGTCGCTCGGGTGCAAACTTCTCCATACCCTGTCGGGTGGCACGTGCCATGCACTGGCCGTATATGTTATGAGCCTTCAGGTGCGAGCAATAAAAGCCATCGTAATTGTGACGCGTGTCAGACGGGAAGGTTCTGTCGGGGAAAATGGACGGTTCATTCATATCCGTCCAGATGCCTCGCACGCCATACTCGGCAATCTGACGGCGGAAGAGGTCGGCCCACCATTGGCGCGTGACAGGGGAGGTAAAGTCGGGGAAGGTACAGGTACCGGGCCAGACTTCGCCCGAGAGCAGAGCTCCGTCGTGTCTGCGGCAGAACACATTGCGCTCGAACCCGCTGCGCCACACGTAGTTATCGGGGTTGACCTTAATTCCGGGGTCAATAATGGTCACCACCTTGAACCCCTGCTCTCCCAAGCGGGAAATCATGCCGGGAGGGTCAGGAAAGCGCGTGCGATCCCAGGTCAGGGCCTGGTATTCCTTCATGTGGTGAATATCCAGATGAATGGCATCGCAGGGCATGCGGCGCTCTCGCAGCTCGGCCGCCAAATCATTCACCACCTTCTCGGGGTAATAGCTCCACTTGCTCTGGTGGTAGCCCAGCGACCAGAGGGGCGGCATGGGGGGCAGACCGGTCATGCGGGTGTAGGTCTGCACGGTATCCAGCGCAGACTCACCACAAATAAAGTAGTAGTCCATCACCCCTCCATCAGCCCCGAACAACAATCGGTCAGCTCGCTCTTTGCCGAAATCAAAATACGAGCGCATGGTATTGTCGAAGAATATACCATACTGCAAACCTCCATTCAGGCAAAGGAAGAAAGGTATGCTCTTGTAGAGCGGATCACTGCCGGGGTGGAACTTGTAGTGGTCGGAACCCCACATTTCAAAGCGTTTACCGCGCAGGTTGAGCTCGCAGGGCTTATCGCCCAAGGCAAAGAAATGCGCTTCCTCCGGCATGTACTTGAGTACCCAGACGAGTTCATCGCCCGTGAGCTCGTGCAGGCGGTGACCCATACCCTCGGCATCGGCACAGAGCATGCGACCACCGACACGCTCCACGAACTCCAAACCTCCGTCTGCCTTGCGCACACGCACAATCAGGCGCGGGGTACTCAACTCGTAGCAGCCATCTCGCTCACATTCCTCGGGCTGCAAACAGCCCGGAACATAGTCCGGCGCAATGCCATAGCTCGGTATGTTCTCAAAAACCGGGTGCGAAACGTAGCGACAACGAACCACCCCCGACTCCAAGAAATAGAGCCGGAGACGATTGGTGGGAAACTCAATTTCGAGCGTATGAGCATCCACCCACTCGTAATGGCGGATAAACTCCTTCATGCACAGGGAATGCCCCCAGCAATAAATCAGGGGCGAACTAGCCCGGAGGCCACTGCATCGAGCGACCACCGATAATATGAATGTGCAGGTGCGGCACGGTCTGGCCGGCATCGGCGCCGGTGTTGAGCACGGTGCGGAATCCGCTCTCGGCCAAACCTTCGGCACGGGCTATCTCTCCTACCTTGAGCATAAGGTGCCCCAGCAGAGCGGCATCCTCAGCCGTAGCGGCCTCAATACTCGGTATGGGCTTGCGCGGTACCAGCAGCACATGCACAGGTGCCACAGGCGTAATATCGCGGAATGCCACACAGAGCTCATCCTCATACACCATGGCAGAGGGTATCTCCTTGTCAGCAATTTTCTGGAACAGTGTTTTTTCCATCGCACACCATATTTAACACAGCCCGAGCCCGCATGCAACAAGAAATTGCCACAGCCCGCTCATTTTCCGCTATCTGACAATAAAAACAACACTATAAGCTTGCATTTTTACGGCACTGGATTACAATGAAGCTCAGGAATGAACGCAAACGCACAACGCATCAAGGATTACCTGCTGGACTTCTACCCACCCGAAGAGTGGCCCACCCTGCTGCATCAGGCAGACGAATGGGCTCAAACCCAACCGTTGGCCGGCCTGCGTGTGCTGGATGCCACCCCCCTGTACCGAAACACGCTGGGCAAGTTCATGGCCCTGCTCGCTGCCGGTGCGGAGGTGTACGTGCCCCAAAGCACCACCATGCCCACCGACCCTGCTATCTTCAACATGCTGCCGGACTTCGGCATCAAAGTAGCCGAAAAGGGGCAGAACGACTTTGATATCATACTGGACTGCGCCGCCCAGTGCTCCCGCTACACCCCGTATCTGGGTTACGCCGAGCTCACCCGCTCCGGGGTACCTGTCTATGAGCGAGCCCGTCGCCCGGTTATCGTGGCAGATGACGGCTGCATTAAGAAAGTGGAAACCATGCTGGGCACCGGCGAGAGCTTCTTCCGAGCCATGGCTCAACTGGGGTACACAGATTTGCAGGGACGTCGCCTGCTGGTCGCCGGCTACGGCAAGGTAGGCCGCGGCATTGTGCACTATGCCCGCAAAAACGGCATGCAGATAACAGTGGCCGACGTGGCCGACAAATCCGGCGAGTTGCCCGGTGATATTGAGTTCGTGAACGTCAACAATCTCGCCGCTCTCAACGAGGCCGTTCTGCGCTCTTGGTGCGTTGTCACCGCCACCGGCAGATTCAACGCCCTTCATAACAGGCTGGATGCCAAAGCCATCATCCCCTCCCCCGTGCTGTTGGCCAACATGGGTATTGAAGATGAGTTCGGCACCAAGATACCGCCCCACCGCGTACTCAACGACAAAAAGCCGCTCAACTTCATTCTCGAGGAACCCACCCGCATGTGCTTTATCGAGACCACTCTCGCTCTGCACAACGCCTGCGCCCTCGAGCTGCTCACCGCCGACCTGCCCTCCACCTGCCTGCCCCCGCCCCCCGATGTCGAGGAGCGCCTGCTGCAGATTGCCACAACCAACGGCACCGGCGAACTACGCCACCTACACCTACTGCTGGGTAAAGGCAGTGAGTAATTTTCCCCACCGACAGACCTGCTCACCGGCAGGTCTGTTGCGTTCAAGGTTCCTATTGATTTCACCCGTGCCATCGCAGGCTTTTTGGCTTGACTTTGAGCAGACTGCAGGTGTAGAGTATACCTGTACGTCAGCCGCTTTCTTTTTCGTAATTTTCTCCACCTGTTCACCTCTGTTTACCGTATGAAACTCCACCTCCCCGTCATTCTCCGCAAAGCCGTTCTGGCCTGTTCAGCCGTTGTTGCCGGCTGTACCCTTTATTCCGGCAACATGGCATCTGCGGCAGATATTATCCTAACGAATACCGACGCCCTGACCATCGATTATGCCGAGACGAATTCTATCACCAATTTGGAGGGCGGAACCCTGCAGCTGATGGGCGATACCCCATTGCAGCTTTCCAACTGTGGCGAAGGCGACGGAAAGGTGTATACACTCTTCACCGGCATTTCACAACTGACAGATAAGGAAGGCAATGCACTCTCCACCGGTAACTATACTGTAGTCGATTACTTTGACACCACCCTGCCCGGCACGGGGTTCTGGGCAGAGTCCACCCTGCAATTGACGCAAGATGGCACACTGCAGCTCGTGTGTCACAATGAAGCAGTGAAAGCCGCGCAAATCATCACGGAGCGACGACCAAATGTAACCGAGTATAGTTACTTCGAGGGTATTAAGTTCCAAGACATTTATACAACTATTGAAAACACATCCGACGGTGGAGCAATTGAAGGAGATACCGTTACTCTGAGTAACAACGGTAGCGTTGTGTTCAGAGAGAATGAAACAAGCCTTAACATCCGCACCATTGGTGGTGCAATTTGTGGCCCCAATGGAGTCACATTGGAGAACAATGGTACTGTACTATTCATCAAAAATACGGCAAATAGCCCCACAAATGTCTATGGCGGAGCAATTTTTGGTGACTGGCCTTCCACAATTACACTGTCTAATAATGAAAATGTAACATTCAGCGAAAATACGGCAGCGAGTCTAGACGGTGTTGCTTTCGGTGGGGCCATTGAAGGTGATACCATCCTGATTAACAATAACGGAAGTGTGTCATTCGGTCAAAACAAGGCAAACAGTTTATCCTTGCTCGATTACAACGATTCTGAAGGCGGGGCTATACGAGGTCGCACCATTACGTTGAATAACAATAACAGTGTGATATTCAGTGGGAATACCGCTAGCTGTAACAGCGGAAGAGCTCTTGGTGGCGCGATACTTGGGTTAGGCCCACTTCTCACACTGTGTGGTAACAACGATTTAACATTCAGCAGGAATACAGTTAGCAGTAACGGAAAAGAAGCTCTCGGTGGAGCAATTCATACCTATTATAACAATCTGAGTATTCAGAATAATGGCTCTGTACTTTTCGAAAAGAATACAGAAATAAACAACGGCACCTACCGCCTGCGCAGCATCTATACCAGTGGTACCGGGAATGTGATTTCTCTTTCGGCAGCTGAAGGTAAGAGCATTGAATTCCGCGATTCTGTGTATATCAATACCGGTTCTACGGTGAGCTTCAATGCGGATTATACCGATACTGCAGGAATTATTCATCAACAAGCCGGTGATATCATCTTTACCGGCGCTACGACAGAGGCAGACTTGCTGATTGTGAAAGACAGCGCCGGAACTGCTACAGAAATAGAGAACTCCCGAACAACGGAAGTGTTGACCATGACCAACTTGTATGGAGGCCGTCTACGCGTGGAGGATGGTGCTATTTACAAGGGCTATGGTATCACGGCCATGGCCAATTCCGGCTCCACGGTGAGCGTCAGGAATGCAACCTTGAGACATAGTGGTTATGATTTGCTATTTAATAACGGAACCACATTGGAATTGCAAGGCTGCAATACAATCACAGGAAATCTGAACATGCTCGACGGTAGTACACTACACGTCGATTTCACCGGCAACGATTCCGTTACCGGTCTTGGCAATTCTAACCTTACTTTATCAGGAGACATGCAACTGCTCCTGACCGGCGCCGGTAATGGTGACGGTAAAACCTATATTCTTTTCACCGACATCGCACAACTATTGGATAAGGAAGGCAATGTCCTGACCGCCGGCAACTATACCGTAGGTGACTACTTCGACACCACCCGGCCCGGCACGGGATTCTGGGCAGATGCGACGTTGCAATTGACACAAGATGGAACTCTACAGCTTGTGATGCACAATGAAGCTGTGAAAGATGCGCTGAATGTGACCACCCACCAAATAGCACCGGTTGATTACAGCTACTACAAAGAGGTATCATTTAATGATATTTCATATTCCGAGAAAGGAGGCGCGATATTCGGACAAGAAAGCACCTTGCTGAGTTTTAACGGTAGCGTGAGCTTCATCGAAAATGAGACTTCTTCTGGCGACTCAGCAACATATGGCGGAGCAATTTATGGCGCGGAATCGATCAAACTGAGCAACAACGGCAACGTGTTATTTAAAGGAAACAAAGCTATCGCCGATTGGAGAAGTGATTATGCCTATGGCGGAGCGATTTATGGAGAAAAGAATAGCACGATAACTCTGAGTCACAATGAACGCGTGAATTTTGTTGAAAATGAGGTTTCATCCCTCTTCTACAGCACCTATGGCGGCGCTATTTACGGGGATACGATTGCGCTGAACAATAACGGAAAAGTGGTGTTTGAGGGGAATACGGGCACCTCCAGTGATTGCGCATACGGTGGGGCTATTTATGGGGGTACGATAACATTGAATAATAACGGCAGTGTGGAGTTTGCGAGGAACGGAATCACCCCTCTCCACACTAATAACAACTACGCCTTTGGCGGAGCGATTTTTTCGGTCGGGAATTTGAGCATTCAGAATAATGATTATGTTCTTTTTGAGAAAAATGCGGAGATAACATCCGGCGGGGGCTATCGACTGAGAAGCATTGTAACTACAGGAGGTGGGAATGTAATCTCGCTCTCCGCAGCTGCTGGCAAGAGCATCGAATTCAGGGATTCTATTTATATTCGAGGTGGCAGCACGTTCCGACTGAATGCTGATTATACATATCAGAATGAACAAGGTAGTTCAGTCACAGTTCAGCAACAGGGGGATATCATCTTCACGGGGGCGACCACTGAGGAAGACTTGTTCTACGCCAAAGGTAATGTGGCAGGAACAGATGAAGAAGTTCTTGCCTCGCGCACCACAGAGGTAACAACTGTTGCTCATTTGTACAACGGTCGGCTTGTTATCAAGGAAGGAGCCATCTGGTCCGGCGATGGCATAACGGTTGCTCCGGCAGAGGGAACAACATACCGACCGGCTTTGCTTTTGCAAAATGCACACTTAACCCACTATAAGCCATCTGATTCCGCCCACAATGTTGTAACCATCAAATCGGGGGCTACATTCGAGGTTGCCGGTAAGAATACGGCTAGTTATACCAGTCTTATTCCGGAAGATGGGAGCACACTTATTTTTAACATCTCAGCAGCCAATTCCTCTGCTGATAAGGCCGTATTATGTATGAGTGAAAGCTCGTTAACGTTGCCTCAGAGTGGAACCGTGACGTTAAGACTGGTTGTAGATGATGGCCTTGTTGATGGTCAATCATATGCTTTGATTAGCGGTGTAAATCAGCCGAACGGTTGGAATAATGAGCAGATTACGCTATCCGGCGGAACGTCCGGGTGGAATATCACGATGGATAATTTACAATGGGTAGATGATACCCTTTGGCTGTATTATGGTTCCCACCCCGAGCTGAAAACAGCAACTTGGACTAACGAGACATTCGATGGCATATGGAACACTTCCTCCGCTAACTGGGAACAGAGTGGCATCGATTACGCGTACAAGGATGGTGTAGCCGTCATCTTCGGCGATGCGGGAGCCGGCAAGGTGACACTGGAGGGGATTCTGGCCCCCTCCTCTGTGTTGGTAAACAGCCGGGAGGACTACAGATTCGAAGGTGCCGGCAGTCTGACCGGCGGGATGTCACTCACGAAACAAGGCAGCGGAACCCTGACCATTACCACCAACAACAGCTACACCGGTGGCACTACCATTGAGGGAGGTCGCTTGGAAGTAGGCCATGCCAATGCCCTTGGAACCGGCACTATTACACTCAATGGCGGAACTCTGGATTTGAACAGCTATGCTGTCGGTAATGACATCTTTGCAACGGGTGGCACACTGGAGGGAGGCGACAACTTCGGCGGCAAGCTGACCGTTAATGGCGATTTGACTCTGGGTGGAGAGACCACTGCCGGTGGCGGAATCCTGCTGCAGGGTGGCAGCATATCCGGTGGCAGTATTGTGGATACGGATATTACGGTGAACGGTTCGGGCGACATGGAGATTAGCTCCGACATTCGCGGGAATAGTTCCCTGACACTCAACAACGGCGACCTGACCATCAGTGGCAGCAACAACAACTACACCGGCGGAACCATCATCAACAAAGGCAACCTGACTATCGGCAGCGGGAGTTCTCTGGGCACAGGCGATATTACCCTGAACGGAGGTACGCTCAATACCAATGGACAGGAAATTACCAATAATATCGTCAACAATGGGGGAACGCTCATCAGCAGCTATGTACTCGGTGAGGGGCATACTCTGACCGTGGGTAAGGGAGGCATGAGCGTGGTGGGCAACCTTACGCTTGCCGGTGGTAAACTCCATTTCAAAGGCATGCCGTTGCGTGTTGACGGCGAGGTGACATCCACCGCACCGATTGATGTACTAGTGAGCGGGTACAGTGTTATCGATAAAGAAGGCACGATTCATCTGGCCGACTTCGGCGACAATACTGTCGGCATGACGGCTGCAAGCTTCAACAATATCGGTTATGGCTCACTGAGTTACGATGAGGCTAAGAACACGCTTTCCATCACCCTGACAAATAGAAATATCTGGGTAGGCGGTAAAGGCGCCACTTGGATTCAGGGGACCAATGTCGGTTGGGCAAATGGAGAAACCTTTGCTGTCGGCAACCGCGCCGTGTTCAATACCAAGGCAACGGTCACGATTACAGGTGCAGTTGAGCCGGCATCTGCCTTGGTGGATGTGGATAAATCACTCACTTTCAAAACAAGCTACAGCAAGAAAACCGGTCTTTACAGTGGCTCGATTGTAGGTAATGGTTGCATCGTAAAGCGAGGCTCGGGCAAGCTGACCATGAATGACGGCAACACCTACTCAGGTGGCACCTTCATTGAAGCCGGCACGGTGAATACCAAGGGGGTAATGTCATTCGGCTCAGGTACTATTACCCTGAGTGGCGGCACGCTGAACTTAGCGAGCAAAGCTGTAGCGAATGATATCGTTCTGACCGATTTTGCCATGATTAAGGGCGGCAAGAAGTTCTTGGGCTCCTACACTCAAATCGGCGGTGAGCTTATGAAGGGCTCGGTGCTGAATATCGAGGAATCCGCCACCATTTCCGGTGGCGTGCTGAACGGCTCGCTCAGTGGCGTAGGTACCGTGACGGTAACAGGCGAAGCCGTTATCGGTACAAAAGCTAAGGTAAAGACCAATGGCCTTGATATCAGCGGCACCCTGACGGTGAGCAGCAAAGGCCTGGCGATGAACACCAAAACTTCGGCTATTACCGTATCGACCGGTGGTGAGTTGTTATCAGAGGGCCAACTGAAAGCCGCTGATATGGAGGTAGATGGCGGTCTGGTTGAGCTTCATTCCACGAAGGCGTCTTCCATTGCGATTACCAACAACATGAACCTGATTAACGGTGCCGATATGACTGTATATGCCAAGGTGAAGACCGCCAATTTGACAATGGCAGATTCTCAGCTTCATCTGGGCATCCCCAATAGTCATGCATGGGCAGTCCGACCGACCGGTGGCGGTTCCATTTCGCCAATTCCCCTCTCTCTGTCTGTCAGCGGATCACTCAAACTCACGGCCTCGGCGCTCACGCTCAGCGGTAAGATTAAGGCCGGAAATCTGGAAATCACAGACAGCTACGTCAATATGACTTCAGGGAAATTGCAAACAATTGCCGTAAAGGATACGCTGACTCTTACCGGAGACAACAGCTTTATCTTCGATTTTGACGCATCGAACGGCAAGAGCTACAAGCTCTTTACCTTCAAAGATTTCAAATCAGACGGCAGTGCTCTTCATGAGTTACTCGGCTGGGAAAACAACGGCAGCTACATATTGAAAGCCAATGCTAAGGATATCACCCTGACTGTTGTAAACGCCTCTGCCTGGGAGGCCTATATGGACACCCTGGCCTATGGCGGAGATATTGCCTCTACAAGCGGGGATGGCGAGCTCGTCGCAAGCGCCGGGGTAGAGTCTGCAGCGTTTGTCTTGGCTCGTCCCGCCACAGAGGTTGACCCGATGTTGGGTAAGGTAGCAGATACACTGGTGCAGAGCACATGGGGTACTGCCGGGGCATCTCGCGCCTTTGGCGATACCATAGCGGCACGTGGAACGCACGCCACTGCTCTGGCCAATGGTAAGGGGGCTGCATGGATTTCTACCATGGGTGGCAGCAGTCGTATTTCCACCGATGGCGGTCACGCCGGGGCTGATTACACGCTCACAGGTGCGGCCTTCGGTATGGAGGCGCGCCTGAGCGAGAAGTCCACCGTCGGTCTGGCCATCGGTAACAGCTGGGGCAAAGTAAGCACCTTCTCTGCCTTCCCGGTTGACCAGGACTCCACCCATCAGGGCATTTACGGCAAGCACCTTCTCGGCAGCAGCACCACACTGAGTTGGATGGCCGCTCACACCCGCACCGAGAGCGATGCCAAGCTTGCCGGTATGGCCTGCGACTGGACTCAGGACGCCCTGCAGCTGGATGCCCGTGTGGACAAGCTCTTCGCCATCAGCGACCGCACCACCGTGAGTGCCTTCGTCGGCATGCAGTACCTTGCCACCGATAAGGGTGAGTGCAACGGCCTGAGCACCGGCTCTCTGCAGAACCTGCGTGGTGAAATCGGTGTGAGCGCCGCTCACAAGGCCACCGACAAGGCCTACGTCTACGGCGAGCTGAGCTTCATAGGCGACATGGTGCGCAACAACCCGACCGCCACCGTAGGCGACTACCGCAGCCGTGGCGCCAATCCCGGTCGCGCCGGTCTGAACCTGAGCGTGGGTGCAAGCTACCAGCTCAACGACAGCTGGAGCCTGAACGGCAGCTACAGCCTGGAGCTCATGCAGAACCAGACCTCGCACAGCGCCAACGTGGGTGCTACCTACAGCTTCTGATAGGAGCGCACCGCAGAAAAGCTATTCAAAAGGCCCCTTTTCAGGGGTCTTTTTTGCTGCGTTGTTGTTGCGCTGTAACTCATTTGTGACGGAACGCAATCTTGACAGCGAGGGGTGGCTTGCCGTAATATAGTGAGCATGCTCAGGTTTATTTCCATAGCAATGCGCATGATTCTGTGTACAGCCGGTGCCGTAGCACTGCTATATGTGCTTTCCTACCCCGACAGCATCATGCCCGCCAACCCCGCGCTGGATTATGTGCAGGGGATCACTTACTATGATTTCAAGCCGTGGATGTGGCTGGCTCCCTTCCTTTTCATGGAGCTGGTGAGTGTAGCAGGCCCCCGTCGCAATCTGGTGTGGTTCGGGTCGCTGCAGCTGGTCATGGGTACCGCACTGGTTGCTTGGCCGGTGCTGACTGCCACCTGCCCTGAGCTTGTACACCCCACCTTTGAGTATGAAGACGGCAAGCTTGCCCAGGGTATGTTCTACATGTTCTGCGTGCTGGCAATTACCATGTTCACCCGTCTGGTGGTGCTGCGATTCCTCTACCCGCCTGAGCCCGTGGAAATTGCAGACGACATCAACAGTGTGGACGCCGACGTACTCGACCCGGCCAAGGGGCTGACGGTGAAGGAGATTCTGGCCAACCCGAAAAAAGCCAAGCCGAACTTCCTCTTCGGTGGTGCCGATGAAGAGCGCCTGAGCCTCTACCGCGCGATTCTTCGCCGTCTGCAAATGCTGAGCAACTGGAAAACGGCCGGCTGGCTCGCCCTCATCGTGGCCATTATCGGGTGGTTCTTCCTCTTCCCCCAGCCCACACCGGAGCAAGCTCTGCAGCGCGACATGCGCACCATGTACCAGTACGTCAAGATGCCCGACGGCACTCGCAAGGCCACCTTCCCGGCTGTGCACGCCGCCTACCGGGTCATGAAACACATCTCCGACAACGAGCTCTTTGCCAACACCCCGAAGGTCAAGGCCGAGCAATGGCTGGGACTCGCGAATGTTCCCGTCAGCTACCGCACCCAGCTGAGGGATGAAAGCGACCTCGACGTCGCCTCTGTAGACAACATTTTTGACAGCCGAACCCGTTTCCTCACCGTAACAGACGGCAAACGCGTGGCGGTGCTCTACATCCGCACCAATCAGGAGGGCGATATCATCAACATCTCCGAAGTGCAGGATGCCGGCTGGAATGCCAAGGCCGACGATATTCGCCGCCGTTTCGGCTCTGCCTCTTCCCGCTCCTACTATTACTAAGAGAGCGCCTCCTCATGAGCAGTCAGGCGCCAAACCAAAAAACTTCAAAATCCAAACTTCCATGCCTCCATTTATCCACAAGGGCAGAGTCCCATTCCACGCGACGGATGCCGCCGGCATCGTCCACTTCGCCAATTACTTCCGTTTTATGGAGGAAGCCGAGCTGTATGCGCTCAACGCCCGCGGATTCAGGCCCGACAACTTCGCTTACCCCCGCGTGCACATCGAGGCCGATTACGCAGCCCCGCTGCGATTCTGGGACGAATATACCGTAGAGGCCGAGCTGCAGAAAATCGGTAACACCACCCTGCACTGGCAGTTCACCATCAAAGGCCCACAGGGAGTCTGCGCGGTTCTGCGCAGCGTGAGCGCACGTCGCACTGCCGACCTGAGCGCCCCTGCTCCCTATACGCCGATTGAGCGCGAACGCTTGTCGGATTTGCTCACAACGACACCGGAATTGACCTGAATAATCAGGAAAATTAAAAAAAATGCGCCATCTGCACAAATTTGGATTGCCAAGAACACAAAATTAGTGTATACTCCCGCAACCGCCAGAGCCGAAAGGCTCCTGAAACATTTATTAGCACACAAGGAGAGACAAGGATGAACATTCTCGATACCATCGAAAAAGAGCAGCTGAAGGACGACGTAACTCCCTTCAACGTAGGTGACACTGTTAAGGTTCACTGCCGCGTGATTGAAGGCGGTAAGGAACGCGTGCAGATTTTCCAGGGCATTGTGATCGGCAAGCGTGGCGCCGGCGTGAACGAGGCTTTCACCGTTCGTAAGATTTCCTACGGCGAGGGCGTAGAGCGCTCCTTCCCCGTCCACACTCCCAAGATTGCCAAGATTGAAGTTGTGACCCGCGGTAAAGTACGTCGCGCCAAGCTCAACTACCTCCGCGAGCGCGTGGGTAAGGAGGCTGTGACCGTGAAGACCATCCGCTAAGCTTCGCAGCTCACAAGGAGTTATACATTTTCATAGGCAAAAGCTCAGTTCCCTCGGGGACTGAGCTTTTTGCTTTGTAGACTCACCACCGGTCTCAATCAGAGGTCGGAGTTATGTTCCATCGAAGGAACTTTCTTTTTGCATCTTGCGAGCCTGAGCAATAAGCGGGCGCAGGACAGTGCGCAGCGCGTTCTTGTTCTCCTGCACCCAGCGCAATTCCGCTTCACGTTGAGCGCCGACAGCATCCCCGAAGCAATTTCCCGCGTACATTCCGAAATACGGGAAACAACAAAGCTTTTCGTTCATACCGCAGTAAAATGTGGCAAGAATCATCACGCGGATTTCCGGCTTCGTGCTTTTAAACCATGCCAGCTCGGCCGATTCGGGACTGGTTAAAAACAGCTTAATAACACATTCCAACTGCAGCTCCGGGGAGTGAGCATCACTGCCATCCTCCTTACCGTAGGCAGACACTGCCCCGTTGGCGATTCTTCCCGTTGAATGGTTTGCGGTGCCGTAATCAACCGCATACCAATCGGACTCGATATGGATATTGCGGGCAATCTGCAACAGCTGTTCTACATTCTCGTACGGCAGCTGCACGGCAGATGCAGCTTGCGCTGTTGCAGCAGCCGCATGGACGCCCTGAGCCGGAGAACCGGCAACCAGAAACAACGGCAGGAGCATGGAGTAAAATAATCTCATCGCCCCGTATTCTATCACACAATTTTTCAGAAAACAAGAAGAAGTGCCTATCGGTCATTCCACGCTTGCATCTGTCGGTTGGAATTGATATAATAAACGTAACAAACAACCTCCATGAATCATAACGGACAAGAGAATATAGACCTTCGGGAGCCTGTAGCGAGTTGGCAGAAAGTACTGATTTCCCTTGTTGCGGTACTTTTGATGAGTATTCTGCTTTCCTGTTGTCTGAAAGTATGTGGCAGTAACCAGGAGGAACTCATCGCTCGATTGGCGGGAGCTATCATTGTAGCGGCCCCGGCCTTGTGTTTCACCATCTGGGCCCTGTACTTTTGGTGGGGAAAAAAATATCTGGTGTTCGGCAACAACGCTCTGGTGATTCATCTCGAGCTGCTGTGGTTCAAGCGTACGCGCTACATCATGCTCGGGTGCAGAAGCCAAATTATAATGCGACAGGCTACATACTCAGAGCCCGATGATCATACCTGTTCCAAAAAACTGGAGCTCCATGTTACAGATTCCTATGGGCAACGCCACCGCTTGCTGCATTATGAGCCCTCTCAAAAAGAGCGAGTGGTCGCTATTTGCCATGAAATCTGCCATCAATTCCCCGAGTTGACGCAAGTGCAGGAAGATTGGCCCCGGGCGTAACGCGGCAGTCACATATTACTAAGATAAAAACACACCTATGAATATCCCCCTGTACCACAGAATCGTTGCCACTGCTGCCATTTGCCTGGCAACGACAACCGGCCTCAATCGCTGCATCGGAATGCCGAACAATGGCGGAGAAAGCGTGGCACGGCTTTATATTGAAGATATTTCCACCAGCGAAGATTTATATGAAGATGGCTCATTCCTTGTTCTGGATGAGATAACTGCTCATTTTGACTATGCAGGAGAAAGCAACATCATTAAAATACACAACTACAATCGAGCACAGGAGCTTTTCTTTGAAAAAGGACAAAGCTATCAGCTGTCAGACCGCAAAAAATGCGAGCAGCTTAAAACAAAAAGCGTCGTACTTTTGGAGGAAATACTTCCACTTTGCCCCACAGAAATCAAATAACCTCTCCCGTTCAACTATGTACAAGAACTCGCAAGCCATCTTTTGTTTATTGCTTACTGCCCTATGCGCGCTGGTGATGAGCTCGTGCATCAGCACAACTCACCGAGTTGTGAAAGCATGGGGACAGAGCGCAGATGAAGTGTACTGGGTCAATGAGTTAGGAGGCACAACCGACTGTCTTTACCGAGTCGGGAATGAGCTCTATGTGCAGGCGTACCGCAGTAGCGGCGAAGTTACGATGGGTGGCGTGAGACCATGTGGCAATATGTGGGGCGGGGATTGGGATGAACCGACTTATGAGGTAACGCCTCATACGGATAAAGCAAAAAAAGTCTGGTTGCGTTTGGTAAATGAGAACAGGAATGACGTGCGCCACGAGTTCCGGTATGGCTCCCGCCATTCGCCGTCAGAAGACATATGCCTTCACGTTTCTTGCAAGGATGCGCTTACACAGTTACCGCCCAATGCCGTTAGCCTTGCCATGCCACGGAAAAGGCGCGTCGAACTATATGTGGTGGACGGCCTGGCTGCCGGGCTGAATACCGAATACAGATCCGCGCGCCCCTCCACCTATATCTCTGCAGATGCGCACGCACTGTACGCTTATCCCCTCTCTGCCATCATGTTTGTAGGGGTGGATGTGCCCGTTACCCTCACAAGCCCGGTATGGATTATACCGTACGCATGTGTCAGCATCTCCCAATTATATAAATAATGGATTAAAAGCCAGAGGAACGGGGGCTCAAATGTTCAGCATGCAAACTTGACCATTACGGGGGCGTTCTGTAGCGGATTGGCAGGATAAAAAAAGCCTGCACAAAAGCAGGCTTGTAGAATAAATCGGCATGGATATATCTCCACTCACCTAAACGACGAGTAAGTCTTTAATTTACCGGTTCCTCCACAGTTGGAACACGATGAATCACCGAAGAATACCCTGATTTTGCCTGAGCCCTTGCAAAACGGACACTGGGTGTACTGTTCCCTATTCACAATGACATTGGGAGCAGGTATTTCGGTCTTTTTGCCCCCCTTGCCTATACTCTTTACCAGATCGATAACAGGACCTATGAGCCCCCTTCTCCTCGGAGCAGCTTCTGCCTGGTTGGCAGTCAGCGCACTAAACATCATAGCCACCACAAACAGATACCTGAATACATTCCTATTCATATAAATCTACTACATCGAGGAAAAAGAGATAATAAAAAGAGAACCTACAGCGAGTTGATTCTAGCATATGAAAACTCAGAAAGCAAGCGCAATAAAATACGCTCAGCAGACTTGGCTCGAAACGCTCCTGTCTTTTTTGTAAAACACTGAAACAAAAAGGGTGGCAGTCGTAAAGACTGCCACCCTTTTGAGCTACCGACTGTGGGACTCGAACCCACACTCTTTTGGAACTCGATTTTGAGTCGAGCGCGTCTACCATTCCGCCAAGTCGGCTTAATGAAGTGGTGTGCAGGAATTAAACCAGATGGAGAGATAAAAGTCAAGACGAAAGGAGATTTTCCACGTGTGCATGACAAAAAATCACCGCTGCGAGCAAAAAATGCAAGCAGCGGTGAGAAAGGAAATCAACTAAGTGCGGCTACTCAGGCCTTCTTGCAGAAAGCCTCGAGGCGGTCCAGACCTTCCTTCAGCACGTCGAGGGAGGTGCAGTAGGAGATGCGGATAGCGTTGTCGTTGCCGAAGGCGATGCCGGGAATAGCGGCTACCTTGTAGCGATCGAGGAGCTTCTCGCAAAGTTCGAGGGAACCGATGCCGAGCTCGGTGGTGTCGATGAAGAAGTAGAAAGCACCCTTGGGCTCCACAACCTTAATCTTGGGCATGGTGCACAGGCGGCTGTAGACGTACTGGCGACGGAAGTCGTACTCCTCTCGCAGGTCAGCGATGAAGGACTGGTCACCGGTCAGAGCCTCGATAGCACCGTACTGGCAGAAGGTGGTGGCGTTGGAAGCGCAGTGGTCCTGAATCATCTTGATGTATTTGGCGATACCGGCAGGAGCGGCGGTGTAGCCCAAGCGCCAGCCGGTCATGGCATAGCCCTTGGAGAAGCCATTGATGGTGATGGTCAGGTCGTACAGCTCGGGGCTGAGGGAGGCCATGGAAACGTGCTTCTGGCCGTCGTAGATGAGGTGCTCGTAGATTTCGTCGGCAATGATGAGGATGTCCTCGTCCACTGCCACCTCACCGATAGCGCGCAGTTCCTCCTCGGTATAAACGGCACCGGTCGGGTTGTGCGGGGTGGTGAGGATAATCATCTTGGTACGAGGAGTCATGGCGTTGGAGAACTCCTCGGCAGTAATCTTCCAACCGTTCTCGGCCTTGGTCTCCACGAATACGGGGGTAGCACCGCAGAGCTGAACCATGGAGGGGTAGCTCACCCAGTAGGGGGAGGGAATGATAACCTCGTCGCCCTCGCTCACGGTAGCACGCAGAGCGGCATATACAGCGGGCTTGGCACCGGAGCATACGCAAATCTGGTCGGGAGTGTAGTCGAGGTTGTTGTCGCGCTTAAGCTTGTCGCTGATGGCCTGACGAAGCTGGGGCAGACCTACGGAAGGGGTGTACTTGGTGGCGCCATTCTCCAGAGCCTTGATGGCAGCCTGCTTGATGTTCTCCGGGGTATCCTTATCGGGCTCGCCACCGGCAAGACCGTATACCTGCTCACCCTTGGCCTTCATCTCTTTGGCCTTGTTGGTAACAGCCAGCGTGAGAGAAGGAGAAAGTGCAGCTACTGTGGGGGAAATAAAGTCCATTGCAGGAAAAAGTGTTAAAAATTTGATATGAGTGTAGAGACCTGCCGCACGGCATGTCGCGGACATGTTACTCTCTTACGGGCCAAAAGGCAAGGAAAATATGCGGACGTGACGTAATAAACGGCCGCAAGAGCATCATTCTTCGATATCAAGCAAAAAATCATCCTCATCTGCAGCGGCACGACGGGCAGCGCGCTCGACTTTTTTCGGCAACTTTTCCAGAGCCTTTATGGCATCCTCTTCGCCCTGAGCTGCCGCTCGGCGGTACCAAAGCTCTGCCTCGGCAAAGGATTGGGGCACCCCTTCCCCCTCCTCGTACATGTCGGCCAGGCTGCACTGCGCCATTGCATGCCCCTGCTCAGCCGCCAATCGATACCACTCAGCGGCATCTGTCGCAGACACCGGCACACCAATCCCGTAACGATAGAAAATCCCCATAATCCACTGCGCATTGATGTGCCCCTGCTCAGCAGCCCGGCGGTACCACTTCGCCGCCAGTTGATTTCTTGCTTCCTCCTCTTGCGGGGTCTCATCAAAACTTCCACAGATCTGATAACGAGCGGCAAGCTCAACCTGAGCAGTCACATGCCCGGCTTCTGCGGCCTTGTTGAGCCACCATAAGTATTCCTCGAAATCCCTTTCTGCCCCTCTGCCCTCTCTGTACATAACAGCCAAGCGGTACTGAGCCTCCGGCTGCCCCAACTTTGCGGCGCGGAGGCAGCAGTCAAAAGCAGCATCTTCATTCCCGGCTGCAACATGATGAGTCGCCTGCTCCGGTAAGCTTTCAGCAGAGGCACTTTCTGCAGCAATCGAGGGGCTCGCGCATGCAAGCCCGCAGGCCATCAGGCAAAAGTAGTGGAAGATCGACATCTTGCAGAAAGTTATAGCATCTTACACACAAAGAGTAAAGACAAAAGGCGGAGCCAACCCGTATTTGTTCGGGTGGCTCCGCCGGGGGAAATATTTTTCAGCGACCTCAGGCGAGGAAGGATTTCCAGTACTGCAGACGGCGCTCGGTATTGGCCGGGTTGGGTGCACCGGGGTTGGTACGCAGAGAGAAGGCGCGGTCGAGGTTGAACACGCTGTGCACATCATCGCCGTACTCGGGGGAAATCTCGCGGAACTGATCCAGACTGAGGCAGTTGAGCGGAGTTCCACTGCCCACGGCTACGGCTACAGCCTTGCCCACCAACTCATGAGCCTGACGGAACGGCACGCCACGGCGCACGAGGTAGTCCGCCAAGTCAGTGGCAAGCAGCAGCGGGTCGCTCACAGCAGACTCACAGCGGTCGGGGTTAATACGCATAGCAGCAATCATTTCGGCATTCACGCGCAGAGCCAGACTGACCGTGGCAAAAGAGTCGAACAGAGGTTCCTTGTCCTCCTGCAGGTCACGGTTGTAGGTAAGGGGGAGCCCCTTCACGGCAACCATCACGCTCACCAGATTACCGTACAGGCGACCGGACTTACCGCGGGTCAGCTCGCAGACGTCGGGGTTCTTCTTCTGGGGCATCAGGCTGGAGCCGGTGGTGTGGGCATCGGACAGGGTGCAATAGCCGAACTCGGAGCTGCTCCAGAGCACAAGGTCCTCGCTCAGACGGCTCAGGTGAGTGCCGATGACAGACAGGCAGAAGAGAGTCTCCATGATGTAGTCGCGGTCGGCGATGGCATCCATCGAGTTTTCGGTTACGCTGTCAAAGCCGAGCTCAGCGGCAATGGCCAAACGGTCCAGATTGATGGTGGAACCGGCAATGGCACCGGAGCCCAGCGGGCTCACATTCACACGGCGGCGGCAATCACTCAGGCGCTCGACATCACGCCCCAGCATTTCCACATAGGCCAACAGGTGGTGCCCGATGGTAACCGGTTGAGCACGCTGCAAGTGGGTGTAGCCGGGAATACGGATTTCGGCGTACTCCTCAGCCTTGGCTACAAGAGCTCGCTGCAGGTTACGCAGAAGTTCCAGAGTGGTATCGATTTCAGCGCGGCAGTACAGGCGGGTATCGGTAGCCACCTGGTCATTGCGGGAGCGGGCAGTGTGCAGCTTGGCACCGGGAGCACCGATTCGGCGGGTCAGCTCGCTCTCAATGTTCATGTGTACGTCCTCGAGCTTGATAGACCACTCGAACTTACCGGCCTCGATATCGGCCAATATGCTCTTGAGCCCCTGCTCGATGGCGCTGAATTCCTCGTTTGTGAGCATGCCGGCATTCAGCTGAGCGCGAGCGTGCGCTATCGATCCGGCAATGTCATGGCGATAAAGTTTCCAGTCATACGATACGGATTCACCGTACTGCAATACCAGGTCGGCCGTAGCCTGAGAAAAACGTCCTGTCCACATAACGCGGGCAGAGTACAACAAAATCCCCTGAATTGCAAGCAAAATCACGCATGCGGCGTGGCAAACGCATTTGAAATATAGCGTTTTTTTGGGGGGGATTTATATTTTTCTGCCTACGCCCCGTCGGCCCTCTAGAAATTGGAGTTTGTATGAGTGTGAGCCGAAGGCGAACCGTACTCTGAGCCCGCTCCTGCGGGCGACAGAACAATAGCCCCGGGTGAAGCCGCAGGCGAAACCCGGGGAAAATACGAAAAATATATCTAAACCCCGCAGACTTGCGGGGTGACAGAGGAGTGTTGCTCAA
>JAZRSQ010000075.1:0-16218 GCA_045651585.1 Akkermansia sp.
TGCCTCGGCGTAGGCGAAGCCGAAGACGGGAGCCGTACTTTTAAACCCGCGCTTGCGCGGGTGACATATAATAGCCTTGGGCGTAAGCCCAAGGTAACCGATAATAAAAAAATAAGAACCCTCACTTGTGAGGGTGGCATAAACCGTTGCTACAAAATGGCGCTATGAGTTCACCGTATTATATCAGAGCCACCGTTTATGCCACCCGCACCTTGTGCGGGTTCCTATATATTTTTCTCTGCTGACCGGGGGCTTACGCCGCCCGGCTATTATATACCACCCGCGCAAGCGCGGGTTCTTATATTAGGCGGGCAAAGCCCGCGGAACTTACAAATTCGTCCCTCGGAATTCGTCCCTCGTACTTCCCCAAATTGCTCTTTATCGAGTTTTTCGAGATTGCTCATGATTGACATTTCTTCGAAATGGACTATACTGACGGTAACATACATATGATAAGCTGGAACATAGCTCTGGGGCTGGTGTTGATAGCACTGGTGCTGCCCTTTGTGTACCTGCACACGCTGATAGGCTCGCTGCGTCGGCGCCTGCGTGACCACCAGACCGAGAAGGAACACCTGCGCCACATGTTGCGCGACCTCGAGGCTCATGTGCAGAATGATAAGTCACTCTTTCTTGAAGCGTTGGGCGTGCCTTTTCTGCTGGTGCGCCCCTCGGGGCGCTTGGAGATGGCCAATCGCCGAGCCGGCTTGCTGCTGGGGATGGATGAAAGTCGCAGCGCTAACTTGTTGCGTGTGTTGCCGGAAGGCGAGCTGCGCAGCGTGATTGCAGAGGCTGTGCAGGTGAAAGAACTTCGGCAAATGGAATTGAGCCTACATCTGAACGGTGAGGTGCGGCATTTCCGCGTACGCGCAACCCCGCTGCAGAACGCTGAGGGACATGTGGGAATTGTGTTTCACGATGTGACGGAGGAGCATCGTACACAGGTGATTCGCCGTGATTTTGTAGCCAATGCCTCGCACGAGTTGCGCACACCGCTTACGATTCTGCGTGGTTACTTGGAAACATTGCTGGAAGACCCTGACGCCGCTGCAGATGAAGCCCTGCGCAGCCGTTCTCTCAATACCATGAAGAAGCACGCTGAGCGTATAACCCGCCTGGTGGAGGATATGCTCACCGTATCACGCTTGGAAAACGCCGATCAGGGGTATCTGAAAATGGAGGAGTTCGACTTGCAGACCGTGGTGGATGATGTGGTGTTGCGGCTGGAAGCTCAGGCGCGACGCCAGTCGGCGGAGCTTACTGTACAGATGGAGCCACGACCGTTCCGGATGTACGGAGATCGTTTCTATTGGGCGCAGATTCTCTTCAATCTCATGGAGAACTCGCTCAAAAATAACCCGGAACCCGGGTTGCAGCTGCTGTTGAGGGCAGAGCAGGGGACGGATGGCAGCGTATCCATACGCGTGCATGATAACGGCGTGGGGATTGCACCGCAGGCTATGCCTTACATTTTCAACCGTTTCTATCGGGCCGACGCTAGCGGGCGAGTGAAAGGTACCGGCCTGGGCTTATCTATTGTCAAACATGCGGTGGAAGCTCATGGCGGCACGATTGTTGCTCACAGTGAACAGGGGCTGTGTACCGAATTTTGCATAAACCTGCCACCGCACCACTGAGGTAGCAAAACGCCCGCCCCTGCAAGCGCAGGGACGGACGTACACCACACAGTACAGACATTATCTGTGCTTACATCTCGGCGGGCTGCTGTTCCGGAGTAGCAGCACCCTCCTGAGAGCTTTTCTCAGCGGCCTTCTTGTCGCAGCAATCCTTACACCACTTCATGATGGCTTTGGCCTTCTCGGGATCCTTGGCTACGCCCTTGCCCTCTGTATACATGTGTGCAAGTGCATAGCAGGCCTTCGGGTCGCCCTCCTTAGCGGCCTTCTCAAGGCCGGGAAGGGCTTTGGCGTACATTTCCTGAGCCTTTTCGGGGGCTGCGGGAGTATTGGGTGTGCCGTTATCTGCAATCCAAGCGATGGTATATTGAGCAATCGGGTCGCCGTTCTCGGCGAGCAGGGTGATGGTTTCGATGTCTACTTCGCATTCGTCACCGCATGTAGGGTTCAGATTATCAGTGCATGCGGGGCTAGTGGCGGCAGTGTTGTCTGCTTGAGCCGGGGTGGGGGTGGTTTCTGCTGCAGTGGCTGCAAAACTGCTCAGCGCAACAGCGGTCATGAGTGTAATTGTCTTCATAGGCCACCAATATGCCCCTAGCTGAGCTTGAATGCAAGAATTCTTTCTATATGTTTAATAGACTGATAATGTGTAGCTAAAGGTTATTTTGAAAAACGGCCGCCAAAAAAAATAATAAAAAAATCATTTTTTTGGTTGACAGCCGGATAAAAATGAGTTAAACTCTCCGTGCTTTCATGTCCCACGAGGGACAACAAGAGCCAATAACGCTTCTGTAGCTCAGGGGTAGAGCGCATCCTTGGTAAGGATGAGGTCGCGGGTTCGAATCCCGCCAGAAGCTTTTTTCGGCTCATGCAAGAATAAGCAGCCCAAAATTAATTTCATTTACTATTATGGCCAAAGAATCATTCCAGCGCACCAAGCCCCACGTGAACGTGGGTACGATCGGTCACGTTGACCATGGCAAGACTTCCCTTACAGCTGCAATTACCAAGGTTCTTGCAGAGCAGGGTAAGGCTGAATTCAAAGCTTACGACCAGATCGACGGCGCTCCCGAGGAACGCGAGCGTGGTATTACCATTTCTACCGCTCACGTAGAGTACGAGACAGACGCTCGTCACTATGCTCACGTTGACTGCCCCGGTCACGCTGACTACGTGAAGAACATGATCACCGGTGCTGCTCAGATGGACGGCGCTATCCTTGTAGTGTCCGCCGCTGACGGTCCTATGCCCCAGACTCGTGAGCACATCCTGCTTGCTCGTCAGGTAGGTGTTCCCTACATCGTTGTATTCATGAACAAGATGGACCTTGCTGACCCCGAGCTTGCTGAGCTCGTGGAGATGGAGATCCGCGACCTTCTTTCCTCCTACGAGTTCCCCGGCGACGACATTCCGATCGTGATGGGTTCCGCTGTGAAGGCTCTTGGGGGTGAGGCTGAGTACACCGCCAAGATTCTCGAGCTCATGAACGCTGTGGACGAGTACATCCCCACTCCCGAGCGTCCGACTGAGCGCCCCTTCCTGATGCCCGTGGAGGACGTGTTCTCCATCTCCGGCCGTGGTACCGTTGCTACCGGTCGTATCGAGCGTGGTATCATCAACAAGATGGAGGAAGTTGAAATCGTGGGTATCAAGCCCACCGTTAAGACCTCTGTGACCGACATCGAAATGTTCCGCAAGCTCCTCGACAAGGGTGAGGCTGGTGACAACGTAGGTGTTCTGCTCCGTGGTATTAAGAAGGAGGATATCGTTCGCGGTCAGGTTATCGCCAAGCCGGGTTCCGTAACTCCCCACACCGACTTCGAGGCTGCCGTTTACGTGCTGACCAAGGAGGAAGGTGGCCGTCACACCCCGTTCTTCAACAACTATCGTCCCCAGTTCTACTTCCGTACGACGGACGTGACCGGTACCGTAACTCTGCCCGAGGGTACTGAAATGGTAATGCCCGGTGACAACATCACCATCGGTGTTGAGCTTATCACCCCCGTAGCTATGGAGGAGGGTATGCGCTTCGCTATCCGTGAGGGTGGCCGCACCGTTGGCGCCGGTAAGGTTGCCAAGATCAAGGGCTAAATCAGCCCTGCTGAAAACTTAACCATCGGGGGTTGACCGGTTTCAACCATCAACTCCCGGCCGACAAGAGAAGGGCGATTGCCCACCCCAACGTGGGTAATCGCCCCTCAGTCAGGCCAAAAAACAGAGCAAGGTAAAAGGGTATTAGCTCAATTGGTAGAGCAGCGGTCTCCAAAACCGCGTGTTGGGAGTTCGAGTCTCTCATACCCTGCTGACCTTCCTCTTTTTTTTTCTCAATTTTTAAAGCATAACTCACAACAAGTCCGCTAATGTTCCGCAAGATTTCCCAATATATATCCAACGTCAAGGGCGAGCTGAAGAAGTGCTCCTGGCCGTGGGAGAGTGACCCCAAGGTAAAAGGGTTCAAAAAGTTTCGTGAGTTGTCTTCTTCGACCATCATGGTATTGATTGCCATGGTGCTTCTTGGCGCATATGTGGCCTTCTTTGATTATATAATGGCCAGTGTGACCGGTTGGCTGATTATGGCTCTTTCCTGATAAAATCCGCGCCAGGATAATCGAAAATTTTCCCCTGTAATTTATGTCTCGCCCGTACGATAGAAAGAATGGTGCTGCTGCACGAGTGACCCCTGCAGCAAAGGACCAGTGGTATGTGCTGCACGTGCTTTCCAACAAGGAGCGCCGAGCTGTGGAGAACCTGAAGCGTCTCTTCAAGGAAGATGAAGAGATGGGTGCCCTTCTGCAGAGCGAGCCGCTTGTACCCACCGAGAAGGTGGAGGAAGTGCGTAACGGCAAGAAGTATGTGCAGGACCGCAAGCTCTACCCCGGCTACGTTTACCTGAACTTTGCTCTGCGTCGACCCGACGGTTCCCTTAACAACGACGCCTGGTACAAGATTCAGGCTGTTGACGGCGTTATCAGCTTTGCCTGCGGCCGTAACAAGGAACCCCTCCCCATGTCCCGCAAGGATGTGAAGGATCTCATGAGTGAGATTGAGCGCCGCAGTGAGGGTGCACGCCAGAAGATTGTATTCAACGTGAACGACGAGGTTGTTGTTCTCGAGGGTGCATTCCAGGGCGAGCACGGTATCGTGGAAGAGGTAAACCCCGAGAAGGGTAAGCTGCGTGTGGGTGTGACCATGTTCGGTCGCTCCAACCCCCTCGACCTCGACTATACTCAGGTGCAGCTTGTGCCTGAAGAAGAGCGTGGCAAGGCTGACATTGCCAAGTAATATACTAAGAACATCTTCTCGCTGCAGTGGTAGCTCCCTGTTATTGCTGCAGTAACCCAAAACAAACAAAACCATGGCTAAAGAAGTAGTAAAAACAATCAAACTGCAGATTCCTGCAGGTGCTGCGAATCCCTCGCCGCCCGTAGGTCCTGCACTTGGTCAGGCCGGTGTTAACATCATGGGCTTCTGCAAAGAGTTCAACGCCAGAACTCAGAAGCAGGCCGGTGACGTTCTCCCCGTCGTGATTACCGTTTACAAGGATAAGTCCTTCGACTTCATCACCAAGCAGCCCCCGGCAGCCAACCTCATCAAGAAGGCCGCCGGTATCAAGTCCGGCTCCGGCGAGCCGAACAAGAAGAAGGTTGCCAAGCTCTCCAAGGAGAAGCTGATGGAGATCGTTAACACCAAGATGCCCGACCTCAACACAACCGACCCCGAGGCCGCTGCCCGCATTATTGCCGGTCAGGCTCGCCAGATGGGTGTGGAGGTTGAGATGTAACCCCTTCTGCAGGAGGGAATCAATAATAACCCGAACGTACTGCTAAATAATATGTCCAAAAAACGCTCAAAGCGCTATAATGAGGCAGCCAAGCTGGTGGATAGCACCAAGGCTTACGCTGTCGATGAAGCCGTTGAGGTCATGAAGAGCTTCCCCGCTCCCAAGTTTGACCCCACGGTCACGGTGTCCTTCCGCCTGACGGTGGATCCCCGTAAGTCCGACCAGATGGTCCGTGGCTCCGTATCTCTGCCCCACGGTACTGGTAAGAATGTTCGCGTCATCGTCTTCGCTCAGGGTGAGGCTGCTGCCGCTGCTCTTGAGGCCGGTGCTGAGAAGGTAGGCCTTGAGGATCTCATTAAGGAGATTCAGGGTGGTTACCTTGATTTCGACAGTGCAATCGCCACCCCGGACGCCATGGCCCAGGTGCGTAAGATTGCTCGTGTGCTCGGTCCGCGTGGCCTGATGCCCAACCCCAAGACCGGCACTGTGACGGATGATACCGCCAAGGCTGTTCGCGAGGTGAAGGCCGGTCGTGTAGACTTCAAGGTTGACAAGAACGCTAACATCTCTGCCGCCGTTGGCAAGCTCTCCTTCGACAACGAGAAGCTCGTGGAGAACGCACGCGCCTTTATCTCCGCTGTGGTTAAGGCTCGTCCCTCCGGTGCCAAGGGTGCCTACATTGCAGGTGCTACGATGTCCAGCTCCATGAACCCGGGTCTCTCCCTCAGCCAGGTTGAGTTCTCCAAGCTGTAACACTGAAACACAGATACGACTATGAGTACTGAAAAGAAAGTGAACGCTGATAAGACCACCATCATCGACGACCTGAAGGCCAAGGTGAATGCCTCCCCCTTCCTGCTCGTCATCGACTACACGGGTGTAACCGTACCCGAGTTCACCACTCTGCGCGCCGCTCTGGCCGCTGCCGGTGCAACTTGCGTGGTTGCTAAGAACACCTTCATGGCCAAGGCCGTTAAGGAGGCCGGTCTTCCCGACGTAACAGCTGCCCTCAAGGGTCAGACTGCTTACGTAATGGGCGAGAGCGACGTCTGCGCCGCCGCCAAGGCTATCAACACCTTTGCTAAGACCAGCAAGAAGGCCGCTTACAAGACCGGTATTCTTGACGGTGCTGAGCTTTCCCCCGAGAAGATCAAGGCTCTCGGTGATCTGCCCAGCCGCGAAGTTCTGCTTGCCACCCTTCTTGGTACCATCAACGGTGCCGGTTCCGCCCTCGCACGTGTCATTCAGGCATATGTCGACAAGGAAAATGGTGGTGCAGAGCAGGAAAATGCGTCTGCAGAGTAAAAAAAGACTTGACCAGAGGGCGGCGGTGTGGTACACCCTCTCCGCCGCCTGAAAAAATAGGTTCTCTGTCGGCTCTACGGCCGGTAAGAACTTAAATGGACAGGGAGCCCCTGTCCGCGACTTAGAACCAATTAAAACACATAGATACTACAATGGCTGATCTCAATAAAATCGCTGAGGAACTTGGCACCCTGACCATCCTGGAGGCTGCTGAACTTGTTAAGATGCTCCAAGAGAAGTGGGGCGTTTGCGCCGCTGCTCCCGTGGCTGCTGCCGGCCCCGTTGCCGCTGCTGAGCCCGTAGAGGAGAAGACTGACTTCGACGTAGAGCTGACCGACGCCGGTGGCAACAAGATTGCCGTCATTAAGGCTGTTCGTACCGTTAAGACCGGTCTGGGTCTTGCCGAGGCCAAGAAGCTCGTTGAGAGCGCTCCCGCTATCGTGCTGGAGGGTGCTTCCAAGGAGGACGCCGAGAAGGCTAAGGCCGAGCTCGAGAAGGCTGGCGCCAAGGTCACTATCAAGTAACCTTTTCATTCCCACGAGTGCAGGGAGGGATTACAGTCCCTCCCTGCGTTCGCGCGTCAAGTGATACCGAGGAAGTTTGGTTTCTGCTTCCAACGGTTTGAGTATAAATAGATTATATGACACAATAATCTACAGAAACCACCCAAAAACTCAGTAAAATCGACCCGGGGCAGCGCGCGTACATGCGTGCGCGCGCTACTCCCGGTCGGTTTTACCAGACGTAAACCGATCCGCACCCGGACATGGGTGCAAAACATTATCTCAGCCAACTCCATGTCAAAGCCTAAGCAAGAGCGAATCAGTTTCGGCAAGATCAAAGAGGTTATCGATCCACCTAACCTCATCGAGATCCAGACAAAATCATACGAGGAATTCCTGCAACGTTTCAGCGAGCCCGATAAACGGCTCCGCATGGGTCTGCAGGCTGTTCTTTCCGAGCATTTCCCGATCGAGAGCTACGACGGGCAGATCCGCCTGGAGTATGATTCTTACGAAATCTCCCCGCCCAAGACCTCAGACTTCTCCGCCATCCGCTCGGGGGATACCTACAGTGCTTCCCTCTACGTGAAGTTCCGCCTGAAGGTGGGCGACTACACGGCTGACGAGAACGTATACATGGGTGAAATCCCCATGATTACCGACCGTGGTACATTTGTTATCAATGGTGCCGAGCGTGTGATTGTTGCTCAGCTGCACCGTTCTCCCGGTATCTGCTTCGAGAAGACCCGTCATGCCAACGGCAAGGACATCTTCTCCTTCCGCATTATTCCCGACCGTGGTTCCTGGCTCGAGGTTCAGTTCGACACGAGCGACCTCATGTACGTGTTCTTGGATCGTCGCCGTCGTCGTCGCAAGTTCCTTGCCACTACGTTCCTGCGTTATCTCGGTTATGAGAGCGATCGCGATATCGTGGAGCAGTTCTACACCATCCAGAAGCTGCACCTTGCCGATGCTACCGGCGAGGAGCTCGAGTACCTCATTCCCTTCGAAGACATCAAGCATGGTGACGAGGCCTCCGGTCGTCGCGCCGCTGTGATTTCCAAGGCTTACGAGCCGCTCAGCCTTGCCAGCATCCGCAAGATGCTCGAGCTCGGCATCACTGACATCGAGGTTATCGACCAGCGCGAGGAAGAAACCCTCGTTAAGACCCTCAAGAAGGACCTCGCTCATGACCGCGAGACCGCTCTTAAGGAGATTTTCCGCAAGTTCCGTCCCGGTGACCCCTCTTCCGTGCAGCAGGCTGCTACTGCACTTGACCGCCTGTTCAAGGAGGAGAAGAAGTACGACCTCACCCGCGTGGGGCGCTACAAGATCAACCAGAAGCTCGGTCTGGACGTTCCCGAGGATATTCGCCTGATTCAGCCCATCGACTTCCTGAGCGCCATCAAGTACCTGCTGCGCTTGAAGAACGGTGAAGGGCAGGTGGATGATATCGACCACCTCGGCAACCGTCGCGTGCGTGCCGTGGGCGAGCTTATCGCCAACCAGTGCCGCGTGGGTCTTGCCCGCACGGAGCGTCTGGTGAAGGAGCGCATGACCCTGTGCGACACGACCCGTACCGACATCACCCCCAGCAAGCTGATTAACCCCAAGGCTCTCAGCGCAGTTGTGCGTGACTTCTTCGGCCGCAGCCAGCTCTCCCAGTTCATGGACCAGATTAACCCGCTTGCAGAGTTGACTCACAAGCGCCGTCTGTCCGCTCTGGGTCCGGGGGGTCTGAATCGTGACCGTGCCGGTTTCGAGGTTCGAGACGTGCACCCCTCCCACTATGGCCGAATCTGCCCCATTGAGACCCCCGAAGGTCCCAATATCGGTCTTATTAACTCTCTTTGCACATACGCCCGTATCGACGAGTACGGTTTCATCGAGACTCCCTTCCGCCGCGTGAAGAAGGTGGAGAAGAAGGACGAAGCCGGCAATGTCATCGATACCGAGGTTATCGTGACCAACGAGGTTGAGTACCTGACTGCTAACAAGGAGGAATACCACCTCATTGCTCAGGCCAACAACCCCATCGATAACGACAACGGTCAGGGGCACTTCGTGCGCAACCGTGTGACCGCCCGCGAGCGTGGCGAGTTCATTGAGGTTGATCCCCGCCGTGTGGAGTACATGGACGTATCTCCCAAGCAGATTATCTCTATCGCTGCCGGTCTCATTCCCTTCCTTGAGCACGACGACGCCAACCGAGCCCTCATGGGTGCTAACATGCAGCGCCAGGGTGTGCCGCTTATGGTGAATCAGGCTCCGCTCGTGGGTACCGGTATCGAGGCCAAGTGCGCCCGCGACAGTTGCGCTGTTGTGGTGGCTCAGGCTCCCGGTATTGTGGCTTCTGCCACGGCTGAGTACATCGTGACCACTCACGACGGTCAGCTGCCCGTGCCTGCTCAGCGTTGGCTGAGTGACCCCGAGTGCGTACGCACCGATGCCGAGAAGGGTATCTACGTATACCAGCTCCGCAAGTTCATGCGCTCCAACGCCTCCACCTGCATCAACCAGCGTCCCATCGTTTCCCGTGGCGATGTGATCAACGCCGGTGACGTGCTGGCCGACGGTCCCTGTACTGATGGCGGTGAGCTCGCTCTGGGCCGCAACGTGCTGGTGGCTTACATGTCCTGGTACGGTTACAACTTCGAAGACGCCATCATCATTTCCGAGCGTCTGGTGCAGGAGGATGCCTACACCTCCATCCACATCGAGGAGTTCGAGGAGAAGGCTCGCGAGACCAAGCTCGGTGCCGAAGAAATCACACGCGATATCCCCAACGTGGGTGACGAGGCCCTGAAGAACCTGGGCAGCGATGGTGTGATTCGTATCGGTGCTGAAGTGAAGCCCGGCGACATCCTCGTGGGTAAGATCACTCCCAAGAGCGAGACCGACCTGGCTCCCGAAGAGCGCCTGCTGCGCGCCATCTTCGGTGAGAAGGCTGCCGACGTGAAGGATACCTCCCTGCGTGTGCCCCCGGGCACAGTCGGTACGGTGATGGACGTGCGTATCGTGCGCTCTGCTGCTCCCGGCGCACCCCCTGTGGATGTCGAGAAGGAAAGCCAGAAGCAGCGCAAGAAGGTGGACGCTGAGTACGACCGCGACAAGCAGGCCCTCATTGACCAGCTCACCAGCAAGCTCTCCGACCGTCTGCTCGGCGAGAAGATTCCGCTCGAGGTAACCCGCGCCGGTTCCAATGAGATTGTGATTCCCGCCAATCGCAAGATTACCAAGACCCTGCTGCGCAAGCTCGCAATCTACCATGATCAGATTGAGATGAGCGACAGCCCGGTTAAGAACCAGATTTTCGAGATTATCAATGCCTATACGCCCCGCTTCGAGGAACTCGATGACGAGCGTGATCGCAAGCTCGACCAGATTGAGGCCGGTGCCGAGATGGACCCCGGTGTGGTGACCGAAGTGAAGGTCTATATCGCCGCCAAGCGTAAGCTGGGTGTGGGTGATAAGATGGCAGGTCGTCACGGTAACAAGGGTGTGTGCTCTCGCGTGCTGCCCATCGAGGATATGCCCTATCTGGAGGACGGTACCCCGGTTGACATCATCCTTAACCCCCTGGGCGTGCCTTCCCGAATGAACGTGGGTCAGGTGCTCGAGGCTCACCTCGGTGTTGCTGCCAAGGCTCTGGGCTTCAAGGTTGCCACTCCCGTATTCGACGGTATCGAAGAGTCCAAGATCTGGGACTACATGAGCCAGGCCAAGCAGGTACCCGGTTTCACTTGGGTAGGCGACGGCAAGGATGGTTCTGTGGCCGGTAAGAGCCGCCTGATTGACGGTCTGACGGGTGAGTACTTCCACTACCCGGTGGTGGTAGGCTACACCTACATGCTTAAGCTCAATCACCTTGTGGCCGATAAGGTTCACGCCCGTGCCGTGGGTACATACTCCCTCGTTACACAGCAGCCGCTGGGTGGTAAGGCACAGCACGGTGGTCAGCGATTCGGTGAAATGGAAGTGTGGGCTATGGAGGCCTACGGTGCAGCCTACACGCTGCAGGAGCTTCTCACCGTTAAGTCTGACGACGTACAAGGCCGTACACGCATTTACGAGAACATCGTGAAGGGTGACAACTCTCTGGCTGCCGGTACTCCCGAGTCCTTCAACGTGCTGATTAAGGAAATGCAGGCTCTCTGCCTTAACGTTCAGCCGCTCGAGAAGAAGGATCGCGAGAACGCTCCGCAGACTACCGACGAACTCTTCGACCTGCTTGCTGATGGCGGCGATGACGAGGAGCTCTTCGGTGACGAGATGGATCTCGACGGCGATGCCGACTTCGATGACGAGCTCGATGACCTGGAGGAAGACGACGATGACGCCACCGCTGATGCGGAGGATGAGGACGACGACGACTCCGACATGTAAACCTGTAACCGCCACCCGCTTGACAGGGCGGGTGGCACCACAACCTTTCAATCACTAACTTCTTTATATGTCTTACATTGACCTTAACAACGAGAAGCCTAAAAACTTCGACCAGGTTTGCATCACCGTTGCCAGCCCCGAGAATATTCTGAGCTGGTCCAGCGGCGAGGTCAAGAACCCTGAGACCATTAACTACCGTACGTTCAAACCGGAGAAGGGCGGCCTTTTCTGTGAGCGTATTTTCGGGCCTACCCGTGACATGGAGTGTTCCTGCGGTCGCTTTAAGCGCGCTAAGAACAAGGGTATGGTCTGTGACCGCTGCGGTGTAGAGGTTACCTCTGCCCGTGTGCGCCGTGAGCGTATGGGCCACATCGAGCTGGCAGTGCCTGTAACCCACATCTGGTTCTACAAGTGCATGCCCAGCCGCATCGGCCTTATGCTCAACCTCACCGCTCGTGATTTGGAGCGCGTGATTTACTACGAGGACTACATTGTGACCGATGCCCGTGGCGTGAACGGCATCGAGCGCGGTATGATTATCTCCGAGGAGGAGTACGAGGATCTGCAGGAGGACTACGGTGATGATGCACCGGAGGCCGGCATGGGTGCTGCTGCTATTCAGCGCCTGCTTGCCACCATCGACCTCGACGCTCTTATCGATGAGCTGCGTCAGGAGATGGAGAAGACCAACTCCAAGCAGAACAAGCGCAAGATTGCCAAGCGTCTGCAGCTGGCTCAGGGCTTCAAGAACAGCGGTGGCCACCCCGAGTGGATGGTGCTTACCATTCTGCCCGTCATTCCCCCGGACCTGCGCCCGCTCGTTCCGCTGCCCGGTGGTCGTTTTGCCACCTCTGACCTCAATGACCTCTATCGTCGCGTTATCAACCGTAACAACCGTCTGAAGGAGCTCGCCGCTCTGCAGACTCCCGAGGTGATTAAGCGCAACGAAATGCGCATGCTGCAGGAGGCTGTTGACGCTCTGTTCGATAACGGTCGTCATGGCCGTCACGTGACCGGCGCCGGCAACCGTCCGCTTAAGTCCCTCTCTGACATGCTCAAGGGTAAGAGTGGCCGTTTCCGTCAGAACCTGCTCGGTAAGCGTGTGGACTACTCCGGCCGTTCCGTGATTGTGATCGGTCCGAACCTGCGCATGAACCAGTGCGGTCTGCCCAAGAAGATGGCTCTCGCTCTGTTCGAGCCCTTCATCATTCACCGCCTGAAGGAGCTTGGCTACGTGCACACCGTGCGCTCTGCCAAGAAGATGATTGACCGCAAGGAGTCCATCGTGTGGGATATCCTCGAGGAAGTGACCAAGGGGCACCCCGTGTTCCTGAACCGTGCTCCTACGCTGCACCGTCTTTCCATTCAGGCTTTCGAGCCTGTGCTGATTGAGGGTAGCGCCATTCGTCTGCACCCGCTCGTATGTACCGGTTACAACGCTGACTTCGACGGTGACCAGATGGCTGTGCACGTACCGCTGAGCGTGGAGGCTCAGTTGGAGGCTCGCTTGCTCATGCTTGCTCCCAACAACATCTTCTCCCCGGCTTCCGGTAAGCCCATCAGCACCCCGTCTCAGGATATCATTCTCGGTTCCTACTACCTCACTCACACCCGTGCCAAGGAGGTGAAGGAGAACCAGGACAACGCACACCTGCTGCCCCTCTTCGAGTCCATTTCCGAAGTGGAGTTCGCTATCGCTGCCCGTAAGATCGGTTATCATGAGTGGATTCGCCTGAAGAACCCCGACTACGGCAAGACCGGTCGCGATTTCGACCGTCTGTCCTTCAACCAGGAGAACGTGGGGCGCAAGACCATCGTGACCACTGCCGGTCGTGTACGTTTCAACGAAATCTGGCCCAACGAAATCGGTTACATCAACCGCAACGTAGGCAAGAAGCAGCTGGGTGAGATCATCTGGCGCTGCTACCAGACCTGCGGCCAGGCCAAGACTGTAGAGACGCTCGACGCTCTGAAGTCCCTGGGTTATAAGGAGGCTACTCGCTCCGGTTGCTCCATCGGTATCGTTGACATGGTGGTGCCCGAGCACAAGAACGAGCTTATCTCTGCCGCATACGACGAGGTGACCAAGGTGACCGAGCAGTATGAGGAAGGTCTGATTACCAACGGCGAGCGCTACGAAAAGGTTGTTAACATCTGGTCTTCCACGACCGATGCCATCCAGAAGGAGCTCTACACCAAGCTGGAGTACAACGACGGTTCCTCCGTTGCCAACCCGCTGTTCATGATGGTGGACTCCGGTGCTCGTGGTAACAAGGCTCAGATTAAGCAGCTCTCCGGTATGCGTGGTCTTATGGCCAAGCCCAGTGGTGAAATTATCGAGCGCCCCATTACCTCCAACTTCCGTGAGGGTCTGAGCGTGCTTGAGTACTTCATTTCCACCCACGGTGCCCGTAAGGGTCTGGCTGACACCGCTCTTAAGACGGCTGACTCCGGTTACATGACCCGTAAGCTTGTGGACGTTGCTCAGGACGTTATCGTGCGCGACGAGGACTGCGGTACCGACAACGGTATCACCATGACCGCCATCTATGACGGTGATGATGAAATCGCCACCCTCGCTCAGCGTATCTATGGTCGCGTGACCTGTGACGATATCTACGATCCGACCACTCGCGAAATCATCGTTGCCAAGAACGAGATTATCACCGACGAGGCCGCCAAGCGCATCGAGACCGTGGGTATCGAGAAGGTGAAGGTTCGCTCCGTGCTTACCTGTGACCTGACCAAGGGCTGCTGCGCCAAGTGCTACGGTCTGAACCTGGCCACCGGCAAGAGCGTGAAGGTGGGTGAGGCTGTGGGTATCATTGCTGCTCAGTCCATCGGTGAGCCCGGTACTCAGCTGACCATGCGTACGTTCCACGTGGGTGGTACGGCATCTGCCTCCACCAGCCGTCCCGAGTACGTAGCCAAGACCGACGGTCGTGTGATTTACGACGAGAACCTGCGCGATCGTTGCGTTGTTGACGAGAACGGCAACAATGTGGTGCTCTGCAAGAACGGTAGCGTGAAGATTTACGACGCCGAGGGTAAGGAGCAGGAGTCCTACCAGCTCACCATGGGTGCCGTGCTGCACGTGAAGGACGGTGAGGATATCACCGCCAAGACTCTCATCGCTGAGTGGGATCCCTTCGCCATTCCGGTTATCTCCGAAATCGGCGGTTATGTGGAGTTCGCCGACATGATTGAGGGTATTACCTGCCGCACCGAGGCCGGTCACACCGAGTCCGGTAAGGGTACGACCGTTATCATCGATCACCGTCAGGACCTTGCTCCCCGTATCATCGTGCACACCGTCAAACCCGGTAGCAAGGCCAAGAACAGCGCTAAGGATCAGCCCCGCGTATACTCCATCCCCACCGGTGCATACCTTGCCGTCAGCAACAAGCAGCAGATTTCTGCCGGTACCCCCATCGCCAAGACTCCCCGTAAGGTGCAGAAGACAAACGATATTACCGGTGGTCTTCCCCGTGTGGCCGAGCTCTTCGAAGCCCGTCGTCCCAAGGACACCTGCACGCTGGCCGAGATGGACGGTATCGTCGGTATCGATGACGCCATGATTCGCGGTAAGAAGGTGGTTACCATCTATCGTGATGCTGATGCCAAGGAAGCCGCCGGCAAGTCCCGCCGCCGTTCCTCCAAGCTCGAGTCTCACGACGAGAGCGAGGGCGCTATCTCCATCAAGCACCTTGTGCCCATGGATCGCCACATCATCGTTCACGACGGTGACTTCGTGCGCGCCGGTGAGCCCCTGTCCGACGGTTCCGAGGCCTCCGATGAAATCCTTCGCATCTGCGGTAAGGAAGCTCTGCAGGAGCACCTCGTCAACAAGGTGCAGCAGGTATACCGTGTGCAGGGTGTGGAGATTAACGACAAGCACGTGGAAATCATCGTATCTCAGATGCTGCGCAAGGTGCGCGTGAAGGACCCGGGTGACACCGGCCTGCTCTGGGGCGATGAGGTGGATCGCACCACCCTTGCACGCATCAACCGCGAGACCGTCAACATGAATGGTCGTCCGGCTGACTGCGAGCCCATCCTGCTGGGTATCACCAAGGCCTCTCTCAAGACCGACTCCTTCATCTCCGCTGCTTCCTTCCAGGACACCACCCGCGTGCTTACCGAAGCCGCCACCCTGGGCAAGGTCGATATGCTGGAGGGCTTCAAGGAGAACGTCATTCTGGGTCACCTCATTCCTGCCGGTACCGGTTTCGACAAGTACCGCAACATCGTGGTGGAGCCGGCTCCCGGTGCTACACCCATCCCCCGCGCCAAGTGGGATGACGATGAGGATGACTTCAACGCTGCTGATGACACCATCTCGGTGGGTGCAGACGAGTAAGTCCCCCGGATTGCTTGAAGTAAGTATTTCCGCCCCGGTTGCACAAGTTGCGACCGGGGCGTGTTTTTAATTGGACATCTTGGAAAACTCGCTAAAGGACAATTTGTAGAAGTCAATTATAATTTGAGCAAAATCTGATTTTTTTGCAAAAATCGATTTTGTAGTTCGGCATTGCCCAAAATTGGGCAATGCGGTAGCCGGACTTGGGAGAGGGGGAAGTGCATTGCCACTTCCCGCCTCTCCCAA
>JAZRSQ010000076.1:0-21208 GCA_045651585.1 Akkermansia sp.
GACGGACGTGGAGCCGACCGCCGAAGCCCCGGCACAGGAATCCAGCGTTGAGCCTACTAAACCGGAAGCTGCCGAAGTGGTAGAAATCAAGCTGACCACCTACAATCTGAAAAAGGCTGGCCAAGCCCCGGTAAGCATCACACCCGAGAGTAAAGACATCAAACTCGAATCCGGCGACCAACTGATACGCATCTACAAAGGCACGCTCATCGAGGTAGACGTACTCGACAGCGGATACAAGTGGAATGGCGAGATTTACCCCACCCTCACACACATCAGCTGGAAAGCCACCGGCTACCAAATCGGAGGTAACAACTTCTTCGGGCTTCCTTCCAAGCGCCGAGGTGAATAAGAATAAACCAGAACACTACCATATATGGGTGTCAAAGGAAATTAAAAATATGTCTTTCCAACGCTTAGCGATAATACGTTATGGTTGTTTGTGATGAGTTTGTTTTTTAGAGAGGACGCTACTTTACAAGCAGCACTTCACTATCACATTCTCGTTTAGTATAAGTAGATTATCACGCTTTAAATTATCGAAATCAGCACAAATTATCAGCTGTTAATTCATTATTGTTATTATGTACTTCCTTCTTTTAGAATCAAATGGGGCAACTTATCTTCCTTATCATGTAGCAAGAAAGAGATTTAGTGTTTTTTCGCCTCTGAGGTAAATTATGTCAAGTCTGTGAAAGTACTATTTTTTACCGTTTGATGATTCTTTAGCTTTGTATTTATTGAGAATATCTTCGGCTGTCTTTATGGCTCCTTCATGGCCATTTTGTATGGCTTGATCGAGCCAGTATATGAAATTACTATCGCCTTTATTACATAATATACATGAGTATTCATACTGCGCCTCTGGATGCCCTCTCTCCGCAAGCTCTTTCAATATGACTTCTGCCTTCCGGAGGTAGTCCGGACTATTATATTCCAACTTGTATAAGAGAGCCAAACTAACTCCTGCATCAGAGGTAAGCTTCGCCATTTTGCAGTTACTATATACATATTGCAAATCTTTCTCCGCCTTTTCTATATCCTTCTTGCATCCAAGGCCCTCGCAATACATACCACCGCGAACATAGCGAGCGGCGAAAGAACCATTTTCTGCGGCCTTATCAAGCCAAAAAAAAGCTTGTTCACTCATGTTTTTTTCAAAAAAATAGCCTCCAAGCCATACCATTGATGGAACGAAATCTTTTCGAGCACATTCAACCATCATCCGGGGTAAATCATTTTTTTTATTTCCGGCAGGAATAAGCCCTTCAAGGGCAAATTGAGCAAAAAAGTGTTTTGCCGGCACATAACCTTTAGATACTTCTTTCTGTAATATGGCCCCGGCCTGTTGAACGTCTTGCGGAAGTCCGACACCAACAGCCATTGCGTATGCTTTTAATGTATTGAGCATGGATTCCTGCGGTGCTGTATAGTTCATGATGGCACGCGCATTGCTGCTATGTAATGAGCTCTGCAATAATGTAGATACATAGGGTGGTACGTTTTCTTTGAATCCGAAAAAATCATCCTTTTCACTTGTTGTCCTGGGATTATTAGCTAAAGCAGAGAAGGATAATAAGAAAAGAAGGGGGATATAAAACGGTTTCGGTCTCATACTCAATGAAATACCATATACAACTTAATTTGTCAAGTCTATTATGGGAGCGGTCGTAACCAAGACAAAATGGTAACGATCGCTCCTTTTTTTGTGCCTTGATTTCAGCGGGTTATAAAATCGCAACTCATAACGCAAACCGGACTTTCGGGGCTGATTTTGCATCCATTTTGCCCCCATTTTGCAGTCCAAAGGACTCGCTTGGACTCGTGCGTTTACAGTCACATTACATGCAATTAGCTGAAGAAGAGCCGAATATTGATTATTTGAGACTAATCCCATTTCGTTACTCATTTTTGTACACTCAGTGGGTAACTACGAGATTTGTCACCCACTGGTGGGTAATAAAATGATTTGTTACCCACTTTTTAATGCAAAGTGGTTGACAAATAAAGATAGCGTGTTAATATACTCTTATGAATTCCTCTTTTGTTCTTCCATATTTACCGATTCCGGAATTGAACCGTAATGCACTATTTCAGACTTTTGGGGATGCAGTCAGTTCAATATGCAGATACGACGGTATGATATATAACATGCCGTATGCAAATGTATTATTATCTCCGCTGATGGCACAGGAAGCCGTGTTGTCTTCCAAAATAGAGGGTACTCAATCAACGCTGGATGAGGTATATTCGTTGGAAGCCGGAGAAGTAGGCACTGAAGCACAAGAACGAGATGTTCAGGAAATCAAAAATTACAGAGAGGCATTACGATATGCTAATTTGAATGTATATGACCGCGGGCTTACCCTTGGACTGATTAAAGAAATACACGCCATACTCCTTGATAGCGTACGTGGTAAAGATAAGACCCCGGGGCTTATACGAACAACTCAAAATTGGATTGGTGCCCGTGGTTGTAGTATTGAGGAAGCGAGTTATATTCCCCCATCACCTGTAGCTGTTGAAAGTTACCTGGAAAATTGGTTGGAATACCTGAGTACTGATAATGAGCACCCCATTATTAAGGCCGGTATCCTACATGCTCAGTTTGAGTTGATTCATCCATTCAATGATGGTAATGGCCGAGTGGGGCGCCTGCTGATTCCCCTGATTTTGACCTGCAAACATACATTATGTCGTCCGGCATTTTATCTGAGCGAATATTTTGAACGGCATCGTGATTTATACACCAATCACTTAAATAATCTACATCAATCTCAAGATGCTTGGCAGGAGTGGATTTTGTTCTTTTTAGAAGCTGTTAATGTGCAAGCGCAAGAAAATAACAGACGTGCCAATGCTATGGTTAAATTACACACTGAATTAAAAACAAAGGTTCGTAAAATTACGAACTCGCCTTATGGTGTGCCGCTTCTCGATGCTATTTTTGAAACCCCAATTTTCAAAAAAACGTACATGTGTAAAAGAATCCCGGAATTGACCTCTTCTAGCTTGCAGCGAATGGTTGATCTTTTGGTAAAAGAGGAAATATTGACTATCAAATCGCCTGCTCGGGGGCGTACTCCTGCTTTTTACCAACTTTCAGAAGTAACAAAAATTGCTGAAGGTAAACCAATCCGATATTGGGAATATTGAATATTTGAGACTAATCTCATTTTGTTACCCATTTTTGCACACTCTGTGGGTAGCTATGAGATTTGTCACCCACCGATGGGCGACAAAATGATTTGTTGCCCATTTTTTTTCTTAAGTGGGCAACAAACTTGTCGATATGCCACATATTTATTTTTAATGGGGAAATAAGAATGCAAACAAGTAATGTTAACACATTTTGTAAAACTCTGAAAACAAGTATTTTCTGAAACTTCCTGCAACCGTTATGAGTCGAGCTTAATTTTAGGGTGATTTTTAGAAAATAGTCTCATTTTTTCATAAATCGTTTATAAGTAATGTATAGGAGTTACTAAAAATCACAGTCACAAAAAGGCTACGATTCCATGGGGCAAGATTCAGGGCGCAAGGAACAGATAACGACTTTAGATAATGGATTGGTGAAATGCCGTGCTTATTAAGAAGATTGTATCAGGATGTTGAATAGAAAATGAGAAAACGTTTATTAAAGAAGTATTTGTCGCGCATCCGTGAAATAGAACTCTTTTTCCCACAAGAGGTAGATGGTTTTCCGACGCAGGATATCCGCAGACTCGCAGACAATTGCGAATACGATGAAGCATTGGAACATGCCGAACCTTTACTGAATCGACGCTGGATAGATATTGATGTGGAGCATTGGTACGAAAATTTTGATTCATCTATTTTACTTACAGTAGAAGCTATGGCATATTACCTCCCTTCCATCATGAGGTTTACTTATATGGAAGAAGTAAGAAAAATATATGGTCAGAATGATACAACGTATGATACAGGACTTACGGAGGATCATTATACGTACCTTTTTTGCGCGAGCAAGGTAGCAACTGATGAAGTGGATCCCTGGCAAGAAAAACGTACAAGAAGTTTGTACGAAAAATTTAACTTGGAGCAATTGAAAGTTGTAAAAAACTGGATACTGTTTCAGTTGGCAAGAGACCCGGCATCGCGGTTTGAGCGTTCTATGGCAATGCTTCTTGTAGACCAAGCTATACAGGAGAGAGACCGGTCGATTATCTGAATGAATTTCTTGTCCCGAACATAAAATTATGAAGATATATATTTATATGGTATTGATATCATTTCTATTGATTGGATGTCACAATATCAATACATCATGCAGACTGTATAGCTTGTTCGGTTTAGGAACATGTAATCCGCATGTTATTACAAGAAAAATTAAATTTATTGCTAATAATGAGGCAATATGTACTGATTACAATATTATTATTGAAGCACCATGGTTTAGTCCTATGGAATTCGATGCCCCATATCTTGAAGATATATTGAAAATGGAGAAAGATATTCATCCTTTAAGGGTGACATGTCACATTGTAAATAATAAAATTGTGAGTTATTCTAATGAAAAAGTTCTTGATTATGTATCGATAAATAATGATGGTGTGCTGACCGTGCGATATCCCACTTATTTTGTGCACCAAACAACGATTGAATTAAGAGCTAAGGCAAATCCTCCACGAATTATACCCCGATGCCATAGATACCTTCTGTTTGAATTAGACGAAAGGGAGGTGGAAACTATGGCAGCTTACCTAACAAGGTGATTTGTAAAGTGGCCACCTCGAAAAACTCGACAAACTCCAATTTGCCGAGGCGAATCTACAATCTACCATTTACAATCTACAATGTAGGAGAATGCAGGCTTACGCCTGTGATAAGCGAAGCCGGAATCACACTTACCGCCGCCCGCGCCTGAAAGCGCGGGCAGTAGCGGCGGAATAAGCTACGCATATCCGCGGGCGAAAGCCCGCCTAGCTCAACACTTTGTAAATTGTAGATTGTAGATTGTAAATGCTCACCAAGCTCCAATTTGTAAAGGAGCCGGCGGGCGGTAGGGCTCGCCGGCTCCTGACTATGGTATGGCGGATTCTGAGTTACCAAGCACCGTGCTCTTGCAGGGCATTGCGGGCGTCTGCATAGCCCTGTAGGGCGGACATGCGGTAGTACCTGATAGCTTCGTTGATGTTTTTGGTGACGCCTATTCCGAATTCATAGCACTCGCCCAGATTGAACTGAGCAGCGGGCAGATTTTGTTCGGCTGCCAGCTGGTACCAGTAGAAAGCCATGTGGGCATTCTTGGGCACGCCTATACCTTCCTTGTAACAATAGCCGAGGTTGTTCTGCGCACCGGCATGGTTCTGGTTGGCGGCTTTGCGGTAAAGCTCGATGGCTTTTGCGGCGTCCGTGAGTTGATAGAGTTTTCCCAGATTGTACTGAGCGTCCGCGTGGTTTTTGTCGGCGGCTTTCTGATAGCAGGCGATGGCTTGTGTTATATCGGCAGGCACACCGATACCGTAGCGATAGCAGTACCCCATGGCGCATTGGGCTTCTGTGTGGTTCTGTTCTGCGGCCTTCCGATACCAGTTGAAGGCCTCGGTCGGGTTTTTGGCGGTGCCGATACCGTGTTCATAACAGTACCCCAGATTATATTGAGCTTTGGCATATCCCTGTCTGGCTGATTCGAGGCACCAGTTGAAGGACTCGGTCAGGTTTTTGGCCACGCCGTCACCGTAGTGGTAGCACTCGCTCAGGTTGCTCTGTGCTACACGGTCACCCCGTTCAGCAGCTCGGCGGTACCAGTAGATGGCCTGTTGCATATTTGGCGCCACTCCTATGCCGTGGTGGTAGCAATAGCCGAGTTCGTTTTCAGCCTCGGCGTGCTGCTGATCGGCCGCCTTTCGGTACCACTGTACAGCAGCTTTTTCATCCTTTTGTACACCGAGAGCGTATTGGCAGCAGTAACCCATGGCATGTTGCGCACCGGCATGGTTGTTGTTGGCGGCTTTGAGGTACCAGTACGCGGCCTTCTGCATGTCCTTCTTCACGCCTGTGCCGAATTCATAGCAGCGGGCAATTCTGAACTGAGCCTCGGCATGGTTTTTCTCGGCAGCTTTGAGGAAGTTTTCTGCTGCCAAAGTCGGGTTATTCTTTTCTTGCTCGCATGCTTCGCGGAACAGAGTCTCGGCATCCTTCTCATGGTCATTGTCGACGGGGAAAACCGGTTGCGTGTTTTGGTCGGGCTGAATATCCTCATCCTGCTGAATATCCTCATCAGTCTGACTCTCCTGATTGGGCTGAGGAGCCGGGGTAGGCTGAGTCTTTTGCTCAGGCTGTGTTTCCGGGTCGAGTTTTGCGGTGTAACCCAGAGTTAACCAAATACCCAGAGCTGCCAGAAGAGCCAGCAGAAGGGTAATGATAAAGCAGCCTTTGTTGCCGGAATCGGATTTTTCTGCTTTAACACCTGTTTTGACTTTTGAAGGTTGAGGCGTGGATTGCGAACCTCTGCCGGACTGCGGCACCGGAGTAGAGCTGACCGGCGGCACCACAACAGACTGCGGCACCGGAGTAGAGCTTACCGGCGGCACCACAACAGACTGCGGTACCGGAGTAGAGCTGACCGGCGGCACCACAACAGACTGCGGCACCGGAGTAGAGCTGACCGGCGGCACAACAACGGACTGCGGTACCGGGGTAGAGCTGACCGGCGGCACAACAACGGACTGCGGTACCGGAGTAGAGCTGACGGGCGGCACCACAACAGTCTGCGGTACCGGAGTAGAGCTTACCGGCGGTACGACAACAGACTGCGGTACCGGAGTAGAGCTAACCGGTGGCACAACAACGGACTGCGGCACCGGGGTAGAGCTGACCGGTGGCACAACAACGGACTGCGGTACCGGGGTAGAGCTAACCGGCGGCGCGAAAACGGCTTGGGGAATCTGAGTAGAGTTTCCCTTTGGTATCACAACAGTCTGCGGAATCGGGCCGGAGGTTCGTGGCAGTATGACGGCCGATTGGGAAGAACGGCCGTTTGTTGGTGGTAAGATAATTTTTTTAGAATCGGGACTCATCATGAATGAGGTGTTATGTTAAAAATCGAGAGAAAGGGAATTCATACAGCACGCCACTTGTAGCTTATTCGCCATTTTATGTATCGGTTCGCTGATGGAATTTACTATTCCATATATGTTATGACGTCGTTGCGGTTGTTTTGTTGAAATTTTTATAAGCAAAATCGAGCGTAGGGGGCAGGGTGCGCCCGGCATAATGAAATGAGGATAAGCAAATGATAAACGTAATATCGGAGAAAGCATAGAAATGCAAGTAGGTGGACGAGAGAGGGAATACTCATACATCCGTCCCCCATAGCATTACCAGCCTATGCGAATTCCAACGGGAGAGGAAATATCCACCAATTAGGTTCTCACGGTTGTTTTTCTGTACCTGATGCAAAAAAACTGGGAAAAGCTCCGAGCACGCATAGATCGTCACAGAAAACTTTGCAAGATTGGGGACGACTGACGCCCGATATGCATACTGCGAAGAACATCCGTAAGGATTCGCGATGATGCGGTATACCGGATTTTATGAACAACTGAAAAGTAACACACCAAAGAAAAGGTAGTTCGAGGAAAAAAACTTGATCGAGCGAATAGGAATTACAAAAGAGTCTGGCATGAAGAACAAATTCCTAGATGAGATTTTGCAATCAGCGCAATAGCAGGCTGCTTATTTATCGGGGCAGCAGAATCAGACGTGGGATTTTGAGTTGCAGCTCCTGATAGAAAAGGCATCAAAAAGCCGCTGACCCTATTTAGGGAGTAGCGGCTTTTTGAAATGGGATGCGCCTTTGTTTACTTGCGGCGGCGACGAGCAGCCAAACCTGCGAGAGCCAACAGGGAAAGAGTGGCTGTGGCGGGCTCGGGAACAGAAGGTGCGGGGGTCGTGGCCGTAACCTTGTAGATGATGTATGGGCTTTGGGAGGCGTTGTAACTTAATTCAAGTCCGGGAGCCGTTTCCATGGGCATGAGCTCATTGTCCTCGGTGTAGAAATTGATGACATTGGTGACCGGCGTCCCCATTGCAAATTTTCCGGAGAGAGTGAGGACGTCCAGATTATTCTTGGGCTCAATTTGACATATCTCGAGGGTGAACTCGCTACCGTTATTGCCAAGAATGAAGTCGTTGGTGAGATGGATGTTTAAGATGACGGTAGTGGGTAAAGCGTCCTCAATGGTGTATGTCGGCAGCTCGTCTCCGCAGTAATAGTCCAATTTCAGAACACCTTGCTCTGAATCATCAAAACGGGATGTGTCGGCCTGAGCATAGGCTGAACCAAGTACTGCACATGCGAGCAGTGAGAGTGTGATAATTGATTTTTTCATGTGAATTTATAAGTTATTGTTTAGATTTTACATAATAACAAATTGAAAGTAAAGGCTAAAAATGAAGGAAAGGGCGTAATTGGGGGCACATGTGTCCCAAAGATTACAGAAAAAAGGGCACCAAACGACATATAGTCAGCGTATTCTGCTTTCATTTTTCTGCGCAGGGGTATCACGAACCTGAGCATCGGCAGTAAGCATTCAGTTATCCAATATCCGGCGTTAGCCGCACATCCTTAATTCGTAATTCGTAAATCAAAAATCGTAAATACGCGTGTCCCAAATCTTTGGGACACGTATGCATTTTCCTCGCGTTTTCTGCTTTCCTTCTCACATCATTTCTGATACAATTCAGCTATATTCATAAGATATTCTCTCCGCTATGCCTGATATCCACAAAGCTTCAGCCCTTTCCCCGGCCCTGCCGGTAGGCACTACGCTGGGTAATTACATCATCCGCAAAGTTATCGGCAGCGGTGGATTCGGTATCACCTATCTCGCTCAGGAAGAAATTACGGATAAGCTCATCGTCATAAAGGAGAATTATCCCGCTGAAATTTCCTTCCGGGATATGACTTCTCTCATGGTAGGCCCATCAGGAGAATCCAGAAAAGAAGCATATGACTGGGCTCTCAAGCGCTTTCTGGAGGAAGCCAAAATACTATCCCGCCTCAGCCACCCGAACATCGTACCTATCCTGGCGGCCTTTAGGGCTCTTGGCACGGCTTACTATGTAATGCCCCATGTGGAGGGCACAGAGCTGCACAAGGCCGCGCCTGATTCGCGTAACATCACCGCGGAATGGCTTCTGCCCGTACTGGAAAAAATCCTCAGCGCGCTGGGTTACCTTCACGCACAAGGGCTCATCCACCGCGATATCAAACCGAACAACATCCTGATAAACTCCACCGGCGAGCCTATCCTCATTGATTTCGGCACCGCCCGCGATCTGGAGAGCACCCACTCTCATACCCACATCGGCACGTACGGCTTCATGCCTTTTGAACAGCTCTCTGGCAGAGGCAAACGCGGCCCGTGGACTGATTTTTACGCCCTCGGTGCCACCTGTTACTACCTTATCACGGGAGAAATTCCCCCTTCTTCCACAGAACGCGCGGATGAGGATGAATATATCCCCTTGGCCGGCAGAGCCTCTCTTGCCGAGCGCTTCCCGGAGCATGTGCTCGGCAGCATTGACAAAGCCTTGCGCATGAAACGCTCCGAGCGCTGGCAATCCGCTCAGGAATGGCTGGAAGCTCTGAAAGATAAAGCTTCTTCGCCTTCCGACAAACTTCAGCCTGATACTCCTCCTGCATCTTCTCCTGCACCTTCTCAAAAGTCCACACAACCTGAAACAAAATCTTACCAAAGTTCTCTTGAGAAAAAGAATAATGTTTTAAGGATCATCTTATTTTTTATCCTTTTCGCTTTAGGCGGTAGTGGATTCTTCTACTACTACCACCATGTTGTTAATCAGCCGGGCTCAAGCATAAGCCCTGAGCAATATAATTCCGCCCTTTATGAAGCCGCAAAGCATGGAGATGCAGAAAAAGTTCGGCTTCTTCTGGAAGCAGGGGCGGATGGCAATTGGGCGAACGAGGCTGAAAGCCAAAATACTCCGCTCCACATGGCTGCTAACAATGGCCACGTAGATTGCGTGCGTCTCCTGCTCAATGCGCCGGTGATTGACGTCAACAAAGCGAACGAAAACGGTGAAACTCCCCTACACTGGGCTGAAAATAACAATCACAGCGAATGCGCAGATCTCATCCGCGCGGCTCTACTCGAGCAAATGGGCATAAGCTCGGAACAATATAACTCCTCACTCTATGCTGCAGCTAGTGATGGAGATGTAGAAAAAGTACGCCTTCTACTCGCCGCACCGGGAATTAAGATAAACAATGCAGATGAGTGGGGCAACACTCCCCTCCTCTGGGCTGCCTCCCGTGGCCATACGGAATGTGTAAGCCTTCTGCTTGCCGCGCCGGGGATTGATGTCAACAAAGACAGCCCCCTCCTCTGGGCTGCCAACAATGGCCATACGGAATGCGTGCGCCTTCTGCTTGCTGCACCGGGGATTGATATAAACAAGGCAAATAATCACGGCGACACTCCCCTCATTAAGGCTGCCCTCAATGGACGTACAGAATGTGTACGCCTTCTACTCGCCGCACCGGGGATTGATATAAACAAGACAAATGGCAACGGCGTCCCTCCCCTCAGCTGGGCTGCCGCCAGTGGCCATACTGAGTGTGTACGCCTTCTACTCGCCGCGCCCGGGATTGATGTCAACAAAGCGGATAGCTTCAGCAGGACTCCCCTCTACTGGGCTGCCCTCGAGGGCCATATCGAGTGTGTACGCCTCCTACTCGCCGCACCGGGGATTAATATCAATCAAGCAAATCAGAGCGGCTCCACTCCCCTCTACTGGGCTGCCAACAATGGCCATACTGAGTGTGTACGCCTTCTACTCGCAGCGCCGGGGATTGATTCCAGAGACTTTCCTCCCCTCTGTGTCGCAGCAATAACCAACGACCCGTCCAAAATCAATCAGCTACTTGCTGATGGTGCCAACCCTAATCAGCAAGACAATATCAAAAGATGTACCCCCCTCTACTGGGCTGCCGCCAGTGGCCATACAGAATGCGTGCGCCTCCTACTCGCCGCGCCAGGGATTGACGTCAACAAGGCAAATAATCACGGCGCCACTCCCCTCATCGTCGCTGCCGGCATGGGCCATACGGAATGTGTACGCTTTCTACTCGCAGCACCGGGGATTAATATCAATCAAGCAGGTCAGCACGGTGAAACTTCCCTCATCTGCGCTGCCTCCAATGGCCATACGGAATGTGTACGCCTTCTACTCGCAGCGCCGGGGATTAATATCAATCAAGCAGCTCAGGACGGCGCCACTCCCCTCATCTTGGCTGCCGCCAAGGGCTATACGGAATGTGTACGCCTCCTACTCGCAGCGCCGGGGATTGATATAAACAAGGCAAGTAGCAGTGACTTCACTCCCCTCTATTGGGCCGAAAGAAATAATCACACCGAATGCGCTCGCCTCATCCGCGAGGCAGGTGGAAGAAGATAAGCCGGTTACATATTCCCTCACCAGCTCGTCGATGCACGCTTTTCCGCGGGCATCAGCGAGCTGAGCGCTTTATATCTACATGTGTCCCAAAGATTACAAAAAAAGGGTACCAAACGACATATAGTCAGCGTATTCTGCTTTCATTTCTGCGCAGGGGTATCACGAAGCTGAGCATCGGCAGTAAGCATTCAGTTATCCAATATCCGGCGTTAGCTGCTCATCCTTAATTCGTAATTCGTAAATCAAAAATCGTAAATACGCGTGTCCCAAATCTTTGGGACAAGTATGAATTGGGGGCGTTTCCGGTCTTTTGTGCTTGACAGTGCTCTTAAACAAGTGCAAAATGACGGAGATATGGACACTTACTACATTGTAAAACCCGGTACAGACAGCCCCATCGGCCCTCTGAGTGTGGATGATATTCGCCAGAAGTTGCAAATGGGCGAGATTACCCCCGACTATTACTACAGCTCTCCCGGTGCAACAGAATGGAAGCCCGTTGCTCAGCTTCCCGGTTTGAATGGCGCCGGTGCCGCCGCTATGCCTGCTGTTCCCGGTGCTCCTGCTGCCTATCCGGTTCCCATGAGTACCAAACCCAGCAATTACATGGTATGGAGCTGCCTTGGCCTGCTCTGCTGTATTCCGCTGGCTATCTACTGCATTATTAAATCTTCTTCCGTCAACTCACTGTGGGAGCAGGGTAAATATGCCGAGGCTAAGGCCGCATCCGAAACCGCCAAAAACTGCAATATTGCAAACGTAGTCATTACTATTATTATTTGCATCATTCAGGTTATCCTCGGCGTAGCTTCTGAGATGTAAGCTGCCGGTTTCTTTTTCTATCTGCCATACTGCCGTGTGTTGTGCCGGCAGTATGGCATTTTTCGGTTGATAAACGATGGAACTTCCCCCGGTCCCGAAGGAATTGCCGACAGCTAACCCGAACGGACGTTGGGTGCTTGTGGTGTTGACGATTGTCCTGCTGGCTGTGGGGGCGCTGTGTGTGTGCATGCCGGGGCTCATGAGCGAGTGGTTCGGCAACATATCTCCCGGCTGTTGGTTCCGTCGCTACACCGGCATAGCCTGCCCCGGCTGTGGCGGTACCCGTTCCACCCGGGCACTGCTAGAGGGCGATATAGCGGGGGCATTCCGCTACAATTTGTTTTTTCCGCTGATTCTGTTTGCCCTGTTTCTGGAATATGTGCGTCTGTGTGCGGTGCATGTGTTTAAGTGCCGGAACTGGGAATGCAAGCGGTATTACCGTGTTTTTTTCCAAATCTTTGCCTACGCAGCCCTTGCTTGGTTCATCCTCCGCAATATCTTCGGGGTGTGATATCTGCCGGGGAACGTTTGTAATTGATATTTTCTGCGAAAAATCTATTCAACAAATTCAGCTCATCCAACGTCTATACGGTAGAGAGGTATTACCGGCATGATTTTTGCCGACCTTTCGGTGCGTAACAATTATTCAACGTCAATCCTGAACTTACTATAACATTATGTCCACATTGTCTACAGTTTCTCATGCCTTGCCGGTCGGTTACTTCCTGCGCGACAAATATACCATCGGTAATGTGATTGACCAAGGTGGTTCTCACATTACCTACCAGGCTACAGAAGCAGGGAGTGGCAGGGAGCTTACTATTTCGGAATATTCCTCGTTTTATTATGGAGAACGAGATAAGGATGATTTGGTAACAGTACTCGTCCCCCCTGCATACAGGCTCATGCACCAGGAGCTGATGAACCTTTCGATTCAGACGGCTCAGCTACATGCCAAACTCCCCTGCCATCCCAACTTGGTACGGATTGAGAGCATTTTCAGGGACAATAACACAGCCTACAAGGTCATGGACGAGGTGAAGGGGATTGCTCTCGCCGATTATTTTTCTGCCGACACTCTGACAGAGCAGGAGCTGAAGCCCATACTGTTGAGAATACTCAGTGCTGTTGACCACCTTCACTGCAACGGGCTGATACACCGAAACATCAAACCCCATAAAATTATCATCCGCCCCGATGGTGACCCTGTACTCCTCAGTTCCATAGCCATGTATTCGTTGGACTCTACGGAGCCTGCCATCATTATAGCCACCCCTGGATATGCTCCGGCTGAGCAAATGACGGATGTCACACCCTCCCCGCTGTTCGATATCTATGCCTTGGGTGCTACCTGCTACCGCATAATCACCGGCGATGAGCCGTGGCGCGAGGAAAGCAAGCCCTTGGCCGAGTGCACCGAGTTGCATGAGCGATTCTCGCCGGAGCTGCTGAGCACTATTGACAAGGCCTTTGCCATGGCTCCGGAGGAGCGTTGGCAGAGTGCTCAGGACTGGATGAACGCCCTCAGATAATCCCCATGTCTACGCAAACACCGACGTCTCATCCCCCGGCAGAGGTGGAAGACAGCTGGGAGTCGATGAAACAATACCTCCGCGATGACGTTGCTCCCAACTGCAAGCCGGGCAAAGAGCGTCTCGGTCACATAATAGTCAATCGACTGATTTCACATGGTATACTGGAGGAGCGCGGAATCCTGCCGGCGCAATATGCCGAAGCCTTGCGCAACGCTGTCGCCCAAGGCGATGATGAAAACGTTCACTTGCTCATTCTCGCAGGAGCCGAGGTCGACTCTGAGGACAATGGAGATGTACCCCACTCTGCTGAGCTATAGTAAATGGCAACGATGAGTGTATAGATTAACGATTACAGTAAGCTGCAAAATGAAGGGGCTGCGCCTGTCACGGCGCGGCCCCTTGTAATATAAAGACCGGAGCAGAGGGGATAACTTTCGATTTGTCGGGCTGAAAAAATAGGTTCAGCAGTTGACAAATGGCTTGGAATGAGTAAAATGAAGGGGATGGAGCGCCTGAAAGCCATAGTGTGCTTGCTGACGGCACTGCTGGTACTACCGGCGGTGGCGTGCGGGGCGTTTGTAAAGGTGTGCGATTGCGCTGCCACGACGCACATGGTAACGACCGTGTGCCAGTGCAGTGGGCACACGCATGAGCACGAAGTGCCGTCCGAGCAGAATTGTCGGCACGAGGAGTACAGCATGCAGGTGGTGAGCCCGCAGGTGGCGGTACCCACCCCCTTGGCGGAGCAACCGGTGGAGGTGCCGGTGCCGACCTTCCGCAGTAGTGAGCTGCAGGGGCAGGGGATTGCCGTGTGTGAGTGGTTGCACCGCCCGCAGTGGCTACCACCGGGAGATGGGGTGCTACCCCTTTTGATTTGAAGCGCGATTGAAATTTAAACCACAGCAATCCCACACGGGAATTGCTGTGAACCTGTGCCCTCCGGGCAAATGAGTAAATTTACCGAAAATTTTAATACGATAACTGACAATGCGAATCAATAGATATACAGCAGCAATGGCTGCACTGATCCTGGCAGGTTGTGCGCAATATACGCCCAAACCTATCGACCTGACAGCAGATGTGAACACCTGGCAGCAACTCACGGCCGATATGTGCAAGGGGCGCAAGAGTATGAGCCCGGCGGAGTTGCGCCGCGTGGGTCTGCTGATGAACCCCGAGCTGTTGAAGGCTCGCCTGACCCATGCCAAGAGCAAGGGCAAGGCCGAGTATGCCGGCTTGTGGGAAGACCCCTCGATGGGGCTGGAGTTTGAGCGTGTGTTTGCGCTCGACATCAATAATCACTCGCTTTCTCCCTCGTTGGCTCTGCCTGTTACCGGTCTGCCCGCCCTGCGCAAACAGATTGCCGAGCAGTACACCGAGGCCGATTACTGGAACATGCGCGAGATGGAGCGCAGCTACATGGCCGAGCTCGATACGCTCTGCTATCAACTCATGGTGGCCGAGGCCAAGCTGGGGCTCATGCGCAAGCGCCTGACTGCGCTGAAGGATGAGCAGCAGCGCATCACCCGCCTGCTGGAGCTGGGTGAAGTTGCCTTTGCCGACTACCAGACCGGCACGGAGCGATTGAATGCCACGGTGAAGGAGCTGCAGGAGCAGGAGCGCGAGCAGCTTACCCTGCAGCAGGAGCTGGTGAACAAGCTGGGCCTGCACCCCTCTGCCACCGGGTTGAAACCCACCGGGCGTCTGCCCCACGGCGTGCCGGCATCTGTGGCTGCACCTGCTGCTGAAACCCTGCTGGCGCTGCCCTCGGTGAAGGCCGGCATGGCGACCTATGGCGCAGCAGAGACCGAGCTGCGTGCAGAAATCCGCAAGCAGTTCCCCGAGCTGGGGATATCGGGCCTGTATGGTGTGGAGGATGACAATGAAAAGATGACCTTGGGCGTGGAGTTCAGCCTGCCGCTCTGGAACCGCAACCGCGAGGCTATTGCCGAATCTACTGGCGAGCGCGATATTAAACAGGCGGAGACCATACAGACTTGGCGAGCTCTGCTGCAGGAGACCGCTGCTCTGGCTGAACAGCAAAAGCTGTTGCTCACGCACTGTCGCTCCGAGTACTCACGCCTGATTGAGCTCGAGGCCGCCACCGAGCAGCAGGAAAAACTCTTTGCCCTCGGCGAGAGCAAGCTACTGGAGCTGGCCGAGGCTCGTCACTTGGCATACGAGCGCAAACTGGCTTATCTGGATTGCCTGAGCAATCTTCTTTCCACTCAGACCAAACTTCAATATCTTAACCCTTCCCATAATCAGCAATGAAATTGACCCATCTTTTCGGTATTGCCTTCTCGCTCTGCGCCGCAGCTATGGTGAGCAAGGCTCAGGAGCACGTGCACGGCCCCGGCTGTAATCACGACCATGCGGCTGAGCATAAGCACGAGCATGCCACTGAGCCGAAGGCTGAGGAACACGTACATGGCCCGAACTGCAGCCACGACCACGAGCATGCCGCTGAGCCGAAGGCCGAGGAACATGTGCACGGCCCGAACTGCAACCATGACCACGAGCATGCTGCCGAGCCTAAAGCTGAGGAACATGTGCACGGCCCGAACTGCAACCACGACCACGAGCACGCCGCCGAGCCGAAGGCCGAGGAACACGTGCACGGCCCGAACTGCAACCAAGACCACGAGCATGACCACGCCGCTGAGCACAAACACGAGCACAAAGAGGGCGAGACTTGCACGCACGACCACAGTCATGACCACGCTGCCGAGCACCAGCACGGCCCCGGCTGCAGCCATGACCATGGTGCCGATGCCCATGCCGGGCACAATCATGCCCCCGGTGAGAGTTGTGGCGGTGATGTTGTGATAGTCGAGGCCGATGCCCGTGCTCGCGACCTCGTGAACATGCGCATCGAGACTGTCCCCGAACTCACTGAGGTGCTGGTGCACTCCCTCTACGGTTTCCTGACCACGCCTGACCACGCTATGCAGACCTACGCGCTGCCCTGTGGCGGGCGCATTTCCCTGCAGGTGAAGTCGGCTCAATCCGTGAAAAAGGGAGATTTGCTTTATACCCTGCAGAGCCCGGCCATCATTGAATTGCAGGCCGAGGTGATACAGATTAAGGCATCCGTCGAGCGCATAAAGAGCGAAATTAATACCCTCGAGGAACGTAAGAAGGAGCTTTCCACCGCCGGTACCCGTAACCGCGATTTGGAGGTGGAACTCGCCAACAAGAAGGCCGAACTTACCCAGCAGCAGGCCGAGCTCGATGCCGTGAAAGCCCGCCTGAGCATGCTGACACTCGGCGGTGAGCTGAAGCAGCAGAACGGCCTGACCGTGCTGGAGGTGCGTGCCGATGCCGATGGCACTGTGCGCAACGTGGGGGTGACCCAGGGCAGCTGGGGCGAGCAGGGTAAGCCCGTGGTGACCATGAGCAATCTGGCCGAAATGGAAATTGCCACCAGCATATACGGCTCCGATGTCCCGCACTTCAGCGCCGTGCGTGCCACCATTCCCGCCGGGCGTGAGCAGGTGAGTGTGAAGGGCAGCTGGCGACTTGCCGAGGAGGTGGACACCGACACCCGCACGCGCGAGCTCTACTTCAATCCCGATACCATTCCTGCCGGTGTGCAGCCCGGCCAGCTCTGCCGTCTGGATTTGTACGATGCCTGCGACGACCACGGCAAAATCTCCATTCCTGACTCTGCCGTGGTGAAGGTGGGTGTGGACGATGTGGTGTTTGTCGAGATTGCTGAGGGACGCTTTGCTATGGTGAAGGTGCATGCCGGCACCAGCCGCCGCGGTATGACCCCGGTGAGCGGCCTGACACCCGGCCAGAAGATTGTGGTGAAGGGTGGCTATGAGCTTAAGTACATCATACCCGGTGAGGGGCAGAAGAAGAAGGCCGGCCACTTCCATGCCGACGGTAAGTTCCACGAGGGTGAAGACCACTGATGATAAAGTCGTATGAACTATCTCATATCATTCTGTCTTAAGAACCGCATCACGGTGGTGCTCATCACCATGGTGCTGGCAGCGGTGAGCGCCTATTTGGTGGCCACGCTGCCGGTGGACGTGTTCCCCGAGCTGGAGCAGCCGCGTGTCACCATTCAGACAGAGGCCGGCGGTCTGTCTGCCGAGGAAGTGGAGCAGTACGTCTCCATTCCTCTCGAATCGGCCATGCAGGGTACACCCGGTGTGCGCAGCGTGGCTTCATCCTCCGGTACCGGTCTTTCCTTTGTTTGGGTGGACTTCGACTGGGGGACGGATATTTATCTGGCCCGTCAGATTGTGTCTGAACGTCTGGCGACGGTGCGTGAAAATCTGCCCGAGCAGGTCGAGACCGAGATGGCGCCCATCGTTTCCGTAACCGGCGAAATCATGGTGCTGGCCCTGCAGGGCGATAAGACTGCTGACCCGCTGGAGGTACGTCGTGTGGCTGAGTTCGAGCTTCGCAATCGCCTGCTGGCTATTCCCGGTGTGGGGCAGGTCACGGTGTTGGGCGGTCGCCTGCCGGAGTATCAGGTGGCCTATGACCCCGAGAAAATGCGCCAAGCCGGTGTAACCTTCGGCCAGTTGAAGGAAACGGTGGAGGCTGCGCAGAGCAGCATTCCTGCCGGGTATCTGGAGGACGTAGCCGGCGTGGAGCTGCCCGTGCAGCAGAACACGCGCGCCTTCACCCCCGAGCACCTGCGCCGTGCCATTGTGGCCGAGCACCCTACAGAGGGCGTGGTACGACTGGAGGACGTTGCCGACGTGAAGATTGACGGTGCCCCGCGCCGTGGCAATGCCGGTTATGCCGGCGCCGAGGCCGTGGTGCTTTCTGTGCAGAAGGTACCGGGTGCCAATACCTTGGAACTGACCTATGCGGTAGATGCCGCGGTGAAAGAGTTTTCTGCCAGCCGTCTGCCCGCCAATATGAAGTTGTATGCCGACGGCTACCGTCAGGCCGACTTCATTGAGTTGTCGCTCGAGAATGGGCGCGAGACACTCATTATTGCCGCCATTGTGGTGGTGCTGGTGATTGTGCTCACGCTGCTCAATTTCCGCACAGCCATGATTACGCTTATCAGCATGCCGCTGTCGGTGGTATTCGGCATGGCTCTCTTCCCGATGTTCGGTCTGGGGGTGAACATCATGACCCTCGGTGGTTTGGCTGTGGCGGTGGGTGACGTGGTGGACAACGCCATTATTTTCGTGGAGATTGCATGGCGCAGCTTGAGCCGAAATGCCGCTAAGCCCAAGGAAAAGCAGAAGAGCCGCTATCGCGTGCTCATGGACGCCAAGAACGAAATCGTGAGCTCCATCAGCTACTCCTCCGTCATTATTCTGTTGGTGTTTGCACCGTTGCTGTTCCTGAGCGGTATCGAGGGGCAGTTCTATCGCCCTCTGGGTATCTCCTACATGTTGGCTCTGGCGGCATCTCTGTTGGTGGCCATTACCCTCATCCCCACGCTCTGCATTCTGTGGTTTAAAGCCGGTAAGGTGAAGAGCGATGATGGCGATTCTGCCACGGCTCGCTTCATTAAGCGCCTTTACCTGCCGGTGCTCAATGTCTGCCTGCGCTGGCCCAAGAGCATATTCGGTGTGCTGCTGGCTCTCACGGGGGCATCCCTGTGGTTGGGCAGCACCTATGGTACGAGTTTCCTGCCGCCCTTCAACGAGGACTGTTACACGCTCTTCGTGAATGCTGTGCCCGGTACCTCGCTCGAGGAGACTGAGCGCATATCCCGCCAGGTGATGAAGCAGATTCAGAAGATAGACGGCGTGAAAACCGTGACCCAGCGCACCGGCCGTGCCGAGAATGATGAGCACGCCGAGCCTGTGAGTGCCAGTGAGCTGGTGGTGCGTGTGGACCTCAGCAAGGACCAGCGCCGCATGCGCGAGCAGTTCAAGGAGGCCATGCGCGGTATTCCCGGCGTGAGCGGTATGATTGGCTTCCCCATTGCTCACCGTATCAGCTCGGCGCTCTCCAACTCCAACTCCGAGATTGCCATCAATATTTACGGCGACGACCTACCGCAAATCCGCAATGCCGCCAAGAAGGCCGCCGAAATCCTTTCGGGCATGCCCGAGGTGGCCGACGCCCGCGCCAACCGCGAGGTGATGGTCGATACCATTCACGTGGACTACAATCGCGAGGTGCTGGCTGCCTATGGTCTGACGATGGCCGATGTGGCCGACCAAGTATCTGCCGCTCTCAATGGTATGCAGGTGGGCGAAATCATCCGCAACCTTGACCACTGGGACGTGGTGCTGCGACTGGATGCCGACCTGCGCCGCAGCATGGATGACGTGCGCAACCTGCAGATAGTGGCTCCGGGTGGCAAGAAAGTTCCCCTCGGCGAAGTGGCTCACGTGTACCGCGCCGAAACCACCAACCTCATTCTGCGCGACAACTCACGCCGCAAGGCCATGATTTCCTGCAACCCCTCGCCCGATAGTAACCTGGGTGACTTGGCCAAGGCCTGCCGCGAGCAGCTCGATCCCGCCATGAATGCCCTTGGTTGCTCGGTGGAATATGCCGGTACCATTAAGAGCCGCGAGGAAGCCGGCCGCCGTCTGTATGTGATGGGTGGTATCGTGTGCGTGCTCATTGTGCTGCTGCTCTCCAGCTCGCTGGGCAGTGTGCGCCGTGCTATGGTCACGCTCATCAACATTCCGCTTTGCCTGGTGGGTGGTATCATTGCTGTGTTCTTGGCTGCGCCCGAGACGGTCAGCTCCGTACTCTCCGGTGGCTACATTCACCCCATTCTGTCCGTAAGCTCGATTGTGGGCTTCGTGACAGTGGTGGGCTTCGCTATTCGCTCCGGCCTGATTCTGCTCAACCGCTACCGTGCCCTCGAAATGGGCGGCATGAGCGCCGAGGATGCCATTCGCGCCGGTTCCACCGAGCGCGTGATTCCCATCATGATGACCTCGCTCACTACCATTCTGGGGCTTCTGCCGCTCATTTGGGCCAAGGACCAGCCCGGCGGTGAGCTGCTCGCCCCGCTGGCCATCGTGCAGTTCGGTGGTCTGGTGAGCGCCACCATCCTGAACCTGCTCGTCATGCCGGCCACCTGCAAGATATTCGCCCGCTTCATCACCCCGGGCGATAAGCAGGACTGATTCCAACCTCAGCTTTGTTATTTCATTGCGCCCTTCGGGGCGCAATTTTTATTCAAGAATTGGATATCACGGATAACTCGACAAAGAACAATTTGTAGGGGTGTATGGCGAAGCGAAGGTGAGCGGAATTCAAAAGCCCGCACTTGTGCGGGCGACAGAGACCTAGCCCAGGGTGGAGCCGAAGGCGAAACCCTGGGGTGAGTAAAAAAAGAAAGAGAGCCCCGCAAACGTGCGGGGCGACAGAAAAGCGGGTTACAACCGCATGCGATTATTTTATGATTGGCTCCTGTCTTTTTGGTTCAACGACCGTGCATTTCTGAGCAACAC
>JAZRSQ010000077.1:0-4205 GCA_045651585.1 Akkermansia sp.
AAAAAGGTTTATAAAGGACATAGAACAAGAACTTTATAAAATTATGTGCTACGCTCTGTCACGGCGTAGCAAGCGAGCGCAGAGAGACGCGAAGACGGGGGCGTGAACGGTGGTATAGGCCACGCATATCCGCGGGCGAAAGCCCGCCTAGCTCAACACTTTGTAAATTGTAGATTGTAGATTGTAAATGCTCGACAAGCTCCAATTTGTAGAGGGCTCGAGGTGCCACCGGGTGGATAATAAATGGCTATGTCCTTTCCCTTCGCTTGGGTTTTGTGTCATTACGGGTCGATTTAGATAGACATTACGAATAACTCACGTAAAATAGTGCAACGAATCAGCGTGTAAAAACGTCTGTACAGATGCAGACCATCATATAGCACTTTTTTTAACACATAACAATGATGATTACCCCCCTCAGCAAGTGGACCCGTAGCCTGAGCACACTGCTTGTCAGTGCGACGGCTGCGTTGGTATCATGTACATCGGTCAGTCAGGCTGCGCCCGACTACGATCAGGTAGGCAAGCAGTTTTCTCTCGTGCTGCAGAACGCCCATTTCTCGCGTGCCCGTTTCTCGCAGGATATGTATGAGAAGTTCCTGGAGAGCTACCTGCGCAATGTAGACCCGCAGAAGTTGTACTTTACCGAAGAAGATGTGAAGGCACTGCGCGCTCGCTATGCCTCCTCCTTCGGCGATTACTTGCTTGCCGGCGAAACCCGTACCTTGGCTGTTGAGCTTTACACCGAGTACTCCACCCGTGCACTGCGTCACATTGCGCAGGCCGAAAAGATGCTGAAGGAGTACGAGAAGACCATGCCGACCTTCGATTCCGACCGCACGACTCCCCGCAGCCGCCGCAAGGTTGCCCGTGCAGCCAATGCTGCTGCGCTGGATCAGGCTTGGCGTGATTTGATTGATGACATGGTGCTCACCGAGGTGCTGCGCCGTGAGAATGTGGCTCGCCTGGCAGCCGAGAAGGGTAAGCCCGATCCGAATGCTACCGAGCTGCCCGTGGCCGAGAAGTTGCAGGCTCGCTTTAAGCGCCTGCGCAACGAAGTGCAGGAGGCCGACACCGAGGATATGGTGGCTCGCCTGCTCAATGCCGTGGCTCTTTCCTACGACCCGCACAGCGACTACATGGGTGCCCGCGAGGAGCAGCGTTTCAAGGATATGATTAAGGCCTCCATCGTCGGTATCGGCGCTCAGCTGCGCGAGGACGACGATGGCTCCACCCGCATTGAAGGTATCGTGAAGGGCGGCCCTGCTGCCAAGAGCGGTCAGCTGAAGCTCGGTGATCGCATCGTTGCGGTCGATACCGACAACTCCGGCAAGTGGACCGATATCATGTACCTGAGCATCGACAAGGTGGTTGACCTCATTCGCGGCAAGCAGGGTGTATCCGTGCGTCTGCGTGTGCTCGGTGCAGAGACCGGCGAGCAGAAGGAGGTGGTCATTGTGCGCGATGAGGTGCCTATGTCCGAGTCCCTGGCCAGCGCCAAGATTGTGGATGTACACACCCCGGGCAAGGCTCCCTATCGTGTGGGTATTCTGACCCTGCCGTCCTTCTACATCGACCTCGACAGTGGCGATGTACGCTGTGCCGCTGACGTGAAGAAACTGCTGCGCCGCATGGTTAAGGAGAACGTGAAGGGCCTTGTGGTTGACCTTCGTTTCAACGGTGGTGGTTCCCTCGATGAGGTGCGCAAGATGGTGGGCTTCTTCACCGGTGCCGGTCCTGTGGTGCAGGTGCGTGACTCCCGTGGTCATGTGGAGCGCCTGACCGTGAGCGGTCGCCCGCTCTTCAAGGGCGAGATGGTGGTGATTACCAACAAGCTCAGTGCCTCGGCCTCCGAGATTTTCGCCGGTGCTATGGCCGATTACGGTCGCGCCGTGATTGTGGGCGATGACTCCACTTTCGGTAAGGGTACTGTGCAGGTTCCCCGCAGCTTGGCCGATTTCCTGCCCTACTTCGCCAGCCGTGAGGGCTGCGGTATGATTAAGGTTACTGTGCAGAAGTTCTACCGCATCAACGGTGCTTCCACCCAGCTGAAGGGTGTAGCCAGCGACATCGTGCTGCCCATGTCGACAGCCGCTCTGCCCATCGGTGAGGGCGAACAGGATTACGCCATGCCCTACGATGAGATCGCTCCTGCCGGTCGCTATGTGAAGAATGTGCGTATCGGCCGCATTCTGCCCGAGCTGCGCCGCTTGAGCGCTGCCCGTGTGGCTGCCGACAAGGATTTGCAGTACAGCAAGTGGTTCGTTGAGTATCGTCGCCGCATTACGGAGCAGAATACCGACTCCCTCAACAAGGAGACCCGCCGTGCCGAGGATGCCCAGTTGCGTGAAATCCAGCGCTCCTACAACGAGGAGCGCAAGGCTCGCTATGCCGGTATGGCCGAGCAGGATGCTAAGAACTTTACCATTTATCGCCTGACCCTCGATGATGTGAACAGCGAGACGCTGCCCATCGCCAGCAAGGACGACGATGATAAGTACATGGAGTCCGCCGAAGACCCCGAGGAGGCTCTCGAAGACGATGTGGATTACCCCTCCAACCTCGACCCCATTCTGCGAGAGTCGCTCTTCATCGTTCGCGATATGATGGAGCTCCCCTGATGGTGGAAGATAGTAACGATTGAAAATATCTCGGCGGGCATCATGCCCGCCGAACCTTTTAACAGCCCACAACCATATCGATCATGACTTCACCGGCCACATGTCGCCTGAGCGATTTGCCCGCAGATTCTTTGCCTCGCGAAAAGCTGCTTAAGGAAGGGCGAGCCGCCCTGAGCGATGAAGAGCTGCTTGCCATCTTCCTGCGCACGGGATTGCCCGGTTGCAATGTGCTGGAGCTGGCCTCGCGCATTAAACGTGCCGCCGGCTCACTGGCCGCCCTCGGCAGTATGGAGGCCGCGGAGCTTGCCGACCTGCACAAGGGCATGGGGAAGGCCAAGGCAGCTACGCTGGCGGCTGTGTTTGAGCTCGGTCAGCGTGCCGCCCGCGAGCATGTGGAGCGGGATGCCATTCGCAGCGCGCAGGACGTCTATGACCTGCTGGTGGGTGAGCTGCGCTACGAAACGCAGGAGGTCATGATGCTGCTGTTGCTCGATACCAAGCGCATGCTCTTGCGCAAGGAACGCATAGCCGTGGGCACACTCACACGCCTGCTGGTGCACCCCCGCAATGTATTCGGCCCGGCTCTGCTGCACAAGGCTGCCAGAGTGATTATCGCTCATAATCACCCCAGCGGTGACTGCCGTCCCAGTAACTGTGACCGCGAGCTCACTGCCGCTCTGAGCAAGGCCGCCGAGGTGCTCTGCCTGCCGTTGGCCGACCACGTTATCATCGGTGCTCCGGTGCCGGGGTACCCGCGCCCCTACTACAGTTTTGCAGAGGAAGGGCTGCTGTAAAATCAGAAATTAGCTCATATCATGAAAGATTACCATACTCACCACTACAACCCCGCCGGGGGAAGTATATGCGCTGTTACCATGGATGACTGGGAGCGCGTGGCTGCCACTCCCGGCATGACCCCGGCCTTCGGCGTGCACCCTTGGCATGCCGCCGGTACAGATGCCGCCGAACTGGCCTTCGCGCTCGATGATTGGCTGAGCCGCTACCCCAACGCCGAGGTGGGCGAGACCGGGCTCGATGCCGCCGATGCCCATCGCGACACGCTGGAACAGCAGCGCCTGCTGCTGCATATTCACTTGGGCGCCGCCTTCCGCCACGACCGCTTGGTGCACTTGCATGGTGTGCGCGCCTGGTCCGAGCTGCTGAGCATACTGCAGGAACGCGCCCGCTGCAATACCCTGCCGCGTGTGCTCCTGCATGCTTGGAATGGCTCGCACGAGCTGGCTCGCGAGTTCCTGGCACTCGGCGCCTGCTTCAGCGTGGGAATCCGAGAGCTCACCCACTCCCGCGCAGAAGAACGCTACGCGCGCATTCCCGATGGCCGCATTTTCCCCGAGAGCGATGACAACCCCGCCGACTGGCCCCGCACCCTTGCTTTCTTCAACCTGCTACGAAAGGGTATCTCGCTCTGATTTTCCGACACTTTAAAGAGCAATTTGCCGAGCAGAATCTACAATCTACCATTTACAATCTACAATGTAGGAGAATGCAGGCTTACGCCTGTGATAAGCGAAGCCGTAATCACACTTACCGCCGCCCTCGGCTTACGGCCGAGGGGCGTGAACG
>JAZRSQ010000078.1:0-20388 GCA_045651585.1 Akkermansia sp.
GTGGCGAGGGCATCCGTAGCTTGCTTAGCTTCCTCTTTGGCCGTAGCGAGGTCTGCCTGAGCCTGCTGAGTTTCTGCCTGCGCGGTGGCGAGGGCATCCGTAGCTTGCTTGGCTTCCTCTTTGGCCGTGGCGAGTTCTGCCTGAGCTGCAGCAATAGCAGTCGCAGCGCCTTGTGCTGCGCTTTCTGCTGATGCTTGGCTTTCGGTCAGTTTGGATTGCAGGTCGCTGATGACCTTCTCCTTTTCCGCGAGCTGCTGCTGAAACTCGGCAACGTGTGCGTCGTATTCATCCCGGGGAATGGGCGGGGGGGGCGGAGGTTCTTTGTCGAGCAGTTCTGCTATTTCCCGATTGATGTCCACCAGACGCTCGATGAGCCTCGTTTTGTTCCAGTAGCGGTAATCCGAACTATAGTCTACCGCATCGTAGCCTTTAGCCTCGTAGCCATTCTTTATTAATAATTCGTCCAGTTTGGTACCACAGTCAATGACCTCAAGCTCGAGGTCATCTCGACTCATGAGGGCATATTTGCTCCTCTCGGCGTTTGGGTCAAAATTCATGATAACAGAACACAGATTTAAGCGATAATTTGCTGGCTGATAGAGTTGCCGTTGGGCAGCGCCAGGGTGAAGCTCTTGCTATCGCTCGGCAGGGTGAAACTGAGCTTGGCCGGCAATCCGTCGGAGTATTCGCGCACGGTATTACCCTGTTCATCCTGTATGATGCCAGAGGGCGCAACCATTTGATTTTCGTCTACCAATTCTGCAAATATATCGAGCAGGGAACGCATTTCAGCAGCTACTTTATGATCCCAAATGTCCACCGGCAAATCCAGTGTATCGGGCAGGTCGTCGAGTTCCTCCAGCTGTTTGACATCGATTTCATCGCCAACGCCGATGAGAATAAATTTCACCGGCTTGCGTTTGCCGTCGTGTATGTCGTGCGAGAGCTGAGCTGTATACTGCTTCACTTCCTCGAAGTCATCCAACTTGCCATCTGTTATGTAGACGTAGAATCCCATGTCGGCATCGGCGAACGCATCCTGGAAATATTTGATGGCGGGCATCAGCTTTGTTCCGTGCCCCCACATGTGCTCTTCGACTCCGTTGTAGGCTGCTGTGGTTGCCTCGGCTTCTGTGAGGTCACCCATTACCTGAATGGCTGAACCATCTTCCCCGGCTGCCCAGTAGATGACTGTTGTGCCACCATCGGCGTCGAGTTTGCCTGCCAACATGGGGATAATTTTACGGCAGACTTCCTCGACCTCATTATTTTCCACCTTCTCTTTCAGTAGGCCGTCCGCTATGAGTACTTCGCGTGCGTTGCCATGCATGTAGCACATCTCGATGCCGTCTTCCATGCGGTATTCTACGAGGCCACGAGCCGAGTAGTCGGCGTACTCCTCGTCGGTCATGCGGCGGGTGAAGTAGTCGCTCTTACCACCGAATGCCGGTTTCATGGAGCGGGAGCAGTCGAGAGCTACGCCGGTTTGCCAACCTTCAGCCTGATTGGCAGGATCCATCAAAATGGTGAGCGTAACTTGTGTGCCGTTGTCTTGTCGCATGACATTGACCTCGCCGAAAGCAGGGTTGACCTCTGTGCCTTCGAGTTGGCAGTTACGACCTATTGTCAGGCTTTGAAGTGTAGGTAACATGGCTATGAAAGAGGGGGATTGGGGTTATATCAGAGGACGGACGAAATATCCTGAGTGATGGATGTTCCGTTGGGCAGGTTAAGGGTGAAAGATGTAGAGCCGGGGCTCATGGTGAAATTGAGCAGAGCAGGGAGTGCATCGTGGTACGAATCGCCGTTCTTTGTGGTGACGGGGCGACCATTGCTGTCAGTTACGCTGGCTCCACTGCACAGGACGATGTTATCCGACACGACCTCAGCAAAAATCTCTTCCATTTTCTTCATGTTGAGAGCAACCTTGTGATCCCAAAGGTCTTGTCCTTCTACACCGTACACAGGGTCACTGTCCAAATCATCGAGTTCTTCCAGGCATTTTGCAGCAGGGGAATCCGGGGTGCTGAACTCTTTGCCCAAGCCGATGATAACAAACTTGGTGAACTTTCTGCTACCGTTTGCCATTTCTTCACAAATCTGCTTGCTGAGGGCTTTTACCTCATCGATGTCATCAATTTTGCCGTCCGTGATAAACAGGCAGATAAGCCAAGTCTGGGGGTCAAAGTGGCCTAAGAAGTAGTTGATGGCCGGGCACAGGCAGGTGCCGGTACCTGCGTTTGCCGGCATTTTGAACTCTTGTGTTTTACACTTTTCAGCATTCAGTTCACCGATAACCTGAATCTCGGAGCCGGCTTTTGCACCGGTCTGCACATTCTGCTTACCGAGAGCGTAATAGATGGTTGTTGTCTCGCCATCGCTGTCGAACTCTGCCAAGTAAGCAGCCATTTTACGGGCTACGGGTTCAACGTAGTTGGGTTTGGAAGAGAGACCGGAAAAAAGAGAGCTGACAACCTGAGGGCCCCCGCCGAACATGTCAGACATCGAGGCCGAAGCATCGATAGCCAGACCGGTTTGGGCATGCTCAACCACGGGCTTCATAAGGATGGTGGCTTTGATATCGATGGAGCCGTCTTGTTGTTTCCATGCATTTACTTCACCGAACGGTTCGACTACCAGATTGGATGCTAACTGTGCCATAATGTAAGTTATATTTGATTTTTAGATATGAGAGAACGCCTACTATTTGAAGATACTTCCAATAGACTACCATGTCAAGTAGATTTCACCCTGTTTTGCAGAGTTTTTTGCAATAGATGACGTCTTCTGTATGTATAGACGTAGCACTTGGGTATTTTGTTGTATACTATTTGTTCTTTTTTTAGACAAAATATCGAAAAATAGAGCCGAAACAGGCAGGTGCTGTTCTGGAATAGCCGTCGATGGGGGCTGAAGTTTATGCTGCTGTTTGATCTTTTTTCAGAAAATCTACAGTAAAAAGGCATAGCGAGGCAAGCAAGGTGAAAATCATGGCAAATGGAGCCATGTAGATCCCGTCTTCATTCGGTTCCGGGGCTATGAAATACCAGAATAGGCAGGCAAATAGTGGTAACAACAGGCGGGCGTATGCTGCTCGCCATGAGCGTACGGTGCCGCGTCCCCACAGCACGGCGTTCAACAATGCAGGCAGAATCAGCAGCACCATCAGCAGGAAGGGCTCCCCGACTCGCTGAATGAAGGAGGGAGGCTGAAACGAAAGTTGAGGGAAGGAGGGTTTTGATTCCTGCTGTGGTTCGGTGATACAGTGCTCGGTCAGGTGAATACAGCGCCCATCGCTCAGTAGGGCGAGGTGGGGCACAAAACCGACTGCGCTCTGATCGTAGCTGTAGCTAATGATGGGATTTTGTCGGGTGTAGAGTCGCTGTACGGTGGCATTTCCTTTTTCGCGCGCTATGCAGTACTGCATGACAGCGCGAGGTTCGGCAACCGGTACAAGCTGCATGCTCTGCTGTATGAGTTGCAGCTGTTCCCGGGTGGGAGCATAAGTGAAGTATTTTACCGGCCAGAATGTGGCTTGCGATTCTAAGTAAGGCTCGTGGTAGCGCAGGCTGTCAGGTGCCGGGCCGGCCCAGACGGCTACACTCTCATTCCACACCCGCGTGTCGTGGCTATGCTCCATCAGCGCATACCCCAACCAGCCGATGAGTAGAAAGAGGAGTGGTCCCAATAGGGTGCAGCGCAGTGTCGGGGGCATAGCCGATGGATTTTATCGGGGGCGGTAGAGCTCCAGCAGGGCGTCCGGCTGAGGCTCGCGCCCCAGGAAGTCGCGGATTTGCTGCATGGCGGGTACTCCGCTGCCTTTTTCCAGTATGGTGCGGCGGTAGCGCAGGCCTGTTTCCTTATCGAAAATGCCGTTTTTACGGAACTCGCTCAGGGCATCGGCTGCGAGCATTTCGCACCACTTGTAGGTGTACAGGCAGGCGGCGTAGCCATCGGATATGATATGGGTAAGGGTGCGAAGTTCGGTGGCGGGCTGCTCGGTGTAGGGGAAAAGCCAGGGTGCCAGAATTTCCTGCGCTACTTCATCGATGGGGCGCCCCTTATATTTGTCGTGCCAGTGCATGTGCAGTTCGAGGTCGAGCTTGCTGCAGAGCAACATGCGCATGTGCATTTCGATGGGATTCGAACCACGGCTGGCAGCCAGTTGCTGAGCCAGTTCGGCGGGCATGGGTTCACCTGTGCGATAATGGCTGGCAAAAGTTGCCAGTGCTTCCGGCTCCCATACCCAGTTTTCCTGCAGGTGGCTGGGCATTTCCACAAAGTCACGTTCGACCTCGGCGGTGCAGTGGGGGCGGATTTCGCCGTGCCCCAGCATCATGTGCATCATGTGCCCGAACTCATGGAATAACATGTAGATTTCGCCATGAGTGAACAGGTGCGGGCGTCCCTCTTTCGGCGGGGTGAGGTTGGCCATGAGGGCAGCCAGGTGGGGCTCGCCCACGCTGCCGTCTGCCGCCGGATTTCCATCACGCAGGGGTAGGCACCACGCCATGGGGCGCTTGCCGGGGCGTGCATAAAGGTCCATGTAGAAGCTGCCCAGGTGGGTGCCGTTATCGGCATCCTTGACGGCAATGCAACGCACCCCGGGGTACCAAACCTCCACATGTCCTGCCGGGCAGGGTTCCCCCTTTTTCAGGCATACTGTCGGTATTTCCTCGAACTTGAGGTTAAGGATTTGCGACCATATATTAAGCAGTCCGCTCACAACCTTGTCTGCTTGCAGATAAGGGGTGATGGCATTGACGTTGAACTTGCTGCGTTGCGGGGGTAGGTGGAGGTTCAGATAGGCGGTGTCCCATGGGGCAACCGCAGTCAGCTCTTGCCCGCTTGCCTGCGAGTAGCGCTTCAGCTCGTCAGCGACATAGGCATCCCACATGGGTTTGGTGGCAGCAAGCATATTATCGACAAAGGCCAGAGCTGTCTCGCCATTGCCCATCATGCGCTGAGCGGCCTCCTTGTCGGCAAAGTTTTTGTAGCCCAACAGGTTGGCCAGTTCGTGCCTGAGCTCCAGAATGCGGTGAAGAATGGGCTCAGTATCCAGTGTGCGGGCGGTGCCGGGGCTTGTTGTGCCGAGCCAGCATTTGCGACGGGTTTCGGCCACGGTGCAATACTTGAGAACCACTCCCGCCGGGGAGGTGGTCAGGTTGACGAGCCAGGCCGGCGAATCGGGGGTGGCATATCCTCGCTGCTGTGCAGCTGCAGCGGCATTGTCCATCCACGCCTTGGGCATGCCCTTCAGCTCTGCCGGGTCGGTGATGACGAGTTCCCACATCATGGGCGCCATTTTGACGTATTGGCTGAAACGGAACGACAGGCGCGACAGCTCCTGTTCAATCTGAGCTTTGCGAACCTGCTGTTCAGGGGTGAGGAGCAGGCCGCTGTCGTGCATGTCTGCCAGAGTTTGCTGAATGAAGCGTTGCTTGGCAGGGCTCAGCTCACTGACCCAAGGAGCGGTGGCAGCCTGTTGCAGTACTTGGGCAATACGGGCACTGTGGAGCCCCTCTGCGCTGTAGGTTGTGGTGAGCTGCATCAGTTTGTCCATCATGCGCTGCATGTCTATTTGCCCCAGCGAGATTTGCAGGTGGTAGACATAGTTCATGGACTGTTTGATGTTTTCACCGGCTTCGTACCAGGCCAAGAAGGTGTTCTCGAACGTTGCCGTTTCGGGGGTGACGGCAGAGATGGCTTCCAGTCGCTGGTATGCTTGCTCAATGGCCGCTTGCACATCGGTAAGCGCCTGCTCAGGTGTCATTTGTGACCATGCAGGATAAAGCGTCGTGCGGAAAAAGGGGTGCTGCTGTGCGGTGTAGGTCGGGGCGGTCTGTTCAGCTGCAGCTGTGGTGGCTGTGCTGATAGGAGCCAATCCCAGCAGGAGTAATGGAAGAAGTCCGAGTATTTTCACGGGAAAATTGAAGGGGTAAGGGGCTTATGATAAAAGGTGTGCTGGCAGGGTAATTCCTGTTCAGACTGACCATGGGGATGCGTTGTAGGCGGCATCTGCCGCAGAGCTTACCAGCATGCGAACCCGGTCGACATCTGCCACTCGCAGGAACCCGCGCGGGGTACGGGTTTCGGTGCGTTCATCGTAATCGTGGTCAAAAATGACATCGCCGCTGCCATCAGGCTCTTCGTTGACCTTCTGAATCATACCGAGCATGAGCGGCCACTCCTGAGGTTCGCCGACAACCGGCAGTACGACAACACGCTTGCCGGTGAGCAGGTAAATGGGCGTGGCGCCCGTTGTGGCGGTCTGTGGTTTGCTGCCGAGCAATCCTTTCAGGCGAGCCATCAATCCAACCGGTTGCGGGGCGACAGCGGTAACTGTTCCCAAGGGCTTGCCCACCCACAGAACTTCTTCCTGAGGGCGCAGGATGGCGGTTATACGAGCCTGTTCATCGGCACTGAGCGTATTCATATCCTCAGACTAGCAGAGAACTTGTGCTCTGTCAATGTTTTGTTGCCGGGCTTTACCTACCCGCACAAGCACGGGGGGGATATTTGACGGGTATACCCCGCAAAACGTCTCCAATTATAATTGCTACTTGTTATCCTGCTGCTCTTTACGTCTGAGCTTATTATCGGTGCAAGACCCACAATACCTTGCACCGATAATTGGCGTTTTTTCTGTTTTTTTATCGCCTCTATCCCGAACTGCCGAGAAAGTTCATGCACGAGGTGAAGCAAGACCAACTCACCGAGGAGATTCTGACCTTCATCAAAATCCTCGCAACCGTCTACAGTACTCGCTCCTGCTGGAAGATTTCTTCAGCTACGCTCAGCGCCACGGCTGGGTGGATAAAAGCGAGTAATTGAGCATAACATATTTACTGGTATTATTTCAGCCCTAGCTCTTGCATATGCGGGAGGTAGGGCAACCTTTTTTTTGCCAAGAATGCCATATCCAAGGTGTGAATAGCAGCAGGCAAACCTGCGAAAAGTGTAAGAAATCAAAAAATCCGAGAAAAAGACTTGCATATCTCCAAAAAACTGTCAAACTGTCTGCGTGATTGCATTATAATTTTATTATACCAACACGTAACATGTCATACTCATATAAAAGAATTAATAGATGTTGTGGCGTAGATACTTTGCAAATTAATCACTGTTATAATAGATTTAATTTTGTTATAACGCCTACAAGAATCTTGTTTGGTATATTGATGTATAAGACGATTGGTAAAACATATAACAATATGCGAGTTTCTACGTCTCGTTTCAATGCATTGTATAAAAATAATAAAATCGAGTTAGCTAATATTGTGGAAGAAATAATGAAATATTATATAGATGAAGATATTTTTTTTACAAGAGTTGATGTCGAAGATGATAGTACATTCATAGATATTCCACTTGAGCATGAAATGCTATATCCAGAATTATGCAAAAAAGTTTCAGATGCTATTGAAGAATACAATTACGCATACGTACAAGCAGAAAAACGTTAGATGTTTGTATATCAGGTATAACCATTCATTTTAACACATTTAACGCATCAACTCACCGAGGCGATTCTGGGCTTCGTCCAAATATATGGTTATTCACATCTCTGTCAAACCTGTGAAACATGTCAGTTCGGTGACTGGATTTTTGAGGCAATGCGTCATGCCTACACTTTATAATCGCACTAAAAATAGATTGATATCAGGGGTGATATAATGATAAAAGAACCACATGCGTAAATGTGCACAGGAGTTGGCCTTAAATTGTCTTCCTAAGTGTTAAAAATAGACTGTTTAATATTGTAATAATAATTTATGGAGAGATTTCTATTTTTGTTGTCACCAATTGTTCTTGCGCTTTTTGCTTCATCATGTTCATGCTATAGATGTATAAAATTTAATGAATACGTTCATGCCTTTCAAGAACAGATGAATAAATCTAATATGAAACAACAAAAAGAATTAATTTTCACTATGTTTTACGATAAAGGTGACTATAATTGCCATTACACAAAGTCTATTACCTCATGGGAAAAGAGAGCTGATGTGTATGTAGTAGAGTTGTCATTCTATTGTTGCTGCGAGCATTCATTTTGTTTCCATGAAAACAAAAATAGCGAACCGCTTTCTATAACAGTCAATATAAAAGGACAGGATAATTTTTATTCTCTATATGCAGAATGACTACCGTTAATGAATAGTGTTATGAAATGCAATTATGTGATAAAATATTTGTTCTTTTCTATTGCAATCTCTCTGTCTGTATCTTGCGAAGATGCATTGCAACGGTAAATGCAGCGCCGGTGTCCGCCTTCTGTCACTTTGCTTGTGACAATCAGATTGACTTGTAGAAGTCGATGGCATTGTTGTATTGCAAGGCTTCCACTTGTTTGACGGTGTACAGAGAGAAGACGACGATGGCCGCTATCAGCATGAGCCAGAATGCAATTCGGTGGCACTTTTGCAGCGTAGAGTCGCTTAAATCACGATTGCACAGCGATATGACGAGCGCAATCAGGTAAGAGGGCAGGGTGCACAGCGGAGCAAACAAAACGAAGGCCATACCTTCGCCGTCATTCATGTGGGTCATGGTCGCAGCACCGAGTGCCGCAAACCATGAGCCGAACAGCTGCAGAAAACCCCAGCCGAATATTCGCATGATACGCGCATCCTTATTGTTGCTCAGCATGAAGAAGATACCACTTATGCCGCCCCCGCATATAATGATGAACTTGAGAAAATAGCCAAGCAGGCGGTAGTCACCCCAATATTTGCCGGATAGGGTGCCGACGAGCCATTGCACACATACCGGCCCGGCCAGCACCATTGCCAGCAGGATGAGCGTTGAAAAAGCCAGAAACTCTTCTTTCTTCATGGAGGGTAGGGTGTGTGTGGCGGTGTCAGTCGGCAGAATCTGCAGTCGATTGAGTGCCGGTGACGTGTGCCACAAAATCGGCGTAATCCTGCTCGAAAATCAGGGAGTTGTGGTCACTGGTCTGCACCTGTTCGAAGCCATAGTGACGTGAGAAGGCGGCACCCTCGGGGGTCACGTTGTCGGTAATGATACGGCGGCAGCGCGGCTGTACCGATTCGTATTGTTCCACGGCGAGGCTGAGCAGGTGGCGGGTGAGCCCCAAACCTCTGTAGGCCGGTTCAGTGAGCACGCAGCACAGGAACATGTGCAGCGGTTCATCGCTCTCGGTATATGGGTCGACCAACCCTTCCAGAGTGAGGGTGTGATCGTTGAACTGCCCGGCACGCAGGGCTTCGTATATCTCTGCTTTGACCGGGAAAAGGTTGACAAAAGCCACAATCTGATCCCCCACGGCTGCGGCGATGGTGGTGGCGGGATAGCGCTTATACCAGCGATAGGCCTCTGCCGGCGGGGTGATGTTGTCCTCGCCGTAGTATTGTGCTTCGAGCGCGGCCATTTGCTCGAAGTGCTGTTCTGTCAGCTCGTCCGGTATCTGCAGGCCGGGAGTGCGCTTAGCGAGCATGAAGGAGAGCGCCGCTGCTGCAAAAAGTGCCACACAGATTCCCGTTGACAGTACCTGTTTGGCTTTTTCTATGTCGCCATCGGGGCCACTGCCTATGATGAAGTATGCCGCGAACGAGGCGCACAGGCCAATCAGCAGCACGATGATAGCTGTCTTGTTTGCTTTCCAGAACATATTACCGGCGGGTATGGTAAAAGCGCGCAGGGGTGAGCCTGCGCGCTGTTGTGATTTTTGTTGCAGAATATCAGTAATTCTGAGCCAGAATGGCGAAGTGAGCCTGCGGGTGGTCGCATACGGGGCAGACCTCGGGGGCCTTCTTGCCGATGCAGATGTGACCGCAGTTGCCGCACTGCCAGATGGTGTCGCCGTCGCGGGAGAAGACGATGCCCTCGTTGATGTTGCTCAGCAGCTTGCGGTAGCGCTCCTCGTGCTGCTTCTCGATGGCGGCTACACCCTCCATGGTGTCAGCGATTTCGTCGAAGCCCTCTTCACGAGCAACCTCGGCAAAGGTCTTGTACATGTCGGTCCACTCGTAGTTTTCGCCACTGGCGGCATCGGCCAGGTTGATGGTAGTCTCGGGCACGCTGCCACCGTGCAGGAGCTTGAACCACAGCTTGGCGTGCTCCTTCTCGTTGTGTGCGGTCTCCTCGAAAAGCTTGGAAATCTGTACGTAGCCATCCTTCTTAGCGCGGGAGGCGTAGTACTGGTACTTGGTGTAGGCCTGAGCTTCACCGGCAAAGGCAATTGCCAGATTAGCTTCCGTCTTGGTGCCTTTCAGATCTTTCATGTTGGTATTATGTCGTGTGTGAATTTTTCCGCTGTCTCGGCGGTTCTGATTACTATATCACGGAATCGGCGGATTGCAAGAGTAATGACGGACTCAGATTTTCTAAACTTTTGTCTTACATCTTGAAGTGTTCACCCAAGTAAATCTTACGGGTCTTGGGGTCATTGGCAATTTCATCTGCCGAGCCCTGCTTAATGACCTTGCCTTCGAACAGAATGTAGGCTCGATCCACAATGCCGAGGGTCTCGCGCACGTTATGGTCGGTAATAAGAATGGACAGGCCGTCTGTCTCGCGCAGGGAGGCAACGATGTGCTGAATATCCTGCACGGCAATGGGGTCCACACCGGCGAAAGGCTCGTCGAGCATGAGCAGGGTGGGGTTGCTGGCCAGAGCACGGGCAATGGTCAGACGGCGTTTCTCACCACCGGAGAGCTGAATGGCCTGACTGTTGCGCAGCTTGGTGATGTTGAAGCGCTCCAGCAGTTCATCGGCCTTGGCTTTCTGCTGCTTGGAGGTGAGGTCCTTGCGGGTTTCGAGAATGGCCATCAGGTTCTCGATGACCGAGAGCTTACGGAAGATGGATTCCTCCTGCGGGAGGTAGCCCATGCCCAGACGGGCACGCAGGTGCATCGGCAGGCCCGATACGTCTTGCCCGGCAAACATCACGCTGCCCTCGTCGGGGCGAACCAGACCCGCTACCATGTAGAAAGAGGTGGTTTTACCGGCACCGTTCGGCCCCAGCAGACCGACAATCTCACCGGCACGTACTTCCAGACTTACTTTGTCGGCGACTTTGCGTTCATTGTATGATTTGCAAAGTCCCTCGGCTCTCAGTAGAATCTCGTTATCCATAGAAGTCTTTATTTCTTTTGATTTTTCTCAATCTGGTTCTTAATGCGTGTGGCCGATGTGCTCTGCTTAGCACCGCTGATGCGTACATTGTTGTTCTTGTCGAGCACGACACGGGCACCTGCGCCGGAGGCGATGTGGGTATTATGAGAGTCCTGCAAGGTGACTTTGTTGCCTGAGAGCACCTTGTTGCCGGTGGTGCCATCCACGCTGAGTCTGTCGCCCATGGCGCGCATCGTGCGGCCGGTGGAATCCTTGCCGGCGATGGCAACATTGCCCTCGGCTGTAGCCAAGCGCACGGAGCCTAAATCGCCACCTTCTGCACTTTCCGGCAGCATTTCCACATGAATGGCGCCACTGCACTCCATCGAGCCCTGTTTGGTCTGCACGGTACCGCCGTTTGCGGTGTCTGCCTGTTTAAGACCGGCATAGTTAAACACGAGGTGCGGATAGCGCTCCGAGATGGGGCGGTTCTTTTCGGCCGGTCCCGGGTAGAGTGTCAGTTCGAGCTCGCTGTTGGCAGAGAGGATGCCGTTGTCGGCAACCATGCGCGACTTCGGACCCAGCTTAAGCACACCGGCCTCGCGGTTGAGGGTCATGCTTTCGGAGCAGGTGGCCGTGGTTGTGTTTTTCTTGCCGGGGAGTTCTGCCGTCAGTTGGGCACCGGCCAGCGTCAGGTCGCCGTTCGGAGCCAGATAAAGGCGAGTGGACTTCTGCTCATCTGCTGCGGCAAGGCGGTAGCTATTGTACTGCAGGTTGGTGGTTTTGCCGGCGGCGGATGTGAACTCGGCCTCTGCCGTCAGGAAGTTGAGCTGTGCGTTGTCGGCGGTGAGAACCAGTCCTTCCTCCTGTTCGCTGTTGCGGTGCTTCACGGCTATGCCGCCTGTGGCCTCGATGCTTGTGATATCTTTATGCTGTGCGATGGCCAGGTTGACCATGCCGGTGCGTGCTCTGTCCTGCGCTTTGGCGTCGGTATCGGGCTGCAACTGTATGGACAGTCTGCCCTGAGCGCAGAACGAGCTGAGGGAGTCCTGCGCGGTGATACCGTTGGGCAGGGTGATGGTGTGGTCTGCAGCAGTGAAGGTGATACTACCGGAGGTGCTGAACGTGCCCAGTATGGGGGCTGCTGCCTTGTCAGCTGCGGGGCGACTGTATTTACCGCTGATTGTGTCGCCCTGCAGGGTGATGTCGCCGTTCTCGGCCAAGTGCAGGGAGCCATCGGTGCGGAGTTCCTGTTCGCCGTAGGCCAAGCGGGTTCCGGAACCGCTGACTTTGACATCGCCGGTGAGCCCATCGTAATGGAGGGCTTCGCCGCAGATTTCGGCTGCAGGCTGGTCGCCGACATTCGGACGGGCGATTTTGACGTTTCCGCGAGCATCTGCTGCTTCAATGCCCTTGATGTGAATGCCGGTAAACTGTGGCATGAAGTCACCCTCGCTGGCCTGTTTTTCTTCGACAGTGAGGGTGAGAGCCAGATAGTCATCGGCAGAAATGCTGCCGTCTGCTGTCCGGATTTCGGTGGGGCCGTCAAAGAGCAGTCGGTGGGTTTCTGCGTGATAGTAGGCTCGCCCCTGTTGATTGTGCAGGGTGCTGACATTGCCCTTGCTGTCACTCCACTTCAGGTCGATGTCGACCCCGGAAATATAGATATCGCCGTTGCTGTCTGCCAGAATGAAAGCGCGGGAGCCTTTCTGCGCTGTTATCTGCAACTTGTTCTGCTCGCGTGCGATAACAATTGTGGCACCCGGAGTGGAACTGCTCGCTAGGTAGATGGTGTTCTGTGCGGCATCTACCATGGTGACGGCTGCATTTATCTGTACGGGAGCGGTGTTCTGTGCAGAAATCTCAGTCGGCTCCGTTTCTTCTGTCGAGGCGGGGGATTTTGTGTTCAGACCTGTGGTGGCCGAGTCTTTGGCTGAACTTTTACCTTGTTTCAGGGTTTTCTGAGGGAATTGGATATAGAGGCGTTCCGAGCTGCGCAGTTCGAGGCGGGGATCGGCCAAGCGCACGTTGTTGATATAGGCAACACGCGAGTTCCCGGCATCAAAAATCATGCCCCCATCAGCTACGGCCACGGTATCGCTGCCATTTTGCTTCGGCAGGCTTGTGTCGGCATCTGCAGCCGGTGCCGGAATTTCGCCCAGCAAATCTGTAATGGTCTCATCGGCCGCTGCTTGGTCCTCTGCAAGGCGGGTCAGAGTGGCCTCGCGTTCAGCAACGAGTTGATTGATATCACTTACTCCTTCTGCGCCATATGTCAGGACAGCAGAAAGGAGAAACAGTACGGCTGGCAGCGGTTTCATTTGGCCTTGGGCTGTTTGTTGAATGCTGAGTTTTTAACTACCGTTTGCACCGGGCCTTTGAGCACGCCGACTTTCTTGGCTGTGCTGAACTGCACCCCGGTTCCCTTGGCTGAAAAGCGCGGACTTTCGATTTCCGGGCGGGCATCGGATGTTACAATACTGGTGCGGAAGTCGTAGCCTGCTTGCTCACAGGTAACGGTTGTTACCTCGCCGTTCTCTGCATAAAGTTCTGCTTTAATCCCGGTAAACTTGACCTCGGAGCGTGTCGCAATCTCCATGAGCTTAGCTATCAACAGCGCGGATACACGGTGATTTTCGTAACGGGGCAGGGAAATGCCCTTTACCTTGCTGCCGGGGGGCAATAGTTGGAGCCCGGGGAATTCGTGCTCAGCAACAGAACTGCTGGGCACTTGTCCCCATGTGCAGGGAACAAGTGCTGCCAGTGTGCATAGAATGGCGATGCAGTGCTTCATCAGGACATCTGGTCGTAGGCGGAGCGTACGAGCTGCATGTTGGTGAGCACGCGCTCAAGGTCGTCCAGACGCACCTGATTGGGGCCGTCGGACATGGCGTTGTCGGGGTCGCTGTGAACCTCCATGAACACGCCGTCAATGCCGGCTGCCATGGCTGCGTTGGCCAGTACGGGAGCCAAATCACGGTCGCCACCGGTAGCACCACCCAGACCACCCGGGCGCTGTACGGAGTGTGTGGCGTCGAATACAACGGGGCAGCCGAACTGGCGCATCCAGTACAGGCCGCGCATGTCTACCACCAAGTTGTTGTAGCCGAAGGTTGTGCCACGCTCGCAGAGCATGTACTTATCGCAACCGAAGGCCTGCATCTTCTCGCAGATGTTCTTGCAATCCCAAGGTGCAAGGAACTGACCCTTCTTGATGTTGACGGGACGACCGGTCTTGGCGCAGGCCTCGAGCAGGTCGCTCTGACGGCAGAGGAATGCGGGAATCTGCAACAGGTCCACGTACTGAGCGGCGTACTCGGCCTGCTCCTCGGTGTGAACGTCTGTTACAACGGGAATCTGCAGTTCCTTGCCGATTTCGGAAAGAATACGGCAGCCCTCGGCAATGCCGAGACCGCGGAAGCTCTTAACGTTGGTGCGGTTGGCCTTGTCGTAAGAAGCCTTGAAGATGAATTGTACGCCTAAGCGGGTGCAGATTTCCTTAATGCTGCGAGCCATTTGCCAAGCGAATTCCTCGTTTTCGAGAGAGCAGGGTCCGAGCAGATAGAAGGGAGCCTTGCCGCCGATTTCTACGTTCTGAATGTTGAAGGACATGAGTAAGTCTGTACGTTTGTTGATATATGTATTATGCCGTAAACGACGGGTGAAGTCAATGAGATTTCACTATTTTTGCGGACTTTCGGCAAAAAAGCTGCCTGTCAGGAAAGCAGTAGCAGGCGCACCGGGTTGTACAGCAGGGCACGCAGGGCTGCGGCTATGCGGTTGGCTTCCTGCTCGGGCAGGGTGGTGGCTACGTAAAATGTGTAGGAAAGGGTGTTCTTGTACTGGCCGTCACCGCCGGCGCGAATGGCATCTTTTTCGCGGCTGCCACGGGCGAGCATGGCAAAGCCCGGGCGGTGCCCATTGTTCAGTACAGCTGCTACCTGCTCGCGTGAGGTGTGGGCATCGCACACAACGATGTGCGGGGTGAAGTTTGCCGGTGCCGGTTGAGGGGTGGCGGTTTCTTTTGCCAAGCGGTAGATGCTCTTGTTGGCGGCGTTCTCGATAGCTGTTACCTGAGAACCCTTATGTTCAAAGAGCATGACGTTGATGTTGCCCGAGGGTTCCTGCCACGAGGGGCAGGTGATGCAGGCTTTCACTACGGCGCGAATGATGTAGTCGAAAAGCGAATAACGGTTCTCGAGCAGTTTTTCGCATTGCACGGCTATCGGCATGCTGATGGCGGCAAGGGCACTCATGTTCACCTCGTCGTCATAGATGTAGTAGCCGTCTTTCTGTTCGCGGGTCGGGGGAATGGCAAAATCTGCCAGTGTGGTTCCGCCACGTCGCTGAGGGGCGGGAGTGGAAATCTGAACATCTGCCGCCATGATTCTGCCACGAGGCCCGGAGCCACGAAGCGTGGTGGGGTCTATGCCGCGAGCGGCGCATAATTTGGCAGCGAGTGGGGAAATGAGCATGGCGTGGGATGTCAGATAGGTGAGAGTTTAAGTCCCCCGGGGGTGCCGGGGGACTTGTTGAAGTCAGAGCTTATGCTGTGTAGCGAACTTCGCCGTCGATGATTGTCATGACGGTGTCGTACTCGGCGTCGAGCATGACGAGGTCAGCGGTGTAGCCGGGGGCTACCTTGCCGAGGTCGTACAGGCCGAGGGACTGGGCGGCGTTCCAAGAGGTTGCCTTCACCAGTTCGCTGAGGGGCTTGCCTGTGATTTCCTGAACATTCTTCAGCCCCTTGGCGAAACGCAGTGTGGAGCCTGCCAGGTTACCGCTCTCCAAGCGGGCTACGCCACCCTTCACGATGATGGGCAGACCACCCAGCTGGCCGGGGCCATCGGGCATCCAAGAGCAGGCCAAGGAGTCGGTAATCATAATCAGCTGGGAGATGTCCTTGTTGGTGAAGGTAAGGTTGAGCATGTCCTCACACAGGTGAATCTTGTCGCAGATGATTTCAATCTTCACGTCCTTGTCGAGCATACCGGAACCAACGAGGCCGATCTCGCGGTGGTGCTGGGGGCTCATCTGGTTGCAGAAGTGGGTGAGGTGCTTCAGGCCGGCAGCCTTGGCCTTCTTGAAGTCAGCGTAGCTGGCAGCGGAGTGGCCGGCGGAGCAGGTGATGCCGATGGCGCTGGCTTTGGCAATGAAGTCAACGGCGCCGGGCATCTCGGGGGCCATGGAGATGTAAAGAACGGGGTAAATGTCGTTGAGTATGCTCACTTCCTCGAAGTCGGCGGGACGCACGAAAGCGGGGTTCTGTGCACCGCACTGACGGGGATTGATGTAGGGCCCTTCGAGGTGTACACCGGGGGTCTTGGAGCCGTTGGGGCTCTCGGCGTATTCCTTCACCACGCGGCAGACGTCGGCGAGTGTGTTGGTGCCGAGGGTCAGGGTGGTGGGCAGCCATGTGGTCACGCCTTCCTTCATCTTGCAGTCAGCGATGGTGCGGATGCTCTCTACCTTGCAGTCGCAGGTGTCGCAACCGCCGGCGCCGTGAGAGTGAATATCGATGAAGCCGGGCATGAGCATGTTGCCGCCGGCATCGATGGTCTTGTCGGCCTCTGCTGTCTCGCCGGGCATGAGCACGGCGGCAATCTTGGTGCCGTCAATGAGAACGGACCCACCCGCGATGTCTACGCCGGGGGAGATGATACGAGCATTTGTGATGAGCGTTTTCATGATATGTATATAGACGTTGTGGGGACGCGGCTGCACGTTCCCTCGTTTTCTGCTTTCATTCTACCGTTACCTGCGCCGTGTGGCAAGTTAAAAACAGGTCACAGGCACAAAAAAGTGGAGCGTGGAGTTTTTTTGTCGCAGCTTATTTTGCTGCATCGGGGTAGCGCCGTTCAAACTCTTGCAAAATGGCAAGGTGGAACTTATCGAGGTAGCTGAGCGCCTTGCTGCGAATTTCGCCCGGTACTCCGTAGTAGGCTGCTGCCACACTGCCGGTGATGGCTGCGAGGGTGTCGCTGTCGCCACCTATGGAGATAGCATTGCGCACGGCGTCCTCAAAATCATTGCTTTCAAAGAATGCCTGCAGTGCCTGAGGTACGGTCTGCTGACAGGTTTCGTTGAATTGGTAATCCTCCCAAATGTCATCGAGGGTGAAATTGAGGTCGTAATAATTCCTGCGGATGTAGCGACGAATATCCTCCTTTTTACTGCCGGTGCGGGCCAGATAGATGGCCATGGCGGTAGATTCCGCCCCCTTCAATCCCTCGGGGTGATTGTGGGTTACGGCTGTTACGGCATGGGAGAGTTTTTTCACTTCGGCCTCGCTGTTGCCGACATATCCTACGGCACTCACGCGCATGGCGGCACCGTTGCCGAAGCTGTTGTAAGGCTGCGGGTCGTCCTCCTGCAGCCAACCGGCAAAGCGGCCACCGTAACAGCCATCGGGGTAGGCTCGCCCGATTTCCTGCATCCATTGCACAGCCTGTTCGCTCAAATCGGAGAAGTCGGGTTTGCTGCGCAGAATGGCGGCCCCGATAGCCAGCGTCATGAACGAGTCATCTGTGGGAAAGCAGGACTCGTGCAGAAATGTGAACTTCTTGCTCTTGTTGTTGTCCCATTCAAAACGGGAGCCGACGATATCTCCGATAACAGCGCCTATCATTTGTTGTATATTCTGGCATAAGTGTGGGGTATTGCAAGCAGAAAATGAGCGGAGATGGTGATTTTTCTTGACTTTAGCCTGCATGAGGGGTACGCTTGTGCCGTCAGAACAGACACATCTTATTATTATGTCTCGCAAACCCATTATTGCCGCTAACTGGAAGATGAACATGGGCCCGAAGGAAGCCAAGGCTTTCCTCGCCGCGTTCAAGGATGAGAAGACCTGCGATATCGCTGTCGACAAGGTGATCGTTCCTCCCTTTGTGACGATTCCTGCCGTTATGGAGACCCTCGGCGAGTGCAAGTGCATCGGCGTAGGCGCTCAGGACGTGAGCGACCGCGACAACGGTGCCTTCACCGGTGAGATTTCCACCGCCATGCTCAACGAGCTGGGCTGCACCTACGTGGTGCTTGGTCACAGCGAGCGCCGTCAGTACCATGGCGAGACCAATGCCTACATTAACAAGAAGATTAAGAAGGCTCTTGCAGCCGGTATCTGCCCCATCTACTGCATCGGTGAGACTCTCGAGCAGCGCCAGGGTGGTGAGCTTGAGACTGTGCTGAAGTCCCAGGTGGTAGAGGGTCTGGAGGGGCTGACTCCCGCCGAGGTTGCCGGTCTGGTAATCGCCTACGAGCCCGTATGGGCCATTGGTACCGGTGTGACCGCCAGCGCTGCCGATGCTCAGTCCGCTCACGCTTTCATCCGTGGCGTGATTGCCGATACCTTCGGTGCCGAGGCTGCTGAGGCTGTTCGCCTGCAGTACGGTGGTTCCGTGAAGCCCGACAATGCTGCTGAGCTCATGAGCCAGCCCGACATCGATGGCGCTCTTGTGGGTGGTGCCGCTCTTAAGGCCGACTCCTTCGCTGCCATCATCAAGGCTTCTGTGTAATACTACACACTTATTTTTCGGTCACCCGCTGTATGTCACCGTACAGCGGGTGATTTTTTTCTGCAGAAATATGCTTTGCGCTTGCTATGTACAGGTTGGTGTGCTATAAATTCGCCACCGACTACAAATAACATTCACCCCCGAATACTATGGCTCTTAAACCCGTAAAACCCGGCAGTGTAAACCGTATGCGACGTCCCGTCGGCGGTTCTCCGTTTGTTCCTGCGTATGTGCAGAAGACTAAGTCAAACAGTGGACTCTGGATATTCCTGCTCCTTGCTCTTGGTGGTGGCGCATTCTGGTATGTCTACACTCATCAGGAAACTCCGGTTGTTGACAAGAAGCCCAAGGTTATTGTGACCGGCGATCCCAACGCTGCTGTAAATGGGCAATCCGGCAATAATCAGAATAGCCCCAAGAAAACAGCTTTGGGCACAGTAGGTGCTAAGAAGTAAAAAATATAATGACAGATTTTCTAATCACCCGGTTTCTTATCGGGTGATTTTTTTATTTGACCTTTTCGCCGGATGGGTGTAGATTGAAAAGGTAAAAATCAATGTAGTTTTCTCTCTCTTTGTTATTATGAAAATTTCAAGGTTTATTCTCGGAGCTCTGCTCTGTGGGTGCTGCATGGCTCAGGCGGCTGACACTATTTGGGTTGCCGGAGTCAGTGAAGATGCCGGCTGGTACGATGCTAACAAAACTACAAACAATCAGGACGACGACGACCTCTGCTTTGCTGCAGTGGCTTCCAATTTGGTGGCTTGGTGGCAGAACCAATTGCCGGCAACTCCGAATGGTGTGCCTCAGTCTCATGATGCTGTGTGGGCTCGCTATCAGGCCGGTTCCAATAGAGATGCCAGTGGCGATGTGGGGGCAGCCGTACAGTGGTGGCTTACCGGCGTGTATACTCCTACAAATGATACCCAGTATCTTCGGTCTTCGTACGGTAAAACAACGACATCGCAGTTTGATGTGTTTGAGGGCTATTATTACGATGATTTCATATTCCCGCTGGCCGATGCAGCCGCGACTCAATATGTCAATTATTATGATGCCCTCAGGAATGGCTATGTGAGTGAGTTTCGTGATTTCATGTATTTCAGAGCAGAGGATGAGAATCTGACCGATAATATACTTTATGCCCTTCAGAATGGCATGGCGCTGTCTGTGGGCCTGGTTGCAGACAGTAATAACTTGGCTCATGCTATTACTCTGTGGGGTGTGGATTACAGCGAGACCGAAGGAATTACCAGGTTGTGGCTTACGGATTCTGATGACGCTCAGTATGGTTATAATGTGGACGATGGCTTGTTCTCGGTCGGTGTGACGCTGCGAAATGGTAAGTTATACTTTGATGCGAATGATAATGATTGGTATGCAAATGTTGGTGCACAAGGTGTACATGTCAATCATATCTATGCCCTCAATCCGGCAGCTGCGAGTGACTGGGGCTTGCCTGTTCCCGAGCCCGCCACAGCCACGCTGAGCCTGATGGCGCTCATGGGGCTTGCTGCTCGTCGACGCCGATAAGGATATATACGAATAAAGAAAGAAGCCCGGTTCTCTCGGAACCGGGCTTCTTAAATTTTGCTGGGAGCTGCAGATTAGTTGCGCTCGAAGAGGGCGGGAATCTTGCTGCCCATCACCTCACCCGGGTGCTCAGCCAGAGCGGCACGCTTGGCAAGCAGGTTGGGTGCGCCGGCGGCGGCCTCTGCCAGCCATACGCGAGCGAACTCGCCGCTCTCGATGCGCTTGAGGCTCTCCTTCATCTTCTCCTTCACCTCCGGGCCGA
>JAZRSQ010000079.1:0-10139 GCA_045651585.1 Akkermansia sp.
GATGGCAGGCCTTGCGCCGTGCCGCCGGGTTCCGCCACTGGGTGCCGGATGTCTGCCGCCACACCTTCGCCACGTACCACGCCGCCATGTTCCGGAATCTGCCGGAGCTGCAGCTGGAGATGGGCCACCGCGATACCTCGCTTCTGCGCTCGCGTTACATGGTGCCCACCCGGCGCAAGGACGCCGCGAGCTTCTGGCAAAGTGCCGGATTGCCCCGGAGCGCAAAAACACACTTGCAAGGGTAGGATGGAGCCCCGGCCTGACAAGCGAACAGCCTAGGAGGAATCCTAGGCTGCAAGGTGGTGTTTTGTGAATTGGTTACAGTATTTTTTCAAAGCTGGTAGCTCATTCACAGGGGCTGCTCTACAGGATAATGAGTCTGGCTAAGTGTTGCCTCGCCTGTAGCGGGGTTGATGGTATAAGTCTCAAAGCGCAGAATCTTCATACCATTCTCATCCATGTCGAATCTCAGCACTTCCCTACCTTCGCGGAACTGATACGGGATTTCACTGCGGAGAACCCTGGTGGTATGGGAGATATTCACGCTGGACGAGGGGGCTGCTATGCGGTAAATATCTACCAGCAATTGCTTGCCATCGAATGAAAGGGTGTAGTGAGTAATCTTGAAATAAGCGGAGCCGCCACGTGTTCGCACCGGGGGCGCATATTGTTCCATTACTACGGTATGATACGGCGAAACATGGGTAGGTCTGGGGGCGCGAGAGAATCTCGGAGCCTCAGCATCCGGGATAGGCAAGTCACTCAAATCGGTTAGTTTGACGCGGAACTCTGTTGTTGCTTGCGGGATATCAGCTGTGGCTATCTTCTCGCCCGGCTCAGTAGCGAAAACCTGCGGAGAAGCCAATGCCAACAAGGCAAGCACGGAACATACAAAAGGTCTCAGATTCATAGTATTTGGAAGATGGTTATTTGTTACGGTGTCATGTTACCAGAATCCGTAAGCCGTTTCAAGCTCATAGAATCCAGTCCAGTACCCATATGGGTAAATCCAGAATGTGAGAGGCCACTGTGACAGGCGCATCCGGCACCACCCAGCATATTCCGGCCAGCGGATAGGCAAACAAGGCGCGACCGGTATTCACCCGCGCCTCACCACGCTCGCAGAGCAGAATCTTTGGAACCCCGGATTCTCCTTTCAACACGGGGTGATTAGCAATCTCCTCTGCCGTCAGGCGAATCGGTCGAGCTCCGGCAGGCAATGTTTCCCGCCACTGGTCCTCGTAGTCTCGCGAGTGCCAACTATCGATCTCGGGAACATACCATGCAACGATTTCTCCTCTGCTGTTGCGAGCGGGCATCCATCCTTTTGCTTTCGGATCTCCACCTCCTGTCCATGAGGGGGCTTCATTCCTAGGTAAATTATTGTCGTCTAGTCTAGCATATGAATCTGCATCAAAGGGTCTTTTACCGTATCTCATGCGGAACTCGCAATATACCATTTTGCGCTCAGCGTCAGGCAGAATGGTGTATTCACCAGTAATCTCCGGGTGCGTCCCCAATTCTGATAAAACTGACGTGTCTAGAAAAGGTGAGCGTCCACTACGGCGCACCTTGGTCTGCCCCCCTTGCACATAAAAGCGATTTCCTGCTTGGTACACGGCGTCATGGAGAACAACAATGGCATCATACTCCTTTGCCATATCGAGCGCCATCTGATGAGTCTGCAAAACACAGGAACACGAGCAGAGCCCCACCGCCGCAAGGCACAGGGCTGTGGAGGCAAGGATTTTGTGGAAAATTGTCTTCATTATTCTCTATCTCCTTTACATAAGATAATACTTCCCGGCACCGAATCCGCAACAAAAAAATTGCGAAAAGTGCAGATTTTGGGACTTTTTCAGATTTGCTGGCAGAGGGGGCAAGTTTTGCCACAGATAACCTCCACTTAAAGGCAGGAGCAGCACTTATTGCCGGTGCGTACGAGGTATTACTTCAAGATGTTGCTGTATGCGGCAACGCCACGTCACCGCTGCCGGAGCGCCTCACGCCGGATGTTACTTCCCTGGGGCTGTTTGCCGGAACCGTATATGAACAATATGGGGCCGTCTTCTCGTTGGATGGAGCCACACTCAACCGCTATGGAGAAGGCTGTATAACCCTCATAACAGATTTGACACCGGTTTTATCCGATGGCCGACGTAATTTCCTTCTCTTTGAAGATGTGTACAGCGTAAGGGACTATACGCAAGGAGCAGTTCAATTTGTGGTTGCCGGGTATGAGGACTACGAGACAAGGCTGATTACCACAGATAACGGTGAGGTCTATGTGCGCCTTATCCCCGAGCCCGCCACAGCTACGCTCAGCATGGCAGCATTGTGTCTGCTTTTGTTACGCCGCCGCAGAGCATAACGCTATAACACACAGAAGACGTGTTTTATACTTGCCATGGTATAGATGCTTGTCTATAATGCACGACATGGAATGGAATGACGGCTTTATGTCCCTGCTGAGAGATGCTGTAGCGCGCTATCACGAGCGCCCGCAGACATCACCGACCAACTTCTTTTTACCGGCAGAGGTTCAGTTACTTGCAGATATCGGTTACACCCCGGCAGAAATGCACTCGTATGTGCAGGACTACGCCGTACTCGGCGACCCTTCCCCGAGCACCATTTTGCTGATTGCAGCCGCTCGTCGCACCTTCTTCCGTACGGCACAGCGCGGCATATCCGGCAACGCCAAACCGGTGCGAGCCACAGACCTGCCCCCGGCAGATGACGATTTCCAGGGAATTCCCTACCTGCCGCGCATTATCCGCAAGGCAGAGGCCAAACTGCACGGAACGCTGGATGCCGGCTTGATGTACTATGATGAGCAGGATCGCATTTTCCTGCGCGAGCACGGCAACATTCATCCGGCAGACTTCCTGTACCTGGCATGGACCGCCCATGGCGACAAGCAGAAAATGGTGAAAGCAGTCCTGACTGCCATGCAGAACAGCTCTGCCGATGAGGACAACAGCCGCCCGACCGCCTCGGCACCCGCTCAGCAAAGTACCGCAGGCGCCAGGAGTTCAGCGGTTCAGAGCGAACTCAAACTCGACTAATCCATGAACCAACCCCCTGAAATCGACGTGCCCCATGGGGATGAGGTGAGCACTGAGCCGCAGCGCTTGGCGCTGGATGCCATGTCCCGCGACCTAGTCAACAAGCTCAATGCCATGGTGGCAGAGCAGGAACGGAGAGCACACGAGTTTGCCCAACACCAGCACTCCCTCTCCTCACTTCCCACACAAACACTGCCGGAGATAACCATGCCTACCCTGCCGGAAACCAATCCCGCACCGGTAGCACCGCCCGCACAATCGCAGGTACAGGGAATGTACGGCAGATTAAGCTACCCCGAAGAGCCGGTATATCAGGCCCCCGCCCCGCCTATCACCAACGCCCCGGTGCTTCCGCAGGTTCCCCGCGCTGTCAAGCAGCCCCAATTCTCGCGTTCCGGCTCACAACAAAGAACCCACAATAGCAGCAGGGATTACCGAATGCCCACCATCATCCGCGATACGGAATCCGAGAAAAAAGAAAGCGGCATGAGTGCCGGTTCTGTTTTGACTATTATTTTTGTAATCATTATGCTCTTAATCGGGCACGGCTGCGATTAATTCCAATTTTCCACACGTATATGACCAGACAAACACTCATCACCCTGGCTCTCAGTTGCTGCACCATGGGACTGCTGAGCTCCTGTAATCAGGAGCAGGACAAGCAGGAACAGGTTGCAGAGACGGCTATTAAAGTATTCAAAATAAGACAGCAGCAAGTAACTGACCACGGGGAGTGGTTCGGCTATCTGCGTGGCAAGAACGACACGAACATCCACCCCCGTGTGACCGGTTTCCTCGTTTCGCAGGAATATAAGGACGGTCAAATCGTGAAGAAGGGGGACGTTCTCTTCCGCATTGACCCGGAGCTGGCACAAGCCGAACTGGCTCAGGCAGAGGCCAATCTGCATGCTGCAGAGGCCGCACTGAACTCCGCCATCGCCACCAGAGATCAGCTTAAACGAGACGCCGCCCGTTACGAACAACTGGTGAAGACCAGCGCCGCCTCCGAAAAACAGGTGAGCGATGCCATCCACAATCTGCGTGCAGCCGAGGCTAATGTAAAGGCCTGCCAAGCTAATATCGAACAGAGCAAAGCTGCGGTGAACAACGCCCGCATCAATCTCGACTATACCGTTGTCCGCGCTCCCTACGACGGCATTGTAGGTACGGCAACAGCCTCCAAGGGTGATTTGGTAAGTTCCGCCACCAAGCTGGCCAACATTACTTCCATCAATCCCATTCGTGTGGATTTCTCCATCAACAGCGATGGTCTGGTCAACTCCTTCCGCCGCTACGGCAAGGTACAGTCCGATAAAAAGGACGAATCGCTGTCCTCCCCCGGCTTTGACCTCATTCTGGAAGACGGCAGCGTATACCCCTACAAGGGCACCCTGCTTTCCATGGAAAGTAAAGTAGCTGCCACGGGCCTGATTGATGTGGAGGGTGAGATTGAAAACCCCGATGCCCTGTTGCGCAGCGGTATGCCGGTGCGAGTTAAAATTCCGCTCGGCGTGAAGGATGCCATGCTGGTGCCGGCCGTTGCCATTCGCCCCGTGCTGAGAAATAACTTCATTATCGTTATCGACAAGAATAACGTACCGCATACCGTTCCTGTCGTTATCGACGGTAAGTACGATATCACCGTAACGGAAGAGGACGGCTACACGACAACCCAGCAGCTCGTGGCTGTCAAAGCCTTCAGCCGCCCGCTGATGGACTACTTCCGTGAGTTCGGATATGAAAATGTTGCAGACGTCCCGGTTGTTGCCGATACCGAGAATGGCGTGCGCGCCATGAATATCTCCTCTGCCAACAGTCGACTGGCAAAGGATGATTCCACCCCCCGCGGAACCGTCCGCACGCAGCCGTTCTCATTCCGCCCGGCACGAACAGCCGGCGAGGAGAAAGCCATTGCAGTCGTCACCGGTGACGACGCAAACAAGCCCAAAAAGGATGCCAAGCCCACTTTACCACCCTTCCCCGTGCAGGTCATGCCGCTGGTTCAGCAGGATGTAGCCGTGCAGGATGAATGGTTCGGCACGCTGCGAGGTGAAGAAGAGACAGATATTCGCCCCCGAGTAAGCGGTTTCCTGCTCACTCAGAATTTCCGCAATGGTACCATTGTGAAGAAAGGCGATGTGCTCTACACCATCGACCCCGCCCCCTATCAGGCAGAACTTGACCGAGCAAAAGCCAATCTGCTGGCAGCAGAGGCCGCGCTGGAACAGTGCAAGGCCAAGCTCGATATGAGCAAGGCTGATTGGGAACGCTACAGCAGACTGGTGCAGAACAGCCCCGGAGCCGTTTCCGAAAAGACTGTGACAGATGCCAAAACATCCGTCCAGACCAATGAGGCCGCTGTTCAGAAAGCCGAGGCCACGATTGCACAGGCACAGGCTGCCGTGAATCTGGCCGAAATCAACCTCGGCTACACCACCATCACCGCTCCGTTCGATGGCCGAGTCGGCATCAGCAAGCCCTCCATCGGTTCCTTGGTAAGCCCCTCCGATGCGACCCCGCTGGTCACCATCTCCTCCATCAATCCCATTCGTGTTGACTTCAGCGTGAGCGGCAAGGGTGCCCTGCAAAGTATTGAAGCGCTACAGCGAAAGGACGTTGGCCCCGACAAGAAACCGCAGTTCGACCTCGTGCTGAAGGATGGTTCCGTATACCCGGCTAAGGGTGAAATCATTTCGATGGACAACTCACTGAGCACCAGCACCGGTACCTTCGGCATGGTCGGTCGTGTGGAAAACGTTGACAGTGGACTTCGCAGCGGCATGCCCGTGCGAGTGAGAGCCGCCATGAACCCGCTGAAGGGAGCTTTCCTTGTACCGGCCCGTGCACCGATGAATGCCAATGGCTACGACCTGCTGTTGCTGCTGGCCCCGGATGGCGCCCCCACCCCCCTGCCCATCACTAAGGGCTCGCTGGTGGTTGTTCCTGTAAAGGAGGATGGCGGCAAGGAAGTTGTGCAGCCCATGTATGTGGTAGAGGTTGACCGCGCCGCTGTTACTCCGCTCATGCTCATGAAAACCGGTGCCACCAGCCTGGATGCCCTCATTCTGGGTGGTGCCGAAGTTGATAGCTGGGAGGCTCTTGCCCTGAAGAATGCCGGCGTGGCAGACTTCAAAGCCTATCTGGAAAAGGAGGCCGGCAAGCCCCTGTCCGATGACCTGCTGCAACAGGAGCAAGCCCCGGATTGGCAGACTCTGGCCCTGCGCCAAGCAGGCGTGAAGAATGCCAAGGAACTGGTGCTCAAAAAAGCCCATGTTAAGGATGAGCTCGAGCTCATTGCAAAAGGACAGGGCTTTGGCTCTGCCATGGAGATGGTGCTCAAGGGCATGGGATTTGAGGATATCAAGAACGTCCCCGTCATCGTGGAAGGTACCCTTATGGCAGCAAGCCAGACCCTGGCAACTAACATGAAGGTTGAAGCCCGAGTCAATAAGCTCACACCCACGCCCTTCCATTACAAGGCCCCTCAAACCGTGGTCGACTCCGTCACGGCAGATTCCTCCACTTCCGTAGCACCGCAGTTCAAATAACCTTCAACGATAGCCCATTATGTCACCGTTTTTCATTAAACACCCCATTATTGCCGGCGTTATCTCCATTGTAACGACGATGCTGGGCGTCATCTGCATGCTGGCGCTGCCCATCTCGCAATACCCGGACATCACGCCTGTTACCATTCAGCTGAGTGCGACCTACCCCGGAGCCAATGCTCAGGAGGTGGCCGATGCCGTGGCTACGCCCATTGAGCTGCAGCTCTCCGGTATTCAGCGAATGGACTACATGAGCTCCACGTCGTCCAACAACGGCGCCTGCTCGCTCAACGTTATCTTCGAGCCCGGTACGGATGCCAACACCAACCAGCAGCTCACCTACATGCGCTACAGTCAGGCAACCTCCCAGCTGCCGAGCACTGTATCCCAGATGGGTGTAACCATTAAGCAGTCTGCCGGTCTGCCGCTCATGATTTATGCCATCGACTCCCCCGAGGGCTTCTTCAACCCCATCGACCTGACAGGCTATGCCTACATCAACCTGGTGGATCCCACCAAGCGAGTGAAGGGCGTGGGCGACGTGATGGTGTTCGGCGGTCGCTATGCCGTTCGTATCTGGCTCGACAGTGAGAACATGGCTCAGAAAGGCCTGACCGTTGAGCAGGTATACAACGCCGTCTATCAGCAGAACAACATCAACCCCGGCGGTTCCGTGGGTGCAGAACCCATGCCTGACGGTCAGGAGTTCACCTTCACCATTCGCAACAAGGGTCGCGTGGAGAGCATCGAGGAGTTCGGCGACATCATCGTTCTGCAGGATAGAACTCAGACGGTGCGCCTGAAGGACATTGCCAAGATTGAGCTCGGCTCTCAGCTCTACTCCCTGGCCGGTCGTGTGAACGGTGCACCTGCTACCTGTCTTGCCATTTATCAGGCGGCAGATGCCAACGCTCTGGAAACAGTGGCTTCCCTTCGTGCGCTTTTCGCCGAGAAGGAAGCGGTCATGCCCGAGGGTATGCGCGGCTTTATTGCTCTCGATACCACCACGACGGTGAGCGACTCCATCAATGAAATCATCCACACTCTCTTCGAGGCTCTGGTGCTCGTTGCTCTGGTAGTGTTCCTCTTCCTGCAGGGCTGGCGTGCCACGCTCATTCCCCTTATCGCCGTGCCCGTATCACTGGTGACCACCTTCTGCTTCTTCCCCATTCTGGGCTTCTCGCTCAACACCATCTGTCTGCTCGGTATGGTGCTGGCCATCGGTCTGGTGGTGGACGACGCCATCGTGGTGGTGGAAGCCGTGGAATCCCACATGGAAAACGGCATGACCCCGCGCCAGGCAACCTTCGCCGCCATGAAGGAAGTGAGCGGTCCCGTGGTGGCCATTGCTCTGGTACTGGCAGCCGTGTTCCTTCCCTCGGTGCTGCTGCCCGGTATTACCGGTACTCTGTTCCAGCAGTTCGCTGTAACGATTGCCGTGTCCATGCTCATATCGGCCTTCAACGCCCTTACCCTTTCCCCGGCGCTCTCGGCCATTATGCTCAAGAACAAGAAGGAGCACAAGTCCCTGCTCACTCCCTTCTACAACGGCTTCAACAAGGGTTACGACTGGGTGGCCGAGCGCTTTGCAGCCATCTGTGGTTTCCTGTGCCGCAAGCTGTGGATTTCTATCCCCCTGCTGGTCGGTATCACCCTGCTCATTATCCCCACGGCCTCCCGTGTGCCGGGTGGCTTCCTGCCCTCCGAGGACCAGGGCTTCCTGATTGCCGGTGTTATCATGAAACCCGGTTCATCCCTGCAGCGCCTGACGGAGGAAACTGTACCGGTCGAGAAGGTCATCATGAGCGACGACTCTGTTGACAACGTGGTGTCCATCATCGGTATGAACCTCATGATCGGTGTGCAGACCACGAACGCCATGACCTACTTCGTCAAGCTGCGCGACTTCGCCGACCGCCCCGTCATGTATAACGGTCACCATCCCACTGCTGAGGACGTCTACAAGCGCATCAACGCCAAGCTCGCCATGTGCGGCGCAGACGGTATCGTCTTCATGGCCATGCCCCCCGCTATTCCCGGCGTGGGTACCGGCAACGACATCTCCTTCGTGCTCGAAGACCGCGAAGGTCAGGGTGTAGCCACCCTTTACACGCAGATGAAGCGTCTGGAGGAAGCGCTGATGGCCAACCCCGCCATTGCCTCGGCCTCCGACATGATGCTGCCTGCCGTACCGCAGAAGAGCATTGCCATCGATAAGGACAAGTGCTTGGCTCAGGGTGTTGACTACGCCGGTGCCAACTCACTGTTGCAGTGCTTCAACGGTTCCCGATTCGTGAACTACTACACCCAGTTCGGTCAGCAGTGGCAGGTTTACATGCAGGCCGCCGGTGTGAACCGCACCAGCACCGACCAGATTGCCAACTTCTACGTGGCCAACAACAAGGGTGAGTCCGTACCGCTCAGCACTCTCGTTACCATCAAGGACATTGCCGACACGGAGTACGTGCTGCACAACAATAACTACAACTCCGGCAAAATCAGTGTAAAACCCGCTCCCGGCTACTCCTCTGCTCAGGCTATGGCCGCGATTGAAAAGGTATTCAACGAGGTCATGGACAAGACCAAGTTCGGCTACTCCTACGTGGATATGAGCTTCCAGGAGAAGAAGGTGCAGGACGGTCTGGGCCTGGGTGCCATCTTCACCCTCTCCGGCGTGTTCGCCTTCCTCATCATGGCTGCACTCTACGAGAAGTGGACCCTGCCGCTGGCCATCTTCCTTTCCGTGCCGATTGCCGTGCTGGGTGCCTTCTTCGGTCTGTGGGCATACAGTATGAGCCTTGACCTCTATGCTCAGATCGGTCTGGTGATGCTCGTGGGTCTGGCAGCTAAGAATGCCATTCTGATTGTGGAGTTCGCCGTGCTTCAGATGGAGCGTGGTCAGAGCCTGCTCGATGCCGCCGTGACCGCCGCCCGCATGCGACTGCGTCCCATTCTGATGACCTCCTTCGCCTTCATTCTGGGTTGCGTACCCTTGCTCACCGCAGAAGGCTCCGGTGCTCTTGCCCGCAATGCCATCGGCGTGGTGGTGGTTATCGGTATGAGCGTGGCCACCTTGGTGGGTGTGTTCTTCATCCCCTGCTCCTTCGTCTTCATCATGAAGCTCTTCCGCTCCAAGGTCGAGAAGGCTCATCATGGTGCTGACCCCGATGAGGAGTTTGCTTACGCCAAGCTCGCCGCCGAGGAGGAGGCCTGATAGCCCCCCCCTGCTCAGCCTCGTTAAAATCATGAGAGCCGCCCCTGTTGAGGCGGCTCTCTTTGTTTACCGTAAAATAGAAATTGGGGAATCGCTGAGGCTCGGCGCCCCCTCTGCAAATCGGAGTTTGAAGAAAGGATAGACAAGTTGGGCATCTCGAAAAAACTCGACAAAGAGCAATTTGTGGAAGTCAATTATAATTTGAGCAAAATCTGATTTTTTTGCAAAAATCGATTTTGTAGTTCGGCATTGCCCAAAATTGGGCAATGCGGTAGCCGGACTTGGGAGAGGGGGAAGTGCATTGCCACT
>JAZRSQ010000080.1:0-63782 GCA_045651585.1 Akkermansia sp.
TCGCGCCGGTCTGAACCTGAGCGTAGGTGCAAGCTATCAGCTCAACGACAGCTGGAGCCTGAACGGCAGCTACAGCCTGGAGCTCATGCAGAACCAGACCTCGCACAGCGCCAACGTAGGTGCTACCTACAGCTTCTGATAGGAACTCGCTTATTTTTCAACTCCCGCCGATGCTTTGACATGCACCGGTGGGAGTTTTTTGCTTGCCACCAAGATACATCAGGAGTAGAATAACAGTCAGGTAAATCTGTTCGCTGTAGTTTTACTTTTTCACCTTTCCTTTCTCCTTCACTCCATGAAACTTCATCTTCCCAATTGTCTTTATAGAGCTCTCATAGCCGCTATCAGTTCGGTGGTATGTTATAGTGCTGAAGCAGTCCAGATTCCCACTAAATACGAACAGGTACAGCTGTATTCCGTTAATGATTTAGGTTCTTATTATCAAACGCTGACATCTACTGATTATGTCGCGTTTATACTGAATAGCTCACTGGATATATCTCCTGAAAATTATATATATTGGGTTGTTAATAAGCCGATTGTTTCAGGTGGCAATATTATTATTGCGAGCAATCAAAATGAATCTTTGACCATCAGAGATGGCGATGATTTCGCCTTGTACGGCTTTTTGAATTTAAATATTTCCGGTTTGCATGATATCAGCATTCTTGATATGCCGGTAGATACTGCCATTTTGGCAAACGTTGAGGGAAGTATTGTTACCATATCGGAAAATACGGGCGATATTTTGATGCAAAATACGTATCGTGCCATTTATAATGATTATGGAACGACAACTATTGCCGGCAACGAAGGCGATATATCCTTCATAAATAATAATTCCGAGGTGGCCGGCGGTGCCATTATTACCAGTTATTTTGTTTTGAACCAAAATGAAGGCCCCATCCTTTTCTCTGAAAACTCGACTGTTACAGGCTCATGCATGGGTGGTGCAATTTATGCAAGAGAAGATATTGATATTACCCATAATTTTGAATTGATATTTGAAAACAATATAGCATCGACAACGAGTACCAAATCCTCAGGTGGTGCGGTTTATTCTGCTGGATATACAATTTTCCAGAATAACGGAGATATTACTTTCATCGGAAATGTATCAGAAACTGCTTCTCAATATTCATATGGTGGTGCCATATATACGGGCGAATATTTGACTATTAAAAACAACGCCAATGTTCTGTTTGAAAAAAATTCTGCAGGAGCATCGGATGACCGTACCACTTACTCATTCGGCGGCGCTATATATGCATACGGTAACATTGTTTTAAGCGGCAATGATTACATAAAGATGACTCAAAATAAAGCCAGTGAATCCAATTATGCAAGAGGTGGTGCCATCTATACATACGGTAATCTCAGCATAGAAAACAATGGAACTGTTTTTATTGATAATAATATCGTAAATATAGCTACATCTACGACATCTACTTCTTACTACTGCAATGGTGGTGCCATTTATGCGAGTGGAAATATATACATCAGAAATAATGCTGATGTCGTGTTTATGGCCAACCGTACAATTCGTTATCACAACGACACCAACAACTATGGCGGTGCTATATATACTACGGGCAGCATATACATAGAGGGTAACGAAGATGTGTGTTTCAAGGGAAATTACGAAAAAGTTGCAGAGCCTGAGTTATACAGGCTCCGTAGTATCTACATGAAGCCCGATTCTTCATCTGATAAGTTGGTACTCGCTGCGGGAGAGGGGAAAAGTATCACATTTAATGATTCCCTGTATATGGAATCCTACTCCGGAGCGTCCGTGATAATCAATGCGTCTTATACAGATGCAAATGGAATCACGCAAAAAGCCAGTGGCAATGTTATTTTCACCGGAGCAAAAACAGAAGAGCATCTACTGGCAATAAAAGGTACAGCCGGAACGGAAAATGAAATTACCGAAGCAAGAAGAAGTGTTCTGAATAATCAGATACAAGTGTATGGTGGGTCTTTACAGATTGTTGATGATGCTGTTCTCAAAGGAAGAGGTATTACGCTCAATGCAGGCAGTTATGCGGAATTACTGATGAGAAACGCAAGTATGGAGCACACCGGGTACAATGTTACTTTCAATGAATATTCCGGTCTGCATTTACAAGGTGTCAATAGTATATCCGCCACCAAACTGATATTGGAAAACGGTTCTTCTGTGATCGTTAAATTGGATGCCGAGCATCAGGATACCCCGGCATTGACTTTAACCGGCACTCTGCAGACCGGGCAACTTACGTTCTATATCGACCTGTCTGATTTTGATGGCGAGGCTGAAACTTACAAATTATTATCAGTAGGCAGTTATGCAGCGTCACAGCAATGGACAGAAGAAAACATTACAGTAGAAGAAGTAAATGGACATATTATAAGCTTTTCTGATTTTGGATGGGATAATAATGTTCTGACCTTTACGGTATCCGATTCCATGTTGAATACCCTGAAATGGACTAATTATTCAGGCAATAGTTACTGGGATGCTGTCTCTGAAAACTGGTCACAGGGTGATACCAATTTAGCATATCAAGATGGCCTAGTCGTAAAATTTCAGGATGAAGGCGCTGGTACAATCCACATATCGGGGACTTTGCTGCCCATAAGTGTATTAGTCGATAACTGCTTAAACGCGGATTATTATTGGATTGGTGAAGGTTGCTTATCCGGCGATATGATTCTTCAAAAGAAAGGCGATGGTACGTTGAGTATCAGCACCTCCAATTCATATACAGGCGGAACTAACATCACAGGTGGCAAAGTATGTGTGCTCAATGAAAAAGCCTTGGGCAGTGGAAATGTTCTGGTTGACTCGGCTTCTCTGGAAATCGGTGTAAACCATATAGATAATACCATGAGTTTTCATGGAGTAAGTTCATTTGTCGTTCTAGAGGATGTTGTTTATAACCTGACAGATTGCATTAACAATGACGGAACGCTTTCACTGATAGGCAGTTTTAATGTAGATGCCCTGTATCCTGACACCATTCAAGAGGCTCTTCTCATTGATGTCAACGGGAATATTGGCGATAGTGGCTATACACAGGCCGCACTTAAATCCCTATCCATTGTTAATGGCGGAGAAGTTAATACAGAACAAGCATCGATTTTATACCAAGGTTCAGCTATTGACGTTGATAATGATGGTACTGCCTATGTTGGCGGAAATGTCGATTATTCTCAATATCTCATAACAGATGGCCACACAGCAATAGCCTCGGTTATTGCCATTTGTTCTACCCAAAACGGCAGTTCCCTCAAACTTATTGAATTGGAAGAAGGTGGCGAGCTGAATGTAGACACAACTGTGACAATCAAAGCCAACGGAGGAACAGTCAATCTCAGTTCCGGTACTATCAATGGTACAGTGAACGGTAATGCTACTCTGGCGGTTTCCGGGGCAAGCTCAATCAACAGCTCCAATACTCATACCGGGGGTACCTTTTTCAACGGCGGCAACATCTTACTGGGGCAAGAGAATGCTCTGGGGCACGGAGCCGTGATAACCAGTGGTGATAACACGTTAAGCACAAGCACGACCGTTACCCTCCACAACGTCATCCACAATAATGGTTCGCTTACGCTGAACGGCACGTATGATGCTTCAGCTCTTACTATCAACATAATCGATAGTGCGTACGTTGACACTGAAGGCAATTATGGATACAGCGGTTTTTTACGTTCAAACGGGTATAGCGTACAAATCGTGAATGGAGGCTCAGTTAGTGGCAATGCTACCATTCTGCATGGAGAACATACTCTGACGTTGGGACGTGATGGGTATGCCACGACGGGGGGCGGTATTTCATATGCCACATACTATCTCAATGGTAGTGACTCAGTATGTGTCAGTGTTGCCGAAAAAGCATCTTCTGATCTCCTTTCCTCCATTATCATGAAAGGAGGAACTCTATACGCCGATGCCTACACTCACGTGACAGCCACAGGGGGTAATATTGTCCTGAGTTCCGGTACGCTTAGCGGTACTGTCAGCGGGAACGCTTCGTTGATGGTATCCGCAGAAGCCACCATTGCCAGCGCGAACTCCCACACAGGTGGTACAACCTTCAATGGCGCCACTATTACGCTTGGCCATGCGTCGGCCTTGGGTAATGGCTCAGTAGTGGCAGTAGGTAATAACAAACTGCTTACTGGTACTACTGTAATTCTCAGCGCATCTATTTTCAATAATGGGAATCTTACCCTTGGCGGAAGTTGGGATATTTCAGCCTTGAAACTCGATACTCAAAGCGCTACACGAATTGACATTGATGGTCGCACAGGTAACAGTGGTTTTTCACGGTCAGCCAGATACGAGTCACAGGTTGTACTCGGCGGTACGACAGAGGCGTCTAACCTTATTTTAATACATAACGAATTGCCGAACGGCTTGCAGCTAATGATAAATCAATCCGGCCTTGCGTCTGCCGGAGGAGAAATCGATTACAGCACGTATTATCTGACCGGGCAAGATTCGGTAAGCGTGAGTGCGGCTGAGTCTGCCTCCGAATCTGAGCTTAGCAACATCATAATGTCAGGTGGGCACCTGATAGCAGATGCCTCTGCCTCGCTGACCGCTACAGGTGGGCACATTACAGTTACGAATGACTCTATACTGAGCGGAACAATTGCTGACACCGATATAACATTTGCTGCAGGTGAATACTCCGCAGAGGTGTCTGCTCCCATTACAGGTGATAGCTCACTTACGGTCCATGGAGGGCAAGTAACACTGACAGGTAACAATAATTACTCCGGTGGCATAGTTATTAAAGGTGGCAGCCTGTCTGCCGGACATTCCCATGCTTTGGGCAATGGCTCTGTATCGGTAGAGAATGCAACGCTTGATTTGAATGATTACGGCGTGAGCAACGATATTGTTCTTAATAACAGTCATCTGATAGGTAGTGGCAATTATACCGGGAACCTAAGTATTGCCGGAGATAAGGTAACAATAGAAGGAGGTTACACTCTGGGTATTGGCAAGGTGCTTGAGGTTGGAATCGGCGGTACTGAGTTCGGGGGGGATTTGACACTGGCCGGTGGTACCTTGCTCTTTAAGGGGGCTCCTCTGACGGTAGACGGAGAAGTCAATTTCACAGCAAGTACTGCTACTCTGGTAGATTTGCGCAGTTGGGAAGGGCTGTTGACAGATGGGTTGACACTGGCTGAACTGGGGCCGAATGTCACAGGATGGTATGACGGATGTCTGGATGTGATAGGTATGAACAACCTGTCTCTGGACTTCAATCACACCACAGGTACGCTGACCCTTCAGATTGCCGCAGATATAGCACCGGAAAAGGAGACCATCACTTGGTTGGGTGCCAAAGGCATGGTGTGGCAGAACGGTAAGGCCGGTTGGATGAATGCCACGACAGGTTATGATGCCGTGTTTGTTAATGGTTCAGATGTTATTTTGACACAGCCCGGTTCTGTAACAATTGTAGGCGCAGTAGAAGTCGCTTCTCTGATTGTAGCAGGTGATAAAACAATTTCCTTCAAGGCTGATAAGTCAAATCCCGGTCGTATTGTGGGCGAAGGTTCACTGATTAAACGTGGTAATGGTAAGCTGACGCTCAATGATGGTAACACCTACAGCGGAGGCACCTTTATCGAAGCCGGTACGGTAAACGCCAAGGGGACTACTTCCTTCGGTACGGGGGGGATTACTCTGAGTGGTGGCACACTTAATCTGGCAAGCAAAGCTGTGGCGAATGATATCGTGTTGAGCGATTCTGCCATTATTAAGGGAGGGAAGAAGTTTCTGGGTACCTACTCTCAGACCAGTGGCGAGCTCATGAAGGGCTCCGTGTTGAACATCTCGGAATCCGCTTCTATTTCCGGAGGTGTAGTGAATGGCACGCTCAGTGGCGTTGGTTCCGTTACCATTGATGGCGATGTGGAGCTTGGGCTCACCGGCAAGATTACCACAGATAAGCTGCTGGTGACCGGTTCTCTGTCTGCTTCGACCAAGGGGCTTGTGATGAACAGCAAAACTTCGGCCATTGACCTCAATGGCGGCATGCTCTCCTCAAAGGGCAAGGTTTCCGCTGCTTCTCTGAATCTGAATGGCGGTAGCCTGAGCCTCCGCGGTGCGTTGTCCGTGAAGGACCTCACTCTCGGTAGCGGTACTCTTACTCTGGACAGTGCCAAACTGACCACGGTGAAGGTGGGCAACACTCTGACGCTGGAGGGCGGTACCACGCTTAATTTTGGCTTCAGTGTGAAGGAGCAGGATGTGGAGAAGGGTAAGAGTTACAAGGTATTCACCTTCAAAACGATTGATGCCTCCATCACCGATGCTGCGCTCAATGAACTGCTGGGCCTCGGTACGGATGCCGCTACGCTGGCCTTTGATTCCAAGCGCAAGGCTATCACTCTGACCGTGACGGATGCAGAAGCATGGAATGAATACGCCGAGAGCGTGCGCAACGGCACATGGACCGATACACCGAGCGAGGACGATGTGCTCGTCGAGAGCGCCGGGGTAGCAGTAGCTTCCTTCATGTTGGCTCGCCCTGTCGCCGCAGAAGCTGCCGTTGACCCGCTGCTGGGTAAGGTGGTCGACACGCTGGTGCAGAGCACTTGGGGGACAGCCGGGGCATCCCGCGCCTTCGGCGATACCATTGCAGCCCGCGGTACTCACGCCACGGCTCTGGCTGACGGCAAGGCTGCCGCTTGGATTTCCACCATGGGTGGCAGCAGCCGTATTTCTTCCGACGGTGCCCATGCCGGGGCTGATTACACGCTGACCGGTGCCGCCTTCGGTATGGAGGCTCGCCTGAGCGAGAAGTCCACCATCGGTATGGCTATCGGTAACAGCTGGGGCAAGGTAAGCACCTTCTCCGCCTTCCCGGTCGATCAGGATTCCACCCACCAGGGTATCTACGGTAAGCACATCCTCGGCAGCAGCACCACGCTGAGCTGGATAGCAGCCCACACCCGCACCGAGAGCGACGCTAATCTTGCCGGTATGCCCTGCGACTGGACACAGGACGCCCTGCAGTTGGATGCCCGCGTGGACAAGCTCTTCGCTGTGAGCGACCGCACCACCGTGAGCGCCTTCGTCGGCATGCAGTATCTTGCTACCGACAAGGGCGAGTGCAGCGGTCTGAGCACCGGCTCCCTGCAGAACCTCCGTGGTGAAATCGGTGTGAGCGCTGCTCACAAGGCTACCGACAAGGCCTACGTATACGGCGAGCTGAGCTTCATCGGCGACATGGTTCGCAACAACCCGACTGCTACTGTGGGCGACTACCGCAGCCGTGGAGCCAACCCCGGCCGCGCCGGTCTGAACCTGAGCGTAGGCGCAAGCTACCAGCTCAACGACAGCTGGAGCCTGAACGGCAGCTACAGCCTGGAGCTTATGCAGAACCAGACCACGCACAGCGCCAACGTGGGTGCCACCTACAGCTTCTGATAGAAATACAGAAAGCTTGTCAAAATAAACCCTGCTGTGCTTTTCAGCGCAGCAGGGTTTATTTTTAAGTGATTTAGGTGCTTACATCAGAAGTTCGTACGAAGAGCTGTTGTAAACTCCCAGCCGTTGTAACAGTCAGAACCACCTTTACGGGCAGTTGTGTATTCTGCGCCGAACATCAGCTTGGCTGCATGCTTGTTCTTGGCGGAGGCATACAGGTCAACACCGAAATAGAAGGTGTGAATGCTGTCCACCCAAGACGGAGCCGTAGTCTGCGTGCAGATGTAACGGTCACCGCCGAGCTTGCAGGCGCCATCGCCTGTCATGCCTACGTAGCGGAAGACAAGGTCAACCTGCGGGGTGAGGGCATAGACGGGCTGAATCTGCAGACCGACGTTGTTGGTGCCATTGCCATTCTGCTGCTCGAAGGCAGCCACAAGGTTACCGGACACGGTGAGCTTATCCTTCTTGTATTCGTAGCCGAGTGAGAAGGCATCCTTAAAGCCGGCACCGTAGTTATTAGCACCGGGCTTTTTGCCGTGGTAGGCGTTGTTGAAGTCATGCAGGTACTCGGCAGAGATGGCATGGTAGCCGTGCTCCGTTACATCGAACTTGTGTGTGCCACCAAGGATGATGAAGCACTTATCCTCCCAACCGAACTCACCCTTCATGCCTCGACCGTCGCGGTAGCAGTCGCGGTGAGCGTTGCTTTTGCTGGAGCTGGCTCGGTCGTTGGCGAAAAGCTGAACGAACATCACGTCGTTGTCGTTGGGCTTGTACTCGAACTCAATACCCCAGTTGGTATCAAGACCGAACTGGTTTGAGATGAGTGCGCGCTCAATGCACTCAATCTCGGCGTTTGACTCACGAAGGTCGAACGTGAACTTGTGTGCAAACTTACCTACGCGCATGCTCAGACCATTCACGGCTTGGAATTTCTGGCTTACGTAGATATCGTACAGGTCGGTGTAGGAGAAATTGCGCTTGGTTCTACCGTTGCTGTATGTTTCGCGAATGGGCAGACCACCGAAACGCATGTAGGTATGGAAACGAGTGCCGGTTTCTGTGTCGATATTAACGCCCAGCCAGTTGCGACGGAATTCGCTGTTGAAGGGGCTGGCGCCATCCTTCAGGTGCAGACCGTTGCTGCCGTTGGGTTGCACCACGGCCATCTGCCACTGCTGGCGGAAAGCAAAGCTGACCTTCTGTACGAAAGTATTGGGGTTTTCGTAAACAACCAAGGCGCGCTTAACGGCATCTGTCCAGTCGGTGTCGGTCGGAGCAGCGGGTGCCGGGGTAGGCTCGCCGGCTATAGCCGGAATGGCTGCAGCGGCAGCCAGTGCCAGAGAGAGAGCTTTCATGTATGTTATCAGCGGATTTTAGCAAAGAGGGTGGGCTGGTCGAGTACGCTCATGTACTCGGTGTGGTCCAGACCGGCGTCGATCACGTAGAGGGTGAGCAGCTTTTTCACGATAGCAAGCAGTTTTTCCTGCTGCCAGGGTTTCTCTACGTAATTGTCGATGTGGCCATCGTTGATGGCGTTGATGGTGTCGGCATGTGTGGCCTGACCGGTCAGCAGTACCTTGCGGGTCTTGGCAAAGCGACGGTCAGCGGCTACCTTGGCTAACAGTTCGGTGCCGTTAGCGCCGGGCATAACCTGGTCGGAGATAACGATGCCCACATAATCACCGTCGGAGTCAATCTGCTCCATCAGGCTCAGGCAGTCCTCCACGCCCGAGGCTTCCTCCAGACGAATGAGGGGGGTGAGGGGACGAAGGTCTCTCATGACAGAATCCAGCACTTCCTGCTGGTCATCTACGCAAATGATGTTAATTGTTTCCATTGATTTGAGTGGTGGGAAGGTTAATAGTGAAGGTTGTTTCTGTTTCGTTGCTGATGAGCTCGATGGTGCCGTTGTAACTGTCTACCAGGCGGCGGACAATGGACAGCCCCAGGCCGAGCCCGAAGTCCAGCCCGAGTTTCTTGGTTGTGAAGTTCGGGTTGAAGATTTTTTCGTGTATCTCCTCGGGAATGGCCGGGCCATTGTTGGAGATGGACACGCGCACGTACTCCGTCGGCAGCAGGTTGTGACCTTCTGCGTGGAAGGAGCTTGTGCAGATGCGTACGGTGGCATTGGGTGTCTGTGCCTGCTGCATGGCATCGTACGCATTGTTGATGATGTTGGTCCAGATCTGCACCAGTTCGGTGAGGTCTGCTGTGAGAGTAGGGCAGGGACCTAATTCGGTCTCTACCGTGATATGTTTAAGTTTGTTGGTGAGCAGGTTCATGGCATCGTTCACGCTTTCGCGTACATCGACGCCCTCCTGTCGGGTGGAATTACCGCCACCGAGCAGCTTGACTGCGCGCACAATGCCTGTGGCATGCTTGGCGGCTACCTGCAGGTCGCGCATATCATGCCCCAGCTCCCAGAAGCTGTAGTTGTTGCGGACATGTTTCACAAAATCCGGACCATATTTGACCAAGGTCTTGGTGTCGGGGATGATGTGAGCCAGCACTTTAGCTGCAGGCTGGGGCAAGTTGAGTTCGCGCTCCCACTTGCGGGCGATGGCTCGCAGCTCGCTTGCAGCGGCAAAGCTGGTGTCATCGTACCCGAAACGGAAAAGCTGGGAATTGTACTTGTTGTCCTCGGCCAAGAACTTTTCGAGGTGCTCGGCTACGAACTCCGTGCGGCGGGTGATAACACCCACGGCGTTGTTGAGCTCATGGGCGATACCGGCAGAGAGCTGTCCCAGAGTGGCAGCCATCTCGGCGCGGTTCAGCAGGCGTTGAGCTTCCTCCTTGGCGGCGACATTGGTGAAAATACGCATGTTGCGCGCAGCCAATTCATGAATGAGAACGGGTATGAACTGGTGCTCAAAACTACCGTATTTTTCCGGCTCTACGGCCTCGGTGGTGTCATCCACATAGGCAAGTCGTGTGTCCTCCAGCGCAACAATTTCGTTGGAGCTGCGGAACGCACGGGAGAAGAAGGCCTGCACGCAAACATACGAACCGGGACCGGCTCTGAATACCTCGTGTTTGCGGGTGGCAACTTCAGCCGGCAACTCGGTGCCGGGCACGCTCTCTGCCTGTCGGTAGGCAACGAGCGCGCCCTCGAGCACCAAATAAAGCCGGTGGCACTCCTGGTTCTGCTCCACTATCACCTCGCCCTTGGGAACCTCGACAGTTCTACCGTTGTCGCTGAAGTAGACTCGGTTGAGTCTGTCCAGCGGCTCCAGTACGTGCTCGGGAAGTGGAAGCAGAACGCTCATTGGAAAATCAGAGTGCTATGGTTGAATGAGTTTAACCGAAGAAGCCGATTGCGCCCAGACCTACCATCATGAAGATGGTGATGGCCAGACCCAGCAGGCAAAGGATGGTACCGGAGATAGCCATGCCCTTCTGCTCGATGTGACCGGTGGCGTAGGCCATGGCGTTCGGCGGGGTGGAGATGGGCAGAGCCATACCCAGAGAGGAGGCGAAGGCCACGGTTACCAGCAGGGCTACAGCGCCCGGGTTGTCCATGGAACCGGCAGTCATCATGGCGCCGGCCACGCCACCCAGAATGGGTACCAACAGAGCAGCTGTTGCAGTGTGGCTCATGAAGGTGGCCATGAACAGGCAGATGAAGCTGGCACCTACGAGCAGGGCTACGGAGTTCCACTCACCGAAGGGAATGGCGTTAATCATGTCCTTGGCCAGGTTGGTTTCGCTGAGGGCCACACCGAGGGCGAAGCCACCGGCTACCAGCCACAGCACGTCCCAGGCCATACCGCGCAGGTCCTTCTTGGTGATAACACCTGTTACGGAGAATACAACGATGGGGATGATAGCCACGGAGTTGGAGTCCAGACCGTGGTATTCCTTGGGAATCACCCACATCAGGATGGTAACGATGAAGGTGATGTAAACGATGATGGCCTTGGGAGTGGTCAGGAACTTGCCCTTCAGCTCACGGGAGAGGTCCAGGCTCTTCTGGCTGATGGGGAACATCTTGAGCAGCACGAACCATGCTACCAGCAGCATGATGACCACGAAGGGAATACCGAAAAGCATCCATTTGCCGAAGGTCACGTCAAGACCGAGGTCCTGCATGTACTTCAGGGCAATGGCGTTGGGGGGAGTACCGATGGGGGTGCCGATACCACCCACGTTGGCACCGATGGGAATGCACAGAGCAAAGGCTGCACGACCGCGGTCCTCGGGCTTGAAGAGAGCCAGCACCGGGGTGAGCAGGGCGAGCATCATGGCGGCGGTGGCCGTGTTGCTCATGAACATGGAGAAAATAGCTGTTACGCTCATGAGACCCAGCAGCACGTACTTGGGATCGGTGCCGAAGGGCTTGAGCAGTACGCGAGCCAGGTTGATGTCGAGGCGGTACTTGGTGGCGGCATCGGCCAGGAAGAAACCACCCAAGAACAGAATGATGATGGGGTCAGCAAAGGTGCCGAAAACGCTCTTCTGCTTAGCTACGCTTACGAGGGAAAGGCCGTTGATGCGGTCGCTCAGCTCACCGTCATACAGTTTGCCGGCAGCAGCTTTCAGCTCAGCCTTGGCGGCGTCATCAGCCTTGCCGCTCACGACGGGGGCGAGGATGGTGTTGTTGATGGTGGTGCGTACGTAGGCGGGGGAAAGCGAGGTCTGCTTCTTGATGTCAGCCAGTACGGCTGTCTGAGTAGCCTTCACTGTCTCGGGGTTCGCCGTGGGGCCGTAGGCATCTGCCACGATGGCTTTGATGGCATCGCTGTCGAAACGCTCGGTCTCCATAATCTTGAGGGAGGTGTTCGACATGCAGAGGAGGGTGAGCGTGATAACGAGCACCGAGGTGGTCCAGATCGGAATCACCTCCAGAATCCACATGAGGGCGGCGAATACGAACAGCGCAATCACGCGGCTCTGCACGGTGTTAATCGGTACACCCCACTCCTCAAAGGGGAGCAGGAGCATACTGCCGCTCAGCAGCAGCACGATGAGCAACTTTATCAGAGTTATCTTTGCTGATTTGTTCATAGCTTGATTTGGTTTACAACTGCACTCGCGCCTGCGCGCATGTAACGGTGGTCTACCGTAAACCGCACAGAGCTTGTGCTGACCCATATCATACTACATTCTGCCTGTCTTGGCAAGTGTTACTTGCCCCTCAGCATTGAAAAAATATCCAAAAATCCACGAGCGACTTGTCGCTCGTTCTTCACCATGCCCGACAGGGCATTTTTCACCACGGCGGGTGCCGAACTTACAAAGCATCTGAGCCTGCGGTCAGAAATGAAGAACGGCCCCAATCGGGGCCGTTGATATTTAAGCCATTTGCACGAGGATTTGTGCCAGTATGGTCATCAATATGATCGCTACCGGATAGGCGGTCGAGTAGGCAATGACCGGGTCTTGACTTTCGGTCTGGGCGGTAATAGCTCCAAGAGCCGGGGTGGATGTCTGCGAACCGCAGATACAGCCCAGAGTTTCGGCAATTTCCATTTTCAGGAATTTGCGGGCAACGAAATAACCGATGAAGAGCGGCAGTACGGTGATGACGATACCCACCAGCAGCATGGTCAGACCGCTCTGCTGCAGAGTTTCCACCAGTTTTTCGCCACCGCGTATACCGGCACCGGCCAGGAAAAGCATGAGCCCCAGCTCCATAACCAGCACGCGCGTGGGGCGTGGCATGTAGCCTACGATAGGTCCGAGTTTGCCGAAGTGACCCAGTAGCAGAGCCACAACCAACGGGCCGCCGGCCATACCCAGCGAAAAGCCGTCGCCCCCACCCAAGCTGAAGTTGAGCTTGCCGAGCAGGATGCCCAAGGTCAGACCACCCATCAGCGAGAGCATGTCGGCTACATTGATGGCACTGCTGCGGTGGCAGCATTCAGTACGGAAGGCTTTGATGGCTTCCGGTGTGCCTACGACCTTCAGCAGGTCATTGCGAATCAGTTCCGTATCTGCAGTGGGGACGAAGGTATTGCCCAGTCGGGTGATGCGGGTGATGGTGATGCCGAAATTGCCCATGGGATCGAGTTCTCTCAGCGTTTTGGTGTCCATTTTCGGCGAGAGCATGATGAGGTCGGCGCTCTCATTCTGAGGCAGGCGCAGGTCGCCAGCATCTTCCACAATATGGCCCAGCAGACCGGCATCTCGTTCAAGGTGTTCACGCTCGCCGATCATCAGGCAGATGTCGTTTTCGTTCAGCGTGTCAGAGGGCTGCAGCGGTTTGAGCTCGCCCTCGCGCTGCAGGCGGGGAATACCGCAGTTCATGTGCCACTGGCGGGCTACCACAGCCGGACTTTTGCCGAAGCACTCGGGGTTGGTCACGCAGACTTTGCGGGCTATGATTTTGTGCGGGTCGGGGGTGCCGGCAGCATCGTTGTTATTCAGATTGCAGCGCAGCAGGCGGGGCAGGAGTTGCACAAAGAGTACAATGCCGATGACTCCGAAGGGATAGGCAACACCGTAACCGATGTTGATGACGGATTCATTCAGCCCGGCAGCTTTGGCAGCTTCGAGAGCACCGGCCAGAGCAGGGGTACTGGTGCAGGCTCCGGCAAACAGACCGGCTGCCACGCTCATGTCGATACCCAGCAGGGAGCACAGCCCCCATGCGGTCAGCCAGCCGGCTGCCACAATGATGAGGGCGAGGAGTACCAGATTTTTGCCACGACTACGCAGGGAGGAAAAGAAGCGGTTACCCACACCCAGACCTACGCAGTACACAAAGAGTGCCGTTCCCATGTCGGAAACGCCCTCCGGTATAGTCAGTTTATAATGACCGGCAACCAAGGCTACGAAAAGCACGCCCGAACTGCCCAGCGCAATACCTTTGATGGAAAGATTTCCCAGCGCCAGACCTAAAAAGAGGATGGCAAAGAGAACGAAGGTGGGATTCTGCAGAATGATTTCCATGGCTTCGACTATCGGTTGAAAGTTACATGTTCATGGCATCGGGGTTGTCGAGCAGGCCCGACTTCTCCAAGTAGTAGTCGTAACCACCCGCATAGGGGGTTACAGTGCCGTGGGCAATGTGCAGGGTCTTCTCGGCCAGAGCGCGAATGAAGTGCACGTCGTGCGAAATGAATACCAGAGTACCTTCGTAGCGCTTAAGTGCCTGAGAGAGCGCCTCCACACTCATGATATCCAAGTGGGTGGTCGGCTCGTCCATCAGCAGAAGGTTGGGCGGGTTCACCAGGAACTTCACCAAGCTGAGACGCGATTTCTCACCACCGCTGAGTACTTCCACGCGTTTTTCGCAATCGAGCTTGCGGAACATGAAGGAACCGAGAACGGCACGAGCCTCTTCCTCGCGCAGTTCGGGGTCGGCATTCATGATTTCCTCGAGCACGGTGAAATTGGGGGTAAGGTTCTCGGAGCGCATCTGCGAGAAATAACCGATGCGGGTTGTGGTGCCCAGAGTGCGCTTGCCCTCGTCAATGGGGATGACGCCGGCGAGAATCTTGAGTAGGGTAGATTTGCCTGCACCGTTCGGACCTACCAGCACAATGCGGTCGCCACGCTCAATAAGCAAATCGAGGTTCTTGTAAATGCGCTTGTCGCCGTAGCTCTGCCCTACTTTTTCCAACTCCATCACACGCTGCATGGCACGCGGAGGCTGCGGGAAGATGAACTTGAACACGCGGCGTGCTTGGCGGGGTTTCTCAATGCGACGGATTTTTTCGAGCTGCTTGATTCGGCTCTGAACCTGAGCAGCCTTGGAGGCCACAGATCGGAAGCGCTCAATGAAGAACTCCATGTGTGCAATTTCTCTCTGCTGGTTGCGCCATGCGGCCATCAGAAGTTCGTAGCGCTGCTCTTTCAGCTCCAGGAACTTGGTGTAGTTGCCGGTGTAGCGTACCAGCTCCTGATTTTCGATATCGTACACGGTTTCCACCAGTTCGTCCATGAAATCGCGGTCGTGCGAAATCATGAAAATGGCACCCGGGTAGTTCATGAGGTAGCGGCGCAGCCACAGCAAGCTCATGAGGTCGAGGTGGTTGGTGGGCTCGTCGAGCATGAGCAAATCCGGCTCAGCTACCAGCAGCTGAGCCAAGTGGGCGCGCATGACCCAGCCACCACTCATCTCGCGAGCGGGACGATGAAAATCTTCGTCCTTGAATGCCAAGCCTTTCAGGATTCGCTTGGCCTTGGGCTCAATCTGGTAGCCATTGTTGGCGATGAACACATCCATGGCGTGAGCATAGTCATCGCTGGTGTTGTCGCCTTTGGAATCGCACTCGCGCAGGGTGCGTATGGCCTTACCCATTTCAGGGGTGATGCTCATGGCAATCTCGAGCACCGTACGGTCGCTCGGGTCACCGGCCTCCTGCGGCAGGTAGCCCACCACGCCGTACTCATCCATCACAATCTGACCTTCATCCGGCGTATCCTCGCCCAGAATCATGCGGAACAGCGTTGATTTGCCCGCGCCGTTAGGTCCTACCAGTGCTATGCGCTCGCCCCAGTTCACGATAAGTTCGGTTTCGTAGAACAGGGTGCGCCCCGCGTGTGCCTTCGTCAGTTTTTTGATGGTAAGCATGCGCGGGTAGTATACACCAAAATCTTAGAAAAGCAATCTTTTTGAGCTATGAGGTAAAAAAACGCTGTGCTATTTTTACGGTTTTGAATTACAGTATATATTACGGGGTACATGTGAACCCGAAATGGCTGAGGTAGCTTTCTTCGTCGCATGTGATGCTACTGACGGGCTTATTTTTCATGTTATGCAGCATTTGTCGGGCAAACCAAGGGATGTGACTGCGGTTCAGGCTGCGGCCTTCCACTATGTCTTTGGAGCGCAGCTCGGTTTTATCGGCCGTATCTGCAATGACGATAGTAGGCATGGTTTTATCGGCTCCATCGGCATAGCCATCGAACATGTATAGACAGGGCGTGAGTTGCTCATCTTTCAACACGCGGAGTAGTTCCCGAAAAACGGTGGAGTTCAGGTAGTCTGCCTGAGATATGGCGCAGTGGGCTTGCAGGCACAGTCCACCGTGTGGCAGGGGCACTGAAGCGGTGGAGATGCAGAAGAAGCTGCTACCGGGAGTCTGAGTGTAGAGATACCAGCGCAGCACATAGTAGAGCTTCATATTGTGCTGACGGCCGTCCTGAGTATCATGCGAAGCCATGGGTGCCACGAGGCTTATATAACGATAGCGGCGCGGGCCGCCGTTTTTGCCGAAGTGGGGATTATACGGGGTTTTCATGGTGTTTTATGCTCGGGGGTATGTGGCCTGTTCTTGAAGAATGCGGCTTACTGTGCTTACTGCCTGTGGCAGGCAGTGCCGCTTGGCCCATACCTCGAGGCACAGGGCTCGGCGGTCTGCTGAATTGGTGCATGTTCGGGCTCGCTTGGCATAGATCTGTAGCTGCTCTGCCTGCCATTGTGCATAGGCTTGTGCGCCGGCTTCTCGGGCTGCCTGAGCTGCTTTTCGGCGGTTCGCCTCGCGTTTGCTGCACGGGTACGTGTATTTCAGCTTCTTAATCATAGTCGTTGGGGAAGGTGGGTTATCGGCAGTTTACGGTGCGTACGGTGAGGGTGATATCGGCGCTATCCCTGTATCCCGCTAGAAGAAGGAACTCACAGGGTGCCTCCGTCACCAGATTGTACAGTACAGGAAACCAGTCGAATCGTAGCTCTCCTGCCTCGTTCAGCTCTGCTCCGCCGTAGCCGTGTTCCCGTTCCATGGTAAGAAAACCGTTGTTATAGCTTACGCTGTTCGGGAATTCCAGCTCACCGGCTTTTGCCCATCGATTACTGTTCGGTAACCACAGCTCGGCATCTGCACCCACAAAAGCGTTCCAAAAATTATCGGAATACCACGGGAAGTCATCGCTCACCGGCGGGCTTTGCGTAATCTTTTTCCGGTATTGCTCCAGCGCATGCTCGTCTGCGTTTGCCGTAGTTTCTGCATACAGCGTGGGAATATAGGCGGGCAACTGATGATGAATTGCATGAAGTTCCCGTATGCGAACAATGCCCCCGTTTGCTGTTTCCACGCCGAGTACAAGACCGGTGTTTCTCTGAAGCAGGCCGCAGAGATACTCCATGTTTCTGTATACCGGGGCGTGTTCCGGTATCTCTACGAGGCGCGAGCGCCAACCACCCAGGGGAGCCCGCTCCATGATGTACTTTTGTGTGGCTCGTGGCTGGTCACGATTTTTCATGGGATTGAGAGATTCGCTTTTGAACCATTTTCCTCGCTCTTCATCCCATACCTGAAAGGCAATTCGGCTATGGCTGCCGAGTTGGATGCTTAACTGCTTCTGTTCGTTCTGTGTGTGTTGTGTCTTGTTCATAAAATGGGTAGATATAAAGTGGTGTATATTTTGCGTATTCCCGGGCGCAGCTCACGCCTATATGCGTTGCCTTGAACAGGAAATTTAGGTTCGGACTCAGTGCCGGGTAACGACAGCTCCGCCCCGGATGGAAAATAACGACGACGACAACACAGCGACCCCGGTCGCGACAGTGGTAGTATTCATGGCAATGATGATAAACAGTTTGATTGGATTTGATAGACAGGCGCACGCTCTTATGTCGTGCACAAGTTCTGTATAGCACATTTCCACGGATTGTCAAGCGCCGGAATACTGTTTTTTGTGGAGTTGGCTTGAAACGAAAAATCCCTGCAGTTGCAGGGATTCTTCAGCGGAGCGGGGGGGATTCGAACCCCCGGTACTGTTTTAAGCAGTACGTCCATTTAGCAAACGGGTGCTTTCAGCCACTCAGCCACCGCTCCGTGTGCGGAGGGAGTATAGCTGAACTTTTTGCTTTCGTCAACAGGAAAATGAAAAAAAAGGTAAAAAAGTGCGTATGTTGACTTATTTTGCAGGATTGAGGCCGGCGTTGAGGAGGAACCGGCGCATATCATCGCCGAGTTTGCTGCCGGCTCGGCGCTTGGATTCGAGCTGGAGCAGGGCATTGTAACCGGGAGTGGGGTCCTTGTCGAATGCGCTGCTTTTGTAACAGGCGTGGATATTTGCCCCGCCGTCAATGAGGGCTTGTACGGTGGCGGTATTCATGCTCAGCGGTGCCAGAATGAAGGGCGTGCGCCCGAACATGTCCTGAGCCTCGATATCTGAACCGGCTGCCAGCAGCAGGGGTATGCAGGTCGTGCTGCCATGCAGGGCTGCTATGTGCAGCTCGGTGCAGCCGGTGCGGCAATAGGAATCTACCGCGGCACCACATCGGGTGGTGGGTACGTTGACCATGGCACCGGCAGCCAACAACATCTGTACAATTTCCGGGTGGTTGGCGCAGGTCGCCCAGCTGAGAGCTGTCATACCGCCGGCGTTCCGTTTGTTGACATCGGCTCCGGCATCGAGCAGCAGTCGTACGGTGTCGGTATCTCCGCTGCGGGCTGCTTGCATGAGCGGGGTGTTGTGCCAGTAGCCGGCTCCCTCGTTGACATCTGCCCCGCTGGCAAGGGCGAGAGCCACGAGCTGGTGTTGATTCGGGTGCGGGGTGACTTCGATAGCGTTTACCCCGTTATTGTCACCGCATTCCCCATAGCGGGCTTTGCCACAGAGGGCATAGAGTACGGTACAGCGGGCATAGGGTTTACCGCTTACGCAGTTTCCCTGCCACAGTAGTTCTTCGGCCAGAGTGTAATCTGCCAGCTCCAGTGCAATGTAGAGTGCCAAGGCTCGGTCGGCACCGTTTGCCAGCTGTTTGTCGAGCATGTTGCGGTCATTGCTTTCAATGGCTTTGTGCAGTGTACGGTAGTTTTGCCAGTATTCCTGCCCCGCGTCCTTATAGCTCAGCGGCTCCGGGACGGGGGGCAGGGTGGGGTTGGGCTTGGTGACTTCTGCGCTGTCGGCACTGCAGACAGCTGCGAGAGCTGAAAAAGTGAGTGTGTGAAGGCGGGATATCATGGCGATGAATAACGGTGTCTGTATATGAATACGACGTTTTCAACGCGCTTCTTTCACGTTTTATGCAAAAAAAATTGTATGGAGGCGATTTTTTATCGCGCTCCGGGGGTGACTTTGCGGAATTCGCCGGTGCGCTGTACCGTCACATCCTCGTCGGAAATGATGGCGCGATAGGGGGCTACATCACCGCTGATTCCTGCGAGGAAGGTGAATGTGCCATCTTCGGCCCAAGCTCCCTGCTCGCAGAAGAGTCGGGTATTGTTGTGGTTGACTTCAAAGCTCACACCACCGCTCAATAGAGCCTGTGGCAGTTGGTCTACGGGGTAGAATCGGAACCCGGCTGTCGGGCTCGGCCAAGCCTGCATGGCCAACCATTTGCCGTCCGGTGACCAAGGATTCAGTACGACATGAGAGGTGGATTGTCCATGGCTCTCCGCCAGCAGGAATTGCTGACCGCTGCGGTGCACCAAGGTAATGGTTGTCACACGTTGCAGAGCCGTGGCCTCGCGGTGTCGCCTGCCGGTGTATACGATTTCCCATTCGTTGTCGGGGGAGGGGCTGCGCAGTTCGGCAGCTACCCAGCAGTCCTCATCGTAAATCAGCACATCCTGAGCTGCCGGGCATGACAGTGGCAGCAGTCCGAGCAAAGCTGACAGGTACAAGGTCTTCACGGGGCTATTTCGGTCAGTTCTCTGTGGGCAGGGGGCAGAGATCGATGCGGGTCTGCGTGATACGGCGACCATCGGTACCGGTGACGGTGAATACGTAGTCTCGTATGCGAATCTGTTCGTTGAGCTCGGGCAGGTGGCCCAGGCAGTCGGTGATATGACCGCCGATGGTGGACATGCCGCTCTCGCTCTCAATTTCGCCGAGTGCGGGCAGGGCTTCCTCCAAGTCAAAGAGTGCCATGGAACCGCTGGCAATGTATTGGTCGGGGCCGATGGCGAGGAAATCCTTGGGCTCTTCCATTTCGAACTCATCCTGAATATCATTGCCCACAATCTCCTCAATCACATCATCGAGGTACACAAGGCCGGTCACGATGCCGTGCTCATCCACCACAAGGGCGGAGTGGGTTTTCTCGGTGGTGAAGAAGTTGAGCAGGGTGTCGAGCTTCATGGTTTCGGGCACGACTTTGATAGCTCGGCGTACGCTCATGATATCCTTGCTGCCGTTGCGCAGCAGTTTCATGATGTCTTTCACGTGTACCCAGCCTTTCACGTCGTCCAGATGCCCGTCAACGAGGGGGAATCTGCTGTGGCGGCTGTTGGTCACCAAGTCAACATTTTCCTCGAAACTATCGTTGATATCCAGAATCTCGACCTCATTGCGGGGAACCAGAATATCGCGCACGGCGCGGTCGTTGAGCTCGAGCGCATTGGTGGAAATCTCTGCCTCGGTAGCGGTCACTTCATGGCTGCGGCCACTTTCCTCCACAATGTGGGCAATTTCCTCGGCGCTGTGGTGGGATTCGGGGGAGTAGTTCGGGTCAACGCCGAAGATGTGGTGAGCAATGGCGTTGGCGGTGTTGTTGAAAAGTTTGATGATGAGGGATGTCCATTTGGCGAAACGGGTCATCCAGACCGAGGTACCCATGGAAACCTCGAGCGGTTTGCGGATAGCCAGGCTCTTGGGCACCAACTCACCCAGTACCACGTGGGCAAAGGTGAACAGGGCGTAGGCCAGGGTGTATGAGATAACGCTTACCACCGCCGGGCGCAGGTGCAGGTAGTAACTCAGGAAGGGTTCAATCAGGCTCTTGATGAAGGGTTCACCCAGGGCACCCAGAGCCAGAGAGGCCAAAGTGATGCCGACCTGATTGGCAGAGAGGTATGAGTCGAGATGATTGACGATATTGAGTGCCTTGGCGCGTTTGTTGGCCTGAGTTTTCGAATCGGAGGTAGTCTCGCGCAGCTGGCTGGGGCGCACGCGGGCGCTGGCAAACTCATTCGCTACGAAGAATGCATTCAGAAAGAGGAAGAAACCGATGCCGACAACAAACAGGAAGATGGAAAGAAAGCTGGGGTAATCCCATTGCAGCTCCTTGACTTCATTCGGACTGAGAAAGAGGTAATTCAGTATCTGGTCTATCATTGTGGGGGAAAGGAGAGGGCCGGTCAGAGTTTTTCATAGACGCCCTGGTCACGCTTCTGCATGACGGTAAAGCCGGCTTTCTTGGCGTCGGATATGGAGATAGGGGCAAGGATTTTGGGCACATTGACCTTGCCGATTTTTTTTCGGACGGGGTTTTTGCAGTACAGGCAGTGGGTGAGCGGTGCACGATCCACCGGTCGCATCAGTTCAAAACCATTGCGACAGAATCGGCAGGACTTCTCAGGATCCTCCGGGTTCTCGGAGATGTACTCGTATATCGGCATAGACAAGCGCGGGCTATTCTGAGAATAGCCCGCGCTATAAAGATTGTCAAGTTCAAACCGTGGCTTACCAGCTGGACTTGGTAACACCGGGAATCATGCCGGCGTTGGCAAGCTCGCGGAAAGCGATACGGGAGAGGTGGAAGCGACGCAGGAATGCGTGGCGACGACCGGTGAGCTCGCAGCGGTTCACCAGGCGAACGGGGGAAGCATTACGGGGGAGCATCGTCAGACCGATGTAATCGCCCTCAGCCTTCAGCTTGGCGCGGAGGTCTGCATAGCGAGCCGCGACAGCTGCCTTCTTCTTGTTTCTTTCGATCCAGCTTTTCTTAGCCATAACTTTGTGGGGGCGGATTTTACACTAGTAAATATTTTTGTCAAGCAGAATTTGTAAAAAAAGTATATTTTGCCTTGAAAATGCAAATTTAGCAGATATAAAACGAGGCGGGGGCCGGGCGTGTCCATTTCAGGGTATGGATATGCAGAATGAACCCTTCCCGCCGAATGGGCAAAGGGAGCCTGTGTCGGGCGAGTTTTCCCCCCTGAACCGCATGTGGACGCTCTATTACGAGAGTACTGACGACGACCAAGTAGCAGGCACCCCCGCTACGGATACCCCTTCGTATGAACCCGAAGATAACACACTCTATGAATAAAACATCATCAACTGACGGAACACCACGCCGTGCCGTACCCGCGGCCACGCTGGGTGTATTCACCTTAGCCATGATAAATGTGGCTGCCATTGTCAGTCTGCGAGGACTGCCGGCAGAAACAACATATGGCCTGAGTTCGGCATTCTATTATTTATTTGCGGCCGTGTTCTTCCTGGTGCCGGTATCTCTGGTAGCGGCAGAGCTTACGACGGGCTGGCCGCAGAAGGGCGGTGTATTCCGCTGGGTGGGCGAGGCCTTCGGCACTCGCCTGGGTTTTCTTGCCATCTGGCTGCAGTGGATTCAGACGACAATCTGGTTCCCTACGGTTCTGACTTTCGCGGCTGTGAGTATAGCCTTCATCGGGCCGAATCAGAGCTGGGACTCTGCGCTTGCCGCCAACAGCCACTATGTACTTATTGTCGTGCTGCTGGTATATTGGCTTGCCACACTGCTCAATCTGCGCGGTATGAGCACGAGCGGTACCATCACCAAGTGGGGCGGACTGCTGGGAACTGTGGTTCCTGCTGCCTTGCTGGTGCTCATGGGTATGATTTATTGGGGGCAGGGGAATCCCATCGATATCAGCATGCAGCCGGGGGACTTTTTCCCGGACTTGAGTAACTTCAATAATATCGTGCTGGCTGCAAGTATTTTTCTTTTCTATGCCGGTATGGAAATGAGTGCCGTGCACGTGAAGGATGTGCGTAACCCCGGCCGGGATTATCCCATGGCTATCTGTATAGCTGCGGTGCTTACGGTGTGTATCTTTGTATTCGGCACGCTGGCCATTGGCTTTATCATACCAGCAAAGGATATCAATCTGGTGCAGAGCCTGCTGGTGGCCTTTGATCGTTTGTTTGCCTATTTCGACATGCCTTGGCTGGGGAATGTGCTGGCGGTATTTCTGGCATTCGGTGTGTTGGCTCAGGTGGTAGCCTGGGTGGGCGGTCCCTCTAAGGGGTTGTTGCAGGTGGGCAAGGCCGGTTACTTGCCGCTCTTCATGCAGCGCACCAATAGTCATGGGGTGCAGGTGGGCATTCTGCTGCTGCAGGGTGCAATTGTTACCTTGCTTTCCATTCTGTTTGTGATTCTGCCCAGTGTGCAGACGGCTTATCAGGTGATTTCCCAGCTCACTATTATTCTGTATCTTATCATGTATATCCTCATGTTTGCAGCTGCTATTTACCTGCGTCACCGCGAGCCGGATGTCCACCGTTCATTCCGCGTGCCTGGTGGTAATGTCGGTATGTGGATTGTTGCCGGTCTGGGATTGCTGAGCAGTGTGCTGGCACTTGTATTCAGCTTTATTCCCCCGGCTCAGATTCCCGTAGGCAGCCCGGCGCTTTATGTGGGTATTCTTATTGTCGGTGTGGTGATATTTGTCGGTATCCCCCTTGTTATTTACGCCATGCGCAAGCCGACGTGGGAAGACCAAGCCACCAGTGCTGATTTCGAGCCCTTCAGTTGGGAGGATAAGAACCGTTCATAAATTGTCGCGTTGACTCATTGCCAATCAAAAGCCCGTAGGTCCTGCAAAGACCTCGGGCTTTTTTTTATCATTTTGCTTGACTCAAGTATGGTGGGCTGATATGGTGAGCTCACGGCCATAGACGCCGCAACTCGTATATTGCAGTAACAAATTATGTCCACGGAACTTCCAAGCAGATCCCGGGCGCTGCTCAGCTCAGCGCATGTCGTCGTTGTAGCCTCTACATACAACGAAAAATATACTTCGGCATTGCTTGAGAATTGTTTGGATGAACTGAAGCAGAGCGGCAACCGTATTACGGTGGATGTGGTGCGTGTTCCCGGGGCTTTTGAGGTGCCTGTAACGGTTAAGCGAGCTATTGTGAAGGCTAAACCGGATGCTCAGCCCGATGTTGTTATTGCTCTCGGGGTCATTCTGCGTGGCAGTACGGCACACGCTGACCTCATCGGTACGGCTATTACCAATCAGCTGCTCTCCATTTCCTGCGATCATGTAGTGCCGGTTATTCATGAGGTGCTGCTGCTGGAGGATGAGCAGCAGGCCTTTGCCCGTTGTATTGCCTCTACCCTCAACCGTGGGCGCGAGGCTGCCCGCGCAGCCGTAACCATGCTCCACATGCTTGAAGATCAGGGCGACCTGCAAAGCATGATGCGTCGCTCTTCCCGCGTGAACCTCACCGGTTCCATTATGCATTAATTTTAACTTTCCGCTTACTTATGATTAATAAAAGCAAAGTTCGCCAGTCTGCGCTCGGCCTGATATATGCTGTAGAAGAAAACGGCGGTGAGCTGCAGAACTTTGACCTCAATCTTTTTTGGCGTATTTCTCAGGAGAAGGAGACTGACCATTATCGTCAGGCTCTCTGCAAGGCAATTGCTCATGTGGCTCGCGCCTCGGCAGATTCTGCCCGCCTGTTGGCTACCCGCGCACAGGCTGTGCTCGATGCCCTGCATGGGGATTTGACGGCCTCCCGCCTGGTGACTGATTTGGAGCGCTTGACCAAGCGTTCTTCTGAGTTTGATGCCGCGCTGGCTGCCATGCGTTACTGCGCGAGGGATAAGCGCCAGGATACCACCGACAAGCTGGAGCTTTGCTGCAAGGATGTTATCACGCTGGCTGTTGCGGTGGAAGGTTTGGGGCGCGACATGCTGCCATCGCTTGAGGATTTCCCTGTTTACCGCAAGGTGCTGGAGCCGCTGAAGAGTGCTATTATGCGCCGTGGCAAGCTGATGGCCGCTGTAGCTGCATTGTCCACCCCGCTCATGCTCGAAGGTCAGCAGGAGTTCACCGGTCTGGTGCGCTGCGCCCGCATGCTCGAGGAGCTGCGCCCCGCTGCCGAGGAGTTTGCTCTTGCCGTATTGGCTCGCAAGCCCCAGCTGGAGGAGCGCCTGACCTCTCTGCTGCAGAATTACTCCACCGCTCGACTGGATGTGGTTGACCGCTGCATTCTTTACATTGCTCTCTACGAGCTTGAGTACAACAAGCTCGAAACACCCATCGTGGTTTCCGAGGCCAATGCTCTGGCCGATGCCTACTCGGGTGGCAAGAGCGCACCGTTCATTCACGGTATCATATCGGCTGCGGCAAAAGCCTGATTTACTTTACCATTGATTTCATTATGGCCAACTTCTTTACAAGACTGGTAGATAAGTTCCTCGGTGAGCCCGAGATTGACTGGGATGAGCTCGAGGCCGACCTCATTTCCGCCGATATCGGCGCTAAGCGTGTTATCCCCATGGTGGAGGAGTTGCGCGACCGTAATGAGCAGGATGCCTGCGACATTGCAGACTTTGTCAAAGAGCAGCTTCGCTCTGCTTTCCCGGCTCCGCTGCCGGTACTGCCCGAACCTCAGGCTGGTAAACCTTGCGTCATCATGATGGTGGGGGTGAACGGTGCGGGGAAGACCACGACCAGCGCCAAGTTGGCCTACCGCCTGCAGAAACAGGGGCGAAAGGTGCTGCTGGCTGCGGCCGATACGTTCCGTGCAGCTGCTGTGGAGCAGCTGCAGAGCTGGGCTGACCGTCTGAATATTCCCTTGTACAAGGGGAACCCGAATCAGGATCCGGCTTCGGTTTGTTACGAGGCTCACACCCGTGCTCTGGAGAACGGGGTGGATTACCTTATCTGCGACACGGCCGGTCGTTTGCATACCCGCCATAATCTGATGGAGGAGCTCTCTAAAATCCGCCGTTCCATTGCCAAGCAGGATTCTGCAGCCCCCCACGCCTGCTATTTGGTGGTGGATGCCACTACCGGTGGCAATGCTCTCATGCAGGCTCGTGAGTTCCACAAAGCCACACCGTTGGATGCCGTGGTGGTTACCAAGATGGACGGTTCGGGCAAGGGCGGTGTAGCCGTGGCCATCAAGGATGAGCTGGGTATAGCTCCTATCATGCTCGGTGTGGGTGAGGGTAAGGATGACTTGTTGCCCTTCGACGTGGGGCAGTATGTCGATAAGCTCATGTAAGTTTTACCGATTGTGGGAATGAATAAGTCCTGCCTGTTGGAGTACACGCGCGAAGCCCTGACGGCTCTCATGGCCGAACTGGGGCAGAAACCCTTTCGCTCCGCTCAATTGCAGGAGTGGGTGTGGAAACACCGTGCCACTTCCTTTGAGCAGATGAGCAATCTGGCACCCGCTCTGCGGGAGCAGCTTGCCGAGCGTTTTTCCCTGCGTCCGCTGACTGTCGTGGAAGTCAGTCAGAGCTCCGGCAGCGGCACGCGCAAGTTCCTGTCCCGTATGGTTGATGGGCACTTGGTGGAGTCCGTTATCATACCCGCAGCAGTCGGGCAGGGCGGTGCTCATAGCGACCGAATCACTCTTTGTGTATCGTCTCAGGTCGGTTGTGCTTTCGGGTGCAAGTTCTGTGCAAGCGGTTTGCTGGGCTTTACCCGCAATCTGACGGCCTCTGAAATTCTGGGGCAGATTCTCGCTGCCGAGGAAATCAGCGGCACTCGGGTGGACAATCTGGTCTTCATGGGCATGGGTGAGCCATTGGCTAACATTGACAATTTGTTGTTGGCTCTGACTCAGATTATGGACCCGCACGCCCTCAATATCGGGGCTCGCCATATCACCATTTCCACCTCGGGTAATGTACCCGGGTTGCGCCGATTGGCGGAGTTCGGTAAGCCCTTGCGACTGGCTGTCTCCCTGCACGGTGCAAGCGATGACGTGCGCTCTCAGGTCATGCCGGTGAACCTCAAGTGGCCGCTGGGGCAGTTGTTGCCCGCTCTGGAGGAGTGGACCCGCACCAGCAAGCATAAAATTACCTTCGAGTACATTCTCATTGAGGGCGTGAATGCCATGATGAGCGAGGCGACCAAGCTCGCCCGTATATCCCGCAAGCTCAATGCCAAGGTCAACCTCATTCCCTACAACACGGTGGAGGGCTTGCCTTGGGTGCGCCCCTCGGAGCAGCATTGCCGTGCATTCTGCAAAGCTCTCATTGCTGCCGGTATTCCCGTGACCATGCGTTACGAAAAGGGGCATGATATCAATGCCGCTTGCGGCCAGTTGAGACTGCGCCGAAAAATGGAGGAAGAACAGCAATAAAAAAAGCGGGCTATGCAGCCCGCTTTTTTGTAAATTGTTTGAGGGGATATTTATTCCCAGTCAATCACGATTTCGGCACGCAGCTCACCTTCACCCACAATGCTGTGTTGGGTCTGCTTACCGGCCAGACGGTGCTCAATGCTGATGGCGGCTCCTGCAAAGGTTTCGCGCTTGAAATTGATGCGGAATCGGCGGGGCGCTGCACCCGGCTGCATATCCTCGGGCAGGGTTTCGAGAGCCCAGATGAGGTAGGAACCGTTGTTAATGTGGCCATTGAAGTCCACATCACGGCGAGGGGCTACCATATTCACCGTTTCTGTACGTTCAAATTCCTTTGCTGCCTCAATCGATGTTTCGATGATGGCCGGGCACTCATCGGGCATCTGTGCCATGGCGCGCTTCAGGGGAATGGGGCGACGGCTGTTCACATCAATCAGCACCCACATGAGGTCAGCGCGTGCTATGACATTGCCCTCCTTGTCGCTCATTTCCACAAATCGGCGTGCCTGCAGGGCGCTGGCCTTGCCTGTGTTTGAGCGCAGGCGAATGACCTCTTTCCATGACGGACGGCGTACAAACTCGAAATCACCCTGAACCTCGACCCAAATCATACCGTTGCTGATGCTCCATTCGTAGCCCAGATTGTTGCCCGAGGCGTGGGTCTCGGCTGCCTCCTGACAGAAGTGCATGTAGCTTTCCGGTTTGAGCAGGTGGTCAGCACCGCATTCGTAGCTGGTTACGGTATGTGTGATATTGAGGTCGTTCATAGAGTTAACTCTATCATTTACTCGCGACTCCGTCAAGAGTAACATTCAGATTCTACTTGACTTTCTGTCTGTGTCGGTTAACATGGCAGCAGATGAAACTGCTATCAGCCTTGGTACTTGCCCTTTTGTGCAGCTCTTGCCTGAGTCGCACCTGTGTGCCTGTGCGCGCACTGGGAGAGAGTGGCGAGGGTGTGATAAGTCGGGCTGAGCTGGAGCGTAATCCGTCGATTCCTGTACAAGTGAGCGATAGAGTACCTGATTTGCGACTCATGCGCGCGGGGCAGGAGTATTATTTGGAGGGCGTGCGGACGCGATTCCGCATGAGTTACGACTTTCCCTACGCCAGTATGGTGGGACTGGGGTTCAGCGACAAGTTCCCTGATTACGTGCCGGTTGACGGGGCAGAGCGTGTAACCGTGTGGCGCCGGGTGGCGGTGCGCAATGGGCGCTATGACGGAGCAGTGAAAGGCAGCGCTTGGGTGGAATCACTGCCGGCCGGTGCTGTACCGGTGATGGTGGTGGGTTATGGAGATGTCCTTAGCGACCGCAACTTGAGCGAACATGGAACGCAGCATACGGACTGGCACGCTGTGTACGCCTATCCGCTGGCAGTCGCGACGGCGGTCGGGATTGATGTGCCTTGCACGATTGTGGGGAATACGCTTATCTGTGTCGCGGTTGCATGGGTGGAGTTCCGCGAGTTATTTAGACCGTCGAAGCGAGCCCGACAGAAATCGGCTGATAAAATAGAATCTATAACAGAAACAGATTAATATCATGAAAAAACTTCTTTTATTGACGGTAGCGTGTGTACTGGGGATGAGTTCCTGTATACAGATTGCCACACGCAAACCGCTGGCTGACCTTGGTATGGAGGGGCAGTGGGTTCGTATACCGGGGGCAGATAGGGCAGGTCAGGCAACGGTGTACAAGGCCGATGACGGCAAACTGTATGTTCAGGGCTTGCAGAGTCCCTTTGTGCGCTGTGACCGAGCTCTTGTTCAACCTTTGCAGGAAATTAAAGAGCTGGGACCCTTCGAGAATTATCGCTCTGTGACCGATACGCCCCGCAAGGTTGTATTCGGCGAGGTGAAGCCGCAGGAGATTTTCTGGTTGGATGGACAGGTGAACCGGTACTTGGTGCGCACGGATGCCCCTTGGCTGGCAATGGCTCCGCCGGGGGCTAAGCCGGTGACTCATTCCGATGTGGTTGTGACGCGCCCCGGTCACACGGTGAAGCTGCGTGAGCAGAAAATGGAGCAGACTGCTGAAGTGGTGCAGCCTCTGCAGCCGACGGCTGCTGCTCTGTATGCCTACCCTCTGGCGGCAGTTGGTGCCGTCGTCGATATTCCTGCCACTGTGGGCGTCAATGTGATGGCCGGTGTGGGGATGTTGCTCACCTCGCCTGCCATTATTTCAGAGGCTCGCCAACAGCAACAGGCACCGGGCGAAAACCCGGCTCACTGACCGTTCAGCCCTGAGATACCGCAAAGGTCAACCCTCGCAGGGTGGCCTGTTCCATATTCAGGCCACGTACCAAAGCTCGCAGCAGGGTGAGGGAACCCGCTGCATCATATAGGGCATCGTGCCACTTTTTTTCCGGTACCAGTGTGGTGACTTCGTGGGTGATACCCAGTGCATCGCACACGGTGCCCAGGGAGTGGTCCTGCAGGGTGGGCAGGGCTTTGCGAGCCAGAGCCAGGGTATCGAGCCAAGGGCCGAATCCATGTCCGGGGAAAGCTCCCAGAAAGCGCTGCTCGGTAGAGGGATTGTGGCCTACGACCACGCAGTCACCGAGCAAGCGGCGCAGTTCACTCCACAGCTCGCTGAAGTGCGGAGCCTGTTTCAGCATGTCGGTTGTGATGCCGTGAACTTTGGCTGCACTCCATCGCACGGGGCGGTCGCAGGCGATGTAGGAGGCAAAGCACTCTTCGGTACCGAAGAGCGTATTCACCCGCACAATGCCGACTTGTACGGGTAAATCCGTTTCGCCGGGGGCAACTCCGGCAGACTCAAAATCGATGGCGGCTATGGGCAGCTGCGCCAGCGGGCAATCCATCAGCTGCGAACCCATGCGCGTGCTTTCTGAATCTCGGCAGAGAGCGCTTCGAAATCGCAGGTCAGGAACTTGCCGTCACGGTAGAGTTCCTTGCCATCTACTACGGTCAGCTTGTTTTCTGCACCGGTGGCGGCATAGACGATGTTCGAAACGATGTTGTGAACCGGCTGCATATTGGGGGCGCTGAGAGCAAGTGCGATGAAGTCGGCCTTCATGCCGGGCTCAAGTGTGCCGATATGCGGGTCATGCAGGGCTGCGGAACCACCGCGTGTGGCCATATCGAGCGCCGTCTGTGCGGGGCAGGCGGTGGGGTCGAGGTTGCTGACCTTGTGCAGCAGGCTGGCTACGTACATCTCGCGCACCATGTTCTGAGCGTTGTTGCTGGCAGGTCCATCGGTCCCCAGAGCCACGGGAATGTGGTGTTTCTGCAGAGAGCTGATAGGTGCCACACCGCTGGCCAGCTTCATGTTGGAAGACGGGTTGTGTACCACAGCGCAGCGACCTTCCATCAACAGCGCCATATCGTCGGCATCTGCATGCACGACATGGAAGAAGGTGCTGCCCGGCTGCAGAAGCCCGAGGCTGTTGCAGTAGGGAATGGGGCGCATGCCGAACTCCTTCAGGCAGGTCTGAGTTTCGTTCTCCGTTTCAGCCAAGTGCATACCGAAGAGGGCGCCGTTTTCTTCTGCCAGAGCATAGCACTCGCGCAGGAGTTCCGGGTTGGTGGTGTAGGGGGCGTGGGGAACAATCGCCTGACGAATACGCGGGTGGTTGCGCCATGAATCTGCCTGAGCGCGAACCAAGTCAAAGTAGGCCTCCTTATCCTTGCAGGAAAGACTGGGGAAGTACTGCGTGGTGCTTTCGCCCAGTACGGCACGCATGCCCATGGAATCTGCCGCCTTGAACACCGAGTCTTCAATCATGTACATGTCGTAGAAGGCGGTGGTGCCACTCCGTATCATTTCAGCCAGGCTGAAACGTGCACCGAGTTCTACCAGCTCGGGGGTAAGCTTGGCCTCCTGCGGGAAAATGTCCATGGTCAGCCAGTCCATGAGAGCCTTGTCATCGGAGTAACCGCGCAGCAGACTCATGGGTACGTGGGTATGGGCATTGATGAGACCGGGCATGAGTGCGGCATTCCCCAGGTCTACACGACGGGCATCGGGGTAGAGAATCTCGAGGATGTCGGTATGGCCTACGCAGAGGATTCGGTTACCACCTACGGCAATGGCGCCGTTTTCAATGATATCGCGACCGTCGTTCTGAGTAACGACATAGGCGGCTGTGTAAAGGGTATCGCAGTTATTGGCACTGTTCATGGCAGTCAGGAAAAAAATCAGAACCAGAAGAAGGAGCACAGCAGAACCAGCGCACCGTAGGCCAGACCGAACAGGTTACTGTAGCGGTAAAGGTTAGGACGTGCGGTGTACCAAGCAGCCCAGTCGCGGAACAGGTAAGGTTTGCCTACCCAGAACATGGCGACTGTAAGCACCGGGTACCACCAGATGGGGATGAGCAGGCGCGTGACGGGCTCTTTCAGGAATGCTGCGGTCAGCGGTACGATGGCCATCAGCAGCAGGAACAGTCCCAGAGCTCGGGGGAAGATAAGTGCTTTCGTCTGCCCATACAGTACAAACCAAATGACAGGGCAGAGGATAATGAGAAAAGCACGGAAGGAATTGAAGTCAAAAAGATTGATTCGCAGCGGGTTCCAACTGACATCAAACAGGAGTAGGAAAATCCAGATGAAATCCACTGTCAGCAGAAAACGTCCGGCTTTGTCGTTCTCGGCGGCTTTGTTCAGAGCCTCCTTGGCGATAGTGGGCTTCATCAGGGCGTAACCGTGCAGGGCGATGAGAGCCAGTCCCATGAACAGCCCGGCCCAACCGAGCGGTAATTTTTCGTAGATGTGGAGATATTGGTCGTACATGTCTGCCACCCATTCTACCCCATGCGCGCGCGATTGACAAGCCCGCAGAAAGTCAACATGAAAAAATCAACCGCATCAGTGCTCGCTTTGGCTGTCGAGGAACTCGTCTATGCCGTTGGTGGGGTAGAGCAGGGTGTTGTGACGGAAGGTGCGTAAATCTCGAACGGCTCGCTTGTGAGTACCGAAAATCTGCTCGGTGCTCAGCCGCTCATTCTCCGGCAGGTCGAGTTTGTGCTGCAATACAAAAAGCAGGGTTCGTAGGGCCGGCACGTGGTTGCGGGAATCCTCGAAGAGCTTGCGCCCCAGGGTGTAGGCCTCTTGCTCGCGACCGCGTATACGGCTGAGATTGTAGAACCTCAGGCGGTTGTAAATGTTGGGAGCCCCCAGCTCAACAGCCTTTTCGTAGGCCGCGGCTGCTTTGCCGAATTGCGGGCGGCGGTACAGGTCGCTGTAAAAGTCGGCCAGCCGGGCGTAGAGCAGAGCGCTCTTCGGGTTGTTCGCTATGCCGCGCAGCAGGTAGTCTTCCCCACGCTCAATGTAGTGGCGAGCCTGCATGTTGCGTTCCCGTTCATCCATTCGTGAACGGCTCAGGAAATCCCCGGCGGCATTGGTTGCCATTTCGCGGGAGGCCGCAGCCCAGTAGTTGACGCGGCGCGGAGCCAATGTGGTGACGGTCTGCCAGCGGGCATCTGCTCGGGGCCAGTCGCGCTTGAGCCATGCATTGGTGGCATCCAGCGAGGTGATTTCGGCTGCCAGTGAGCGTAGTCCCCCCAGCGTGAAGAAGGCGAGCTGCTGGGTGAAGGCATCTTTTTTAGCGATGCGCGGTGGTGGGAGTTGCAGCCCCTGCTGCTGTTGAAGCTCTGTAACGTGCTGACTGAGTGGCAGAACAAGCAGCCCTCCGGTCATGAGCATGATGACGGCCAAAGGCAGGCGACTCAGTTTTTTGATGTGGCAGAGTGTCGACATGGGGGAAATCAGGCTTGCGGGTATCGCTCTGCCAAGCGGGCTTGGATGTCGGCACACAGGCGCTCCCATTCGGGGACCTCGGCTCCTACCTCGTGAGCGCGTTCCAGCGGGGTGCCCCAGATGGCTGTGTACTCCACCGGACGGTGGCGATTGTAGTCCACCGCGCTGCTGGGGATGAAATCGCCCATTTTCGAGGTCTGTTCCATTTGGCGGTGTATGATTTCCTGCGGCAGGGGGAACCCACGCAGTTCTGCTGTACGGCAGACTTCATTCATAATGGCGCGGGCGCGCTCGGGCTCACCCGGCATGAGGAAGAGCTGGCGTATGCTGATACCGCCGTGTGCCAGGCAGAGCCCGTTGAACGGGATGTTCCAGGAAAGCTTGGTCCACAGTATCTGCTCGGTGTGCAGCGCTGTCAGGGTTTCCACCGGGGTGCCGTCAAAAAGTGCAGCAAGCTCGGCAGCCTGAGCTTTGCCCTCTGCTGTCGGTACCAGCGGGGCGAACTGTATGGCTCCGCCCTCGAGGTGGGTAATTTCACCGGGGGTGTCCATCATAGCACATACAAAACATAAACCGATGAAGACCCGCTCAGCGGGAAGAACCTGCGCGATGGCTTCGGCATTGCCCATGCCATTCTGGAAGGTCAACACGCGGGTGGCATCGTGCAGCAATGGGGGAAGTGCTGCCGGTAATTGGTCATTGCCGGTGGTTTTCCAGCACACGATAACCAAATCGACCGGGCCACACTCTGAGGGGGTGCGGGCAATTTGCGGGGTAGGCAGGTGTATGTCACCGTACACGCTGCTCACGTGCAGCCCCTTTTCCCTGACCGATTCATAGGCGGAGCGCAGAATGAACGTAACATCGTGTCCGGCTTCTGCCAGTCGTGCTCCGTAGTAACATCCCAGCGCTCCTGCGCCCAATATGGCTATCTTCATGCCCCGAATTGTAGCATTTTTGCCCGATTTTGGCAATAAAATTTGCATTTTATGGCAGGCACACACACTTTAGCCTTGCAAACTCGTGCGGAAAGCGTTATTTACAGGTGCGTATCTCATTAATATCGGGCAGACAGCTGCCCTACAAACATAAACCAGAACCATGGGTCAACAGCACCGTAAGGAAACGAAGCGCCGCCGTCGCAGCGCCTACATCAAGCGCCAGAAGGAAATCGCCAAGAACAGCAAGAACACTGCCCCCGTGCAGCTTGCAACTAAGGTTGTTAAGGCAGGTGATGCTGCCAAAGCCTGATGCGTGGCTTGATATTGTCTCTCACGAGAACATCTTAATTCCTGTTTCCCCCGGTATTGCCCCAGCGGTACCGGGGGAAATATTTTTTAATAAATAATTGTTGAAAAGTATTGACAAAAATCTGAAAACAGGCTACAAGGTCGCAACTGACACGATTATCCGATAATTAGTAATAATTTCACTGATGAAACGATTTTCTGCCATTTCGCTCCTGCTCGTGAGCCTGACTCTGTTGGGTATCACAGCCTGTTCTCAGGTTTCTCCTGAGCTCCGTGCCCGCATTGATAAAGCTGAGGAAACGCTTGATGCCTGCCCGGCACCCGAACCTCTGCCCTACGCAGAAGGTACGTATGAACATTTTATCTGCAGCCATGGTTACCCGACCACCATGGAGATTTATCGTGACCGGGAACTGCTGAAGAAGGCCAATAAGAAGAGTGTTGTTCACATCTGCTTGCCACAGCAGCGTGGCCGTCTGTATGTGGATGGCAAAGTTGCTGCTGACTGGCCTGTTTCTACCGGCGTGAATGGTCGCGAAACCCCGACCGGTACCTATTTCATTCTGGAGAAGAAGAAAGACTACGCTTCTAACCTTTACGGTAACATAAAGGATGCCGGTGGTAAGACCGTGAAGCGCAATGCAGATGTTACCAAGGATCCTATTCCTGAGGGTGGTAGCTTTGTGGGTTCTCCCATGCCCTACTGGCAGCGACTTACTTGGGACGGACTCGGCATGCATACCGGAAAGGTCGAGGCCGGACGTCGTTTGTCTCATGGTTGCATCCGTACCCCTAACGACATGGCCGGCGAGCTTTTCGCCATCACTGCCTCAGGTTCCCGCGTGCATATCGAGGGCGAGTTGGAAAAGTTATATCCGGTTCGCGATTTGCTGCCGTTCAGTGAGCAATATCAGGCCGTGTTGAAGGCTCATACCGATGCGCAGGATAATCTTGCAAAATTGCGCAAACAGGCTGCTGATGAGGTGGCTGCGCGCAAAAATAAGGATAAAAAGCAGGAAAATGCTGCCGGTTGAGCCGTTTTCTAACTAAATGGATTGACATATCCCTTTGATAGTGGTACAGTTTCGCGAGGAAATTGTACCACTTTTTATTTTTTTTGAAGCATGAGTAGAGTTGGCTTTAGCTTAAGTATGCTGTTGCTGGTGGCGTTGCCATCATGCCGCAGTGTGTTTTCGCCATCTCTCATGCCTGACGATGAACGTCAAATTGCAGCTCTGAAGGCCCAGATTGATGCCATCCCCAATACGCCATCCGTATCATCATATCAGGCGGGAACTTACGAGTATTTCGTGAGCCATCGTTACTATCTGGCTTCGTTGGTCGTTTATCGCGATAGCCAGTTGCTCAGCAAAGCCACAGCTGAGTGTCCCATTTATATCAGCCTGAAGCAGCAACGCGGTCGTCTGTATGTGGATGGCCGGGTCGCGCTGGATTGGCCGGTTTCCACCGGTACAGAAAAAACGCCTACCTCCCGTGGTTCTTTCGTGGTTTTGGAGAAAAAGAAAGAGCACTTCTCCGGCAGGTTTGGGGTAATTCGCGGTGCAGATGGTTCTATCCTTGTTGATGATGCCGATTCTCGCAAACATACGGTGCCTCCCGGTGGCAAGTGGGAAGGGGCTTCCATGCCCAACTGGATGCGCTTGACGGATTCCGGTATCGGCATGCACACCGGCTTGGTTTTGCCGGGGCGGCAGCTTTCCCATGGTTGCATTCGCATGCCTCATGAGGTATCAACCATCATTTTTGATATCGTTAAGCTGGGCAGTCCTGTATATGTGCAGCAAGAGGTTGAAGATGTGTTCCCCTGTAAAGTCGCACTCCGAGAGGGCGATCTCAATCGCTCGGGTGACGAAGCTCGCAGAATCTTGCAGGAGAAGCTTGATACTCTTACATTAGAGGCAGAGAAGCGTGCTGTTGTTTATGCGGAAACGCTTTCTCGCGAAGCTGAAGCCCGCGAACGCGCTGAGGAAGAAGCTGAAGCTCGTGCCAAGGCTGAGCGCAAGGCAGCCCGTGAAGCTGAACGCGCCGAACGTGCTCGTCGTAAGGCTGAAGAACGCGCTGCCGAGGAGGCCCGTGAACGTGCCGAGGAAGAAGCAGAAGCCCGTGCCAAGGCAGAGCGCAAGGCAGCCCGCGAAGCTGAGCGTGCCGAGCGTGCCCGCCGCAAGGCCGAGGAGCGCGCAGCGGAGGAAGCTCGCGAACGCGCTGAGGAAGAAGCCGAAGCTCGTGCTAAGGCGGAGCGCAAGGCCGCCCGCGAAGCAGCTAAGGCCGAGCGAGCCCGCATTAAGGCTGAGTGGAAGGCTGCAAAGGAAGCCCGCGAACGAGCTCAAAAGGAAGCTGAAGCACGTTATGAGGCGGAGAGAGCTCGTCTCGAAGCCGAGATGAAAGAGCACGAGCGAACCGAGCGCCAACTTGAAGACAATGATGTGCGCTGGTGGAAACGCCCTATCAGAATTTTGGGGCTTTGAAACACTGACGTGGGAAAATCAGGGCAGGGGTGATGAAAGGTGTTCCCCATTGGTCTTCCCCGAAAAAGCGCACTTCCATATTGATCGGAGCGCGTGAAAAGTCCTGACATCCACCGTACGAGAAAACAGCTCCCGGTATGAGAATGGGTGACTGATTGAATACATTGGCTGCCTCTATAATGCGTGATTCCCCACTTGTATCGCGCAAAATCCACTTACGGCCTTTCAGTCGTACGCTGAAATCGGCCGCATTGTGCAAACGAAGACGGAAGAAAACATGATACAGCGGCTCGGGGTAACGCGTGATACGCACCCCGGCCATAGCTATACCCATGTCGAGAACATCGAGTACAGGCAATGAGAGCCGTTCAGTGCTCATAGCCCTCACCCACAGCAAGTGTGGAAAGCTCACCTGCCTTCTGCAGCAGAGCCTGAACCTTGGCCAAGTCGGGCAACTCGTTCTCCTGCAGGGTCATTAGCTCTACTATTTCGCGCAGCAAGGTACTCATTTTTTCAGCCTTGATGCGTCGTGCCGTGCGCGGAGAGAGGCCATCGAGAACTTCGCTGAAGTACTCGGGGCCATCCGGATAGAAAACAGCCTTTGCCTTTTCGGCATCAAAACGTTCGCTGAGTGCAGCGGCAGAGGCTTCGAGGGCTCGAATCCAGCCACCCAGGGCAATCAGGTGCGATAAATCGGGGTCACGCAGCGAGGTCAATTCGGCGTTCACATCGCTCTGTGTCGAGGAAAGAATGCGTTTGAACTCCTCCAGTTGCCCCTTTTCGGCATGCTCCAGCAGACCGGCAGAGTGAGAGTTCATTTTTTCACCCACGCCCAGGGCATTGCCATAACGCGTGAGGTCGAGGGCAATGGGCTTGATGTCATTCATGTGCCCGCTGCGCACGGCAATGAAACCATCGGCCAGCAGGTAACCCATCTCGATTGCCAGAGCTCCGGCATGCATGGGCAGCTTCTCGGGGTGATTTCTCAGTACGTAATCCTCGGGAATAGGGGGCAGATTATCGAGCTGGGCAAAAATCTTGGTGATGGACGGCGCAGTGTATACGTTGATACCCAGCTCAATGTTGGAGCGATTATCATCCAGCAAGGAGTCATCTCGGAACATGGCCGGAACTTCGCCGGGGCGACGTGCCGGCTCATCTGAACCCATGAAATCAGGGGTGCCGTCCTCAGCTGCATCGGATGCAATTTCCATCGGTTCAGCGCTTTCCTGTGCACTTACAATGGGGGAAAAAAGGAACATGGTCGGAACCATGAGTCTGTAAAAACGAGTTTTCATGACGTTCGGATAACTCAGTTGCTTATAACGATGTTTTAGTCTTGACTCCGCATCAAATATACATTACTATCTTCGCGCGTCAAGCCTATCTTCTCCGCTGACGTAAAAACTTGGCGGGGATGGCAAGACAGTTGCCTCGGCAAACCTCTCATTATAAACATATAGCTTTATCTATTCCTGAAATGTCTGAAACGGCACAATACTGGTTTAACTTTGTCTGGATGATTGCCTACTTCTTGGTGCTCATCGGGATGTCCGGCTATGGTTTTCATCGTCTGATGATGGTCATTCTTTACCTCATTCATCGAAAGGATGTTCCCAAACCCGCAGGCCAGTGGGAGGAGTGGCCTCTTGTGACGATTCAGCTGCCCATGTTCAACGAGAAGTTTGTTGTTGAGGGCCTGCTCCGCAAGGTAACAGCTATTGATTATCCCAAGGATAAGCTGGAAATTCAGATTCTGGATGACTCTACCGATGACACTTGGGAACTTTGCAAACAACAGGTAGAGTTCTACAAAGCTCAGGGCTTCGATATCAAATGCCTGCACCGTGTAGACCGCACCGGTTTCAAGGCCGGCGCTCTCGAGGCCGCCGATGCTGTGGCCAAGGGTGAGTTCCTGCTTATTCTCGACGCCGACTTCCGCCCCGAGCCCGATATTCTGAAGGTCACAATGCCGTATTTCACCGACCCGAACATTGCTCTGGTTCAGACTCGCTGGGGGCACATCAATCGCCATAAGAATATGCTCACTCGTCTGCAGAGCATTTTCCTTGATGGTCACTTTGCTCTCGAACAGACAGTGCGTAATCGTTCCGGGCGTTTCTTTACCTTCAACGGTACCGCCGGTGTGTGGCGTAAATGCGCTATTACCGATGCAGGTGGCTGGGAGCACGATACTATCACCGAGGATATGGATCTTTCCTACCGTGTGCAGATGAAGGGCTGGCGTTTTGTATACCTCAATGATTATGTGACACCTGCCGAGCTGCCCGAGGATATGGACGGCTTTAAAGCCCAGCAGCACCGCTGGACCAAGGGTTGTATACAGGTTTGCCGCAAGATGTTCTGGACAATCTGGCGCTCCAATGCTCCCCTGAAGGCCAAGATGGAGGCCAGCACTCACCTGACCTGCAACTATTCCTACCTGGCACTCATTCTGCTCTGCCTGTTGGTCATGCCCATCTGCACCGATCTGATTGCTCCGACCGGCGATTGGCAGTGGGATTCCCCGCGCATGATTTTGCTTACCTTCACCCTCTTCTTCTTTGCTACGGTGACGGTGTGCATGTTCTATGTGACGGCCGAAGCGATTGTACGTCCCCGCCGCTGGTGGATGGTGTTCCCGCTCATTATTCCTTTGCTGGCACTGGGTGTGGGTATGGCCGTGAATAATGCCAAGGCTGTGATTGAGGCCATGTTCGGCAAGCCCAGTGAGTTTGTGCGCACTCCCAAGTTCGGCGAGTCAAAGGAGGGTGAACTCTCCATCGAGAAGCGCTCCAAGGATTACAAGGCTCTCAAGTCTGTGCTGGTTCCCAGTATCGAACTGCTTTTCGGTCTGTTCTTTGCTACTATCGAGGGCGTGTATATCTACAAGGTCTGCACCGGGAACTTTGGCTTGATTCTCAATGTGTTCCTGATGAGTCCCTTCCTGGGTTTCTTCTACACGAGTCTGTGCTCCTTCGGTCGCCTTATCGATGGTGTGCGCCAGCGCCGTGCAGCAGCAAAGAAGCTTGCCTGATAATTCACTTTTCTGACAAACATATAACTGCTAGTAAATGATTAAATCGACCAGACTACTCCTGCCTCTTCTATTGGCGGTAGCCTCGTTACAGGTGGCCTGCAAACACAGGTCTTCCGGTGTCAGTGAGTATACGGCCGGCCCGGATGCTCCGCCCCGTGCGGTGATTAAGGACGGCGTAGCCATCACTCTTCGTGACCAGAAGCTGACTGTTATTCAGGATGGCAAAAAGGTCAAAGACTATGATATCAGCACTTCCAAGTTCGGTATCGGCGCTACACGTGGTAGCTGCCGTACCCCAACGGGTGTGCATGCTGTCAGCCAGAAGGTGGGCGAAGGTCAGCCCAAGGGGATGGTGTTCAAAGGTTGCCGTCCTACCGGTGAAGTGGTAGGTGTGGACGCCCCCGGGCGTGATCCCATCGTGACCCGCGTTATTCAGCTTACCGGGCTTGAAAACTCAAACAGCAACTCCCACAGCCGTCGTATCTACATACACGGCACACCTGAGGAGCGTACGATAGGCCAGCCTGCCTCATACGGTTGCATTCGCATGCGCAGTAATGATGTGCTCGACCTTTTCCCCCGTGTGCACCGTGGCATGCCGGTGGTGATTGAGCGCTGCTCGCAGGAAATGTACATGAAGTCTGAGAACGACCAAGCTTTCCCCGTCTTCAAAATCAATCCTGCTGCGGCCGGAAAAAAGACGGCCGGTAGCAGCAAGTCGTACAAAAAACGTTCTTCTCTGCACTCATCCCGCAAGGCTGTGGCTCAGAAAAAATCCCTGAAAAGGAAACTGCGTCGCACCACCAAGAGAAAGTCATCGTTTTCTCGTAGTCGTAAGCGCAGAAGTTGACAGATTATTTAAAAAAAGAACACCCGGACTTATCGTTAAGTCCGGGTGTTTTTTTACATTCGTCACATCACAGAGTGATGTTGAGCTGCTCGGGCAGGGCAATGCGCGGACGCTCGGTAAGAATCTCGCCACCGTAGGGGCCCACTGCAACCATGTGCTCAAAGTGGGCTGCCCAGGAGCCGTCTGCCGTCACGGCTGTCCAGTCATCTTCCAGTACCTTTACACGGAACGAGCCCAGAGTAATCATCGGCTCAATTGCCAGAATCATACCGCGCTTCAGTCGGGGCAGGGGGTACTTGGGGCGGTAATTGGGAATCTGCGGTTCTTCGTGCAGTTTTCGCCCCACGCCGTGTCCCACATAGTCACGCACGATACCGAAGCCGAACGGTTTAACAAAGTCTTCCACGGCACCGCAGACTTCAATCAGGGAGTTACCCTGTTTGGCTGCCGCAACGGCGCGGAAAAGCGCCTCCTCGGTCACGGCGAGCAGGCGACGGGCTTCCTCGCTCACATTGCCCACGGGTACCGTCATGGCGTTGTCCCCGTACCAGCCGTCCACAATGGCACCGGCATCGAGGGATACGATATCGCCATCCTGAATCACACGGGAGCCGCCGATACCGTGCACAATTTCCTCATTCACCGATATGCAGAGCTGACCGGGGTAACCGTAGTAGCCCAGGAAAGCATTGCCACACTTCTCGCGTTTGAAGAGTTCTGCAGCATAATCGTCTATTTCTTTGGTGGTGATACCCGGGCGAATGATGGGCATAAGATCCATCAGAATGCGGGCCGAAACTTCGCCTGCTTTGCGGAGCTTGCTGATTTCGTTGGGATTGCGTACAGGTATGCGTTCTGCCATGGTTGTGTGATTTCTGTTGGGTTGAGTATATCATAAATGCCCGAAAAAGCAAGCCCGATGCGTGTTTGTGTGTCGAGGTGTGACATCACGGCTATGCGGGATTTACCTGTGTTTTCGGCTCGACTTGTGTTACAAGTCGGCTCTATGCAAGATTATCCGTTTGTTCTCGGCTTTACCGCAGGCGAGCTCAGTCCTTGGCTTGCCACTCGATTTGATCTTCAGGCGTATATGCGAGGGGCTGCTATGCTGCAGAACTTTCTGGTTATGCCGTATGGTGGGCTTCGTCGGCGTTTCGGTACGGAGTTCGTAGCAACAGCGGCGGTGCAGAATGGTGCTGCTGTACGACTGCAGCCCTTCTGCTTTTCCGAGACCGATGCCCTCATGCTCGAGCTTTTTCCCGGAGGTATGCGTGTGATGAAGCAGGGGGAACCTGTGCTCAATGACGATGGCTCCGTTTACACAATGTCCGCTCCGTGGAGTTCGGCCGAGGAGGTGCTGGCCTTGCATTGCACGCAGGTCAACGATGTCGTTTACGTCACCTCTAAGTACCGCGCCCCGCTCGTTCTGAGCCGTTATGCGGACAATGCTTGGACTTGCCGCACGATGGAGCCCTCTCCTTACCCGAGGGAAACCTACCTCATGCAGGGTGGCAACCTGAAAGTGCAGATGGAGGAAGGCGGAACCCATGCCTTGCTCACTATCGAGGGCGGCGGATTGGGATTTCTGCCCGACATGTTGAACAAGGAGCTGGTGATAGCCGATGCCGAGGTTGCCTCGCGCACGCTGTTCCTTAATAAGGCTTTTGATATTAAAAGCAGCCAACGACCTGACCTCAGCAGTACCGATGCCTACACCGGTACAGTCTATTCAGAGTACGACAGCAGTTCCAAAATGTACAATTTCTATACGGTTATCAGGCCGTACAGAAAAGAGAACTACAACGGCAATGAATCCGCCGCAGCTTATCCTCAGTTCTTTTTCCCGGGGGCCATGCGCTTGGAGAATGGGGCTCCCTATGAGGTCAGCGGTGATTGGGAAATCCGCACCAGCGGAGAATGGGATGCCGTGTGGGAACTTTGGCGCAGTTACGATGACTATTCCGTCAACCTTGACTTCAGGTGCTGGCAGTGGACCTGTATCCGCACCTTTGAGCAGAACAACTTTTCCGAGAGAAAGAATTACATCATCAGCGGTTCGGAGGAGTTGCCCTGCCGTATGATGTTAGTATGCCGCTCGGCGGGTTCTGCATCCTCTGCCGGGGCTCATGTCTACTTCAATATTTTGGGTGCTCGGCGTGAGTACAAGTTCCACATCTGCGAGTATATCTCCTCCGCGCAAGCGAGAGGGCGCCTGATATCGATTTACACTGACACCTGCCGTTCATTCTGTACGCGCATGTGGAGTTTCGGGGCATTCGGTCCGCGCAATGGCTACCCGACATTCAGTGCTTTGCACCAAGGTCGCTTGTGGTTCGGTGGTATAGCCGGGTTACCGACAACTCTGCTTGCCAGTAGTGTGAATGATTTCAATAGCTTTGCAGTCAGCTCTGCGGATGATGACGCGCTGCATCTTACCCTATCGACTGCCAATCAGAACCGCATTTGCTGGCTCTGCCCGGCCCGAGAACTGCTGGTGGGGACGACGGATAGCGAGTGGACTCTCGGCACGGCGGATGGTGCTGCGCTCTCGCCGTCCAATGCTGCGTTTGTGCGCCAATCCTCTGTCGGTAGCGAGGTGATGGCTGCCTATGGGGTGGAAAATACGGTTTTCTATGTGCAGAGGGGCGGTAGGTGCATGCGCGAAATTTCGTATAAACTGACGGCCGACGGCTACACTTCGACCGATATGAGCCTGCTGGCTGAGCACCTCTTTTCCTCCGGGGTTCAATGCTATGTGGTGCAGCGTGGCCGTGCTACCCGATTATGGGTGCTCATGAACGATGGAACGCTCGCTGTTCTGACAACCAATGCCGAGCAGCAGGTGACAGCTTGGCAGCGTATGAATTTGCAGGGGCGAACCGTCTGCCGACTGGCTGCTTTGCCCGGGCTCCGGAACACGGATGATGAGGTGTGGCTCGTGGTGCAGAACCCACATTCCGGTGTGGTGTCGATTGAGCGGATAGTTGAACAACAGCTCTTTTTGGACGGCGCTGTCACGGTAGTAGCCGACTCGCCCCTTGTTTCTGCCCCTCATCTGGCCGGCTTGCGGGGCTATGTGTGCCCGGTGGCTGCTCCCGCCGATGCCCGCGAAATGGAGGTGGCGGCGGATGGCTCCTTTACCATACCCGACTTTGTAGCGGGCGAAACTTACCTCTATGGGGCTTCATACAGCTCGGAACTGCAGACGATGCCTTTGGAGGATGCCCGCACTTACAACACGGTACGGCAGGAGGGGCGCGTGCGGCTGCGGGTGATGGAGAGCGACCCGGCATTCATGTGCAAGGCTACACATGCTCAGGAATGGGAGCGGTATGACCCCACTCGTGATAGTCGCACCTACCCCTACACTGGTGAAATACGCGTGTCGCAGTTGCCGGAGCCCGGTGTGGGGCAGGGCTTTGCTCTGCGTATCGATGGCAATCTCGATTTTCGGCTGCTCTCGCTGACGGTGGAGATGGATTTCCATGGGCGCTGAGCCGATATGTAATTGCCCCGCTGCCGATGGCATATCGACAGCGGGGCGCATGAGCATGGGTTCCTGTGGGGTTATTTGTCGGCAGTGGCTTCGGCTACGGCGGGGGCTTCCTCCAGTCCGTTCTTGAAGCGTTCGAATACGCCACGAGGGTCATCGGGGGTCTGTTTCAGGGCGTCGAATATTCGGTCGCGCATTTCAATAGCGGCCTGAAAGGCGGCCTCTTCGCTGCCGTACTGGCGGTCGGAGAAGTACTTGGTGAACTGGTTCCATTTGCGGCAGATACTCAGGCGCCAACCCTGAAAGGAGGTCGTTTCGTACGTATACCGAGTGATGTTGCGTTGTGTCATGGTTGATTAGTGAGTTTGTGGTTTGTGTATCTGCGGAAGGTAGTTGGGCTCCCGCGTTGCGCATAGCATGCCAGATATAACCCCTATTATCAACCTAACTTCATACCTATTAGGAATTGACATATAACAGAAATCCCCGCGATGAGATGTTAGCTCTCGCGGGGATTTTTGTTATTTATTGAAACTCTGTTAAAAGAGCGACAGCACGGCGTCGGCGGCCTTGGCTGCAGCACCGCCGTGGCCCAAGCGATCCATGGATTCTTTCATGCCGGCAAGCACCTCTGCCCGTGTATCGGGGGTGGTGAGTTTCTCCAGCTCAGCTATACAGCTGTCCACATTGAAGTCCTGCTGTATGAGTTCCTTGGTCACGGGCTTGTCTATCAGAATGTTGACCATACCGATATATTTGATGGTCAATATCATGCGGCCTATCAGATAGGTGCCCCACGCTACCTTGTATACGAGGGCGAAGGGGAGTTCGTGCAGAGCGGCCTCGAGCGTAGCGGTGCCGGATGTCACCAGCGCGGCCTCAGCTCGATCCATCAAACCATGATAGCTGCCGGGGCAGATATTGATGCGCTCGGCAGGCACGCCGGCCTTCTCGGCCATGCGGCGCATGACGGTTGCCAGTTTCTCAGAGCTGGCCGAGGTTTCGAATCTCCACTCGGGGTGAGTGGTTTCGGCCTTCTTCACCAAGTCGAGGAATACCGGGAAGTGGCGCTCAATCTCGCGCATACGGCTACCGGGGAACAGGCCGATGAGCCCTTTCTCCCTCACATCGGTTTGGCGCTGTGCCAGAATGTCGTCCACCAACGGGTGCCCCACAAACTCAGTGCGCAGACCGGCGGCCTCGAACAGCGGTTTTTCGAAGGGGAAGGTGCACATCATCAGGTCGAGCATGGCTGCCAACTTGGGCACGCGGCTCTTGTGCCAAGCCCACACCATAGGGGCAATGAACCAAGCAATCTTGGTGTTGGGGCAGGTCTTGTGCACACGCTCTGCCAGGCGCTGGTTAAAGCCGGGATAGTCGATGAGTATGAGCCCTTCCGGCTGCTCAGCCGCTATGCGGGCGGCCATGTCGTTGAGTCGCTTCACGAAGAATCGCGCATGTTTAAGCACTTCCACAATGCCGATAACGGCGGCTTGCTCGGCCCAGTCCTCCACGCCGGGGGCAAGGGCGTGCATGCGGCTGCCACCCAAGCCCACAATCTCGATATCGGGGCGGCGGCGCAGCAATTCCTGTATGAGCAGCGCACCCTGTTTGTCGCCACTCTTCTCACCTGCTATCATAAACAGTTTCATGACTTTCATCCTATCATATCTGCCCCCTGCATGCAAGCAGAAAAGAACCGGCAGCGCCACATGGGGCACTGCCGGTGAAATCTTGCTGTTGCGGTGTTGGCTTACTTGGATACGTTGAAGCGGAACTCTACTACGTCGCCGTCCTGCATCACGTAATCCTTGCCTTCAATGCGGAGCTTGGCCTGCTCCTTGGCCTTGGCCATGGAACCACAGGCTACCAAGTCCTCGTAGGCAACCACCTGAGCGGCAATGAAACCACGCTCGAAGTCGGTGTGGATAACACCTGCGGCAGCCGGAGCCTTGTCGCCGGCATGAATGGTCCATGCGCGGGTCTCCTTCACACCGGTGGTCAGGTAAGTGCGCAGACCGAGCAGGTGGTACACGGCACGAATGAGGTCGCTCACGCCGGAGTCCTCCACACCCAAGTCGTTGAGGAACATGACGGCCTCGTCCTTGGGCAGCTCGGAGAGCTCCTCCTCGATACGGGCGGAAATCACGATGGCCTCGGCATTGTGGTGCTCGGCTACATAGCGACGAACGGCGGAAACGTAGGGGTGGGCATCGGGGTTCTTAACAGCCTCTGCCAGCTCATCCTCGCTTACGTTGCAGGCGAAAATGCTCTTCTTGTTCGAGAGCAGGAAGAACTCCTTCATGAGCTTGCGCTCCTCGTCGCTCAGCTCCAAGGTGATAGCGGGCTTGCCGGCATCCAAGTGCGGCAGCAGCTTTTCGATAAGCTCGACCTCGGCCTTGGCCTCTTTGTCGCCACCACGGGCCTTTTTAATGCGGCTTTCCTTGCGCTTTTCCATAGCGGCCAAGTCGGCCAGAATCAGCTCGGAGTTGATGATTTCGATGTCACGCACAGGGTCAACATTGCCCAGCTCGTGAATGATATCGTCGTTTTCAAAGCAGCGAACTACCTGCACAATGGCATCGGTCTCGCGGATATTGGAAAGGAACTTGTTACCCAGACCGGCACCCTCTGCAGCGCCTTTTACCAGACCTGCAATGTCCACAAACTCAATGGCGGCCGGCACAATCTTCTCCGTCTTGCTCATTTCAGCAAGCACATTCAGGCGCTCATCAGGCACCTCCACCACGCCCACATTCGGGTCAATGGTGCAGAAGGGGTAGTTAGCGGCCTCTGCCTTGCGAGAGCGCGTTACTGCGTTGAAAAGGGTCGATTTGCCGACATTCGGAAGTCCTACAATACCTGCCTGTAACATAACGCGGGGGAATATACTCTATAATCGACTTTTAGTCAATCACAAAATCAACGCACCGCAAAGCGGTGCGTTCTTCACAATCGCCGGAGGCGATTTTTCACAACGGGCGTAGCCAGTTCTTCATAACAGCTCGACAGAGCTGTTCTTCACGCCTCGCGTAGCGAGCTTAATATCGTGAGGCAAGTCAGCTGACAATGCTACCCAGCACGTCGCCCTGTCGGGCAAAGGTTTCCACACAGTTGGCTGTGTTCTGCAGGATATCGTCTGCCAGCTTCACGCGGCCGGGTTCGAAGAAGGTCATGATGGTGGAGCCACCGAAGGCAAAGTAGCCCTGTTCGTCACCCTTCTGCACGGGCTTGCCGGCCTCGTAGGTCTGGAAGATGGCACCCACGCCGGTAGCGCCCACGGCCAGGTGCAGCACATCCCCCATGTGCGGGGTGTGCAGCACGGTGAGCTCGCGCTTGTTGGTCCACAGCCATGCAAGCTTGCGGCGCAGGCAGTAGGGGCTCACGCTGGCCAGCGGACCGGGTATGCGAACCGGGGCCTCGGGCGTACCCTCGGCAACAAAGTGGAATCGGTGGTAGTCCACCGGGCACAGGCGGCTGAGCACCACAGTACCCTGAGCATATTTCTCTGCCAGTTCGGGGTTGCCCAGCAGGGCCGGCAGGTCGAACTTCTGCCCCTTCACGAAGGCTCCGGTCATTTCGGCGGCGTTCTGCCAGCCACTGTGGCGACCGTCGGCGGGCAGGGCCACACAGCCCTCTCCACACAAGGGGCGTGCACCCGGTTTCAATTTGCGGTAAAAGAAGTCATTGAAGCACTTGTACTCCTCCAGCGGCAGTGCGGCTTCTTCCATATTAATGTTGTACTCCTTCACGAAATCAGGAAGGCCGGCAGCAGAGCGGGGGGAGTTTTTCATGGCTCCCAACAGGCGGGAGAAGAAGGCTCGCTTGACCAGCACATGCAGGCTGACTTGCCCCAAGGTTGTGCCGTACACCCAGCGCAGGGATTTTTCACCCAGCACCTTTTCTTGCTCCATTTGGCCTGTATAACGATTAAAAAACGTGATGCCTTCGCTGCTCATGGGTACATCATAACACGCACACGGTGCGGAGTCAAGCCTGCAACGGAAAAGCCGCGGTCGTTGCTGACCGCGGCTTCCTCTCCTTCTATTTTCTCTTTCCTGAAGGGCCGCAGCCCCTCAAAATCTGTCAGGGAGTCACAGCTCTACGTTGCGCATATCGCCTGTGTTCTTGAAAGCCAGGTGGAAGGAGTAGGCTTTCTCGAGGCTGTGCGGGGTGTGACCCGTGGGGGTAAGCGCCACATACTGTCGCAGCAGCGGGCGGTACTCGGGGTGAGCGCAGTTCTCGATGATGAGCTCGGCTCGCTCGCGGGGGGACTTGCCACGCAGGTCGGCAATACCCTGTTCGGTGATGAGAATCTGCACGTCGTGCTCGGTGTGGTCCACATGGCTGACCATGGGCACGATGGCTGAAATGGCGCCACCCTTTGCCACCGAGGGGCAACTGAAAATGGTGATGGCTGCTGCACGGGCAAAGTCACCGCTGCCACCGATACCGTTCATGATTTTGCTGCCCAGAATGTGGGTGCTGTTCACGTTGCCGAAGATATCGGCCTCGAGCGCGGTGTTCATGCAGATAAGCCCCAATTGGCGCACAATGGCGGGGTTGTTGGTCATCTCTGTCGGGCGCAGCAGCAATTTGTCGCGGTAGAAATCGAAGTTTTCGTACACCTCCTCCATGGCCTCATCGCTCACAGAAAGCGAGCAACCGCTGGCAAAGGTCACGCGCCCGCTGCGCACCAGCTCCAGTGCGCTTTCCTGAATCACCTCGGTGTACATCTTCACCGGCGGTATGACCTTCGAGCGTCCCAGGGCTTTCAGTACGGCATTGGCCACGTTACCCACACCACTCTGTATGGGCAGGAACTCCGGCGGTATGCGACCGGCGGCGTACTCGCGCTCCAAGAACTTAATGACGTTCTCGCCGATTTTGTCGGTCACTTCGTCATTCGGGCGGTAATGGGGCAGGCCATCCTTCTGGTGGTTCATCACCACACCCACAATCTTGGCCGGGTCAACCTGCACGTAGGGGGTACCGATTTTTTCCTCCGGTGCCACAAGGGGAATCGGGGTGCGGTTGGGCGGATCTTCGGGTATGAAAATGTCGTGAATATCTGCCAGGCAGGGCTTGTGGTAGGTATTCAGCTCCACAATGATTCGGTCGGCCATCAGGCAGAAGTCCGCAGACGACCCTTGACTCATGGTGAACACCAGCTTGCCGTCATCGGTCACATCGCACACTTCCACAATCGCGGTATGCACGCGCGGTATGATGCCATAGCGCATGTTCTGTGCAAAGAGCGAGATATGCGGCTCGATGTACGGAACCTCGGCATTGTTGATCTGGGCGCGGGTGCGCGGGCAGGACATGTAGGGCATGCGCATGCTCACGCACTCTGCCTGCGCCAATTCGCCGTCCACAGCCGGGCTGTTCGATGCACCGCACATCACCTTCAGCGTGAACGGACGCCCGGCTGCATGCTCCGCTTTGGCACGCTCGGCTATCGCTTTGGGTACCACCTTCACAGCCCCGGCTTCGGTGAAACCGCTCAGGCCTATGCACTCGCCGTTCTCTATCAGAGCGGCGGCCTCTTCTGCTGTCAGTATGGGATAACGCATATTTGTTCGAGCCTAGTTTAACTTAAAGTTAGAGTCGGGTCAAGCTTTCTTTGCGTTTTTTTCCATATTCGTGCAAAATCTTGATTTTCAGCCCACTTTACAGCAGGTAACTTGCTATCAGTTTGCTCAGGGCAATAACATCGCAACTGCCCTTAAACTCAAAGCGTACCTGACCGATACCGCCACTGAAGAAGAGGTCGAGCTCGCAATCCAGATCAAAGGTGCCGGCGGTTTCCACCGAGTAGGCTTGAACCTTGCTGTAGGGCAGGGAGGTGAAGTCGACCTTGCGGCCGGTGATACCCTGCACATTGACGGCAATCACACGCTTGTTGGTGAAGACCACTGAATCGCGAATAGCCTTGAAGGCGGCGATAAGATACTCGCCCTCAACCAGCAGGGGACCTACTTTTTCCAACTGGCTCTGGGGATCAACAGGGGAAAGTTTAAAAAGGCTGCCGTTATTGAAATCTATCATAATCGTGTTGATGGTTTGTTGACAATCTCCAGATTAGTCTTTTTCGCTCAGGGATTCAAGCAAAAAATAGCGGGAATTGCAGCACTTGGTCTGTTAGAGGTGCCATTTGTTGCTCTTGACAGCCGTACCGGGGGAGGGTAAAATGCTCGCGCTATGTTCAGTATTTCTCAGATTGTGACACCCAGCCGAACGGATGCCGAGGGACGCATGAAACTTTTCGCCGCACTGCAGCTCATGCAGGATTGCTCGGAAATGTGGAAAAACAGTGAGCCGGCATTCCTGAACTACCTGATTGAGAACCGCGCAGCCCAGCTGCTGAACTTCCGCCAAGTGGAGGTTCTGCGCGTGCCCGAACTGGGCGAGTTGCTGACCTGCTCCACATCCGTGTATGGAGCACAGGGACCCTTCGGTTATCGCAATACTGCCATTTATGATTCAAAGGGGCACCCCTGCTATCTTTCCTGGGCCATCGGGGCATTTGTGAGCGCCGAAACCGGTCGCCTGCTGCGCCTGCCGCAGAGCGTGACCGACCGCATGAGCATAGAACCGCCGTTGCACATGACCTACGGCGAGCGCAAAGTCACACCGCCGGCCGACCTGCCCGAGCAGAGCATGCCCGCCATTCAGGTGCTGCGCAATGACATCGACTACAACCGCCACGTGAACAACGCCCATTACATCCGCATGGCACTCGAGCTCCTGCCCGCCGACTTCGAACCCACCGGACTGCGCGTGGAGTACAAGCGCCCCGTGGCTCCCGGCGCCATCATCGAGCCCTCCCTCATCCTCAGCCCCACTGCAGCTTGGGTTCAACTCCGCGTACAGGGCACCCTCTGCTGCACCATCGAGTTCACAACCGCCAAAGGCTAAAGCGCCGATTCAGAAGGCAAGGACCCGCCTTCGCTAAAGCTACGCCGTGGCAGGCAAGTTAATCAATCCCGCAGGAAACTCAAAGACTTTCCCTGTCTCGGCGTAGAAAGCAGCCCGAAAGGGCTGACTCGAAGCCGGAAAAATCCAAACTTCAAAATCGCAACTCCCCCTTCGCTCCACGCCCTCAAGGCGTGGTCAGCAACCGTTGCGAAAGCCCCGCAGCCCGCGGCATAGCCGCCAAGCTGCAAAATATTCAAAATTAAAAATCCAAAATTCAAAATCGCAACTCCCCCTTCGCTCCACGCCCCCAAGGCGTGGTCAGAAACCGTTGCAAAAGCCCCGCAGCCCGCGGCGTCAGCCGCCAAGCTGCAAAATATTCAAAATCAAAAATCAAAAATTCAAAATCCTAACGGTCTTCACCGCCGTGGAGCGCAGTTGGGGCAGTATGTACTTGTGCAGCACCACCTCAGCACGCAGCGCGCCGAACTCCTGCACACAGCAGTCAGCCAGCTTGCCGGCCAGGGTTTCAATCAGCACCGTCGGCTCTGCCGCTGCCACCTCGGCCAGGCGGCGGGACAGGGTATCGTAATTGATGGTGCGCTCAATGTCCTCCCCCATATCGGCAAAGGAGCAGGGGGGCACTAAAGTGATATCGGCCGTCAGGCGCTGGGCGGTGGCGCGCTCTTCCTCCGGCACGCCGATGTGGCAGAGTAGCTCCAAGCCGTTGAGGTGTATGCTGTCCTGAGCCGGGGCGGGGGCTTTGCTCAGCAGGGCCTGCAGGGCGCCCAAGTGTGGCACGGTCAGCTCGGGCTCTGCCACGGCCAACTGCATAGGGTTATTGTACCCTGTCAGGGTACCGATACCCGTTATACCGGCGCAGTGGGCGGCATTGATATCGTGCTGCATGTCGCCGATGAAAGCGGTCTCTGCCGGCACGAGCCCGTGCTGCTTCATGAGCGTACCGATGTAGTGCTCCTTGTTATGAATACCGGAGTGAATGTGCTCGAAGTAATCATACATGCCCAGCTCATGGGCCTGTTCCTCGAAGGCCTTCGGATCCATGCTGGTAAGGATGAAACAGCGTATGCCGACAGCACGGCACCACTGCACGAACTCCTTGGCATGCGGTATGATGGTTACCCCCACGGTCGAGGCCGCAAAGGCCTTTCGGTAGTAGTTCTCCAAATCCTCCAAGCGCGCCTCGGGAATCTTAACCGCATAATAATCGGGGTAGGGCAGCTGGAACTCCGCGCGGAATGCCGTGCGGTCCAGCGGGGCGCGGCCGTACTGGGCCAGTACATAGTTCGTGGCCTCAATCGTGAGCGCCATATCATCGCACAGCGTGCCCGACCAGTCGAAAATCAGATTGCGGAACATCCGGTGAATTGTGTGTTGAAGGTTGAAATGGTGATGGGGGCTCAGCGAGCCGCGCGGGATACCTTGGAGCGCTTAACTCTCTGCTCGTACTTGCGCACAGCGTGTTTGAGCGCCGGGTTGACAAAGGGGTTGTCCTTGCCGAAACGTGCCCAAGGCCCACCGGGCACGAGGGAGAAATCCACAAAGCGCCAGTGCACCGTGGCCGTACCGCCTTTTATGCCCAAGTAGTCGCGCACCGCCGGGGAAATATCGATACCCGCGCACTTGTTGGAGGTGTTCTTCGGGCGTGCCGTGCCGAACACATACTGCCAGTCATCCGTCACAAAGGGGCCACAGTCCTCCCACTGGGCAAAGCAATAGCGCCCGTTGTAGTAAATCTGCACCCACGTGCCACGGCATACGGACTCGTACTTGCCATCCTTGTCCCGGCGGTACCAAGGGATAACCTTAGCGGCCTCGGGCTTGGGGCCTCCCTTGTGAATATCGTTGTACGGCAGGGCCACATAGAAGGGGTTGAGCTGTGGCGTGAATGCCAGCGGAGCGTAGGTGCGCGGGCAGCGGTGAGCCGGGTTCGGGTCATCGAAACCGCCGTAATTGTCATCCCATGCACTGTCCCAGCTGCTGGCTGTATTCGGCGTGGGGTTATTCTTGGTCGGGCGCTCGCCGATGTAGAAATACGTCGCGGTGATATCGTAGTGCCAGGGGTAGGCTCCCTTGCGGTTGCCGGTGGGGCGCAGTTTCGGGTCCGGGAAATTGCTGCGATGGCTCTGGTCGATGCTCGGCTTGAGCGGGCCGGCCTTGATGGAGGCGGCTTTCGCTCGCTCTGCTTTCAGCTTCTTGAGTGCCTCGGAGCTCTCGCGCTTCACCAGCTTGGGGCGACGAGTCGCTGCGGCTCGCTCCACCTGCTGCGGCGTGGCAGCATAGGCCGGCAGCACGTGCAGCCCTAACATACAACTGAGTATAATACCGAAAAACCGCATTCCTTAACTCTTCGTCATTCGTAACTTGTAAATCCCGCTTACCAGTTGCGCAGCACACTCGGGCGGGCGGTCGGCAACTTATCGGGGGCATCGAGCGTGAAGTGCAGGCCACGGCTCTCCTGACGGCGAATCGCACAGTCCACAATCAGCGATGCCGTGAGCGCCAGATTGCGCAAATCCACAATCTCGGGTGTCACGCGGTAGCCCCAGTAGTACTCATTGATTTCACGGTTGATGTTGCGCAGGCGCGTTGCAGCACGCTGCAGGCGGTGGTTCGTGCGCACTATGCTCACATAGTCCGTCATCGTGCGGCGCACCTCATCCCAGCAGTGGTACAGAATAGCCAGGTCATCTCGCTCGGCCTTCTCGCCGTGTACCCACTCGGGTATGGGGTACTCCTCCATCTTATGAGCCAACGGCAGGCGGGTCAGCATCGTCTCCAGCGCGCGCTTGGAAATCACCACGCACTCCAGCAGGGAATTGCTGGCCAGTCGATTGGCGCCGTGCAGACCCGTGCAGCCACTCTCGCCGGCGGCGAACAGACCGCGCAGGCTCGTCTGGCCGTTCGTATTGGTCTGAATACCACCGCACTGGTAGTGAGCGGAGGGCACCACCGGTATCATATCCACCTCGGCATCCACCCCGTAGCTCTTGCAGGTTTCGTAAATGTAGGGGAAACGCTCCTTCATGAACCCCTTGGGCTTGTGGGTCATATCGAGGTACATGCAGGGGTGACCCGTGCGCAGAATCTCACTGTTGATAGCGCGGGCCACAATATCACGCGGGGCCAGGCTCTTGCGGGGATCATACTTCTGCATGAACTCGCAGCCATCCGGCCCCTTCAGTATACCGCCCTCACCGCGAACTGCCTCCGAAATCAGGAAAGTCAGCCCCTCGCGGTCGCTGGCCTTCGGGTTGTAGAAAGTCGTGGGGTGGAACTGCACAAACTCCATGTTGGAAATATTGGCACCTGCGCGCCAAGCCATGGCCACACCGTCGCCTGTTGCCGTGCTCGGGTTCGTGGTGTACATATACACACGCCCCGTGCCACCGGTTGCCAGCATAATGCGATCGCAGCGGAAAATATCCACCTCGCCCGTCGCCGGGTTCAGCACATAAGCACCCAGCACACGATCCTCGGTCACACAGCCCAGCTTGGCCGTCGTAATCAAATCGATAGCAATGCGGTGGTCGAGCAGCTCGATGTTCGGGTGGTTCTTCACACGCTCCAGCAACTTCGTGCTGATTTCCAAGCCTGTGGTATCCTTGGCATGCAGAATACGGCGCTTGCCGTGGCCACCCTCGCGACCCAGGTCGAACTCACCGTTCTCCTCCTGATCGAAATCCACACCCCAGTTCAGCAACTCCTCGATAGCGGCAGGGGCCTCCGTCACAATCGTGCGCACTGCATCCTCATCGCACAGACCGGCGCCGGCATCCAGCGTATCGGCCACGTGCTCCTCGAACGTATCGTTCTTATCTATGACAGCCGCAATACCCCCCTGTGCCTTCGCAGAGCTGCTCACCAATGGGTCACTCTTGCAAAGCACTATTACCTTGCCATGTTCGGCTGCGCGCAGAGCAAAACTCAACCCTGCCACGCCGCTGCCTATCACGAGAAAGTCTGATGTTATCATCTTATAATGTACCGTGTGCGCGGAAATTATAGCACATTCTCCCCCGCCCGTCACGCAGAATATCAGATTTTTTGGTAAAAAAAGAATCTACAATCTACAATTGACAATCTACCAAGTAAAAGTTCCGCCCCCACCGGGGCCACAAAAAAGCCGTTGTCTGCAAAGACAACGGCTCCAAACTCGCGGGCAACGCCCGCCAAATTCTAAACTTCGTCCTTCGGAATTCGTCCTTCGTCCTTCCAAATTATCTGGGTTTCACCACGGCAATCTTGCCGGAGCGAGTCAGCATCGTTACATCGTAATCCTGCATCAGGTTCAGGAAACGCTCGATACGGAACGGACCACCGTAAATCTCAATGGTCAGCAGCTCGCGGGTAGCGTCCAGAATTCGGGCACCGAAGATATTGCACAGCTCCAGGATTTCCTGCTTCTTCTCACCGAAACGCACGCGCATGAGCACCGCCTCGCGGGTTACTGTCGGCTCATCGCGGTAGTCGATTACCTCCACCACGTTCACCAGCTTGCTCAGCTGCTTAATCACCTGGTCCAGCTTCTCGCTGCCCTCGTTCACATCAATCGTCATGCGCGAGAAATTAGGATCCTCGCACGGTGCCACGTTGAGTGAATGAATGTTGTAGCCTCGGCCCGAGAACAGACCGGCCACGCGCGAAAGCACGCCAAACTTGTTTTCTACAAGAACGGATATCGTGTGGGAATGTTGATTGGTCGGTGTCATGTCACATCCAGACTACCCCATTTCACCTACCACGTCAAGCTATTTCAATGACGTGAACGTATTTTGTTGAGTTCTCTATAAAAAATTACCCCCGCCGTAGCGGGGAAAGAAAAGAGCCCTCCTTGCGGAGGGCTTGGATAAATGCTTTTGAGACCGATGTGCTAAAAGCAGGGAAACGGTTTGCATCTCAAATTTTGTCTTGAATCCGCAGGAATTATATAGTAGATTATAGAAAAAGTCAATACTATCATGAATAATTTTACTTTCTCTTTCGATATCGGATATGCTTCTATAGGGTGGAGTGTCATGGAATACTCTGATTTTACGCAGCCAACCATAAAGGGGACTGGTGTGGTGCTATTCGAAGCTGATTCCTGTCTTGCATCGAAACGCAGGGAATATAGAAGAATGAGGCGAACGATACGCTCTCGCCGAAAGAGGATTGATAGAATCGGCGCGATATTGGAACATTGTGGTGTTATTACTCATGAGGAACGGATGGGGGGTGGGCATCCGGCTTCGTTCTTTTTAGCTTCTCGTGCATTGCAGGGAAAGAGTGTATTAAAAGGGGTAGAAATATGGCATGTCCTGAGATGGTATGCTCATAATAGGGGGTATGATGGAAATGCTGGGTGGAGTTCTGCAGATAAATCTCCAGATGATACCGCTCGCGAAGAAGCTGCAAAGGCCACGATGAAGAAATTTGGAACATCTACCATGGCTGAAACTGTAACCGCTCTGTTGGAACTGGATAATGAGGCCGATAAAGCGAGCTTCCGGGTAGACAGTCCCAAATATCGCAATCTCAATTTAGCGTTTCCTCGCAAAGTTGTAGAGGAAGAGGTTGAAGAGTTGCTCAGAAATCATGCCGATATTTCAGAGTCTGTTGCGAACCTCATACTAAATAGTGCGGATTATCAGAAAGAACAATTGCTTGTATGTGGTATCATGTTGCCTAAGCGTTATAGTGGGTCGATACTTTTTGGGCAGCTGCTTCCCCGTTTTGATAATCGCATTATTGCCAGATGTCCGATAACTTGGGCGCAAGTCTATCGAGACGCTTTAAAAGAGGGCGATTCAGAAAAAGAAGCCAAAAAGAAGGCTGATAAGTTTGCAAAAGTACCCAAGGCGGATTGTGTGGAGTTTTATGAATATCGTTTTGCCCGAATTTTGGCCAATATCAGGGTAAATGGCATGCCTATCTCTGCGGATGTACGAAAGACACTGATGCAGATTGCAAAAGAAAAAGGCCGTTTTACTAAGGGTGATTTCACTAAAACAGTAAGCGACTTGACGGGAAAAGCGGATAATAATCTGAAAAATTATTTCCACATGGTGCCGGATGCCGATAAGGCTTTGATATTAGTACCTCAGAAAGACGAGCAAAAAGCAAGTGGGAGAGCTCCATATGCCAGACCTATACTGAAACGAGTTACTGATGAGGTGCTGAGGGGCGAGGATCCGACTAAACCTGCCTATTCGTTAACGCATCTGAATGGGGAGTCAAAGGAACACGATGGTATATTATATTGTCTTTCCGACCCGGATTCAGAGGTTAGTATTATCCAAGCTGGTCGAACGATAGAACAGCAAACCAATAATCATCTTGTCCGACATAGAATGTTGATTTTTTCCCGTTTGCTGCGGGACATGATAAATCATTATGCTGCCGGTGACGCTCGAAGAGTTACCCACTGTTGTATCGAGGTGAACAGAGAATTAAAGGAGTTTTCCGGTCTGACTGCCAAAGAGATAGATAAGAAGCTGAAAGAAAAATTGGCAAATTTCAAGGCTGCCAAGGCTTACCTGATGAAAAATGCTCCATCTTTGCCTCTGTCTGGTGGTTTAATTAGAAAATGCAGAATTGCCATGGACATGGATTGGACGTGTCCATATACTGAAATGAAGTATAGTGCAATCGATTTGCCTAAAATGGATAGAGAACATATTGTTCCTTTTGCTAACAGGAACACAAACGCTATGTCTGCTTTGGTGCTCACCTTTCCGGAAGTGAATGCCATGAAAGGTAAACGCACGGCTCTTGAATTTATTCGAGAGTTCCAGGGGAAAACCGTAGCTAACAGGGAAAACCTCTCTGTGACAACTGAATCTCGTTTTAAAAAATTGGTCGATAAACTTGATACAAAAGGTGGCCCGGATGATCGAAAAAGAAAAGCTCAGCGAAAGAAACTGTTGTTGCTTGAAAAGGCACCGGAGAAAAAAGATGGCGAACAATTGGGCTTTACTGAGGGGCAGTTGACTCAGAGCTCTCAGTTGATGAAATTGGGATCGCAAGTAGCAAAGAAACAGTTGCCTGCTGCCAGAATGGTGGCTATTCCGGGGCAGGTGACGGCAGAGGTGCGCAAAGCTTGGAAACTCATGGGAACATTGGCTAAAAGTACACCTGCTATATTGGATGATGAGGGAAGGTTGCTCGAAAAAGATGCAATTCGTGGCATTACTCACTTGCACCATGCTGTCGATGCTTGTACTTTAGGATTGATTTTGCATTTAATTCCAAGTGGTGATAATGGAAAAATATGGCGTATACTGTTACAGAGAAACCTTCATCCGGGTGATGTAGAGTCAATTTCTACTACTTTATCAACAATAAAAATTGTTGATGGTAAGAGATTCTTGATATCTGATGTTCCGAATGCTATAAAACACGATTTGGCTGAAGCTTTATTGGAAAATAGAGTGGTGAAACATGTGCCCGCTGATATGAGCGGCGCAAAATTATCGGAACAGTATAAAGGGATAGTCAAAGAAAATGGGAAACCTGTTATTAAAAATGGTAGGGTTTTATTGAGAGATAAAAAGGAAAAAACAAAATCTTTTGCTCTTTCCAAGATAATGGGATTACAGTCCGATAAGCTTTCCTCCATAAGTGCAGCGTTATTGATTGATGTGAATTATGGTATTGCTTTGGACCCTGCACCTTGTATTGTTAGGCATGCATCTGTTTATAAACAACTTCAGGAACTGAAAACGCAAAATCAAGGTAACCCTGTACGGGTTATTAAGGCTGGCCAATATATCGAAATTACAAAACATAAGGATGCTAAAAGAAATAGAGTTTGGCGTATAACATCCATAAAAGATAATGAAACAGGTCTAGCTTTAGACCTTCAGTTTCCTGAGGCGTCGGTTCGTGCCAGTGCAACAAATCCGGCAAATTGGATTAATGTGAGTTTAAGTTCATTGCTTAAGAGCGGTATGATTTTATTGCAAAAATCCTATATAGGTAAAAGTTAATGTCGCATCATATTGTATCAATAGATGCACCTAGGTGTAAGGTGTATGTGCAAAACGGGCAACTCTTCGTTGCTACTGAGTCTGCTATTAACTCGGTACCATTGGAGGATGTAGCTTCGATAGTTATAACCTCATTTAAGTGCGATATCGATCATAGTGTTTTTGTTCATGCCGCAAAATTAAAAATTGGTGTGGTCTTTTGTGAGTCGTATAGTCCAGTATCTGTTCTGCTGCCTGTGGATCGAGCAACCGATACTCAGCTCATCAGAAATCTTGCGGGACTTTCTGTTCAGTCTAAGAGAAGATTGTGGAAGAAAACTGTAGATGCAAAGTGCGTTAATCAATTTTCGCTTGCTCTAAAATGGAGTAATGATGTAAACAGGCTAAAAGATATGGAAAATATCGTGTATTCTGAAAAGGAAAGTAAAGAGTCTGAATGCGCTAAACATTATTGGGCGATTTTCTCTGAAAGGTTTACAGGTGGCGCATTTAAGCGCGATAAGAAAATGAGCGACTACAATTCATTTTTTAACTATGCTTATGCAATATTGCTTTCTACAGTACTTAGGAACTTGATAGCGTTGGGGGTTGACCCAATTATTGGTGTGTTTCATACCACTCGTGCTCATTCCGCTCCGTTAGCGTACGATTTAATGGAACCATTTCGTCCCATTTTCGATGAAAGAATATCTCAGTGGATTGCTTCTTTAGACTGTTCTGCTGAAACGGTAAATGATTCACTTATCAATAAAGAATACAAGCAATATATTGCTTCTACGCTGTCTATGTCTTTTCCTTATATGGGTGAGGTTATTTCTCTTAAACTACTTATTGAAAAGGTTATAAGATCATTTCGTGCTGCAGTTGTTGCGCAAAAAATCGGTATATATGAACCATGGAAAACTTCAATTACAAAATGGGATGGTTAGTCGTATTTTTTGATTTGCCTACGAAAACTCCAGCAGAAAAAAGAAGTTATGTAAACTTTAGAAAATCACTTATCTTGGATGGTTATCAAATGATTCAATTTAGTGTGTATGCTAGAGCTTGTGTAACCGGTGACCGTGTGCAAACTCATGCCAGACGCTTAAAGAGTTTTTTACCATCGCAAGGGGCGGTGCGTTGTATGTTTGTTACAAATATTCAATGGGAGAAAACCTTTGTGTTCTACGGACCTGATACTGTCCTTGAGCAGCCACCAGAGAAAATGCCGGAACAATTGTTATTGTGGTGATTTTGTTTACCTCTATATATCAGTAACGTATTGAAAAAGAAACACAGGCATGATACCTATTGTATCATGCCTGTGTTTGGATTCAAGGCAAAACTGAACTTCGTTCAATAACGCGCTTAACGAATTGTATCATGCCTGTGTTTGGATTCAAGGCAAAACATGAAGAAACCGAACGCATCACTGAGCAAATTGTATCATGCCTGTGTTTGGATTCAAGGCAAAACCCAGGGCAGATATCAGCGGCGTGGCCATCTATTGTATCATGCCTGTGTTTGGATTCAAGGCAAAACAACTTGGTAACCATGCAACTCTGCCACGTTATTGTATCATGCCTGTGTTTGGATTCAAGGCAAAACTGTCTCTGGCAGCTTGCGTGTACTGTTCTTATTGTATCATGCCTGTGTTTGGATTCAAGGCAAAACACGGAAAGGGGTCTTGTTTACGCTCGATACATTGTATCATGCCTGTGTTTGGATTCAAGGCAAAACGGAATGGGCAGACGCTCGACTGTGAGTATTATTGTATCATGCCTGTGTTTGGATTCAAGGCAAAACAAACGCACACCCCATATCCCAGCCGGAAGTATTGTATCATGCCTGTGTTTGGATTCAAGGCAAAACGTGCAGGTGGGTGGCAAGGCTTACGATGGCATTGTATCATGCCTGTGTTTGGATTCAAGGCAAAACTACCTCGGCGTCCCATACAAGGTCATCGTAATTGTATCATGCCTGTGTTTGGATTCAAGGCAAAACGTTATTTTACAAGCGAAAGAAACTCATTTCATTGTATCATGCCTGTGTTTGGATTCAAGGCAAAACGTCGATTTCGAGAAGTACAACGGGCCGACCATTGTATCATGCCTGTGTTTGGATTCAAGGCAAAACACCGTCATGCAGTTTGTGGACGGCAACACAATTGTATCATGCCTGTGTTTGGATTCAAGGCAAAACCGGCTGCGAGCCACCCCATGGCCTGCTTCTATTGTATCATGCCTGTGTTTGGATTCAAGGCAAAACCCCAATCATCGACAAGGGCATTATCAAACTATTGTATCATGCCTGTGTTTGGATTCAAGGCAAAACTGCTGCTAGTTCGGCACATTCTTCTGGGGAATTGTATCATGCCTGTGTTTGGATTCAAGGCAAAACAAGGGAATATGTTTTGTTATCTGCCAGTAATTGTATCATGCCTGTGTTTGGATTCAAGGCAAAACTAGCTGTCACGCGTGAACGTCAGTGTAGTTATTGTATCATGCCTGTGTTTGGATTCAATGCAAAACTATCTGCGCCAACATGCCAGCGCACACCCCATTGTATCATGCCTGTGTTTGGATTCAAGGCAAAACTACAATTGATGAAGCATACACTGGTTACGATTGTATCATGCCTGTGTTTGGATTCAAGGCAAAACAGTAAGCCAAGACAAGACCAACACCACCAATTGTATCATGCCTGTGTTTGGATTCAAGGCAAAACTAAGCGCGGCAGTGCTCATACACGTCTTCCATTGTATCATGCCTGTGTTTGGATTCAAGGCAAAACTGCCCCAGACCCGAGGTTACACCGGCTTTTATTGTATCATGCCTGTGTTTGGATTCAAGGCAAAACGGTAGTCACGTACCATACAAGGCTTGCCTTATTGTATCATGCCTGTGTTTGGATTCAAGGCAAAACGACGGCGTCGTCAGCAATGAAGGCAAGCCCATTGTATCATGCCTGTGTTTGGATTCAAGGCAAAACCAAGCCCCTTGTCGGCATAACCTCGTACAAATTGTATCATGCCTGTGTTTGGATTCAAGGCAAAACGAGTTCCTCATTGAAACCCTGCCCCCGGCAATTGTATCATGCCTGTGTTTGGATTCAAGGCAAAACATCAGGCTTGCAAGTGTGAGGTAGAAAAGGATTGTATCATGCCTGTGTTTGGATTCAAGGCAAAACATCGTCATGCACATTTTACGCCAGCCATTGATTGTATCATGCCTGTGTTTGGATTCAAGGCAAAACGCTGCGTACACCGAGCGGTACTTACCAAAATTGTATCATGCCTGTGTTTGGATTCAAGGCAAAACTGAAATAAGGAGGTGACGATATGAGCAAAATTGTATCATGCCTGTGTTTGGATTCAAGGCAAAACACCCGCTCGACCGAGGACAGAGCTATACTTATTGTATCATGCCTGTGTTTGGATTCAAGGCAAAACTCACCTCAGTTGTATCTTGCCCCTCATTAATTGTATCATGCCTGTGTTTGGATTCAAGGCAAAACATGACTGGTTGGTTTGGGGAGAGGTCTCTCATTGTATCATGCCTGTGTTTGGATTCAAGGCAAAACCGACGTACCAGCATTCCCATGATTGGTGCTATTGTATCATGCCTGTGTTTGGATTCAAGGCAAAACACGGCGCATATAATTAAATTGAGTGCACAGATTGTATCATGCCTGTGTTTGGATTCAAGGCAAAACGAACAAGTAAAGTAGGATCGTCGGCAGCTGATTGTATCATGCCTGTGTTTGGATTCAAGGCAAAACGTCCGCCTTGCTCTTTTCGACCTTCATAGATTGTGTCATGCCTGTGTTTGGATTCAAGGCAAAACCTGTAATGCAAGGGGCAACTTGTTATGTCGATTGTATCATGCCTGTGTTTGGATTCAAGGCAAAACGAGCTGCTTCGCACCTGGGCGAACACTGCATTGTATCATGCCTGTGTTTGGATTCAAGGTAAAACATTAGTCAGCGAGCGGATTATCTATGCGCTATTGTATCATGCCTGTGTTTGGATTCAAGGCAAAACGATGTGCGTGCGTATATGGCCGAGTGTGGCATTGTATCATGCCTGTGTTTGGATTCAAGGCAAAACAGCATCCGCCTGATGTTCACCGATAACCTTATTGTATCATGCCTGTGTTTGGATTCAAGGCAAAACGAAATGCGGAACATGCGAGAGATGCCACTCATTGTATCATGACTGTGTTAGGAGTCAATGATAAATAGGGAAGCCCATTTGATGATACGTGTAACATGATTTGGGAATTAGTTGTTTTGTGTGTAAGGTTTTATAGAAAAATTCATCAAAAGTACGACGAGGCAAAACAAGCATCTAGTGTATGCGCGCACAAACGCGCAAAACGAGTGCGCGAAAGGCGTTCTCGGGAGTGTGGCAGCTGCATATGGTTGGCCGTTTTTCTGAAAACATGCAAAAAGCCAGGGAAAGGGTGGTTTTGTACGGGGAAATTAAGCAAAGTTGAGCAATTTTTGAAAAAGTGGCAAAAAAGTGAAAAATAAAAACATTGATTTTTCAATGTTTTTGAAAAATTGTTGCAAAAAAATGCAAAATTTTTGAAAAATGAGCTTGACGTTCGGCGATGATTCGTGTATACTTCTCGGCACACCGACACGGTGAAGCCCGAAAGAGCTAAGCAA
>JAZRSQ010000081.1:0-3286 GCA_045651585.1 Akkermansia sp.
CGAAGGCGAACCGTACTATAAGCCCGCTCCTGCGGGCGACAGAACAATAGCCCAGGGTTAAGCCGCAGGCGAAACCCTGGGAAAATGCGAAAAATATATATAAACCCCGCAGAGTTGCGGGGGGACAGAGGAGTGTTGGTCAAGTATACACTAATGTTGTACCGTAAGAGCAAGAGCCAATTATAAAAAAACGCATGCGGTTGTAACCCGCTTTTCTGTCACCCCGCAAGTCTGCGGGGTTCTCTTTCTTTTTTTACTCACCCCAGGGTTTCGCCTTCGGCTCCACCCTGGGCTAGGTCTCTGTCGCCCGCACAAGTGCGGGCTTATTAAATTCCGCTCACCTTCGGTTCGCCATACTGCTCGGCAAATTGCTCTTTGGCGAGTTTTTAGAGATGCCCAAATTGTAGATAGTAGATTGTAAATCTCAATAAAATGACATACTCCGATTGCGTTTACCCGGTTGTGACGAAAAGCAGGCTTGACAGTGCCCGATTGTGGGGAGTAAGATAGCACCCCTATAGATTTTTATAACGCTCACACATCAACACAATTATATGGATAAAATCGTATATCATTTCGGCGGCGGAACCGCCGATGGCAATGGCAGCATGAAGGCACTGCTGGGCGGCAAGGGTGCCAACCTGGCTGAGATGGCCCGCATCGGCCTGCCCGTGCCTCCGGGATTCACCATTACAACAGAGGTTTGCACCTACTACTACGAGAACGGCCTGACCTACCCCGCAGAGCTCGACTCCATGGTGCAAGAGGGTATTGCCAAGATGGAGGCTCTGGTAGGCCGCAAGTTCGGCGACACGGCCGCCATGCCCCTGCTGGTATCCGTACGTTCCGGCGCTCGCGAGTCCATGCCCGGCATGATGGACACCATTCTGAACCTCGGTCTGAACGATGAGACCGTGGAGGCCATGGCAGCCGCCACCAACAATCCCCGTTTTGCTTGGGACTGCTACCGCCGTTTCGTGCAGATGTACGGTGACGTGGTGATGGGCGTGCAGAAGCAGGAGGGCGAGGATTTGGAGCCCTTCGAGAGCATCATCCACAAGATTAAGGAAGAACGCTACGGCAAGGACATTGCCGACTCCGAACTGACTGCCGACGACAGCCGCGAGCTGGTACGCCGCTTCAAGACCCTGGTGCTGACCCGCAGCGGTCGCAACTTCCCTGCCGACCCGTGGGAGCAGCTGAAGGGCGCTATCGGTGCCGTGTTCGGCTCTTGGAACAACGAGCGCGCCATCACCTACCGCCAGAAATACGGCATTCCCAGCGAGTGGGGTACCGCAGTGAACGTGCAGTGCATGGTGTTCGGCAACACGAGCGATGAGTCCGGCTCCGGTGTGGCCTTCACCCGCAACCCCGCCAGCGGTAAGAACGAGTTCTACGGCGAGTTCCTGATGAATGCTCAGGGTGAGGACGTGGTAGCCGGCGTGCGTACCCCCGACCCCGTGGCTCGTCTGGCTGAGGTCATGCCCAGCGCCTACGCCGAGCTCTGCGACATTCGCAAGACCCTCGAGAACCACTTCTGCGACATGCAGGACTTCGAGTTCACCATTCAGGACCGCAAGGTTTACATGCTGCAGACCCGCAACGGCAAGCGCACCGGTATCGCTGCCTTCCGTATTGCCTGCGACATGGAGAAGGAGGGCCTCATCGACTGGCAGACGGCTGTTAAGCGCATTCCCGCCGATCAGGTGGACCAGGTGCTCGCTCCGGTGTTCGACAGCGACGCTGTGAGCAAGGTACAGCCCATCACCCGCGGTCTGAACGCCGGCCCCGGCGCTGCATCCGGCCGCATTTGCCTGAACGCCGCCCGTTGCGAGGAGGCTCACAAGCGCGGTGAAAAGGTTCTGCTGGTACGCCTGGAGACCTCCCCCGAAGACCTGCGCGGCATGATTGCAGCCGAGGGTATTCTGACAGCCCGCGGCGGTCTTTCCAGCCACGCTGCCCTTGTAGCCCGCCAGATGGGCAAGGTGTGCGTGTGCGGCGCCGGTGAGATGGAGATTGACTACCACAACCGCACCGTGACCATCGCCGGTAAGGTGTACAAGGAAGGTGACTACCTGTCCCTCGACGGCACCGGCGGCTATGTATACGCCGGCAAGATGCCCACCGCTCCCTCCGAGGTCATTCAGGTGCTCATTCGCAAGACCCTCAAGCCCGAGGAAAGCCACACCTACCGCGACTTCGCCCGTGTGATGGAGTGGTGCAGCCGCGCCACCAAGCTGGGCGTGCGCACCAATGCCGACTCCCCCGACCAGGTGGAGGCCGCCATCGCCTTCGGCGCCCAGGGTATCGGCCTGTGCCGTACCGAGCACATGTTCTTCGGCGGCAACCGAATTGACTTCATGCGCCGCATGATTCTTGCCACGCACGAGGAGGACAGCCGCGAGGCCGTAGCCAACCTGCTGCCCTTCCAGAAGAGCGACTTCAAGGGCATCTTCAAGGCACTGGCCGGCAAGCCCGGCACCATTCGCCTGCTCGACCCGCCCCTGCACGAGTTCCTGCCCACCACCAAGGAGCAGCAGCTCGACCTCGCCAAGAAGTTCAACATACCGGTGGAGGTTATCATTCGCCGCGTGGGTGAGCTGCACGAGTTCAACCCCATGCTGGGCCACCGTGGCTGCCGCTTGGGTATTGCCCACCCCGAAATCACCGAAATGCAGGCCCGCGCCATTATCGAGGCTGCTATCGAGGTGCAGGAGGAAACCGGCTTCGACGTACGCCCCGAAATCATGGTACCGCTCGTATCCTTCAAGCGCGAGCTCGACCTGCAGAAGGAAGTCATCGACAAGGTGGCCGAGCAGGTGTTCCGCGAGAAGGGTCGCCGCGTCTCCTACAAGGTGGGTACCATGATTGAGATTCCCCGTGCCTGCGTAACGGCAGATGAGATTGCCGAGACCGCCGAGTTCTTCTCCTTCGGCACCAACGACCTCACCCAGACCGGTCTGGGCATGAGCCGCGACGACTCCGGTTCCTTCCTGCCCAACTACCGCAATCTGGAGATTGTAAAGGCCAACGTCTTCGCCAGCATCGACCAGGAGGGCGTGGGCAAGCTCATGAAGCTCGCCGTCGACCTGGGCCGCAACACCCGCCCGAACATCAAGCTGGGTATCTGTGGCGAGCACGGTGGCGACCCCGCCTCGGTGAAGTTCTGCCACAAGCTCGGTCTGGACTACGTTTCCTGCTCTCCCTACCGCGTGCCCACAGCACGTCTGGCTGCCGCTCAGGCCGCTCTGGCAGACAAGTAATGTAAAAACCTACTCACAAAAAG
>JAZRSQ010000082.1:0-25754 GCA_045651585.1 Akkermansia sp.
ATAGGGCATGGTAGGACTTTTGTCCTCCATGCTCAATTCTTTTATCGGGCTATTGAGTATCTTTTGCTCTCTCTTATGCCAAAAGCGCCTCCTTTTTCTACTGCGGGAATGGGTCATGCCCACACTTTATGACGAAGAGCCAAAAAGTGTGGGAACGCTGTTATTTGGGTCAACTCCAAAAAGTGTGGTAACGCTGTTATTTGAGCCTAATTGTTCCAACGCGTTTTATCACCATTCCATAAGCGCTTAGCCAATTTCTCGATTTCGTCGCGAATTTCGTCGCGCACGCGGCGGTATACGCTCAAAGCCTCCTCTTCAGGCAATCCCATTGCCAGAGCAGGAGGATCATCAAAAGGAAGGTGAACGAGTTCTACGCCGGGGTAATATGGGCAGGCAGCAGCGGCACGGCCGCAAACAGTCACAACCAAGTCCCATCGGGTACCGTCCGGCAACTCGTCAATCGTTTTGGAAAAATGTTTACTCATGTCTATGCCCACTTCGGCCATAACAGCGAGCATGTGTGGATTCAGCCCATGTTTTTCTATCCCGGCAGAATACACATTCCACCCATCCGGGAACATGAGTCGCCCCCATGCCTCAGCCATCTGACTGCGACATGAATTCCCTGTGCATAGAAATAAAACAAACCCCATAACAAGCGTTATTATAAGGATATTTCAAAAAATGTCGATGCGTTTCTGGATTTTTAAATACAAACGCGCTGGAACAATGAGAAAAAGAGCAATTTGTAGAGCTGTATGGCGAACCGAAGGTGAGCGGAATTCAAAAGCCCCGTGTCAATGGGGCAACAGCACATAGCGCGGGGTGAAGCCGCACAGCGGCGAAGCCCCGGGTATTAAGCCAAAAATATTGAGAGCCCCGTGAAACGGGGTGACAGCCTGACTGATAATAGAGGTAGCTCTTGGAGTTTGCTTATATGCAACCGTCAGTCTACGAAAGGCTGTCGCCACCGTTTCACGGGGCTCCCATTATACTTACTCTGGTAACAGGGGCTACGCGAACTGACGCTCGCTCACCCCTGCCTATGTGCTGTCGCCCGCGTGAGCGGGCTCTATGCTAGGCTCCCGTCTTCGGCTACGCCTGGGGCTTCTCGTTGATACGCCAACCCAGAACGCCCCCTTGCGGCGCATGCCGCCTAACTTGAATATCCAAAATTCAAAATCCAACTTTATAACGGCCTGCGGCCGAGTGAAAAGCGGGCTAAAGCCCGCGGTGAAGAACCGTGCTGCGCACGGTGGTGAAGACTGCGCTGAGCGCAGGGTGAAGACCAAGGCTGCGCCTTGGTGATAGAAAATCCGCACAATAGACAAGCCATTATGCGGATTATTTGCTCTGGAGGCGAGGGGAGTCGAACCCCTGTCCTGGACACTGTTGACGCAAGCATCTCCATGTTCAGACGCAGATTGCTGCTCTCACCGGTGGTCCGCTCTGCGTCGGCCTTCCACCAAGCCAGGAACCTGTGGATGTCATGCCGTACGCGGTTCCCCCGCACGGCACCTGCCTACTGAGCTAGGATTCGCGGCCTTAGTAGGCGTCAGGCGTTGAATCGGGCGCGTATGTTACGCAGCCATTGCGTATTCGTTCTTGGAATAGGCATTTAATGTTTTGAGCGGCTTTTAAGGAGGCCAGCCGATCAACCTCCACATGCAGCCGGCGCCTCGAATGTTCAGTCGAAACCGGGACGCCCCCATGATGTGTGTGCAAGCAAGGTTTCCTTATGCACCCAAGGTATTAGAGTCGAAAAAAGCCGGTTTCGTTGAACGACGACCGGCATTTTTTGAGCTCTAAGAGCTTTCGATGTTAAGGAAGCACGCCCGCAGGGATTCGAACCCCAAACCTTCTGATCCGTAGTCAGATGCTCTATCCAATTGAGCTACGGGCGCTTTGCCTTGTTTGGTTACCGCTGTTGCGGTACGCACAGTATATCAAATCTCGGACAAATGTCAACAACAATTTTGTATTTTTTGTAATTTTTTTGCAAAAATCGGCATTTTTTCGGGATTTTCAGCCCAAACGGCGCTCAAAATCGGCATAACCGAGCTCACAGACGGTGGAAACATGGCCATCTGCATGCAATAACTGCAGCGAGGGGTGCGGCACACCGTTGAAGTGGGTGGTCTTCACAATGGTGTAGTGGGTCATGTCGTCGAGCACAATCACATCGTCCACCTGCAAGGGAGTCGCAAAGGAGAAATCGCCGATAACATCGCCGGCCAAACAGGTAGGAGCCCCCAGACGGTAGGTATGTGGCAGTTCCCCCGGCTCGCCCGCGAGGGAATAGCTCTCACCGGGCAACTGTACAGCGGGAGTACCGCCGGCCTGCTCTGCTGCGGGTCGCACCGCGTAGACATCGGGGCGATAGGGCATTTCGAGCACATCGGGCATGTGGGCACTGGCACTCACATCGAGTATCGCGTGGCGGTAGCCCAGCGAGTCGAAAATGTCGAGCACACGCGCGCGAAGCACACCGGTGTGCACACACCAAGCTTCCCCCGGCTCCAGATAGACCTCCACACCATAAGCAGTGCGCACCTCACGCACCAGCTCCACGAGGGCGGCGCGGTCGTAGTCCGGCTTGGTAATCCAGTGACCGCCACCCATGTTCAGGTAGCGAATCTGCGGGCTTGCCAGCAATGCGCCGAAATCCTTCTCGAACGCGCGGAAGGTGTCCACCAGCTCCTGAGCCCCCTGCTCGCAGAGAGTATGGAAATGCAGCCCGGAAATACCGCTCAAATCGGCTCCGGCGAGTTCCTCTGCCGGTATCCCCAGGCGCGACCCCGGCACGCACGGGTCGTAAAGTGCGGTATGGCCGGTCGAAAAACAGGGGTTCACGCGCAGACCGAGCAACAGCTCGCCACTCTGCACGCGCGGGTGGCTCAGGCACTGCTCTCGGTAGCGCTGCCACTGGGGCAGGCTGTTGAAGTCAATATGATGGGCAAAGCCCAGCAATTCCTCGAGCTCAGCCGGTCGATATGCCGGGGAGTACACAGCGACATGCCCACCCATGTGGCGGGCAGCCAGACGTGCCTCGTACAGCCCCGACGCACAACACCCCGCGGCATACGGACGCAGGGTATCGAAACAGGAGGTCGTCGAAAAGGCCTTCAGCGCCAGCAGCATGTGAGCACCGCTCTCTTGGGCCACCTGCGCCAGCACTCGGGCATTGTGCTCGAGTGCCGGCTGAGATATGAGGAATGAAGCCATATCGGGCGAGTTCTTACAGACCGACAGGCAACTGAGGTGCAGCGGCAGGCTGCTCGGTAGCGGGCTGCTCAACAGCCGGCTGTTCTGGGGCAGCTTCTGCCGGGTTCAGGCGCTCGTGCAGAGCCTTCACGTGGGGCAGCAGCCCTTGGAATGCAGCATTCGCACGGTTGCGAAGAACGGGGTCAGGAGTGCTCTTCACCAAGAGCTGGCACATTTCAAGAGCTTTCAGCCAATGGCGGTAGACCTCTTGCTCATTGCCACACACGCTCTCGAGGTTACCCATCGAAACCAGCAGGCGAATGTACTGCATGTGCATGCCGGGAGTCAGGCGGTTGAGAGCCACGGCCATATCGATACCACGCTTCAGGGTCGTTCGTCCCTCCTCGGGGTCGTCGGCAGCCAGCTGACACTCACCCAGACAGCGATACGAGGAAAGCAGAGTCTCGGCAGCCTTTGAAAGCTCGGGGGATACCGTGCCCTCCTGAGGTATGGTACCACCCTCCGGAGCCAGCGGGGTGTAAAGGTCGTTGTCGATTACCAGAGCCTCACCATAGAGCTCAAGAGCCTGCTCCATATCGCCACTACGCATCAGGCAGAATGCCTTGCCATTGCAGATAGAGCTCAGGTTGCTCTTGTTCTCGGGGAGCTCACGCACCTCCTGCGGCAGAGCCTCGTAAGCAGCGCGGGCTTCATCGTAAAAACCGCAGGCACGCTGCCAGGCGGTCAGATTGCGGGTCGTATCTGCCAGCAGCATGTTCAGGCGCAGAGCCTCGACCGTACCGGCCATGGAATCCTTCTTGGCATCGCGGTACTGCAGCAGCACCTCAAGCATGTTTCGCACGCCACCGTTGAGCTCAGGGTGACCGGCGTTGTCAGCAGCGCGACGTCCCAAATCGTATATCATCACTTCCAGAAGAGCTGCCGTGGCTTCATCTACAGCAGTGGTCTCGGGGGCGGGAGTTGCCTCGGCAGCAGGAGCGGGTTGCTCATCTTTCGAAGCAGGCTCAACAGTCTGAATTCCACTTACGGGCTTCTCATCGCATGAGCACAGCCCTATCAGGGCCGTAGCTCCTGCCAATACTGCGGCCACCCCACGGGCAGCAATCTGACTTTTGCACATCTTCATAACATCTGCTATTCTGTACCATACACCCTCCCCACGTCAAGCCATTTCTGAGTTTCGCCCCTTCAATGACATAAACAAGTCGGGAATCTCTAAAAACTCGACAAAGATATTTCATCCTACAGCCCGTCGCCCCCCTCGGCAAATTGGAGTTTGTCCGCCTATCCCCAAGGCGTCAGCCTTGCTCTTCACTCTGCGCGCAGCGCAGTCTTCACCACCGTGCGCAGCACGGTTCTTCACCGCGGGCTTTAGCACGCTTTTCACCCGGCCGAAGGCCGTTAAAAAGCATTTATCCCTTGTGAGCCGAAGGCGAACCGTACTTTGAGCCCGCTCGGCGGGCGACAGCACATAGGCAGGGGTGAGCGAGCGCCAGCTCGCGTAGCCCCTGTTACCAGAGTAAGTATAATGGGAGCCCCGTGAAACGGCGGCGACAGCCTTTCGTAGACTGACGGTTGCATATAAGCAAACTCCAAGAGCTACCGCTATTATTAGTCAGGCTGTCACCCCGTTTCACGGGGCTCTCGATATTATTTGCTCAATACCCGGGGCTGCGCCGCTTCGCGGCTTACCCCGCGCTATGTGCTGTCGCCCCGTTAACACGGGGATTTTGAATTCCGCTCACCTTCGGTTCGCCATATAGCTCGGCAAATTGCTCTTTGTCTGATTATTCCAACGCGTAAAGTTTTATGCAAAAAACAGAGAAGCCCTCTCCGGCGCGGCCGGAGAGGGGGGTGCAGGCTATAGCGAGCCTGTCGCTCCGTCGTGCTGCGGGGCGGTAGGAAGCTCCATCAGCTCCTTTGCCCGTGTGGCAAGCGGCTCAGGTGCGTTGGTCAGGCGGTCTTCCTGTACTTCGTCGAGTAGGGCTTTGAGAATTCGCCCTACATCGGGTCCGGCAGGAACCCCCATAGCCATGAGATCGCGGCCATTGATGTGCAGGTCTTTGATGGTGAAGGCGTGTTCCTCATCCATGAGTTCATCGATAAGCAGGGCAGCCTTGCACAGAACTGCTTTCTTTTCCTGCAGTTTGTAATCTGATTGTGCGGCCCAGTCGGCGCGTTTGATATCAAAGAGCTGCTGCACAACGTCCTCTCCCAGTCTGCCGATGCAACGCCGCATGCCGGCTCGCGTGGTGGGGAAGTCGTTGTCGTGCTCGCGCACGAGAGTTACCACGCGGTTCAGGGTGGCGTTGTCGCTCTTCAGGCGGGTCAGGATTGTGTGCGCCATTTCAGCGCTCAAATCCGGGTGGCCGTAAAAGTGACCTACACCGTCCTCCCCCTGAGAGAATGAGGCGGGTTTGCCGATATCATGCAGCAGCATGGCCAAGCGCATGACTTCTTGTGCCGGGGCTGCCTGAACGGCGTAGGCGGTGTGGGTCCATACGTCGTATTTGTGGTAGGGGGTGTTCTGCTCAAAGCCGAAGGTGGGTGCCAGCTCAGGCATGATGATGGACATGACGTCGGGGAAGGCCAGCAGCATGCTCAGAGCGCCCTTGCCAATCAGAATGCCCTTGAGCTCTTTGTAGATACGTTCTACACTCACATTCTCGAGAAGGTGGCGATTACGGCGTATGGAGAAGGCTGTTTCGTTCTCGATACCGAAGTCAAATCGAGAGGCAAATCGCAGCGCGCGCATGATGCGCAGGCCGTCTTCATTGAAGCGCTCATCGGGCTCGCCTACGCAGCGTATGCGCCCGGTAGCCAGGTCTTCCTGCCCGCCGAAGGCATCCACCAGTCCTCGGGTGGGATTGTAGGCCATGGCGTTGATGGTGAAATCGCGTCGGGCTAGGTCTTCTTCCACCCTGCTGACAAATACCACCGAGTCGGGGTGGCGGTTGTCGGTGTATTCGCCATCGACACGGAATGTCGTGACCTCTACCGGTTCATGATTGACCATGACGGTTACAGTGCCGTGCTTGAGGCCGGTTTTAATGACCGGATTTTTGCGGAATACTCTCAGAACTTCCTGAGGAGTGGCATTGGTGCAGACATCCCAGTCTTTCGGGGTGATTCCCAGCAGGCTGTCGCGCACACAACCACCCACGACATAGGCCTCGAATCCGAATTGTTCGAGTTTTTCGATAACGTAAGTTGCGTATTGGGGTAAAATGATATTTTTATTCTTCATAAAATATATGTGATAATGTTTTCTTTTGTTTAAATTGTTTTATGATTTGATACTATCGTGAAAAATGTTGACGAATATATTGTATGATATCTTCCTGTTCCTGTGGGGAGGTAACTCCCGGTGGCAGCATGGTGGAGTTCCACTCTTGCCCTTGTACGGTGATGGGGCCTTTCAGTCCGTAGGTCAGAATTTCCGGCAGGCGGGTGGGTTCTGCTGTGAGCCATTCTGAGCCGAGCAGGGGTGGGAATTGCCCCGGTAGCCCCTCGCCGTGTCGCCCGTGGCAGGCGGCACATTTGGCGCGGTAAAGGGCAGCTCCGGCCTGTTCTCGGTTGGCTGCTGCCAGCAGGGGGAGCTGTTGAGTGCTCAGCCAGTCTGTTAATTCCTGTTCAGCGCCGGCGCTGAGAATAGGGTGAGACTGTATGAGTGCTTGGCGCAAGGCCGGGCTTATAGGACTGCCGGGGCGGTGGCTGCGCAGGGTTGGGTGGAGCTGCTGTTGCCACTCGTTGCCATGGCACAGTGCGCAGCAACGGGCTCGTGCTGCCCGCTCTGCCGGAGTGTCGGCGCACTCTGTCCACAGCCATACTACGCTGCCGGTGGTGAGCACGAGAAACAAAACGACACAGAGGGCCTTGCTGAGCACGCGCTTGAAGAGCCCTCTGCGCATAGAAATGTCGTCTGACTGCGGGGTGGGTTATTCCACAGGCCCGCCTTCCAGGTCAAGTACGCGTTTGACCTTGGCGCCGAGCATCTCGAGCTTGTCATCAAGCATTTCGTAGCCGCGGTCGATGTGGTAGAGACGGTGAATTTCAGTCGTGCCCTCAGCAGCAAGTGCTGCCAGTACCAGAGCGGCACTTGCGCGCAGGTCGCTGGCCATAACAGGTGCACCCGAGAGCCCATCCACGCCGGTGATAATGGCTGTACCGTTATCTACCTTGATGTTGGCACCCATGCGCTTAAGCTCGGAGCAGCTCATGAAGCGCTGCGGGAAGATGGTGTCCTTCACCACGCTGATGCCCGGTGTAAGGGCAAAGAGGGCTGTCATCTGTGCCTGCATGTCGGTGGGGTACCCCGGGTAGGGATTGGTGAGGATCTTGCCGCTGCGCGGGTTGGCACCCGGCTTCACGAAGACGGAGGTGCCGTCCTCATTGTACTCGACTACATGGCCACACTCAATCAGAAGGTCCGAGATGGACTTCATGTGCTCCCGACATACGCGGTTGAGGGTTATGCCATCGCTCACGCCCATACAACCTGCCACCATGAATGTGCCGGCTTCGATACGGTCGGGAATGACCGAGTGCTCACAACCGTGCAGTTTCTCCACGCCGTGGATGGTGATGGTACGTGAACCGGCGCCCTCGATGCGGGCACCCATCTTGTTCAGGAAATTAGCCAAATCAACCACTTCGGGCTCACGGGCGGCAGACTCGATTACGGTCTTGCCACGGGCGAGAACGGCAGCCATCATGAGGTTGTCGGTTCCCAGTACGGTGGGGCCACTGTCGCCACGCATGTCAACTGTGGTACCTACCAGGCCATTCGGAGCCTCAATCACCATGTTGCCACCCTTCACGCGCACTCGGGCACCGAGAGCCTGAATAGCACGCAGGTGCAGGTCTACCGGGCGGTCGCCGATTACACAGCCACCGGGCAGGGGCAGGGTGCAGCGGTGCATGCGTGCCATCATCGGGCCGAGCAGGCAGATGGAGGCGCGCATCTTGCGTACCTGTTCGTACGAGGCGCTGGAGCTGATGCCATCGGGGGATTCTATTCTCACGGTGCCGCTGGAACGCTCGACGGAGGCGCCCAACTGGCTGAGTATCTGAATCATGTAGTTCGTGTCGGATACGTCCGGCACGCGAGATATTCTCACGGGCTCATCTGTGAGCAGAGCTGCTGCCAGAATGGGCAGGGAGGCGTTCTTGGAACCACTGATGTTCACGGTGCCGCTGAGTCTGTAACCACCTTCAACGATGAGTTTGTCCATGGCTGTAATGTGTTAAACTATTTTGATAGGTGCATTCTACCATATCGGGTACGATTTGCAAGCATATTGTGCCATATATTGGCCCGTATGGGAAAAAATGTGCAGTAAAAAAGCTCCGGGGGATTAACCTCGGAGCTTTTTAGTAGGGCTACAGGGACTCGAACCCCGAATAGCGGTGCCAGAAACCGATGTGTTGCCAATTACACCATAGCCCTATGTTGCTTGGAACGGCGAAAGTATACTCCTGTTTGCCCGGGATGTCAAGCAGAATTTGTGATTTTTTTTATTTTTTTACAAAAAAACCGACTGCAAGTAGCAGTCGGTTTTCTCGATAAGATTATCTGAAATCTATCAGGCAGGCTGATTGTCAACCTTTACCAGACGGATGGGAGTGCGGGATACCAGCTCGCCGTCCAGAGTTACGTCTACGGAGTATACACCGTCCTTCTCGAACTTCAGGCCCTGGAAGTTCATGATGAGGTTGCGGGTGAAGAAGGAAACGCCCTCGGGAAGAGCAATCTTCAGGTCGCCAACGATGGGCATGCGCTCGGGGTCGAGAGCAACACCGTCCTCGTCGGTGATGGAGATGCCGAGCTTGTGGTCACCGCAATCCTCGCCCTCAAAGCAGAGGCGCAGAGCAAGAGCGCAGGCGGGGTGGATGACGGGGAACTGGCGGGCGAAGAGAGTATCGAAAGCGCCCTGTACGCAGAGCTTGCCCTGATAATCGGCGGCGTAGTCGCAAAGAACAGCAACTTGAATATTCATGGTGTGTAATGTATGGTTAGTGATGAGATTTTATATCACTTGCGGATAAAGCGCAGAATGAAAAACTTTCTGAGTTATAGCAGAATCGCACTTGATTGCAAGCTCAAAGTGTGCATGTTCTGACATGATGGCGCAGATTATTTGAGAACTCGCCCGATATCGCGGTTTGCAGCAACGGAAATCGGTATGGATGAGACAAGAATACAGCCGAGCAGGGTGTAGCATATCAGCTCGATTTCCGGCCGGATTTCTTGAATGGTCAGGGTGTAATGCCCCAGTTTAAGGATTTGAGTGACAATAATTTTCTGGAAATACATAAAGCAGGCTAAGGCTCCGGCAAAGGAGGCGCCTACGATGACGATATTTTCGACAATAAACGCACCGACCAATAAGATAGGACGTATGCCGAAACTCTTCATGAGGGTGTAGATATATTCGTTCTGGCGGTACTCCATGCCGGCCAGAGCCGTGAGAAGAATGCCGACGATGGCGCTGATGCCGACACAGAACGCCACACGGCACTGGGTTTGCTTGCTCAGTACAAGATCCATTTCGCTGAGCAGTCGGGAGGCGGAGATGATGTTGGCGTGGCGGCCGTCGAGCCTGATGAGGTTCTGCAGGTACTGTTCCACCCGGCGGATATCCTCGGAGCTGTTGAGATCGCGTACTCGAATGATAAGCTGTTGAGAAGCTGTGGCTGTGCTGAAGTTGGAGGGAAGGTTTTCTGGCTGCATAATGAGGCCGGAGTTGCCTATCATGCGCATGAGGGGGTGGTCGGCGGATATGTGGCGAACGAATGCATCGACCTTGCGATTGTGCAGTTTGACTGTGTTGGGGCCGGCGGGGATTTTGCTCTCCTTGGTGGCCAAGATGGTGGGCTGTCCGCTTGCCGAGAGTAGGGGCAGAATCTGGCCGGTTCGGCAAAAGTCATAGGTGTAGACGCTCAGTCGCTTGTTCTCGTCGGTGCTGGCGTTGCCGATGAGGGAGAGTGCGTAGGACTCGCAACCCAGTATGGTGCTGATTTCCTGCGCCGAGGGAAGAGCCGAGGGAATTTCATCGGGGGCCGAGAGCGTGGCAAAAATCAGGTCGCCACCTTGGCGCACAATCTTATCCTTCACCAGTTTGGTGGATATGGCGTAGCTGCCCAGAGCACAGAGGGCACTCAGGCTCAGGAAGAATACTACCAGCACACGCGCCAAGGGGCTGGAAATGCGCGTAAACCAGCGGTGAACTGTATCTTTAGCAAGATACAGGAGTGTCAAAATCAATGATTTCATCTGCCAGTTCGAGCAGTCGGCTGTCGTGCGTGCTGATGATGCATATACGCTTGGAGGCGTCTTTCTGCACCAGGTTTTTAATGATGTTGGTGTTGTTGTCGTCCAGACCGGAAGTCGGCTCGTCGAGCAGTACGGTAGGGGCGTCCTTCATGAGGGTACGAGCGAGTGCTGCTCGCTGCGCCTGCCCGCCGGAGAGCTTGTCGGCGCGTCGGTTACGCAGCTCAGCGAGACCGAGGTCGCGTATCAGCTCCTCTGCTCTGGGTTTCCACAGTTTGCCGGGCAGAACTGCCATTTCTGCCGCTAAACGCAGGTTTCGCTCTACGCTCATGAGCGGGAGCAGGTTGATGCCTTGGAACATGTAGGCCACGTCCTGTCGGTGGTAGCGTCTGCTGGTGACTTTTCTTCCGGTGGGGGTAATAATCTTCCCGCTGTTTACTTTCAGGTAGCCGGCCAAGAGCTTAAGCAGGGTTGTTTTTCCCGAGCCCGAATAGCCTTTCAAAACGGTCACACCGGTTTTGAAGGTGTAAGAAAAATCTTTGATGACTAAGTCCTTGCGGGTATAGCCGTATGAGATGTTTTCGCAGATGAGTTCCATGGCGATAGGAGAGAGCCGGGTACTATTTTTTAGGTGTCAGTACCAGTTCGCGCTGCCCGATAAGCAGGATGGCGTGATCGGGGTACACGGAGCTGATGAGTTCCTCCCAGTTTTCGCAGGTAGCGGCTTCGGGGCGGGCTGCAAGTTCTGCCTTGCGGACTTTCAGGACATCGGCTCCGGTCTCGTAGATGAGTTGGGCACTCGTGCCACTGCCAAGCATGTTGTAGGCGGTGGGGTAGTCCTTCTCAGGCAATTTGAAGAAGTAGATGAGCATGTCCCCGCCGTTGCCGGCTCGCTCCACTCGTCGGTGGGAGAAGGTCCCCTCGAGCTTTTTGCCACCCGGCAGTTTAACGGTGGCGGTGAAGTTCTGCTCGCGGAGCAGGGAAAGGTCACTCTCGGCAACTTCGATGGTGATATAGAAAGCCGAGTCATCGCACACGGTGGCAAAGGTGCGAATGGTTTCTGCGTACTCAAAGGGCTTAGTGATGTCCTCGGGCAGGGTGATATTGTACTGCAGTCTGCCGGTAAAGGGCATACGCAGTGTAAGCGGGTCATGCTTGCGGGCGAACTCGTCGCGCTTGCGGCGCTCCATGGTCTTGAGTTCGCGCTCCAGCAGGTCTATGCGGTCATCGATATCGCGCAGGGAGTCGGCATGGGGAATCTCGTCGCCCTTGAAATCCGTGTTGTATCGGCGTTCCCTCGGGCTGAGAGAGTTGTAGAAAGCGACCTTTCGGCGTTGTGCCTGCAGCTTGTGAACTTCATCTTTCTTGGTCAGTCGTTCACGTGCAATCTGCAGCTCCATGTCCTCCAGTTCATCGGCTGTGCGCTGCTTGTTCAGTACTGCTATGACGGTACCGGCCTCAATCTGCCCGGAGGCATCTATCAAATCAGTTATAGTGCCACGCTCAGGCAGACTGAGTGTGGCAACTCGCTCCGGTACGATTTTGGCGTTGAACTTGCCCACCAATACCGGCTCTGCCCAAAGGGGCAGAGCACTTGCGGCAATCAGCGGCAATATGAGGTGACGGCGCATGACCGATTGCGGGTTACATGGGGAAACCGAGTCCGCCGGTGACCTTGCGCATTTCGGCATCGGCCATGTTGCGAGCGCCTTCCAGTGCGTCCTGCACGGCCTTGAGCACAAGGGAGGTCAGGAATTCGGCGTCATCGGGGTCAACAACGGCGGGGTCAATTACGAGACCGGTAATCATGCCGGTGCCGTTGGCAGTAGCCTTGATTTTACCACCGGCTGTTTCGGCGGTGAAGGATTTCTCGGCCAGACGGGCCTGAGCGTTGGCCATGTTTGCCTGCATGGCCTGAGCCTGTTTCATGAGTTTCTGAAGGTTCATAATATGTGTGTTAATCAGGGTTTGATAAGAGTTGCATGGAATACCTCGAGTGCCTGCTCAATGAGGGGATCATGGTAGAACTCCTCGTCGCTGGGCTTCAGGCTGGCCGGGGCACTGGTTTCTGCTGCCGGTTTGGGAGCCGGTGCGGGGACTTCTGTCTTGGGTTTCGGTTTAGGTGCCGGAGCCAGTTCCTCGAAATTGGGGGGCGGCAGAATCTCCACGGCTGTGGGCGGAGGGACGCTGGCATCTGTCACGATACGAAGTCTCAGTCCATGGCCGCAGCGTTCCTGAGCGGCATTGCTGATCAGTTCGCTGAGTGTTTCGCTCAGCAGTGCCTCGTGGCTGTTCTGGTCTTCCGGGTGAATGGCGATGGTAGCCAATCCGTCGTCATCGCTGATAAAGAGGGTGTGGCCGATGTCGGCGGAGGCAATGGGGGATTTCTCGCGTACGTCGGCAAGAACGGCATCCCAGTCGGCCGGGGTGAGTGCGCGCTCGGCAGGAGCCAAGTCATCCATGGTGTCCTCAGGCGGCATGTCGCCGAAAAGCGGCGGAGCGTCGTCTATGGGCTCGAGCCCGGCAGGCATAATCGGTGCCTGATTTACCTGTACAGGCGGGGCCTGCGGTTCCGGTGTCGGCATGGGGGCCGGCGGGGTGATGGGGGCTACCGGTGCGGGTTGTGCGGGCGCAGGCTGTACGGGGGCAGTAGCTCCCGGCATGCTTACAGCGGGCAGGGGAACTGTAGCGATGGGAGTCTCGGGCAGGGGGGCGCCGTTGAGGGCGCGAATAATGTCGCTGATGTTGGCCTCTGCCAGTGAGTGTACTGCCTGTATAAGCCCCATTTCGAGGTACAGGCGTTTGTTGGTGCTCCAGCGCATCTGCTCTTCTGCGTGAGAGAGCACTTCCATCAGACGTATGATTTTGTCGGTGGGGGTGCGGCTCAGCAGCTCGTTCAGGCTGGCGCGCCATTGCTCGGGCAAGGTGCTGTGGGCCTCCTGCGGGGCAACTTTGGTGATGAGCAGCTCTCTTACAGCTCCCATCAGTTCGCTGAGCAGCTGGCCCATATCACGGCCGGCCTCGGCCAGTTCGTGCACGAGGTGCAGCAGGCTGGGCAGTTGGCGGTCAAGCATGTAGGCCAGTGCCTTGGCTACGGTCTCGCGGCTTGTTACGCCGAAGATGTCGTTGACATTCTGCTCGGTAATGTGGTTACCGCAGAAGGATACCAGCTGGTCGAGCATGGATTGGGCATCGCGCATGCCACCATCGGCTACGGTGGCTATGGCGTAGGCGGCATCCTCATCGAGGGTCACGCCTTCGTTGCTAGCGATGTTCACCAGGTGGCGGGCTATCACATCTGCCGGTATGGGGCGCAAATCAAAGCGCTGGCAGCGCGACAGAATGGTGGGCAGAATCTTGTGCGGTTCTGTCGTGGCAAAAATGAACATGACGTGTGCCGGCGGTTCCTCCAGGGTCTTCAGCAGAGCGTTGAAGGATTCCTTGGTGAGCATGTGCACCTCGTCTATATATATAATGCGGTATTTGCCGCGAGTGGGAGCAAACTGCACGTTGTCGCGCAGGTCGCGAATGTTGTCAATGCCTCGGTTCGAGGCACCGTCGATTTCCTGTACGTCCAGACTGCGGCCCTCGGCTATCTCCAAGCATACGTCCTCATCCGGGTCGAAATCCACCTTCGGGCCGTTTGTGCAGTTGAGTGCCTTGGCAAATATGCGCGCTGTGGAGGTCTTGCCGGTACCGCGGGGACCAACAAAGAGGTAAGCGTGCGCCAAGCGCTGCTGCTCAATGGCATTGCAAAGGGTGCGCACGACATGATCCTGCCCCAGCACATCTTTGAATGTGCGCGGTCGATACTTTCTGGCAAAAACCTGATAACTCACGTTCCGCATTCTATCTTATTACCCGCGCCCGCGCAAGGATAAACTGTGACACGCCACTTTTTGCATCTTGTGTGGGATGGTGCTGATTTGAGCGCAATATATACTTATTGCTTATCTTGTCTTCAAATCCTTTGCATGAAAACAACATAAAAAATATAATATGAAAAAGTAACAAAAATATGAATATAATATAATCTTCGTTTTGTAAAAGCGAAAACAAATGTAGGGAAAAATAAGATATTTACAAAAAAATCCATTTTTAAAATTCTTAAACACCCGGTAGTAAGATAGGATAACGGCAACCGGCCTGAAAGAAAAATCTTGTGGTCGATGTGGTGTCGCTGTCTCTCTTACATGAGCATCGTTATATTCGTGTCGTGTTTTTCTTTGGTAGGGCGTAAGCACAAGTCTTCAGAAAAGGAAGAAAAAACGACCATCAAAATCCCTTTGATGAAATAGGAATATTACGGCGATTTTTATCTGATTGCCTACAATTGTACATAAAATTAAAAATCTCACAAAGCCAGAATTTCAGGAAAAATTAATAAAAACGGGGTAAAATGGCTTCAAAATGCTTCCGAATGCCTCGGATGGGTGGTGTTTAGGGTGGTAAAAAGCGATTTAATGAATAAGGGAAGGCTAAATTTTTGCTGTGAGCATGGAGGAAAGAGGAGCTGCAATAGGGGCTACTTAAGCTTGATAGTAGTCAAAAATACCCCATTTTAGGCAAAAAACGCCTTAAAAATGCAAGATATAGTAAAACACACTATACCAAAGTCTTGAAAAGAGGTGTTTTTGGTGTGCTGTCCGGGCCGGTTTGGCGCTCAGAAAAACATTGCCGTTTTTTTTGGAAAAACTGCGACGGATGTGGTTAGGTGAAGGCAAAATTCAGCTGAAATCCGGAGATCTCACGTGGCGTTTAGAATTGACGCGTAATGGATTTTTCTGTACAACGCTGCCCGAATACTGTATATTGGGATGGCAATCACTCAAATAATCTAATCGCATGAAAGGTATCGTTCTAGCAGGTGGCTCCGGCACAAGGCTGTACCCTATCACGAAGGGGGTGAGTAAACAGCTGTTGCCTGTATTCGATAAACCCATGGTGTATTATCCCATTTCGGTTCTCATGCTTGCCGGAATCCGGGATATTCTGGTTATCTCCACTCCTCAGGATTTGCCGAGCTTCCGTCGCCTGTTGGGAGATGGGAGCGACTATGGTGTAAACTTTTCATATGCGGAGCAGCCCAGCCCCGATGGCTTGGCACAGGCTTTCATTATCGGAAAGGAGTTTATTGGGGACGACACGGCTTGTCTGGTGCTCGGTGACAATATTTTCTTCGGCGCTGATTTCCGTAAAAAGTTGAAGTCCGCAGTTGCAGATGCCGAGGAAGGGAAGGCGACGGTGTTCGGTTATCGTGTAGCCGATCCCGAGCGTTACGGTGTGGCTGAGTTTGATGCTGAAGGTAACTGTCTTTCTATAGAAGAAAAGCCTGTTGAGCCGAAGTCCAATTATGCGGTGGTTGGTCTCTATTTCTATCCTAACAGTGTGGTAGATGTGGCTGCATCCATTAGACCCTCCGCTCGTGGCGAGTTGGAGATTACATCTGTCAATCAATACTATTTAAGTGAGGGTAGCCTGAAAGTGCAAACGCTCGGCCGAGGTTTCGCTTGGCTTGATACGGGCACCCACGATTCGCTTTCCGAAGCCTCCACTTTCGTAGAGGTTATCGAAAAACGCCAAGGGCTCAAGATATCCTGCCTCGAAGCAATTGCATACGAAAATGGGTGGGTCAGTAAAGAGAAGCTCATTGAGCTTGCTCAACCTATGGCAAAAAATCAATATGGGCAATATTTGTTGCGCCTGGCAGATAAAAAAGATTACCATTCCTGATGAATATCATTCCAACAGAAATTCCCGGTGTTGTTATTATTGAGCCTCGCGTGTTCGGGGATTCCCGTGGCTATTTCTACGAATCATTCTCTGACCGTGAGTTCCGAGAGAAAGTTTGCGACACAACTTTTGTGCAAGATAACCAGTCCATGTCCGGCTACGGTGTGCTGCGAGGGCTGCACTACCAACGTGCGCCTCATTGCCAGAGCAAACTTGTGCGCTGTGTGATGGGGCGCGTGCTTGATGTTGCCGTCGATATCCGCCGGGGTTCGCCCACCTTCGGCAAACATGTGGCTGTGGAGCTCAGCGCCGAGAATCACCGTCAGCTCTTCATTCCTCGCGGCTTTGCTCATGGTTTTGCTGTTCTGAGCGAGAAGGCGATTTTTCAGTACAAGTGCGACAATTACTACGCTCCTGATTGTGAGGGTGGTATCGCTTGGGATGATTCCGCACTCGGCATCGATTGGCAGCTGCCGGTAGCAGATGTCATCCTCTCCGCCAAGGATACCGACCGATGCCCTCTGGCAGATGCTCCGCACGATTTCGATATTAATACGCCTCTCTACTGAATCATGAAAGTTCTCGTAACAGGTTCCAACGGTCAGTTGGGTAATGAGATGCGCCGCGTAGCCAATGAGTTATGTGCTGAGCATGAGTTTATCTTCACCGATGTGGCCGAGCTCGATATCACCGATGCCGCTGCTGTGCTCGAAGCTGCTCAGGGAGTGGGTGCCATCGTGAACTGCGCTGCTTATACCAACGTGGACGCCGCAGAGGACAACGAAGACCTGGCTTATCTCATCAATGCTACCGCGGCTGCTAATCTGGCAGCCGCTGCAAAGGAGCAGGGGGCTCTGCTCGTGCACGTGAGCACGGATTATGTATTCGGAGGTGAGGGCAATACCCCTCGCACTGAGGATCTGGCTACCAATCCGCTCGGTGCTTACGGACGCACCAAATTGGCGGGCGAGCAGGCTATTCTCGACAGTGGTTGCCGCAGTATTATCATTCGTACCGCATGGCTTTACTCTATTCACGGTAAGAACTTTGTGAAGACGATGCTCAGCCTGATGTCCGGCCGGCCCTCGCTCAATGTTGTGTTCGACCAAGTGGGCACCCCTACCTACGCCGGCGACTTGGCAGATGTTATCGGCACTATCCTCAATACACCTGAGCCCGCCGAGGGCGTGTATCACTACAGCAACGAGGGTGTGTGCTCATGGTACGACTTCGCCGTGGCTATCGGTCAGCTGGCCGGCAGCTCCTGTGTAGTGTATCCTTGCCACAGCAACGAGTTCCCCAGCAAGGTGGAGCGCCCCTCCTTCTCCGTGCTCGATAAGACCAAAATCCGCACCGCCTTCAACCTCACCATTCCTCATTGGCAGAGCTCTCTGAAGCGATGCGTTGCAAAATTGATTTCATAATTAATCTGATTCCCTTTTCGTAAATCATGAACGTTCTCATTACAGGTGGCGCCGGTTTCATTGGCTCTCACGTCGTTCGACTCTTTGTTAATAAGTATCCGGAGTATCGTATCATCAATCTCGATGCCCTCACCTATGCCGGTAACCTTGCTAACCTCAAGGACATCGAGGATAAGCCGAATTACACCTTCGTGAAGGCAGACATCTGCGACTTTGACCGCATGTGCGCCATCATGCAGGAGTACGATATCGACGGCGTTATTCACCTCGCCGCCGAGAGCCATGTGGATCGCTCCATCAAAGATCCCTTTACTTTTGCCCGCACGAATGTGATGGGTACTCTCAGTCTGCTGCAGGCTGCTCGTCAGTACTGGAATGGCAACTGGGAGGGCAAGCGCTTCTACCACATCTCCACAGATGAAGTGTACGGCGCTCTCGAACTCGACAAGCCCGAGGGGGCAGCCCCCTACGGCAGCGAGTTCTTCCTCGAGACCACCAAGTATAACCCACACAGCCCCTATAGTGCCTCCAAGGCCGGCAGTGACCACTTCGTGCGCGCCTACCACGATACCTACGGCATGCCCACGCTGGTCACCAACTGCTCCAATAATTACGGCCCCTACCAGTTCCCGGAGAAGCTTATCCCGCTCTTCATCAACAACATCCGCCACGGCAAGCCGCTGCCCGTCTATGGCAAGGGCGAGAACGTGCGCGACTGGCTCTATGTGGTCGACCATGCCCGCGCCATCGATGTCATCTTCCATCAGGGCAAGACCGGCGATACCTACAACATAGGCGGTTTCAATGAGTGGAAGAACATCGACATCGTGAAGGTAGTGATTAAGACCGTTGACCGCCTGCTCGGCAATCCCGAGGGCACCAGCGAGAAGCTCATCACCTACGTCACCGACCGTGCCGGTCACGACCTGCGCTACGCTATCGACTCCACTAAGCTCAAGAATGAGCTCGGCTGGGAACCCTCCCTCCAGTTCGAGGAAGGTATCGAAAAGACCGTGCGATGGTACCTCGAAAATCAGGAGTGGATGGACAACATCACCTCCGGTGAGTACGAGAAGTACTACGAGGAGCAGTACTCCGGGCGATGATTTGCTCGGGATGACCTTCGGGGTGCCCTTATGCATACATAATGAGTTAATTAAAGCTCCGGTATAAAGAAAATTCAAAAAAAGGCTTGCATTTTGGGGGGAACTATGGCATATATCTGCAAGTTTACACTGTACCATGCCTAAAGACACATCTATCAAAAAGATATTGGTCATCGGTTCGGGCCCCATCATCATCGGGCAGGGTTGTGAGTTTGACTACTCCGGTACCCAGGCCTGTAAAACATTGAGAGAAGAGGGTTACGAGGTAGTGCTTGTCAATTCCAACCCCGCCACTATCATGACGGACCCGGAGACGGCACCGCGCACATACATCGAGCCGCTCGCCCCCGAGTACATTGAGAAAATCATTGCCCGTGAGCGGCCGGATGCCTTGCTGCCGACCTTGGGTGGTCAGACGGCACTGAATGCAGCCATGGAGCTGCACCGTACCGGCGTGCTCGAGAAGTACGGCGTGCGCGTAATCGGTGCAGATGCCGATGCCATCGATAAAGGTGAGGATCGTCAGCGCTTCAAGGACGCCATGCTGAAAATCGGTCTGGACGTACCGGCTTCGGGTGTGGCTCACAACATGGCAGAGGCATGGGACATCGCCAAGAATATCATCGGCAACTACCCCATGATTATCCGCCCCGCTTTCACACTGGGTGGTACCGGTGGTGGTATTGCTTACAACAAGGCTGAGTATGAGGAGATTGTACAGCGTGGTCTCGACCTGTCCCCCGTGCACGAGGTGCTGATTGAGGAGTCTCTGCTCGGCTGGAAGGAGATTGAGATGGAGGTCATGCGCGATATCGCTGACAACTGCATCACCATCTGCTCCATTGAAAACCTGGACCCCATGGGTGTACACACCGGTGACTCCATCACCGTGGCCCCCGCCATGACCCTGACCGCTCGCGAGTATGCTGAGCTGAGGGAGGCTTCCTTCGCCATTATTCGCGAAATCGGCGTGAAGAGCGGCGGCAGTAACATTCAGTTCGCAGTGTGCCCCCGCACCGGCCGTCAGGTGGTTATTGAGATGAACCCGCGCGTGAGCCGTTCCTCTGCTCTGGCCTCCAAGGCAACGGGTTTCCCCATCGCTAAGTTCTCTGCCAAGCTGGCCGTAGGCTACACGCTCGACGAGCTCAGCAATGACATCACCAAGGTTTCCCCGGCTTCCTTCGAGCCCACCATCGACTATGTGGTGTGCAAGGTGCCCCGCTTCACCTTCGAGAAGTTCAAGAAGGCCGATGAGCGCCTGACCACCGCCATGAAGAGCGTGGGCGAGGTAATGAGCATCGGCGCTACCTTTAAGGAATCCCTGCAGAAGGCTCTGCGCTCCCTCGAGACAGGCCGCTGGGGCTTCGGTTTCGATGCCAAGGACCCTGTCAATCCCACTCGTCAGGAGATCGCCGCCAAGCTTTCCGTACCGAATGCCGACCGTATTTTCTGGATTCAGACCGCTTTCGTGAACGGCTTCACGGCTGAGGAGATTGTAGACCTCACCCAGATTGACCCCTGGTTCATTGACCAGCTGCAGCAGCTGGCCGAGGCCGGTATGCAGCTGAAGACCCTCGACCTGCGCGAGGCCAAGAAACTCGGCTTCTCTGACCGCCAGATTGCTTATGCTCGCGGTTGCTCCGAGGATGAAGTCCGCGCCGAGCGTAAGGAGAAGGGTATTTTGCCCACCTACCGTTTGGTGGATACCTGCGCATCTGAGTTCGAGGCTATTACCCCCTATTACTACTCCACTTACGGGCAGGAGCAGGAGGCTCGCATCTCCGACCGCAAGAAGATTATGATTCTCGGTGGTGGCCCCAACCGTATCGGTCAGGGTATCGAGTTCGACTACTGCTGCGTGCACGCTTCCTTCGCTCTGAAGGAGCTCGGGTACGAAACCATCATGGTCAACTCCAACCCCGAAACGGTTTCCACCGACTACGATACCTCCGACAAGCTCTACTTCGAGCCCCTTACTCTCGAGGATGTGCTCAACATCTGCGATGTCGAGAAGCCCGAGGGTGTTATCGTGCAGTTCGGCGGTCAGACCCCGCTTAACCTCGCTGCCGCTCTTGCCGAGCGCGGTGTGCCCATCATCGGCACCAGCCCCCGCAGCATCGAGCTGGCTGAGGACCGTAAGTACTTCTCCGCCCTTCTCGATGAAATCGGCCTGCGCCAGGCCGAGGCCGGCACCGCCACCAATGAGGAGGAGGCCGTGACCGTGGCTCAGCGCATCGGTTTCCCCGTGCTGGTTCGCCCCTCCTTCGTGCTGGGTGGTCGCGCCATGATGATTGTGTACGATGAGCAGGAGCTTCGCACTTACATGCGTGAGGCTGTGGATGCCTCTCCCGAGCGTCCCGTGCTTGTAGACCGCTTCCTTCAGAATGCGCTCGAGATTGACGTTGACGTTATCGCCGACGGCGAGACCAGCGTGGTGGGCGCCATTATGCAGCACGTAGAGCCTGCCGGTATTCACTCCGGTGACTCCGCCTGCATGATTCCCCCGAACAAGGTGAGCGACAAGATGCACGCTGAGATGATGCGCGCCGCTAAGGAGCTGGCCGCCAAGCTCAACGTGAAGGGTCTCATGAATTGTCAGTTCGCCATTAAGGATGAACAGCTCTACGTCATCGAGGTGAACCCCCGCGCTTCCCGTACCGTTCCCTTCGTGTCCAAGTCCATCGGTGTGCCGCTTGCCAAGCTGGCAGCCAAGGTCATGAGCGGCATGAAGCTCTCGGAGCTCGGCTTCACCAAGGAGGTTGTGCCCCCCTACTACACCGTGAAGGAGGCCGTGTTCCCCTGGAACCGCTTCCCGGGCATCGACGTGGTTCTCGGCCCCGAAATGCACTCCACCGGTGAGGTAATGGGTATCGATACCGATCCCGAGCTGGCCTACATGAAGAGCCAGATTTCCTCTTTCAACCCGCTGCCCGAGAAGGGGCTTGTGTTCATCTCCGTGCACGACCGCGACAAGGACACCGTGGTGGAAATCGCCCGCAACATCGCCGAGGCCGGTTTCGATATCTGCGCTACCAAGGGTACCATGATTCACCTGCTGCAGCACGGTATTGAGTGTGAGCGCGCCTACAAGGTGCTGGAAGGTCGTCGCCCGAACATTGTGGACCGCATTAAGAACGGCGATATCGCCTTCGTTATCAATACTCCCGGTTCCCACGATGCCCGCGAGGATGAAGTGGCTATCCGTGCCGCTACGGTCAACAACAAGGTGTCCTACGCCACAGACCTCTCCTCCGCTCGTGCCTGTGCCGCCGCTATCCTGCACAACAAGAACAAGGTAGCCGGTGTACGTACTCTGCAGGAGTACCATGCTGCCAACTGATGTTGAGTAACTGATTCAGCAATTCTTTCCAAGGGCGACCTGCGTGACAGGTCGCCCTTTTGCATGTCGGCAGTTTGCCTGAAAGATATTGACTCTCCGTGCTTTATCTGTTACCATGCAGATATGTTGATTCTGGCTCATGATCCTGCGGGTATGCTGACGGCATTTGTATCTGTTTTACTGCTGTTTGTGTTCGGCATACCATTGCTGTACTCCGTGTTTTCTGCTTTGAGTTTTATGTTGTGTGGCATCGGTATCGAGGTGGCATGGTGGCGAAGATTGCTGGCACCTGCGCTGAGCGCAGTTGGCTGTTTTGTGCTGATTGGTTGCTGGATATTGCTCTTAAACGGACTTCCCTCTATGGAGGGGCACATGTCATTCTGGGGAGATGTGGGTTATGGTATTGTGTGTGTGGTATGGTTTTTCCTGCCCCTGTTGATTTGTCGAACTGTACTGAAGTTCTCTTGGTTGCGATCGGTGGCGTCTGTGTTTCTTATCCCGCTGTTGCATGTGGTGCTGGCCATTGCCTGTGGCGCAGGTCTGCTGGCCTTGCTTGGTAATTCGCAGCAAGGTATCAATGAACAGCAATCGACGGTCACGGAGTCGGTCGAGACTCCGCCTGCGCCCGAGCAGCCTGCAGCCGGGGAAGCTGACCCGCTCTGATTTTGTGCTGTCCTGTCAGGTAAATGTCTTGACAGTCGGGGTAAAAAGTACATAATAAAACCAAGTTTACTACGCACTTTTATATTCCTGAGCAGACATGAGTGACCCCGACAGTGAGTTTTTTCAGCGTTGGATGACGCTGTGGAAGAAGATAGACGCCGTATTCAATGCAGAGCTGCACCGCGCCGGCATATCCTACAGCGAGTATCTCCTGCTGGAGAGCCTGCAGGCAGCCCCGCAGGGTATGGAGCCCTCAGCCCTGGCAGATGCCCGTGACATGAGCCGCCAGCATGTCAATCTGCTGCTGCGCCAGCTGGAGGGTGCCGAGCTCGTCACCCGCACCGGAGCTACGGTGGACAAACGCCGCCGCATCATTGCTCTTTCTCCGCTGGGGGAAGAGAAACTCAACACCATCAAGGCCAACTGGCTGCGCATGGACAAAGCCGGCTGGGCCTCATTCGCCTCTTACGAGCGCGGGCGCATTCTTTCCCTGCTCGAGCACTACTACGACACACTTGCCTCAGAATAAGGCCGACATCCTGTAGTTGCCTGCGCGGCGAGCGTACTCGCAGGCATTCAGCTTGTGGCAATCCTGCCGGTACGCGTCGGCGCCATAGGCCAACAGCAGGTGCCCGACTTTCCAACGCCCGGCTCGGGCCGCCAGCATGAGCGGCGTGGCCCCTGAGCGCGCCGGGGCATCAACCTCCGCCCCGCGCTCGATGAGCTTGGCTGCGACATCGTATAACCCCTGCGTAGCGGCGTGGTGCAGGGCGGTGTAGCCACGCTTGTCTGTGGCGTGCAGGTCGATGGTGTCAACCCACGTTGTATCGACCTCCTGCGCTTCCGGTGGCCGGGGCGGCGACACATACCAAGCGTCCCACTGCTCTTTACCGTATTGTTCGCGTTGTCTGTTAATTCTGTTTTGCCACGACCACATATCGACCGACTCCTCAGTTGATTGGGTGGGGGCCATCGGCTGATAGGGATTGCAACCGATGCAGAGCAGAAAATACGTGGCATTGAAATGGTGGCACGCCAAGTGCAGCGGTGTTTCGCCATCGTTAAAGCTCATGTCTGTCGGTATGGGGCTTTGAGCATGAATGAGTTTCAGTACGCAGCGCAATCCCCGACTGCATGCCAGGCGGAAGGGGGAGTCGCCGTCTGCTGCGCAGAGGTAGGCATCTGCCCCCGCTGCCAGCAGCGCTCGGGCGGATTCCGTGTGTGCCTCCCGGTGGTAATGGCTCCCGAGCCCGTATCGGCACAGATGGTGAAAGGCGGTGCGCCCCTGCGCGTCTGTCGCGTGAACATCGGCGCCATGGCTCAGCAGAACCGGTATGACCGCATGGGCGCCCGCTCGTGCTGCTGCCATGAGTGGCGTAAGCCCGTTGGCAAAGGGACTGTTGACCGCCACTCCCTCCGTCAGTAATTTCTGCACGGCTTCGTGTTCATTGTGACAGATGGCTGCAAAAAGCTCATTCTGGATCGTTGCTTCGTTCATAACCCTTCAGGATAGCATATCGGCGGTTATGGAGCAAGTGCATTACTCTGTCATGATGTTCATAAAATGTCGGCTTTTGTTCTTGCGGTGCAGGATGCTATTCGTTAGAATGTGCGGCACGTATAATTAAAAATACGAATTCATATGAAAATCACGAAAAAACTATTTACCTGTCTTTTACTCCCGTTGGTATTCAGCACTGCTCCGGCAGAGGAAGATACTCGGGATTGTAATTTCTTCGTCCGTAATATAGAGGAAACGATAGATACCTGGAACAGGGTCTACAGAAGAGATTCCATTGAGTTCCGCGAAGCCGACACGAAATTTCTGGAGAGCTATAAACCATTCTATAAAAAGGAACTTCATGAGTATGTAGCCAAATATTATCCCGCAAAGGCTGACTATTTGCTTGGCGAGCTGGAACCGGGGATTGACACGGTATTCAGCCATCTCTGTTCCTATTACAGCATACTGGAGCTATACGGGCAGGTGTGTTATGGGGTAACCCCGGAAACACCGCAGGAAAACATACCCGATGCGTATCATGCCTATATCGAAACGATTCAGAACGAGTGTCGTTACCTGGCCATGCTTATCTTGAAGCATTGTGAATGGGGCGGTGGCGACAATTCGCTCATCGGCAATGAGGACCATTACAATAGAATTGCAGCATGGGAGGAGAAAAATCTTGCCCCCATTCCTCATCTCCCGACTCCGCCGACAGATCCCACCATCACCCGCATCGGTGATAAATTGTCGGAAAACGCCATGACTCAGTTTGCTATCAATTTCAGCTTGTACGAACCCGAAGCATTGATTGTTCTGCAGGCTTTTGCCTATACCAACATGCTGGCCAATATGCATTTATATGGTGATATGTGCCCGCTGAGAGAAATGGCAGACGGTACGCACGACCGCTCCGGTAGCAAATTGGACTACTCTCTTGCCGGTTCTCTCATTATTCGGCAGCAGGATGAATGGGGCCGACTCATGCACTATTGCTTCAGGAAGTTCTTTATGCCCGAATGCCTCGGTTCTTATGGTACCGGTGGTGGTGTATTGACAGAAGGGCTAGTCGGACGTCAGCTCGCGCTGATTAACTACATCTCCGGTGGTTTGTTCTACCCGACGGAGAAACAGGCAGAAGTTGCCGCCGAAGCCACAGCCACCGTTGAGCCTGATTGCGATAAAGCTGAAGAGGAACAGGTAGTGGCAACCCCTCTCCCTAAGCAGGAAATCGCTACAACCGTGAAACCGGGCCACCTTCTGCCGCCGTTCTTCCTGCTCTTCATTGGGTCGCTGTGCTTTATGCTCAACCGCAGTGCTAAGAAGGACTGAGTTCATTTACCATCTACAATTTGGGAATCTCTAAAAACTCTTTATTTTATCTAAAGGGTATGGTATAATAGAGTTATGCGCTTTCCCGGGTTCTTTGATGAGGAGTTTAAATTAGAAAGAATTAGCACTTTAGGTGATCCTTTAGAACGTCTTA
>JAZRSQ010000083.1:0-2700 GCA_045651585.1 Akkermansia sp.
CGCCTGCGGCTTCACCCTGGGCTATTGTTCTGTCGCCCGCAGGAGCGGGCTTAAAGTACGGTTCCCCTTCGGCTCACACCCCGCCAAGCTCCAATTTGTGGAGATGTGCGGGGTGACGGAAAATCGAGGCGCGGGGTACCCCGCGCCTCGGTGCAAAAAAGGAAAGAACTTTTTTATTTCACAAGCCCCTGAGCCTGCAGAAGGGCATCGGGGTTGGGGTCACGCCCCATGAAGTCACGGTAAACCTCGGCGGCGGGCTTACTGTCACCCTTGCTGAGCACGGCCTCGCGGAAGGAAGCGCCGGTCTCGCTATTCAGCAAACCTTCCTTCTTAAAGCGGGTGAAGGCATCTGCCGCAAGCACCTCAGCCCACTTGTAGGAGTAATAGCCGGCGGAGTAACCACCGTTGATGCAGTGGGTCAGGGTGCGCATGACAGAGGGAGCAGACTGCGAATAGGGCATGGTCCACGGGTCGAGCAGCTGGGCAGAAGCCAAATCCAGTGACTTACCCTTGAACTTCTCGTTGTAGTTCACGTGCATCTCCATATCCAGCTTGCCCAGGCAGAGCTGGCCCATGGTATCCATAGCGGGCAGGAAATAGCGGCTGCGCTGCAGTTTTTCCACCAGTTCGGCGGGCATAGGCTCGCCGGTCTCGTAGTGGACGGCGTACTGAGCAATACCCTCGGGGTACCAAGTCCAGTTCTCGAAGAGCTGGCTGGGCAGTTCCACGAAGTCCCAAGCCACGCTGGTACCGCAGTGGGACTGCAGCTCGGTGTCGCCCAGCATGCAGTGCATCATGTGCCCGAACTCATGGAACAGGGTCTGCACATCGTAGTGCGAGAACAGAGCGGGCTTGTCTGCAGTGGGGGTGGTCAGGTTACCCACCAGAGCAGCCAAGTGCGGCTCATGCGGTGCACCGTCCTTACCGGCTGCACCGTAGCGCAGCGGCATGACCCATGCACCGGCGCGCTTGCTGGCGCGGGGGAACAAATCGACATAGAAAGTACCGAGGTGTGCACCGGACTTGGCATCCGTCACCTTGAACACCTTCACATCGTGGTGCCACACTTCCACATAGCCCTCGGGACAGGGGGAGCCCTTCTCCAAACAGATGGAGGGCAACTCACTGAAGTTCACCCCGAGCAGGTGGCTGTAGATGGCAAACATGCCGTTGATAACGTTATCGGCCTTGTGGTAGGGGCGCAGTTCCTCGGCGTCGAAGTTGTACATCCTCTCCGACATCTTCTTGAGGTAGTAGCGACGGCTCCAAGGGTCAATGAATTGAACGTGGCGCCCCTCCTGCTCAGAGATGAAGTCGAGCACCTGCTGCACCTCGGCACGGAATGCCGGCAGCACCTTTTCGGCCATACCATCGATAAAGTTCATGGCATTCTCGCCACCGCCCACCATACGGCGGTGGGTGGTCAAGTCGGCATAGCTCCCGAAACCGAGCAGCTCAGCCAGCTCACGGCGCAGCTCCATCACTCGGGCAACAATGGGCTCATTGTCCCACTCACCGATAGCACCCACAGTGGCCTGACCTTCCCAGCACATCTTGCGGGTCTCCTCGACCTCACAATCGCGCAATACGGAACCCACGCTCTCGTAGTCGAGGGTCACCATCCAGCAGGGGTTCTCCTCGCTACCGAACCCGCGAGCCTCGGCCTCGGCACGAGCCTTGGTCATCCAATCCTCGCTCATGCCGGCCAGCTTGGTCTTGTCAACAATGAGCAATTTCCAAGCGTTGGTCGAGTCGAGCACATTCTTGGCGAACTGAAGGGTCAGCTTGGAGAGCTCCTGCTCAATCTCGGCCTTGCGGGCTTTCTTGTCGTCAGGCAGGTCAGCACCGCCGTCCACAAATCCATCCACCGTCTGCTGAACATAGCGCTGCTGAGCGGGTGTAAGCTCCTTCACCCAAGGCTGGGCGGCAGCACTCTTAATCACAGCCCACAGCTGCGGGTTGGCGGTCACCTCGGCATCGAATGCCGTCAGCTCGGGAATAAGCTCCTCCTGGGCAGCACGCAGCTCCTCATTGTCCATCACAGCAGACAAGTGGTGCATGTAGCCCTGGGTCTGGCTCAGCTCATCGGCAGCCAAGCTCAGTGCCAAAAAGGTGTTCTCGAAGGTTGCCTCGTGCGGCTGAATGCGGCAGATAGCAGCAATCCTCTCACGGGCTTTCTGCACACCGACCCGTGTATCTGCCAGCCCCTGCTCTGCGGTCATCTGCGACCATGCAGGGTACGGTTTATCCTGAAAAAACGGGTGAGGCAGTGCACTGCACACTGCCTCCTGCTTTGCAGCTACGGCTACTGCCGTTTCCTCTGCCTGCAACATGTTGAGCCCTGCCAGGGCGCACATGGCTGTTATGAGTATGGTTTTTGTCGTCATAGCTATATTTTGGTAAATCTGTCTGTTATTCAGACACGCACACGCGGAGATTGTATCAAAAAAAATCTGTCATGGCAATCAATAAGTTCAAAAAAGTAAAATAATTCACATTTTTTGAATATTAGGAAGCTCTATGAACTCGACAAATTGGCATTTGTCGGGTTGCGAGCGCAGCGAGCCTCTCTTTGAACCCGCGCTTGCGCGGGTGACATATTTTAGCATGGGGCGTAAGCCCCATGTCAACCGATTATAACAATAAGAACCCTCACTTGTGAGGGTGGCATAAACCGTTGCTACAAATGGCGCTATGAGT
>JAZRSQ010000084.1:0-49184 GCA_045651585.1 Akkermansia sp.
AGGCGGGAAGTGGCAATGCACTTCCCCCTCTCCCAAGTCCGGCTACCGCATTGCCCAATTTTGGGCAATGCCGAACTACAAAATCGATTTTTGCAAAAAAATCAGATTTTGCTCAAATTATAATTGACTTCTACAAATTGCTCTTCTTAATTGAGCCAACGCGTAAGCTTTTTCCTCGCTTGTTCCATCAGCCACCGATGCCGGGGGCGTTCGTACTTGACAATCCACGTGGCTCTTGGCACAATACCTGCATTCCCCATGTCCATTTTTCAACTGGTGACAGATTACAAGCCCTCGGGCGACCAGGAGCAGGCCATAGGCAAGCTCCTCAAATCCCTGCAGGCCGGCAACAGGCACCAGTGCCTGCTGGGTGTGACAGGCAGCGGCAAGACCTTCACCATGGCCAATATCATTGCCGCGCAGGACCGCCCTGTGCTGGTGCTCTCGCACAACAAAACGCTGGCCGCTCAGCTGTACTCGGAGCTCAAGAGTTTCTTTCCGCACAACGCGGTGGAGTACTTCGTATCGTACTTCGACTATTACCAGCCGGAGGCCTACATTGCCAGCACCGATACCTATATCGAGAAGGACAGCGCCATCAACGAGGAAATCGACCGCCTGTGCCTGAATGCCATGCGCTCCCTCCTGCTGCGTCGGGATGTGATTGTGGTGGCCAGTGTGAGCTGCATTTACGGTCTGGGCTCGCCGGAGGACTACCGCGAGCTCACGCTCTCCATACGCGTGGGGCAGGAGCTCGACCGCGATGCCATGCTGGCCTGCCTGACGGAGCTGCTGTTCGAGCGCAGTGATTTCGACTTCCGTCGCGGTACATTCCGCGTGCGTGGTGATGTGGTGGAGATTTACCCCGCCCAGAGCGATGGCGAGGCCATACGTGTGGAGTTCTTCGGCGAGGAAATTGACGCCATTTCGCTCATTGATGCCACCACCGGTCGCACCCGAGATAAACTCAGCAGTTACCTTTTCTTCCCGGTCAAGCAGTACGTCTCGTCCCCCGAAAAACGCCACCCCGCTATCATGTCCATACGCAAGGAGCTGGCGGAGCGCGTGGCTTGGTTTGAAAAACAGAACAAGCTCATCGAGGCTCAACGCCTCAAAATGCGTACGGACTACGACCTCGAGCTCATCAACGAAATCGGCTTCTGCAAGGGGATTGAGAACTACTCCCGACATCTGGCCGGACGAGCCCCGGGCTCTACCCCCTCCACCCTGCAGGACTATTTCCCGGCTGACCACCTGACCATCATTGACGAATCGCACGCAACCGTACCACAGATAGGTGGTATGTACGAGGGTGACCGCTCGCGCAAGCAGGTGCTCATTGACCACGGGTTCCGCCTGCCCTCTGCCCTCGATAACCGCCCGCTGCGCTTCGATGAGTTCATGGCTCGCCAAGCCCAGTTGGTGTACGTGAGCGCCACACCCGGCCCATTCGAATACGTGAACTGCGTGCCGGGCAATCCCTCCTACATCCCCATCCTGAAAGCCAAGCGCGGCAACACACACGCCCGCAGCGAAAAAGCCAGTCAGGCCGTTACCCACGCGCCGGACGACTTCCGTGGTGTTTTCTTCCACAAGCTCGATGAACTGCGCGTGCCGCCCCACCCGTCGTCCGCACCGGTGGAGCAGTTCAACCCGCGCAAGCTCGGGCAACCGCTCATTGTCGAGCAGCTCATACGCCCCACAGGTCTGCCTGAGCCCAAAATCACCCTGCTGCCGCTCGAGGGACAGATTGACAAAACGATTGAGCTCTGCCATGCCCGCGTGAGCGTGCGCGAGCGTGTGCTGGTAACCACCCTCACCAAGCGCACCGCCGAAGACCTGACGGACTACCTGCGCAACATCGGTCTGCGCGTGGAGTACATCCATGCCGATGTCGATGCCATCGAGCGCGTGGAAATCCTGCGCAAGCTGCGCAGTGGAGCTGTAGACATTCTGGTGGGCATCAACCTGCTGCGAGAGGGTCTCGACCTGCCCGAGGTGTCGCTCGTCTGTATTCTCGATGCCGACAAAGAGGGATTCCTGCGCAATGAAACCAGCTTGGTGCAAACCGCAGGCCGCGCCGCCCGCCACGTGCATGGCGAGTGCGTGCTCTTCTGCGATGTCATCACCGACTCCATTCGCCGACTGGTCGAGGAAAGTGACCGCCGCCGCGCCATTCAGCTCGCCTATAATGAGGAGCACGGCATTACCCCGCACACCGTCGCCCGCGCCGACCAAAGCACCCTGCGCCTTTACACCCCCGATGACGAGGACGATGAAGACGTGCTCATGGCAGCGGAAGACGACGAGGAATCCGTGGCCGACACCATCCGCCGCCTGGAGAAGGAAATGAAAGAAGCCGCAGCACGACTGGACTTCGAAGTCGCCGCCGTGCTGCGTGATAAAATCAACCTGCTCAAAAAGAAATAAAACAGGGTTTATTTTATTGCTGCATAGTAGGCACTGAGGTCGAACCAAATATCGAAGGTCACCAGCTTACCGTCCATGGTCATCAGCAGGCTGTAGGCGCGCTTGTACTCGGTATTCTCGTAATCACTGCGAGTGAAATAGGAATCCGGCGTAGCATCGGGCAGCAGTCGGGCAAGCATTTTTTCCACCGTCACAAGAGCCTCCTGACCGGTCGTACTGATGACCCAGGACTGCTCCTCGCAGAGCCCGGGACCACCTGTAACGGCAGGGAACTCCTCTGTGAGCTGTCGGCTGTTCTCTTCAATCAGCTTGCCGACCTGCAGCTGCTGACTTGCCGTAGCCCGGGTTCTGGGTTGAGCATCGATTGTGCGGCCACCCAGGGCAAGCGCCAACTCCGGGCAGAAATAGTAATAGCACCCGAAGAGCACCTGCTTCTGCAAACCGAGCTCGATATCCTCATCCCTACTCCACCCGGCGGCATCGAAAAGCCAATTATAAACGGCAACCGGCCAGTTCAGCTGCAACATCATCTGATTGATTTGACCGTTCAGCTCCGCCACCGTCGGAGCCATCGACACAGAGGAATCATGGTCTTTCACCTTCTCCAGAGCATCGGACAGCTCCCGCATCTTCCCCACCAGAGCACGGGCAATCCGGTACTGTTCTTCCGTAGGCACAGTAGCGTAATCCTCATCTCCCGCCACGGCCTCTGCCAGAGCCTTTGAGCCATAGAAAAACGCCCGGAACAACGTCAGTCTGGCCTGCACGGCGCCTTCTGCGTACTCATCATACTGGGTAGAAGTAATGACATCATCCGAAAAAATCCAGTTCTCCGGTTCGCGGTACGAGCTGAGCGACTCGGATATTTCCACATAAACAGCCATCTGCGCAGCCGCAGCATCGGCCGTGGCCTTGTCGTGAATACCCGCAACCAGTTGAATGATTCCACGGTTCACCAGAGCTTCCTGATGAGCATAGGTGTTCAGCGGTGCCTCTTCCGGCTCGGCCACGGGTTGCGGCAGCTCGGTGGCAGCATCATTCTGCGCAGAAATCACCGGAACCGCCAGTGCGGCAAAAACGGCAACTACAAGTCGACTCAGTTTCATAACTGTCAGAATATAACACAATACCACCCACGGGGCAAACACATAGCCCTCGGCTGACATACAATCCGGCATCAAATATCTTGCCACCGCAGAATGTACACGTTACAATAACGCCATGCAAACAGAGGTATACACATGTAAAAACGGCCTGACAGCCATTGTAAGCCGCAAACCGGCCTTCCCGGTAGTGAGTGTGCAGGTATGGGTGGGCACAGGTTCCGAGCACGAGGGTGAGCACGCCGGCGCGGGCTTGTCGCACCTGCTCGAGCACATGGTTTTCAAAGGCGCGGGTGAGTTCAACGCCCAGCAACTCAACGAGGAGGTAGCCGCCCTCGGTGGCCTGTGGAATGCCTACACCACCACCGACCGCACCGTGTTCCACATCGATGGCCCCTCGGCACAATGGCAATCCTTCCTCCATATCCTCACGCAGCTGGTTTTCCGCCCCACATTCCCGGAGGAGGAATTCGAGAAAGAGCGCGAGGTTATTCGCCGCGAAATGGCCATGTACAACGATGATCCGCGAGATGCCGCCTACCGTGCACTCATCGGTACACTGTACAAGGTTCATCCTCGCCGACTGCCCGTCATTGGCGAGCAGAAACGCTTCGATTCCCTCACCCATGCCGACATGCTCAGCTACCACCGTCGCCGCTATACACCGGGCAATATGTTTGTGTGCGTGGTAGGCGATGTGGAACCTGCAGCCGTCTTTGCCGCGCTGGAAGGAGAAGTGGCGGATATTCTGCCGGCACCGGCGGAAATCATCCCCCCTGTACAGGAACCCCGCCAATGGGGCAAGCGCCTGCACCGCTGCGAGTTTGCTCAACCGACCAGCACCCTCATGCTGGCATGGCGTATTCCCCACACCCAACACCCGGATGCCGCCGCTCTGGCCGTGCTCTCGTCTGTTCTGGGTGACGGTCGTGCGGCATGGCTCTACAAGCTGTTCCACGATGAACGCGCCATTGCACACGATACCAACACCTCTATCCTTCCAGCCAAACAGGGCGAGGGCGCATTCGTGATTGAGGCCGATGTGGAGCGCGACAAGCGCGATGATCTGCGCGATGCCCTGCTGGAGTACGTGACCACTCTGCCGCAGGCTGACTTCACGCAGGGCGTACAGCGCGCTCAGCGACAGCTGAAAGCCCAGCGTGTGAAGGCTCTTTCCACCGTGCAGGGCTGTGCCTCGATTCTGGGTATCAGCTGGCACCACTCACGCAATACCGGCGCCGGCGAAGAATGGGCTCAGGCCCTCAGCCGAGTCACCCCGGCAGACCTCGCACGCGTGGCAGCTGCCTACCTTACCACCGAGCGACTGACCGAGGTAAGCGTGGACCCCACCAGCACCAACGGCACCGATACCGCAACAGAAGGCGCCGCCACCCTGCCCACCCCCGTGGTACATGAATTGCCCAACGGTCTGCGCGTTGTGCTGAGGGAAGACCACCGTGTGCCTCTGGTGAGCACTGCTCTGACCATCGGGGCCGGTTGCCGCACGGAAACCGAGCAGACCGCCGGCATCAACAACCTGCTGGCCGAATGTATGCTGAAGGGTACTCCCACCCGCAGCGCTGCCGAGCTGGCAGATGCCGTCGAGAACCTGGGCGGCACCATTTCCTGCACCGCCGGTAACAACAGTCTGATGCTCAAAACCCGCGCTCTGGCAGAGGATGCTCTCACCATGCTCACTCTGCTGGCAGATACCGCGCTCAATCCTACCCTGCCGCAGGATGCCATGAGCACCGCGCAGGAGGACATGGTGGCCGATATCCTCGACAGCCGCGAAGATCCCGCCGCCGTGGCCTTTGTGGAGCTGCGCCGCGCCTGCTTCGGTACGCAGTCCTACGGCAATCACCCCGACGGCACCCCCGAGAGCGTGCAATCCATCACCCGCAAACTGCTGCAACAGCACCATGCCCGCCTGATGTGCGGTCGCAATACCGTGCTGGCCATCAGCGGCGACTTTGACCCGACTGCCATGCTGGCTGCCGCAGGCGAGCTCTTTGCCACTATGCCCGCCGGCACCCCGGCCGAGCTTACCCCCACCCCGCAACAGCAACCGGGCGACCTCACCATTCCCTGCGATAAGGAGCAGGCCGTGCTGGCACTCGCCGTACCCGGTCTTACCGCTACGGCTGAAGATACGCCCCTGCAGCTCCTGTTCGATGAGTGGTGCCGCGACATGGCCGGCCCCATCTTCAGCGAAATCCGTGAGCAACGCGGGCTCGCCTACTACGCCGCCTCGGCCGCCCTGCTCGGTACCGATGCCGGCTGCATGTTCTTCTACCTGGGCACCTCCCCGCAAGCCATGCCCGAGGCACGTGCTGCCCTGACCGAGCTGCTGGACAAGCTCGCCGCCGAGGGTATGCCGGCAGAGGCTCTGGAGCGAGCCCGAGCCACGGTGCTCAGCTCCCGTCTGCTGGCAGAACAGTCCGCCGACAAGCTCTGCTCCTCCATGGCAGTGAACACCCTGCTCGGCCTTCCCCCGGACTACGCCGAGCAACTCCCTGCCCGCCTGCGAGCCGTCACCCCGCAGCAGATGAACGACTTTATCGCCCGCCTGCTCGGCCCCCACGCCACCAGAACCATGGTGACCGTCATGCCAGGTTGAATGTTGGATGTTGAATATTGAATGTTGAATGTTGAAAGTGTCGTTTTTGCGCCTAACGGCGGACACATGCAAAGCCCTACAACCGCTGCCGCCCCGCGCCTTACAGGGCGCGGGCAGTGAACGTAGATTAAGCTCAGCTCACTTGCTCGCGCAGCGAGCCGTACTTTATACTTTCAACATTCAATATACAACATTCAACATTTAATTTTTTGCTTGCATTAGAGTAAGCTCTAAGCTAGAATAAGAACGTTATGAACAGACTTGCAGGAAAAACTGCTATAGTGACAGGTGCCGGTCGTGGTATCGGCAATGCGGTAGCCCGCCGCTTTGCGGAGGAGGGCGCCAAGGTTGTACTCATTTCCCGTAACCCCGCCTCCTGCGGTGCTGCGGCAGATGCCATCAACGCCGAATTCCCCGACAGCTGCAAGGCTTTCCCCTGCGACGTGGCCGATGCCGCAGCAGTAGAGACCTGTGTGAAGGAGATTCTTGCTGAGTACCCCACCGTTGACATTCTGGTGAACAACGCCGGTATTACCCGCGACACTCTGCTCATGCGCATGAAGGAGGGCGATTGGGATGCCGTGATGGACACAAACCTCAAGAGCGTATTCCTCTTTGTGAAGGCTCTGCAGCGCACGCTCATGAAGAGCCCCGCCGGCCGCATCATCAACATGGCTTCCGTTGTCGGCCTTACCGGCAATCTCGGTCAGGCCAACTATGCTGCCTCCAAGGCAGGTGTTATCGGCTTCACCAAGTCCATGGCTCAGGAGCTTGCCAGCCGCAAGGTTACCTGCAATGCCATCGCTCCCGGCTTCATCGCCACCGATATGACCGACGCCATCCCCGAGGCTGCCAAGGAGGCTATCCTCTCCCGCATCCCCATGAAGGATTTGGGCAAGCCCGAGGATATCGCCAACTGCGCCCTCTTCCTCGCCAGCGACGAGTCCCGTTACATGACCGGTCAGGTGCTGGTCTGCGACGGTGGCATGGTCATGTGATGGGGAGTACTTGTAAAAGTACTTTTCAGATTACCTTTTAAACAAATACGACATACGGAATCCGTATGTCGTATTTGTTTAATCGGTCTTTCCGGCTTATAGTGATTGCGGGGAATCAACCTCGCTCGAGAAAGCCGGCATTGACTTTGAAGAGGAATCATCTGCAAAGGCCTCGATACGCCCATTGCCGGAGATGACAAGGGTTGCTTTACTGAACCCTCTCACGGTTTTTCCTTTGGAATTCGAGCAGGTGTAACGATAGCGAATCTCTATACGTCGCCCACGATATGCATAATCCACCACCTCAAATCGTCTCTTCACCCAGCGATTCACATAGGTCTGCTGCTCACTGATGAGCTTGTCGAGTGCCACGCTTTCTCCACTATAGATATTGAGTGACACAGGCTCATAATCCTCGCGCATGTAACTCAAATCATTGAGGGGTGACATATCCCTATGGCGCTCTACCAGCCGACGCACTTCAGCCGGTGACAAACCGTCGGATGGAGACGGCTCGGCACCAACGGTCGCCAAAGCTGGGATCCCGAACTCCGGATGGCGTTTGCTCGATGAATCATCAGCAAAGCCATCAATACGACCATTTTCCGATATGCGATACGTTGACTTACACCAGCCGCTTACCATCTTACCTTTCGTATTGGTGCAGGTATAAGTAGAAATAATCTCGATAATATTACCCGTGATTTTGTAGTCAATGACATCATATTGGCGATTGGGCCAGCGCTCAATATAATCATACTGCTCCTTCATGATATCACTCAAACTATCGGTTTGACCGGTTTTGAGGTTCGTGACCTGTTTTTCATATGTCTCAAACATGTATGAAAGGTCGTTATGCGATGAATACTTCTTATGAAAATCCAGCCAGCGAAGCATAGCATTCGGGCTGTTAGCAGGAGCATGACAAATCGTTACCCCCTGCACGCTTTCCTCGAGCTGAACCGACGGTGATTGCATATTTCGGGTCATGCTGCGCACCTTCTCCGGAACATAGAGCAACATCTCAGCCAGATTCATCCTTCCATCGCGGTTCGAGTCGGCATGAGCAGGGTCCTGCAAGGTACTGATGAGAGATGTGGTGAACACACCGTTGTTCCACTCGTCGGATTCCATGGCAAACTCAGCACCGGCCGATGCAGCCATCACGCAAATGCCATCCTGAGCCACAGTCGAGCTGAACATCTCTTCCACATAACGGCGAGTCTGGGTTGCATTGCTCAGCCCACTCTCTGCTTTCTTAACAACCATTCCTCGGTTGGCTATGGCACGAACCCCAGGTGGCAACTCTACCCCATTCATGGCCAGTTTTTCCATATCAGCCTCGCCCACAGCCCCGGAATGGCAGGTATCCAGCAGCAAGAGCCGCTTACGCGCGGGGGAGCCAAGCAAGCACCCACGCAGTGCCTCCATAGAAATCCCTGTTTCTGACACGCGTTCAGCATCAAAATCATGGGGAGCATAGTAATACTCCAGCTGCTCATCGAGCATACCATGCCCGGCCACATACAATACCACACAGTCATTGGGGGTAGCACTCGACAGAAACCCCTGCACCTTTGTAAGGTCATCGGCCTTAACCTCGGCATCTGTAAGGGTAAGAGAACGAACCCGATAGGGGGAATGTTTTTTGAATGCCTCTGCAATATCGCGAGCATCTTTGGCAGCATATTGCAAATCAAGACCGTCATCTGCATAATCGGACACCCCCAAAGTTACAACATACAGCTCAGGTTTATATTCACCTTTGTAGACCGTACGAAAACGATAGGGAGCACCGGCAACACCTAAAGAATCTACAGGTTTCAGCTCAATCCAGTTCTGCCCGTAGCCCAACGGCACCCGAGCAGTGAGCTTTTTACTCTGCCCTGCAGGCACCAACAAATCACTGTCCCAACTTTGCGGTACTTTCACACCATCCACTCGCACTTCCAATGCCGTAACAGCTCGGCGCGCAGACGTCTGCAACTCTACTTCAACCTGCAAATCCTCAGACTGAGCATACAGTGGCGGCAAGTTTACCTCCATTCGGGCAAAGTCCCCCGGCTCGGGTTCAGCAGGCATGTTGGCCGGGTCAAAGCCCTGCTTGCGTAGCCAACGCTCTGTTGTTTTTCGCAAAGCTACAATATCATCCTCATTCCCCCCGAGAATCTCAAGCACATCTGCAGGTCGGTTACGCCACGGAGCCAAGGCCTCCATACCTACGGAGATTCCACCTTCCCCAAATCCCAAAAATGACTCACAGCCGGGGCTGCCGGCATAGCGCCCATCCGGTAAAACAAAGGCATACCCCTTTATGGAATTGACAAAGAGTGTTCCCAAATCCTGCTCTCCACCATCCGGCAAGAGCTTCTTCACAGCATAGCCATTATTGCTCGACGGGATAAACACATAGCCCAAAGCCTCATGATAGTAGGGCAGCAAGCGAGAACGAGAATAATCCCAACGACGTAATACCGTAAAAGTCTTACAATCTCGCGATACTTCCAACAATAGGCATTCTGCACCTTTATCTTTAATATTTTCTGCATGAACAAACAAATGAAAGTTTTTATTATCAACAGAAACGAGCTGCATATGCTGCACCTTGATCGGTGACAGAATGGAGTCAGAATGAATAATGCGATAATCACCCTCTTCAAACTCCATTACTTCATAACCAATAGAGTCCGGCAAAATTGTTCGTGTTTCACCAGTCCCCGGAAATAATTTTTCTATTTTCGGAAACAACCTTACCGTTCCATCCGCTGAATATAAACCAATGGCCCAACCTCGACCATCATTGACAGCAAAAGCAGAAATACCGCCACATACAGAAGTACAAACTGCGGTTTCCCATGGTTGACGCGCATTACCATATGCAGGCACGTGCAAATACCCACTATAGGGAGTTAACTCAGCATCTATGCGAGCTTTCACATCGTCCGATTTATCAGGCGAAGAACTGTCAGCATAGAGCGAAAACTTCAATGAAGTCAAATCAAGCCGCCATCCCTCACCATGATTTGCTTTATAGATAATAGAGCTACTATCATGCTGTAATGTCCGTTTGTTATAAAACGTCAAAATATCTTCCTCGGTCCTTTCGGACAGTTTTTTCATACCCAATTCTGCTAATGCGGCATCAGAAATTTCAGCATTGCTATTATTATAAGAATTATTTTTATCGCTGTTATACCTACTCCATATTACACCGTTCACCGGCAAACTGAATTCATCCTCATAACTCCAATCATAGTATGAAGTAGTGAAATCTTCACTTTGCGGGATTATAATGTAAGAAGCATTTAAAGCCCCTGCCCACATTTTGCTACGGCATTCCCGAGCGTTAATATATCCGGCCCAATACATATCAGTTCCTTTAATCCGAATGAGAGGACTGGCATCACCGGCTCCGCTAAGAGAACGAGTTGTGGGAATGGCGAAGGAGGTATCTTTTCGGCACGTACGGGTATTCCAGAAATCGCAAATAGGAGCAGTTACGTGCACATCATTATCGCTACGCCCTACAACATACAAATCATCTTCCCAATACAAATCAGCCTCAGCATAGCGCAAATCCTCGCGGAAAAACACCCCCTCCTCTTTCGGGCGCAAAAAATGTGCACGGGCAAACGTTACTTCATTATCAGGATTATCCAGTATTTGCTGTAATTTGGCACGCAACTTATCCGGGTGTACCAATTCTTGGGACTTACTGTATCCTCTCGCATCTTTCGCGCGCAATGCATGTGAACGAGACGGCACATCATGAAATAAATAGTACTCACCTTTCAATATCTCCAGATAATCACTCGGAGAAAGTTTTTCGCGAAGTTTCGCATTGATATCCCTAAACTCCACCTTCACCCAATCGGGCAGCACCACTACCTCATTGTTGTAGAAAGGCGGGGCATAGGGGTCGGTTGCCAGCACCGTATTCAGGGAAAATAAAGTGAAAATAACTGTAAAGAGAGAACGTTTCATAGATGTAATATTAAGAATTATCGCTGTAGGGAACCTCCCGTATTCCTGCCTATCAACTCCGCAGGTCATATCTCCATATGGAAATATGACCTGCAAGTTGCGTATGTCTCAGGAAAAGCGGTACTACGCTTTATTTGATTGTAACCTGAATATCGCGCACGTTACCCTGCATGCTGCCGACGTAGATTTCCTCGGTAGCAGTGCCGGTAGTGGGCGATGTGAAGGTAATGATGTAGGTTCGGGCACCGTCGCCGGCACTCACCTCAACAGTGCCGGTATTGGGGCCTGTTTTCTCGTAAACGTATTTTCCGCCCTTAGCCGGGGTACTGAGGGGCACGATGTTGCGGGTAGCCTTGGGTTTCAGGCCAAGGGCAATGAAGGCCTCGGCACAGCTCTTCACGTTTTTCTGGGCATTCCGGAAGGATTGCCAGCCGCTCACACTCTCGCCATCCTCACTGTACATGTACTGAGAGGACTCATAATTGAAGACAGCTGTCTTGCCGGTCAGATTGTCCGGGGCAACATCAGCACCGGCCGAACCGGTCGGCTCGGGGTCACTTTCCTCGGGGTCGGCGGTTTCGGGACCGGGAGTCGGCTCGGGGTCACTTTCCTCGGGGTCAGCGGTTTCGGGACCGGGAGTCGGCTCGACGGTTTCTACCGGATCACCGATAGGCTCGGGAGCAGGCACACCCTCGGGGCGCCACTTTGCGGCCTCGGCTGGATCGGCTTCCACACCTACGCCCCACTCATAGCACTCGGCAAGCTTGATAGCAGCCTCTTGGTGTCCCTGCTCAGCAGCCTGGCGAAGGTACTCGACGGCCTTCACGAAGTTCATGGGAAGGGAGCGAGCAGCATAGTAGCTCATGCCCAAGCGGTAGGTAGCATCGACAATACCGGCTTCAGCAAACTCGGTATACCACTCAACAGCAGCCACGGGGTCGGTAGGCGCGCCGGCACCGTTGTTGTAGCGCTCCTCGGGGGTCGGCTCGGGAGCGGGTTCCGGCTCAGGCTCGGGCTCGGGAGTCGGTTCCGGTTCGGGGGTGGGCTGCTCGGCGGGAGTATCGGTAGCGGGCACCTCGGGCTGAGCCACGACAGCTTGTTCCTCGGTAGTTGCGGGTGTATCCGCCCCCTCCTCCTGCCCGCAAGATGCGAGCAGGCAAGTGATTGTAGCCAGTGTAAAACGTGTAATGGGTTTCATAATCGGTCTATTGTTTGTTATCTGAAATGTTGATTGTTATTGCGGTTCGGGCAGCCTGAAATCGGCCGGTTGAAGAGTCACTTTGACATTACGAATGGTAGTCTCCTCGCAACTGGCTCCCTGAGTTTCCTGAGCGGTTGCAGAGGTGGGAGAGTCGAAGGTGAGTCGGAGCACTTGCGCCCCATCCCCCATGTACATACTTATGCACTCGCACACTTGGTCGGCAGTCAGCCTATCAGCATAACGTGCCACCAGCTTGCCAAACTGACAACCGGGGAACACGCTGTACACATTGACTTCTGCCGTGTCTGCGCCGGTGCGAAGGTAGTGACGCACGGTGCCCTGCTGATGGTCAGGCTTGGCAAGAATGGTCTGCGGTGCCGAATTTACCACCGGTTGGAATGGTGTGGGCTCAGCATTCTCCTCCTCATACGATTGGGTAGAACTCTCCGCCCCCTCGTAGGTAAGCAGCAACACGCTGTCACCCAAGCTGGCAGGTGCGTTGCCCTCGGGCAGCTCCGGAGCGGGTGTAGCAGTGGCCAGCGCCCGGTGCAGTTTCTGCACGTCACAGAAGTCGGTGTAGCGCTTGCAGTTCTCCCCGATACCCTCTATCGAGGCACCGCTCTGCAAGAGCACAAGCATCTGCTCGAGATCGTCATCATTCAAATCCAAAACGCTATCTGCCAACTCCTGCATGCGGGTTTTCCCATCCTTATTGCGGAGGTTGGGATCTACCCCGGCAGCAAGCAGAACTTTCAGCACATCGAGACTGCGGTACTCGAACAGCAACGGTGTATCGCCCGTTCCTTCGGGACTCATACCGGCCTTCATCATAGCCTCCAGCAGTTCGCCGCGAGCTTCAGCCTCGAGGAACCACGGCATCAGAGCATCCGGGGTCACGCCCTTGTCGAGCACAGCCTGCCACAATTCCGTGGGTACAGCGGAACCACTGCGGGCGCGCTCTTCTTCTGCGTTCTTGGGGTGTTGCAGCTCAAAATCACTTTTAAGCACAGCCAGCTTTTCAGCATCGTACGCACGACCGGCGGCTTCAAACTTTGCGGCTGCCTGCTCCCATGTGCTCATATACGAAAGACCGGCTCGGAACGCCATGATTCGATCAAACAGCAGCAGTGCTTCCTCTGCATTGGCAGCCTTGCTAATACGCTTGGTGAGGGAAGCCCAGTTATCACCAATCAAATCGGCCCCCACGCCACTGGCGATAACCATGTAGGAACTCTCTGCAGCCACGATATTGGGCATCTGTGCGCCACCGGTCAGCTTCTGCACTTTGGCCTGAATAGCCGGCAGAAGTTCCGTCACCGACAACACGCCATCGCGGTTCACATCGGCCGGAGCAAAGTCTGCAAGGGTCTGCATGACCGAGGCGGTAAACACGCCGTTGTTCCACTCACCGGATTCGAGGGCAAACTCCGCACCGGCTGCACCGGCAACAATGCTCACACCGCGGTATTGCTGCCCCAGTGAGAACATATCCTCAATATAGCGTTTCTGCTGCACAGTTGTGGTGAGAGCACCTGTGGCTTTCTTCACCTTCATACCGCGGGTCTGAATAGCGCGTACTCCGTGCGGCAGCTGCACTCCGGCTTCTGCCAGTTTCTCTTCACCGGCCTCACCCAGCTGACCGGAGTGGCAGGTATCCAGCAGTAACAGGCGCTCTCGGGCCGGGGCATTCTGCACGCAGCGCACCAAATCGTCCATCGATATACCGGTGGCTGCCACACGCTCGGCATCGAACGCAGCAGGTGCATAATGGTACTCCAGCTTGTCATCCAGCATACCGTGACCGGCCAAGTAGAACACCACGCGATCATCAATTGTGCTCTCAGCCAGGAACTCTTTGACCCTGTCGAGCACTTTCTTATCGGACACCTCCTTATCGGTAAGGGTAAGAACCTTCACCTCGCCCGAACCATGTTCGCTGAAGGCGGCAGCCATGTCGCGGGCATCCTTGGCAGCGAACTGCAAATCCAGCGCATCGTCATCGTAGTCCGACACCCCCAGAGTCACCACGAACAGACGACTCTCAGCGTTCCCCGGACGCACAAAACGAGTATTGATTTCGCGGCTCTTGCCCCCCATGGTATCCACGGCAGTCAAGGTCACGTTATTCTGCCCCCGGTTCAGGGGTATTCTGATGCTCAGGGGAAGCTTGCGCCCGGCGGGCAGCACAAGAGCACTGCTCCAATCCTGAAGCACCTCGGCACCATTCACACGAACCTCCACCCCGGCAGCGGCCTTATTGGGCTGAGCCATCAGCTCCATCTCAATCGTCGTCTCAGAGCCATCACACATCGGTGCCGGCACACTTCCCGAAAAACGGGGGTGGTTATCTATTGAAGACTCCGGCGGCATAGCATCGGGGTTAAGGTTCATCTTAGCGAGCCAGCGACGGGTTGTTTCGCGCAGGGCAGCCACATCATCCGGGTTACCGCCGATGGCCTCGAGAACCTCTGCCGGGCGATTACGCCACGGTGCCAACATCGTCATAGGTGCCCATGTATTTTCCCCGGTGGCGCCGAGTAGCAGTTTCTCGCAGCCGGGGCTACCGGCATAACGACCATCGGGCAATATGAGAGCCCAAGCACCGCCCGCACCGGTACAGATGGAATATTTCTCCTCACCCGGTTGGGTGAAATCCTTTATCTCAATCACAGCCCAACAGTTCTCCTGAGTGGGCAAGCAGAGCCACTGTTTATCGGGCAGCCATACAGGATTGGGTATATTCTTGGCCCAAAGGGAGCGACCCCACACGCCGTTCCAGCTTTGCACCACACGACCGGTCTTTGTCGTCTCATCTATTAAGATGAGGGCACACACATTCTCACCACCTGCCAGCCAGTATGACTTGGTATCATCCCCCGGTACCGGCGCCCATACACTCAGCGAAGAACCCAAGCTCTCCCAACCGGCAAGAGAATCCTCTATCCGGTACTCGGTCGGGACTTCAAACTCGCTTTCATTCCCATTAGCGAAGGAAATGCCGGCCAGTTTACCGGTTTCGGGGTTCAGCAGCATGGGGCCTACCCAACCGCCACCGCCACGTATGCTGTAAATGGCGTTATGAACCACATGCCCCATCTCCGTCTTTTTATAGTAGGGCTGGTACCCCCTGCCGTTCGTATCTACCAATGTCTGCCCCGGATGCTGAAGCAATGTCCTGCTCACCGGATCGTATGCCATCAATGGCAGACTTTCATCGTCCATCTTTTCCATGGTAGCGCCCATCAAGGTTTCACAGCGCTTGGGGAAAATCATCAGCGTACCATAGCAGCCATCATCCTTCACCTCAGTGGCATAACCTTCGCCGCCCGGCAACTCGGGCAGCTCATCCAAATCAGCGAGATTGACCTGCGAGGCATGAGGTGTGCGATCTTTCGGTCGCATGCGCAGCGTGTTGAAGTCCACCTGGCGTATGGTATTCTCGCCCTCGCAGTCAAAGTGATGAACCAGTCCGTTCAAGAGCGGCACCTTTTGCAGTTCAATGATATTATCCATCGGCACCTTCAAGCCGTTGAAGGCTTTCAGGGCAGCAAAACACGGCTGAGACAACTGAATGGGTTTGCCATCTATACCCGGATAATTCATGGGGCCTCCCATCAGCTTTGACACCTCGAACTCACCCGACATGGGATTGTACCCAATCACGCCACCATTCTCGCCATATCTGTCAGGCTCTATGCCAATGGCGAAGCACAAATTCTGCGGGTCAATGCTGATATCGGGAGCAACACCCAAACCGCAGCCATTCACTAAAATCGAGAATTGATAGGAATAATCTCTGGCATTCCAGACGTGTACGGCGGTGTTATTCACCATGTAATTGCCCGATACTCGACCGGATGTTATCAATACCCGATCATCCGCATAGACAAGATAAGCACCTGCCCCATTTATATTGAGAAAGTTATAATTGTACAAAACTCCCTTCTCGACCATAATATCCATACAGAAGGGCATAGCCTTCAGACCGGGTGATTTGTCTGCTGACAATTGTTCTGCAGCCTGCTGCAAGGAGGGAAGAGCATTGACCGGGAACCGGGGCGCAGGTTTAGGGGCAGGCTTGGGAGCAGCCTTTTTTGAGCGACCGGAAGCCCCCTTTACCAAGGTCTTGCCGCCGCCACGGCGACTGCTGCCGGGAGCTGCCCAACTCGGAGTAGCAGCTACCAAACACCCCAGTGCCAGACCGACAATAATACGTGCGTTCATAGGTTACGGAAAAATGTGACTTATAAGTTAAAATCCCCTACCCCGATTGGCAATCTGCATGAATGCGCCGACGTCGGGATAGGGGAAGAATAGAAACTATTCAAGAAATGCGGTTACTCTGCCGGATAGGTGGAAACGATGATGTGTTTCTCACTCCAGAGAGTCTTCTTGCTCACATCGGCAGCACTGGCCTTCTTGACTTTCTTGACCACCATACCACGCGTCATGACACCGTAGGGTTCGTCCTCAGTAGCAGCACTGGCCATGCCCTTAATCTCCTTGTGCAGGGAGCTGGCATTGGTGCAGGCAATCACCTGAACCACATCGGAACCGAAGGGCTCAGAAATCTCAATCTCGAAACCACTCTTGAGAGCACCGGGCACGTTCACCCACTTGTTGGCGGGAATGAGCGTATCCTTATGCCACTTGTTGGGGAAGAGTACAACCGAGGTACCATCGCTCTGGTGGCAGATAACAGCGATATGGCAAGCCTGAGGGGCACGCACACGGAAAGAGATGCTCTCACCTTCGGCATAACCACGCTCGCCATCAGCCGTACGCAGCTCAATGGGGAAATCGTGCTTGATATTGAGAAGCTGGGCGTTTGTCACCTCCTCAATACCCTCCATGGACTGCTCGGCGTTCTGCGGTTCAATCATCTCGGTAGCCTCGGCACGGGTCTTGTCGGGCCACACGCGACCGGCCACGGCATTGATGGGCCAGCTCACCTTGTCCTTGGTAATGCTACCGCCCTCCAGCCAAGCAATCTCAGTATAGAGGGTTACGGTGCGACCATCGGTCACAAAGCGACCGCGCACAATACCTTCTACACCCTCCACAGTTACTCTATCCACGGTAGTACCGGGCTCAACCAAATCAGTAGCCTGGAACTCACCCTCCATCTCAAGCTGGTCAAGATCGGAGCGGGTGATTACACGCACCTTACGGGTTTTGGGCAGAGCAATCTCGAGCTCCTCGCGAATAACGGCAGAGAGCGGGCTCATCATGGGAGTATCGGAATACACGAAGTTACCTACGCCCAACTTCACCGGTTTGGAGCTATCGGGCAACTGCCCGACAAGAGCATCGGCCAACTTGGCAAAGGGATCACTCTTGGGAGCAGCCCCAACCAAAGGCGCAAGAGCAACAGCGGCAAAAGACAGAATATGACTTATTTTCATGAGTTTTTATATGTTTGGTGTTTATCAGCTTACAATCATTTCGGTACTCAGCACCTGCTGAGTTTTCTTAATCGTCTCCTGCCGAGGGGCAGTCGACTTCTTCTCAGCTTTCTTGGCAGCAGGCTTTTGAGTTACAACCGGGGGCTTCGGTACAGCCACAGCTGCAGGAGCAGCCACTACAACAGGTGTAATAACCGGAGTAACGGGCGCGACCGGTGCAACCGGAGCTACCGGTGCCGGTTGCGAACCACAGGATGCCAGAATCAGCGTACCGGCAGTGGCTAATACCAAACAGAAAGCTTTCATATTATTAATCTGTTAAAAGGATGAATCAGAGCGCGATACCGGTAGTCAGAGCCTGAGTGATAATCAACTCGATTTCCGTTGTGGTGGGTGCAGTCGCTGCTGCGGGTTTCGCACCGGGAGTGGGGGGTGCACCGGCACCGGTTTCCTCAATCTCGATCTGTTCAGAAACCTCGGTAGACTTGATAACCTTTCCATTGGCTGCCACAGTCTTGGTGATAACACGTACCAACGGCCCGATTTTCAACGTAGCGGTTACCTCGGCAGAGTTGTCGTCCAGATATGTAATACCGGTAATCTCGGCAGACTTCACCGTATTGCCGAAAGCAGCCTTAATATCATCATTCTTCACCGCGAAATCACGAACGGTCGAACCGGATGTAATCTCCACACCGGCAACACGCTCAACCAGACGGCGGTAAACATCCAGCTCAGCAGCACGCTTAGCCATCACGCGGGCATGGCCATCGGAACCGGGGATGGCAGCATTGCCCAGGGCATCAATCTCTGCAGTCACAATCTCCTGGCTTACACTCAGCTTGCGACCGTTCAACTGACTGGTAATGGACTCCATCAACGTGCGAATCTTAACGGCACGGACAACTTCCACGCGACCATCATCATGATAGGTGGGTTTGCCAACAGTCTTCACACCTTTCAGCGTAGCAGAAAGAGCGCCTTTCACGGTGTCATCGGCAGCAGCCAAATCCTTAACGGTCGTATCGCCACTGATGGCAATACCCATGATTCGCTCAGCAAGAATACGAGAAGCATCCATCTCAGCAGCGCGCACATATTGCAAGCGTTTGGCAGCCGGCACGGATTTCCATATTTCAGGCAGAGCAGCAGTGGCGCTCTTATTAATGGTTACTTTGGGAGCGGCTGTTGCTGCGGGAACAAGTACACCGGCAGCACATACAGCAGCAACAACAGCAAGAACAGAATAATGCATAAGTCTTATTAGGGTTAATGAATTATTTCAACCTATCAGTTATCGATACCTACTTTCTTTTTAAGAATCTTCACGAGCAAGGCGGTAATACCACCTACAGCCGAAACAATGACACCGGCTACAATCTGCCATAAATCCAAGCCACCCGAGGAAGATGAGGTAGCGACAGTAGCCTCACTGCCATCCTGCTTCACTCCACCCTTACGAAAGGACAGGTAGCGTTTCTCAGAACGATCCAAGCCATAATCGGGCAGAATCTCACTCACAACCTTGGCCAAGTCAGCAGCATTGAGACGAGATTCACACTCCACCACCGAAACAGCAGCAGCATCGATACTGCGAATCCACACAGCACCAACGGCAGTCTGCTTCTCGAGGCCGGCTTTCAATTTCTCGGCATTCTCCAAATCAAGACCGACAAACTCCAGCTTGATGGAAGCACCCAGGTCCATCTCGGTAGCCCAGTGTGCAAAAATTCGGCGAATGAGCTTCCAACCGGCATCGGTATCGGGCTTACGGGGAGACCCCTCCATCAGCTGTCGTACGGCCTCACGGGCAGCAGCTGTGTCGGACGATACATTGCGAATAAGGATATCGCGGGATTCAGGATTTTCGGTCAGCACGATAGCACCGGTTGCGGCATCTCGCACGGTGATATTTAAGCCCAGCGAGTACTTCTTGCCGGCTTTGCTGCCATAGAAGGACTGAGTACCGGCAGAGCTACCCACAATATTACCCTCAATCACATAATCGCAGGCAGAAACCACACCACCGCTGCGTACGGTAGCCTCGGTCTTGCGTCCCAAAGCTTCGGCACGTTTGGCAAGCATACCGCCCTGCCCCTGGGCATTATCCAAATCAACCACACGCAAACCACATTTAACGGCAGCGTTGCGCAACCAGTCAGTAGCCAGGCTGCCATTCTGCACGCCCTCTATCTGTTCGTCAATCTGAATGGCAATACGCGGAGCCTCGTGCTCACGTGCCATCATCTGGAAAGTCATTGTATCATTCGCTGCGGGAGCCTTGTCGCTCACATCGGCCTTAATCTTTACGGTGTAGAAACCATCCTCCGTCAATCCGGATTCCAGCACCTCATACTTTTTCACATAACCGCGAGCCTTTGAGAAGGTACGATCAAAGGTCAGTTCAAAGTTCTCCATCTGGCTTTCACTGACCAAATCCACACCCGCGCCACTGCGCACAGCCTCGCGCAAGGCATCGGTAAGAGCCTGCTGACGAGCGGCAGGAGCATCACCTGCTGCACGACCTTCTGCCTCAACTTCCACACCTGCTGCAGAGCATGCAAGCAGAGCGAAACTTAACAATAAATTAACTTTCTTATTCATACAATTTCAGAGTTTTTAACAACGAATGCTACAATTCCCCAGGGATTACATTAAATCTACAACAATCAGCCCCCCAAGTCAACTTCAATTTACCCCCTAAAACAAAAAAACAGCCACCCGATACCGGGCGACAGATAAAGATAAGCACCGAGAGTTACTCAGTTCTCCCTTTTAAGCCACTGCTGCCGGTTGAATACGGTCAGATACCATGCCACAAGCAGGAATAGTACAAGGGTAAAAATATTCAGTCCGGTCAGCAACATCCCCACCACGGGCGAAGGTTCGGGCAGAATTTCACCCACAATAAGCCATGGCAATACCGCAGAGAGCAGAGTCACCACTACCTTGCAGCAAAGATAGGCAGGCATAAGCAGCGAGGGCATGATTGGTCTGCCCGTACGCAGCTCAACCGGTCGTGGCAGGCGCCCATACGCCACAAATGCCCATAAGGTACTGAAAAAAGGAATCAGCATGGGCAATGCCGCCACCGCCGGCGAGGGTTGCCACCCGGTCTCACCCTCAGCCCGTGGCAGCAGCTGCACATTACCCCAAGTACAATACAGCAACACCAACTCAGCGGCACAGCTTATCAGACTCAGGAGCGAAAACACAGCCAAATACGCAGCCATCTGCAGAGACTCCTCAACACCGCCCCCGCTTTCCGGCATGTCAATCAGATACGAGCCTACATAGTAGGCGATTGTCGCCAACAGAAGGAAAGTAAAACATATATCAGTCTTTCGGGGCTTTAAGATTGCTAAGTTTTCCACAAGCGCATATTAAAATTCCCCTCCCTTTGTGTCAATCTTTTAATCCATTCGGGCGATTGTTTTCATGCCGCCACATCGGCAAAAAGCCCCGCACTACCAATCGGCAATGCGGGGCATAAAATCGCTACTGCGGAACCGGTCAGCTCTCTTCCGAGATGTCGAGCTCAGTGGAATCTTCGTCCACCTCAATCTCGAGTTCGGGAGCCTGAGGAAGCTCAGGACGCGGGGCGGGCTGGCGATAGCGTGCAGCCTCGAGCAGGAAAAGCTCAGCCACACGGAAAGCACGGCGGGAGGCCTCGGCAGCGGTACGGTCATCCATGAGAGCCAGGCCCTCCTCGGTCACCTCGCCGAGATAAATCTTCCAAGCGCGGCGCACGAGTTCATCGGGGTCGACCTTGGTAACAGCCTGCTGGGGCTGCTGGGAGTTATCGTTGTCACGGTTGCGGCGGTTACGGCGGCGCTTACGGCGGTTCTTGCCACCACCATTGCCCTCATTGCCGCCCACGGTTTCGGGCAGAGCAAAGCCGGGAGCCGGCTCGAGGACGGGCATATCGCGAGGATCGGGCTCACGCTCCCAGCGCTCTTGGTTATTGTTGCGCTGCTTATCGTCGCGACGATTGTTGTTATTATTATTGTTGTTCTGTCGCTGAGCGGGTGCAGGCTGCTGCTCTTTCTTTTCGGGAGCGGGGGCAGGTGCGGGCTGCTGCTCGGGAGCACGCTCGGGCTGGGGAGCGGGCTTAGGCGCGGGGGTAGGTGCAGGAGCAGGCTTGGGAGCAGGGCTCGGGGTAGCAACTGCTGCGGGCTCTGCCTTGGGTGCCGGCTTTTCGGCAGCAGGAGCTGCGGGCTTCTTGGCACGGGACTTGCGGGCAGTTTTCTCAGCGGGAGCGGCAGGCTGCTCAGCAACGGGGGCTTCGGCCTTCTTGCCGCGGGACTTGCGGGCGGGCTTCTCGGCGGGGGTGGCGGCGCTCTCAGCAGCAGGGGCAGGCTTCTTGGCAGAACTCTTGCGAGCTGCAGGCTTGCGGGGTGCACGCTGTTTGGCGGCCGGCTTCACCTCGGCAGAGGCGGCGGGGGTTTTCTTTTCTTCTGCGTCCATGATATGCGGAATGTAGAATATGGTCATTGTTCAACCGTCACAGTCCGGTCTGTACTGAAGGACCATTCCGCGCGGTGGCGGCTGCCGTCTGTATTGTTCCAGATTATGTGTACGGAGATGTGTGGCATGTAAATGCGGCAGGGTGGGGTCCACTGAATGGTGCGCGAGGCGGCATCCACCTTAGCGGGCACTCTGCCAAAGCCGCTCACCTGCATGTGAACGGTCGAAATATCAATCCCGGGCACACCACCGAGCTGAGCGCTGATGGTGGGCAACTCACAGGGCACTACCTCAGCTGGGCGAGGTGTAACGGGGAAAGGCGGCAAGGGAGTACCTGAGGGCAACAGGCCGGGCTGAGAGCCGGTAGTGGCAGCAGCGGTGCGTGTTTCAGACCCACGGAAATCAATAGCACTGCGGAAAATGGAAGCATCGGTACCGAATACCATGTAGCGATCGATGCGCATGGGGTCCACATTGCAGGTTACCTTGTGCGGAATCACTGTGAAAGCGGCCATATAGCCATACCCCTGCATACGATTAACCATCGTATCATCATTGTAACCGCCCGGGTAGCAGTAGGTATTCACCGGGCCGAAAAGCTGCTCCAGTCGCGTGCGGGAATCACCGATTTCCTTATCGATGAAAGCCACATAGGCCTCCTGCCCGGCGCGCTCGTGTTTTTTCCAAGTGCTGGGGTAAGGGTGGGTGGCAGAGTGGCTGCCCACGCTGGCGCCGTTCTGCATCATCTCCTTAATCATGGCGGGGGACATGCTGTCGCCACGGCCTGTCAGGTAACGGGTATAGAGGAAAAGGTGGAAGGGGTAACCGTACTCCCGGAAAATGGGGTAGGCATCGGTATACACACTGCGCCAACCGTCATCGAGCGTAATAAGCACACAGCGCTCGGGCAGGCGGCGCTCGCCGAATCTCCACTCCAGAAACTCCTGCATGCTGATAACGCTGATACCGGCACGGCGGATGCTCTCCATCTGCTCGCGTAGCTCGGTTGTGCGCAGGAGCATTTCGCTCACGGGGCGGGTATAGCTGAAATTGTGGTAGCCGAGAATAGCCACGCGGGTTTTCTCGCGCTCAACAAGGGGGGCACGAAAACGGCTACCGGAATCTCTCGGAGCAGCAGTAGGCACTTCCTCTGCCACATCATCGTCTGCAAACGAGGTAGACGAACGCCCCGGACGGGGGGTATAGGTACTCCCGTCTGTAGCAAAGGGATTCGGAATGATGGGCGGGGGGTCAAATATCTGGCCCCATGTCAACTGGCACATCAACAGAACCACCAGATACAAGTAGTGCTTCATGCACCTTAATCTTAGCATATTCTTGCGCCATGGCAAGCCAATAGTATGTCAGGAGGAGCGGTCAGGGGAATTTAGCATCTACAATCTACCATCTACAATTTACAATGTATCGAACTTGGCGGCTGCGCCGCAGGCCGCTGAGCCTATTCCACCGTTCACGCCCCTCGGCGTTAGGCCGAGGGCGGCGGTAAGTTTGGCTCCTGCACTGCTATTCTTCAGGCAAAAGCCTGCAAAATTAATTACTTTGTAGATTGTAGATGGTAGATTGTAAATCCCCAACCGTCCTTTTTTCTTGCCAACTCATCATATTTGCGCTACAGTGGAGGGCAGAGGATTCTGCACACCATCCCATACCAATCATGAAATTCCGCCAACCCCTTACCTGTACCCTTTCCCTGTTAACCCTCAGCACCACTGTTGCGGCACAAACACCTACCACACCCCCGACTGCGAGCGATACTGCCCTGCCGGCTCCGTCTATTGCCTCGCGCGGGTACTACAGTCTGCGCGAAGGAGATGACCTGCGCATCGATTTCCCGGTTCCTATGGTCCAAGCCGAAGAAATCGGACAAGCTGTGAAGGATGGCTATTTCACCACCACCTATCCGGATTGCTGCAAGGCAACGTGGATAAGCACCTCGCGCATACGACTGGAAATCACGAAGGACATGCCGCCGTTGGAAATGGTACGAGTGGAAGTACCGGCCGGTCTGCGCGGACTGAAGGGCGAAGTACTCCCCGGCAATTTCCGCGAGTTCCCCACCCTGATGGGCAATATCGTCAGTTCCGGTGAATGCAGCAACGACAACCTGCTGCTGCGTGCTGAGCATCCCGAATATCGGGAGGCACTCAACGCGCGACTGAGTGGCCTTTACTATGTGTGCAGCGACTCCCCTGACCAACGCCATCCCCTGCACTACCGCCCGGCCACCGTGGCCGATGTCTTGGCCGACTGGGATGCCTTTGACGCTGCCTGCAACTACGACCTGAGCTCACACGACCGCGAGGAGCTCTCCACCCACCCGGCCGATGAAGTCATACCCGACACTTGGGTGATAGAGTGCCCCGGCATAGCCCCGCAGGGTAGCTCGGTCAAATTGCGACTGCCCAACGCCACATGGGATGCCGAGGAGCAAAAGATAGCTGATTGCACGCTCGCTACCATCTATGCACCGGACATAGATTTGGAACTGAGCAACGAATGTACGACACGCGGTCAATACTCGGTCAAACTGGAACTGGGAATTCCCTCCTCCGTGACAGATGCCACCACCCTCGTAAGCGGGCTGACTTGGCAGATGCGCGAGGATGCCCACAGCGACCAATGGGTGCCACTCGAGTGGAAGGACGGTGCCCTGCGTGGCAAAATCCGCGGCAAAGACATCACCATTACCCCCACTGCCACCGAAAACGGAGCCATCAATCTCATCGGGCAAGGGCAGGTTCAGGGCATACAATCCGTCACCCTCACCGCCGAAACCGGTGGGCGCGAAATCCGCCTGCAGGTCAAGGGTGACTACCCGGCCATCAGCACACCGGGGGACAGCGACCCCGGCGAGGACTACACCATGCTGCGCCCCCGCGCACCCTTCATCTACACCGATGTGAATGCCAACCACATGCAGCTGCGCAGCAGCACCACCCTGCGCTGCCGTTACGGTCAGCTCGAGAATGGCACCGCACGCGTGTGGAAACTCTCCGTCGACAATCCGAGCGACATTGTACGCCTGATGCGCGATTACCACACCCTCTATACCGGCCAGGAATTGGAATGGAGGGATGAACAACAGCAAAGCGAAGCCCGCGAAGCAGCCCAACTGGGCGATGAAAAAATCGAGCACAACAGGGTGGATACGACCACACTCCCCGGCATCATTGCCACAGCTGAGCGCCCGCTGCAGCAAGGGGCCGAAAATGAGCTCCACCTGCCCTTGGGCGAGCTCTTTGCCGGACAGCCCGTGGGTGGTTTCTATTTCGTAAACATCGAGGGTACCCCCATCCGCGAAAGCAAGACCCCGCTGGTGAACCAAGGGTTGATACAGGTAACCGACCTGGGGCTGATGTGGAAGACCGATGGCCGCCACCTGCTCGCATGGGCCTACCATCTGAGCACGGCTCAGGAAGTTCAGTCGGCCACCCTGCGCCTGCTGGATGCCGATGGGAACCTGCTCGGCGAACTGCCGGTCAAAAATGGTCTGGTAGAGGGTGAGTTCAAACCGACCACCCGCTACATACAACTGGTGACAGCAGATGACTGCGTAACCCTGCGCCACAGTGTAAGCGACATGCAGTATGCCGCCCACATGGGCAACACCTACGAGTTGTCCCAAAAGCTGCAGAAAGGCGAGGCTCCGGCAAACAAGCCCATGCCCATGGTCTACCTTTTCAGCAACCGTTCCCTGTACCGCCCCGGCGAAACGGCCCACGTGAAAGGTATCGTCCGCAATCTGGTGAACAATGAACTGGTAACACCCGAAATCGCCGGCGTCACGGCCAAACTGAAAAAGAACTACTACGAGGAGATTGCCACCCTGCCCGCCACCCTGCAGCAGGACGGCACCTTCATCCTCGACCTTCCCCTGAGCGAAGTGGGCGAGTTCAACCTTGAGTTCGACGTCACCTTCAAAAATGAAACACCGCAGGACGACGAAGACGAGGATGATTACGATGAGGATGACGACTTCAGCATCAAACTGAGCTGTCAGGAGTTCCGTCGCAATGAGTTTGAGGTAAAGAGCACCCTCACCGCCAAACCCGACGAGCACCGCGTGGAAATCAGCGCCACGGCGACCAACCTGACCACCACCCCGGTCGCTCATGGCAAGGTGAACTGGCACATTCTTTCCACCGGTCAGAACTTCTACCCGCCCCAAAGTGAGTGGGCCGACTTCCGTTTCGGTGACTTCCGCGGGGACCCGTGGGAGTTCTTCATGTGCCGCTACTACGGCAGCTTCCGCAGCAGCGAATACCGCAATCTTTCGCAGGACGGCACACTCGATGCCGAGGGTAAGGGCAGTACCACCTTCACCCTGCCCGCGCAGTCTTTCCCGCTCGAGCGTCGTATTACCGCCACAACGACCGTCACCAACGGCAATGAGCAGAGCATTAAGAGCGTGCAGACAACCACCCTGCACCCCGCCGATGTCTATGCCGGCATACGCCCCCATGTATCCATGGCACAGGTCGGCGGCACACTTCCGGTGGATTTGGTGGCAGTACGCCCCGACGGCAGCGCTTGGGACGGTACCCCGCTGGAGGTTACCGTGACCGCTACCCGCACCGTATTCCACCCCTATCGCTACGGTTCGAGGTTCAGCTCCTCGGTCGTCAACAGCGAGGAAAGCACCATCACCCACACCATCCCCACCACCCTTACCGGCACACCTGCCACTATTCAGGTTCCGGTGGACAAAGCCGGCCGCTACGATATCACTGTGAGTGGCAAGGATGCTCAGGGCCGTGAGTTCCGCAGTGCCACCCGCCACTATGTGTGGGGCGATGAGGAAAGCCCGTGGGAGCACCACGATTTCTACGCCGTGGAGCTGGTGGCCGACAAGCCCCTGTACCACCCCGGCGAAACCGCCCGTGTGCTGGTACAGACCCCGGTAGACGCCGAGCTGCTCGTCACCGTAGAGCGCGAGAGCGTGCTGCGCCACTACCGTCGCAGTGTTTCGGTCGACAAGCCCATCATCGAAATACCGATTGAGGCGACAGATGGCCCGGTGGTCTACCTGAGCGTGAGCTTGGTACAGAGCGATAACCGTCGCAGTGGAGATGGCAAACCGCAGGTAAAAGTAGGCACCTGCCAGCTGGCCGTCGCCTGCCCCGAAAAACAGCTCCAGGTTCAGCTGCAGGCACCGCCCCACAGCCTGCTGCCCGGCGAGAGCTGCACCGTGAGCGGCACTATTACCGATGCTGCCGGTAACCCCGTTCCTCATGCCGATGTTGCCCTCTACGCCGAAGATGAAGGCACCCTGCAGGTCAAGGGCTACAAGCTCCCCGACCCGGCGAAGTACTTCTACAGCGCCAACGGTCGCCCCCACGGCGTCGGCACCTTCTCCGCCCTCGACCATCTGACCAGCCCCACATTCAGCAAGCGCGAGTTCGGTAACAAGGGCGTGTTCATCGGCGGTGGTGATGATGATGAATGCGAAGAAGAGTCGGAGGGAGACAGCGATGAGCTGAATGACCGCCTGCGCGAAGACTTCAACCCCACCGCACTCTGGCTCTCCGATGTAAAGACAGACGATAAAGGCAACTTTACCGCCACCTACAACAATCCCGACACCCTGACACGCTACCGCCTGATGGCCGTAGCCGCGGCAGGGGACAAGTTCGGCTCTGCCCAGGCTGCCTATCTGGTCAACAAACCGGTCATGCTGGAACCCGTGGTACCCATGAGTGCGACCGAAGGGGATGAGTTGATGGTTCCTGTAACCGTCAGCATGCTGCCCGATAGCCTGCCCGAGGCTCAGAACAACCAACCGATTGACTGGAGCGTGAGCATCAGTGGCTCCGGTGTCGACCTGCCGCAGTCCACCAAGAGCGTAACTCTCACCGGCAACAAGCCCACCACCATTCACTTCCCTGTGAAGGTGAATGGCGCAGGCCCCGTACAGTTACAGTGGAACGTGCAGCCGATCTCGGCTCCGCAGGGCAGCGCGCTGAGCCACGCCAAAGATGCCGTCAAACTCAGCTTCGAAGCCACTCCGCCCACCCCGCACCTGCGTGAGTATATTTGGGCTGAACTGCGCAACGGCAAGAGTGCCGGTACAGCAAACTGGCTGAAGAATCCCTACCGCGCCGACAGCTCCGTACAGCTCAGTTTCTCCACCTCACCGCTGGCCGGTCTGGGCTACCCGATGCAGTACCTCTTCACCTATCCCTACGGCTGCACCGAGCAGCTCAGCTCCACGGTCATGCCCTGGATTATGAAGGACCTGCTGCAGCAAGCTCTGGGAGTACAGTACCCCGTCGATAAAGATGTCAACAAAATCCTCGATGAGGTAGATGCCAAGCTGAAAGCCCGCCGACTGGCCCCGGGCCGCTATGGCTACTGGGACGGCGACCGCACGCTCAGTGAGTTCTCGGCCTATGCCGTGCTGGTACGCGCCTTCATGAATGGCTTGGATTCAGATGAAGCGCTGAGCGATATACAGGGGCTCGAAGATCAGATACGCTCCAACGAGGGCAACACCTACCTGAACCTTCTGATACTGAGCATGCTGACGCAAGAGGAAGAAGAACTATTCAACATTGTTTACGAGCGCTCTCAGAAAGAACGCAAGGTTCTCAACCCGAATGAGCTGTGGATACTGGCCACCGTGGCAACCGCAATCAATCACTCCGCTGCAGCTGAACTTACCCGCCGTGCCGAACAGGCCGACAAGTCAGTGGATTTCACCTACGCACTTCCCCCGCTGGATATCCTGAAAGTGCTTCACAGCATGGAAGGCGGAGCAGATACAAGCACCACAGTCCGCATGCTGAGTGAGCTGATACAGAAGTCTGCCGGGCAGTACTCCACTTGGCGCAACGGTTGGCTTACCCTGCTTATCGGTGCCTACAGCGCAGATGAGGGTCTGGTTTCCAAGAAATCCACGGTCAACGGTACCGCTATCAGTACCGAGAAACCCATGCACCTGCAGCTCAACACCGGCAACACCGAGCGATTCACCGTGAAGGGCGACACCGTGTACGTGAGTGGTTATGCCGAGGGCTACCTGACCACGCAGCAGCCTGAGCAGACCATCGACAAGGGCTTTGCCGTGCATCGTCGCTACGAGCGACTGTTGCCCGATGGCAGCTGGACACCCACCGGCACCTTTACCGTGGGTGATATTGTGCGCGTGACAGTCAGCGCCACGGCCGGCAAGAATGTAAGCAACCTGCGCTATCTTGCACTCGAGGATCGTCTGCCGGCCACCTTCGAGGCCATTAACCCCGAGCTCACCTCACAAGGCCTGCCCGAAGGCATCCGTTCCGAGACCTTCAACAGCTGGTTCTACTTCCCCGCCTCCGTAAATAACCGCGAGTTCCTGAAGGACCGAGTGCGGGTCTTTGCCGGCAACCTGTGGGGCAGCAGCCGACTGGAGTTCAGCTACGTTGCCCGTGTGGTACGCAGTGGCAAGGTAACTGCCCCCGCCGCCAAAGCCGAGCTGATGTACCGCCCCGAGGTGTACGGCCTGAGCATACCCCAGCAATTTGAGGTCAAGCCCAGGCCCGCTACCAACGGCCATTAACATTCTTTTTCAGCGAAATGCATTCTTCTGAGCAATCCCCCACCTATACTCCGCCTGCCGACAGCACCCTGCCGGCAGGAACGATACTGAATAACAGCTATTCCATCAGACAGCCCCTCGGGCGCGGTGGATTCGGTATTACCTATTTGGCCGATGAAAATATCAGCGGACGGCTCGTGGTCATTAAGGAGAACTTCCCTTCTTTCTGCGCCGGGCGCGACACCCAAACGCTGCATATCGGAGCATTGAGCAACAAACAGGCCGGCGAGTATAAGTGGGCATTGGAGAACTTTGAAAACGAGGCTCGCATACTTACCCGATTAGCTCACCCCAATATTGTTCAGATTCTGAGCATCTTTACGGCTTTCGGTACGGCCTATTATGTGATGCCGTACATCAGTGGCACAGCACTTCACACTGCAGCACCCGCCCCCAATGAAATAACAGAAGACTGGCTTCGCCCCATCCTGCTGGATTTGTTGGGCGCTCTGGCATACCTGCATAGTAACGAACTGCTCCACCGTGACATCAAACCGGACAATGTTCTGATAACAGCCGGTGGCGCCCCCATCCTTATTGATTTCGGCACAGCCCGAACAACCCAAGGCAACCACACTCACACGCAAGTAGGCACCGAAGGCTACGCCCCGCTCGAGCAATGGGCCAAAGGCGGCAAACGCGGCCCCTGGACTGACCTGTATGCTCTGGGCGCTACCTGTTACCGCCTGATTACGGGTACGGAGCCCCCCGATTGCCATGACCGACTGGAAGACGATCCTTACGTACCTCTCAGCTCAAATCCCCAACTCAGAACGCGCTTTTCCATCACCCTGCTCGGCAGTATTGACAAGGCTCTGAATATGTCTCGCCACGAACGCTGGCAGACCGCCGGGGAATGGATTGCCCACCTGACCGCTAATCAGGCGGTCAGCTATTTCGGAACAAAGGGCCCAAAATCAGCTCCCCCGACAACCGGCAAATCGCGTCGCTCAGCGGGTAGAAAGCAAAAGAACAAAAAGAATAGCCTGACAATCCCCCTTCTGCTGGCAGCTCTCGCCATCCCGGCGGCGTACGTAGGCTATCAGCAATTGGCACCCCAGCAGCAGGCGAATAAGCCCGCGACAGAGCTTGTTACCCCGCAAAAACAAGAGCCCAAAGCCCCCGATGTATCTACTCCATCCGACTCTACCGTTCTCTCACAAGAACAGGCTCAGCAGGAATTAAAAAAATATAACATCACTTCTACCAAGCAATATAACAGCGAGCTCCTCAAAGCCGCAAAAGGAGGAACGCCGGAACGTTTACAACTTTTAATCAATGCCGGCGCTGATATTCACACCACCGACTCAAGTGGAAAATCTGCCATCCATCTGGCGGCGGAATCCGGCAATACCGAGTGCCTCAAGCTCCTGCTCAACACCCCCGGAATCGATGTTAACGTCGCAGACGAATATGACCAAACACCCCTGCATTGGGCTGCGTATGCCGGCAAAGCAGAGTGCGTAAAAGTCCTGCTCAACACACCGGGGATTGATATCGACCGAAAACATCGTGGCGGAGCCGGCCATACACCGCTTCGGTATGCTCAGATTCGAAATCACGAAGAATGCGCTCTGCTCCTGATTAAGGCCGGAGCTTCCATCAGCATGCTATCGTCCGATGGAACCAACGCCCTTCACAGAGCCGCCAAAATGGGCCATTCGAAAAGTATACAGGCTATCCTCGAAAGGCAGGAACTCGACATCGATGAAAAGGATGAAAACGGAGCCACAGCGCTCGACTATGCCCGCAAGAATCAGTGGACAGAATGCGAAACACTGCTCCGAAAGCATACAAATGGGAATGAGCAGGCTTCAACAGATACCGACAGTGAACCCGAGGTAGAAACGATACCGGAAGCCCCGGAGGACACTGAACAAGAGCCCGAGGAGGACGCAGAACAGGACACCCCGGAGGAAACTGTACCGGAATCCACGAACAAAGCTGAGCAGGAAAACACTCAACCTCAGGCTGATGACAGCGAGATTCTGGAGACCGTTAAGAGTGGGGACGCTGAAAAGCTCAAACAACTCATCGACGCCGGTGCAAATATCAATGCTGCAGATGCCAAAACAGGAGATACCCTTCTCCATATAGCCGCAGCAAAGGGAGATTCCGCCTGCGTGAAACTACTGTTATCGGTCGGTGCCAGCGTATCTGCTGTCAACAAGAAATGGCGAACACCCCTCACCAGTGCCTACGAAAGTGGGTTCTTCAGTCAGGTAAAAGAGCTTAAAGATGCTCACATCAGGGAAATGAAGCGCATGAAGCTCCCCACAAATGCCAAACATTTCCCCAAGGCTGTCAGAACAGCGGCCTCAAAAGGCGAAGCCAATAAAATATGCATGCTCTACGCGCTGGATCCGAACATGGAACTGCTCGTTACCAAACAAGGTACAGCTTACCACAGAGCTGTAGAAAAAGATCACCCGAATTGCTTGCTGGCCTTACAGGCATATGCACCGAGTATACGTAGCGCTAATATGCCGAGTAACACTCCCGACAGCAGGGGACGCATCCCGCTTCTTCTGGCTCTGGATCTCAAGCGTATGGAATGTGCAAAAATTATAATAGAGTTTTCCGGCGCTTACTGCAATGTTCCCGACAACAAGGGACGCACGCCTCTATCTGTAGCAACCGAAAAGAAATACACAGAAATAACCAACAAACTACGCGCCGCGTTGACCCGCTGATACCCACTCCATGCGCCGAAAAATCATCATTGCCGCTCTTATCGCTTTGGCGAGTGCTGTGGCAGGAGCGTATTATCTGCTGCCGTTCTGCGTATCGGCTCCCGACATAGCACCGCCACCATCATCTGCGGTCTATGACCGCAATGGCGAATTGCTGGGGTATGTGGCAGGGGCAGATGGCTACCGATGCGAACCTCTCACGGCACTGCCACCGCAACTGGCACAGGCGCTGATAGCTGCAGAAGACGGCCGTTTTTACAGCCACGGCGGGGTGGATTTCGTAGCCGTAGCGCGAGCGTTGTGGCAGCGCATGCAGGGGCACCGTGGTGGCGGTGCCAGTACCATCAGCATGCAGGTAGCCAAGCTGTACAACCCACCGTCAGAGCGCAACTGGCGAACCAAGGTGAAGGAAGCCCTGCAGGCCCGTCGGCTCGAAATGAGCCACAGCAAAGAGGAATTGTTGTTGGCCTACCTGAATCGGGCAGATTTCAGCAACCTGTGCCGAGGGGCTGAGTGCGCGGCACGTCTGTACTTCGGGAAAGGTGCGACCGAACTCAGCACGGCAGAGGCAGCTCTGCTGATCGGTCTGGTCAAGGCTCCCACGCAGCTCAATCCCCTGCGTAACCCACAAGCAGCACAAGAGCGGTGCAATACCATTCTCACCCGAATGGGGCAGCCGGTCAGCTCACCGCTCACTGTATCGCCGCACTCGATTTCAGCACCACACGTCGCAGCCGGTCAGCCCGGGCGGCTTACCCTCTGCGCCGAACTGCAGCGCCGGGTGGCCACCATTGCCCGACAGGAGGTGGAGCAACTGCGCGGGCGCAATGTGTCGCAGGCCGCCGTCCTGGTGGTCGATAACCGTACCGGCGAGGTTCTGGCTGCACTGCCCGCTGCCTGTCCCGACAGCCCGCGCGGTGGCGCACTCAACGGCACCACCACCCCTCGCTCGGCCGGCAGCACCCTCAAGCCCTTCATTTACCTCATGGCCTTCAGTCACGGCGCATGGCCCGGCACGATAATGGCCGATGTTCCCACCATCTACCGCAGTGCAGACGGCATTCAGGCGCCCGGCAATTACAACGACTGCTATCTGGGTCCCATCAGCATGCGACAGGCGCTTGCCTGCTCTCAGAATATACCGGCTATGGAAACGCTGGAGCACTTCGGTGGCCCCGACAACGCCCTGCAACTGCTGCGCAGTCTGGGGTTCCGCATGCCCGGCGACAAGGCCGAATACGGGCTGGGGCTGGCAATCGGGAATGCCCACGTCACCCTGACAGAGCTGGTGCAGGCCTACAGCACGCTGGCACGCAACGGGCAGCACCTGCCCCTGCAGCAGAGATTGCCCCTTAAAGAGGCCAAACCTACGGCCCTGTTGCCGGCAGAGCACAGCTACCGGATTGCCCACATTCTGAGCGACAAATCCGCGCGTGCCGCCACCTTCGGCCCGGCACCTGCGCTGAGCTTCCCTTACCGCGTGGCTGCCAAGACCGGCACTTCATCCAACTTCCGCGATAACTGGTGCATTGGTTTTACCGCCGAATATACTGTGGGCGTGTGGGTCGGCAATTTCGACAATTCGGCCATGCACAGCATATCGGGTGTCAGCGGGGCCGGACCCATCTTCCACCGAGTGATGGCCCACCTGCACGAACACACCGCCGCTACTTTTCCCACTCAACCGGACAGCCTGAGGAGCGTCGACATCGATACCCGCACGGGCAGCAAGGCCACCCCGCAGACCCCACGTGAGTGCCGTCGCACCGAGCTTGCCACGGACAGGGATATAGCCGCCATGCCCCGCCCGCTGCTCGATGCTCAGGGACGTGTCGTGCTCAACAGTCGCTATGCCGAGTGGTATAAGAGTGCCGGTCTGCAGCACCTCTACGCCCTCGAGGAGTCCATCCCCTCAGAACGCCGCCCGGCCATTCTCATTCCCTCGCCCGGAACTACACTGGTTCTCAGCCCTGAACTGCCACACAACGGGCGATTTGCCGAGCTGCGCTCCACATTACCGCCGGCCACCACAACTTGGCGCTGCGATACCCTGCCCGTCATTCAACGCAACGGCAAGTGGTACGCCGTGCTGCGCCCCGGCACCCACACGCTGCACGCCACAGCTCCGCCCAACCTGCACGCGCAATCAACGTTCAGAGTGGAATAAAAATCTACCATCTACAATTTACAATCTACAAAGTAGGATTGCAGATGAAAAATCACTGCTCTTTTGTCCAGCTCAGGAACTGCTGCAGGGCATCTGCGCGGTGAGAAATGCTGTTCTTGCGCTCGGCAGGCAGCTGAGCCATGGTGCAGTCATAACCGGCAGGCACAAACACCGGATCATAGCCGAACCCGTGTTCACCTGCAGGAGTCAGGGTAATGGCACCCTCAACCTTACCGGTGAACTCAGCCAGCACGCGACCACCCTCAGCCACACACATGCAGCACATGAAACGAGCGCTGTAGGGCGGAGTCAACGGTGCCAATTCCTTCAGCAGGCGAGCATTGTTGGCGGCATCATTACCATGCTCGCCGGCATAGCGGGCAGACATCACCCCGGGAGCACCACCCAGAGCATCCACGCACAGACCGGAATCATCGGCCAGCACCATACCCGGCAGCAGGGCCGATATACCACAGGCCTTCAGCGCAGCATTACCGGCAAAGGTATCGGCGGTTTCCTCCACCTCGGGGGCGGTGGGGAAATCAGCCAGGCTGTGAACCTCATACTCTGCAGGCAGCATGGCTGCAATCTCCTGCACCTTGTGGGCATTGCGTGTAGCAACAATCAACGTTTTCTTCATAAAATCTGTTTATTAACGTTCACTCAGACCACCTCCGTCGGCAGGCACACATCCTTCTTAAAGTAGCGCTTCATGAAGAGTGTAATCACTGTGAAGCCCAGCATGACAGCAAGGGCATCCGACACCACCTGGGAGTACCAAATACCCGGTTCACCGAACCAGCCCGGCATCAGGGCCAAACAGGGCAAGAGGAAAATAAGCTGGCGGGTGAGGGTAAGGAAAATACTCATCACCGGGCGCCCGATGGACTGGAAGAAGTTACTGATAACCATCTGCGATCCCACGAAGGGGAACATCAGGCTGATAACGGTGATACCGTACGTGGCAATCGAAATAATCTGGCTGGCGTTGGCATCATCCTCCTTCACGAAAAGGCTCACAATCTCGCGCGGGAAAATCTGCACACAGAGCGTACCGAAGGTGGTCACCGCCGTGGCGAAAAGCATGGCCTGCAGCAGCACGGTGCGCACGCGGCAATACTTACCCAAACCGAGGTTATACCCGGCAATGGGCTGCATACCCTGAGTGATACCTGCCACAATCATCACAAAGAAGAAAATCACGCGGTTCACTACGCCATAAGCACCCACACCCATCTGGCCATCGTACTTCAGGAACAGGGTATTGAACACCAGCACCACCACGCAGCCCACGATATTGAGCAGACAGGGCGGCATGCCAATGGTGCAGATACGGCGGGAAAGCGGCCAGTTGATGGCGTAGATACCACGGCAGAAGCGCAGCACACTGCTGCGACGGCAGAAGTGCGACAGCACCCAGACCAGGCCCACAGTCTGAGCCACGGCTGTTGCAGCACCGGCACCTGCAATTCCCCAGCCGAAGCTGTAGATGAACAGCGGAGCCACCGCCACATTCACCACCATCGAGATCAGCAGGCTCACCATGGCCTTCTTCGGGTAGCCACTGGCACGCATCAGGTGATTGAGGCCCAAGAATACCGAGTTGAACGGGAACCATAACATGAGCGGCACCATGTAATCCACCGAGGGCTGCAGCGTATTATCATCTGCACCGAAGGCCCGCATGATATCATCTATCCATGGCAGCGGCAACCAGCCCACTACCACACTGGTCAGGAAACTCAGCACCAAGCAGTGCCCCAAAATGCGCTCAGCACGTCTGTACTTACCCTGCCCCAGTGCTATACTCGCACTCGCTGCACTGCCCAGCCCCACAAGTGTGCCCACAGCTACCATCAGGTTAATCACCGGGAACACCAGCGCCATGGCCGTCACGGCATACGCACCACACCACTGCCCCACATAAATAGCACCCACAATGTTGTAAATCGACATCGCGGCCATACCGATAATCGCCGGCAGAGAATAACTCACAAGCAGCGGCCAAACCGGTCGTTGCTCCAGTTCCAGCAACTTTTCATCCTTCGCCATAGGTCGAATTTACTCCCCTTGCGCCCGATTGTCAAGTGAATCTCTAAATCAAACGTAACAAACAAACATATGAAACAGCAGAGCCCGCAGCGCTGTAAATGCACTGCGGGCTCGGAATAACAAGGGAATAATCGTTTACTCCCTGTGGCAACTTGTCACTCCATAGCTTCAGCGGCGGCGACGACGGGCAGCCAGAGCGGCCAATGCCAGCATGCTGAGTGTGGCAGTGGTGGGCTCAGGCACCAAGGTCAGTGCCATCGGGGTGGCAACTGAACCGTAGCGAGCAACATCCCCATACGAGCTGAACTGCGGCAGATTGATTGTCGGCATATCATCCGGATTGAGGGGGGTGTTCACCAGCAGGCTCAATGTCCCCTGACCGTTCTCACCTACCGCATAAACGAGGTAGGTACCCTCCGGACCATTGGCGAAGCAGTTCTCAGCCAGCACACTACCATTGAGTGTCAGACTTTCGGTCATCGAGGCATCGGCCAATGTTACCGACGTGACACCGCTCATGAGCAGTACGCTATCCCCGGCCTGAGCGGAGAAGAGCTGCTCGTACACCGTACCGGACAACACTGTGCCGGAACCGAGGGTCAGCGAGCCATTCAGGGTCACGGCACCTTCCATATTCAGGATGCTGCCGGCACCTAGTTCCAGATTGGCGTTCAGCACAGAGCCGGAACCGAAAGAAGCCAGCTGCGACACATGAACCGAGGCCAACTGAGCCGGATTGGCAGCGCTACCGGTGTAGACAGACACGGACTGGTTGTTGGCTATCTCGAGCAGATTGAGGGAAAGCGCAGAGCTGTTCTGCACGGCGATATCACCGGCAGTGGCCTGCAGACCGGTCAGTCTGTTGGCGCCGTTGGTTACGGTCAGTGTACCGGCAGAGCTGTTCTGCAGCTGCACATTGTCGAGCTTGTTGGCTACGGTCATAGCCCCCTCGGCAGTCTTGGCCACCAGAGCATCGGTCACGGCAAAGTTAGCGTTCTCCACGCTGTAGCGACCGCGCGAGGTGTGGGCCTTCACGGTGGCAGGGGTGTCCTCCTCCGTACCGACAACGGCTATACCGCCATGGGTCATCACACCGCCCCTCTCTACCTGAATGGCGGCACGACCACCATCTTCGGAGGAAAGGTACAGGGCTTCCTCGATGTCCAGAGCGGCACCGGACTTCACCACAACCTGACCGACAGACTTACCACCCAAACCGGCATCGACGATAGCCACGCGGTTACCCTCCTGCCCAGTGTAGGCAAAGACGGCCTGACCATCACCCACTTTCAGGTGAACGGCATTGTCCACACGGCCATTGAAGGTCAGCACGCCACCGTTCTCGTAGGTAGCAGAGCCTTCACGACCGAGCGTGATGACGGAACTCTCGCCGGTGGTGGAACCGGTCACGGTGGTATTACCGTCAGTCACCACGAGGGCAGCGCCGTTGAGCTCAAGGTTGGAGCTGATGTTCTTACCATTGGCAGCCAGCGTGGTTCCCTCCTGAACGGCAAGAGTACCGCCGCTCACGTTATTGTGCAGGGTGTAAGTACCGGCGCCACTGCCTGCGGCAAGATCCAGCACAATCTTTCCGGAGCTGATATTGGTTGCACCGGTATATGTGTTCTGAGCGGTGAAGGTCAATTCGCCGCCACCGGCCTTGGTCAGACCACCGCTGCCGCTGACAACGCCGTGCATGGTACCGGACTTCCCGCTGTTGACGTGGATGGTGGTATTGGCGCCGAGCTGTACAGCACTGTTCAGCTCCGTACCTGTACCATTGAAGACAAGCTGACTGTTGCCTGTGCTCAGGTGAATGGCCGGAGCCTGCTCACCGAAGGTGGAGGAGCTCACCAGTATGCGACCTTTCTCCAGCAAGACGGTTCCGGTCAGCCCGGTGAAATCGAAGGCCGTACCATTGCCGTTCATGGCGTAGTTGAGCGCTACTGTACCGTTGCCACTCACGTTATTGAGAGCATTTGCCGTGGGAGTGCCGCTCAATCTGAGCATGGCGCCCTCGTTCACAACCAATTGTTCCACCCCCGCAGCCTGAGTCTCAGTCAGACTCTGTTCGCCGGCGGTCAATGTCCAGGTTGAACCCTCGTCACCGATGACGGAGCCGAGCACCTGCACGCCACCATTGGTGGCCAGCTGCACATCACGCCCGATAACCAAATTCTTCACCTGTACACCCTCGGCGACATTGAGGTCGGCACTTGTTTTGAAGTAGGCGGTCTGCCCATTCACGAAGGCGCTGCCACCATGCCAAGCGGTATCGGTGCTGTTCCAGTTACCTGTAGCAGAACCGCCCCACTCCTGTACATCGGCAGCGTGATTCAGGGTCAGCTGCAGGCTGCCGTCTGCTGCAGCGCTGAAGCTACCGTCATAAATAACCAGCCCGGCAGCGGTCAGGCTATTCGCCACGTCGCTCCAATTGCCATCGGCTACGGTGTATGTGCCGACGTCGAGACTGAAGAAGTCATTGATGGTTACCGTCTGGTTGCTCACATTTTCCGCGAAACTCACGCCCTGCACGCTGAGAGCACCCGCAGAGTTCTGTGCCAGAGCCCCGCCATCTACCTGCAGCGATCCACCCGCCAGCACCAGCTGACCGTCGAACTCAGCAGCAGCACCGGCATCCCCGGCAAGCACAGAGAAGCTGCGCCCCTCGCTGAGCACGAAATCGCCCATGGATAGATTGGCACCGGTGGCAAGAGCTACATTGCCACGCACACCCTCCGCACCCTGTGCAATGTTGAGCGTACCGTCGAGCACGGTCACGTCATTCACCGAGATGGTGCCGGTCAGGTTCTGAATACCCTGCCCGTCTTTGACCAAACTCAGGCCCTTGGCAGCGGTATCGGCACTGTTACCAAGGGTGCCGGCATAGGTGTATTCCGTATCGGCGGCTGTGTCAATGGTCAGCACAGCAGCACGGGTCGTTGCGGGACGAGCCTCGCCGGTGATGGCAGCAGCAACCTGGGACTGGCCGGCGTACACGTAGCTGTGCTCATTGCCGGTAAGGCCCTTGATGTGGGCATTTGCCGTATTCACAGCCAAGGTGGCCACGGCGTTGGCGCCGGCGCCATCGAGCGTGATGGTGGCATTCTGCGCGGCAAGATTATGAGCCAGTTCAATGATGGCTCCATGTGTGCGGGCGGCGTTGGAGTAATTGCGATCCAGCTTGATATCACCGGTCAGGTTACCCTCGGCACTGAGGATCAAACGGGAATTATTGCTGTGTGTGGTGTTGGAGTTCCACAGCAGATTACCTTCGCCATTCAGACTGCCGATATTCCACACGGTGTTCCAAGTACGCTCATCGAGTGTCACGGTGGCACCATTGCTCACGCGAATGGCATCGATGTTGCGGGCCATGTCAGTAGCGGTGCCGTTGGAATACAGGCGCAGGTTCTGATTGGCGCTCAAGGTACCGTCAATGGTCACGGCGGAGTTTGTAGCGAAGTGCAACTCGCTTGTTCCCACAGCGATTTCTGCACCGGCACCACCGTAATTGCGGCCACTCAGAGCATAATTACCGCTGCCGTTGAGCTCCAGTCGAGCACCGGCACCCAGCTGAATGTTCCCGGTCAGCGTGGTCAGAGCTGTGCCGTTCTTGGTAATCTGTGCAGAGTCACCATCAGCCACATTGAGGTTGAACTGAATGGAACCGGTACCCAGCTGCAGCGCGGTGGAGTCACCCAAGTGAATCATGCCTGCTCCGGCAGCACTGCTGTTGGTCAGATTGAGAGTACCGCCATCCACATACAGATTGGCAAAACTGTTGTTGCCGCTCAGAGTCAGGGTGTGGTCACCGACCTTGCGTACGGTATTCAGCTGCAAATCGGCATCTGTCGTCAGGTCTGCGCTCTCTGCTGCAAATACCAAGCTACCCGTGCCGGCGGAATCTTTCACCGCGCCACCGCTCCCCGCCAGACCGGTCTTAACGGTGAGGGTGTTGCCGGCGACGTCGAGCGTACCGCCCTGAGCCAGGGTAATACGGCCATTGGCAGTGGTGTCCTGACCGATAGCCAATGTGATATCGCCACCGTGGGCATTCTCGGCACTTCCCTGTACCGTTACGTTGCCGTTCAGGGTATTCTGCTGTGCCAGCACGACCTTACCGCCACTGTACCCCTGAGCATCCACCACAATGTCGCGATTGCTGTTGAGGGCACTCTCAACGGTAAGCGTAGCGCCGTCTGCGGTACCGAATCGATATGCCTGTCCATCGGCCACAGTGATAACTCCACGAAGGGTGGCAGAGTTCTGAGCAGCCAGTGTCAAATCACCGTGCCCACTCACGTCCATATCAGCATTGCCGATGGAATCGACCATCAACATACCGGTAGAATCGGTTGCAACATGGTTAAGTGCCCCGGCATCTGTCGCCAGGAGCCTGTTGCCGTAGCCCAGCTGAACAGAGGCATCGCCGAGTGTATTGGCCCCCGCCTCCAGCAGGATTCCACGGCTGTTGTAAACAACGCTTCCGGTGAAATCATTGCCGGTATTGCTCAGCACTACGGTGCCTCGGGAGCTCTCGTCGGCGCCCAGCAACAAGTTACTGTCACCGCTGAGCTTATGGTGCACCAGCAAGGTGCCGCCACCACCACCCAGGCGCCAGGCATTGTCTACCGCCTGCAGATTTTCATCAGCCCCAATCGAGCCGTACATCAGTCTGCAGCCATCAGCTGCACCGATGTACAGACCACGATGGTTGCTCATGTCGGCGGCATCGCTCGTGTGAGCCGAGAGTACCAAGGTACCGGTCGAAGCGGAATCCACGTGAGACAACAAATCAGTTATAGCACCGCTACCTTTCACCTGCAGCCAACCGGGAGCAGCGATGAGCCATTTATTGGTCGCATTGCTGCCGAGCGCTGCAAATGAGGTTGCCACCAAACCACCGGCCTGCAGGTGCTTGATACCGGTAAAGCCACTGTTATTACCGGCCAGCGTCAACGTGCCGCCATCGGTACCGGCATTGACCGTCAGCTGACCATTGCCGCTGATATTACCGGCCAGTGTTGTGTTGGACGTGGTGCCATCGCTGTACACGACATTCATCGTGCCGTTGAGGGTAATGTTCCCCTTCAGGCCCCAGTAGTCTGCATACTTGTAAGTATCCTCGAGCACGGCACCGCCCTCCACATACTCGTAGCGGTTCTGCACGCCCTCGCGCATCAGGAAGGTACCACCCTGCTCCACGTTCACATTGCCGGTCAGGCGGGCGTGACTGCCCAGTTCAAAGGCAGCCCCGGACTTCACATCCACATTCATGGCAGCATCGGCGTAGTGCCAATCGTTTTCCACAACCAGACGGGAGTTGTTCAGGCCGTTGACCGACCCCATGCCGTGCACGGTGTGAGTACCGACCAAGCGTACGGTACCGTTGTTCACGGTCAGTCCGCTGTCGGCATGGTGGCTCAAATCGGTGTGAATGCTGTTGAGCACCCAAGTGCCGCCACCGTTGTAATTGATGCGCATGGCACCGCTTGCGGAATCCCGCCACGAGCCGGCGTAGGTCTGATCGCCCCCCTCGCGGTAGGTGAGTGTGGTCTGATGCGAGCCGTTGTTGACAATCATGGCCTGCTCGGTCAGGGCATTGACGGTGAAATAGCCCTCGCCCGCCGTGCTGCTGTACCAATCCATGCTGTTGCCATTCATATCGAGCGTACCGCCACCGGCACCGAAGGTAAAGCCGCGCTCAATCTGCCCCACGTTGTCAATGACAACAGTTGCACCGCTGCCGGCCAGCACATTGTAGGCAGCATAGCCACCGCTGCGCTGCAGGTAGGTTGTACCGCTGCCACCCACGGTCAACAGGGCATTCGTGTCACCATTGCCCCCGATGTAGAGGTCGCCCGCACCGTTCTTGCGCCACTCATACATGTGGTCGCTCGGGTTGGTGAAGCTGATGTGCACCTCGGCGCCCTCGTTGATGACGTAACCGGCGGAATTCAGCAGGTAAGCAGCACCATCCTTAGCCGTGATATCAAAGCGAGCATGCTCCTGATTACCGCGATTGAACTCCACGTAACCCACACCGAGGTCGACGGTATCCTGCAGCTCAATAACGCTGTTTGCAGTGCCGGCGGTGAAAATGAGATTATCATTGAAGAATAAATCTGCCGTTGTCTGCTGCAGATGCCCGGTGTAGGCATACCAATTTGACTGGTCCTTCACGTCCGACAAATCGCTCCATGTGCTCTTGCCGCTCTGAATACCGCGGTACTCAGCCAGCTCTGCACCATCTGCCCCGGTCACTTTGCCGGTGTAAATCTGTGTGGAGTTACCCAAATTGTCAGAAATAACCTCCCCGGCATTGTTGATAGCACCCAGCTTCACCTTCCCCTCAGCACCGGTGTCGACCTTCTGATTGAAGGAGGCAAGGGTATCGTGAGTCCACACCACATCGCCACGGGCCTGACCGTAGGAGTTACCACCGCCGGACTGCTGTGCAGCGAGGTACTCGTACTGCTGTGTGGTTTCGTTGTAAATGAAAATAGGACTGCCTGAGTCACCACCCTGAATGGCATTCGGCAGGGGATTGAGCTCACTGGCTCCCACTCCGTCACCATAACCGGGATTTTGGTGGATACTGGTGTTGGTCGCTGTGGCAGATGCATGCGTCTGCGCATTGGTCACATTGTTGATACCACCAATGATGTATGTGTACGCCCCGGCAAGCCCCACCTTGCCGTTCTCCTCCGTCCATAACCCCATGCCACCCGCACCGGAGTGGTATACCTTGCCACCAACTAACGTACTCATATCCGTGACTCCCGTCACGGGATTCCACTCAGCATCTGTCACAATCTTGCTCTGGCGCTGCAACATGTAGTCATACTGTGTCCCCGAACCGTTATCCGGTGCCAGGCGGAACGTATCCGACCCGCGCACGTCGATGGCATTGTAACGGATGGCATGCGTACTCCCCACCACTCGACTGCCGTAAGAGGCATTGATGGAGCCGTTGTGCAGTACCGTGGCTGCAAAGGTCGGCGATACCGCCACCTGTGCACCGATGTCATCTGTGCCCGCAAAGTTTATCATGCCTTGCGTATTACTGATGGTATATGGGGTGGTGCCATCGGTGTAATGGATGACTATCCCATTGTCAACATCCGTGCGGATGTGCTGCAACAGCGCATTCACGCCGGTGCCTACTACGTAGCGACCGCGGTTCTGACCGAAGTCGGTGTATGTTTGATAACTTGCATCTTCATGCATGACTCCGGCCTGCACCGGGGCACATGTAACTCCTGCAATTATCGTCATCAGCGCCAACAGGCTCCGGCGAAGTGTAGGGGGGAGATGTAATTTCATACTTTGTCTATAGGTTTGGTAACATTTGTCAAAATACCCATTCTCCTTTCACATGTCAAGCTGCAAGTTCAAAATTCTTGGAATTTTTCTATTTTTGTTTTCTAGGACTTGTCTATGTGGGGTTTACAAGCCGCAAAAAAACACCGACATAACAGCAACACAACAAAAAAACATCAGGAAAAATAAAATTTAACGCCCCGCAGAGGGCAGTTGTTCAAGGCCACCGAGAGAGCAAGTTGCGAGCGTAGCGAGCCGTACTTTTCGTCTTTTTTACGTGTATGACACGCAAAAAAGCCTTTCAAAAATGGCCACAAAACAGCACAAATATTCACAACTCATTCATTTATCAACAAAATAACTTTACTAACTTTATAATAGAACTATGCTATATATAGAGAGCAGTAATTTTTCCACAACCAAAATGACGACACAAACCAACACATACCTGAAGAAAAAAGCCGCTGCCGCCTGGGCAGGATTGATGATTGGCGACGCTCTGGGAGCCCCTGCAGAGTTCTGCTATCACACGGATATCATGGCCAAGTACCCCGAGGGGCTGCAAGACATGGTACCGGGGTTCTGCATCTGCAAAGATCGCCTGCCCGGCGTGGTGACGGATGACACGCAGATGGCCTATTGTCTGCACCTTGCCCTGCAGGATGCCAACGGTTGGAGCCGCGAGGCTGCGCTCAAACGCTACCAAGAATGGCTGGCTACCGACCCGCCGGATATAGGCGAGGCCACCGAAAAAGCCCTGCGCGGCAACCCGGACTTCGAGTCGCAGGGCAACGGCGCCCTCATGCGCGTGCTGCCCATTGCTCTGTGGGCTGCCGAGCACCCCGATTTCGATTGGCAAACAGCCGCTCGCGAGGACGCCGCCATCACGCACCCCAATCCTCTGTGTGCAGAGGTCAACGTGGTGTTTGTGCAAGCCCTGCTGACAGCCATGCAGCGCAATTCCACGAAGGAGGACATACTGCTGTCTGCGATGTCGCATGCGGAGGATTTGCATCTCCACGCCATGTTGCTCGATGTCCGGTTCTCAGATTGTATGTACCCCGATTACGATGGGGAGCATATCGGCTGGGTGATGCTGTCCCTGCAGGGAGCCTTCTACCAGCTCATGAATGCCCCCACCTTCCGAGATGCTCTGGTGGATGTCGTGTCCGCCGGTGGCGATACCGATACCAACGCCGCCATCACCGGTGCCCTGCTGGGTGCATGGAAAGGGACCGGCTGCTTGGAGCGCTCTTGGCTCGCCGCCGTACGAGCCGCCAACCCGAGCCACTACACGGAGCTACTGCCCGAGGTAAAGGCCCTTCCCCCCTACCCGGTAGCCCTTACCAACCCCAAGGTCAGCCGGCGCAAATCCCGCCGACTCGGCGGTATTCCCCTCATCAAAGACTTCCTTTAATCCGCCCTCTATATTTGAGGAAGTACGAGTTACGAAGGACAAATTTGCAAGTTCCGCGGGCTAAAAGCCCGCCTGACTTAACAATTAGTCCTTTGTAACTAGTAACCGGTCCTTTCAATAAACTCCGATTTACCGACTTTTTCGGCTTCTTCTCGATTCCCTACTTGCCTTTAGGCGTCGGTTCCGTTAAATTAACATGTATGAAGTGGTTAGCTCTTATCATGTCCTGTTTGTGCAGCAGTGCCGCGCTCCTTGCTGCAACAGCGGAAATCAGGCATACTCACGCCGTCTTTTATCCCGGCTTGGATAATCAACCGGTCCTGCAAATCAAAATCACCGGCCAAAAAGGCGAGAAAATCACCTCACTCAAAATCAACACTGGCGACACCTCACCTACCTGCAAAATCAAAACAGCCAGGCTCAGCAGCTCCGGCCAGCGCAATGCGTTCACCACTCATACGAAAAATCCCGTCGTTCAGAAGGCAGCAAAAAGCAATGCCCGCGGCAGCTTTACCTTCGATGTCGATATCGAACTGCAGAATAAGCCACTCTACCTTTGGGTGAGCTACGACCTGCCCTCCACCGCCAAACGCAACGCCAAAGTCGATGCCCTGTGTACCGAAATCCGAATGGCAGATGGCAGCGTGGTGGAACCCGAACTGAAAATGGCCCAAGGTATCGAGCAACGCGTAATCGGGCGCATTTACCCCTTCCCCCACCGCATTGTGCCCTACTACCGCCCACGCTGGGTCAAGGGCTGGGGAAACTCCGAAAAAGCGATTCACCTCACACCCGAGCATTTCAACCTCTTTACCGATTTGATTCACTTTGCCTACAGCATCACCAACGAAGGCACCATCTCCTACCAATGGGCCGGCGGTGGCAACAGCCAGAAGACGGTGGATGCCGCTCTGGAGGAAATCAAACGCCTGCACCGTGAGGGCGACTCCCGCGCACGACTCATTGCCGGGTTCGGCTTCATCGACAAGCAAATCACCTCCATCATCGGCCGCCCCGCCGTGCGCCGCAAACTTGCTCGCAATATGGCCAAATGGGCCATCGAGCGCGGGTACCAAGGCATTGATTTGGATTGGGAATACCCCGAAAATGCCAACCAGTGGAACCGGTTTGCCCTGTTCCTTGCCGAACTGCGCGAGGAGCTCGCCGGCAGTGGCGTTTCCATCAGCATAGCCGCCTCCGTCAATTACCGCATACCCACGCTGCAGGTGACTGACCAAATCGACTTCATCCTCACCATGTCGTACGGTTCGCAGAGCGCCCAGCACGCCTCGATGGAGCGCTACCAGCGGGAGGCCAACATCTGTGTGAACCAATTGAAAATGCCCAAGGTTAAAGTGGTGCTCGGACTGCCCTTCTACAGCAACGAACAAGGTAAACTGACCGACCAATTCGGCTACTCTCAAATCTATAACTGGTACCCCAACCTTAAGCCGGATGTCAACACCTTCAGAGCCAAAAAGAAAGACGGCAGCGACGGTGCCATGCACTCCTTCAACGGCAGAAAACTCATCTCCGACAAATGCGAATGGGCCAAGGATAACAAGTTCGGTGGCGTAATGATTTGGGCATACGAAACCGACCTGCCCCTCAACCACCACGCCTCGCTGGGCCGCGCCATGTACAAGGTCATGCGACAGCCCAAAAAGAAAGGCTCAGCCAACTGACCTCGCTCAACGGGTCACCTCATTCAGGAACTCATCGATGTCGGCAAGCAGAATGCCACCGAAGTGCAGCAAGTCCCCGAGCATGCACGACATGGTCAAATCTTCAGCATCGCCCGCATACAGAATTCGCTTGCCGAACCACAGGGAAAACTCCTCGGATTTCCCCTCACCATAGTGCAGAGTAATGAGGACCTCCTCATTGCCTATGCCCGGGCGATCATCATACGGGAAAACGATTGGTGCCGTCTGTCGCAGCATTCCGGTCAGGCGGCTCAGCTGCTCCCCCGTCACACTCACTTGGTGGGTGCTCTCATGCTCAGCATCCCAATACTTAATGTCAGCAGCAATGGGACTGCCTATCATCAGCGGATAGGTGGCAAAATACCCTACAGCACCCACCAACAGGCAGCACAGCGCAAACAGTGCGGAAATACGCTTGAATTTCTTCATGAATAGTTATCTCTTGGGTTTCGATACGCTGACAATACCCCATATGAACACCAAGAGCAAGTAAAAAGCACTCAGGCACGCGCCGGGCATGAAGTAACAGAACTCAGGATTGGTGAAAATTGTGCCCTTCAACCACCCCGGCGACAAGTCGCAGATTCCATACGACACGCAGAACAAATGAGCACCCACATACGCCAAAGCCATCGTGTACCCCACCTCCATCAGCAAAAGCACATCAACCCACCGCCGTCTGCCCTCAGCCACCTGAGCCGAAGACTTTCTGTTCAGCCAATTCAGCAATACCACCGCCTGCACTCCCCCGTACAAAACAAAGAAAACAGGGAACCATATCAGTACAGATACAGCCAGCATCAACACAAGGTGCAGGCTCAAATACACGCTTAATTTTATCTTACTCATGTGACGGGGGAACAGAGGGTGAGACATGGATTTTCGAGTTTTATCGGCTAATTTTACCACAAATTAGCCGATAAATCCAATTTTAGCCATTTAGAAAAATCGTCGCAAATCCGCCTTTACTCGTTTACATTCTAGCCTCTAAGCAGAATATTACGCTTGTTATCTCATTTAAACACCCTCCCCCTATCGGCTAATTTAGCCGTAAATTAGCCGATATTAGCCGATGGCTACAGTTGTTACGGGGTGCAGAACTCATAATAAGGCACGATAAATATGGGCGAAATGAGAGTGGCCGGAATATCAACAGCCACAAACAGCACCACACTGAGAGGTTGTTTGACCCAATAATCCCAAGGCCTGTATTTCGGGGCTTTTAAGATAAACTTATTCTTTCTCGAATCGTAGCAGTTTTGGTAGTTGTCCTCATATATATGGCCGATTTTAATATCTGCATACTTGCGAGCGGGCGTGACCGGCACGGCTTTTTCTGCATCCCACTCACTCGCCGATAGACAGTGTTCATCCTCCGAGACGACGTCCTCCGTTTTACAACCGAAAAGATACCTTGTGGCATTCGGCGGCAAGAGGAAATAATACTTCTCCGTTACCTTTCTATGCAAGTTTATAGGCGCTTCTATTTCTTTGGCATCCATAAAACCGCCCAATCTCACGTTCCGATTGATTGTCTCGTAGGTTACATCGCACTCCAAATAATATTGGTTATCCAAGCGATAAAATTGAAGCGGCACACTGCTCCTGTTCGGGTCCTGCATTGTAAAATCGCAGGATTTCCTCAATTCATACGAGGTCGTGCTGATACATGAACTCAACAGGTTCATGAAAAGAAGTAGCATTGCAAAATATAGATATTTCATTTTTGCTATTCCCCTAATGTTCTGTTTCATTGTATCAAATGCCCTATACAGCGACAAGCAAAAAACTTTTCAATAGCCCAAATACAATCTGCCGACAACCTCCGGATTGGAGAATCACAGAAAACTCGACAAAGTTATTTATTTTTCATCCTTCGGCTCGTCGAACCCTCTGCAAATTGGCATTTGTCCGCCTATCACCAAGGCGTCAGCCTTGGTCTTCACTCTGCGCGCAGCGCAGTCTTCACTACCGTGCGCAGCGCGGTTCTTCACCGCGGGCTTTAGCCCGCTTTTCAC
>JAZRSQ010000085.1:0-251804 GCA_045651585.1 Akkermansia sp.
GCTTCGCTTATCACAGGCGTAAGCCTGCATTCTCCTACATTGTAGATTGTAAATGGCTAGTCTCGGCGTAGCAAGCGAGCACCGCGAGACGCGAAGACGGATAGATTGTAGATTCTGCTCGGCAAATTGTTCTTTGACGAGCGAAAAAGCGCATCCCCCTGCCCTCATGATGAGCGCAGGGGGATGGGTATGTCGTTATGTCATGCGGACTCAGGCATCGATAACCGGCATATCGTCGTCGGTATCGTCGCCACCATGAGCCAGAATGAACTGCAGGTCGTTGAGGTCCAGGCTGGAGGCAAAGCCCTCGTCGCCGAGCACATTGGTCACGAGCTGGTTCTTCTGGTGCTGGAGCACGCGAATCTTTTCTTCCACCGAGTCGCGGGTGAGCAGACGGTAGGCGATAACCTTGTTCTTCTGGCCGATTCGGTGCGTACGGTCAATAGCCTGACTTTCCACAGCGGGGTTCCACCACGGATCGTACAGAATGACGTAGGATGCGGAGGTAAGGTTAAGACCGGCACCACCGGCTTTCAGCGAAAGCAGGAACACACTGGGCTCCTTGGTGGTCTGGAACTTCTCGATTTCGGCCTTACGATCCTTGGTCGCACCTGTCAGGTAATTGAAGGGACGGCTGTCGGCCTCGAGCTTGGCCTTGATGATATCGAGCATCGATACGAACTGCGAGAACACCAGCACCTTGTGACCTTCATCGCGCAGCTGGTCAAGCAGGTAGAAGAGTGCGTTGAGCTTGGCGCTGCTCTCGCCGGCGTACTTCTTGTCCACCAGACCGGGGTGACAGCAAATCTGTCGCAGGCGCATGAGGCCCTGGAGAATGGCGAAGGAGTTCTTCTTGACCGACTCGTCGGAGTCTACGCCGAGCAGAGCCTTCTGAATGCGGCGCAACTCTGCCTTGTAGAGCTGGCGCTGTATACCCTCCATCTTGGCGTATACTTCCTCTTCGGTACGGGGCGGCAGGTCCTTGGCCACCTGCTGTTTGGTACGGCGCAGCAGGAAGGGCTTAAGTCGTGCAGCCAAGCGGTTCTGGCTCTGGGAGTCCTTGCGCTTGTCGAAACGCTTCTTGAAGTAGGCACGGCTACCGAGCACACCGGGCATGGCGAAGGCCATGAGCGACCACATATCCAGCAGGCGGTTCTCAATGGGCGTACCGGAGAGCACCAGTCGGTTGTAGGCGGTGAGCTCGCGGGCAGACTTGGCGGCCTTGGAGTCGGGGTTCTTAATCTGCTGACCTTCGTCGAGAATAACAGTCAACCACTTAATGGAGTTCACCTGCTCGCCGCACACGCGCAGCTGGGCATAGTTGATAACCACCATATCGTAGTTGGCCAGAATGTTCTCCACATCGGCCTGCTCCTTGTTGCGGATAACGAGCACGCGCACACCGGGGGCGAACTTCTCGGTTTCGCTGGCCCACACATCGAGCACAGACTTGGGACACACAATCAACACGGGCGGAATGACCACCTTCTTGCGCCCCTGCTTATTGCGGCGGGCGTAATCCTCTCGCAGCCAGAGAACGTAGGTAATGGACTGAATGGTTTTACCCAGACCCATATCGTCGGCCAGAATACCACCGAAGCCGTTGACTGCCAGATAGGCAAGGAAGTGGAAACCATCAATCTGGTAAGGTCTCAGCGTAGCCTGCAGCGTGGTGGGCACGTCGGGCTTCACGTCAATCTTAATCTCGGCGGTGCGCTCCTTAATACGCTGCCATGCCTTGGGATCGAATACCTCGGCCGCACGCGGGTCGGCCAACTGCAGGGCGTGCATGCGGTGAGTCTCGCCGGAGAGGTCGAAGGGATCGAGCCCGAGCTTGGTAACGGCATCTCGCTGAGCGTCGTCGAGCTTGATTTCCAGTCGCATCCAGCGGCCGTCATCCATGCGCACATAACCACCGCGGGCGGATACGAGAGCGCGAATCTGCTCCTTGGTCAGGGTTACGCCCTCCACATCAATCACCACGCGCAGATCGAACCAGTCAATCTCCTGATTGACCACCTCGAATCGAATGGCTGCAGCCACCGGGTCGGCCAGCAGGGACTTCAGGTTCTCATCCATCTCGACCTTAATGGTCTCGGGAATGCTCTTGGCCCACTCAGCAAATTTCTCGGGGAACTGCTTGGTAATACGGCTCTTGAAGGCAGCCAGAGGGGCATCGTAGGTGAAGTTCATCTCCTCCAACAAGCCGGGGATGGGGTACAGGTAATCGCGGATGAAGCGCAGCAGGGTGCGGTCCTTCACCGGTGCCTGCTCCACAAGTTCCCAGTCATCCTTGCCCAAGCGCTCCTTACGACGGCCGGGGTCGTCCTGAGCATTCACCTCGAGCAGCACGTGCTCGGTGTCGGCGCTGGTCAGACCACGCACAATCTTCATGCTGAAGGTGGGCTTCATCTCGATGTCCACCACGCGCTCCTCCATACTGGGTGGCAGGGTGGCACCAATCTTGCGCAGGAACTCCACACCATCCAAGCTGTCAATCACAGACTTGGGAATGGAGTAGCGGGGCTCCACTTCCGTGCTCTCCAACCACTTGGGCGGGCCGGGGAATACGGTTTCGTCGGACTGGTAGAGCTCAACCTGACCGGGCAACTGGCGCACCGAGTGAGTTACGTGCACACCGGCAGCCGTAACCAGCTGCAGGCCATAACAGTCAGGCACGATGGGGTCATCAATACAAATCCACTTCAGTGGCTCCTTAACAACCTTGAAATAGCACTCGTCGAGGTTGACCAGATAGCCCTTGAGAGCCGGCTGGTGGAACAGGCGGTTCATCACGCAGCAGGCGGCCTCCTTATCGAGATCGAGTACCACCGTCTCCTCACGGTCGGCATAATCGCGCAACACATTGAGCAGGATATCGGTCTGAGGGTCAGTCTTCAGCGCACCATGCAGGAACTCGGCCAACAGGGCATCCAGCTGGCCACGCTCGCGAATGGGGGTCCAGTCATCCTTGTCGGTGTAACGGAACTCAAAGCGAGCTTCGTTGATGGTGGAAACCAAGCGCATGTGCATGGTATGGCGCGGCGGCTGCGGCGGGCGCTCATTCACGCTCTGAATACGCTCGTACCAAGTGCCGATTTCCTTCTCGCGCTCCCACTCACTGATCTTGCGCTGCACCTTTTCCAGGTCGGTAACAACGTGCATGAAATCAGGAATGGCGATGCGCTTCTTGGTAAAGGCGTATGCGATGTAGTTCCAGAACTCGAGGATATTGCGCGGAGGTGTTGGCCAGAGGTCAAGAGCCTCGTACCCCGTGATATCCCAGCGGGGGTTCAGGCGCACCAAGTCATGGTCATGAATCTCCTGCTCGATGGCAAAGCGGCGATAGCGCTTCTCGAGCTTGGTCACAAAGTCTATTTCCTTCTGGTCGAGGTCACGGTCCAGCTTTTCCTCGAGCACATCGGTAAGGGGGATTTCATTGAGCTCATTCGGGCTTTCCGGCATGCTGGTGCCGCGGTACATGCGCTCAATCATGGTGGCGATGAGGCATGCCCCGGCTACATCTTCATCCTCAGCGGTAGCGGAGCCGAACCAACGATTGCCCTGCAGGCGCAAACTGGTTCGGAAAATGCCATGACGGGTCTCCACCCTTCCCTGAATGAAAAGGTGATTACCGAAAATTTGCGTAACGGCTCCTTCTTTCTGGAGCTTTTCACCTTCGTTACGCACCTCCTCAGAATAGGCATTGAGGAAGTTAAGAGTGGCGCGATCGGGATTAAGAGCTGAACTTAACATGTGACGAGCTTTCTGGCGTTTGACACCTTGGCGAATAGGCACACTTCATGCCGTGTGCGCGGAGGATGTCCATGATTAGATATTACCATAACAGACAGAACATTTCAAGTTCCTAAGGTAACTTTTTTGCATTTTTTTCATTTTTAACGTTATAAAGAACGCAATGCCTGCCGTTTTTCTACACACGGCAGGTTGAGCTTACAGCGGGTGGCTGTTATTATCAATGGCGATTGGGGTGCAAATCCCGTCGCATATCCTCGCGGTCGTCCCTGTTACGCATGGTGTTACGCTTTTCGCGCCGGGAGACACGCTCGAGGGTCATCTGTCGCTTGGCAGAGCGGCGCTCCAGCTCGGCGATTTCAGCATCGAGGTTCAGGAAGTGCTCGTATCGCTCGGGCGAAAGAGCGCCCGACTCGAGAGCGGCACGAATGGCGCAACCGGCATCCTTGCGGTGAGAGCAGTCAGCAAATCGGCACTCGTTGGCAAGAGCGCTCAGGTCATCGAACTGAGCACGCAGGGTGGCGGTATCGGTCCACATCTGGATTTCGCGCATACCGGGGTTATCAATGAGCACACCGCCACCGGGCAACACCACCAGCTCACGGGCCACGGTGGTATGGCGCCCCTTCCCCGTCACGGCATTCACACCGCCGGTTTCGAGCCATTCATCGCCCAGCAGAGAGTTCACGAAGGTACTCTTACCCACCCCCGATGAACCCACCACGGTAATGGTGGTTCCCTTGGGCACTCGGCGCAGGTACTTGGGGTACCCCTTCTTCCAGTGCGCCACGATGGGGTACACCTCCACACCGAGAGCAGCCACCTCGTCGCAGGCCTGCTGCATCTGTTCCTCGGGTACGATATCAGCCTTGTTGATGAGCACCACCGGCTTGGCCCCGCACTTGCGGATGAGGGTGAGATAACGCTCAATACGGCGAATGTTGTAGTCGCTGTCGGCATCTGTCACCACGACAACCATATCCACATTGGTACCAATCACCTGCTCGGCGCAACTTTTACCCGGAGCCTTGCGCGAGAAGCGATTACGGCGGGGCAGCAGTGCACGGATAACAGGCAAATCCTTTCCCTGACCGGGGTCGACGGCAACCCAATCCCCCACGGTCGGCAGGTCGGCATCGCTCACGGCATCGTGCCAAACCTTACCACTGAGCACGACCTCGTGGTCGCCCTTCCCCTTGGCAATGACGGTAAAGTTGATTTTTGTTTCGCGAATAATACGAGCAGGATACCACTCAGGGTGCTCCAGAGCGACGAAAGCAGCAGCAAGCTCGGCATTCCAACCGAGCATTTCCATGGTAACGGTCATGGCAGTAGGACAGCGTGTTCGATGATGTGCATGGCGATGTGTTCCTTGGTATCCTGCTCCAGATACACCTCGCGGTCGGGGTAGACCAGCACCACGGCATTCTCGCGGGAATCGAAACCGATACCGGGCCGGGATACGTCATTGGCCACCACAAAATCACATTTCTTGCGCTCCAGCTTACCGCGGGCGTACTCCACCACATTCTGAGTTTCGGCAGCAAAGCCTATCAGCTTACCCTCAAACCCGAAGAGCGTACGCATGCTACCCAGAATATCAGGCGTGCGCTCCAGCTCCAGCACCATGCGCTCGGAGTTCTTCTTAATCTTTTGTTCAGCACAGGCAACCGGGCGATAATCGGCCACAGCGGCACAGAGGATGGCGACATCCACCCCCTTCAGCATATCCCCCACGGCATCGTACATCTGCTGTGCACTCTCGACCTGAATGAAATCCACCCCGGCGGGCACATCGAGTGTGGTAGGACCGGAAATCAGCAGAACCTCATGACCCTCGTGCCTGGCAGCCCCGGCAAGGGCATAGCCCATGCGGCCCGATGAACGGTTGGTCAGGTATCGAACTGGGTCTATGGCCTCTCGCGTAGGCCCGGCGGTGATGAGGAACTTCATGGGCACATTCTACCAGATATACAGACACATTGCAAGCGCGATATGCTCTTGACATACCGCCACTGCGCCTTTACACTAGGCGTCGCTTCACCATGTTTCTGTACGCATCCATACTGGCCACCATTATTGCGATTTACATTATTGTAAGGGCTGTATTCCCGTTGAGAACGCATTGGGGCAACAAATTGGCGCTCAGCTTCATTGCAGCTGCCACTGCGTACAAATTTCATCTTTTCTACCTGCTGGAAGGGCGCAACTTTTTCACACCGAATCTACCGCCCGAACTGGTATGGGGTGGGTGCTGGCTGTTCTGTGCAGCCTTTGCGTTTGCGCTGCTGTTGCTGGCCACAGATACCCTGAGACTGCCGATTTACCTGCTGATGCGAGTCACCGGCCACAAACCGCGCAGACGTAGCTGGCGCAAATACAACAACCGCGTCAACCTTGTCTTACTGCTCATCGCCCTCATCGCAACCGGCTGGGGGACTTGGTGTGGCATCAAGGCGCCGGAAGTCACCACCATCGACCTGCCCATCGCCGATATGCCGGCCGACGCGGCCCCCATACGCATGGTTCAGCTCAGCGATTTGCACGCAGACAGCACCAAGGGTGCCGAGTTTTATCAGGATATCGTTAAGCGAACAAACGAGTTAAAGCCTGATGTTGTTGTCATTACCGGCGATTTTGCCGATGGCACCGTGCAGGAATGTGGCTCAGCCCTCACCCCACTCCGCGAGCTCGATGCCCCGATGGGCGTCTATGCCGTTACCGGCAATCATGACTATTTCTGGGGTACCGCCGGTTGGCTGGGATTCCTGAAAGCCTTGGGCGTGGAGTTCGTAGACGGCAAGCGCGAAATGTTGAGCGTGACACTCGAAGGAGGCGTGCGCAAAGAACTCTGTCTGATTGGCCTGCACGACCCGATGGTTCGCCGCACCGGCCGGCAAGTCCCCGGCATCAATGAGCTGGCGGTTCAACGTGACGAAAACAAGCGCAATTACCCGGTCGTACTGCTGGCACACCAGCCCCGTGTGGCTGACAGTGTAGCCGCCTATGACATTGACCTTCAGCTGAGCGGACACACCCACGGCGGGCAGTTTCCCGGGCTTCAGCAATTGGTAGCCCGCTTTAACCACGGCTACGCCAAGGGGCTGTACCAGGTAGGCAGAATGCAGCTCTACGTTTCCGCCGGCACAAGCCTGTGGACACCTATCTGCCTGCGCTTGGGTGTACCGTCCGAAATCACGGTTATCAACCTACACCCGGCAGACAAGAAATAAGCACTCAGCTGCGCAGGACCTGCAGCAAGCGTGTGACCGGCAGGCCGACAATGTTGTCGTAGTCGCCCTCAATCTTCTCAATAATGAGCTCGCCATGCTCCTGAATGGCGTAGGCCCCTGCCTTGTCATAAACATGCACCAGCTGCATGTATCGGCGGATATCCGACTCCGTCAGCGGGCGGAAAGTCACATAGCTGATTTCAGCAAAATCGCGGCGTTCACCACCGGGCATAACGACAGCTACAGCCGTGCACACACAGTGAGTGCGCCCCTGCAGACGCGTCAGCATGCTCAGAGCCTCGGCCTCATCGGCAGGTTTACCGAGTGGTGTGCCATCAATGAAGACCAGCGTATCGGCCCCGAGCACGGTCGCCTGCGGGTAATCTGCCGCCACAGCCTCGGCCTTGGCGGCAGCATTGCGGGCACAGAGAACCTGCGGTGCCAGCGTGGCATCGTGTTCTTCCTCTGTGTCTTTCACCACGACAGTGAAATCCACCCCCTCACGGCGCAACAACTCACTGCGCCGTGGCGACTGCGAAGCCAATATCAGCATAAACTCATTGAGAGGGTGACATATTGTCGAGCACACGGCGACGCACATTGTCCGGCATCTCCTTAATGCTCTGAATAGTAGTGCCCTTCATGCTCTCGGCAAAAGCACGGCAGGCATCGCGATCTTCCACCGTCAGGAACTCAAGACCGACCATGGCACGACCCACCGACTCGCCCGAATACCTGTAGTTGAAGTAGCACAAGTTGGCATAGCGCCCCACACCGCTCATGAACTCCTGGAAGGCGCCCGGACGCTCCGGGAACTCAATCACAAAGAACACCGGGTGGCTCAGGTGCACACGGTCGTAGGAAATCATGCGGAAGCGCACATCATCATCGTTCGTCACATCCTCGGCAGACAAACCACGCATAGCCAAGCCCGCTTCAATCTCGGCGAACTGCGCATCAGTACCCAGTATACCGAACACAGGGTGCTGAATATCACCGTTCAGGCGACCGAACTGCACATCCATCAGCTGCACGCCTTCGGGAATGTGATTGAGATATTTGAGAATCTGACCACGCTTGGTCTCCATGGGGATACGCAGATAACGCAGGGTGCGATTCATTTCGCTCACACCACCACGGGCAGCCACCACACCGAGCTGGGAGAAATCCATATTGCCACCGGAAAGCACGACCAAGCACTTCTCGCCGGGCTTAATGTTGCCGGCCTCCCAATCCTGCAGCAGAGCAGCCAATCCCATAGCCCCGGAAGGTTCCGGCACCACGCGCAGAGTATTCCAAAGCGAACGGATTGCCTGACAGACCTCATCGTTGGTAACGGTTACAAAACCATCGAGCAACTCACGGCAGAGCTCAAAAGTATATTCACCGGCCACGCGCACAGCAGTGCCATCGCAGAATACATCCACGTAGGGCAATGCCTTGCGCTCGCCACACTCAACAGCCAGTTTCATGCTGGCCTGATTCACGCCCTCCACACCGATGCACTTGCAATCGGGCCAGAACTTCTTGAACCAGCATGCACAACCGGCAGCCAGACCGCCACCGCCAATCTGAAGGTACACGCGGTCAAATGCGCCGTGCCCGCTCATCACCACCTCGTCGGCCAGAGTGCCCTGCCCACCCATGGTTGCAGGGTCATCGTAGGGGTGAACAAAGGTAAGTCCATTCGTATCGGCAAATTCGTGAGCCGCAGCAGAGGCCGCATCGTACGAGTCACCGATGAGCACAATCTCCACATTGTCGCCACCGTGGCTCTTCACGGCATTCTGTTTAACGGCAGGAGTTGAGCGAGGCATGAAAATATGAGCTTTGCACCCCAAACGGCGGGCAGCAAGAGCTACGCCCTGGCCGTGATTACCGGCACTGGCAGCAACCACACCACCGGCACGCTGCTCGGGTGTAAGCTTGCACATGCAGTTGTACGCACCTCGCCATTTGTATGCCTTAATCGGCCCCAGATCTTCGCGTTTGGCATAGACCTCAGCATTTACCCCGGGCAAAATCAAGCGCTGCAGGGGAGTAGGCTCACCTACAGCATATACGCGCTGGCGAGCCTGCAGGATTTCGTCGAACAACTGATCTTTAAGCGCACTCATAATTTTACGCGCGTATCTTACACCCAAACCCATGACATGGCAAGCGTGTAGTGTGTATGATGGCGCAGAAATCGCCATGCTGACAGGCTTAATACACCAGCACAACAATTAACCGAGCATTCCCCCTAACGCATGGCAAAAAATAAGCTTGCGCATGCTCTGAAAAAGGCTCATAATAAGGGCATGTTCAAGAACTTGTTAATTGCAGGGCTGGCAGCCATCGTGGTGCCGGCATTCGCAGCAGAGTGGATGACTGACATCGAAGCCGCCAAAACCAAGGCAGCAGCCGAGAACAAGGCCGTGCTTGTGGATTTCACCGGTTCCGACTGGTGTGGCTACTGCATTCGCCTGAAGAAGAACGTCTTCGACACGCCTGAATTTGAAACTTATGCAGCAGACAAGTTCGTTCTGGTGGAAATCGACGTGCCGAACGACGTAAGCCGTGTAGGTGGCGCCGAGAACGCCGTTAAAAACCGCGCCGTGTGCGATAAGTATCAGGTATCCGGCTTCCCGACCATCATGGTTCTGAATGCCGATGGTAAGGTACTGGGTGGTTTTGTAGGCGGTCAGCCTGATTTTAAGTCGACCACGCTCCCGCTCGACGCGGCTCTGGCCAATGGGCGCAAGCTTGCCGAGGCTGAAAAGTTGCAGGGTGCAGAAAAAGCCAAGGCACTGCTGACTGTTTATAACAGCATTCCTTCCGCCATGCAGGCTCTGGCAGCTCCCATGATTGACGAGATTTCAGCTCTCGACCCCAACAATGAGACCGGTGCTCAGGACATCCTCAAGGAGACTGCCGTCATGAACGAAACGAAGCAGGCTCTGATGGTTTGCAAAACTCCGGACGCAGCCCTTGCCATCGTCAACAATGCCCTGCCCAAAGTCGTCAGCAGAGCAAACAAAGACACACTTCTTCTGGTTAAGTTCGAGATTCTGAGCGCCAAAATCACTCAGGCCGAGCGTGCAGCCAAGACAGAAGCTGACATCCTTGCTCTCAAGCCCCTGCTGCTTGAGCTGGTCAACTGCATGCCCGAGCATCATCGCGCTGCTACGATGAAGAATATCGAAAACTATCTTGCCAATCCTGCCGAGACGCTCAAAGCCCTGAAGTCCAGAAAGCGCAAGTAACCTCTTGTCTGTATGTTCCGCAACCTCATCACTACCCTCTGCCTCGGCGCTTCTTTTCTGAGCCTTGCCGCAGCGCAGAGCGGTGCACCGGCTCCGGCTGAAGAACAGCCGGCCGATGGCGCAACCGGGTTCTCCCCGCAGGCCATGCAGGAATGGCAGATGATTGAGAAAGACCTGCTTGTCTACGAGAGCAACCCTGACAAACTGCTTGTTGCTCTCGATGAGTGGATGACCCGCGATTTGCTGGATGAAACGCAGCAACTGCTGCGCGCCATCAAAGCGCAGGTTATCAACAAAATGCTCGATGACATCTTCAGAACAGCTGAAACCGAGGCTGACATTCAGAAAGCCAAAAAGCTCGTTACTCAGCTGATGGATATGATTCCCAATGAAGAGGAGCGCAATCTGGCCCTTGCACAAGTGGAAGAGCAGTTTGCTGACCCTGCCGCCATGTTGCAGCAGATTCTGCAGGCACGAGCTGAGCAGCAGGCCGGGGACGAAGATGCTCTGAGCGCTGAGGCAGAAGAGGCGAACGTCGAACTGACAGAGCAGGATTACGACCGCATCGCAGCCATCCGTGCCGAGGTGGAAGCCATCGACAACACCGATAAGCAGGTTGAGTACCTCAACAGCCTGCTGAAAAAAGAAAGCCCCGGTGTAAAGAGCTGGATTCGTCCGCACATGACCCAGCTGCTGCTCGATGAGCTCAACGCCATTCAGGATGCCGGCATCAAAACCGTGGAAGACGTATTGAAAGTGAAGACATGCTTCGCGAAAATCATTCGCCACTGTTACCCTGAAAAGGAGAAAAAGCGCGCTCTCCAAACATTGGAGGAAGAGTTCGCAGATCCCGAGGCCGTCCTGCGCCTGATTCAGGAGCAAGAGCAAATGATGCAGGAGCCCGATTCCGAGGAAGACGAAGAAGAGGACTCCGAGGAAATACTCACAGCATAATTTAAGAGAGCGGTCGTTAAACGACCGCTCTTTTTTTGCATGGCATCGAGGCGACTCCTTTCACGTTAGCCAGATAGATTGCGCCGCGATATGCCGAGCATTATAATGGCCGCATGAACCGTGGCCAACGAATTCATTTCATCATTATTTTTCTGCTGGTCAGCTTCAATCTACGCATGTCATTCTCGGCGGCAGATCCGCTGCTGGTATTTCTGATGCGGGATTTGGGGCTGAGTGTGAGCGACAGCGGACTTTTCGGGCTGCTACCGATTATATCTCTCGGAGTTGCTGCCCCGCTCGGGTCAAAGTTGGTTTCCCTTATCCACCCGAGACTGCTGATTATCTATGCCCTGCTGCTGGCAATAGGCGGGGTCGTATGGCGCAGCTACGGTGGCATCGTCGGGCTGTATGGCGGCACAGTCGGCTGCGGGCTGGGGTTGGGTATTACCGGCTCAGTCATTCTTGGGATTATAAAACAGGAGTTCCCGACCGATATTCCGCAATTGATGGGAGCCTATACCGCCTGTGTGAGTCTGGGAACAGCTGTGGGCTCCGGCGCGTCAGATCCTATCGCTCTGGCGCTGGGCGGATGGCAGCCGGGTCTGTTGTTCTGGGGCTTACCGCTTCTCATTGCTACGCTTCTGTGGGCAGAGCTCATCTATTTCTCACCATCGGAACCGAAACAACAACATACAGTCAAAGCACCGATTGCCCCCTTGTTACGCCAGCAGAAGGCTTGGTCTGTCAGCCTGTTCTACCTCTTTCGCGTAGCGGGCGCATGGTTGCTGATTGTATGGCTGGCCACCATCATGAGGAGGCGCGGTCTTCCTCTGGTCGAAGCCGGATTGGTTCTGGCACTTTCCACCGCATTTCAGATTCCCGCCGCACTGCTCAGCTGCCGTATATCGGAGTGGTTGGGCGGACGCAGCAGGCTCATGACGGCATCCATACTGACCTCTACAGCTGCCTGCTGGGGGCTCTTGATGGCACCGCTGACGCTATGGCCCCTCTTCTCGGTATTTCTGGGCGTAGGTCTGGGTTGCATCTTCGCTCTGGGCATGACGCTCATTGTCGAAAACGCAGCAGACGAAGCCTCGACAGTTGCCCTCTCCGGGCTGTCTCAGGGTATGGGGTTCATAGGTGGCGGCCTGCTGGCATGGTTTGCGAGCCCCATCATGCAGACAGCAAGGCCCGACATCTGGATGGCGGTCACCTACACCGTTTTTGCGCTTTCCGGCCTATTCTTCGGCCTGCGCTGCAACCGCCCGGGGCTGTGCCGGGTGTAACACTCAGAGCACGTTGTTGCTCCACTGGGGGGCCGGCTGCGGGTCAGCCAAACCACAAATGCGGTCAATCATACGATCCCAGTATTCCTGACCCTGCTCAATATCAATCTGAATACGCAGGAAATAAATCGGCACCTCCATTTCGCCGGGCTTCAGGAATCGCACAGCGTCCTTCTCGGTCGTGACGATAAGGTCCATGGCACGGTCAGCGCAGCGCTCCACAAAGGTCTCGAGGTCAGCCTGATCAAACCAATAGTGGTCAGGATAACGGCGGCGGATTTCCACATGAGCGCCCAAGTCCTCCACCAGACCTTCAAAACTCTCCGGGCGGGCAATACCGCTCATACAGGCCACGTACTTATCTTTGAGGAAAGTCAGGGGTTTACGCTCACCCGTGAAAATATTTTCCAGATACGACGGCCCGTGATTCGTCACCACGATATCAGCCGTCTTGTTATACTTGCGAATGGTGGATATCAGTTCGCCCTGGGGCTTACCACCACTCTTGGTCAGAATGATATAGCTGGCACGAGCCAGACTGGAGCGGGGTTCACGCATGGTGCCACGGGGCAGCAGCGAACCGGTTCCGAAGGGGAAACCGCAGTCCACAAGCACAATATCAATCTCGTGCTTCAGTTTGAGGTACTGCATGCCATCATCGAGAATCAGGGTATTGCGCCCCAGCTGTTCGATGGCGAATATACCGGACTTCACGCGATCCTTGTCCACCAGCACAGCCACGCCATCCAGATTGCGAGCCAGCATGAAAGGTTCGTCGCCAGCGTAAAGCGGTCCCAGATAGCGAGTCACGCCATCACTGGCAATCTTGGGCAAATTGCGCACGGGTTTACCTTCGGCATCCTTCCACTCCTGCGGTTCATCGAGCGGTTCACTCTTATAACCACGCGTCAGAATGGCGCACTTACGGCCACGCTCGGCCAGTGTGCGCGAAAGCAGCTCTACCACCGGGGTTTTACCTGTACCACCGGCTGTAATATTACCGACACTCACCACGAAGGTTCCCAAGTAACGCACCGTCTTGAGTCGACGGCGAAACAGAAAGAGGCGGGTCTTAATCAAAATATAGAAAAAGAAACTCGCAAAGCGCAATACACACTTCATGAGCCACGCACGGAAACCATGCGCCCGCCCGAACACCACTTCGGTGCCCCATTCGGCAAACTCATCCATGCGTGACTTCATCGCTGATTATTCTACTCTTATCCCCCTCACATGTCAACAGAGAAGATACGGAGATGTTAAATATTTCCGGAACCCATCGCGCCAAAGCTTAAAAAAGTTCGAACTTCGGCAACTTTAGGCTTGAAATAATTCAGGCAAAAGCGTAAAAATAATAGTGATGAGCCGCGACTCCGATAACAGAAATTCACGCAACACCGTACCCAGCGTATTCAACTGGGGGTTGGTGCGCAAAGCGCTGCGAGCCGCGGAGGAGGGCGTGTACTGCTGGAATATCGAAAACGGCGAAATCTACTATACCGAGCAGTGCCTGCGGATGATGGGAATCCCCTTCCGCGAACTGGCTCCCAATATTTTCCTCGCCCCCGAGCTCACGGTTCACGAGGAAGACCGAAACTACTTCATCAATGCCGTTCAGCGCTATCTGGACCGACCGACCTCTGCACCGCTTCGAATTGAAATCCGCCTGCTCCACCAGCGAACAAGAGGATGGAAATGGGTGCGGGTGAACGGCCTGCTGGAGCGTGGGCGCGATAAGAAACCCAAGCAGCTCGTGGGTGTATGGGTTGACATTACCCGCCGAAAAATGGCAGATATGCATGCCATGGAGGACAGGGATTTGTTCCGCAATCTCATTAACCACCTGCCGGACAACATCTACTACAAGAACCGCGAGTCCCGATTCGTGATGGCCAATGAGGCCACTGCCAAGAAAATGGGAGTCCGCACCCCATCTGACCTCATCGGCTGTAAGGACACGCATTTCTTCTCGGACGACACGACCGAGATTGCCCGTCAGGAAGAGCTGGAAATCATGCGCACCGGCCAACCCATCACCAACCGCATTCACAAAGAAAGCTGGAAAGGCGGACATAGCTCATGGTGTCGCCTGTCCAAGTTCCCTTGGTATGCAGCAGATGGCACAATAAAGGGCATCGTGGGTATATCTTCCGACATAACGGAGCTGATTGAAACTCAAAATCGTTACCAGCGTTTGGCAGAGCAGCTGAACCAACGCAACCGCGCGCTCGAAAACGAAATCAGCCTGGCACGTCAGATTCAATTTGCTCTGCAATCCCAGCGTATAGCCCCCCGTGAATGGAAAGACGAGGAGACAGGGATTAAACGCACCGCCCAGTTCCACCATATCTACAGCCCTTGCGCCGGAGTAGCCGGCGACTGCTTTGAGGTATTCCCCGTGGGAGATACCGGCGTGGGCATGCTGATATGCGATGTCATGGGGCACGGCGTACAGGCAGCCCTCATAGCCTCCATGCTACGTGGCCTGCTGGAGCAATTTGTCAGCTTGGCGAACACTCCGGGCCTGTTCCTTTCCAATCTCAATCGTCAGCTCTCGGGCATTTTTGAAAGAGCGAACCTCACTATGTTCACCACGGCCTGTTACGTATACTTTGACTTACAGGCCAAACGCCTTACCATCACCACAGCCGGTCACCCGGCACCGATTATTCTGGGAGCCGACGGCAAAGCATTCCAGCCACTCATGCGCCGCTCCCCTGCTCTGGGACTGATGGATAGAGCGGCCTTCCGCGAGAGTGAGCACACCATGGAGCCGGGAATGAAACTCATGCTCTTTACAGACGGACTGCCCGAAGCTCGCAACGGCGAGGGTGATGAGTTCGGCACGGCCAGAATTATGGAGCACCTGCAGCAGGTTGCACCTACGAACATCAAAGAAATGCTCGACGCCTCGCTCGCCGGCATGCACAGCTTTACCCGCTCCCCGGAGCAGGATGACGACATCTGCCTGCTTGGTGTCGAATTTACCGAGGAAAATTGCTGAAAAAGCTGAGGAATCTGTCAATCTCCGCGAAAAGAGAGCTTTTTCAGCCCCGAACTGCAAAAAAAGATTGCAATCCGACGATTTTAGCGGTAGTCTAGAGACAGTTACAGATTTTTTTACTGATATCAATCTATATGGAAGACAGCACACAGGGGGGCAACACGCCCTTTGACCTTTCCGAGCTGACCGGTTTCCAGTTTGGCCCTGCTTGGGCTAAGCCGGGTGCCGATACTGCACCGCCCCTGCCGAAGATGCAAACAAGCGATCGCCCCGAGCGTCGCAGTGCGCCTCGTCGGCCCAATACTGACCGTCGTGATGCCCGCCCCCGCAGGGATGACGCAACAGCACGCGACAACCGTGGCCCGCGCAAGGGAGCACCCCGCCCCGGCAGAGATCGCCGTTCCGGGCGCGATGAAGCCCCCCGTCGCGAACTGCCCCAGCCGGCAGACGGTTTCCGTGTAGAACTGCGCCCCACCAATTCCATACTCGAGATTTTCAGTAAAGAAATCGCTAAGCAGAAACGCGCTCTTCCGCTGCTCGATCTCTCCCGCGTCGTGATGGCCGGTAAGGATCGCTATGACCTCGTGTTCATGAAGCTCGAGAACGGCCCCATGCTGATTCACTCCACCCGTGGTGATGGTGCCTGCTGGTTGACGGAAGCCGAAGCTGTGAGCTACATGTGGTCCGCCCCCTGGTTCACCGAACTTTACACAACAGAAGAGGTAGAGACCGAGGCTCCCAAGGGTACATTCACTGCCATTGCTACCTGCCAATTGGGTGGCGAGGCCATCGGCCCGGTGAACTGGCATGGCTATCAGGCAGCCCTCATGAACGTGTACCGCTCCAAGTACTCCAACATGCCGCTCGATGCCTTCAAGAACCGCATCAGCCTCAATAAGGATGAGGAAGCCGTGCAGGCTTGGATTGCAGCAGCCAGCAAGAAGACTGTATGGAAACCCACACGTGAAGACGCCGGTGACGTTGTGCTTGAAGATGCCAAATCTGTAGAGGCTGACTTCATGGCCAACCACTACAACAAGGTGTACGAAGTTGTGGACAAGGTATTTGTAAGTGGCGCCACCTCTCGCAAGGTTCTCTCCCCCGGTCTGGCAGCCCATCTGGCTATCCTGTCCGACAAGACTCGCCGTTCCCCGCAGATGCTCATCCCGAATCTCTGCCATGGTCTGGCTCGTCACCACATGCCGATTTACAAGTGGCAGGGCAATCACTTCACCGGCCCGAGCCGTGTGCGTGCCATTCCCGCCGACACCGTACTGGCAGACCGCATGATGGCCATCGTCAACTGGAGCAAGGAGAACTCCGGCAAGAAGGTCGAGGCCATGTTTGCCGAGCTTTCCGGTGTACCTGCCGGTACCGATGACGAGAGCCGCAAGGTTGCATCCGAGGCCTACGCTCCCTATGCCGCCGATATGATTTGGCTGCTCGAGCAGGGTTTCGTGGTAGTGACCAGCGACAACTCCATCTGGTATCCCAAGGGTGAGGCAGCCCCTGCCCCGACCAAAACGGAGCAGCCCCGTCGCCGCCCCCGCAAGTAAACAGAGTTTTTCCAACTTCATCATGCAAAAGAGCCGCTGATTGCGGCTCTTTTTTTGCATACGTTGTTAAAGATTTTTAACCGTAGGCTCAGGTCATGAGCGCCTGCTCCTCCACAGAACTCTGCGGCCATATGCCCTGCGCAGCCATAAAGTTCTCCCAAGCCAGCAAAATCTGCTCAAATGCCGTGGGATTCACAGCAAAATGAGTGAGGGTATGGTCTGCACCGGGACTGAGCACAATCTCAGCCTCATTACCGAGAGAACGCCATTCCTCACAGAACCACTCACGCATGGCGTAGTCCTGCAGAGGGTCAGCCATACCATGAGCACAGAAAAGGGGTGGCAGATATCGCCGCAGCAACGCGCAGGGATTGATACGGTTGGGCTCGCTGACCTCGGTCTTGATATTAAGCATGCGAGCCTCGGGCGAGTTCACATCAACAAGCCCTCGGAAAATAGCAACACAGGCAGGCTGCAGCGGCAACTCATCCTTGCTGCCGATTTTCCACCAGCAACGGGTCTGCAACATGGGCTGCATTGCAGCGTTGAGCGCCATCAGCGCACCGGCATCGGAACCGGCCAAAGTGATAGAGTGTTGGTCGATTCCCAGTCCGGCGGCATTGTGGTAAATCCACTGCCAAGCATCCAGACCATCCTGAATGATATCGGGAGCCGTCACTGCAAAATTGGAGCGGGTGCGGTACTCCGGCAGCAGGCACACAATGCCACGCTCCGCCAGATGCACAGCCCACGAAACAAACTCCTCATTGAAATCCAGCGACCACATACCGCCATGAAAAAACATGACAGCAGGCATGAATGCCATCTCTGTATGACCGGGGGGGGCAAACAGATAAACCTTGAGCTCCACCCCATCAGAAAAGCGTTTCCAGACAAACGACGGCGCTGCCTCCAGCATGCGGCGGCTGGCGGAAACGGCCATTGAATCTTCGCTTTCTGAAAAAGACGTCATAACGTGACTCTAGTATGCAATTTTCTTGCCAAAAAAGCAAGCTTGTTGTATAGTGTTACCAGTTATGAGAGCAATTTTTTCATCAATTATTGCCATGAGTTGCCTGATGGCGGTAACTGCAGAGGCAGCAACCCCTGCAGCAATCGAGGCTGAAATCAAACGCCGCGCTGCACAGGCGCCCGCCAAGAAGACCACCGAGGTTTCTGCAACACGCTTTATCATACCCGATCAGGAAAAAGCCAGAACAACGGCAGAAACGGTGTACAATACTTGGCGTCTGAGCATTATTCGTGGCAGTGAGCAGGCTTGGCGTTCCACCACGTCGAACTCGCGCCAGATGAAGATTCGCAATCTCATTGTCTCCCAGCGTGGTTCTTTCCCCCGCGATTTCTTCCGCGTCACGCAGGAGGCACCCAAACTCGAGAACTTTGCCTACGTTGGCACCCTGCAGGGCTGCAATGGCTATACCATGGCCTGCACTTACATCGGCAATGTGCAGCTGGGCGATGGCAAAGCCGCAGAAAATGCCTACGTGCTCGAGTTCGTATTTGAGGGTGGTCGTTGGAAACTCGACCAGACCCGCATGTTCAATCTCACTCAGTTGCCCGATGTCCGCAAGCGCCTGCGCAACAGGGATTTGACCCTGCTGCAGGAGCAGGATGGTTTCCAGCCCTACGACCGCATTCCCACCACTCCCCCGGCTTGCAATGCGCCGGTCCTTATCGGCAAGGTGTTCGTGGACTGCCCCGGTCGTAACATTGAAATGACCATCAACGGCATTTCCCTTCACGAGTTCGATGACGAGCGCCGTGCCGATGTCATTTCCGGCGGTCTCAAGCGTGGGGTCAATACCATTACCTACAAAATTACTGACCGACAGGGGCTTGAGCGCCCCTCCATGGCCATCGGTATTTTTGTCGCCCCCGAGACTCAGGGGAACTCCCCCATCTGCGTCTTCGACCACATTCTCGACGCTTCGGATAAAGCGGAAGGAGGCACGTTTGCTTTCACCATCAAGAATGAGCATATCGCTTCCATGAACCCCAAGTACAAAGGCGCCAAGCCGGAGCCCCATCACGCGGTGCCCCTCAAGGTGAAAAAGTAATCTCCTACCAATCGACTTTTCGGCCCGTTGATGCCCTGCATCGACGGGCTTTTTTGTCACTTTTTCACAAAATTAAACATTTTGTTGTCATTTTTTAACTTTTCTCTTGACTTATTTTGTTTTACATGATAACTATTTATTAGTTTTTAACTTTTACACTATTTATCACCATGAACAAGAAAATCATTATCTCGCTTATCGGAGTCCTGAGCATGCTTGCTCTGAGCTCGTGCCACCATCACCACCACCACCACGCACGCCACGGCGGGCCGCACATGTACCACCCTGCGCCGTCACACCACGGCGGATGGCATCATGCCCCCCGACATCACTGAATACAAGAATCCCCCGCCTGTTCCTGACAGCGCGGGGGATTCTTGTATTCAGGAGTTACCCGAAAATCAGTTTCGCTTAAAGATGATAAAGATGATACTGGCTATCGCCAAAGCGTAGTTGTAGAACAAGAACGGAATGATATCGAGAGTAGCAATACCTGCAAGGGATGCACCCATGAGCAACTGAGCGCCATAAGGAATCACGCCCTGCACGATACAGGAAGTGGTATCAAGCAGACTGGCAGCCCTCGGAGCGGAAATATTGAAACGCTCCGCCACGCAACGCGCAATATTACCGACGGCCACAATAGCCACGGTATTATTGGCCGTGCAAAGATTGGCGAATGCCGTTAACAGCGAGATGACGAACTCTGCTCCTCGGGTTGAGGATATTCTGGCAGTAAGGTGAGAAATGATGTATTGCAGACCACCGTTATAACGAATCAGCTCCAGCAAACCACCGGCCATCAGCGTTACAATGATGAGTTCACCCATATCGGTCATACCCTTGCCCATAGCGGCAGCCCAGTCAATCAAATGAAGATCCGGAGCAAACATGACCGAAACAGCTGTAGCAATCAATCCGATAACCAATACCAGCATCACATTGAGGCCACAAAGCGCCGTGATGAGAACGATGAGATAAGGAACCACCTTGCTGATTTCATAAGCACCGGACTGAACTGTACCATCATACTGGAAGCCCACAATGACATAAATGGCAAACACCAGTAGCGCAGCCGGCAGCACGAGGCGGAAATTGGCCCGGAACTTATCTTTCATCAAGCACCCTTGTGTACGGGTGGCAGCAATGGTCGTATCGGAAATAAACGACAGGTTATCGCCGAAAAACGCACCACCGACCACGATACCTGCCACCATCGGCAACGGCAGCCCAGCACTCACAGCCAAGGCAGATGCCACAGGCATGAGCGCTACAATTGTACCGACCGATGTGCCGATAGAAAGAGAAATCAGACATGCAGCCAAAAACAGACCGGCCGGCAGCATATTAGCCGGTAACACAGATAAGGTCATGTTCACGGTTGCCGTCACTGAACCGATAAACTTCGCGGATCCCGTAAATGCACCGGCAAGCACAAAAATCCACACCATCATCAGGATGTTAACGTTTCCCGCACCGGCAGAAAAACGCTCAATCAACCTGTTAAGCGGTTTGGGGTTGCTGACAACAAAGGCCCATGCACAGGCTGCAAGGAAAGCCACTGTAACCGGCATTTTGTAAAAATCCCCGGCCAGAAGAGAGGCTACCACGTATACCAAGAAAAACACGAGCAGCGGACTGAGAATCCACAACCCACGACGGTGATTATTGACAGGTAATTCCATATTGAGTAAAAATTATTTGGTTTCGGTTACGCCTATGCGGTCAAGAGCATCGAGCTGTTCCAACAGCTCTGCGGGTTCGATTTTACCACGCATGAGTGAGCGATATGCCGCAATGAGAGAAGTCGTCTGCTCAGGACTTTCCTCGAGCAGCTCCAGTCGAAAACGCGTAAGTCCCCAACGGCGCATGCCCGCCACATAACGGGCAGCTGATTGAGCCTGACCATTGTAGAGCGTATTGCGGCAGCCCTCATCGCTGCGCAGATAGTGCATAGCGTATGTACGATCCATAACACGCACACGATGATGCTCACACGGGCGCCCGCAATCCATGAAGTTGCGCCCCTGCGACAAGAAGGTACAGAACACGCAGTGCTCGGTATGGAACATGGGGATATGCTGGTGCAGGGTCAGCTCCAGCTCAGGCCCACATCCACTGCGCAGCAGGTCAGCCAACTGATGAGCATTCAAATCGTATGATACTGTAACGGAGCGCATACCGTACCCTCTCAGCACCTTCACGCTTTCCGGATTAGCTGCATTGAGCGAGAAATCGGCCACCATCGGCAAGCCCTTTTCTCGGAAATAGCGGGCAGCCGCATGATTGCGCACCAGTACGCCATCGGGCCGGGCCTCCACGATAAACTTAAAGTAGCCGGCCTCCTTCGGTTTCATGATACGCAGAGTCGCAATCCACACCGCAGTTCCCGGGTGCTCAGCACGAATCTGCTCAGCAACGGGTGCCAGCTGACGTAAATCCGTGAAATCCAAATACACGCGCTTCACCCCGGCAGCGGCAGCAGCCAAAGCCTGCTCCGGCTCACGGCACAGAACAGAAAGCCTGTATTTGTCGGTCGGTTTGAGAGGGGCAAAGTCACCTTTCCAGCCCGGCCAGCCCAAGGCAGCGCGCTGTGGCTTCTGCTCAGCAGCCGGTAGTTGCTCCACCAGCTGACGGCGCATGCGGTTCAGCACGCTCAACGGCAGCATTAAGCCGTCCTCCAACTCATATGTACAAGCACCCAGACTGTAACCGGTGCCGCCCAGACGATTGAATTGCCCTTCTATGACGGCCGGTGTCAGCGGGCGGTTTTCGGCAGGCTCCAGCGGTTGCCCGCTCCCGATTGTCACACCGCGACAGGTGGCCGTAAGTTCAGCCCCCATGCGACCACAGAAATTGATATTCAGCGACTGAGAGGGAGCCTCGACCTTACGGGCGAAATTGCACCACGTATTATGCAGGAACTTATCGAGCGCCGGGTCTGCCGTCTTCCATAACAGATTGCCGGGGCGAACGTAGCGCCAGTCTATACGACTGCCCTTGCCGTGGAAGAAAAGACGAGCGCCCTGTACCTTCCATATACGACCGCCCTGCTCCTCGTTGCGATCCTGACCGGCATCTATTACAAAGCCATCGCCCGGCGCCACGGGAATAGCCGGCTCACCGGCAAGCTCCACCCATCCATCGCCCACGCGCACAATGCGACCGGCCAGAGCACCGCGTTTTTTGCCGAAACGGCCATGGGTCAGCAGCGGGTGATTGGTTCCCTCGAGCCAGCCAAAGGAAAAACCGCGAGAGAACGCCATCTGCATGGAATAAAGGTCGGCAGCAAGTTTCTGTTGCGGCACCGGCTTGTTATCCAGAGCGGCATCGAGCGCACGCCTGTAGGCGCGAGTGGTAGCAGCCACGTATTCCGGGCTTTTCAGTCGGCCCTCGATTTTAAAGCTACGCACCCCGGCAGCCAGCAACTCGGGCACACGCTCCAGTGCACAGAGATCCTGCGGGGAAAAAATATAACGTCGTTCCCCCAAATCACGCAAGCGACCATCGACCTCGAGCTTGTAGGGCATGCGACAAGCCTGTGCACATTCACCGCGATTGGCACTGCGCTGCCCCAAGCTCTCACTGGTCAGGCACTGACCGGAGTAGGCCACACAGAGAGCCCCGTGGCAGAATACCTCTATCGGTTTGGCCGTAGCCTTGGCACAAGCAGCTATGTCCTTCAGCGAAAGCTCACGAGACAGCACAATCTGCTGCGGGTCAAACATTTCATCCACCCAAGCAACGGCCTCCGGGCTGCTGACGGTCATTTGGGTAGAGATATGGAGCTCCACCTTCCAGCGCCCCTCACGGCGATAACGGCTGATAAGCGCGGCCAAGCCCAAATCCTGCACAATCACGCCATCCACCCCGGCGGCATCGAGACAGTCGACATATTCCAGAGCCTCAGCCATCTCTGCCGGAAAAATGAGAACATTCATCGTCACATAAGCACGCACTCCGCGTTCATGCAGAAAAGGCACAAGAGCAGCCAAGTCGTCACGCGTAAAGTTATCGGCGCGCATGCGCGCGTTGAAACGGTCCAAGCCAAAATACACAGCATTCGCACCGTTGGCTACAGCGGCACGCACGCAATCCCAATTCCCGGCAGGGGCCAATATCTCAGGAGCAAGCTCTGACATGTCGCCGCCTATTGTCTGACAGATTGCCGCATTTTGCAAGCCAAATCTTATAGATTGCTCAAAGTATGTCCATCCGCAGCAGGCTGACGCAGCAAGAACTTGCAGACAGCTGCAACATACGCTAATATAGCCACATGAAATCCCTGCTCCGATTCGTTCTGCTGGTGCTGCTGACCTGTCTGGGAATTTCTCATGCTTCCGTCCCCCGCAATTGCAGCCAAGCCATCATCGGCATAGCAGACGGCTGGAACAGCTCGCACGTCACCCTCTCTCTGGTCGAGAGAAATGCCCAAGGACAGTGGGTGCGCGTACTGGGGCCCTGGAAAGGTCGCCTCGGTCGCAACGGTTTGGTATGGGGGCTGGGTCTGCACAGCAATCCTTGGTTGGCCACCGTCAAGCGCGAGGGCGATTTCCGTTCCCCTGCCGGCATATTCAGTCTGGGGGGACTGTGGGTTACCAATAAAAAGCCTGTTCAGCGCGATGCCCGCATACCCTACGTGCAGGTAGGCCCGGCAGATTTGTGGGTAAGTGACCCGGCCTACCCGCACCTGTACAATCGCCATGTTCGATTGAACCACCCGGCACGCACCGCATGGGAGAAAAAGGAGCAAATGCGCCAGACTGACTACGCCCACAGCATCAAGCTGCTTATCTGCCACAATACCGAATCCCCCGAAGTCGGTGCCGGTTCTTCCATTTTCTTTCACATTTGGCGCAAGGATGGGGCTTCCCCCACTGCAGGCTGCACTGCAATGAATGAGCAACACCTCAGAACCATAATCGCCAGACTGAACCCAAGTCGCCGCCCGGTCTATATACTTCTGCCGAAAGAGGAATATGCAGCACGTCGTCGCAGTTGGAATCTCCCGTAAACTTTCGGCTTGACAATGAATGAATACAAGCGTAGATAAAAAAGAACAATGAAGCACATTTTCACCATCATCGTCGCAGTGGCAGCCCTGGTACTCAGCGCCACTCAGGCCACAGCGCAGAACATTGCAGATATCAGCAAGGAAACTCAGAACCTGAAATCAGACAAGTTCTGGATTTGCACCATCGGTGACAGCAAAGCCGCCATGACGGCCATCCGCCTCGATACCATCACCTCTGTTTCCAAGCACACCTACAATATCGGAACGCAGACAGTCAGAGAAGTTACCATCGACACAACCGGCAATAACAGCATCCGCATCTACTGTCTGAATGTCAACCAGATAGCAAACCGATATGCCGAGCGTGCCAAGAATACACGGGAAATGCTGAACAACAAAACCGGTGGTGTGGCTGATTACCCCTCCAAAAAGTTCCCGGAAGGCACCTACAGCCACAATATTGAGTTCCAAGTGGACTCCACCGATGATTTGGAAAAAATTTACAATTCTGTCATGAAGGCAGTTATTTCGAACAGAGGCTGCAACTTCAAACTCTAATAACGACAGCGATACATTTTTTTATCATGAAAAACACAACACGCACAATACTGAGCCTGGGCATGGTAGCCCTGGCACCGCTTACATTCGCACAAGAAGCTCCGGCTCCCGCCCCCGTAGCGGCTCCCGCCCCCGTAGCGGCTCCCGCTGCAGCCCCCTCTGCCGAGGAGGTTAAGCAGGTGTTCTCATACCTGCTCGGTCAGCAGTTCGGTTCCCAGATGGCTATGGAGGCCAACACTCTCCGCGCCGATGACTTCGATCAGGCCATCTTCTTCAAGGGCGTGGCCGATGGCTTGGCCAATCAGGTTGACCCGGAAATGAGACAAAAGGATGTTGCCGCCTGCATGCAGATTTTCATGCTCGAGCTCCAGAAGCGTGCTGCCGATGCAGCCGCCGCCAACAAGGCTGCCGGTAAGGCTTACTTGGAGGAAAACGCCAAGAAGGAAGGCGTTGTAACCACCAAGAGCGGTCTGCAGTACAAGGTGCTCACCGCCGGTACCGGTCGCACCTACGATGCCAAGAAAGATGGCTCCGCCGCTATCGCCTCCGTCACCTACGAAGGCCGACTGGTTAACGGCACCGTGTTCGACGCCAGCGCTACTCCCGTTGACATGCCCGTCAATGGTGTGATTCCCGGCTTCGCTGAAGCAATCAAGCTCATGCCTATCGGTTCCGAGTGGGAGGTTACCATTCCCTCTGAACTTGCCTACGGTGAGCAGGGTCCCGGCGTTATCGGCAACAGTGCCACCCTCATCTTCAAACTCAAGCTTGTTGACATCAAGCCCGGTCGCGGCACTCAGGGTAACCCCATCGAACTTACCCCTGAAATGCTTCAGCAGCTTGAGGAGAGCGGCATGCAGCCCCTCAACTGATTTCGCTACAACGCACCACATTTTTTCAAAAAGCCCCGCTCTACGCGGGGCTTTTTTTGTTCCCAAATAAAAAAATCGCACCAATTTATAAAAAAAGTCTTGCCATTACGATAAAATTGTGTAAAATGTCCCCGCCTCCACGCCACACGGCGAACGGAGCAAGCAGTAAGACACGCGGATGTAGCTCAGTGGTAGAGCGCAACCTTGCCAAGGTTGATGTCGTGGGTTCGAATCCCATCATCCGCTCTCACTTACATGCGGGCGTAGCTCAGTGGTAGAGCGCAACCTTGCCAAGGTTGATGTCGTGGGTTCGAATCCCATCGCCCGCTCTCAAAAGCACCTCACCAGAGGTGCTTTTCTGTTTCAAGCGTCGAGAGCACAACCGCGGCGCACGCACTTTAAGCTTGCCTTTTCCTTATCACCTGCCCTATAATGGAGCGTATGAAGAAATCTGCACTTCTTGCCATCATCGCCCTGTTCAGTGCTACGCTTGCAGGCGCTGCCGAACCAGCTATGAAAGCAGCTCTCGGCAAATGGGAACAGCAAATGGCGGAATACCGCGCTGCACTCAAAGTTGCCCGAACCGATGAGCAACGGGCTGCAGTCCGCTTGCCCAATGGCGTAGAAGTGGCCACAGCTCTGTGGCGCAGTGTATGCAATAAAACCGGCGAGCGCGAGGAACTGGTGCGCCCGACAGCAGCTGAGCGCATGCGTGGCGCTACCGATGAGCGCAAAATGGTGCCGGTATATGAGTTTGAGCAGCCTTGGGCAGCTCCTGCCGTGGTGTGGTTCCTGAACAATCCGCAGGCATTTGCCGAGGTATTCAAGGGCAAGCAGCGCCAGATTTCCTACTACGCCAATGCCCTGCTCGAGAGCGTAAACCGCGTGCACTATTCCAGCCCGTACATCGCAGATGCCTGCGCCAAACTCTCCGAGAGTCAGAGCGTACGAGTGTATGAAATGCTGCAGAAAATCTACACACGCAACCAAGACCTCACCTCACGAGCCAATGCAGCCATGGCCATGTGTATCATGCTCAGCAACCCCTCCATACAGGGTGCGGAGGGCAGTGCTGCCATGGCTCGCAGCAAACAGCTCTACTTCCTGCGGCAGGCCGTAAGTGCCAGCCCCGAGAATGCAATGTTCGGCAATCGCTCACTGAGCGAAGCCGCTCTGGAAATGGCATACGTTCTGCGCAACCTGAGTGTGGGCTGCATCCCCCCACAGCTCTGCGTAACCGGCATGGACGGCAAACCTGCTATGTTCCCGGTAGCCGGCAAGGCCAATCTGATTTTCTTCTGGTCTCCGTCTGAAAATGTAGGGCTCAACGTCGTTTCCCGCCAGCACCAGTTGGCCGAGCAATACCCCGGGCTCGTCTTCTGCCCCATCACCGTACATGCCGAGCATGGTGAATGGCTCATGGAGCTCAAGAAATACGGTGTTGTGGCCAATTGTTTCATGGACGACAAGGAAAACAGCAACGGGCGAGCCTACCGAGTTGCTCAGCTTCCTACAGCGGTTCTGATTGGCCCCGACAGTCGCGTCCTCTACATCGGTTATCCCGGTTTGCCGCTCCAGACAGCACTCGATAACCTTTATGCCGACCAAAAGGCGCAAGCCCCCAAAGTAATTATCGGAGGTGCTCCGATTGACGATGGCCCCGTGATTCAGCCGGGCTCTCAGCCCACGGCTCCGACCACCGGTACAGATGAGGCCCCCGCCCTGCGAGACATGCCCGAAGACTTCTGATGGCCGACGCCCCCTTACCCATCGAGGCCATTCGCCCCGACATTCAGGCCGCTGTACAGGAGCCGGGATTCTGTGTGCTGCTCAGTGCCCCTACCGGCAGTGGTAAATCGACGCGCGTTCCCCTCATGCTGCAGGCTGCGGGCGTGGCTGAGCGTGGCACCATCATCGTTGTGCAACCCCGCAGGCTTGCTGCTCGATTGCTGGCCGGCTACGTGGCCCGCCAATACCCCTGTGCCCTCGGGCAAGAGGTAGGCTACACCGTCAGATTTGACTCGTGCAACAGCAAAAACACGCGCATTCTCTATGTAACAGACGGTATATTGGAGCGCCGACTGACTGACGACCCGCAACTTAACGGGGTGAGTGCCGTTATTTTCGATGAAGTGCACGAGCGCCGACTGTCCGGCGACCTGTGCCTGGCCCGAGTTCTCGAGCTGCAGAAAAGCACCCGCCCCGACATCGGTGTGTTTGTAATGTCGGCTACACTCGAGCTCGATAAATTACAGAATTACCTGCCGCAAGCCACTGTACTGAGAGCAGAAGGACGCCTGTACCCGGTAGAGGTCAGCTACATGCCCCCTGCTCCGGTTCGCGATTCCCGCGGCTACGTAGGCATGCCCCCGCTGTGGGAGCAGTGCTGTGCTGCGGTGCGCCGACTGACAGAGCTGCCCGATTGTGGCGATATTCTCGTGTTCCTGCCGGGTGTCTACGAAATCCGCCGAACCGTAGAAATACTGGAAAATGCAGGATGGATGCGTGGCCGAGATGTCTACGCCCTGCACGGCCAGCTTACACCGGATATGCAGGCACGAGCGGTCGACAAAGGCGATACCCCGAGAGTTATTGTCAGCACCAATATCGCAGAAACCTCGCTCACCATTGAGGGCGTGCGCTCCGTCGTCGACAGTGGCACTGCCCGCGAAGCTTGCTGGGACCCGCTGCGCGGCATCTCCACTCTGCATATCGTTCCCATATCGCAGGCACAATCAGAGCAGCGAGCCGGTCGCGCCGGACGACTGGGACCCGGTCGGTGCATACGCCTGTGGAGCGAGGCTGAGCAACGCCGCCGCACGCCCTTCCCATCCCCCGAAGTCCACCGAGCCGATATATCCATGGCCTTTCTCAACCTGTTGGCATGGGACTGCAAAGGGCTGGAAGGCATACGCCATTTCCCCTGGCCGGATGCTCCGACCGAGGCCGAAACAGCCCGTGCCTGGGCACTTTTGCAGGAACTCGGTGCCGTCACTCCGCAAGGTACGCTGAGCGCCATCGGCCGGCAAATGTTGCGCTACCCGCTTTCTCCGGTATTGTCCCGCTTAATGGTTGCAGGCAAAGAGTACGGCTGCAGCTCCGAAATGGCCGCCATTGCAGCCCTCATACAGGGCGAAAACGTCGCCATGGCCGGCGGTCTGAGTGATAAACTACAGGAGGAAACAGACTTCACAGATTTTCAGGCCGAATGGCGAGCCGTGCAGACCGCGCGTGAACTGAAATACGATACAACCGCCTGCTCCCGTTTGGGGATTATGGCGCGCGCAGCACGAGAGATCACGGCAGCAGCCCGCCAACTCATGCCCCATAACGCCCCCGAACCGGACTTTGAAGCCCACCGACACGGCGTTATCACCGCTCTGCTGGGCTCATTCCCCGAACATGTAGCAGCCCGTAACAGCACTGCTACCGCAACGGCTCGGCTCACCCGCCGACGCAGTGGCAAAATTGCATCTGCCGCTGCCAAGGATGCCGATATATTTCTGGCAGCCGAAATTACAGAAATCGGTGGTAAGGGGGTAGAAACAAGACTGAGTCGCTGCACCAAACTGGAAATAAGCGACTTGACCACCCATGAGGATGATATTGCCACCTACGACAGCGCCCGCAAGCGCGTCGTGAACATGCACCGCACCCTCTACCGCGACTTGGTTCTGCTCGAGAAGGAAACAGGCGACGCCCACCCCGAGGATGCAGCCCCCCTGTTGGCCGAGCGAGTGGTGCGCGGGGAACTGCGCCTGGAAGGCTGGGATGGACATGTGCTGCAATGGATTAACCGCCTGAACTGCCTGAGGAATGCCATGCCCGAACTGGAGCTCCCGGAGTTCGGGGAGGAAGACCGACTGGTGGCCATCACCATGCTCTGCGACGGTGCCGTGAGCTACAAAGAAATCGCCACCCGCCCGGTACTGCCTATTCTGGGCGAGTGGCTTTCCCCTTGGCAAAAGGAATGTCTGAACCGCTACGCGCCCAAGGCCATCAAGCTCAGCAACGGTCGAGAAGTCAAGCTGCTCTACCGAGAGGACGGCACACCGACATTCGGACTGAAATGCCAGTTGCTCTTCGGCGTACACAGCACGCCGACCATTGCAGATGGGCGTGTGAAATGTCTGGTGGAAATTCTGGCACCCAACCAGCGCCCCTACCAAACAACATCCGACATGGAATCATTCTGGCGCAACGGCTACCCGCAGATGAAAAAAGACCTGGCCGGCCGCTATCCCCGCCACGACTGGCCTAACGAAGCCCCGTAGCAGGCCTTCTGCACTTGCAGACAATGACACCGGGTTGGCATTCCTCAAGTGCAAAGTTCGAAATAACATGCTCACCCAATTCAAAGTGAAGCTGTTCTATGCGACGTTGAACCAGTTCGTTATTCCGCCCCATTTTCTGCAGCTCTACCACATAAGCAGTCACATACTGCCCGTCTGCAAACTTGCGTGAACTGCGGCACCAGTAAACCAAGTCCGCCAATGTCTCAAATGCCATGTGCCGGAACGGGTAATAGAGCGCAATAGAATCCGCTGTCGGATACTTGGAGCGCTTCCAGCTGTGATCGCAGGCAATTATCTTATCAGTTAAGGCAAAGTGAGTACGATAGACTCGCCCCGGTTCATCCGGAGTCGGGTCGCTGTAGGTGCAATCAACATGAACCCAATGCCCATCAAGCCGAGCCATATTCCAACAGTGATTGTCATTCTGAGCCACGCCGGCAACAAAAACATTCTCTATACCGGCAATGCTGAGCATCAGTTTATAAGCTCGTGTGTACGCATCGCACACGCCCTTTCCGGTCAACAGTAGGCGGGTTGTGGCATTGGCGGCATCCTTGCCATGGAGCGATGTCACATATGTGCACTTGCCCACCAAATAATCATGAAGTGCCAATGCACACTCATACTCGGAACTACTATTCTGCTGCGCCTGCTTTACCGCATTCTCGGCAATGGTAAGAGCTCGCCGCTGGTCCGGAGTAAGGGCTGCACGACGCGCCGGCTCCTGATATGCCCTGAACAAGAGTTCATTGTCGGCATAGGTCGGCGTCAATGTCACGTAATTTCCCCTGCTGGAAACAGCAAACGAAACCGTTGCGCCATCCCACAGCAGAGTATCTGCCATCGAAAGTGCTCGGTCATACACATTCCCCGGCCCCGCAAGCTTGAACTCAATCTGCGGCACCAATTTCTGCAACTCAGCGCGAGCATAAGCCAGCGCCTGCGACTCACTGAGATATTCCCCTTTTTCGACCTCTCCCCCGCCTGCAACTACACTCCCCGCACGGTGCGCAGATGCCACAGTCCCGGCATGGCCGATTCTAACGAAATGACCACATCCGCTGAGCATAATTGACACCAGCACTGCCACCGCTATACGCATGGGCATATACTACCAGATTTTCCCCCTAACGTAAAGTAGAAAAGCCCTGCATCAGCGAAGATGCAGGGCTTTTTGAAATCAAAGTCAGCGGATTTGCTTACTGCTGCTGAGCGGCGGCCTTGCGGGCAGCTTTGGCTGCGGCCTTAGCGGCCTTCTCAGCCATCTTCTGCTTTTCCTCCTCAGAGAGGATGCGGGGGAATACGGGGCTGGGAGCCTGCACGGTGTGGCCATCCTTCAGGATACCCCAAGCAAGGGTCTGCGGGCTGATGGTGGCGGCATCCACCTGCAACTGGGAAAGAATGCGGGCAGAGGCATCGGGAAGCACGCAGGCAATGAGGTAACCGACCTGCACACAGCTCTCCAGCAGGTGAGCCAGTACGCTCTGCAGTTCAGCAAGGCGTGTTTCGTCCTTAGCAAGGGCAAAGGGCTGAGTCTTCTCAATGAAGGCGTTGCACTGACCGACGTGAGCATTGAGCGCAGCGAGAGCCTCGGATGTATTGTAGGCGTTCATGCACTCGGTGAAGCGAGCCACCGTATCGGCCATGCTCTGGCGGAGAGCTACAGAGAGCTCGTCGGTAGCAGGCTCTTCGGCCACCGTCACCGTACCACCAAGGTAGCGGGTGCACATGTTGAGGGAGCGGTTGCAGAGATTGCCGAGGTCGTTTGCCAGCTCGGTGTTGTAAATCATCTTCATGCGCTCAGCATCGTAGTCGCTGTCGTAGCCGGTCTTGGTATCGCGCACCAGGTAATAGCGCACGGCCTCGGGACCGAACACATCGCACAGGTCGTTCGGGTCAACGATATTGCCGAGAGACTTGGACATCTTTTCGCCCTTGATATTAAGCCACCCGTGCACCAGCAGACGGGGCATCTCCTCATCGGTAAAGCCCATGGCATGGAGCATGCACAGCCAGTAAATACCGTGAGCGGGAATCAGAATATCCTTGCCGATGACCTCGCAAGCGGCCGGCCACAGCTTGTTGAAGTCAGGCAGCGTGGTGTCGCCATCTGCCAGATAACCGGCGAAAGAAATGTAGTTGATGAGGGCATCGAACCACACGTAGGTCACGAACTCCGGGTCGAAGGGAAGCGGAATGCCCCAGCTCAGGCGATCCTTCGGGCGGGAAATACACAGGTCGTTGGTAGCGCGCTCGATGGCCTGCAGCAAGTCCTGGCGACGGAACTCAGGGGTCACGCAATCGGGGTGCGTGGTCACGAACTCCTTCAGCCATGCGGTGTGAGCAGTGAGGTTGAAGTACCAGTTCTCTTCCTCCAGCTCAATCACCTGCCCCCACTCAGGGCCGAAATTGCCGTCCTCGCCACGCTCCTTATCGGTCAGGAACTGCTCCTGACGTACAGAATAGAAGCCCTTGTAGGCCTTCTTGTACAGGCACCCCTTCTCCTTCAGATTGGTCAGGATTTTCAGCACGCATGCCTTGTGGCGGGCATCTGTCGTAGCAGCCCAGCCATCGTAGGAAATACCGAGGCGCTCCCAGAGGGCAATGAAGCGAGTGGTCACGGTATCGGCATACTCCTGCGGTGACACGCCGGCCTCCTCAGCCTTCTGCTGAACCTTCTGGCCGTGCTGGTCTACACCGGTCAGCAAAAAGGTCTCCTCGCCACACATTCGGTGCCAACGAGCCAGTACGTCCGCGAGGACCTTCTCATAAGCGTGACCGATGTGAGGAGAACCATTTGTGTAATCGATTGCTGTAGTAATGTAGAACATAGCGCGGGAATTGTACTACCAAGCCTGAGCTCAGGCAAGCCAAATCTCAGACATATCTTAGTTATTGAACCTGCGGGAGTGCATTATTTGGCATCGGGATGCAGTTTTGCGCCACGAGAGCGCAAAAGTTCCCCCACGGCACGAGCCGCAGCTGAATCGATGCGCCCGAAGTGAATGCGCAACGAGTTGCCACTGTGATTCAGGGCATTGATATCAGCTCCGGCATCCAGCAAAAGCCGCACAATTTCCACCGCGCTTTCGGGGTGAACCTGCGAGTCAACTCGCAGGTGAAACAGGTAATCGGAGTAGTGTCTTCCCCGGCCACCTAAGCGGGGCTTTGCGCCTTTACTGAGGGCAAGTTCTGTCAGAGATGGATCGTTGGGGTGCTTCAACATCAACACCAGCATGAGATTGCTGCCCTTCTCACCCACATGGCTGTCAGGGTGTACTCCCCCCTCCAACAAGTCACGGATAAGTCCTGCGCTATAAAATCTCCAGCCAATCCACCACTTCTCCGTTCGTTTGCCGAGGTCCTGATTTCCATAGCGCAGCAACAGGCGACGCATGTCATCGCTGTCGGTAAGTTCAAACGGGACCTTGTTCCGGGCAATATCCCAGATTCGGGTTGTTGTGGGGGCATCCGGATCAGCGCCCTTATCCAACAGAGCCTTTGCCAGTTGCACGCGTTCCTCTTCATCGGTACGGTGTTCAAAACTCACCAGCATACCAAGCGGCGTATAGCCGGGGTACCCCATGTCACGCCAATGCTCCGGTCGGGCATTCACATCTGCCCCGGCATCGATGAGCGCCTGTGCCAGTGCCACATCTCCCACCATGCAGGCGGCCTGCAAAGCCGTGAATCCCGATGGGGAACGCAGCGACACATCACCACCGGCAGCCACCTGTCTGAGCAGCTCAGGCACTTCGCGCTGCCAGGCCTCGCGCCCTAGGTAATCCCCGGCACGAGAATCATACCCATGGCGATTGCGAGTGAGCGAGTCATCCTGTGCGGGCAAAGACTCAGCCAGTCGGGCACAATCCGCCTGCCAAGGCTCAGCGGCACGGCTCACAGGAAATACGGAAGCCAGTAATATCAGAGAATAAATGAGTTCTTTCATAGTATTGTCGTGTTTTCTTAACACTCGTTCATCCTAGCACGACATACATGTGATGTCAATTCCGGATTGCGACTCGATGCCGCTGCATGAATTAGGCGCTGCTCCGAAAAGCAGCGCCTGACATCACATTATCCGCGCTTGCGGAAAGATGGCTCGGCTTCCTCGGCCTTGAAGTTGTAGAGCGGTTTGAAGATATCCACCACATCTACCGTAGGCCCGATATGCTTCAGAATAGCGTCCATTCCCTTGTAGGCCATGGGCGATTCATCGAGCGTTTTCTGGGTCACCGACGTGGTGTAAATACCCTTCATCTGCTCCTGGAACTCCTCCATCGACAGCTCACGGAAGGCCTGAGTGCGGCTCATGAGACGCCCCGCGCCGTGCGGTGCCGACTGGTTCCAATCGTCGTTCCCCTTGCCGACACCGAAAATGCAGCCGTCGCGCATATTGATGGGAATGAGCAACTTCTCGCCATCACGGGCAGAGATAGCCCCCTTACGCACGATATTGCTCTCGTGGTCAATATAGTTGTGAGTGGTATGGAACATATCCTGCACCTCGAGACCGAGGCGTTTGATGATGATTTCAGCCATCACCTCGCGGTTACGCAGGGCGAACTGCTGGCAGATTTTCATATCGTGCAGGTAGAGCTCACGCTCTTTACCCTCAAGGTAGCACAAATCGACAGGGACATCCGGCTGCAGCTCGCTCCACTGAGCGCGAAGAGCCTTTATGGAGTTCTGAATCTCACGATGACACCCCTGCGCCTTCAGGTCAGCAATCAGGGCAGCCTCGACCGCTCCCCTGTCACCGATACCGGCGCGGCGGTCGATTGCCATGCACTGGTAAAGTTCGCACACCTGCTTACCCAGATTACGGGAACCGGAATGGATAATGAGGTAATAATTCCCCTGCGAGTCGACATCCACCTCCACAAAGTGATTACCGCCACCCAGCGAACCGAGAGAACAACGCAGGCGCTTGGGGTGAATCAATTGCTCCAGGCAATGCAGTGATTCCAGCGGGGCAAACTCCTCTACCGGTTCGCCATGGACATACATACCGCTGGGCACATTGCGGTGCATGACATCATCGAGAGCGGCGAAATCGGGTTTCTGCTTACCCAGTGAAACGGTGAGCATACCGCAGCCGATATCCACCCCCACAATGTTAGGGATTACCTTATCGCCCAAATCGGCAGTAAAGCCGATAACACAGCCTTTACCGGCATGCACATCGGGCATGATACGTACCTTGGCATCAGCAAAAGCGGGCTGAGCCAACAGACGCGAAATCTGTTTACGCGCCAATTCATCCACCTCATCGGTGTAGATTTTTAAGTTCATTATTGTAGTTTGGTTATGTTGTTGTCTGTTTTCTGTCTCACGACAGATATATCTTCTATCAGGATTTCTCCTTTCTTTCACAGAGGAGTTGAGCAGCTTATAAAATGGAAAGCTGCCGAGAAGTCTATCAAATTTACGTACTCAGTCAAGTGCAGATTGTTCTTTTTCGGTCAGAAACTCTGATTTTTTTACAAATTGAACGCTAAACACATTGACAAATGACGGCACTGTGCTAAGGTGATGCCATGGACATTACCCCCCTCTACTACCCCCCATTCTCCGGAATACCCTCACAAGCCACACAGAACAAAAGAAAAACCGATTACAAAGCTGTCGGGAGAAATCCCCGCTCCTATACCTATTCCTCCTCCCCCTATATCAATTCATAAAGAGAGTGTGCCGATGCAGGCCAAAAGTTCGGACCCGACCGACCACAGTGCCGTACCTGCTACACCACCGGACGAGGAGCCTATAAAACTGGGTGGCGATGTTCCCTACATGCCGGAACCTGCTGAAAGTCAAGAGAATTAAAGCAGCCCGGACTTCAATACGGAGCGCCCCTACACCTGTGAAGGCTGTTACCACCAGGGCAACAGTTTTGAGTCGAATTGTCGCCGATTAACTGTAAGCAATTCCAAACTCAGCGAACAAATCCCCGCAGCTCTATTTTTTCGGATGACTTAGGGCTCATATACAATTGCACACGTCAGGCTGTTTTTTGTATTTTCCTGCAGTTTGTTGCCAACAAATTCCGTTCTTGAGTCGTCGTTATATGTAGTGGCTCACTCTTGGAGAGCTTCATGCAAACATCTATCACAGTCCATTTCCCATGACTATACAGATAAAGTCCATCAATTCCCCCTCAACAGCCGAGACGTACGCCCCGGAGCCGGATATTGTGGAGGCTCTGCCAAACGGACATAAACTGTTGAATTACGTCATAGACTATACCATTAACAGTGGAGGATTCGGCATAACGTACAGCGCGCATGAGATAACCACAGGCAGAAAGGTCGTCATTAAGGAGAACTTTCCCAATAATTACGCGACCAGACTTCCCGGTACAGACAGAGTATGTCCCCGTAACAAAAAGAAAATTAAGGAATATAACTGGTCACTGAAGCATTTCATCGATGAGGCTAAGACGCTGTCGGAACTGGAACATTCCAATATAGTAACAGTACTCAATACCTTTGAGGAACACGGGACAGCCTATTATGTCATGAAAAATGTGCAAGGCGCAGAACTGTATGCAAACTGTCCCTCACCGTCAGAAATGAATGAAGCTTGGCTGCGCCCCGTACTGCAACAACTGCTCAGTGCGATCAAATACATGCATGATAGCAGGCTATATCACCGCGACATCAAACCGTCGAACATACTGTACACCGCCGAAGGCAGAGCAATTCTCATAGACTTCGGGTTAGCGCGTAAAAGTCAGGCCATGTCGAGCATAGGAGTCGGCAGTAACGGATATATGCCCTACGAACAAAACTCCGGAGACAAATCATTGCAAGGCCCTTGGACAGATTTGTATGCATTGGGAGCCACCTGTTACAGACTGATTGTCGGCACAGAACCGATAGAATCCACGGTGCGCATATGTGGCGACAAATACAAACCACTTGCGGAAAATCGTGAACTGCATACACATTTCTCAGTCGATTTTCTGAAAAACATCGACAAAGCCCTCGAACTCCATCCTCAGAATCGCTGGCAAAGCGCTCAGGAGTGGATAGATGAGCTGGAAAAAGCAGACAAAAAGCGTGTAAATGAGGAAGCTAAATTTAAAACGCTGGAGTACGAAATGAAACTCCGACAAGCACGCGAGGAGGGTAAAAATGAGTGTGCTCCCATTATAGAACAGCAAAAAAAACAGATAGCTAATCTTATCTCCAGAGTAGAAACGGAAAAAAAAGCCAGACAAAATGCCGAGCGCCAGCTCGATAATACGGCAGCTCAGGAAATTGCATCGCTCAAAGAAAAACTGAACAAAGAGCGGGAAGAACACCTTTCAACACTGAGAAAATTAAACTATATAGTTCAACAGAAACAAAAAGGCTCAAATGAAGGGAAGTCGAAATGGGGTGACTCCATACTTGCTCACTGCAGAGATTGGGGCATAATAACCATCTATGTTGTAATTGCATTCATGGTACTGTGGATGGTTTGTGCCTACTCAAAAACCGGGCTAACCGAAGCAGCGCAGCTTGGATACAGTAACCTCCTGCGCAGCTATTTGGTATTGCCCGGTATAAACGTTGAAAAATCAGATAATATAGGTGATACTCCTCTCGCTCAGGCTGCAAAAAATGGTCGCGTAGAATGTGTGCAGCACCTCATATCTTACGGTGCCAATGTCAACAATGAGAATAAATATGGCTATACCCCCCTCATTTATGCTGCGGCCAATGGCCACACTGAGTGCGTAGAAGCGCTCATTAAAGCCGGGGCTGATGTTAAAAAGAGGGATAAGACCCAAAGAACAGCTATTGATTGGGCAGAAGAGAAGCAGCACTACGATTGCGTTCGTTTGCTGAGAAATGCCGAGGCATATTGATTTGGCGTTGACTAACCTGACAGGGCTATGATAAACTCACCACGTGTGAGGATTGAAGCATCCCAGACTTCGGCACCATTGTATCCCACGATGGTAAGGGCTGTTACCACTGCGGCAACAGCTCTGCTGCTGTCTGCCTGCGATGAACGCCCCGTTCAGCCCACGCCCGGCGTAGCACCGCCCCCCGATGAACGACCATCGTCATATCCGGAACATGTCACAGCAGGCGTCGTCTGCCCTGAGCCCGGTAAGCCTCGTCCCATAGAGATACCGCCTTACGAACCGGATATGACATTCATCAGCGAGCTGACAACGGACCCGCTCGATACCGAGACTTCGACAGAAACAAACCAAGAATGATACCATGAAAATCACCCCCACAAACACAGAGAACGCACCGAAATACCCCGCACTTGTGAAGGCCGCCGCTGTTGTAACAACTGCAGCCGCCCTCGTCGCCTGCCAGCAGCAACAGCAGCAGCAGGGCATGACACCTCCCGGAGCCCCCCTGCCCCCGCAGGTAACAGGTGGCGTAGTCAAATAAACACTCAACAATCCCCAAGTCATGAAAATAGAGTCTGAAAACAACAATAAAAAACCGGTCTATCCGGTTCTGGCTAAAGTTCTGGTCGGCGCTACAGCAGCCGCAGCCCTGACAGCCTGCCAACAGCAGCAGCAGCAGGGCGGAGTACTGCCGCCGCCTCCGCCTACGATTGAGAAGGTGCAGAAGTAAACACAGGCATTCACATGGCAGATTCCGTCTACACCCGCATGGCCGAGACTTCGGGCAGCTACGATGTATCGCTGCGCCCGCCCGCATTCAGCGAGTTCTGCGGTCAGGAGAAAGTGAAGGAACGCCTGCTGCTCATGGTCGAGGCCGCCCGCATGCGTGGCGATGTCCTCGACCACGTGCTACTCAGTGGTCCGCCCGGACTGGGCAAAACCACGCTGGCTAACATTATCGCCAATGCCGTGGGGCACAGGCTGCACACAACATCCGGCCCTCAGATTGAGAAGGCCGGTGATTTGGCAGGCATTCTCACCAATGTGGAAAAGGGCGACGTGCTCTTCATCGATGAAATTCACCGCCTGCACCCGGCGATTGAGGAGTACCTGTACCCGGCCATGGAGGACTACCGACTCGATATCATTATCGACCAAGGCCCCAATGCCCGCTCCATTCAGCTGAATCTGCCCAAGTTTACTCTGGTGGGCGCCACCACACGTGCCGGTATGCTCACCGGGCCACTACGCTCCCGTTTCGGCCTGATTAACAGGCTCGACTACTACAAACCCGACGAACTCTGCCAAATTCTGCACCGCTCGGCCGGTCTGCTCGATATTGACCTGCAGCCCGGTGGCGCTCTCTCCATTGCCCGACGTTCCCGTGGCACCCCCCGTGTAGCCAACGCCCTGCTGCGCTGGGTGCGCGACTACGCTCAGGTCAAGAGCGATGGCCGTATCAGCGATGACGTGGCCGAAGCCGCTCTCGGTATGATTGATATCGATGAAGACGGACTCGACGAAATGGACAAGCGCCTGCTCGAAACCATGATTTACAAGTTCAATGGCGGCCCGGTGGGACTGGCCTCGCTCGCGGTTGCCGTGGGCGAAGATGAGAGCACCATCGAGGACGTTCACGAGCCCTTCCTCATCATGCAGGGCTACATTAAGCGCACCCCGCGCGGGCGAGAAGCCATGCCCGCCGCCTATCAGAAAATCGGCGCCCCCCTCACCCGTGCTCAGGGTGAACTTCCCCTCTAAACGATTAACATTCATGAAACGCATTTTACTCGCCGCAGCGGCTGCGGTCACCTTCCTGATTCCCTCCTGCTATCAAATGCAGATGCAGCAGATAGCCTACAACTCGAAAGTTGTCGTGCTCGATATCGGCCACTACTACGAGCCGGTACGCGGTGGTCAGGGCGCCCGCACGCCCGATGCCAGCAAGGGCGGCATTATTGAAGAAACAGAGTTCTGGTACCGCTACGCCGGTGAGGTCAAGAAGACGGTCGAGGCTGCCGGCTACACCTGCCTGATATGCAACCGTGGCGATGTGCCCACCGATTCCAAACTGGCAGCCGCCGCCGAGAAGGCCGGGGTGCACCACGTGAAATCCCCCATCCCGACCGCCATTTACCGCTCCACACACCACCCCCACCGCATTGCCGTGGGCATGCTGAGCACCAACTACGCTCTCGACCAACAGCCCGGAGCTGTGGTATTCCTGCACCACAACAGTAACTCCGCCACTTGGAAGGTGTGCAACAAGGGTGCATTCTACTGCAATGAGGCCGGTGTGCGCATGGCACAAACCATGGCCCAGGTTATGACACGCGACATTCTCGATGCTCCCGAGGGCGGAATGCCCAACAACGGCGTGCCCTGTGGCGTTGTTTTACGCACTGATGGCAGACGTGGTGGTGGAGATTGGCTGAATTCTTGCAACGAATCGTACGTCCCTGCCGTCATAACTGAAGTAGCCTATCTTTCAAACCCCGAGCACGCACGCTATCTTAACAAACACGAGAACGCGGTGCGCTTTGCTCAGGCTGTAGGACAGGGTATCGTTGAATATCTCAATAATCGTTAAATAGAAAATAAAGCTCATGAGTTTCTCGATCAAAGCGGACTTCAGCTCCTATCTTTCCGTTGTCTATCTCAGCAACCGTAAGCCGCTTTTTGATGAAGTCATCATCAAAAGCGATACAGATGCCGACAACCTGACGCTGCGTATCAGCACCAGCCCCGAGTATGTCACCCCGCAGACATATAATATCGGTGCTATGAAGGCTAATGTAGAATGCCGTATTCTCCCAACCGAGCAAACGGACTACGACCTTTCCGCGCTTAAAGCACTGACAGAAGATGAACCGGGCAAAATCCACTTTGAAATATGCGATGGCGAACAGGTTCTTCATCGGGAAAACTACGAGCTCAATTGGTTACCCGGCAACGCATGGGTGCTGGATATAAATGCTAAGTCCCCGGAGCTGCTGGCAGCGCTGGTTCAGCCGAACGACCCCGCTGTCGATAAGGTGCTGCACTTTGCCGGCGAACTACTTGCCAACAAAGGCCTGAATCCCGATTGGAACGGCTACAAGAGCGAACCGAACGCCATTCTGAACAAACTGCAAGCCATTTGGCTCACGCTGAGTGGTTATGGCATCAACTATGCCCTGCCGCCCCGAGGTGAGATTGATGTGACCACGGGGGTATTCCAGAAGGTACGCACCCCCTCACAGATTATGCAGGGTGGTTGTGCTACATGTCTGGACACCACCATGCTCATGGCGGCTGTTATTGCTCAGGCCGGGTATAATCCCCTCGTCATTCTCATTCCCGGTCACGCCTTTATCGGCATGCTGATGAAAGATGAGTGCATGACTTCCCCCATTACCAAAGACAGTGCCATTCTGCGCAACCTAATGGAGCTGAACGAACTGGTAGTGCTCGAAACAACCATGCTGACCAGGTCTGAAAACGGATTGCAATTCTCCTTTGCCGAGGCTATGGAGAAAGGAAAGCAAAATCTGTTCAAAACAGACAGCGCCACCGCGTACGACATCGCCAAAATCTGGGCTTCGGGTGTACGCCCCATCGGTACCGAGCGCCCGGAGGATGCTCCGAGCATCGTCAATGAGACAACAGCCAACGGTGATCAGGCCGAATTCCTGCCCGAAATGAGCGCAGAGGATTGGGAAAACGCCATCTCTCTGGTCAACAACCGCAAACGTACCCGCATGGAAAACTGGCAGCTTAAATTGCTCGACCTCTCCATGCGCAATAACCTGCTCAACTCCCGAGCAGACAAAACACAGCTTCACATCGTACTGAACAACTCAGCCCGACTGGAAGATGATCTCAACGATGGCAAGGTCTTCAAACTTTCCGCCGTCCCCCGAACATTCGCTCTCGATGAGGCTTTGAAGAAGGAGGATAAATCCGAAGCCAAAGCCATTATCAATCAGCATGCGCTCGAAATCTATGAAAAGAACGAGCTGCTGGCTGTCAGCAGTAAAGGATTGCCGGATAATGAAGAACTTCAGAAACGCCTGTACAAACTTTACCTCGCGGCTCGCAAAAATCTGGAAGAAAGCGGCTACAACACCCTTTACATCGCCTGCGGTTTCCTGAAATGGATTCGTAAGGAAAAAAATCAGACTCTCTACGCCCCCCTGCTGCTCATTCCGGTTCGCATTTCCCGAAAGAGTGTTAAGAGCGGTTTCACCCTGCGCACGTCAGACGAAGAAACCCGCATCAACCTCACCCTGTTGGAACTGCTGAAAACCGAGTACAGTCTGCACATTCCCTCACTGGAGGGGGAATTACCGACAGACAAGAGTGGCTTGGATGTTCCCCTCATTTTCGATACGATACGCCGTGCCATCAAGGACATTGAGGGCTGGGAGGTGCTGGATACCTGTTCGCTTGGCATATTCTCCTTTGCCAAGTACCTGATGTGGAAGGACCTCTGTGACCGCAAGGATGAGCTGATGGCCAACCCCATCGTCCGCCATCTGGCAGATGAAAACCGCGAGACATTTCCCACGCAGGTAGGTTTCCCGGACCCGGCTACGCTTGATACCGATGCCGATGCGCAGCGTATCTTCACGCCGCTTTCGTCGGACTCCTCGCAGCTCTCAGCCATTCTGGCAGCCGGTCGAGGCAAGAACTTCGTGCTCATCGGCCCCCCCGGAACCGGCAAGAGCCAGACCATATCCAACATGATTGCCCACTGCTTGGGACATGGCAAAACCGTGCTCTTCGTGGCCGAGAAGTCCGCAGCACTCTCCGTTGTGTACAAGCGACTCAAGCGCATCGGTCTCGGTGACTTCTGCTTGGAGCTGCACTCCAACAAGGCAATCAAAAAAGAGGTTCTGAATCAATTCAAAACCGCCATCGATAATTCCTCGATTAAATCGAAGAAAAGCCAGTGGAGTAAGCACGTTAACGCAGTCAGCCTCATACGTGAGGGGCTCAATATACACCCGCGAGAGCTGCACACCCCCTACCCGGACGGCACCACGCTGTACGATGACATCTGCCTGCTGAGCGATACGCAGCCCTTCCCGCTGCTCCCGCCCCCGGCAGCCGATATGCTGACCGTCAGCGCTGACCGCAAAAATGAACTGCTGACACTGGCACATGAGTTCAATATCTCGTTTGCACCGTTAGCCCACCTCTACCCGGGTGCTGCCAACTATCTGGCTGCTGCCGACTACAGCTTGCAGTGGGAAGATGATTTGGCAGAACTGCTCCCGCGTTTCATCAGAGCGGCCGAAAAGCGTGACAAGGCACTCACCGTACTCATGAACAGCGTGGGTCTTGAGGATGACGACTACAAGGAATTCCGCAACCAGGTTTGCAAACTTCTGCTGCTTGCCGCCCGCACTCAGGGGCAGGACAACACCCTGTTGATGCCCGAAACGGCAGAGGAACAGCTGCTCAGCCTGCAGGAAGCAGTCGCTCACGCCCGCAACTACCACCAGTGCAAGGATGGGCTTTCCCTGTCTTACCCCGAAAATACGGAACAGGAACCGATTATTACGGAACTGTACCGCAATTGGAAGGGGGCTCAGTTCACAAACTTCATCAGCCGCTTCTTCACCACGCGTCGCATTCGCAAACAGCTTCAGAAGTTGGCCTTCTCACCCAGAACTCCTGACATCGGAAACGATTTGGAGCGACTGATTGCCATGCAGGACATCCTGCGCGCAAAGTGTATCACCTCCACAGATCTGCCCCACTTCCGTCATGGTATCAACACTCAACAGTCTGACTACGAGGCGGCCTGCGCTATTGCCGATGAGCTGAAAGGACTTCAGGATATCCAACCGCTTTGCCGCCTTTACCTCTCACGCGAGGGCAATCCCTTCAGCCCCGGCTCTCCGGCTACAACACATGTAGCCACTCTGAAGCTCAGGCAGGACGAATATGCCGACCTTGCCCAACGAGTATCGGAACTGATGGGAACAGACGTTACTCTGCACCCCGACTTCTCGCAGGAAGGTGCTGTCACCCGCTTGGGCAATGAACTTCTCGCATTGCGTCGCAGCTGGCGTTCCATCGTGCTCTGGAATTCCTGTGCTCAGCAGGCCAAGTGCAAGACCGGGCGTGCCATGGTTGACCTGCTGCAGAGAAAGGAAGTTCAGCCCGAGGAGTTGGAATCCCTGTTCCTTAAGAACTATTCCCGCTACCGCCTGAGAGCTGCAGTCGACGCCAGCAAGACACTCACGGCATTCGACTCGACTACACATGAAGCCCGCATCTCTGACTTCCGTTCGAAAGACTCGACTCTTCTGACCGCAGCCGGTGCAGAACTACAGCAGATTCTGCGCACCAAGTCACTGGAGCACAGCGCTCACGGTAAGGAGCTGGCCGAACTCAATCACGAGATTAACAAGCAGCGCGCACACAAGGCCATTCGCAAGTTGCTCACGCTCACGCCGAACGTCAGCCGACTGCTCAAGCCCTGCATGCTCATGAGCCCGCTCTCGGTCGCCCAGTACCTCACCCCAGATGCCGAACCCTTCGACGTCGTAATCTTCGACGAGGCCTCGCAGATTCCCGTGTGGGATGCCATCGGCGCCATCGGCCGTGGCAAGAGTGCCGTGATTGTGGGTGACCCACGACAGATGCCCCCCACCAGCTTCTTCAGCCGTACCAAGGCCGATGAAAGCGAGGAGACCGAAGAAATCGAGCAGGATTTGGAGAGTATTCTCGATGAATGCTTGGCCTGCGGCATACCGCAGATGAACCTTACCTGGCACTACCGCAGTAAGTCCGAAAGCCTGATTGCCTACTCCAACCGCAATTACTACGAAAACAAGCTGGTGACCTTCCCCGCTCCCGTGGCAAAGGATACCGCTCTGCAGTACCACTACGTGGAAGGTACCTACGAGCGCGGTAGCAGCAAGCGCTACAACAAGAAGGAGGCTCAAGAGCTTGTGAACCACGTATTGCAGGTGCTCCGCAGTCCTGGCTTCGATTACAACGAGATGACCAGCATCGGTATTGTAACCTTCAATACCCAGCAGCAGGCACTCATTCTCGACCTCTTTGAAAAGGCTCGCGCTGAGGATGAATCGCTCGAACCCTTCTTCGATGAAGAGAACCCCGAGGCAATCTTCGTGAAGAACCTCGAAAACGTACAGGGTGATGAGCGTGGCGTCATCTACTTCTCCACCACATACGGTCCCGATGAGAAGGGTAATATCTCCATGAACTTCGGCCCGCTGAACCTGACAGGCGGTGAGCGCCGACTGAATGTGGCCATTACCCGAGCCCGTACCGGTATGCGCGTGTTCAGCTCCCTCAAGCCCGAGGACATCGACCTGAACCGCACCCGTGCCCGTGGCGCAGCAGACCTGCGCGGATTCCTGGAGTGTGCCCGCATGGGTGCCAACGCCTATTTCAACACCGCCGGCGCCACTGCCGGTCAGGCCGAGAGCGGTCTGCAGCACTCCATCTGCTCTGCTCTGCAGGCAATGGGTTGGAACTGCGTGAGCAATCTGGGTGTATCGGGCTTCCGAATCGACATTGCCATAGCCGACCCGTCACGCCCCGGCAACATGCTGGCCGGCATTGTGCTGGATGGCCCGAACTACGCCGGTGCAGCCACGGCTCGCGACCGCGATGTATTGAGGGAGAGCGTACTGCAGGCCCTCGGCTGGAATCTCTGCCACATCTGGGCTCTGGATTGGTGGCGAGACCCGCAGGGCTACGCCGAAAAGGTGAACGAGCAGCTGAAAAAGTTCTCAGCGCAGGCAGCCCAATAAACGCTGCACACGCTTGCCGGGCAGATTGCCCAGCTCCATTCCACGCATAACATAAGCAAATGACAAGCCGGTGGCGGGACAACACAGTCCCAATGAGCCACCGGCTCCTGCGTGTCCGAATCCGCCCTCACCGAAAATCGAGACAGGCTCGCACATGGCACCGCAGGTGAATGCGGTGGGCTCCAACAGGGTAAGATCCATCCCGGAGCATTGAGGAGTACTCATCCATTCCAGGACATCGGCCGCAAAGGGTGATTGTGGTACCAGCCCCATCAACGCCTGATAGAACAAGGCTAATCCACGGGCTGAGGCCACGCCGCCTTTTGCCGGGGAGCCACACTGCCACGCCTCCGGGGTATTCATTTCGCGAGCCGAACCATAGCCGCAGATACTGTGGAAAGAACGGTGCACGGCACTCGTCTTATCAAAATACTCGCGGTAGAAAGGAGTGCGGGGCATAGCTCCCACCATGCGCGCCGTTCTCAGCTCGGCCACACTGTCGTAGCAAGACTCCGGCACATGCCCGATGTAAAACTCCAGCCCGAGGGGACGGCGCACGCGTTCCTCCCAGTAATCGCTCACGCGTAGGCCGGTGAGCTCCAGCATCAGGATATCCACCAAGGGTCCGAAAGTCTGCGGGTGATAGCCGTGCTGAGGGGGAGCCCACAGAGGTTTGCTTTTTTCTATTACCCGACGGCAGGCCTCCAAATCGTCGATAGGAGCACACTCAGCCAGAGCCGCCAGTCCACCTTGGTGTGAGAGCAATTCCCCCACCGTCAGACGCGGCGCAGGAAATGACGGCCATATATCCCCGACCTCGAGCTCGGGACCGCGACAACAATCATAGAGCGCCTGCAACAAACAGGCCGCAGCAGCAGGCTTGGTGGCAGAATAAATGGGCACCAGCGTATGCGGCTGCCAAAGCGAACCGGCTTTTGACTCGCCACCGCAGATGAGGGCCTGCTCCTGACCGTTCTGCCATACAGCGACAGCACCGCCCTGCTCCAAGCCCTCTTCCAGATTGAGGGCAAATGCCTGCTGTAATTTCTGCAACATTTACGGTTCGGGACGAATGGCAAGCACGTGAGCCACGCCGTCCTGCACACGAAAACTCACCTCATAGGGCTTCAGGATGATATGGTACACTCGTTCAGGGTCCTGCTGGTAAGCGGGACGGGGATCCTGAGCCAGCACCTCCTGCATGGCAATCTCCCAATCAGCCGGAGCTGACGTCGGCACACGGCACTCCAGCTGAACCTGCAACATAGTGCGTGGCGTTTCGGTAAATCCCCCCGTGGCCTCCGGTATGCTGTCAGCGTACGGTATGTACGGCTTTATATCGTAGATGGGCGTACCGTCCACCATATCTGCCCCGCTCACCCGCAATATCGGGCCGTCCTCCACAGATACCAGTTTGACAACAGATAAGCCCAAACCATTCGGGCGAAACGGTGAACGTGTGGCAAACACCCCCACACGCGTATTGCCCCCCAGTCGTGGCGGGCGCACCGTCGGGTGCCAACCGGCACCTTCATTGCAATGAAAGCCCCATATCAGCCACAAGTGACTGAACGCGGCTATACCGCGCACAAAATCGGGGTTACGATAGGCGGGCTCAAAAACAATTTCGCTGATGACATGTGGCGCGAGATTGCCCTGACGAGGCACCCCGAACTTGTCCGCAAAAGGAGAGCGGATGTACGCCACCGGTTCCATCACACACCGAAGAAATCACGCATCACCTGCTCATAGACACCGCGTTTGAAGTCCGGCAGGGAGTCGTAGTCAAAATCTGCAGGCATCACCCACTTGTAATCGCGGAACTCCTTGTTGTCCAGCCACGGCTCAGCGGCGTCGCTGTGCATACGGCACAAGAAGTAATACTGCTCCTGCCCGGCATAAGGAATACCACGCTTGCGCAATACGCGTTCGCGCTCCTTCGGCGGGTAATCATAGCGGTAGGGGCCATGCTCAGCAATCACCTCGTACTCATTGGGGCGGAACCCGGTTTCTTCCATACCCTCACGACAGGCAGCACTCAGCGGGGACTCGCCGTTCTTGATTCCGCCCTGCGGGAACTGCCAAGCTCCGGCAGGTTTCACGCGCTCGCACACCAACACTGTGCCATCATTACGCTGATAAATGATGGCGGCATTCGGTCGATAAAGTTCCGTGGTCTGAGACATATAGACAAAAGGTCGTGAAGTCAATATAGCATAGACCGCTCTCTTTGGCAAGCTCGGAACAACGAAAAGACTTGCTTAAGGCAGTGAATATGGTATTTTTACCATGTATGGGACTGAAGTCCCATACTCCGAAACAGATGTTATGCAGGCATATTTTCACAAATCGCTGAGAAACAAGAATATCAACTATAGACATGGTCGATATTTTGTGACGATGCAGGTAGCACACAACATGTCACTGTTGGGGGCAATTGTGGGTGAACGAAGTGTGCTGAATGCTCTGGGCAAAGCTGTCGAAGAAGCGCTGCTAAGTTTACCACATAAGTACCGGGAGCTTAAATTAGGTGAGTACGTGATTATGCCTAACCATGTTCACATGATACTAACCATTCAACTACAGGCCACAAATAAGGAAAATCACCTGGGATTTCTGGTCGGGCGATTCAAAGGAGCAACTGCCCATCTTTACGGCAAATTGAAACAAGCAGGCACGGTGCAAGACATCGGTGAGCACCTTTGGCAGAGCGATTATTGGGACGATTTGATTTCAAGTGAGGAGGAGTTTCGCAGCTTTGAAAAATATATACGCCACAACCCGAGAAATTGGACTCGAGAGCGTTGGGGGGCAGTTACAACATACATGCTGGGCGAAGAGACGCTACTGGACTTACCGAAGTGCGCCTTTGTCGCCTCGCAGGGATTTTCGGCGTCAGCACTGAATCCTCGCCGAATCGAACTTTCGGAGCGAGGGACTTCAGTCCCTCATTCCCCGGAGAAAGCCGTCATTTCCACGTTCTCCAGTGCTCAGGAGCGCGAAGTTCTTCGCCGGGCTTTGACGAAGGGGCGAAACATTATCCACGTTTCCCCACAGGGGATTCCTCGGCGGGAGGCGCTTTCCGAAACACAGATACAAGCGCTGGAGCAAAAACGCTTGTTATTCATTTCTCCGCAGGAGAGTGGCTCCCGCCTGAATAAAAAAGTTGCGACTTGGTGCAATGAATATGTGCTACGACATGCCGCAGAAATATGGGTGGGTGACATCACCCCTAACGGCATGTTAGCGTCGCTGATTGACGCCATAACACAGGAACCCCCATAAACAAAACCCGTGCAACCGGCCATAATAGCCGATTGCACGGGTTTGAAAAATCAATGGCAATCAATCAGTGCTTGCCGCACTTGCACTCATGGCCTTCACCATGACCGCCGCAGCACTCGCCTTCGCCGTCACCGTGACCACACTTGCACTCGTGCTCACCCTCGCCGTGGTTCTTGCAATCGCTCTCGCAGTCATCGCAGTTGCCGCTGCAACCGCCACCGCAGGAGCAGCTTACCTGCTGATTCATGGAATCGGCAACTTCTTCATCGGTCGGGGCGCAGCCCTTCTCGATAGCAATGCAAAGGTACTGGTGCACAATGTTGAGCATTTCGTCAAGCTCCTGACGAGCCTCGAGGAAGCCCTTACAAATGGGGTTATCAATCACGTCCTGACGCAGACCGTCGAAGGTGGAGATTTCCTCCTCAGAGGGGGGCATACCCTCCATGTGCTTGTTGCGGAGTTTCTCACCATACTCGTTGACCTTGCGGAAAAGGTCAGTAGCTTCGGGGTTCTGGTAGAAAAGGCCGATACGAGCACGGGCGGAAACAACCTTCTGGCTCTGAGCAACGGCATTGGCCAGCTCGGTGGTGAGCTTCACAAGTTCGGGAGAAAGGGATGTATTTGACATAACGCGGCGCATTATAGCACAGCGAAACGTCATACGCAATGGTATAGTATGTCAGGCTTTAACCGCCGAGAACAAACTGAGTACACCCTCATGACTTGACAATGTCCCTGCAGAAAGGTATGCTGCGCTGCAGATGGATAACGAAGCATTTCAGACGGGCACGCCGCTCTTCAGAGCAATAACTACCGGTGAGAGTGAACAGGTTCGCCTGCTGCTGGCGCAGGGGGCAGACGCCAATGAGTGCTACGGTGAAGATGAAGAACCGGCATTGCTGGTTGCAGCCATTGAAAAACGAGAGCAAATCTGCCGCCTGCTCATCGAGGCCGGGGCGAATGTCAATGCCACCGACACTCGCGGGTACACACCGCTTATGGCGGCCGTATGCGCTGACAGTCTGAGCATTGTCAACCTACTGCTGGCAGCCGGGGCTGATGTGAACCGCAGTTGTGCCCAGAGCGGAGCCACAGCCCTGCACGATGCCGCCATCGGCAACCATCAGGAGATTACACGCGCCCTTCTGGCAGCTGGTGCCGAAGTCAACGCCCCCGAAAACAATGAGGGCAACACCGTGCTGATGTGCGCGGTACAGGCACTGGCCCCGGAAATTACCGAGCTGCTGTTGGCACAGGGGGCAGATAGCACCATACGCAGCAGTCGGGGCGACACGGCACTCGAACTCATTCGCAACGAGCTGCTCTACCTTTGGGAGCCGATAAAGTGTGCCCGTGCGCGTCGCATCGAAAAACTTCTTTCCGAATAAAACCAATTACCGACTCTATGAAAAAACAACATACAAAAGTCATATTGCTCTGCAGTTGTGCCCTGCTCGCTGCTTGCAACGCCATTCATTCCAACGAAGGTACCATAGGCGATCCCTATAGTCTGGTGCTCATTCCACAGGCTGACGGTGAAAACATCCGTTATCGCTACGATGATGAAGGCTCCTGCAATCTGCAGTTACAAAGCATGCGATCCGATAGCCCGGGTCTAACGGTACAGGAGAACACAATCACAGCTCAACCGGGAGCCCGTGGCACACTGGAGCTCAGCTGCGCGACTGAGACTCAGCGCCACAGTGTGACAGTACCGACAAACCAAACATCAATCCGTAGCATCGATGGTATTGAGTTCACTTTCCGCCCGGTTGAGATTCACGAGTTTGAGGAACGCATGCTCGCAATCTCATGGGCTCCGCCTGCAGATTTCCCGGAGCGAGTGGCAGGCATCAATACCCACTGCGACCTTTTCCATCACTGTGCCCTCTCCCAAACATATGCAGGCAGACACAACGAAACGCACCGTAGCTACGGGAAAGAGCAGCTCAATGTCCATATCTGGCTGTGGAACAAGCCGAGCACTTACGTTGTAGACTTCCGTGCAGGTGCAGCAGATGAACCACGGGTACTCCTGTTACCGGGTTTCGAAGAAAAACGAGCCAACGCCCGTGTGGCATCAAGTTCACCCATGCCGCACTGAGACCGAACCATTAAATAAACAGCTCGGGCAATTTCGGCTCGGCAGCCACCATATTCAGGCGCTGGGTCATCCCCTCGAGCATGGGCGGGGGCAGCATGCGCGAGCGACGCGGGCAAATAGCCACACAGCGCATGCAGAGAATGCATTTGGCGGCATCTGTCGTGTGCGGAGCATTCGCCGGAATAGCCCCGGTCGGGCACAGACGGGCACATTTACCGCAGCCACGGCAACTGTCGAGCGTGAGCGGGGCCACGGGCATCTGCGGTCGCTCGCGGTATGGCATATTACCGGGTACACAGACGGTACTCAAATTACCCTCTGCCAATTTTGCAGCCACGGCACGCCCGAACTCAGCGGCTTTATCTGCATCTGCCCCGTGCGGGCGCCCGGCTGCGATGCTGCGCACGATGGAATGCTCGGCAATGAACGCTGCGGCAGCAATCACCTTGTAACCATTGGCGGTAAGCTCGGTATGCAACTCCAGCAGGGCATCTTCATAAGCGCGGTTGCCGTAGACCACCACTGCAATGGCCGGGCCACCGTTCCCCTTCAGAGCACGCAAGCGCACCAAAGCAACCTCGGGCACACGACCACCGTACACCGGCACAACAGCCAGAAGCGGAGCGCTCACGGACTCCGCCGCTACAGGAGCACACAAGTCCACACGATGCCCGACCATTCCCTGAGAAATAGCCGAAGCAACCTTCTCACAGCCACCCGTGGGGCTGAAAACCGCCGAAATCCATGCCGATGAGTTCATGGATTCAGTCTAGCCATTAGTTCAGACTAAGACAAGAGCTATTTATCCAATTCGGCGCGAATAAAGGGGGCGGTAATACTCTTTTTATTGCGGGCCACCTGCTTCACAGTGCCCTCAGCCACAATGGTGCCGCCCTCAGCGCCGGCACCGGGGCCCACGTCAATCACATAGTCGGCCTCGCATATCAGCTCGAGGTTATGCTCAATGACCACCACCGTATTCCCCATGTCGACCAAACGGCGCAGCACTCCGACCAACAGGCGGACATCATGGGGATGCAGACCGATGGTGGGTTCCTCGATGAGATAGAGGTCCTGCGGCAGAGCACGCCCACGGCGAATGGCAGAAAGCGCAGCCCGGCGCCCCTTAATGAGTTCGGCTACCAGCTTAATACGCTGAGCCTCACCACCGGAGAGCGTGTTGCTGGCCTGCCCCAGTGTGAGATACCCGAGCCCGGTCTCGCAGAGCAATCGCAGCGGGTCAGCCAATCGAGGTTGACCGGCAAAGAACTCAGCAGCATCCTCCATATTCATATCGAGCACCTCCGCAATAGTTTTGCCCTTGTAGCGCACCTGCAGAGTTCGCGAATTGTAGCGCGCACCACGGCAGGTCTCACACGGCACATTGCAGGGAGGCAGGAAATCCATCTCTTGGCGCTGGTAGCCGGTACCCTTACAGCTCTCACAATGCCCGGCAGCCGTGTTGAACGAGAATCGACCGGCATCGAAGCCCAAGCGTCGGGCATCTGCACTCTGGGCAAAGAGCTTGCGGATTTCATCGAAAATGCCGATGTAGGTAGCGGGAGTGGAGCGCGGTGTCTTACCCAGCGGGGATTGGTCCACACGATACAGAGCTCTGACCGTATCGAGCCCGCGGGATGTTTTCCATGTGGCGCGTTCCTCCTTGCTGATGGTCCCCCCCAGTGCCAGCTGTACCGCAGGTGCCAGAGTTCCGGTGATGAGTGATGTCTTACCCGCACCCGATGAACCGGTTACCACTGTGAAGCGAGCTCGGGGAATACGCAGGGTCACATTCTTCAGGTTGTGCAGACAGCAACCGGTCAGCTCCAGCCACTCAGCATCCTTCACCGGCAACCACTTGCCACAGTAGGGGTGGCGGCGGGACTCCGCCAGAGCACGTCCCGTGACTGATTGAGGATTGGCCGCGACCTCGTCGAATGTCCCCTGAGCTACAATTTCACCACCGTGTACACCGGCACCCGGACCGAGGTCAATGATGTGGTCGGCGCAGCGCATGGTATCCTCATCATGCTCAACGACCAGCAAGGTATTGCCGCGCTGCTTGAGGTCTGCCAGAGTGGAGAGCAAGCGTTCATTATCACGCGGGTGAAGGCCGATGGTCGGCTCATCGAGCACGTAGAGCACACCTCGCAATTCCGAACCCAGCTGAGCGGCCAGGCGTATGCGCTGAGTCTCGCCACCGGACAGAGTGGTGGCCGCTCTGTCCATGGACAGATAGCCCAACCCCACGCGTTGCAGGAAACGCAGGCGCGGGGCAATCTCAGCCAGCACGTTGCGGGCGATATCGGCCTCACGCCCCTCGAAATGCCAAGTGTTCACCAGTTCGAGCGCACCGACGGCATCCAAGCGCCCGACTTCGGCAATATTTTTGCCGAAAAGCGTTACGCCGAGAGCAAAGTCATGCAAACGCTGACCGTGACAGGACGGGCACAGGCGACCGGGGCCATCCTTTGCAGCAGATTTTTCGACTTCGCGATCAAAGCGAAGTTCGCGCTCCAGCTCGCTCATCTTTTCGTCATCTTTCCGGCTGCCACCCACATCGGCCACACGTCCGTGACCGGCACAGACCGGACACCAACCGCGCGGGGAATTGAAGGAGAAGGTGGAAGGCTCCGGCTCAGCATAACTCTCACCACACTGCGGGCAGGTCAAGCGCGTGCCCAACAGCTGGCTGTTCTCCCCCTGCACCAAGCGCAGGAAACCATCGCCCATTTCCAGAGCACGGCCCACGCACTCCTGCAGAGCTGCGAAATCGCAATCGCGACCATTCATCGTGATGTGGTTCCCCTGCACACAAATCTCGGCCAGCACAATATCCACATCATGGTTGGAATAACGGTCAAGGGGCGTGAACTCCTCCGGCTTGCAGAGATTACCATCTGCAATCATGTAGGGATATTTCTTCTTTGCAGCCCAGCGGGCAAGGTCAGCATAGTGTCCCTTTCGGTTACGCACCACAGGAGCAGCAATCATGAGAGAAGCGGGGCGTTTGTCGATTTCTGCCATCACCAGAGCGCGAATCTCCTCCGGCAGTCGGCGCCCCACCGGCACCTTGCAACGCGGACAATGCGGCTGCCCCAGTTTGGAATAGAGCAATCGCAGGAACTGCCAGATTTCCGTGACCGTGCCCACCGTTGATTTGCAACCACCACGCGAGCGATTCTGCTCAATCGCCACAGTAGGAGGAAGTCCCGTCAGGCGGTCGATATCGGGAGTCTCCATCTGCTCAGTGAATTGACGGGCATAGGGGCTCATGACATCCATGAATCGCTTCTGCCCCTCGGCAAACACAATATCAAAGGCCAAGGTACTCTTACCACTGCCGGAAAGCCCGGTAACCACGGTCATCTCATTGCGCGGAATATCGACATCGATATTTTTGAGCTGGTGGTGTCGCGCACCTCGCAGAGCTATGACACCGGACGGCACAGCAGCATCGGCCTCAATGACAGAAGGCGCAGTGGGCAGAACAACCTTGCTACCGAGTGCCTGAGCCAAATAGCCACCGGTATAGCCAAGCCCACAGGCCGCTACCTGCTCCGGCGTACCCTGCACCACAATATGACCACCACCGGAGCCGCCCTCAGGCCCCAGGTCAATCACATGGTCAGCACACTTGATAAGCTCGAGATTGTGCTCGATAACAAGCAGAGTATTCCCCTGCTCCACCAATCGGTCAAAGACGCGAAGAAGCACCTCCAAATCACTGAAATGCAGGCCTGTACCGGGTTCGTCCAGAATCAGCAGACACCCCTTCCCGTCGGCATCCTCAGTCAACGCTTCCACCAGAATCTGCGCCAGTTTCAGGCGCTGATTTTCACCACCGGACAACGTATTGAGCGGTTGCCCGAGGCCGAGATGCCCCAGACCGACATCCACCAACACCTGCAGACGCTCGGCAATTCGGCGGGCTCTGGCATTCTTTTCGCGGGCAAACAGGCGCTGAGCACTGCGGATATCCAGAGCCAGTAACTCCGCCATGTTGTACCCCAACAGCGTAATGGTAAGGGCTTGGTCGGTGTAACGAGAGCCGTGACAGAGCGCACAGGGCACATAAATATCGGAAAGGAACTGCATTTCCACCTTCTCCTGCCCGAGCCCCGAGCAGCGAGGACAACGCCCGTCACCACTGTTGAAGGAGAAATAACCCGGTTTGAGCCCGCGGGCCTGAGCCGCAGGTTCAGCCACAAACAAGGCACGAATGTCCTCAAATACGCCGATATAAACCGCCGGTGTTGAGCGAGGGGTACGCACTATGGGGCTCTGGTCCACCAGCACCACGTCGTGCACCTTATCCAGCCCCTTTATGCTATTCACCTTCATCTCGTCCTCATCATCAAGGGCGTCCGCATGCACAGAACCATAGAGCACCTGACAGGCCAGCGAACTCTTGCCACTGCCGCTCACACCGGTCAAGCAGGTGTACACCCCCAGCGGAATATCCACATCGAAGTTATGAAGGTTGTGGCACTCCGCGCCACGAATGGAGATTTTTCCTTTCCCCTTGCGGCGGCGTTTCGGCACAGCTATCTGACGTTCAGAGCTCAGGTACTGACCGGTGAGCGATTTTTCCGCCCCTTCAATACCATCGGGAGTGCCGGCATACACCAGCTCACCACCGGCTGTTCCACTGGCCGGCCCCATATCCACCAGATAATCGGCAGCACGCATCACGGCCTCCTCGTGCTCTACCACGACAAGGGTGTTCCCACGTTGAGAAAGGCGGCGCATGGCAGAAATCAACCGATCCGTGTCGCGAGAGTGCAATCCCACGGTGGGCTCATCGAGCACAAACAGAGTTTCTGTCAGTGCTGCCCCCAGACAGGCAGTCAGGCTCACTCGCTCAATTTCACCGCCCGACAGAGAACGGGTCAGACGATTGGCAGCAATATACCCAAGCCCGACTTCGCACAGATATGCCACACGGCTGCGGAGCTCACGCACGCCCTGCGCCAACGAGCGGTCACCGCCGGTGGCCGGCAGTACGTGGGCATCCAACCAAGGCAGAAAATCCACCATGGGCAGAGCCATTACCTGTGGCACCGTCAGACCGCCGATGGTAAAGGCCAAAGCCTCCGGCCGCAAACGCCCGCCGTGACAGTCGGGGCACACGCTGTACACTCGGTAGTAGGACAGGAACACACGCACAGTCATCTTGTGGGCGTGTTTCTCCATGTCATCGAAAATCCCCTTGTAGCCGTACCACAGATTATAGTCAGAAGCCGTCCAAGGGTCAACATCCCCGCAATTACCGTAGAACACCCAGTCTTTTTCCTTCTGAGTGAGTTCATTCCACGGCACATTCATGCGCACGGCTCGGTGCCTTTTGTTGGCACGCAGAAAGTCCCCATAGCAGGCAGAAAGCGTCTGGGAAGAAAGCATTTTGAGCGCCCCGTCGGCTATGCTGACATCGGGCACAATACCACGATTGTAGTCGTATGTTATGGCGCGGCCATAGCCCTTGCAAGCCGGACAGGCACCCAAGGGGGAGTTACCGCTGAAAAGCCCCGGGCGGGGTTCCACCAGCGGGAACCAATCGCTGCGGAACTCGCGCAATGCGCTCCAGCCGCAATCCGTTCTCAGTGCCGTATACACCACATCCTGCCCCAAACGCAGGGCTGTTTCGACAGCCTCGGTCAGGCGGGGAGCCAACTCCGCACGCAACTTCACACGATCCTGCAACACCAGCCACCGCTCCATTCCCAGCTGGGCTTCGGTTGCGGCATCAAGTCGCAGGGCTTCCCCCTCGCAATACACGCGCAGGTAGCCCTGACCTTGCAACGCCTGCACCATTTCATCGAAGGAGCCCACCGGGCGCACGGCAAAACAAACCAACACTTCACCGCCCTCGTGTTCGCTCAGCAGTTGAGCTGCCACCCCCTGTGGGGTTGCCGGACGAATCTCACGGCCCTCGGCATCGTGCCCCACAGCCAAACGCGAAAAGATGAGTTTGAGGTATTCATTGATACCCGTCATGGTGCCCACGGTGGAGCGAGAGTTTTTCACCGAATTACGCTGCCCCAGAGCAATAGCCGGCGGCACATTCTCCACGGCTTCGACATTCGGGCGATCCATGCGGTCCATGAACTGGCGCACATAGGGCGAAAAGGTCTCCACATAGCGCCGCTGCCCCTCGGCATACAGCGTACTCATAGCCAGAGAGGTCTTACCGCTACCGCTTGGACCGGTCACCACGGTGATACCACCCAGCGGAATATCTACATTGATATTCTTGAGGTTATGTTCCTTTGCTCCACGTATGCGGATGCATCTCGCCACGCTCTCGTTCTTCATGCGCCTATTATACCTACTTTTTTGGCAGAGATAAAGCCAAATATGCGTACACATGGCATACAGGCATAGAGGGCCCCTCATCACCTATAGGGCTAACCACTAGCTATATTCACTTGTCAACGACAGGGTTAGAGCGTACATTGGAGCTTCAACAATCCTATTCCCCTAAGATGAAGACAGGTCTATTGTTATTTGTCGGTGGCGTGGTCGCAGCAACCATAGCCAGATTAGCCTCTGCATGTCCCTGTGCTCGCACCGTGGCGATAAAAGGCTTGGCTCGCAGTATGACGGCTACCGAAAAACTCAAAGAGAAACTCAATAAAATAAAGATAGACGCAGAAGAAATATGCAAGGAGGCCAAGGCCTGTGCCGAGGCGGAACAACAGGGCTGCACCTGTTGCCATGATATCAATTGCGCTACACCGCAGAAATAAACAAAACGACCGGCCGCATATTCCGAAATATGCGGCCGGTCATTGAAAGAAAAGTCAATTACTTGCCGAGCAGCTCGGCCAGCACCTCCAAGCAGCGGGCATTTTCGCGCTCCGTGCCGACGGTAATGCGCACATATTCAGGCAAGCCGTAGCCGTCCATGTGGCGCAGGATAACGCCCTTGGCGAGGGCATCATTGAACACCTTGCGGCCCTGCCCGGTCTTCACCAAAATGAAATTGGCCTGACTGGGAATGTACTCAATCCCCCATGCCTTGAAGGCGGAGTAGTACTGCTCTTTACCACGGTTCACCATATCCACGGATTTGGCAAGGTGTTCCTCATCATCGAGAGCAGCAGCGGCGGCAGCCTGAGACATGAGGTTCATGTTGAACGGCGTACGGGCCTTGTTGAGCAAATCTGCAATCTCGGGAATCGTTACACCGTAGCCGGCACGCAAACCGGCCAGGCCGTATGCCTTGGAGAAAGTACGCAGCAGAATCACATTCTTGCCCTGCTTCACATACTTCAAGGTGTCGGGCTTTTCGTCGGCAAAGTCGATGTAGGCCTCGTCGAAAGCCACAATGACGTGCTCCGGAACCTGAGCCATGAAGTCATCCATCTCGGCCTGAGTCACCACAGTACCGAGCGGGTTGGCCGGGTTGGTAATGAACACCAATCGGGTCTGCGGGGTGATTGCAGCCAGAATGGCCTGCAGATCCGAACTGAAATCGGGCTTGATGGGAGCCTCCACATACTTAGCACCGAAGAGCTTGCACATGATGGGGTACATGGAGAAGCTGTGCTTGGCGGCAATGAGCTCAATACCCTCGTGCAGACAGGCGTGGCACAGCAGTTCGATAAGCTCACTGCTACCGCTGCCCACCACGGTCTGGTTAAACTCCACACCAAATCGGGCGGCAATCTTGCTGCGCAGGGCGAATGAGGCACCATCGGGGTAGATATGCACGCCTGCGGCTGTATTCACCATAGCCTCCACAGCCATGGGAGAGGGGCCGAGAGAGTTTTCGTTCGAGGCAAGCTTCACGATATCAGCCGGGTCCATCCCCAGCTCGCGGGCGGTTTCCTCGATAGGCTTGCCGGGCTGGTAAGCTACCAGGTCCAGCACGTACTGATTGGCATACTGTGCGATATTGCTCATGGTTTGCGCGTGTTCGCGGGGCATTATAATACCTGTCATGAGTAAACACAAGCCTTGATTAAGCCATGAATATCAGATAAAATGACGTGCATGAAAAAATGGCACAAGCGAACTCTGTTTGTTCTGGCACTGGGGGGTCTCGGCACTGTAGCCGTGGCCTATCGTCCGGCACTCATCCCGGACGACGTGCAGGAAATCAAACACTTTGAGCAGGAAGTAGCTCTGCCGGAGCACCTCAGGGATTCCTCGTTTGCCTTCACCCACACCATTCAGCTGCATAACCCGCAGAAAGGAACTTGGTACGCCGGCGGTCTGCAGGAGGTGCACAAACAACTCTCCCCGGCAGAATGGCCCATTGAAGTCCGTTGTGAAGAGGGCAAACTGAAGGTCGTGGCACCGCCGCCTGCATTGAGTTCACCGCTCGCCCACCTGAAAGCCACTTGGGTGGTGGGCATCGGCGATATCACCCGCGTGCGTCGCCCCAATGGCCGCATGCATACCGAGTACCAGCTGCATATCTCCTGCAATCTGGAACAGACACCGAGCCTGTGGCGCCCGAAACAGCGAGAGATGTTTGTGCAATTCCTCACGGTTGATGTGGAGGACAAGGCTGCCGACATGGGTACCGCCCTGCTGGCAGAAACAGTCGGCCCCTTTTTCCACCAATTCCGCATCAGCAACACCGGCCCGGAAGCACAGTTACCGGCCCGCTACTGCGAGTCTGCCCTTTCCAATGCCATGCTGCGCCTGCTGCACACCTTGGCAGCCTGCACGCCGGATACCCATGAACAACTCACACCGAGGTTAATCAACGGCGCTGCCCAGCTGAGCCGTTTTGCTACAGATGCCCCCTGGCCTGAATGCTGGGGACAATCAGATGAAATGGCTCGCACCATCGCCTATCGCGTGGGGCCCGTGCTCGAGTACTTGGCAGAAAAGGAATGTTTCGGCAATCAACAGCTCGCAGATTTCATCAATGGCGAGCATTTTGCCCGAATTTTCGGAGAAAGTTTCGTAGACGCAAAAAGTTCCGACATTCAAGCAGATTTAGAAAGCCTTGAAATTGAGTACATTGAGAACACCGATTCACAAAATTGAAAAATTAAATAAAAAAAATACATTTTTTCTGTAGATTTTCCGTTTTCTTTGCGTTCTCTATAATGTAGGCCGGGGTGAGAGCCGGCCGAGAGAAGACAGAAAACTGTTTTTCATAGAGTAGGTGTAAGTACAAGGTCGACCGGAATCCGCTACAGGAACCGGTCGATTTTGTTTTGTCAGAGAACGATGCGCTCCATGTCGTCGGGCACATGGATTGTACCGCGGAAATGCTCCGCCGCCTCGGCCGTATAGGCAGAGCGACGGGTCGCCAATGTTTTGTCCTCGGTATGGTAGAGCAGCAGGTTGGCCACATTGAGCCCGGCGGCCAGACGACCGGCATCGAGCGCAGTGCTGTGGTGCTTTTCGTAGGGCTTAAAACGCTCGCGGTCCTCGTACAGGCAAAAGGCCTCGCAAAGCAACCAATCGGCACCGCGGGCATATTGTTCGGCACGCTCATTGTAGGGTTCATCCCCCAAACATGTCAGGCGACGACCATCGGGCAGCTGCAGGCAGAAGCCGTATTGCTTGGCTTTGGTGGAACCGATATCAAAGGCCTGAGCCTGCATATCGGCTGCAGCAAAGCACTGGCCATCGTCCAACGCATGCAACAGAATATCAGCATGCAAGTGCTTGCAAACCTTACCCGGGAGCGTGAGTCGGCAGATTGATTCCAGCGCAGCCAGCCCCTCGGCATGACCATACAGGTGCAATTCCCCGCTGTACTTGCCGGCATTCATGGCCTGAGCAATCATGCGCACCACCCAGACAACACCGAAAATGTGATCAGTATGGGTGTGGGTCAGAAAAATATCGTGAATATCACTCAGTGCCACCCCGGCCTGCTCCAGACGTGCTAAAATGCCATTACCGCCACCGGCATCCACCAGCAACACCTGCTGCCCGTTGCGAATGGTGAAACAAGTATTGTAGCAGCGTGTTACCGCAGCATTTCCCGTGCCCAACATGGTAAGTTCCGTCATGTTTGGCAGTATACCCTACCCAGAGCTTAATTTCAAGACTGCAATTTGTACGTCCGAGCTTGCAACGAAAACAAATATATGCTATTATCCCCTCAACATGAAATTCACCGATAAACTTCAGGCTCGTATTCAGGCCACCCGCTCTGCTCTCTGCGTGGGGCTTGACCCTCGTCCGCAGACGGAAAACATGAACGAACTGGCCGATTGGCTGCGCAAGGTAGTGGCAGAGACCGCTCCCTACACCGCTGCATACAAGCCCAATATCGCCTACTTCGAGGCCATGGGCCTGCCCGGTCTGAAAGTGCTCGAGGAACTGCTGCCCGACATGCCCAAGGATATTCCGGTTATTCTGGATGCCAAGCGCGGCGATATCGGCGAAACCCAGAAGTACTACGCTCAGGCCTACTTTGAGCGCATGCAGGTAGACGCCGTAACCCTCAATCCCTTCATGGGCTACGATATTCTGGAGCCCTTCCTGAACCACCCCGGTAAGGCCGTGTACCTGCTGGCCGTGACATCCAACGCCGGTTCTGCCGATATTGAGCGCCAGGTTCTGGCCAATGGTCGCAAGGTCTACCAGCTTGTCGGCGACATGGTAGAACGCGCCCGAGCTGAGGGTGCCGCCACCGAAGTCGGCATGGTCATGGGTCTTACCAACGCCAGCAGCGAATTGCTCTCCGAACTGCCGGATGCTCCCCTGCTCATCCCCGGCCTCGGTGCACAGGGTGGTGATTTGAGCGCACTGACCGGAGGTACCCGCGTGGCTCCCCCCGTCATCAACGTATCCCGCGGCATCCTTTATCGTGAGCCCGAGCTGAGCTTTGCCGAAAAAGCCGAGAAGTACGCGCTGGAAATCCGCGAGGCGCTTTCTCTGTAAAAGCAGGTTGCCATGAAACAATACCTTGAGCTGCTCGACGATGTGCTGACCAACGGTGTAGGACGCGATGACCGCACCGGCACCGGTACTATCGGCGTATTCGGACGTCAGGTGCGATTTGACTTACGCAAGGGTTTCCCTTGCCTGACCACCAAAAAGCTGCACCTGCGCTCCATTATTTACGAGCTGCTCTGGTTCCTGAAGGGGAGCACCAATGTGCGCTACCTGCAGGAAAACGGCGTGAGTATATGGGACGAGTGGGCCGATGAAAACGGCGACCTCGGCCCCGTATACGGCAGCCAGTGGCGCAAGTGGCCCGATGGTCAGGGTGGCAGCATTGACCAGATTGCCAAGCTTATTGACGGCCTGAAGAACAATCCTTGGAGCCGTCGCCATATTGTGACAGCATGGAACGTGGCAGAGGTGGACAACATGGCTCTGCCCCCCTGTCACTGCCTGTACCAGTTCTGTGTGATTCCCGCTCAGAAGGAGGGCGAAAAACACGGGCTGAGCCTGCAGCTCTACCAGCGCAGTTGCGACCTGTTCCTGGGTGTACCGTTCAACATTGCCAGCTATGCTCTGCTGCTCATGATGGTAGCACAGGTCTGCGGCTACGAAGCGAGGGAGTTCGTGCATACCTTCGGTGACCTGCACCTCTACAAGAACCATCTCGAGCAGGCGCGCTTGCAGCTCACTCGTGAGCCCCGCCCCCTGCCGACCATGCGCATTAACCCGAATGTGACCGAAATTGACGGGTTCGACTACGCCGACTTTTCGATCGAAGACTACGACCCGCACCCTCACATCAAGGCTCCCATTTCGGTGTAAGCCGCCTTGCTACCGCCATGTCTGAACTGCCGGAATGTGAAGAGAATTCTGCTTACCTGACGGAGCAGATTATCACTTACATCGGCAACAAAAGGTCGCTGCTCTCCTTTATTGAAAAAGGAGTCGGCATAGCTCGGCAGCGATTGGGGGGACGCAAGCTCAGTTGTTTGGATGCCTTCTCCGGCTCCGGCATAGTAGCCCGACTTCTCAAGCGGCATGCAAATGAGTTGTATGTGAATGATTTGGAGGATTACTCCCGCGTGATCAACAGCTGCTATCTGGCCAATGCCGCTGAATTGAACCTCGCTGAGTTAAACGAAGGGCTGCACGTGCTGCAACAAACGCTCAACACCCCGAAACCGGGATTTATCTCCGAAATGTATGCCCCGGCAGATGACAACCACATCTGCCCGGATGAGCGAGCCTTCTACACTCGGCGCAATGCCCTGTACCTCGACACCGCCTGCCAAGCCATTCTCGAACAGCCGGCGCACCTGTTCCCGTTTTTTATGGGGCCGCTGCTCTACGGAGCCTCTGTTCACACGAATACGGCAGGAGTCTTTAAGGGCTTTTACAAGAACCGAACCGGCGTGGGGCAATTCGGCGGCGAGGCGCGCAATGCCTTGCAGCGGATTCTGGGCGATATCGAGCTGACGCTGCCGGTATTCTCCCGATTCTCCACGCAGAATCATATTCTGCAAATGCCGGCAAACGAGCTGGTCGGCCATTTACCGGAGCTGGATTTTGCCTATCTGGACCCGCCCTATAACCAGCACCCCTATGGCTCGAATTATTTCATGCTCAACCTGATTGCCAATTATAAGCGACCGGAGCAGACCTCCCTGAAATCCGGGATTCCCTGTGAATGGAATCGCTCTGCTTATAATCGCCCGCAGTCCGCACAGGCCGAGCTATTCACCCTCATCGAACAGTGCCCGGCCAAGTTCATTCTCATTTCGTACAATTCTGAGGGCTTTGTGAAGTACGATGACTTCATGGCTCACCTGCAGAAGCTCGGCAAAGTGGATTTCCTGCAAACCGAGTACAACACCTTCCGTGGTTGTCGCAATCTCAGAAATCGCGATATCAAAGTCAAGGAATACCTTTTCCTGCTGGAAAAACATTAACCCCCATCCCACCGAATATGTCCCTTACCTTTACCGGAGTTGTTGCTATGGCCACAGACCGCGCCATCGGCCTGAACAATACCATGCCTTGGCGTCTGTCCGATGACCTCAAGCTCTTCAAGCGTCTGACCATGGGTCACCCCATTCTTATGGGGCGCAAGACATGGCAGAGTCTGGGACGCCCCCTGCCCGGTCGTCAGAACATCGTGCTGACCCGAGACCGCGATTTCGAAGCCCCCGGGGCAACCGTGATTCACGATATTTCAGAGCTCAGTGGGCTGGAGCTGCAGAGTAATGAAATCATGGTCATCGGCGGAGCTCAGATTTACGAACTCATGCTTCCCCACATGCAGGGAATTTATGTGTCGGAGGTTCATGGCGAGTGGCCGGCAGATACCTATTTCCCGCCCTTCAAGGATATGTTCCCCCACCGTGAGCTGCTGGAGAACTTCGAAGGTTTCGACTCCGTGCTTTACACAAAGTAATGTAAGCTAAACAAACATGTAGCTGATTTCGCCAAACAACACAACGACTCCGAAATGATTAAACAAGATACCTTAAGCAGTCGTTCCATTCTCAAAACATTATTACTTCGTATTAAAAATACATCATTCGGCCTATGTAGTCTGATGTTATTTGCAGTTGTTTCGTGCCAACACAAGCATGAATGTGTAAGCCCACCAGCGCCGGAACTATTCTTACATCAGTTATCAGAACTTGAATTTGAAATTGAATTCAAAAACACATCACAATCTCCATGTTGTTTTGCTCAACCGCTACAGTACGCAAGTTATTCTGCATTGGTGTTCGTAGCAACAGATTCCGGTGGCGGAGAGTTTGTGTTCTTTTATAAAGGCTTATCGGATGCGAGCCCAACCTATAGAAGCCTAGTCCCCCTGTCAACATTGTTACCGGGAGAATCTTTCAAAATGAAAGTTAATTTGGAGCGAACATATTGGCAATGGCCGGATCTTATCTCATTGGATAAAACAGTTCAATTGAAGGCTTGTTACAATTACCCCAAAACAATGGCCCCCGACTTAAACGATATATGGTATGGCTCAATATCCTCGAATCATATCGATTGGAAACTTCCGGATAACGAGTATCGAATACAACTTTTAAATATACACATGACGGAGATTCCGGAGTAGGCCTGCATTCATGTAATTTTACGTTTTTTTACAATAAAAAAGCGCCGCTGAGTTTCCGTTTACTTCGGAGTATCTCAGCGGCGCTGCGTTGTTATATCGTCAATTGGTGGTGTAGTATCGTCATCCATAGTTTCGGTGGGGTTCAGGCTCAACGGCGACCATCCTTGCGATGATTATCCTTACGGACTACAACGTGCTGCTTCTTTTTATCGAACTTCTTCATATCGTGGCGATGATCGTGATGTTTCACCTCTTTGCGGTGCACTACCTTCTTCTTGTGATCAACATGGTGGTGGTTGCAGTCGTCCTGCACTGCGACGTTCACCTTGCCATTTACCAGATTCAGGCTGAGGGATACCCCTGCGGCGCTTGCCTGTGCGCTTACCATACCCAGTACCATCACCGCCAGAGCGGCCATTTTAACGAATTGCTTTTTCATAATCGTGTTTTCTATCTGTTTGTTGTTGCGGGCCTCGGTGTGGCCCTCTGTTTATAGAGACACAGGTAAAAGCAATTTTGTTCAAAGAAAGTTTTATTTTTGTAATTTTTATTTCTTTTTAACTACTTTCTTGTAGAAAACCGGTACGCTCAGCATACGCGAGGGCCAGATTTTCGGCAAAAGTCCTCAGCGCGCGCTTATCGTCAGCCTCCCCACCTTTGGCCAGATAGCGCTCATACTCCCAAGGGAGCAAATCACGGTCAAGGATTTCCTCGACAAACAACTGGTGGCAACGGCGCTCATTCATGATATCCGTCACTATCTCTCGCTCTTCGACAGACAAAGGAGCAACCTGCGCCTTTCCCTTGTCGGCGGGGTCATAGCAGAGATGAAAAAAGATGGACTCTGTGCAGAGATAATAGGGGCGCTCTATCGTAACCCGAAGATATGCGGGGAGCAAATAGCAGAAGGCCTCCGGCTCGAGGTAGGAAAGACAATCCTCGCAGGCGTAGAGCCATTCGGGGGCGATACTCTGCCAGTAATTTCTGGGCGTCGGGTCAGTGGCGTTAATATATTGAATAACTTTCTCCGGCCTGTAATCGTCCTCGGCCATACCGCCCAACAGCAAATTGATGTTCGGGCTGCATTTACGCTTGCGGAATGCAGCCTCCAACCGAGAAAGCAACGAGAGCTTGCGCTCACTCAGCTCTCCCACGGGATATTTGGCCAATTCATCCTTCCCTTGTTTCAAAAAACGCGCCATCCACTTCTCTTGGTCAGCGAGCTGTTGCTTTTCCCATTTATCAAAAGCTGGAATCTTAGCCATGAGCAAAAGAAGGGGCCACCTGTTCAATATGACAGGTGGCCCGTTATAAATGATATCAGCGGGTCAGTTGACGGCAGGCCTTCACCGTATTGGCCATGAGCATAGCGATGGTCATGGGGCCTACACCACCGGGGACAGGGGTGATGGCGGAGCACTTATCCTTTACAGCCTCGTAGTCCACATCGCCCACAATACGGTAACCGCGCGGGCGGGTAGCATCGGGAATGCGGTTGATACCCACATCGAGCACCACGGCGCCCTCCTTCACATAATCGGCCTTCACCATTTCCGGGCGACCGACTGCCGCCACAATGATATCTGCCGTACGGCACAGACCGGGCAAATCGGTGGTACGGGAGTGGGCAATGGTAACAGTGGCATTGGCCTTCTTGCTGACGAGCAGGTTAGCCATGGGCTTGCCAACAATCAGGCTGCGACCGATGACCACAGCGTGCTTGCCGGCTGTCGGTATGCCGTAGGCCTTCAGCAGCTCCATGCAGCCCAGCGGCGTGCAGGGAACAAAGCCCTCTTCGTCCTCCAGCACCAGCTTGGCAACATTCGCAGGGTGGAAACCGTCCACATCCTTGCGCGGGTCAATATTGAGAATGACTGCCTCCTCGTCAATATGAGGCGGGGGCGGGCTCTGCACCAGAATGCCATGAATGCGGTCGTCGGCATTGAGCTTGTGAATGAGCTCCACAAGCTGCTCCTGAGTGGTATCGGCCGGCAACTCCCACTTCTGGGAGTAAAGTCCGAGCTCCTCGCACGCGCGAACCTTGGAGCCCACATATACCTGAGAGGCGGGGTCCTCACCTACCAACACCACGGCAAGACCGGGAGTTTTGCCCTGAGCTTTCAGTTCTGCAATTTCAGCGGCCAGCCCTTCGCGGATTTTCTGAGCGACCTCTTTACCATCGATGATAGTAGTAGACATAGTGTTATTTCGTTTCGTCAATTTCAAGCGGACCGAAATCCGGTGTACCATGAGCCAAAGCCTCCTCGACCATGCGGCAGTACTCGTCCTGCTGCTCTTCCGTTATATCGGCAGGCACATATATCTTTTTACCCCAGGTAATGGTGACCTTGGAGAACGGCTTGGGAATAATAAACCCATCCCAGGCCTTTTTGATACGCCAGTAGGAGGAATAAGAAATGCAGGCAGGGATAATGGGATAGCCACTCATCGAGGCCAAGCGCACTGCACCGGGGCGGCACTTGTAGAGCGGACCTCGGGGGCCATCGGGGGTAATGCACATGCAGCAGCCATCCTGCAATTCACGCACCATATCACGGAACCCGGCAGCACCACGGCGGTGGCTGGAACCACGTACAGTGCGCATGCCATAGTCCCCGGCCACTGTGGAAAGCAAGGCGCCATCCTTACTGGCACTGGTCAGCATGCTCATGGGCAGCTTGCCCTTCACCACATAACGATAGACATGGCAAGGGGTAAATACACGGTTATGCCAAAGCGCAATGATGCACTGGTAATCCCCCCAAGGGTCGTCAGGACCATTGAGGTTGACTATCTTCTTCCGCAAGGTGGCACAAAGACCAGCCATCAGGAACCACAGCAGATGCCCTAACGGAGCAGTCCACCACTTCTTTCGGATTTCATTGGACATACTTCGAAATCTCAGTATTATCTTTAATTTCCGCCCGTCGGGAACATCGATGAGTCGGCGGGGACACTCAACCCGGATTCGTCTTTGTTATCAGTCGAGAACGGGTCGTTAGAACCTCGACTGAAAGGATCTTGCGAACCGGAGCCACGACTGAAGGGATCATTTGAGCCGAAGGGGTCATCCCCCCAATTGGAGGATTTGTCGAACGATACATCTCCTGCAGGTCCGGAAGGACTCTGAGAATCGCTACCGGGCTCAACGCCCTTATCTTTCAACATCTGCTCAGATATAGCCTCCACATCGATGGAGTCAAACGGAGTTCTCTGCGGTCTGTCACGACGAAGTTCATCTGCGGCCTTCTCCAGCTCTTCTATGTTATCCGTCGGGCTCCCGGAGTTTCCGCTGATTTTCGTAGAAACCCAAGCAAGTGCACCCTCATCGCGGAACAAGGGGTCAGCCTGACCATCCGGGTACTCAACTCGAGTCAGCATGCCGGGTATACCGTAATCCAAAGTACCGCTGATTTCATTATCGGAGCTTACAGACATGTTACCACTCAAGCTGATGACATCCAGCTGTCGGAAGGTATCGGCTTCGAAACTGAGGGAGATGGCACCATCCTTATGTTCCAAATTTACACGGCCCTGATCAATCTTAAGCGGGCTGTATATCTTGCGCTTAACAGGCTCAATGTGCTCCAGCATGGCAATAAGTGCCGGCATGGCTGTAACCTTGATGTCTTTCAGGCAGAACACACCCGAGAATACCGGACGGTCAGAACCAAAGGGCAGAGACATACTGGCATGGCTCACGTCATCGGACTTCGGCAAGACTTCGGTCTTCGCAGAAAGGATACCGGCAAAACGCCCATCCGTAAAATCTGCAAAGTTCATGTTACAGGAGGACATCTGCAACGGCGTAGTAAGGGGCTGTCCTTTAAGCACATGACCGGAGAGCTCAATATAAGAACCGGCCGGTCTATTGGCGGCTCTGTTAGTCTCAACCGTAAAGCGCATGCGCATATTCTCCAGCGCAACCGGAGAAATCTGCATCTTGCTTTCCAAGATTTCCATCGGGCGCCAGCCTTTTATTTTGACGGCACCGCCCTTCATCACCAGAACACGGGCATCGGACGCACGACCGGGGCTATACATGTAAGCTCTGGTGTTCTTGATTGCCAGAGGACCACTTCCTTCATCGCCCACATAGCAACTGAAATCGGCGCACTCCACTCGGGAGATATCCCAAAGTTTCTCGCCGTTCCAAGCCGGGATTTCCAAAGTTTGAGCATCACCCGAGAGCTGAACGGTAACACGAGCTACCTTCAGCTCCGAGATTTTCAGCACACCGGTGAAGAAGGACGTCGTTCCGAGATTTCCCTTCAAGCCACTCATCTCAACATGGCGCACAATCCCACCTTCCGGCATATCCACCAGCACATTATCCACCGACAGCTCGTAACCGTTCAATCGAGCGCCAACCAACTGAACCTGCTGAGCAGCAAATGCTCTGGTAATTTCCTGCTCAAGTTTCTTGTAATATTCATCTGTTGAAAACTGGGATACGCGGAACATGAACGCCCCGGCCAGACACAGAGCCAACAACACGACCCCGAGAAGACCGAGTACAAAGTTCCGGCGAGCACGCTTGCTCTGCTCCTCCCGGCTCTTCATAACCCTACGCTTCTTGACCACGCGTACACATTTCGTGCCATCCGGACGCACAACCACCTCTCGCGATTTCTCGTGAGAGGGGCGGTCTGAATTCAATTGATTGATAATATTCCTTACCTGCGATTCGCGATCTGCGTCGCTCGTGTATTTTTCGTTCTCTAATTTACCCATGAATCCACATTATCCATTAGTTCTCTATCGAGGCAGAGGGTCGCTCACCGGTCACAACATCGCGACCGGTCGGATCCACTACATCAACCTTTGCAAAATAAATGAGGGCTTTGCGCTTCTTGTGTTCGCCTTCAGAACGGAAGAGACGACCAACCAGCGGCAAATCACCCAGAACAGGAACCTTGTCCTCAAAGCGCACAACACTGGCCTCCTTCAAGCCACCCATAACAATAACACTGCCGGGAACGACCGTAATCTTGGTATTCTCAACATAACGCTTAATCATGGGCTGAAGGATGTAGTTCTGGTTAATCTTGAAGTAGGAAATGTCACCGCCATCACCTGCCCACATGGCACTGTAAATCGGTGTACCCCAATTGATAAACCCTTCGAACTCGTTTGTAGTTGTCGTGAGAGCCAGAGTAATGAAACGCCCGTTCTCAGAAATATCTGCACTGTGTACCTGCAGAATGGTACCGATACCGCCAATGGTATCCTCGGTCATGCCAAAGCGTACAAAATCAGCGGGAGTGGCACCTTTAGCAGTAATGGACATCATGTTGGAGCTATTGCCGTTACCTCCATTGTTGTAACCATTGTTGTAATTGTAGTTACCACCGCTACTGCTACTGTTGGAACTCATCTCGGGAGCTTCCCATGTTTCGGGGAAGAAGAGCTCATTCACATTGGCAAATACAACCTGCTCCTCAGCGCCGGGGCTGAAAATAAGACGGGGATTGTGCAGAATATCCACACCCTTGCGCTGAGCAAGACCACGCATAATCATGGTGACATCGACGGCCTCCCACACGCCGCGAATACCGAAAATACCGGGTGAAACTTGGCTGGACTGCCCCCTATAGTCGGTAACAGAACCGGTACTGATGAGATCCTCAAGCGCACCATTACCACCGGACAACACAGCGCGACCACTGCGCAGACCACTTGTCATACTGTGATTGCCCTGCTTACCCTGAGTTTCAACAAAACCTTCGAACATGGGCATACCGGTCGCGGTGGAAGCAAGCTCCTGACCACCGGTGGAATGCAGTTCACCGTTGAAGTTAATGTTCAGCAACCAGTCAAACCCCAACTGATTCAGGTCATCTTCCGACACCTCCATCACGATAACATTGAGAACGACCTGACGCTCCTCAGTAAGGGGCACATTGAGCAAATCCTGAATTTCGTCGAGATTGTGGGCGGTATTACGAACCGTCAAACGACGAGTGGATGCGGAATAGCGGGCGGTTGCGCCCTCGGGGAACGAAATTCCCTGACTCTTAAGAACCTGCACCGGATTGACACGGCGAATGGCCATGCGGCTACCGCTCTCATCGCCGAACTCGCTGTCTTCTTCATCTTCGGACTCATCATCCTTGCGGGGATCAAAGAAATGAGGCGGCACATTGAAGGTGCGCTCAATCATGGGACCGAAGTCCTTGCCGGAGTAGGAAACCTCCACACCGGAAGGAGTATAGTAATAACTGATACCAAGCTGATTGGCCAACAAATCAAGCAAATCCTTAACAGAGATATTGGTGAGGTTCAGACGTACGGTCTGAGCCATAATCTGCTTGTAGCCGGGGGAATCGGGAGAACCGAAATTGGTAGTGATATTGATGTGGCGATCAGCTTTCACCCCGGTGCTTTCAAAACGAGTAATCTGATTCTGAAGGGCCTCCAGCACATCGGTTATGGGTGCGTCGTCGAAGACAATACTGGGCAGAACCATTTCAGCGAGACGATCGGAATAGGAGCTCTGAAGCTCAGCATCCAACCCGGGAGAAAAGGTTTCCTCCGTAGCTCTATCAACAGGGGCGCCATCGGTTACCGACTCTTCCCACATGGCATCGACATCCGAGAGCATCTTGGCTCGGGTGGAATTGTGCGAAGCCTTATAGTACTGCATGCGCTGACGAGCAGCATTCTCAATACCCTGCTGAGCAGCAGTATTGTAGGAATCAATTTTAAGAACGGCTTTGAAGGTCTTCTCAGCTTCATCGAACTTGCCCAAGTCAATCTGAGCATAGCCCAGCTCCAGCAGACGAGTAACCTCAGCTACATCACCCACATGCTGCGGGGTAAGTGCCGGATTGTGACGCACCGGATCCGTGGTATAGATGAGTTCCTGCTCTGCACGCTTGTTATCAGGGGCAAGTTTGATGGCCTCCTGAAGGAACGAAACAGCTTCGTCATAACGGCCAACGGTGCGGTAATCCATTGCCTTGGCAATAAGTGCATCCGACAGGCTCAGGCGAATAAACTGAGCAAGCTTTGCATTCTCGGCCGAATCGGGCAAGGTCAGCAACGCGCTGCGGTAATGATCAACCGCCTGGCTGTAACGCTTAGCCTGGTAGGCAAGGCGCGCCTCCTGCACGAGTTGGCGGGCATCTCGGGTTGCCATGCGTCGGCGGGACACTTCAGCGGTATCTGCTGTTTGGGCACAAACACAAGGAGCCAAGGAGAGAGCCCCCATGGCCATCAGAGAGAAAATTGCAGTACGAGAAAACGGTCTCATCATGGTAAGTGAATATATGATACCAAATTGCTCAAGCAAAGTCACTCATAAAGTGAGACACAATGAAAAAAAAGATAAAAAAACAGTGCTTACTGCCCGACAATCGAGCAGAAGCACTGAAAATATGGAGTTCGGCAACCGGTTAAGACACGGTCGAATCAAGGAACCCCTTGATGCAACCTATGCGCGTAGGATGCCTGAGCTTACGGAGAGCCTTCGCCTCAATCTGGCGAATTCGCTCACGGGTAACGTTGAACTGGCGACCCACTTCCTCCAGCGTGCGGGGGTTACCATCCTTCAGCCCGAAACGCTGCTCAATCACAGCACGCTCACGCTCATTGAGCGTATTGAGCACGCCGGAGAGCTTCTCACGCAGGGAGTTAAAGGCAGCGCCGTCCATGGGGTTTTCTGCGCTCTTATCCTCCAGGAAATCGCCGAATGAAGTATCATCGGAATCACCCACAGGCTGCTGCATGGAGATAGGCTGCTGAGCCATCTTAAGCACGCTGCGCACACGTTCCACCTGCATACCGCTTTCGGCAGCAATTTCATCGGGCGTAGGTTCACGCCCCAAGTCCTGCACCAGCTTCTTCTGCACACGCATGAGCTTATTGATTGTCTCAATCATGTGTACCGGAATACGAATGGTACGTGCCTGATCAGCAATAGAGCGGGTAATAGCCTGACGAATCCACCATGTTGCATAGGTAGAGAACTTGTAACCACGGCGGTATTCGAACTTCTCCACGGCCTTCATCAGGCCCATATTGCCCTCCTGAATCAAATCCAGGAATGCCAGACCACGGTTGGTATATTTCTTGGCGATAGAGATTACCAGACGAAGGTTTGCCTCAATCATTTCCTTCTTGGCAGCCTTGGCCTCCTTCATGGCCTCCTTCATAGCCTGATAATTCTCCAAGAAGTCGTTGATGGGCATCCAGAGCTGAACTTCCAGCTCCGTTATCACATCCTTGTAATCCTTATTATCGAAATCACCATCGAACTGACGGCGCAGCTTCATCACGCGCTGACGAACCTCGCGCATGCGGGCCACGAAGTCCTCATAAACCTTCCCCTTGAAGCTGAACTTACGATACAGAGCATCGAGCGACTCCAGCAAGTTATCGAACTCCTTCTGAGCGGCATCCACACCCTTATTGCGGCGACGGGCGCGGCGAAGGTTGTTGTACGCGGCCTGTGCGTCATCATGAAGTTCATAAATCTTGTTAATGAGGGGCTGAATCTCACGGAAGTACTGCTCACGATGGTCGATATTCTTATCGGCAACCACACGATCAAAACGCTCCTTGTTCTGCAAGATGCGCTGAGCCGTTTCAAGGTACCACATAGAAACAAGACCGAACTTATGAAGTCGGGTCTGCAAGTCATTCTCGGCATGATCAATCCGGATAGACAAGCTCACCTCCTGCTCGCGCTTAAGCAGGTCCTTCTGCCCCATTTGCTTGAGGTACATGCGAACCGGGTCATCGAGAATGTCGAGCTTAGCCTCCATCTTTTCATTTTCATCCTCCTCGCCGGACTCCTCCAAGCGCTTACGCTCGCTGTAGTTATCGACGTCCGAGGCATCAATAATGGCAAAGTTCATATCACGCAGACGCTCCATGATTTCCTCATGGTCTGCGGGATTGATCATATCATTGGGGAGCACATCATTGATGTCGTCATAGGTAAGATACCCCTGCTCTGTTGCGAGAACAATCAGCTCGCGAACCTTCTCCTGAACCACAGGAGTATCCACCAAGCGACCGCTCTTGCTCTTGTGCCCCTTGATGTCAGCCAGAGAGATAGGGGCGATGATTGCAGATTCATCGCGAACCTCCACACCTATGGAATGCAGACGTTCAAACAGACGCTCCGTGTCCTGCTCTTCATAGCCATCCATCGGCAGAGATGAGAAAATGTCATCATCTGTCACATAGCCGTTGTTTTTCTTAGCAATGGCAAGAAGATTCTTGAAGGCAGTTTTAAGAGTGATATCATCGGGGAAGAAATCCTGCAACTCCTTAGCTGTGATGCGAGGCGGAGTATAGGTGCTCTTACGACGGGAGGAAGAACCCTTCTTTCGGGCACTTTCTGTATACTCCGCAACCTCTGCTTCGATAGCCTCCTCCAGAGAAGACAGATCTTTAACCTCTTCTTTCTTACCTTTGGCCTTTTTATCCTTCTCTTTATCGGCTTCGGGCTTGGCTACAGCTTGTTTGGGCGCAGCTTTTTCGACTGCTTTAGCAGGCTTAGCGACCGGCTTTGCAGCTGCCTTCGCTGCAGACTTAGCGGCAGGCTTAGCGGCGGGCTTAGCGGCCGGTTTGGCGGCAGATTGAGCCACAGGTTTAGGCGCAGCTTTAGCAGCAGGTTTCGCTACCGGCTTCGGCGTTGACTTGGCAGCCGATTTAGCAGCAGGTTTGGGGGCAGTTTTCACAGTCTCAGCAGAATCCGCCGGGCTGACTTTACTCTCTGCAGACTTGGCCGGCTTCTTTGCAGGCGCTTTAGCCTTGGGCTGATTTTCAACCTTAGTCTTGGAGCTCTTCGCCTTAGCGGGTTCTGATTTCTTTTTTGGTGTAGACATGATTAAAGTGTAAAATTTGGCGATAATCCACCCATTACGCATTTTGTCAAGTGTTTGGCAAAATGCGGGTGAAGTATATCTTATTGTATTATTTCACGTCAACCCCAAATGTCACATTATGACACACTTTGAAAAAATTAAATAATACAGCGGGGATGAGCACTTCTCATCCCCGCTGCAAAATATATCAGTAGCCCCTTTACTTGCTATGGATATTCAGCATCTGAGCGTATGTGGGCACAGGCCAAAGGTCAGCAGCCACAACAGCCTCAAGAGCATCCACCGTCAGGCGAGCATCCTCCATCGCGGTGCGCATAGCCATAGGTTCACCACAATTGATGGCGTCCTCCAGAGCATCCACTCGGGGAACAAGCTCGTCATACAGCGAACCGACCACACCGGCTCTGGCGCGAGCAGCCTTCAGACCTGCCGGTACACCGGCAGCAATAATAGCGCTCACAGTACCGCAGATTTCGGACATCTGGCGAGCCACTGCGGGCAGGTAGATAGTACGCAGCATGTTAAGGCAAGTTTTAGCCTCGATATCGATGAGCTTTTCAAAGTTCTCAATCTGGATTTCACGACGGGCCAGCAACTCGGAGCGACTGAGCACGCCATACTTCTCCATGAGTGCAATCGTGTCGGGGCGTGCAAGAACATCCAGAGCCTCGGGAGTAGATTTGATATGAGGCAGGCCACGGCGCTCAGCCTCCTGCACCCATTCATCCGAATAGCCATTACCATTGAATACCACTCGGTCGTGGCGGGTAATGAGCTCGCGGATAAGCTCTCGAACAGCGTTCTTGAATTCGGGAGTACCGACAACGGGCTCCAAACGCGTTGCCACAATATCAAGAGCCTCGGCCATGATCGTATTGAGCACAGCCATGGGCCAAGCACAGGTCTGGGAAGAACCGACAGCGCGGAACTCGAACTTGTTGCCGGTGAAGGCAAAGGGAGAGGTGCGGTTGCGGTCGGTGGTATCCTTCGGCAGTTCCGGCAGCACATCCACACCGAGCTCCATGGTTGTCTTGGAGGCGGAGGACTTTGCCCCGCCGGCCTTAATCTGCTCAATGATATCGGTGAGCTGATCACCCAAGAAGATGGAAATAATGGCGGGCGGAGCCTCTGCAGCACCCAGACGGTGGTCGTTGCCGGCCTTGGCAATCGAAGCGCGCAGCAAGTCAGCATGCTTGTCCACACCCATGATAACCGCAGACAGGAAAGTCAAGAACAGCAAATTGCTGTGGGGGGTCTTGCCGGGCGAGAACAGAGAACCGAGCTCGGGAGTGGAAAGAGACCAGTTATTGTGCTTGCCGGAGCCATTCACGCTGGCATAGGGCTTTTCGTGCAGCAAGCAGACCAGATTGTATTTCAGAGCCTGGCGCTGCAGAATATCCATAATCATCACATTATGGTCAACAGCTACGTTACAGGGCTCGAAAAGAGGACAGATTTCAAACTGACCGGGGGCTGCCTCGTTGTGGCGGGTTTTGGCAGGTACGCCGAGAGCCCACAGGGCACGATCCACGCTCATCATGAACTCCAGCACACGCTCCTTGATGGAGCCGAAGTAGTGATCCTCCATCTGCTGGTGCTTGGGCGGCAGGCAACCGAAGAGGGTACGACCGGTCTCAATAAGGTCCATGCGCTTGATGTACAAGTCGCGGTCGATGAGGAAGTACTCCTGCTCTGCCCCGAGATTGCTGACAACATAGCTCGGTTCAATACCGAAGCAGTTAAGAACGCGTGTGGTCTGGTGAGCCACGGCAGCCATGGAGCGCAGGAGCGGGGTTTTCTTGTCGAGCGCCTCGCCGGTATAGCTGCAGAACGCTGTGGGAATACACAGGGTTACCGTGTGCTCTGTGCGCTTAATGAACGCCGGGCTGGTCGGATCCCATGCAGTATAGCCACGAGCCTCGAATGTGGCTCGAATACCACCGCTGGGGAAAGAAGAAGCATCGGGCTCGGCCTGAATGAGGTTTTTGCCGGTAAACTCACAAATCATGCCCCCCTTTCCATCAGGTTCTACGAAGGAGTCATGCTTTTCAGCCGTGGCATCGGTCAGTGGCTGGAACCAGTGAGTATAGTGGGTAGCGCCCTTGCTGAGAGCCCACACCTTCATGGCCTGTGCAACTTCGTCGGCAATGCTGATATCGAGCTTACCGCCTTTCTGCACGGTGAGCATCATCTTCTTGAACGCACTCTTGGAGAGGAATCTCTCCATGGTTTTAATCCCGAAGGTATCGCTGCCATAAAGGGCATTGAGTGCGGACTCTGCGTCGGTCATTGTCTCTGTTGCCATATAAGTGGTATAGTAGAAAAACGTATCTGGGTTAATTTTAGCGACTTTCCGTCATGCTGTCAAGTGCATTCAGCTCAGCTCGCCACGAGCACGGAGGTCGGCATTGATTGCCTCGAGAATATCCAGCTCGGGTCGGAAGTTCGCATCGTGGTGCGATGAGCGAATCAAAGGACCACTGGCCACATGGCGGAATCCCTTACCGAGAGCAACCTCGCGAAGTTCATCGAATACCTCGGGGTGGATGTAATCAATCACCGGCAAATGACGAGCCGAGGGGCGCAGGTACTGCCCCATGGTCAGCACGGTTACACCGTGAGCGCGCAAATCATCCATTGTCTGTTCGATTTCTTCACGGGTTTCACCCAGACCGAGCATAATACCACTCTTGGTCACCACCATACCGGGAGCCATTTCCAGAGCTCTCTGCAACATGTGCAGAGATTTACGATAACGCGCACGGAAACGCACTATGGGAGACAAGCGCTCTACCGTCTCGAGGTTATGATTGAAAATGTGCGGACGGGCATCCATAACCATGGCAAGAGCATCCTCATTGCCATTAAAATCGGAGGTGAGCACCTCGATAACAGTCTGAGGGCTGGACTTACGGATTTCGCGGATAATGGCAGCCATGTGAGCAGCGGCACCATCCTTCAGGTCATCGCGCGTCACCATCGTAACCACGGTATGCGAAAGATTCATGCGACTGACAGCATCCGCAATCTTGGCAGGTTCCTCGGGGTCCAAAGGCTTGGGCTTGGCCGTGCGGGTAGCGCAAAAACCGCATGCACGGGTGCAGACGTCGCCGCAAGCCATAAACGTGGCTGTACCATGGCTCCAACACTCACCGCGATTCGGGCACATCGCCTCCTCGCACACAGTTACCAGTGAGTTGCCCTTCACCAGATTATTCACATGCTTAAATGCCTGCCCCTTGGGCAGCTTTACCTTCAACCAAGAGGGCTTGCGCGCGCGTTCGTCCGTCATAACTGCGCAGCGTTATGCACCAAAAAGCCTGAAAATGCAAGCAAAATCTCACATTTTAGCCGATTTCCGGATAAATAAAGGCAAAAGCCCCCGCAAATATCACCGAAACGAGTCGCGCCATGTCGCATTACTTAAGAAAAGTCACCATTCAAGCCAAACCGGCAGTAAGATCACCCCAAATCATAACAAGTTCATAATTCAGCTTCTAGGGCTGAACTAACGAAATAAAAAAGACATTTGGCTTGATTGTAAGCCCCAATCGTATATAATAACGCGCAAGAGCTATGATTGAACAGTTACGCAAAAGGCTTCTGGATCGGGAAAACCCCGTACGCATTCATCTCATCGGTGTAGCAGGTGCAGGCATGAGTGGCCTGGCACGCATGTTGCTGGAAATGGGTCACCGAGTAAGTGGCTGCGACCGTGTAACCAGCGATGAGACCGAACGCCTGCAACAGGCGGGGCTTGTTTTCTCCTGCCCCCACAGCGCTGCCGCTGTGAGCGATGCAGAGATTGTCATCTACTCCAGTGCCATTCGCGAGGAGAATGTAGCTCTGGCCGCCGCCCGTCAGAACGGCTGCCTGTGCCTGCGCCGCGCCGAATGCTTGGCTGCTATCCTTAACAACAAGAAGGGCGTGGTCGTAGCCGGCACCCACGGCAAGACCACTACCTCGGCCATGAGTGCCCACCTGCTGCGCGAAGGCCGCATGCGCCCCTGCCACTACGTAGGTGCCGAAATCCCCGTATTGGGAGCCAACGCCCACTGGACAGAAGACAGCGAATACTTGGTAGCAGAAGGTGACGAGAGTGACGGCACTCTGGTGAACTATATTCCTGAGCACAGTATCATCCTCAACATCGAGGCCGAACATCTGGACTTCTACCGCGATCTCGACCACATTAAGAGCGTATTCCATCGCCTGTGCCGTCAGACACGAGGCAAGCTCATTTACTGCAAGAGCGATGCCGGTGCTGCCGACGTATGCTCCCAGTATCCCAACACGATTTCCTACGGTTGGCAGGATGCCGACTATACCGCGACCGATGTGACTGTAAAACGCGGTCGTACCCTGTACACCATCAATTACAAAGGCGAACCTCTGGGGCGCGTGGAGCTGGGCATCCCCGGTCGCCATAACGTTCTCAACTCGTTGGCTGCCACAGCACTTGCACTGGAGCTCGGCTGCGACTTTGCCAGCATCACCCGTGGTCTGGTGAGCTTCGCCGGTGCCCGCCGTCGCTTCGAAACCAAATACCTGTCTCGCGACTACCGTATTGTGGACGACTACGGCCACCACCCGACCGAAATTGCCGCCACACTTCAAACCGCTCACAGCCTGAAGCCCGAGCGACTTATTGTACTCTTCCAGCCCCATCGCTACACACGTACCCAGTTGCTCCGCGATGACTTCGGTCGCGTGCTGCAGAACGTGGACAAACTGTACGTTGCAGACGTATACCCGGCCAGCGAACCGCCCATTCCCGGTATCAGTGGCCAAACTATCGTCGACGCCGTGCTCGAGAACGGCCCGGTGGATGCCGAGTTCCTGCCCAATCTGGCACTGGCACACCACAAGGTAGGCAACATACTGCGACCCGGTGACCTCTTCATCACTCTGGGTGCCGGTAACGTGCACGAGTCGGGCAAGAAGATTGCTCATGACCTGCGCGTGCTTGCCGAAATGCAGCAGGAGTGTGGCAATGATTTCACTTGCAGACTGTACGAGCCCATGAGCAAGCACACCACCGCAGGCGTAGGTGGCGAAGCTCAGTATTGGATTGAGCCCGATACCTTCGAGCGCATGCAGGCCGTGGTAAACTTCTTCAAGGATCGCAACATTCCGGTGCACACAGTAGGTCGCGGTTCCAACATCATCGTTCGCGAAGGCGGCATACGCGGTGCAGTCATTCACCCGGTTGCGGGCGAATTCCAGAAATTGGAGCTTCGTGGCAGCAAAATTATAGCCGGTGCCGGTGTAAAACTCAAAAAACTTGCAGCTTTTGCAGCCCAGAACGGCATAAGCGGTTTTGAATGGATGGACGGCATTCCCGGTTACGTTGGCGGGAGTCTGCGCCAGAACGCCGGCGCTATGGAGGGCGACATGTGGAGCGTGTTCCACTCCGCAGTTGCACTCAATGACGATGGCGACATCGTTGAGTTCGAGAAAGAAACCATGCGCCCTGCCCGTTATAGACTGATACCGGATTTCGAGCATAATCTCGTTATGCAGGCAACATTCTGCGGTACTCCCGGCGACCCGAAGGAAATCGAGGCTCGTACAGAGGAAAGCCGCGCCCGACGCAAAGCCACCCAGCCCGTAGAACCCAGCGCCGGCTGCACCTTCGTAAACCCCGAAGAAATCCCTGCCGGCAAACTCATCGACGAAATGGGGCTCAAGGGCTACACCATCGGCGGTGCTCAGATTTCCACAAAACATGCTAACTTCATCGTCAACATCGACAAGGCCAAGGCCACAGATGTTACCGAACTCATCGACTATATCCGCAACAAGGCAAAAACCGAACGCGGTATAACCCTGCGCACAGAAATACAGGTCATCGGTGACCGAGACGCCGAGTTCTGATGAGTACATATAGCAAAAAGACAACAATCATGAAGACACTTAAAAAAGATACGGCCATTACCCTGCTGATGGGTGGCCCCGGTTCCGAGCGCGAGGTTTCTCTGGTATCAGGCAATGCAGTACTGGAAGCCCTGCGTGCAGAAGGTTTCACCAACGTCACTCCGCTGGTTGTAGACAGCGAGCGCCCCGCCATCCCCGAGGGTACCGAGCTGTGCTACAATATGATTCACGGCACATACGGCGAAGATGGTGGCCTGCAGAGCTACTTGGAGGAGCTGGGGGTTCCCTACACCGGTGCCGGTTCTGAGACCAGCCGCAATTGTTTTGACAAAATCCTTACCAAGAAGGCCTTCTTTGCCGCAGGCGTTCCTACCCCGGCAGACGAGGTTATCCCCTCCGGCCACATGCCCACCATCGGCGTACCCTGCGTCATTAAGCCCCCCTGCGAAGGCTCCTCTGTCGGTGTCAGCATTGTGAAGACCGAAGCCGAACTTCCGGCAGCCGTGGCAGAGGCCGCTAAGTACGGCACCGATATTCTGGTCGAAGAGTACATCGATGGCAAAGAACTGACTGTTGCTATCTTCAACGGCACCCCCCTGCCCGTCATTCACATTGCACCGCGCGAAGGGTTCTACGACTTCGCCAACAAATACCCCTCACTTTCGGGCGGTGTCGGTTCCGACTACATTTGCCCTGCCGACATCAGTGAAGAAGAGACAAAAGCCGTACAAGCCGCTGCACTCGCCGCCTACAATGCCCTCGGCGTGGAAGTCTATGGTCGAGTGGACGTACTGCTGACAGCCGATGGCAAGCCCTACGTACTGGAAATCAATACCATTCCCGGCATGACAAGCGCCTCGCTCTTCCCGAAAGCTGCCGCAGCAGTCGGCATCAGTTTCGGTGAGCTCTGCAAGCAGATTGCCGAGATTTCCCTCAATCAGCCCCGCGGCTGAATTTCCAACCGCGAATGAAAGGCCGGAACAAATACCGCAGAGAAAAGCAGAATGTCCATCTGCTGGAACAGGCGCTCTCGCTCAAAGAACGCCTGTTCAGCCTGCTGGCGTTCAAACGTGGCGCCCGCAGATTGCGCAAGTGGCTTATTGTCGCCCTCATTGCAGCCCCCATTATATGGGGTATCAAGGTTGCTGTCGATTACGCCATCGAGAAGGCGTACAGCATGAGCATTGAAAATGTGAGCTACGTTTCACGCCACGGGCTGATTTCCCGCTCACAGGTCATGGAGATTCTCGGCATCAAAAATGCCATCAACATGGCCACACTGGACGTGAGCGGCATGCAGGACGCACTGTCGGCTCACCCCTGTATTGCCAATGCCACTATAAGAGCAGAAATGCCGGAAACTCTGCACATTGAGATAGATGAGCGCATACCTGTGGTATATGTCGAAATGGAAAACGGCGCAGAAACCGGCAACCGCACCCGACTTTTCATGGACCCCAAGGGAGTCCTCTTCCCGGTGGTCGAAGACTACCACAGGAACTTCCTGAACGTCCCGACCTGGTATCTGCAGCCCGAGGATATCAAAGAACTGAAAGCCGGTGCCTCCATCGCCGACAAAAAGAGCCGTCCTATCAAAGAACTTATAGCAGCTTCCAACGCCTATAATCTGGTAGAAATACCGGCAATCTGCGAGATTTTCTGCCCGAAGGAATGGAAAATGGTTATCACCCTCGATAATGGCACGGAGGTCATCATGCAGGCGTACGAAATCAAAGAACAGCTCGAACGCCTTGCCATGGTTCTGGAGCACTCCCGAGTAACCAAGAAACCCATCCGCAGCGTCAACGTCATTCCCAAAATCAATCCGGCTGTCATCTATGCAGAACCTCCTGCACCGGCCCCTGCCGAGACAGAGAAACAAAAGGATGATAAATGAGCATTTTTTCCGGAATAATCGGGCATTTTACTTGACTTAAAGAGTTCTGCGTGCTAGTATCGCGCCAAGCAAGTTCCGGTCATATTCGATTGGAGCGGGTCCAGGACCCGCTCTTTTTTTATGAACGGTTAACGTACAAACATAAGCATCAATCACTATGGCAGCCACAGATATCTCCGCACTGATCGATTTCTACGTTCGCGAAAAAGACCTCACTCGTGAACGTGTACTGCAGGCTCTTGAAGCTTCTTTCATCACCGCTTACTCCAAAATGGTAGACGGTGCAGACCGTATTCGACACCTCAAGGCCGTAATCGACCCGCAGAAAAACAGCGTGAAGATTAAGGCTCGCATGGAGATTGTAGCAGACGAGGACTTCACTGACCCGTTCAACGAGGTTAAGCTCTCGGAGGCTGAAGCCATGGCAGCCCGCAGTGGCAAGACCGTAGCCATCGGTCAGCGAATCAGCATGAATATCACCCCCAAGGATTTCGGCCGAATCGCTGTTCAGACAGCCCGCCAGACCATGCAGCAGCGTATTCGCAAGGCTGAGCAGGAAATGCTGGCAGATGCCTTCAAAGATCGCATCGGTGAACTGGTTACCGGTACCGTGCGTCGCTACGATAAGGGTGATGTGATTGTGGAGGTCGATAAGTTCGAAGGTCTGGTGCCGCAGCGCCAGCGTATTCCCGGCGAAGAGTACTCTGCCGGCGATAAGATGCGATTCTACGTTGTGGAAGTTCGCGACGGTGTTCGCGGCAATGAGCTTATTCTCTCCCGCAGCCACCCCAATCTGGTACGCCGTCTGTTTGAGAGCGAAGTGATGGAGATCTACGATCACACGGTTGAGATTGTCAACATTGTTCGCGAAGCCGGTTATCGCACCAAGATGGTCGTAAAGAGCGACGACCCCAACATCGACCCCATCGGCGCCTGCGTAGGTATGCGTGGTGCCCGTGTGAAGAACGTAGTCAACGAACTGAACCGCGAGAAGGTTGACATTCTGGAGTACTCGGAAGACAAGGCCGCCATGGTTCAGGAATCTCTGGCTCCCATTGATCCGGTTCGCATCGATGTCGATGACGCTCATCGTCTCGTGACTGTTTACGTGGCAGACGACAAGGCTGCAGCCAAGGCCAAGGGCCGCAAGGGGCAGAACGTGCGCCTGACAGCTCGCCTCATTTCTTCCCCCAACGACCGCTGGGAGGTACGTATTGAGCCCTACGACAATTCTGCTCGCGCCAAGAGCATAGCCAACGAAGGTGCCGGTGAGCTGACAAACGTACTGGGCGTAAGTCCCGAGCTTGCCGCAAGCATGATTGCAGCAGGTTTCACCACCGTGCAGGGTATTGCCAGCTACGTGCAGCCCGAAGATTTGGTGGATGCACTGGGAATCAGTGAAGAGCAGGCTTTCTCCATCGTAGATAAAGCCAAGAACGCCTGATTGGCATAAGCGTAGAGGAGGAGCAATCCCTCACAGCAAACAATATTTTCATCGTACACATGTCTGAAAAGAACAACAAGAAACCTGAGGTGCTCGATTTGCTTGGTGGCACCAAAAAGAAGAAATCAGCCCCCGCCAAGCCTGCAGCCAAGAGCACGCAGGCTCCGGCTCAGGCACCTGCTCGCAGTGAATCCCCCCGCCCTGCACGCAAAGCTGCTCTCGATTTGTTGAGCCCCACTAAGAAGAAGCCGGCAGCCCCCAAGCAGCAGGCTCCTGTCAATACACCGGCCCCCAAACCTGCACCGGCTCCCGCCCCCAAGCCTGAGCCCAAACCCGCCCCTGCCGCGGCAGCACCCGCTCCGGCAGCAGCTGCAGGCGAGAAACTCATCAACGTAAAACCCCCGGTATCTGTAGCAGAACTGGCTGCACAGATGAACATGAAACCCTTCAAACTCATTGCAGATCTTCTGCCCATGGGTGTATTCGCCAACCCTGCAACCACACTCGACAGCGATCAGGTTGCCGCACTTTGCGAGAAGCACGGTTTTGCCTTCGAGCGAGTCAAGCGTGAAAAGGGCGCCGGCGTGAAGGCCCCGGTGGAGGTTGTGAAGGAACCCGAACCCGTAGCAGTCGAGGAGGAACCCGAAGACCTTCTGAAGGTTCGCATCCCCATCATCACCGTGATGGGTCACGTTGACCACGGCAAGACCTCCCTGCTCGACTACATTCGCCGTACAAAGGTTGTAGCCGGCGAGGCCGGTGGCATCACCCAGCACATCGGTGCTTACACTGTCGACCACGGCGGTAACGTCCTTACTTTCATCGACACTCCCGGTCACGCAATCTTCACCGAGATGCGCGCTCGTGGCGCCGACGTAACGGATATTGTGGTACTGGTAGTAGCCGCTAATGACGGCATTATGCCCCAGACCCGCGAGGCCATTACCCACGCCAAGGCTGCCGGCAAGACCATCATCGTAGCCGTGAACAAGTGCGACCTGCCCGCAGCAGACCCGCTCCGAGTACGCACTCAGCTCATGGAGGAAGGGCTTATGCCCACTGATTTCGGTGGTGAAATCGAGTGTGTGGACGTATCTGCCCACACCGGTGCCGGTATCGATGACCTGCTCGACCTGCTCTGCCTGCAGGCAGAAGTTCTCGAGCTGAAGGCCAATCCCCGCGCCAACTGTCGCGCCTCCATCATCGAGGCTCGTATGGAACAGGGTAAGGGCAGCTCCGCCACCGTTATCGTACAGAGCGGTACGCTCAAAGTCGGCATGCCCTTCATCTGCGGCCCCTACTCCGGTAAGATTAAGACCCTCTTCAACGACCAGGGTAAATCCATCAAAAAGGTAACTCCCGGTATGCCTGCCGAGGTATCGGGATTCCTGCAGACCCCGAACGTGGGCGATGAGCTCGTGGAAATGAAGAACGAGCGAGAGGCCCGCAAGCTGGCAGAAGAGCGCCAGGAGGAGCTGCGCCAGCAGCGTCTGAGTGCCCCGCGCCGTTCCCGCATGGAAGACATTCTGGCTATGATGGGCGACGGCAGCCAGAAGGCCGTGCTGAAACTCTATCTGAAGGGTGACGTTCAGGGCTCTGTCGAGGCCATTAAGAAGGCCATTCTCGACATCGAGAGCGACAAGGTTGAATGTCAGTTCATCGGCGCTGCCGCCGGTCCCATCTCCGAGAGCGATATTCTGCTCGCCTCCTCGTCCGATGCCGTTATTCTCGGCTTCAACGTGAAGGTAGAGAGCAACGCTGTGAAGGCTGTTAAGCGTGAAGGCGTGCAGGTTAAGATTTACTCCATTGTCTACGAGTTGATTGACCAGGTGAAGGACGCTATGCTCGGCTTGCTTGAGCCCGAAACCCGCGAAACAATTTTGGGTCATGCCGAAATTAAGCAGGTGTTCAAGTTGAACAAAGGCCGCGCAGCCGGGTCTTATGTATCGGACGGCAAAATGCTGCGCACAGCCGAAGCCCGTGTACTGCGCGATGGTCAGGTGGTGTTCGACGGCAAGATGTCTACCCTTCGCCGATTCCAGGACGAAGTGGAAGAAGTCAAGGCCGGCCTCGAATGTGGTATCCGCTTGGCAGACTACAACGACTACGAAGAGGGCGATGTAATCGAATGTTACACGCTCGAGAAGATTAAGCAGACCCTGTAAATTATGGCCACCCGTCGCCTCGATAAAGTTAACGAGTTGATGAAACGCGAAATCGGCTCTTTCATTCAGAAAGAGTTCGAGTGGAACGGCACCATCGTCTCCATCCTTCAGGTCGATATTACTGAAGACCTGAAGGAGGGGCGCGTGTGGGTAGGTGTAGTGGGTCGCATGGCCCCCGCTCAGGTTATCGAAAAGCTTACCCGCAACCGCGGGGCCATTCAGAAGGCCGTCAGCAAGCGAGTCATCCTTCGCAATACGCCTAAGCTCACCTTCAAGCACGACAACTCGGCTCAGAGGGGGGTAGACCTTGTAAATCTGCTGGACGACATCGACAAGAATTTACCGAAAGCTCCGCCCCTGCCTGAGGGCGAATATGACCCCGAAATCTAATTTCTTACACACTGGTAGTTAAAACGTGAAAGGAAAACTCACCATCAGACGCGTTGGAAACCACATACCGACCATCACGCTGGTGGGTTTTCTGTTTTTGTGTATTACCCTCGCTTGGTTATCGTCCGTAGGCTTGCCGGATGTCCTACTGAGGAAAATCGAGAATGCCGCTGCAAGCGAGGGTATATATCTGAAACTCGACTCCCTGCACCTCGAGCCATCCCGAGGTCTTGCAGTCCGAGCAGATAAAGTTGTTCTTTACCCCGAGAAAGATGCACCTGAAGCTCTGGTCGAAATCAAAGCAGCAACGGTCGGGCTGAGTTTTTCTGATCTATTCAGGGGTAAACTTGCCCTCGGTCTTCTTGAACTGAAAAATGCCCGTGCTGACATACCGGTAACAGACACCCCCGATGCCAAGCTCAAGCTCAGTAACATCAACCTAACGGTTCATACCGACAGCAGCGGGAATCTCGACATCAGCACTGCAGTGCTGCATCTTCACGGTATTGTGATTCGACTGAGTGGCGAAATCACCGATTATAATCGACTCCTTACCTCCCCTGCAGCGCCCGGCGAGCAGCAGGAATCGCAGAGTATCGTTATTACCGATATTCTGGAGCAAATTGCACCCTATACAAACAAGGCCTATCAGATTATCGAAAGTCAGAAGTGGGCAGCGCAGGAAGCACCGGAAATTCGTCTCGATTTAATTTACCGGGATAAATTGACTGCCACCATAAACGGTGAAATCCCCAAATACGATTTCGATATTTTTCACATCCGCAATACTCGGCTGAATCTCTCCTACAAGGACGATACGATAACTATCAATAACCTGGCATTTGACACCATCGACCCTCCCTCAACGGTGTCTCTGCAAGCAGCGTTTGCCCAGCAAAGCCGAGAACTTGGTTTCAACTTCGAGAGCGATACCTCTCTCATTCCCATGCTCAGACAGGCTCTTGGCGAAGATGCCGGGATGCTGAAGAAGATTACCCACAAAGCAGAGCATGCACCACACATTACTCTGAGCGGAGCCGTAACATTCGGCGATGATTATGCCCCCAGCAAAATTCGACTGAACGGTGAAGTTGTACAGAAACAACTTCTGATTGGCAATCATACCATTGACCAATTGAAGCTGGCATTCTATTATAATGATGGCAACTTCAATCTCAATCACTTAGAGTTAAACTTCGGCAATAACCACCTCAGTCTGAATGCTGCGGCCAACAATGGCATAGGTACTGCTGAGTTGAACGCAGACCTCCACATTGAGCAAACGCTTGCCCTTGTAAATGAGTTTACCCCGGAGCCGATATCCATACCGGAGCAATACACGGTTGGCGAAAGACTGAAACTCCATGCTGCAGCAACTCTGACCACCCCGGATTTCAAAGCCGGCAATAAAGAATGGCAGCACTTCACCCCCAATGTTCATAATCTCGATATTGAACTCTCACTCAACAACCTGAAAACCGAGGGTATTGAGCTGATTGCCCCCACCGTGCACCTTAAACTCGCCGGGCTGACTCAGACAGAGCGCAAAATGCCCACCGGAGCAGAAAAACTTGCTATAACCCTCACCGCCGATGAAGTCACAGCCGCTGACTGCAACGTGCACAAGCCCGCAGTCAAGATTGAGGCTGAGCAGATATCCTACGCGGATGATATTCTGAATATCGGCAGCCTGACATTCACACCGGCGGCATCTCACAGTCTTTCACAACTCTCCATCGCAGGTCTCAGCATCAGTAATGCCGATGTACAGACCTCCATCAGCGGGCTCAGATTCAAAGACAACCTGCTGACCATCGAGGAGCTCAGCGCAGATTTCTCGGCGGCGGCCCTTACTCACGGTGATATTCAGCTGGGGCAGATTGAGCTTAATATCGCGCAGATAAAAGAATTGACCTTACCGGCAGCCCCCCCTGTTCACATGTTTGCCGGTGCTGACTTAACCGCCTCGGTGGGTGAAATTACCTATGAGGGGCGACGTATGGGCAACCTGAATAGCGAAATCAGCGTTGCCGAGGGGCGTACCGGCAAAATCAATTTGGCATTGTTCATCCCTTCGTCAGAGGGAACCGATGCAGCAAAAAATACACTGGTGGCCAATGTGGATTGGACCAATCCGAGCAGACTCGTCGTCGACAACGTAGAATTACAGGCGCTCCCCAGCTCCTTCGAAGGAATACTGGAACATTTCAAAATTGACATTCCTCAAATCCGCTTGCCCAAAACTCTGGCCGCAACAGCCAGCCTGATATGTAACACCGAAACAGGCCAGGCCGAAGACGTCAAAATCAAACTCAATATACCGGAACTGGTTCGCAGACCGTTCAAGATAAAGGCCTTTGCCGGAGAAGAAGTGAACATAGGCCTGACTGCCGATATTGCCATGAATCCGGCAGAGAGCGAAGGCTATGTTTACGATGCAGATTTACACGTCACCCATGGCAGCAATGAGTTCACCGGTCACGCCAAGGGCTGCACTCAGGGCAAGCTGCATGTTACCGGCAGCAACACTATCAGAGCCGACGTGATAGACAGGCTCATTGACTCGCAGACAGCACACGCGATTATCCGTGATTTCCGCTTCCGCGATAACAGCCGCAATATTGTTACCGGTATTGACGTAACGGTTGATTACTCCAATGGCCTGAGTGTCGATACCTACTGTAATGCAGAATTGGTGAATGTAGATTACCAGCTTGCTGTTATTGAGGAAGATGCCAACGGGAATGAAAAAGTACGTACCGACTTGGGCAAAAATCCCTACACTCTTGCAGAGCATGCCACATGCTACGTGAGAACGAAAGTCCGTTACGATGTATTGAAAGACGGCAAGCCCACGAAGGATGAATGCGTCGTAACCATTGGCGACATAACCATGAATTATAACAATTCCGAGTGGTTAAGTCGACAGGATTTCACAGCTCTCGGTTATACACCTCAGCAAATTGCAGATATTCGCAAGCGCTATAAAACAACGACCTTGCTGGGAGACGCCGTCATTATTGATGTTGAGAACAGCTTTGTGGAGCTGGTCAACGTTCGAGGCAGAGTATATCCCTCGTATTCTCTCGGCATGTTCTACGCCCCGCTGCACGAGTTTTTGGGGGATATTGTTATGCCCCACCCGGCAGACATCGAAACAAAGAGCTGCGTATTCCCGATATACTCTGACTGCAAGCGCCCCATGAGCGGCGCAATCCGAGTAGAGAGCGCAACCAAATGCGGGTTCCGCTTCTTGGCCACCACCATTCCGCTGCATAATTTCAGTGGGTTTATACACCTGACAGACGACTACGTTCTACTGGACAAGATGAATGCAGCCAGCTGGGAAGGTGTGCTCGATGCCGTGGTCAAAATAGGGTTCAGTGGCAAGCGTACATCATTTGACGGCATCATCAATGCGCGCAACATGAACCTGAAGAGTATTCTGGCATCGTACAACACAGAGTTCGCCCCTGCCCTCTGCAATGGGTATTTGCGCTTCCGCTCCCCCTCTCCGGATTTGAGTGACATTCAAGGTTACGGCGAGGTACACGTTGAGAATGGCGATTTGATGGGCTTTACCCTGTTCCAACCGATCGGCGATTTGGTGTCAGACCTGCCTTCCAAGTTGCTGATGCTCGAAAGCGCTGCAAAAAACAATACTATAGAGAACAATAAAGGCTACATCTCAAAGGTGTTTTCCGGTACCGGGAATATAATCAGCAGCATTGGCAACAAGGCAAAAATCATACCGGGCTACAACCATATTTTCGCCTACGATATTCAGGATGCCTTTGCCAGGTTCGTCATTGCAGACGGCAAATTGAAGGCTTACGACATGAAGGCCAAGGGCTACAATCTCGATGTCGATATGAAACTGGACATTGATTTGGAAACCCTCTATATCGAGGGCAATCTGTGGCCCAAGATTACCAGCCTGCCCACGGTCATACTTTCCCCCATTACCTTCCTTTCCGACTTCATGATTGACATCCTCATATTCGGTGAGATTGACGATTTGAATTGGAAGTTCGGTCTGGATCGCAATCTGAAAGGTGAGGCCCCCTCCGCATCATCGCAGAAAGGGCCTCAGAATTACAAACCTGTAGCAGAAAAAAAGGAAAAGCGTTAAGGTTCTAAACCGTATTCCAAAATAACAGCAGTCTCACTCTCAATTGCCTTCGATTCCTGACTGAGAAGTTCCATCCTCATATCCAACACGGTGGCATCTCTCTCGATTTGAGCCTCGGCAGTTTCGGGTTGTGACTCCTCCAGATATTCAATACGCTTATTCATATAGCTGCGCCAGCTGAGGTAGTCCTGCATACTGGTTTTGAACTGCATGAGCTTATGCTTGTGGTCCATGATGGAGGCATGCACCTCGCGACAGGTATTTTCATAATCAGCTTTGCGATCCAAATACTGATTCCAATTGGAAAGACGAGTATCGAGCGTATAGCTGAGGTTCAGATTCAATTTGGTATCTTCCCCGTTCAGGAAAGCGCCCTCATACGTACCGCCGGAGGAAGAAAACAGAGAGGGGCTGTATAGATTGGTACTGATGGTAGGCAGGTATTGCAACGCAACACCGTATTGACTCAATCGGGCCTGCTCCAAGCGAATCGCAAAACGAGCGATGGAAAGCTCGGATAATTTGGAGAATCGGGGCAGATAGCGGTTCCACTTCACTCGGGGCATCGATTCTGGCAGAATATTCCAGCGCGCAGAATAATCGCCGAGGATGTCTGCTACGTTTTTCCAATGTGATGCATCGGTAAGCCGTTGAGAGCTCTCGGCAAGCATACGCTCCTTCTCTGTAACGTCCGGTTTGAGATTAGCCAACTGACGTTTTTTAAGCTCCAATTCACGGCTGCGCACGGCAGAGTAGAGTTTAGAAGTCAACTCGCGCTCTCTCAGCTCCCTGCTCTTCATGGCAGCAAATGTACTGGCTCTTGCCGAATACACTCTGTAGGGGATATTGGTGATAGTGGGCAAATTGAAAGTGATATTGACATTGGAATTCAAGTCATCTGTCGCCATTCCGCTCAAATCACCGATGGACTTGGTCAAATAACCATAGTAGGAAAGGCCGGGAATCATATCCGTGTAAATACTCAACCCCTGACGTTCATACCTGTCGATAGCCGAACTGAGTTTTTTCAGTTCGATATTATTCTGCTGCACCATGGACATGGCCTGCTGCCAGGAAATGGTTTTGATGGGCAACTGATCCCATTCCCGGGCATCTGCAAAGCTGGCCTCAATTTTGGTAGAGAGCGCAGACAGTCGCTGCTCTATGCTGCACCCGCACAGGCACAGCACCAGCGCGCCCGAGAGCGACAGGCAGAGAGATGAATAAATCGGATTACGCCTTAACATACAGAGAATAAATTTTACGAGATGGAGCGCATGCTCCTGTATATGAATACGGCAACCGCTGCGCTGGTGACAGCCAATAGCCCACACTGTAGCTGCGGATTGATACCGGCATATCGCATACCGGCCTGCACCACCACAGACATGATACCCAGAAAACAATCCACCAGATTTCCCGCAGCAATCACATCGCCACGCTTGTCATTGTCGGCTCGGTCCTGCAACAAAGCATTGAGGGGGACCAGGTACCCGGCAGCCACAAAGCCGGTAATAGCCAACGAAACAAAGAACAGCGGGGTACCGTACGGAACCAAGGCCAACAGCACACACCCGATGGTCATACCCACACCACCGAAAGTGGCAACCTGAGTACGTATACGGCGTGCGCAAATGATAGAGGCAGTTACGCCACCCAGAATGGAGCCACCACTGATCCAAGCCATCAACAGGGCAGAATCCTTCTGCTGCCCCAGAACCTGCATGAAATCCTCCGAGGAAGCGACAGGATTAGCCTCTGCAGCCATCTGCAGTGCAATAAGCATCATCGTACCCGCTATGAACCAGAAATAGCCGATACCTATCTCACTATTACGCAAAACAGGTACACGCCAAAGCATGCGCAGCTGCGAGAAATGCTCCCACAACAAGCTCCACTTAAACTCGCGGCGACTTTCCGGCTTAAATCGCGGTATGAACAAGCTCAGAATAAATACCAGAACAGCGCCGCACATACACACGGCACAGGGCCAGGCAGCGGCCTCCCACCCGGAATCCGGGCCCCACTTCCTGAGCAGACTGTACACGATAAAAAGAGCACCAATCTGACCGAGCAGCAGCGCCAGCATCGAGGTGATTTCCAGTATGCCACTGGCAAAGCCAATATTCTCGGAACCGACAATATCCTTCACCAGACCCTTTTTGGCCGGGCTGAAAAACATAGCCTGCACACAGAATACAGTGAAGAAGCCCACCGTCACCCACAGATTATGCATGAAAAGCCCAACCGTCATACCGGCCAGCACCACCACCTGCAACAAAACCATGGCCTGCAAAAGCCGTGTTTTGCAATATCGGTCAGCCAACCAGCCGGCCAAGGGGGAGAACAAGACAAACGGCAATACGATGAGGACGGAAAGCGGGTATTGCAAATCCTTCATCATCCATATCCCCAGCGCAATAAGCATGAACTGTACCCCCTTTTCATTGAGGGAGTTCATGGATTGAATAAAACTCAGGCTCCAGAACGAAGCCCACGGAGTCTTCTTACCCTGTTGTGAATTCATTCTTCAGATCAAGGTAAGAAGTTACTCCCAGTTATTATCTTTCATGAAAGCGGCAGCATTCTGATGCCCCTGAGCAGCGGCGCGTCCAATCCACATACGGGCTTCATCCATATCAGCGGGCACCCCGAGACCATGGAAATAACTACGGCCGAGGTTGTACTGCCCATTGGCATTTCCCAACATAGCAGATTGCATGAAACATTCGGTAGCTTTGGAATGATCGACCGGCACCCCTTCACCATTGCGGTAGCAAAGGCCGAGATTGTTATAGGCAAAGGCATTTCCCTGAGCAGCCGATGCGCTGTACCAGCGGAAGGCTTTGGCGAGGTCCTTGCTCACGCCATAGCCTTCCGCATAACAGGTAGCTAAGTTATCCTGAGCATCAGCATTGCCGGCTTCGGCAGCGAGGGAATACCAGCGCACAGCCTCTGCAGGATTGGCTGCTACACCACGACCGAAATCGTAGCACTTGCCGAGTGCCAACTGAGCCTCCGGAGAACCGGCCTCCGCCGCCTGACGGTACAGGGGGAAAGCTGCGGCATGATTACCGGCAGCCGTGTACGACGCAGCCTCTGCGAGAGCCATTTCAGGGGACTGACATGCACTCAACAGCAAACCACCGGCCAGCGTAGCAATGGTCAGAATAACCGCTTTCATATTCAGTGAATGAGTTGGATTTACTCCTGTTCAAGCAGATAGCGCTCGGCCTCGATAGCAGCCCAGCATCCCATACCTGCAGCAGAAATAGCCTGACGGTATACAGGGTCAGCCACGTCACCGGCAGCAAACAGACCGGGGGTCTTGGTCGAGGCTCCACCGGTGGGGCGAATAATGAAGCCGGCGGCATCCACATCCACCAAATCACCGAGGAACTTGCTGTTGGGGGTATGACCGATGGCCATGAACACGCATTTTACCTCAAGAGGGCGTTCCTCGCCGGTCACGGTATCTTTCAGCGTTACACCGCAGACTTCACCGGCCTCATCTGTGCAGTAGGCAGCGATGGTGCTATTGCAAACCGGTTCGATTTTGGGGTTGGACAGCACGGGCTGCTGCATGGCCTTGCTGGCGCGCAGCTGATCACGGCGGTGAATAAGATACACCTTGGAGGCAAAGCGGGTGAGGAAAGAAGCCTCTTCACAGGCACTGTCGCCACCGCCGACCACGCAGACGGGCACATCGCGGTAGAAAGCACCGTCGCAGGTAGCGCAAGCGGTCAGGCCGTGACCGATCAGAGCTTTCTCACCCTCAACACCGAGATAGCGGGCTGTAGCACCCGTTGCCACGATAACAGCCTTTGCCTTGTACGCACCGCCGGAGGTTGTCACCACGAACAGATCGCTGCAAGCCTCTTTCGTGACAGAAATCACGTTCTCGTAGGCGTAGCGAGCACCGTGTTTTTCTGCCTGCTGGCTCATGTTGAACATAAGGTCAGGCCCCATAATCCCCTCAGGAAAACCGGGAAAGTTCTCGACCTCTGTCGTGGTTGTGAGCTGACCGCCGAGCTGCTCGCCGGTGAACACCAGCGGGTTCAAGTCTGCGCGGGCTGCGTAGATGGCTGCCGTGTAACCGGCAGGCCCCGTTCCGATAATAATCAATTTCTCGTCCATTGACCTCATCTTACACGTCCGCGTGTACCCACGCAAGGGTTTAATGCGTCAGCATGGCATAGGGAGCAGTATTTGAGCTTGCAAGAAAAGGGAATATGAGAGATACTGTGCGCGAGCATGAAAATACTGAGACGCAATCTGAGCCTGATGCTGGCCCTCCGATACCTGAACCCGCTTCGCACCCTTTTTTCTGTCATCACGCTTATCTGCCTGATAGGTGTGTCACTGGGTGTCATGGTACTTATCGTGGTACTCTCAGTCATGGGCGGTTTGCAGAAAGAGATGGAGGAACGCGTGCTGGCCTTCACCCCGCACTATGTCATTGCCCAGTCAGATGGCCTGAAGCGTATTGCGCTCAGCCAAGAACGCACCGATTGGGAACAGCTTGTCGAACAGTTGCAGGCCATGCCCAATGTAGCCAGTGCGTACCCCCAACTCGAGGGTCAGGCATTTGCGCAGAGCTCGGCCGGTCGTATCATGGCACAATTTGCAGCACTGCAACCCCACAACCAAGCGCAGCTTGCCCCCCTGCTCCCCATGCTCAAGGAGGGCACATTTGACTTCGGCGAGGGCTTTGACACCGAGTGCGTGATTTCCCGTAAGACTGCTACATCCCTCGGTCTGCAACTGGGTGACGAATTGCACCTCACCCCGGTTGGCAGTATCGACGAAGTTGCCGCCATTTACGCTATGATTCAGAACCCGCTCATCACCCAGAGCGATGAGCAGTTCATGAAGAACATTCGCGGCCTGTTCGACGGAGCCACCCCGGCTAACGGTGGTGAAATCGTAGAGTTGGCAAAGCTCGAGAGCATCATCAATACCATTCGTGGCTACGATCACAAGAAGATGCGTCAGAGCGAGATTGATGCCTGTGGTACTCTTTATAAACTGGCGGTCAGTCACACCGGCGGAGTCCCCTTCACGGCTGAGGAAAAAGAACTCTGGCAAAGCACGGCAAACGGCATTGCTGAACTTGACCGCGACCGCGAAGACGGTAAAGCCGTGAAGAGCATCAATGAAATGGTCATGCCTGTTGATTTGCGAGTTGTGGGCATCTACCAAGCACCGGAGAACATGGACGGCCCGAACGTCTACATGCCGCTCAGTATAGCACAAGAAGTCGTGGGCTACTCGAACGAAGCCGCCGGCAATGTCATGGGCCTGTGTGTGCGCCTGCAGAACGCCCATGAACCCGGCGACATTCTGCAGCGGATGGAGAGCATACTGCCCGACAATACCGCCTCGACCGACGAGCTTCCTCTTGGCGCACACTGGTTCATCACCCCTTGGACTTCAGCCTTCGAGCAATGGCATAAGCTCATTGCCAATGAGCGTATTATGATGAACTTTGTACTTTCTGCCATCAACTTGATTGCGAGTTTCTGCATCATGGCAGTTATGTTCACCATGTCCATTCAGCGCAAACGCGAGATTGCAGTATTGCAGGCACTGGGCGCCACGCCCGGCAAAATCATGGGCATATTTGCATGGCAGGGCGTCATCATCGGCCTGGCCGGCTCCATGTTGGGCATTCTTCTGGCCCTGCTGGTTCTTTACTATCGATTTGAGATTCAGGCAGCTCTGGCCAGCATTGGCATGGACCCCTTCCCGATGGAGGCTCACGGCATCACCATCCCCGCTGAGTACGACCCCGCTACATTCGCCAAACAAGCACTCATGGCATTTATCATGGTCGTCATTGCCTCTATCATACCGGCCTTCATCGTCTCCCGTCAGGACCCGGCCAAGGCTCTGCGCTCCAACTGATTTTCACCAACTCCCAACGTATGGATATCTACTGGATTAAGGATAAACAGCGCCGAGGTCCCGCCACTGTGCCGGACGTCATCGCTCTGGTGCAAATGGGCGAGCTTACCCCCGACACACCGGGTTGGCACGCCGGGTGCAGCAACTGGGCACCGCTCAAAGAGTTGCCTGCTCTGGTCGATTTTCTGGGCGAATTAAAAGATAAAAGCAAAACGCCCGCCCCGGAGTCGGCCAACCTCCCCCCTCTGCCACCCCAAGTGTCAGCCCCCACACAAGCACCTGTTCCCCCGCAACAGCCCACGACAACAGCCTCGGCCCCCGGTATTGATATCACCATTGCCGAAGTCCCCAAGAATGGCATAGTCGGCCCTGTCAGCCTGCCGGCACCGTGGTCCAGACTGGCGGCCCGACTTGTGGACAGCAGTCTGTATGCAGCCATCGCCATGGGACTGTTGAGCCTTACCGGCATCAGCTACAGCGATATTATCATGCCACTCTTCTGGCTGCCGATGATTTTTCTGGAAGCCCTGATGCTCTGGCGCAAAGGAACCACCCCCGGCAAGGCTATTATGGGGATAACCGTGAGCACAATCGGCACAGGACAGCGCATGCGCTTCGGCAGAGCATTCTTCCGCAGTCTTTCCGTCAATCTTATCGGCATGGGTTGTTATCTGTTCCCCATCTGCATGGTTACAATGTGCATTTCCTATTTCATGCTTACCCGCCGCGGTCTGACCATGTGGGATGCCCAGAGCATGACCCTGCCCATTCAACTGCGTAAGACAGGAGTTCTGCACTACATCATGTCTGCTATCCTCATTTACGTCATGATGCAGGTGACGGCGTTCTCCCTGCTGCGGATTCCCGGGGCGCTCGAAACCGTGGAGCAGATTTCCCCCGATACGGCACGACAGCTGCGCCAAGTTATGCCCAACTTACCCGGTAGTTCTTCCGCCGACAAAACAACAACGCCCCAACCGCTCCAGTAAAATCGCTAGAAAAGCTCATACTGCAACACATTTTGCTTTTCTAACGGGTACAAATGGCGTATAATACACGCGTGCGCGGTAAACCGCCGTGTACCCTGTTAACATGAAGATCGTTCTTGCATACTCCGGTGGCCTTGACACATCAGTCCTTCTGGTGTGGCTCAAGGAGAAGTACAACGCAGAAATCATTGCCTACTGCGCCGATGTAGGCCAGGCTGAAGAGCTTGATGGCTTGGAGGAGAAGGCTCTTGCCACAGGTGCCTCCAAGTGCATTATCGGCGACCTGAAGGCTGACTTCGCAGCCAACTACATTTTCCCCATGTTCCAGGCCAATGCGGTGTATGAAGGCCGCTACCTGCTGGGCACCTCCATCGCTCGCCCCTGCATTTCCAAGGCCATGGTTGACGTGGCTATCGCCGAAGGCGCCGACGCGATTGCCCACGGTGCTACCGGCAAGGGTAACGACCAGGTTCGTTTCGAGCTTTCCATCAATGCCCTGGCTCCCCAGCTGCAGGTGATTGCCCCTTGGCGCATGAAGGAGTGGCGTGACCAGTTCCCCGGCCGTAGCGAGCTTATTCAGTACGCCGAGTCTCACGGCATTCCGATTCGCCAGAGCATGAAGAAACCCTACTCCATGGACCGCAACCTCCTTCACATTTCCTACGAGGCCGGTATTCTGGAAGACACTTGGTACGACGCCACCAAGGAAGAGGACCGTGGCATGTACCTGCTCTCCACCGCTCCCGAGGATGCCCCCGACGCTCCGCAGTACCTGCAGTGCCTGTTCGAGAAGGGTAACATCGTCGGCCTGCAGACAGAAGGTCTGGCTGAAATCATGGAAACAGTGGGCACCAAGGCCATTGGCGAGAAGGATGGCTACACCCTGCTCGACCCGCTGGGCGTCATGCTCGTGCTCAACTTCTTGGGTGGCAAGCACGGTATCGGTCGTGTGGACATCATCGAGAACCGCTTCGTAGGCATGAAGAGCCGCGGTATTTATGAGACCCCCGGTGGTACCATCCTGCTGGCTGCTCACCGCGACATCGAGACCATCACCATGGATCGCGAGGCTCAGAAGGTGCGCGACTCCCTCATTCCCGACTACGCCGCTATGGTGTACAACGGTTTCTGGTTCGCTCCCGAGCGCGAGGCCATTCAGGCTCTCGTTACCAAGACTCAGGAGACTGTAAACGGCGAGGTGCGCCTCAAGCTCTACAAGGGCAATGTCATGTACGCCGGTCGCAAGAGCCCGAACTCCCTCTACAGCTACGAGATTGCCACAATGGAAGGCGACTACACCGATGAGGATTACAACCAGGATGATGCCAGCGGCTTCATTCACCTCAACGGTCTGCGTCTCAAGCAGTTCTCTCGCGTAAACAACAAGTAATCATCTCAATTCAAGCCCCCGATTCGATGAATCGGGGGCTTTTCATTTTCCCATGACAACCAAAAAGAAAATTGCTATACTGGGTAACTTTCCGGCATGGATTGTTGACCCCACTCTACAATCGCCCGGTGGTCACTATGCCGTTTGGTTAGTCTCACTTTATGAAGCATTGGCAACAATGGCCAATCGCTATGAAATTCACTGGGTCGTCATGGGAAAATATATTCGCAAAGCAAAAGTTGTAGAGAGCAACCACCAGTTCTTTCATTTGCTCCCCGCGTACAGCCTGACTCTTGCCCAACGCACCCACTATTTGAGAGAGCGTTTTCTGATTGGTCGAGAACTCAAACGTATAAAGCCCGATTTGGTACACGCTTGGGGCACGGAAACATTCTATGCGCTCGCCGGTAAGAGCTTCAAAGGCAGTAAAATACTTTCCATGCAGGGTATACTGACAGCATATTGCCAACGTTCCGAGATGCCGGCATTCCAAGTGCGACAGAGCAAGTTTGAACCTGCAACCATGCAGTCCTATTCCCACATTACCTGCGAATCTCAATGGGGTATTGAAAGGAGCAAAGAACTAGCGCCCCAAGCCAAGACTCATCTCTGGGATTACGCTGCAAATAAACTTTTCTACGATGGCTCTCGCCACTTATCCCCCACCCCCACATGCCTGATTGCCGGAACCGACACCCCGGTGAAAAACGTAACATGTGCGATTGAAGCTTTCTCGCGCCCTGAGCTCTCCCACATAACCCTCTATCTGGCCGGTATAGCGGAAGGTCAATATGAAAAACTGCCACATAATATTATTCCGCTTGGCAGACTCAATCGAGATGCGTTAAAGGAAAAACTGTCCACAGTATGGTGCTTGGTACACCCTTCCCTTGCAGACACATGTCCCAATATCGTCAAAGAAGCACGAGTTATGGGAGTACCATGCGTGGTCACCACAGAATGCGGAGCCAAACAATATATTATTCACGAAAAATCCGGCTATATAATCCCCGTAAAAAATAGTGACGCACTGGCAGAAGCCATCCTTAAGATTACGGAATCCGGAGAAACCTCATTGCGCATGGGTGCCTATGACCACGAGCGCTGTCGTGAAGACCTGAGCGCAGAAACAATGATAAGAAAACTCTTTGATCTATACGAACAGGTTCTTGCCGAGTAAATTCAGCGAGTTTCCTTTCGTCTGTCGAAGAAACTGAATAAGGCCGCTATCAAGGTACCCGATATCGAGTGCCATACGCAGGAAATAGCTGCAGCAATAGCAGCCTCGGGCAGTAGCGGAAAGTGACGCCCGGCCAGCACAGTAGCCAGTCCGGCATTCTGCATACCTACCTCAATAGACAGAGTGCGACGCTTGGCTTTATTCATGCGCGTGAGCACCCCGGTGGCATAGCCCAGCAGGTAGCCCAAACCATTGTGCAGGAAAATACACAGGAAAATCAAAGCCCCGCTTTCGAAAAACTTAGCACCGTGTGCCGAGGTTACGCCACCCACAATACAGGCCAGAGCAAGTACAGCCAACCCGGGCATGAGCGCACAAGCCGTGCGGAACCCCTTGCATTGACCGAAAAGTCGGTTACATAAAGTACCGACACCTACCGGCAGAAGGGTAACAAGTAAAATACTACGGAACAGGCCCACGGCATCCACCTCAATACTCTCGCCGGCCAACCAGAGCACCAGAAGCGGTGTCATCAACGGCGCCAGAAGGGTAGAGGCCGTTGTCATGCCCACAGAGTAAGCAACATCCCCTTTGCACAGCAGGCTCATGATATTGCTCGACACCCCACCGGGACTGCACCCCACCAATATGAGACCGGCCGCAATCCCCTTCGGAAGATTGAAGAAATACACCAGAGCAAAAGCAATCAGTGGCATGATGGTATACTGAGCCACAGAACCGATGAAAATATCCAACGGTCGTTGAGCCAGAACCCGAAAATCATCCGTCGTGAGAGTCATGCCCATAGTAAGCATAATAAATCCCAATATGCAGGTCTGCACATCCCCTCGCACCCACTCGAACATGCCGGGAAAAACAAAAGTAAGAGCCGCCACCGCTATGATAAACGGCGCCGTACGCGAAGAAAGCCAAGCAGAGGCTGCCAATAAAATCTGCATATTCGTGAGAGCAAAAGGCCCGACCGCACATGTGGTCGGGCCCGGTGATAAAAATCAGAGCAGTATTACAGCTTCTTCCACGGCAGGGACTTCAGCAGAGCATCGAAGCCCAGACCGGTTCCCTTGGGAGCGTGGAACTCAGGTGTCACGTCCATACCCAGCTCCTCGGAGAAGGGATTGGGGCGGAACACGTGCTGAGTAACAAGACCACACAGGGGCACTTCCTCAGCAGGCTTGCCGGTGTAGAACTTAGCGGCATTGTAAGCAGCCCAGCACTGACCCAGCGGGTGGTCGAGGTATGTTGTGAACACAGGCAGACCGCTGTTGCTGTGGTGACGAGCCGGCTTCACCAGGCGCATCATGGGCTTGCTGGTGCGGGCGGGAATAGCGCTCTCCTGCATGGGAGTATCGTAGCCCAGGGGCATACCGGCATCCTGCAGAGCCTGCCATGTCTCAACATCATAGTAGCAGGGGTCCTCCACAAAGTCAATGCGCTCCTTCATGGCATCGGACAGCATGTCCCAGAACTTAAGAGCAACATCGAGGGAAAGGGTACAGTTGAAGTCTACACGCCACTTCCAATCGGGAACCATCGAGGCAAGGTTGGTCAAGCGCTCCACGGTAGCAGCCAACTTGGGTACAACCTTAATCTTACCTACGCGGAAACCACGCTGGTGCAAGTTGTAAACCTGAGAAGGTGTAGCACTCACGGTAAGAGTGGCATGGCTGCGGGGAATGGTCAGGCCTTCGAACAGACTCACACCATTGGCACGAGCCTCGCCATCGAGCTCAATGCACTTCAGAGCACGCTCACCAAGGCGCAGCGGAGTACCGTCGCGCAGAGCGTCCAGCTCATACTCAAGCGGAGAATCACCCAGCTCAGGCCAGGACTGCAGGCAGGCATAACCGCCGTTATCACCGCGCAGAAGCACGCCCTCACGCGGCTGGGCGGCAGCACGAGCGCTCAGAGCGCCCACGGGATAAAGTGTATAAGGAGTATAGTGCATGCCCCATTCTACTCTATCTCAGAGCCTTTGTCACGCCCATTCTGCGTATTCTCGCTTTTTGAGGGCAAAAATGGGGCAGAATGACGCTTTCAACCAACCAATCTGCATCCACCCTCGCCCCTTCGTATTTCACCAGTTCTGCCCACCAACGCCGAAATGAATCGACCGGCCGCTCCATGGGCAGGTTCTCGGCAGCAGGCTCAGCCGGCAACCCCAGCACGGTATAGCGATACTGCCCGTCGATATACACATGTAGCAAATCTGCAGAAATGAGCGCCGGTTCGAGAACCGCAGCCAATCGCACAAAATCACACATTTCGGCCGGAACTTTGCGAGCATATTTTTCTGCTCCGCTCAAATACTCCACCAGAGTATCCGTAACAGTCTGAGCTACAGGCATACTCTCGCTCTGCAGCTTGTATGTCACTTTATCCGTGAAATGCGGAGTCAGCAGGACCAGTTCTTTATCGTTTACCAGAAGAAAGGGTATCTCTGCACCATAGTTTGCACTTTGTGTCACCAGCGCCAGGCGACAGTCCTTCGGCACCACCGGAGCTGCGTCTTCATCGAACTCGTCGGAAACCTTATCAGACCAATTCAATTTCACCAATCCATGCTCCTGTGGCAACAGGCAAAGCCCACGTCGCAACACCCCCGTATCCTCATGCAGCTCACGAGCCAGATACTGAACCGAGTGCTCACCCTCCGCCTCGCCCCATATCGCGTAGGTAAAGGGGGTCAACAGTACAGCTAAAGACAGAAAGCATTTTGCGAACATGTCTTGATTATACAGCACACAAAGTGGAACACAAGTCTATTTTCGTTGACATAACCAGCAGAATAGGGTACAAGATGTGCATGTTCAACGGTATGGAAGAGCAGCTCCTCATCGGTGGTGCCCTGTCACTGCTGGCAGGCCTGTGCACAGGTATCGGCGCGGCAGTAGCGCTGTTCCTCAAGCGCACCAATGCCAAGATGCTTACGTTCTCGCTGGGCGCGAGTGCAGGTGTTATGGTTTATATCTCCTTCATGGAGCTTATGCCATTGGCTATGGAAAAGCTGGGGGAAGGTACAGCCAACAAATGGATTGTGCTGGGAGCCTTCTTCGGAGGCATGGGGCTGGCAGCCCTCATCGACAAACTGATACCCGAGGACGAAAACCCGCACGAGTTCCGCACCGAAAACGAAGTGCATGAGGCTCAATGTTCTACCTCACTGACAGGCCGTGATAAAGTTAAGCGTTCGGCTTTTCTGTTTGCCGTGGCGATAGGAGTGCACAATTTCCCGGAGGGTATGGCCACCGTTGCGGCGGCATTCGATAATGTGAGCATAGCCATGTCTGTAGCACTGGCTGTTGCCATTCACAACATTCCGGAAGGGCTCACCGTTGCGGTCCCCCTGCTCTATGGTACAGGAAGCCGTAAAAAGGCATTCTGGATCGGCACGCTGACCGGCTTGGCAGAACCGCTGGGAGCACTGGTGTGCATGCTCGTGCTGCTCCCCTTCCTGAGCGCCACTCTACTGGGCATACTTTTTGCGGTGGTGGCCGGCATCATGGTGTTCATCTCCTTTGACGAACTTCTGCCTATGGCTGAAAAATGGGGACACCACCACCTGAGTATCGGTGGTGTGATGGCCGGTATGTTCGTGATGGCTGCTGTTCTTTAGGCGCCCAATACAACAAAGGCAAAAAACAGCACCAAGCATACAATTACCAACACATAACAGATATTTACCCAGAAACGGGCAGAGTCAGCCAGCCGGAGAGCTGTAGCCGTATCTGTTGCACCTGCCTGCTCCGCTCGGCATGCCTGAATCAGCGCCACCAACGCAAAGGGGAAACAGGGTAAACAGGCTATACACGAAAATATCAACAGCAAAATAGACGACACCATGTGCGTATTCAGCGTACGCACGCTACTTGTAGGCGCCGAGGGCACAGCAGGCAACTTGGGAAAAACCTCCAACTCAGTAATGGGGCGCCACTCCGTCATTCCTTCTTCGCAATAAAGATGCTTATTGCTTATCTTACGCTGAAAAGCCATAAGCTTAAGCGAATCGAGAGAGTACGGACCGGCCGGGGTACCACCCGGCAACACAACATAATATTGCGCTTTCATGGATTATCAGAACCGGGATTTTCAGACTCGGGTCAGGAAATACAGACCGGTATAAACTCGAGGGTCAATGGACTTTCCAGCCGCCATCTGCTCTGCGAGCCAGCCATCTATCTCGGACAGAGGCACCTCATGCACGGTAATATTTTCACCCTCCACACCACCGCCGGCATTGACTCGAACCAAGCCCATAGCTAAATAGAACGCCACCATCTCGGAAGTAAGGCCGGGAGATGACGGTCCGGTGAAAAGATAGCGCATTTCGCCGGCTTCGTAGCCGGTTTCTTCGAGCAGCTCACGTTTGGCGGCAAGCATGGCGCTCTCGGGGCCTTCGTCGCCTACCAGCCCGGCGGGAAAACAAATGCTCTGCGCAGCAATCGGAGGGCGGAACTCCTCCACCAACAGCACCTTCCCCTCGGGGGTACAGGCAAAAATCATGGCTGCGGGTATGTTACGAACGCGCTCACAGTACTCCCAGCGCCCCTCGCGCACCATATTCAAAAATTTTCCTTCGTAAAGAGTTTCCATAACAGGGTAAAAGTTGAAGCGGCGGAGCTCCTTGCTCCGCCGCTGATAAATGAAATGTTGCAAGCTTACTCGCGCACCAGAGTGCGGAAGCGTGCAAGAATGCGCCCGGTGATGGGACCGGCCACACCGGTACCGATCTTGCGACCGTCAAGAGAGGTAGCAGCGATAACCTCAGCGGCTGTACCGGTCAGGAAGCACTCATCGGCGCTCAGCACATCGAAGCGGTTCATCACCTTCTCGATGCAGGGAATACCGAGTTCCTCGCAGATATCAAACACGGCATGACGGGTAATACCGCCCAGTGCACCCTCGGTCAGCGGGGGTGTCATCACCACACCGTTGCGAATAATGAAGATATTGTCTCCTGTGCACTCAGCCACATTACCACGCTGGTTGAGCATGAGAGCCTCGCCGGCCCCCTGAGCCACAGCCTCCATCTTGGCAGAAATACCATTGAGGTAGTTCAGGCTCTTGACCTGCGGGCAAAGGATATCGGGATTCGGACGACGGAAGGTGGAGGTAATCATGCTGAGACCGTTCTCGTACATCTCGGCGGGGTAGAGAGCAATGTTCTGCACGATAATGAACATGCTGGGTTTAGGGCAATTACGGGGGTTGAGACCCAAGTCGCCCTTACCGCGGGTTACGACAAGGCGAATATAGCCGTCCTCCATGCCATTGGCAGCCACTGTATCCTTGGTGGCCTGACATACCTCCTCAAAGGTCCAAGGGCTGTCAATGGCCAGATAGCGCATGGAGTCAAAAAGGCGCACAATATGCTCCTCAAGGCGGAACACCTTGCCGGAGTAGAAACGGATACCCTCAAAAACGCCATCACCGTAAAGCACACCGTGATCGAAAACAGAAACCGTAGCCTCGCTCGAATCAACCAATTTTCCGTCTAACCAGATTTTCATGATAAAAAAATGAACGTGAACAGAGGCATTATAACCACTTTGCCCCACAAATAAAGCAGAAAAAGTGGCTTAATGTCATTTTTTTACTTATTCTCCCACACACGACGTGCAAGGGCATCCTGAGCGGCCCCCACCTGAGCACGGCGTTTGTTACTGCCATCGGCCTCGCCCACCACCATATCGTGCCACATAGCCTTGGCATGAAAAGGACCAGCCGGCTTTTCCGGGTCGATGGGAGTCACGATATACTCAGGACCGGTACCATCCACCGCCTGCAAAACCTCCAGCAACTTACCTTTATGATTCACCTCCAAGTAATTATAAGCATTCTTTATACTCTCCTCCAGCAGGTGAAGAGACACCCTGCGAGCGGTCTGGTAATTGGAGTCGGCCATCACTGCGCCGATAACACTCTCAAAAGTATTGGCCAGAACCGAGAAAGCCTGTCGACCACCGGTCTTCTCGAGCTGGGGGCTCATAGCCAGTTGCTCACACCACCCCAACTCGCGGCAGACATCCGAAAGATGCTGGCGACTCACAATACCCGAACGCAGCTTGGTAAGGGTTCCCTCATCAGCCTTGGGAAAAAGACGGAACAGCTCCGTGCTGACAACAAGCTCCAGCACGGCATCGCCCAAATATTCCAGGCGCTCATAAGCCAGATTTGTGCTGCGTTTCTGGTCTGCGCTGGGGTGAGTGAGGGCTCGCTTCAGCCAACTGGAATCGGTGAATGTGTATTGAAGGGATTGTTCGACGAGCTCTATCTGCATACGGCAACCATAACACACATCTGCCGACATTACCAGTGTAAGCGGGCATTTCGGGGCGTTCATGACATGCTTTTGCGCGTTTATGTCTCGAAATGACGTTTATCTCGATGCTTATTTAGGGTAAAATACGGAAAATTACTTTCGAAGCCCATGGCAGACCAAAACCAAAACAAAAACGGAAACGGACTTCCTCCCACTCCGGGCAGTTCCCCGAATTGGGGACTGTGGATTCTCATGGCCGTTATCACCGGCATCCTGCTGCTTGCCTTCACGTCAGACGGCAATCTGGGCAGCGCCGCCCGTAACACCACTCTCGATGAGTTCCGCAAAGATTTCAGACAGGGTAAGATTGTGCTCACAGAGCCGGACAAGTTCCCCATCGAGGTTGTCAGCAACGATAACTCCAGCAACGCAGTCATCAATGCCTACGCCTACAAAGCAGACCCGGCATTTACCTATGCCCCGTTCCACATGCCCTTCACTGAGAGTGAGGAGCTGAAAACCCTTTTCAATCGCTACGGCATTACCGAAACTGCAGACTCTGCCAAGCTGCCGGAGACTCTTGGTGACAAAGTCATTTCCACCGAGTATTTCCGTAAACTCGGCGAGGAAGGCCGTATTCTCGACACCAAGGAAAAACACCCGGTCATTTACTACACCAATCCCGAGCGCACGGAGGGTATCATTGTAGGCGAATACCGTAAAAACCCCGAGGGCGCTGTTGACCGCAACAACATTGAACCGGTCAGTGTGACCTTCAGCCGTACTTTCCAAGGGGATCAGGTACGCGACATGCTCGGCAGCCATGCCATTTACAAAGTTGAGAGCAACACGTGGGAGATGATACTCATCAACTGCCTGCCGGTTGTTCTGATTTTCATCATCCTGATATTCCTTTTCCGTGCCCAGGGCGGTGGCCCGAGCGGGGCCATGAAGTTTGCCCGCAGCCGAGCCAGACTGCTTGACCCCAGCCAGAATCGCATTACCTTCAAGGATGTTGCCGGTATCTCCGAAGCCAAGGAGGAAGTGTGGGAAATCGTTGAGTTCCTGCGCAATCCCGCCAAGTTCCGCAATCTGGGTGGCACCATCCCCAAGGGCGTGCTGATGGTCGGCCCTCCCGGTACCGGTAAGACCCTGTTGGCCAAAGCTATCGCCGGCGAGGCCGATGTACCCTTCTACACCATCTCAGGTTCTGACTTCGTAGAGATGTTCGTAGGTGTGGGTGCCAGTCGCGTGCGCGACATGTTTGCCGAGGCCAAGAAGCATTCCCCCTGCCTTATCTTTATCGATGAAATCGACGCAGTCGGTCGCCACCGTGGCCACGGCGTAGGTGGTGGTCACGACGAGCGCGAGCAGACCCTCAACGCCCTTCTGGTTGAGATGGACGGCTTCACCGCCAACGAGAATGTCATTGTAATTGCAGCCACTAACCGAGTGGACGTGCTCGATCCGGCACTTCTGCGCCCGGGCCGCTTTGACCGTCAGGTGGTCGTCAACCTGCCCGATGCCGCCGGCCGTGAGCAGATTCTGCGCGTACATGCCCGCAAGGTAAAACTCGACCCGAGTGTCGACCTGAACCCGATTGCCCGCGCAACCACCGGCTTCTCCGGCGCTGAGCTGGCCAACCTTGTCAACGAGGCTGCTCTTATTGCTGCCCGTCGCAATAAGCCTACCGTGGGACAGAGCGATTTGGAAGAAGCCCGCGAGAAGGTTCGCTGGGGTCGCGAGCGTCGCTCCCTCGAAATCACCGACAAGGAGAAATACAACACCGCTGTCCACGAAGCAGGCCACGCTATCTGCCTGCTCAAGACAGAACTCCGCAAGAGCCTGCCGCTGCACAAGGTAACCATCATCCCCCGTGGTCCGGCACTGGGTGTTACCATGATGCTCCCCGACGAAGACAAGCACAGCGAGTACAAGAGCGAGCTGCTTGACTACATCGTTATGGCCATGGGCGGTCGCTGCGCCGAGCAGGTTGTCTTCGGCGACATCTCCGGTGGTGCCCGTGGCGACATTCAGTCCGCCACCTCCATTGCCCGCAAAATGGTGTGCGTATACGGCATGAGCGACAAGCTCGGCCCCATTGAGTACGGCACCAACCACAACGAGGTGTTCTTGGCCCGCGATATTTCGCAGACCACGCGCAACTATTCCGAGCGTACGGCTCAACTTATCGATGAGGAGATTCAGCGCATTGTAACCGAAAATTACAATCGTGCCCTGACCATCCTCAGCGATAACAAGGAGCGCCTGCTGCTCATTGCCGACAAGCTCATCGAGTTCGAGACCCTCAACGGCGAGCAGATTGCCGAACTTCTCGAAACGGGCGAGCTCAGCAACCCGCCCACCCGTGAGTTGCCTCCGCCCATGCCCGAGGATGAAGATGCCCCCACCGACCTGCAGACGCCCGATGACGAGCCCCCTGCACCGACTGACCAAGACAATATTAACGCGTAATCCCCCTCTCTCATTATCATGAACAGCAAAGAACTGGCATTCGCCTGCGCCGCCGCCGCCGATGAGGCAAAGGCCACCAACATCGCCGTGTATGACCTGCCCGGCACCTCATCCATCACAGACTTCGCCATCGTCTGCACCGCCACCTCCACACCGCACCTGCGTGCTGTGCTCGGCGGTATCGATAAAGAAGTCGGTGAGAAGTACAACATCGAGCCCGTCTACTCCGAGCGTACCCCCAATGCTCTGTGGTCGGTGCTCGATTACATCGACGTCATGGTACACATCATGGCCGACGAAGTACGTGAGTTCTACGGGCTCGAGAAGTTCTGGAAGGAAGAGAACCGCATCGACTGGGCTCCTTCTGCCGAATAACCCACCATTCACAGCCACTTTTCAGGCCGCAGCACTGCAAGCTGCGGCTTTTTTTACTAATTGTCCCCACTCTCAAGAACAAGCGCGTGCACACTGTTATTTTTGTGCTACCAACTCTGCTTTTTATGGTAATGTGAGCATTTTATCGGCACGACAGCTCGATTTTTCTTGACTCTATGTATGTAAAGTTCTAGTATATATATGCAATGAGTGATTCTGAATCGTGTAATATTATCTGCTTGAAGTGGGGTTCCAGATATCCGGCTGAGTACACTAATATTTTGTACCACTCGGTTAAGCGCCATCTTCATCGTCCTTTCCGTTTTGTCTGTGTGACCGATGATGCAACCGGACTGGACGAAGGAATAGATGCCGTACCTTTCCCCGAAAATCCGCGCCCGGACAAATACTCCCAGTGGCCCAATATTTTTGCAAAATTGGCAATTTTCCAGGATGGTTTTGCCGATTTGAAGGGACCCACGCTGTTCTTTGACGTCGACGTTGTTATCCAGGAGGACATTGACTGCTTCTTCGACTACAAGCCGGGGAAGAATTGCATTATTCACAACTGGATTGAGTGGCATAAGACACTGTTCCGCAAACGTCCTGACATTGGCAACTCCTCCATTTTCCGTTTTGATGCAGGTAAGAGTGGCTACATTTTCGAGACATTCATGCGCGAGTTCGACGAGGCCAACGACCGTTCTAAGTACCCCACCGAACAGGCGTTCCTCACTCATGCCATGAAAGAAGTCTACTGGTGGCCCGAAGATTGGGCAATGAGCTTCAAACGCGCATGCCGCCCGATTTTCCCGCTGAACCTCCTGGTAGCGCCCTCAAAGCCTCGCACCAAAGTCTTGGTTTTCCATGGTGCCCCCGATCCGGACGAAGCCATTGCCGGCTTCAAAGGACGCAAGCTGCACCACCGGGTTCGTCCGTGTAAGTGGATTCTGGATGACTGGCACAAGTAATCAATCGGTGCTGATAATGTAATTTAAACACAGGCTCATGTAAGGTGAGCCTGTTTGGTATAGGTTTAGAACATACATAGAAATGATACGGGTAAAAGTACTCTCCAAAGGCTCCAAAACATGCGACCGGACTCTCGACCGCGGCGGTTGTCGTTTTATTTTCGACGCAAGTTGCCGCGAATATGACTGGTTATTGGTATATGACGAAATGCCTCGGAACGCAGGTTCCGTGGTGAAAGAAGCCGAGCCATTGGCATGCCCGAAGGAACATACCGTGCTCGTTACCTGCGAGCCGCCAAGTATCAAAATCTACCCGACCTGTTACACTCATCAGTTCGGGCATGTCCTTACCACCCATACACCGGAACAGCTTCCACATCCGTCCCATCATTATGGAGAAGGCTGCTTATTCTGGTGCGCCGGTATAAGCCTGGAAGAGGCATTCTCCATGCCGGAATACCCCAAATCAAAGGAAATCGCTACGGTTTGCTCTGCAAAGCAGATGAATCACACATTGCACAGCAAACGCTACGAATTGACGAAGTATATTTCCGAGCGAATTCCCGAAATGGATTGGTACGGCTGGGGCGTTAAAAAGCTCGATAAGAAGTTCGAAGCTCAGAACGATTATCGCTACAGCATAGCTATCGAAAACTACGTAGCCCCCTATCACTGGACGGATAAAATTTCAGACCCGCTTCTCAGTCTCTGCCTCACCTTCTACGTTGGCGACCCTCGTTTGGAGGAAATATTTCCGGCAGAAAGTTTCATACGCATACCGCTGGACGACCACGAGGAGGCATACCGCATTATTCGAGCCACAATTGACAATAAGGAGTACGAAAAAAGACTGCCACACATTCGTGAAGCCCGTCGTAGGCTCATCGAACAGTACAACACGTACGACCGAGTAGCATCTCTCATCAAGCAACAGTCACAAGCACAGACCGCCACCGTACCGGCCAAGCCTGTTCTGCTGAAGGGGCGTCACCGTTTGCGACACAATGTATTCAACCTGCTGACAGAAGCGTGGGAATCATTGCGCTATAAAATGGGGCTCACGAAGTAAGCCTTCCGAACTTTGACCATTGACAAATCCGGGCACGTAGTATACACTGCGTGCCCGTGAACGTTAGTAACGCACAGAAACCGAGAATCGAGTCCATCTACGTCCTCAAGGCGCTGTGCTCGGTCATGGTCGTGATTGTGCACGCGCAGATGTGCGGTAAAGTTGCCCTTACCCCTCTGCTGGGCATAGCGACTCCCTGCTTTTTGGCCATAACGGGGTTCCTGATGTACTCAGCAGACGCCGACCGAGAGTTAGGCAAAGCGGCCAAATGGGCTCACAAATGTTTCGGCCTGAGCTTGGTGTGCAATTTGCTCTACCTTTCCTTTTACCTGTTCGATGGTGTACCACTGAGCAAATACAGTGGAAGCGCGCTCATCATCAACCTGTTTACCGGCCATATCATCAGCACCCACCTGTGGTACCTCACCGCAGTTTGGCAGGGGCTGCTGCTCATGTGGCTGCTGCGTCGCTACGCCCCGCGCCTCATAGCCTTTGCGCCCCTGCTCTACCTGTTGGCTTGGGTTCTGCGCTCATACGGCAAAGTACTCTTCCCCGAGCTGAGCAGCGATACTCTCTTCATTCTGCGTGCCAATGCCATCGTGACAGCTCTCCCCTTTCTGGCAACAGGATATCTGGTACACAAATACCACGCCCGCGTTCTGGCAAAGGTAAAAATACTGCCCTGCCTGCTTGGCCTGCTCCTGCTGGCCTACGCGGAATATACCCTGCGCCTGTGGAGTGGCTCGGGCAGCAGCATCTTCTTCCTGTGCACTTGGCCGTTGGTCGCAACGCTTATGCTGACCTGCTGCCGGTATAGCAATTTTACACTCCCCGTGCTGGGGCGCATCGGTCGCCTGCACTCGGCGAATGTGTACTATTTCCATATACTCGTGCTGATATATTTCAACCGTCTGTGGCCGGAGCAAACAGCTTGGCAAGCGCTGCTCGTATATGCCGCCACGCTCCCGGTTTCGGCTCTGTTCAACCTGACACACCGAGGATTCAATCAGTTAGTTGCACGAATAAAAGCTTGCCAATCGGCTCGCGCTGGCGTATAATCCGCGCCCGTTATGAAACAGTACGCACAGCAACTTCTGCGTTACCCCGAAATGGGGATTTCTCTTGACTTTTCCAAACTGCCGCTCACTCCCGAGTTCCTGGCAGAAATGACCCCGCTCATCGAGCGCGCATACGCTGATATCGCAGCGCTCGAGGCCGGTACCATCGCTAACCCCGATGAAAACCGCATGGTGGGTCACTACTGGCTGCGCAACAGCGCCATTGCCCCCACTGCCGAGCTCAAGGCCAAGATTGACGAGCCCCTCGCCGACCTGAAGGCCTTTGCCGCCGATGTGCTCAGCGGTAAGATTCTGGCCCCCAACGGCAAGAAGTACAGCACCTGCTTGGTTATCGGCATCGGCGGTTCTGCTCTGGGCCCCGAGCTCGTGGCCGACGCCCTGCCCGCCAACGGCCTGAACATGGCTTTCCTCGACAACACAGACCCCGATGGCATGTACAAGGTGCTCGACACCCTGCCGCTCACCGAGACAATCGCTGTTGTTATCTCCAAGTCCGGCGGTACACCCGAGACCCGCAACGGTATGGTCTGCGCTCAGGCTTACTTTGCCGACAAGGGCCTGAACTTCGCTGCTCAGGCAGTTGCCGTGACCGGCGTGGGTTCTACCCTCGACAAGGTAGCCGTGGCTGAAGGTTGGGTGAAGCGTTTCCCCATGGAGGACTGGGTAGGTGGTCGTACCTCCGAGACTTCCGTCGTAGGTCTGGTTCCCGCTGCCCTTCAGGGTGTGGATGTCGATGCTCTGCTCAAGGGTGCTGCCGACATGGATGCCAAGACCCGCGTGGCCGACACCGCCACCAACGCCGCCATGAAGCTCGCTCTTGCTTGGTACGCCGCCGGTGAGGGCAAGGGTAAGAAGGACATGGTGGTTCTGCCCTACAAGGACAGCTTGGTTCTCTTCTCCAAGTACCTCCAGCAGCTCATCATGGAATCCCTCGGTAAGGAGCTCGACCTCGACGGCAAGACCGTCAATCAGGGTATCTCCGTGTACGGTAACAAGGGTTCCACCGACCAGCACGCCTATGTACAGCAGCTGCGCGACGGTCTCAACAACTTCTTCGTAACCTTCATCGAAGTGCGTCAGGCTCCCACCGACACCGTGAAGGTGGAGGATTCCTTCACCGCCGGCGATTATCTGCGGGGCTTCCTGCGCGGTACCCGCAAGGCCCTGAGCGAGAGCGGTCGCCAGAGCATCACCATTTCCATCCCCACCGTGACAGCCTACACTCTGGGTATGCTGATTGCTCTCTTCGAGCGTGCCGTGAGCTTCTATGCCAGCCTGATTCACATCAATGCCTACCACCAGCCTGGCGTACAGGCAGGCAAGCTTGCCGCCAACGTATTCCTGAAGCTGCTGGCCAGTGCCGAGGCTGCCCTGAGCACCACACCGGCCACCGCCGGCGAGATTGCTGCCAAGGTCAACGCTGACGAGGAGGACACCTACCACGCCCTTGTACACATTGCTGAGAGCGGCAAGGCTACCTGGACGCTGGGTGAGTGCCCCTGTGGCGATACCTTCGCCACCAAGGCCTAAGCGACAACTAACCGCTTATACAAAAAAGCCGCAGTCCCTCGGGGCTGCGGCTTTTTTTGATTTGATTTAAGCTATCAAGCGAGAGCGTCGATGGCATCGAGCACATCCTGCGGCAGCGGGGCCTGCCCGGATGCAGCGGCGCACTGCTCCAGCTGCTCCACCGTGCGGGCACCGATGAGCACAGAGGTGATTTCCTCTCTTCTCAGCAACCAACGCAGAGCCAATTGAGTGAGCGAGAGCCCGCACTGCTCTGCAATCTGCTGCAGGGCTGCCACACGTTCACGGTCAGCAGCCACCTTATCAGCATCGAGGAATACGGAGCTCTCGTCCGCGGCACGGCTGACAGACGGCACCCCGGCAAGGTACTTGCCGGTCAGCATGCCCTGAGCCAGGGGCGAGAATACGATAGAACCGGTCTGCTGTTCCTCCACCTCGGGCAGAACAGAGCGCTCACAGCCACGGTCGAGCAGGTTATAGCGGAACTGGTGCAACAGGCAGGGAACTTTCTCCTCCTTCAGCATTTCGCAGGCACGGTTGAACAGAGCCGGCGGATATTTGGAAAGGCCGACATACAGCGCCTTGCCACTGCGCACAGCGTGTACAAGAGCGCCGATTGTCTCCTCCAGCGGAGTCTGCGGATCCGGTCTGTGGGAATAAAATACATCCACATAATCCAGCTGCATGCGGCGCAGCGATTGGTCAAGCCCGGCAAGGAGGTGCTTTCTGGAGCCCCAATCACCATAGGGACCGGGCCACATCAAGTGGCCGGCTTTGGTGGAAATGAACATCTCATCTCGTCGGGCCGCAAAATCATTCTTCAGCAGGCGACCGAAACAACTCTCGGCGCTGCCGGGAGGCGGGCCATAATTATCCGCCAAGTCAAAATGACAAATACCCAGCTCAAGCGCTCTACCAATCATTGAGCGGCACACCGAGGGGTCTGCGCCATCCCCGAAATTATGCCACAATCCCAAAGAAATTTCGGGCAGAAGCACGCCACTCTTTCCACATCTGCGATATTGCATGTCAGCCATAATTGTGTTGCCATTATAGCAAGGGGCAACCAAAAAGCGAGCATAATCTGCGGGACTGCCATTCACATGACGGAATGCGCAAGCAATTAGAATTGACAGGGGGGTATCATCTGGTACAATCAGGGGCATGTTTTTAGCCTCCATTGCCGGATATCTTGTCGCCGTATTGTTTGCGTTCTGCGGCATTGTGAATATCGCGACCTTCCTCTCTGAGCCGGAGACTATAACGAGTCATACAGAGTTCACAAACGGTCTGGTGCAAGCCGGGTGGCCTCTTGCAGTAGGCGTTGCCGTTTGGCTGCTCACCGAAATCGCCGGTATGCTCACCAGGCAGTCAATCCTGCTCGGCAGCCTGAAGCAGGAAGAACCGACCGAACAGACGGATACTCAGAAAAAACAACCCAAGCGCCCTGCTCCGTTGCACGCCTCCGCCTACTTCGATTCATCATCAACGCCCGCCACACCTGTTGTGACACAGGCCCCCGCTCCCCAAGTTCCTATGGAGCGCAAGAAGGTTGAACCCGTTCCCCCCACAGAAGAGAAGAAACCCGAAGGGCTCAATTTCTTCCGCGTTGATTAAATCCTGACCACCATGCAAACTCCGGCGCAGTCACTGGCTCAGCTTATGCAGCGACATCTCCACAGCGAGGTGCCGTCGGAGTCACTGCAACTGATTGCAACGGGAGCCTCCGGGCGTAGCATCATGCGCTCATCGCTGCCACAGGCTCAGGGAGTTCTGGGCATTTATTGGACGGCTGCCCGCGCCGACAACGGCTCATTTGTGCCCGCCGCTCACGGACTGGCTGCAGCGGGAATACATGTCCCGGCCGTTCTTGCTACAGCCGATTATGGTGAGGGCTGCGGTGCCTGCTTGGTGCAGGACTTGGGCTCCACCGACCTGCTCAGCCTGAAAGACGCCCCGTGGCCCATACGCAAAGCAGCGTACATCAAGGCTCTGCAGGCACTCATTCCCCTGCATCGTCTGCGCCCCGACTGGGAACTACAGCCGGCATTCGACAGCGCCATGTACCGCTGGGAACAGAACTACTTCGCCGAGCACCTCATCGGTCGCCATCTCGGCAAGAATACCGACATCTTTTCATCATGCCCGGCTCTGCTGCAAATGGCAGACGAACTGGCAGTACTGCCGAGAGTTCCGGTTCACCGTGATTGCCAAAGCCAGAACATCATGCTCCACAAGGGGAGAGCATGGCTCATTGATTTTCAGGGCATGCGCTATGGTCGTGCCGAGTACGACATTGCCTCCCTCATCTACGACCCCTACATGGATTTCAGTGAGCAGGAAAGCGAGGAACTCCTCGAGCTCTACACGGAACTCAACGGAGCCGCACCGAATAACGATATTTTCACGGCCTGCGCCATGCAGCGCCTCATGCAGGCACTCGGCGCCTTTGCCAACATTGGCTATAATCAGCAGAAAGAGTGGTACCTCAGCCTCATACCCACCGGGCTCAGAAAGCTGCGTCAGGTAGCAGCCCGAGTACCGTCAGATTCACCCCTAACCGATGTCGCCCAATGGCTGCTAAACGTCGTCTGAGCAAGTGGCACAGTTTCTTCTGGTTGCTGGTTCTCGTTGCCGTAGCTATAGGCATGGGCAACAAGGGAGAACACGCAGATGTTCTGCTCTATAACAACGTCGGCAAAGTTCTCGGCAAAGTCCCGACCGACCGCACCCTGCAACTGCTGCACGAAGGGCAGACCGCCCCGCGAGAGCCCGATAATGTGGTCGAAACCCGCCACTTGGAGTGCCCGACCGTAGCAGCACTGGAACTGGATGACGAAACGACAGCCGGGTGCTTTGCAGCCCTTCCCCTCGGCCCGCAGGATACCGCCGTACTGCTGCACAAACTCAGCGAGCAGGGCATCCGCCATCTGGCCGTCAGCTCCCCCCTCGCCTGGCAGGAGAATGCACCCCCCATCGCCAGACAGATGGTCGCTCTCGGGCTGACCCGATTTGAGCATGCAACCGTGGGATTACGCGGACGCACCGCAGCAGATGCCGATTTCACACCGGCAGTTCTCCTGACCTCCCGCATTCCGGCCGAACAAGTTGAGGGCGATACCTCCGGCCTGCCGTCCTGCAACAAGGTCATTGAGAATGATCTCCTTTACATTTCGGAGGCACAGCAACTCTGCTGGGCTCCCGACAGACTGGAAGACGAGCGACTCACCCAGAATGCTGCCTCCTTCACCGAGCGCTCTTTCCCCCTGCTGGTGCGCTGGAACGGTGAAATTCTGCCCACCCTCCCCCTGCGTCTGGCCATGCAGATAAAGGGATTGAGCCCGTCCCAACTCAAAATTCGCATGGGCAAGGACATTCGACTGGGGGATATCACGCTGCCCTTGGACGAACACGGCCGCACCAAGCTGCCACAGGCTGCCATCACCACTCTCAAAACCACCGATGTCATCGATGGTCGCCGGCCCGACGCTACAGAGAAAGCCGCCATCGCCCTGCTCTCCCAACCGACGGACGGCAAAGCCGAAGAGCGTCGCCCCCAGCTGCTGGCTGCCACCATCTCCCAGCTCTGCGCCTCTGAAATCGTGGAGAAGCACACCGAACCCGGCGCCCCGGGGCTGAGCCTGATGTACCTCAACCCGGTCAAGGGGTGGCTCCCCCTCAGCATTCTCGCAATCGCAGCTCTGTTCGCCGTGCGCGTGCTCCCCTATTTCCCCGCCATCCTGCGCCACATGATCCTTTTGGCAACACTCTGCAGTGTATTCTGGTATGCCAACGAAATGATGCAACAGGGCTCCTGGTTCCATGTTTCAACGGCTATCGTCACTTGGCTTGTTCTCTGCCTGGCGCTCGCCGTACTCCGCCCCACCCAGATGAAGGGCCGCAAGCGATAAAACACATTTCTTACCAAACAACCAAAACCTATTTTCTATTATTAAACAAAAAGGCAGGTCTCGAAAGACCTGCCTTTTTGTTTAAGATGTTTCTATTCCTTGCTTACGGCATGGGGAAGGACTTATTGAAAGCGCTTACCTCGTCGCGCAGGGCGTCGTAGGCACCCTCGGTCTCGTGAACCTTCTGACCGGCAAGGATAGCCAGACAGCGGGCGATGTACTCAGCAACCTTGCGCACGTCCTGCTCCTTCATGCCACGAGTGGTGACGGCGGGAGTACCGATGCGGATGCCGGAGGGCTTGGCGGTGGTACCCTTGTCGTAGGGGATAGCGTTCTTGTTGACGGTGATACCCACCTCGTCGAGAGCAATCTGAGCCTCGGCACCGTTGAGTCCCTTCACGCTGAGGTCAACCAGGAAGCAGTGGTTGTCAGTACCACCGGCGACGATGCGGAAACCGCGGGCGGCGAGCTCGTCGGCCATGGCCTTGGAGTTCTTCACCACCTGAGCGGCATACTCGCGGAACTCGGGCTTGAGAGCCTCGCCCAAGCAGGCGGCCTTGGCGGCGATAACGTGCATGAGCGGACCACCCTGCAGGCCGGGGAATGTGGCGCTGTTGAGCTTCTTGGCCCACTTCTCCTTGCAGAGCACCATACCACCGCGCGGGCCACGCAGGCTCTTGTGGGTGGTGGTGGACACGAAGTCGGCGTAGGGAACGGGGGACGGATGAGCGCCACCGGCTACCAAACCGGCAATGTGAGCCATATCAACGAACATGATAGCGCCAACCTCGTCGCAAATCTCGCGAATGCGCTTGAAGTCAATCGTGCGGGAGTAGGCGGAGGCACCGGCCAGAATGAGAGCGGGCTTGTGCTCGCGAGCCTTGGCTGCCATCTCCTCGTAATCAATGCACTCAGTCTCGGGGTTCACACCGTAGTGAACGACATTGTACTGCTTGCCGGAGAAGTTGGCGAAGAAACCGTGGGAAAGGTGACCACCGCAGGCGAGGTCCATGGTCAGGATGGTGTCGCCGGGTGAAATGCAGGCGTGGTACACGCTCATGTTGGCCTGAGAACCGGAGTGAGCCTGAACATTGGCGAAGTCGCAACCGAACAGGGCGCAAGCGCGATCGATAGCGAGCTGCTCCACCTTGTCCACAACCTCGCAACCACCGTACCAACGCTTGGAGGGATACCCCTCAGCGTACTTGTTGGTCAGCACAGAGCCCTGAGCCTCCATCACAGCGGGAGAGGCAAAGTTCTCGGAAGCGATAAGCTCGATGTTGTTGCGCTGGCGAGCGTGCTCCTCCTCGATGTAAGCGGCAAGCTCGGGGTCGGAGGAAGCCAGCAGAGAGCCGGAGGCCTTGGCCAGACGGCGTACGTGACGGCCGCCCTCGAACTCGGCATCGAGCCAGGAGTGCAGCAAGTCGTCGAGGTCATCGGGGGTTACGAAAGCGGAAGCAATGCACATGACGTTGGAATCATTGTGCTGACGGGCGAGAGCGGCCACCTGCGGAGTGCGGGTCAGCGTAGCGCGAATACCCTTCCAGCGGTTGGCGGCAATGCTCATACCAAGACCGGAGAAACAAATCAGAATACCACGGTCAGCACGACCTTCAACCACGCGCTTGCAAACAGCATTAGCGTAATCGGAATAATCGCAGGACTCCTTAGTCTCGGGCCCCAGGTCCTCAACAGTATAGCCCCAGTTAGTCAGAATTTCTACGGCGACTTCCTTCAGATCCACGCCTTTGTGGTCTGAACCGATTGCGATGCGAAGATTGGTGTTCATGTTTAGTATGTACGCCTGTTGCGCGCGCATTCTACCACACGACCTGTCAAATAGCAAGAGTAAAGTCACTGGGAGGGGTGTTTTCTGAACCTGCAACTTTGCAGCATCTCCATATCACATACGGTAACTCCCCCTCTCAAAGTACTATTTTCCCCACAGTTTCAGTGACATGCAGGGCAATTTAAGACTAAGCTCAAAATAATAAGCTTGCAATTCGCCTGAAATCAGGCATAATGTGACCAGCAGCTGCCAGACAGGCAGCAGAGCTCAATCTTACATAAATATGAAAACGCTCAAGAGATTCGTACTTGTAGGTGCCCCCGCTTCCGGCAAGGGCACGCAGTCTAACTTCCTTTCCGAGACTTACGGCCTGAAGCCGCTGAGCACCGGCGCCCTGCTCCGTGCCGAGATTGCTGCCGGTTCTGAACTGGGTCTGGAGGCCAAGAAGTACATGGACGCCGCCATGTTCGTACCCGATGAGGTAGTGAACGGCATCGTGGCTAAGTGGCTGGGCGAGAACAAGGATTGCGGCTGCCTGCTCGATGGCTATCCCCGCACTGTATCTCAGGCCGAGACTCTGGACGCCAACCTGACCTCCATGGGTCTGGGTGTTGACATCGTGATTTACCTCAACGTGTCCGCCGAGCTGATCGAGGCCCGCATGCTCAAGCGCAAGGCCTGCCCCGCCTGCGGCGAGACCACCCGTAACGGTGAGGAGGTTTGCCCCAAGTGCGGTGGCGCCATGATTGTGCGCACCGACGACAACCCCGAGGCTTTCGCCAAGCGCCGCAAGGACTACGAGACCCTCACCGTGCCCGTGGTAGAGCACTACCGTGCTCAGGGTAAGGTTGTGCAGATTGACGTGGTTGAGGAAGGCGAGCCCGAGGACGTGTCCGCCCGCATCGCCGCCGCTGTTCGCACCTACTGCGAGAAGTAATTATCTGCAACAGATTTTATTTCAGGGAGCTCCCGATGAGGAGCTCCCTTTTTATTTTGCTGTTAACGCATTTTGTCCTTTACACCGTACGAGGATATTCTATAATGGTTTCACTTATGAATATGCGCACCACCCTTATGCTGATGGCTGCCACTATGGCTCCCATCTATGCCCAAGAACCTGCAGAGACCTCAGCTGCAACATACGCACGTCTTGCAGCCCCGGCCACAGTGACGGCTGCCACACCTGCCCAGCGAGCTCAGTCCTACCCTGCTCTTGCCTACCTTCCGGCTGATACCGAAGCCCTGTTGAGCATCAACAACCTCGGGGCGATTATCAACACCGTTGCCACCATGGCCGGCTCCGCCGACAGCGTACCTGCCGAATTGGCTATCCTGGAAAGCCTGACTCTGGCCTCCGGCAAAGGCACTATGCAAACTCTTGAGCATATTGCCGCTATTTACGCCATGACTGAAACAGAAAACGAGGACAGAATCGACTTCTTCAAACAATGGGGTCAGGGTGACACACTCGCTGCATCTATTGTGCGCAAGCAGACAGAGGCATACCTCGCCAATCTGAAAGCTCAGGGTTATAAGAGCATTGAGAGCATCAAGCTTCCCCCGGTATATACCGTTCTCACCGTAGCCCCCACAGCAGAAGCCACTCTCACCCAGTGGAAAGATGCAGCACTTGCCGAAATCAGCGATCTCCCCCCCAGTTACGGCGTAGCATACGAGAAAGATGGCTTCAAGGGTATGAAGATTACCCTGAAGGGGAAAGATTTCATCACTCCCGGTTGGGAAATCGACTCCGAAGCCGGCACTATCGTTAAAAAGCCGCTCACCGAAACACAGGAACTGGCTCAGAAGGCTATCGATGGCCGTGTCATCTATGTCGTACTGAAGCAGGTCGGCAACACACTCATCGGTATCACCACAGAGAACGAGGCAGATATCGCCCTTCCCGCCGGTGCCGACGAATCCGTACTTGCCGGCGACACCCTCAGCAAGATTGACGCCAACCTCGGCAAGGCAAACTACCTGCTGGGCTATGCCGCTCCCGGTATCAGCGATATGAACACCGGCATACAGATGGCCCCCTACTTGCCCATCGCCAACAAACTCATCGGCGACATCTTCACCGAGCTGGCAGCACAGCCGGGTAAGAACCAGGAATGCTGGGCTGCTGCCGCCCGCTCTGCCAACCTGCTCAGCAACACCATCTGCTCCTTTATTCTCTCCGGCAATCCCACACCTGATATGGTACAGCTCTGGGGTGAAAACGGCACACTGCAATTGCAGTATGATACCTCGCCCCTGAACGCAAGCTACCAGCCCGGCAAGCTCGCTCTGACGGCACTGCCCGACAAACCCGGCACCATCCTCTACACCGAAAGTTCCCCCTGGTGCTACAACCTGCAGACGGATGCCAACGGAATCATTGATGCCATCATCAGCCTGGCAGAAGGTTTCGTGGCAACACTTCCCGATGAGGCTCAGATTGCGGCCATTCCTCAAATGGCTCAGGTGAAGACATTCCTGCCCGATCTCAAAGCTCTCATCGCTGCCGGCAAGACTGTGAGCGAGGGTATGGGCAACAGCTCCGCCCTCACCATTGACAGCGCCGGTTCTATGCCCATGATTCTGGGTGGCACTCCCGGCAACAAGACCGCCATTCCTCGCATCTGCTTCTACTCCGGTGTAACAGACCGCAGCAAGCTGGCTGAAGGGTGGCAGCAGCTCCTGACCACAGCTGCCAATATCGCTACCAAGGGTGGCTCAGACCCGTCTGTCATCAACATGCTCCCGATTGTTCCGGCTGCCAAGGGCAACGCTACCTCTTACACCGTTGCTATGCCCTGGTTCACACCGGACATGGTTCCCAACGTCACCGTAAGCGATACAGCCTTCACTGCCGGCACCTCCTCCAATTACAATGCCGAGGTAGTTGCAAGCGCCACCGGCAGCACACCCTTCACCGGTTGTGTCGCCACCATTAAGTTCGGCCCCCTTGCCACCACAGCTCGCGGCATTGCCACCCAGTTGCGCGCTATTGCCGATGCCGAGAAAGCACCCCTCACCCTCGAAGATTCTAAGGACGAGGAAAATTCTCCGGTCGCAGCAGATGAGGAAGAGGACGAGGATTACTACATCGAAGAAGAGGACTACGAAGAAGAAGACTTCAACTTTTACCGTACCGCATCCCCGGCCGAAGAGCGTGCCGAAAATGCTAAGGATATCGCCGAGATACTCGAGACTGTCGCTAAACTCGTAGAGCGACTGGACTCCACCTCGACCATCAACAATGGTATTCACACCATTCGCATGGAAGTAAAGCTGGCTAAGTAAGCTCCATTTCACCGAATCTAAACACCACATCCCCTGCCGTGCAGTCTGTTGCGGCAGGGGATGATTGCATTTCAAGCAATTTTCAGCGCGAAAAGGCGTGACTTTTTGAGATATTGTGCTAGAATAAGCGCGAGATTATGAAGTACCACGGACTTTACACAGCTATTGTCACCCCTTTCAAAGATAATAAAGTAGACACCGAAGCCCTGAAGGCTCTGGTGGAAGCACAGATTGCCGGCGGCGTAGACGGCATTGTGCCCGTCGGCACCACCGGCGAAAGCCCCACGCTCACCAATGAGGAGCACGTTGAGGTCATTCGTCTGGCTGTGGAATACGCAGCCGGTCGTTGTCAGGTTATCGCCGGCACCGGCTCCAACTGCACCGAGGAGGCTATCGAAATGACCCGCATCGCCGAGAAGCTGGGCGCAGACGGTACCCTGCAGGTGTGTCCCTACTACAACAAGCCCAGTCAGGAGGGTCTTTACCGCCACTTCAAGGCCATTGCAGATGCCACATCCCTGCCCATCCTGCTGTACAGCATTCCCGGCCGCAGCGTCATTGAAATCTCTGTAGACACCGTGGCTCGTCTGGCCAAGGACTGCCCGAACATCGTTGCTATCAAAGAAGCCGGTGGCAGCGTGGAGCGCGTGAACCAGCTTGTACAGGCTCTGCCCGAGGACTTTGCCGTGCTCAGTGGCGATGACGGCCTGACCGTTCCCTTCATTTCCTGCGGTGCCGTTGGTCTGGTATCCGTTACTTCCAACGTCGCCCCGGCTCAGATGAAGGAGCTTGTGGACACCGCCCTCTCCGGCGACGGCAAGAAAGCCCTCGAACTGCAGAAAAAGTACTATCCCCTGATGAAGGGACTGATGAGCTTGGATGTCAACCCCGTACCGATTAAAGCCGCTATGGCTCTGCGCGGTGACATGAGCTGGGAGATTCGTCTCCCGCTTGCTCCCCTTGCAGAGGAAAAGCATGCAGCTTTGGCCACCCTGCTCAAGAACTTCAACCTTCTGTGATAACATGAAAGTACTCGTAACAGGTATTTCCGGTCGCATGGGTCAGGCTGTAAAGCAGGCCGTAGAGCTCAACCCCGATACCGAAATGGCCAGCACTCACGATGTCGGTCAGGACATCACAGCTGCCATGCAGCAGGCTGATATCGCCATTGACTTCTCCTTCCACGGCTTCACCCCCGAACTGCTGGCCGCGGCCATTGCACAGGGCAAGCCGCTTGTTATCGGCACCACCGGCCATACAGCAGAAGAGAAAGCCGCTATCACCGAGGCCGCCAAGCAGATTCCCATCGTGTTCGCCAGTAACTACTCCGTAGGTGTGAACACTCTGTTCTGGCTTACCCGCAAGGCTACAGCCATTCTGAAGGACTACGACATCGAAATCATCGAAATGCACCACCACCACAAGCTCGATGCCCCCAGCGGTACCGCTCGCACCCTGGCCGAGGTTGTGTGCGATGTCACCGGTCTGGATTATGAGAAGGACGTGATGCACGGCCGCAATGGCCTAGTAGGTGCTCGTCCTCAGGCTCAAATCGGCATGCACTCCATGCGCGGTGGCGACGTCGTGGGCGATCACACCGTCATGTATGCTACAGATGGCGAGCGCATTGAACTTACGCACAAGGCCTCCAGCCGCATGACCTTTGCCGGTGGCGCTGTACGAGCAGCCCTCTGGCTGGCAGATAAGCCCGCAGGTCTGTACACCATGCAGGATGTACTGGGCTTCACGGACTGATTCCTCTTTCAGGGCAAGTTACAGGAGCGCAGAACCTCGCCGACTGTAACTTGCCCCATTGCTTATAATGCAAAAAGTAGGCATAGCATTGGGCTCCAATCTGGGTGACCGTTTGGTCACACTGGAACACGCTTGCGATTTTCTGGCCGAGGAATTCGGCAACCTGCGACTCTCCCAGCTCTACGAGACCGAGCCGGTGGGTTGCCCCGAAGGCTCCCCCTTCTACCTGAATGCCTGTGTGGAGGTAAGCACAGACAAATCCCCGCTCGAGGTACTGCACATCTGCCAGAAAATCGAAACCGAGCTGGGGCGCATTCGTACCGGAGAATACGGCAGCCCCCGCACCTGCGATGTGGACGTCATCTATCACGGCGAATGCGTGATGGACACCCCCGAACTGATTCTACCCCACCCGCGCGCCCATACCCGCGAGTTTGTGTTGCGCCCTCTCTGCGACATCGACCCGCAACTGCGCCTACCCGGACAGCAACTGACCGTCAGCGAACTGCTGTCCGCCCTGCCCGACAACCGCCCGCAGGTAATACCATTCGATTTGTAACAGCAAGACCATGAACAGTAAAATAGCTGCTATCGTCGCCCGCAAGGGACAGACGCCCGTCTCTGAACTGACAGCATACGATTACCCCTCAGCACGTCTGGTCGACGAAGCGGGGGTGGACATGATTCTCGTAGGTGACTCCCTCGGCATGGTGATGCTGGGGTACCCCGACACCACCCACGTGACACTCGCCCACATGCTGCACCATGTCGAGGCCGTGGCTCGAGCCGCAAAAAATGCCGTGGTCATTGCCGATATGCCCATCAACACCTACAACACCCCCGAACAGGCATTGCAGACAGCTCAGGCGCTGATGGCAGTGGGGGCAGATGCCGTGAAACTGGAGGGCGGCGTAGCTGTCGAAGCTCAGATTCGTGCCATCACTCAAGCCGGCATCCCTGTGCAGGGTCACATTGGTCTGTTGCCCCAGAAAGTTAAGGAAGAAGGCGGCTATCGCATGCACGGCAAGACCGACGAGGAAGCCGCCGCTATCAAGCGCGATATGGAGGCGGTGGTGCGTGCCGGTGCGTTCTCGGTTGTCATTGAGTGCACGCGTCACAGCGTAGCAGCTGAAATCACCAAAGCCTGCCCCATCATTACCATCGGCATTGGTGCCGGTCGCGGTACCTGCGACGGCGAAGTAGCCGTCTATCACGATCTGGTGGGCAGCTACCCCTGGTTCATGCCCTCCTTTGCACGCCCCAAAGCCAACATTGCAGCCGATATCACACAGGCTGTCAAGGAATATATTGCTGAGGTTCGCAGCTCGATATCCCGCTAAGCCGGCTACGAAAGCGCAGCAGTTTTGTTCCAATCCCTCTCCCCTGTAAGCAGGAGAGCTCATTTGTTGTATCAAATTTTCAACACAAGCAGCCCGCAATGCATCACATACTCGAGAATATGAAAGTCGTCAGTATCATCATTGTCGGACTGCTGTTTCTGGGAATGGGTCACCTGCTGCTGGTAGATGGAGCAGACACAAGCCTGCCCATGCAAGCAGCCCTGTGGGGTGCTGCCTGCGCCGGAGTCGTACTGTACTGGCCACACCGCACCACCCTGCAATTGCTGTCGCTCTGCTGGCTGGGAATTGCGCTCTGCAGCATAGCAGCCCTTGCACTGGCAGACTGCTCTGTACCCGCAGACGAAATCAGCGACCTGCCGAGCTCAATGAGCTTACTGATTATTCTCACGGTACCCTTTCTGATGGTACTCCTCCCACTGGTCTTATTCACCATTCGTTCGGCCTACCGTGACCACATGCGCACCATTCTGGAAGAAAGTGTGCTCGCCGCAACCGATACCCTGCACGGCCCGGTGGTCGGAGCCATGGAAAAAGCCCTCCAATTACTGTCAGACGGCACCCGCGCCGACTTTATAGCAGATGCCATGGTTCAACGGGATGAAGACAACTTCGAAGCAATTACCACCCCGAACCCGGAGGCTATCGAAAACGCCCTTGTCCTCATTCCCCTGCTCGGAAATGCCGGCGCCACAATTACGCAAGACTCGCTCGAATCGGCAAAATATAACTGCCAGCCCTCCGTTCAGGCGGCACTTCGGCAGCTTCCGCATGCATAACAAAACAGCACTGCCGATAACGACAGTGCTGCATTCATAACGTATTAACAATTCTTAAGAAAATCAGGGAGCCTTCTTTTCAGGCTCAGTCTTGGGGTCTTCAGGCAGTTTCTGCATAGCCTCGGTCACCACCTCGGCCACCATACCGGACGACACAACCTCAGCACCGGTCACCGAGGGATCCTGCCACAGATATGACTGACGGGAATCCCTCAGCTGGCCATCCACATACAACTCCACGCGCCAAGAAAGCACATCGCCCAACTTTTTGCGCACCGGACCATTGAAGGCAAATCGGTACATGCGGGTTCCCTCGCTGCTGCGGGGTTCTTTTATCTCGTGCTGGGCGGTCAACACTGTAGAACCCATGCGAGCCTGAGTATAGCTCATGACCAAGCGAATCGGCTTATCGGGTTCGGCATCATACCAGCGCACGTAGTAATAATCACCCACTCTGTTCTGGGCTTCAGCATCGCTTTTGGCACCATACAACAGATACAGAGTATTGGCTCTCAGCGGACTGGACTCCCACGAGGTCGGAGGTGTGGACAAATCCTTCAGCGGCACATCTGCAACACTTGTAATATAGGAATGCTCCACACTCTGACAGGCTGTCTGAAACAAAGCCCCCAATGCCACTAGAACTGAAACGCAGAATACACGCATAACTCTATTCAACTACAGGGGCGCCCGTTTGTCAATGAAAAAAGTCCGCTGAAATCATATTCAGCGGACTTTCGTCAGAGGCGGGAGTGGGATTTGAACCCACGAATGTCGGTTTTGCAAACCGATGCCTTAGGCCACTTGGCTATCCCGCCCTTGGTGAGGTGCGAGGGAAGTTTAGCAGAGTTACGCCCCCGAGTCAAGCAAATAATTTTATTTTTCTGTAATTTTTAGTAATTTTCTTAACGGACGAACAAATTAGCAACATAGGTACTGCCGAGAGCCAGCCAGATAGGCAGCGTAATAAAGGAGCAAATAGTCGTGACCAGCAGAATCTGCGTGCCCACCTCCGGTCGACCGCCGAAGCGCTTGGCAATAATCACCGGAATCACCGCACTGGGAATAGCACTCTCAATGACCATAATACGCTTAATCAGCGGATCTACCGGCAGAGCCCAGGCAGCCAACAGAATGAGCGCAGGAGCAATACCCAAACGAGCCACCACACCAGCTATCAGCATGCGGGGCTGCCATGTGAAATTACGGGTCAAATCGAACATGGAGCAGCCGAAAATGATAAGGCAAATCGGCGTGGCGATGGAACCGAGCATTTCCGTTGTTTTCATGATGGGTGGCAGAGCGACATACTCACCTAAACCACTCCAAGCCAACAGAAGAGAGAAACAGACTGCCAGCAACGGCCCCCTGAACAATGTCGCAAAACTCAGGTTGCCCAACCCACCGCACATCAGGATGACGCCCAAGCTCCACACGAAGAGCTCGCAGCCCATGTTGTGAATGAACAGCACCCCCATAGAGGGGTCGCCAGCCCCACTGAAGAGCATGTGCACAATCGGCACCACAAAGAACACATAGTTCTGCACGCCCGCCGTCAACGTGAACGTGCGCAAACCGGTACCGATACGCAAGCGCAGTACCTTCGCCACAAGCCATGCCACTGTCACACCAATAGCCATCTCAAGGAAACCACAGGCAATAGCCTGACCGGAGAACGCAAATGTCGTCACTCGGGGGTCAGCCTCGGTCACCATGTACTTCATGATGTTGAAGAAAATCAGGCAGGGATAACCCACATCCATCGCCAGACGTGTAATCACCGCATCGTACTGAGGGTCAATCACCTTTTTATACCTCAACCAGAAACCTATCGCAAAGAAGGCAAATACCGGAATGGTGGAGAGAAATGAATTGAGTATGAGCTGAGTCATGGTAACAGGGGCATTCTATCACTGTTTCTACCGACTGGCAAGCACTCAGATGCTTTTTTGGCTGCACAATGTGTTTATTTTGTCTTGCCATTCATGGTAAAAACGCTATAATAACGCGGGCGCACCCGTAAGAGAGGGAGCGCACCGCAGAACACAGAAACCAGAAATCGACATATGATGACAAATCCCCGAGTCGCAATCGTCGGCGCCACCGGTGCGGTAGGCGTTGAGCTTCTTTCCTGCCTTGAGACCCGCAACTTCCCGCTGGCCTCACTCAAACTTCTGGCCTCCAAACGTTCTGCGGGTAAACAGGTCGCCTTCCGTGGCGAAATGCTCACCGTTGAGGAGCTGACCAAGGATTCCTTCGCCGACGTGGATCTGGCCCTTTTCGCAGCCGGTGGTGATATCTCCCGCGAGTTTGCCCCCATCGCCGGTGCTGCCGGTTGTGTGGTAGTGGACAACTCCTCCGCATTCCGTCAGGATGACGACGTACCGCTTGTTGTGCCTGAAATCAACCCCGAGGCAGCCTTCAATCACCCCCGCAATATCATTGCCAACCCGAACTGCACCACCATCATCACCCTGATGGCTCTGTTCCCGCTGCACCAGAAATACGGTCTGAAGACTATCATTGCCAGCAGCTATCAGGCAGTGAGCGGCAGCGGTCAGCACGGTATCACCGAGCTGGAGAACCAGGTGCACGCTATCTCCAACGGCCACCCGGTCGAGATTTCCACCTATCCCCGCCAGATTGCCTTCAATGTGCTGCCCCAGATTGACAAGTTTGCAGACAACGGCTACACCAAGGAGGAGCTCAAGATGCTCAACGAAGGCCGTAAGATTATGAGCCTGCCCGATTTGAAGGTAACCTGCACCTGCGTGCGCGTGCCGGTTTACCGCAGCCACTCTATCTCCTGCGTAGCTCAGTTCGAGCAGCCTGTGGATGTGGAAGGTGCCCGCGCCTGCTATCCCGGTAAGCCCGGTGTGGAGCTGATGGACGACCCCGCCGCCGGCGTATGGCCGACCCCGCTCGATTCCACCAACGGCGACACCTGCTACGTAGGTCGCATTCGCAAGGACATCGCCATCGACAACGCTCTGAACCTGTGGGTAGTGGGCGATCAGGTGCGCAAGGGTGCCGCTCTGAATGCCGTGCAGATTGCTGAGCTGCTGGTCAAAGGCATGTAACCCCCTGCTTTCCGACCATGGATATCAAAGCGCTCATTAAGAACGGCGTAGAGCTGACAGAAGCTCGTCTCAACGAGCTTCTGCCCGGCGAGGATGTTTCCCCCGTCACCCTGCACAAGGCCATGCGCTACAGCGTGTTTGCCGGTGGCAAGCGCATACGCCCCCTGCTCTGTCTGGAGGCCGCCCGTGCCGTCTGTGGCGACGCTGAGCCCGCCCTGAATGCAGCCTGCGCACTCGAAGTGCTGCACACCTACACCCTGATTCACGATGACCTGCCCAGCATGGACAACGACGACCTGCGCCGCGGGCGTCCGACCAATCACAAGGTGTTCGGTGAGGGGATTGCCATTCTGGCAGGCGACGCCCTGCTGACCGAGGCCTTTGCCATGCTGGCTCAGGTACCGGCCAATGAGCGCTACGGTGTGCGTGATTATGTGGCCGAGCTGGCCTACCAGACCGGCAGCCGTACTCTGGTGGGCGGTCAGGTGCTGGACCTCGAGGGCGAGGGTCGCAGCCTGAGCGTGGACGAACTGCGTGCCATTCACAATGGCAAGACCACGGCACTCATCACCGCGGCTGTGCGTCTGGGCGCTATGGCAGCCAACGCCACTCCCGAGCAGCTGGAGGCCCTGACCACCTACGGTCGTTGCCTCGGTCTCGCTTTCCAGATTATCGACGACATCCTCGACGTCACCTCCACGCCTGAGGTGCTCGGCAAGAGCATCGGCAAGGACGCCGCTGTGGCAAAAGCCACCTATCCTGCCCTTGTGGGCATGGAGGCCGCCCGTGCCGAGGCTCGAGAGCTCACGGAAACCGGTCGTGCCGTGCTCGACATTTTCCCGCCCGAGCGCCGAGAGGCTCTGCTGGCCATCAGCGACTACCTGCTCAACCGCGATTATTGATATTCTGCCGGAGCCGTCATGTCAACCGAGACAAGCAACATTCTCGAGGTGTACAAGTTGAGTATGCACTTTCCGGTGCATAGCAACATATTGCCCCTCAAGAAGAGCATTGTCAAAGCGGTAGACGAAGTTTCCTTCTCCATAGCCCCGGGTGAAACCCTGGGGCTGGTGGGGGAAAGCGGTTGTGGCAAAAGCACCATCGGGCGCTGCATTGTGCGCCTGCTGGAACCCACCGATGGGCACATACGCCTGATGGGCAAGGACGTGACCCACCGAGCGCAGTGGCGACTGGGGGACATGCGTCGCTATGTTCAGATGGTATTTCAGGATCCCGGTGCATCCCTCGACCCTCGCATGACGGTACGGCACCTGATTTCCGAACCGATGGACGTACAGGGTATCGGCAACCGTCTGTTCCGCCGTACCCGTGTCGATACACTGCTCGACCTCGTAGGCCTGCCCCGCTCAGCGGCCGGCAAGTTCCCGCACGAGTTCTCCGGCGGTCAGCGACAGCGCATCGGTATTGCCCGAGCACTGGCGCTCAGTCCCAAGCTGCTGGTACTCGACGAACCGGTGAGTGCCCTCGATGTATCCGTTCAGTCACAGGTACTCAACCTGTTGCTCGATTTGCAGAAAGAACTGGGGCTTGCCTACCTGTTCATCTCGCACGACCTTTCCGTTGTTCGCCACATGGCAGACCGTGTGGCGGTAATGTATTTGGGTAAAATTGTTGAGATGGGTGAGAGTGACCTCATCTATCACGACCCGCGACACGCCTACACCAAGGCACTCATATCGGCCATCCCCATGCCCGACCCCACCCGTATCAATACGGCACTGGCTATTCCCGGGGATGTCCCCTCACCCATTGACCCGCCCCCGGGCAGTGCCTTCGGTCGACGCATCAACCACCCCTACCTCGAGGCCACTTACGGCATGGACCTTACCCCTGTGGAAATAGAACCCGGCCATTGGGTTGCCCCCGACCCCTGTGCCATTTCGCTGGGAGATTTAGCTAAGCTGGGCATCGATATTTATCAATAAAGGCACAGCTATGTTCTGGCTCAGGCAACTCTTTCGTGTGCGGGAACATCTGCAGGTCGGCCCCACAGAAAGTGAGGGCTACATGGGTATTATTGACCATCTGGAGGAACTGCGTCGCACCATCATCTGCATGGTCTGCACCCTGCTGGTATCCATGGTTCTCTGTTTCGGCTTTTCCGATGAGGTCATGGATGTACTGCGCCGCCCCGTCGACAAAGTATGGCAGGAGCACGAGAGCAAGCACCTGCCACCGACTATCAACGCAGCTGACTGGGTGCAAGCCAAAAGTCTGGCAGCCGTACGCAGCCAATTACCCACCAATACCGCCGAACAGCTCACGGCACAATTCCCGCCAGCCGTCCGCGAGCTTGCTGACATTGTTCCCTTGCTGCATGCGGCGGCTCTGTTGCCGGAGCAATCTCAACAAGTTCAGTGGCTGAGCTCAGCAGTTCCCGAGAGCTCTCGTGAAAAAGCTCTGGCGCTGCATGCCAGTGGCGCGGAGTTGAAAGAAGGACAAGGACGAGCGGCACTCAAACTGATGGGAGCCTTCCGTCCCGGGGAGGCATTCATGCTCTCGCTGCAGCTCTCCTTCTTCAGTGGGCTGATTATTTCTTTTCCCCTGCTGCTGTTTTTCCTGCTGCGTTTTATCGTACCCGGCCTGCTGGAGCATGAGCGCCGCCTGCTCTGCAAAAGCGTGGTATGGGGTGGCGGTCTTTTTCTGGGGGGCTGCGCATTCGCCTATTGGGCCGTACTGCCCCGAGTGCTGAGTTTCTTCTACAGCTATTCGCTGGGTATGGGCATAGAAAACGATTGGCGCATCGGCTATTATCTCACCTTTGCAGCCAAGCTGGTGTTTGTATTCGGTGCCGTCTTTGAACTGCCTGTCGTCATTATACCACTCATCAAATTGGGTATTCTGAACTACGGGCGCATGAAAGTGACGCGAGGGTATGCGCTCATCGCCTGTTTCGGAGCTGCGCTCTTTCTGGCACCGGCCCCGGACCCTGCTACAATGTTTATCATGGCGCTGCCCATGTATGCGCTTTACGAGCTATGTATCATCTTTGCCTATCTCGAACAACGTAAATCCCGAACCGCATGAAATCCCCCACCCCACGCAAGCTCCGTATTCCCGGTAAACTGATAATCCCCGAACCGCTGCCACCGGTACCACCGGCACCACCTGAGCCACCGCCTGCCTGTGTGGCACCGCGCAGGCGATTCATCCTGCGATTTCTGCTTATCACCGGCCTGCTTACCCTGCTGGGAAATTCCATCTTTTACACTCGTCTCGTATTAGCGCATCCTGAGCCCGATACCGGCATCTTCCCCCTAATAATAGGCTTCATCTTAGGACTTCTTAACATAGGCATGATTGAGGCGATAGCTCTTGTCTTCCCGCTCCTACCGGCACGCACCGGGCGCAGTAGCCTGTTGCAGCTTATCGGGTTGGTACTACCGCTACTGGTTGCCATAGCAGCCTGCGCCTTAAGTGGTGCCGAAACTCATTTAGGTTGGGGGTACGGAGCCTTTATCTGTTTGCTCAGTCTCTATGGTGGCCTGTTCTTCCACCTGCCGCTCTGGCTGTTGCATATCATCATCAGTTTTATCGAAAAATGTCGCAGGAATCCATGAATCAACAACCTGAGTCAAAACAGAAAATCGCACCGGAGCATTACTACCGGGCGTCGTACGGGCGCGCAGGCAGGTCGCCCAAAACACAGCCCTCAGTTCCCCATCGCAGACTGGCAGGAACAAGTCTGGGGCTCGTTGAAGATTGTACAGGGGAAAGGTTGTACCACGAAATTATCGGCATTGTCGCCGGGTTCAGTCTGATTATAACCATCGTCGCACTCGGCTGCGCAGTAAATCACTTCGGGGGAATGGATAATACGGCTTTTCTGGTATCCACCATCAAAACCTTTCTTTTCATTCCCTTACCTATCATGATGCTGCGCTACCAATCAAAATCTGTCGTTGGTAACGTCCTGCGCGTTTGCGCACTGATTGCCCCCGTGGCAATCTCCGTCATGTCCTGCATTTTGTGCTTTTCGGAGCCGGTCACAGAACAGGGCACTCAGACCCTTTATCACATCCGTCTGCTTGCCGTGTTCGGAACGATTGCCTATGCCCTGTTACAAGCAATTGTTCGTGTCGCATATCATCTTTACAATAAATACAAACAAAACTAATTCCCCCCCCATGAACTCACTCCGTTTCCGTGCAGCCACAGCAGATGACGTACCCGCACTCCGCCATCTGTACAATGAAATCATTGACGGAATGGACGGCGCGGCCTCCCACGCCCAATGGAAGCGTGGCGGCTACCCGACAGATGCCTTTCTGGCCGAGAAAGCTGCAATCGGTGAGTTATGGGTGGCTGAAAAAGGCGGTGAGATGGTAGCCGCCATGGTGCTCAACAGCGAATGCAATCCCGGCTATGCTCAGGCAAAATGGCAGGTTGACTGCGAACCCGATGAAGTGATGGCCATCCATACACTCGGCGTGAGCCCCAAAGTTCAGGGACAGGGTGTAGGCAAGGCCATGGTGCTCAAGGCTGTCGAAATTGCCAAAGCAAAAGGCTGCAAAAGTATGCGACTGGATGTCATCGACACCAACCCCGCAGCATGCGTGTTCTACGAGAGGCTTGGGTTTAAGAGACTGGGCGACTTCGTGCTCGACTACCCGGGTGCCGTCTGCACCACATTCACCCTTTGCGAGTTACCGCTGGTTTAAGTTACTGAGCCTTCTTCAACTCAGCGAGCAGAGCCGAGAGCGAGGAAACACGGTACTGCGCACGAGAAAGGTCGCAGCTCTCGGTCATGCGATTGGGCACCGCCACACAGGGAATTCCCGCGTTGCGGGCTGATATGGTACCATTTTCGGTATCCTCAACAATCAGGCAATCCTCTTTCGGCAGCCCCAGGCAATTGCAGGCAGCCAGAAAAAGCGCAGGATCGGGCTTCACGGCATAACCATCGGTGCGCGTAAACACACCGTCAAATCGCTCATATATCCCCAATCGTTCCAGCCAGCCCTGCACCCAGCGACGGGAAGAAGAGCTGGCCACGGTCAGGCCAACTCCCTGCTCCGCGCACCAATCAAGCAATTCAAGCGCGCCCTCCATCAGCCCGGCGCGGGCAAGGTCTGCCTCGAGCACAGCCTGTCTGGCCGGAGTTTCGACATCCCAATCGTATGTTTTGCCTGTGAGTTTTTCCAGATGGTCAGCGGGATTCCAATGGGAATAGCCGGCCCCCAGACAGGGCGAATACGTTGCTATGGAAATCTGCTGCCCTTCACGAGCATAGAGCTGCACCCATGACTGGTAGATAGCCCACTCGGTATCCACCAACACGCCGTCAAAGTCAAAAATAATACCACGCGGGCGCCTCATGCCTTGCCACTGAGTTTGGCCTGCAACCATTCCTTGAAGGAGCGGTGAGCCAGGTTCTTGCGGAATATGTAGATGGCAATGATAGTGTACAGCAGGTTGGGAATCCATGCGCTTATCCAAGCCTGAATCAGACCGGCCTCACCCAGCGAGGGGAACACGCGGTAGAGGAACAACATGAATGCAGCCAGCACCACGGCAATACCGATTCCCTTCATCGTACCACGACGCTGGAATGTCACCGAGCTGGGGATGGCCAGCAACACCAGTACCAAGCAGCTGAACACACGGGCAATACGCACATGCCACTCGGTGCGCTTCTTGGCTCGGTCCTCGCGAGAACCTGCACCGGATTTAATGTATTCGTACAGAACAGATGTGCCCATGGCATCGATACGACCGCCGGCACCGGGGCTGATAATCTGGTAGGGCTTCTCACCGAAGTCGAACACCATGCTGGCTTCGAAGTGGTCATCCTGCGGGCGCTCATAGGCGGGAGCAATCTCGCGGATATAGACATTCTCCAAGGTCCATGTGGCCTCCTTCTTGTTCCAAGTGGCCTTATCTGCCGTATACTGGCGCACCAAGCGGGCATCGTCGCCGAACTGTTCAATCACAAGCTCACGCAACGGATCACCGGGGTTGGCAATGGTCGGGGGCTTACCCACACGCCATATACGATTGTAAGCCTCGCTCTTATAAATAAGGGACGGAGCAGAGCCGTCGGCCATCTTCTCCTGCTTCAGAATAATCTGGCGGTAGAGGGAGCCGTTCGGAGCCCAGTGGAAACCGAAAATACCGTACACTAACGCCACGATGACGGAATAGAAGAATACCGGCATACACAGGCGCAGCAGTGAACGACCGGACTGCATCATACCTGTTATCTCACAGGTACCGGAAAGCTTGCTCAGGCACCACATCGTACCCATCATCAGCGTGTAAGGCAGAATCTGGTACAGGAACATGGGCAACTGTGAGCCATAGAAGCGCAAGGCCTGAACCACCGGGTCATCGAATCGGGAGCGGAATCGCTCCATGTTATCCGTAAAGTCAGCCAGAATATAGATGAGCAGCAAAATCAGTGTGCACATCAGGAAGTAGCTGATGAAGTTGCGGCTCATGTAGCGGTCCATCGTACCCATGCAGGCATAACCGACTGCCCCGAGGAAAGGAAGATAGCACAGCAGCCCCAAGAATACGGGGCGGCACATCTGCTCAATGGGATATGTTTCGGGCATGCCCGGTACCTCCCACTGCATTTGCTCCAGTTCAACAGGCACCAGATACCAAGCCAGTACCGAGCCCACCAAGAACAACACGATAGCAGGTAGACCTTTTTCCTTTAATTCACTCAGCATGAAAAAACTCCTTCAAAAATCTCTTAACAGCCATGACCCAGCCTATCAGCCAGATACGACGGCAAACCTACATCGATGATAGCAGCCTGAGCAGCCGCTACATCGTACTCCACTCGCTTAATGATAACCATGTTGGCATCCGAGTCGTAAACAGCGTAGCAGGCTCGGGGGTCATTGTCTCGGGGCTGACCGACCGAACCGACGTTGATGCAGTACTTATACCCGGCCACAGGCAGAATCTCAGCATAGCCGCTCATGATAAGGTTGTGCTGGGCATCGTAATCCTCTGCTGCGGCACGGCCATTCCACTGGTACACCTTGGGCACATGCGTGTGGCCATTGAAACAGAACTGGGAGAACTGGCGGGTAAAGCTGCCGGCGGCATCATTCGCATTGATGATGTAACTCCAGACTTTCGGCTGATCCAGCGTGGAATGAACAATGGTAAACGAAGAATTACCGGCACCGACGGGGCGCACAATTCGCTGGTATTGTAAGCGGGAGAGCCACTCAATCTGGTCAGGGCTCAGCTGGGCGCGGGTCCAGTCCATGGCCTCGCGGGCCAACTGGTTCATCTTGGCATTAGAAGGAGTTACAACCTCCTCATCGTGATTGCCCTTCACCACCGGGCACTCCAGCTGGCGAATGTAGTCAAGACACTCCCGTGGGTACGCATTGTAGCCCACTATATCCCCCAAGCAAACCACCTCGGTGCAGCGCTCTCGGTCAAACGCATCGACCATCACCGCGCAGAGCGCATGATAGTTCGCGTGAATATCACTGATTACAGCCGTTCTTGACATCGCTTCTTCACCCTTTATAGCACAATCGCCATTCGTTTGCAAGGGATTTTTACCAACGCCCGCCTTTCAGGCAAAAAAAAAGCAGCCGCCGAGTAGGCGGCTGCATGAAAACGCATGATTACTTGGTCAGGCCGTCCTGCTTTGCCTGATTCCAGTAGGCATATTCAGAACGGTTGAAGTCCACGTATTCCGGGGAAAGGTCTGTGGTGTATACCACATACTCCACCTCGCCGAGATTGAGGTTGATGAGCACCTCGAACTCGCGGGCCTGCACACGCTCGCGCAGGTCATCGCTCGGGGTATCGGTCTGCTCACCACCACGGCAGGCAGGAAGTCCGGCGATATCGATATCAATCTTCTCTTCCTCCACGCGGGTACCACTGTAACCCACGGCATGAATGATACGGCCCCAGTTCGGGTCACCGCCGTTCCAAGAACTCTTCACGAGGGAGGACTTAGCCACGCCCTCGGCTACGCGACGGGCTTCCTCGAGAGAGGGAGCCCCCACCACACGCACGGTCACATACTTGGTCACGCGCTCGCCGTCCTGCACAATACGCTTAGCCTGCTCCATCAGCACGTAGTGAAGAGCCTGCACAAAGACATCCCACCCCTCGGCGCCGGGAGCCAGCTCCACGCCGGAAGCACCATTGGCCAGCACCAAGCAGGTATCGTTCGTGCTCATATCGCCGTCAATGGTAATACGGTTGAAGGTCTGCTCTACACCGCTGTGAACAATGGCATCGAGATTTTCGCGGCTCACAGCAGCATCGGTACATACCAAGCAAATCATGGTAGCCATGCAGGGAGCAATCATACCGGCACCCTTGCAGCAGGAACCGATGCGCACCTTCTTATCGCCGATAGTTACCTCCACGGCCACCTCCTTCTCGCGGGTATCGCTGGTAATGATGGCGGAGGCCACATCGTGCCCCTTGTCGGCAGAAAGATTATGACAGAGCTCCGGCAAACGGGGCTCGATACGAACCATGGGCATGGGCAAACCGATTACACCGGTGGAGCACACAGCCACCTCGGAGGGCTGAAGCCCCAGCTCCTGAGCCACAATGGAGCACTCCTTGCGTGCAACGGCCACACCGGCAGCACCCGTGCAGGCATTGGCATTGCCACTGTTGGCCACAATGGCTCGCACATTGCCACGGCTCAGGTGGCTCTGGCTCACACGCACACAGGCTGCACGCACTCGGTTGGTAGTAAAGGTACCGGCGGAGGTCGTAGGCTCGGTAGAATATACCAGTGCAAGGTCCAGACGCGTAGCTGTCGGCTTCTTAATACCGCAGCTCAGTGCGTTTGCCACATAACCTTTGGCAGCGGTCACGCCACCCTCAATTTCCTTAAATGAGCATTCTGACATGGTGAAAATGAGCAATGATTGTACTCTATACCCTTTAATCTGCCACACTCAGCCCCTTTCTGCAAGCCTAAAAATGCGCACCAATGACATCTACCGCACTTTGAGACGTGATTTTGCCTTGCTATGGGTCACAGATGCAGCTATAATAGGCGCGCGGGTGAAAAATATACCCCCGTTACACAGCATGCATACAGACCCCACCGGCAAAAAAGTTACACGATGCACCGCCACGGCGGCGTTCATGGTGCGCAAGGCCGGCGTGCGGATGACACGCCAGCGCCGAGCCGTCATCGAAGTGCTGCTGCAATCATACGACCACCCGACTGCGGCTCAGATTTTCGAACGGGCCAAGGATATCCTGCCCGGCATCTCGCTGGCCACGGTTTACAACTGTATCGAAACCCTGGCAGCGGAAAAGCTGATTAACCAGCTGCACTTTGACAACGGCCCCTGCCGTTTCTGCCCCAATGTCGAGCCCCACATGCACGTGCTGGACGACTCGACCAACCGGGTGATTGACGTACAACTGAAAGAGGGCGTGAGCCCCGAGGATGTTTTCGAACTGCCGGAAGGCGTTCATATTAAGAGCATGGAGGCTTACCTGCGTGGTGAGATTCCCGATAACTGCATGTCCGAACAGAAAAAATGAGTCTGATTATCAAAAATCTGAGTGCGCGAGTAAAGGATGGAGCGCAGATATTGAACGGCATTAACCTCGAAATCCCCAAGGGACAGGTTCACGCCATCATGGGGCCCAACGGTTCCGGTAAGAGCACGCTTTCCAAGGTGCTCTGCGGCCACCCTGACTACGAGGTGATAGAGGGCACCGCCGAACTCGATGGCCAGGACCTCTTCGCCATGAGTGTGGACGAGCGCAGCCGCGCCGGCCTGTTCCTCGCCTTCCAGTACCCGGTCGAGGTTCCGGGCGTGACCAACGCCAACTTCATGCGCGCCGCCCTGCAGGCCCGCCTGCCCAAGGGTGAGGAAATCGACGCCGTGACCTTCTACAAGACCATGCGCAGCAAAATGGCTGCACTGGGCATGGACACCAAGTTCACCGCCCGTGCTGTGAATGAGGGCTTCTCCGGCGGTGAGAAGAAGCGCAACGATGTTCTGCAAATGATGATGCTGGAGCCCAGCTACGCAATTCTCGACGAAACCGACAGTGGCTTGGACGTCGATGCCCTGCGCATTGTCTCCGACGGTGTGAACGCCATGCGTGCTCCCTTCCGCAGTTTCCTGGTCATCACCCACTACATGCGCCTGCTCGACTACATTAAGCCCGATGTGGTGCACGTGCTCTACAAGGGGCGGATTGTACGCACCGCCGGCTACGAGATGGTGGAGCACATTGAGCAGAATGGCTTTGACTTCCTGAAAGCTGAGGAGTGATGGACGAGACACCCTTTCAGATTGACACACGCGGCGAGTTCTCCTTCCCCGAGAACCACAAGTTCGATGCCGGTTTCGGTCTGACCGAAGCCACCATCGACTACATCTGCGATGCCAAGGGCGAGCCCGATTGGGTACGCCAGTTCCGCAAGGACGCCCTGAAGAAGTTCAACGAAATGCCCATGCCCACCCACTGGGCTCCCGAGGGTATCAATGACTTGGACTTCGATAAAATCCGCTACTACCTTTCCCACGGTACCATGCCGTACAAGGATTGGGAGGAAGTGCCCGATGACGTCAAGCGCACCTTCGAGCGCTTGGGTGTGCCGGAGCAGGAGCGCGCCTTCTTGGCCGGTGTGGATGCCCAGTACGACTCCGAAACCGCATACAACAACATGCGCGAGGAACTCAGCAAGCAGGGCGTAATCTTTGTGAACTCCACGGAGGGGCTGAAGGAGTACGAGCACATCTTCCGCCCGTGGTTCGGCAAGGTCATCCCGGTGAGCGACAACAAGTTCTCGGCCCTCAATCACGCGGCATTCTCCGGCGGTTCGTTCATATATGTGCCCAAGGGTGTGAAGGTAGCCCAGCCGCTGCAGGCCTATTTCCGCATCAACTCCGAGAGCATGGGGCAGTTCGAGCGTACGCTCATCATTGCCGATGAAGGCGCCGAGCTCATGTATATGGAGGGCTGCACCGCCCCCAAATACGACAGCGCCACCCTGCACTCCGGTGTGGTGGAACTGGTAGCCATGAAAGGCGCCAAGATTCAGTACGTGACCGTACAGAACTGGGCCACCAACGTGTACAACCTCGTGATTCAGCGTGGTCTGGCTATGGAGGATGCCGAAATCCGCTGGATTGACTGCAACATCGGCTCCGGGCTGACCATGAAATACCCGGCTGTTGTGCTGCAGGGCCGTCGTGCCCGTGGCGAGGTGGTGAGCATATCGCTCGCTCACAGCGGTCAGTTGCAGGATACCGGCGCTCGCATGATTCATGCCGCACCGGAGACAACCTCCAACATCGTGGCCAAGTCCATCTCCATCGGCGAAGGGCGTGCCAGCTACCGTGGCGAGGTCAATGTGCTCAAGGGCATGAAGGGCTGCAAGAACAACACCGAGTGCGACGCCCTGCTCATCAACCCCATCAGCCGTACGGATACCTACCCCGCCATCACCGTGAATGGCAACGCCAGCGCCGTGCAGCACGAGGCATCGGTGTCTCAGGTAGACGAGGAAATGCTTTTCTACATGCAGCAGCGTGGTCTTACCCGTGCACAGGCCATGAGCTTGGCTGTCAACGGCTTTATTAACGATTTGGTCAAAGAGTTCCCCATGGAATACTCCGTCGAGCTGCGCCGACTCATTGACCTGGAGATGGAGGACTCCATCGGCTAACCCCAGTATTGCCTACTATTATGGATTTCCCGCAGAATATGAGCATGGAAGAAGCCTTCGCCCAGGCCGAGGCAGAGGCAAAGCTCAAGCAGGCTCTGGCCGAGAGCAAAGCCCGCTTTGAAAACGCCGTTGTTCCCAACCGACTCAACGAAGATTGGCGCTTCGGCCGCCCGCACAAGAACGCCGTAGCTCTGGCTGAACTCCTGCAGAGCGACACCCCCTCACAGGGTGAAGTCGAGGTGAAAAATGCCGGCGAGGCCGCTGTGCCGGTCACTACAGATGATGACGACCTGTGCCAGACCGAAATGCTCATGCCCACCATCGGGTCGGATGCCCTGCTCGGCATGCACATCAAGCGCTTCGGCAATGGTTACGCCCTCTATATTGAGGAGGACACCAAGGAGCCTATCTACATCAGCTACAAGACGGATTCACTCTACACCCCCTCCACCTTCATCATGGTAGCACCCGGGGTAAAGGCTCACGTGATTGAGCAATACTATGGCAGCGAACAGGGCACCATCTTTGCCACCCGTAATATTCAGGTGGCAGAAGGAGCCGAGCTCAAGGTCGAGATGCACCCTTACGGCTGCGCCCGCTGCATGGTCATCACCAACATCCAGAATATGGGGGGCAAGGTCGCGCACTACTCCCAATTCTTCGGCTGTGATTGGGCTCGTGAGGAGACGACGGCAGAAATCTACACCCCCGGTGCTGATATCCAGCTCTTCTCGGCCAACAGTATCGCCCTCGGGCAGACACTCGACCAACACACCCGTCAAATTCACCATGCCGGTGGCGCATACAGCAACCTGCTCTATAAGAATGTCATCGATGACAAGGCAACAGCTATCTTTGCCGGCAATATCTATGTAGCTCCCGGTGCTCACAATACGGATGCCTACCAAAGCAACCGCAACATGCTGCTGAGCGAAGACGCCACCGTGCACTCCCTGCCCGGTCTGGAAATTCTGGCAGATAAGGTTCGCTGCTCGCACGGCAGCGCCAGCGCCCCCATGGATGAGGAGCAGCTATTCTACCTGCTCAGTCGTGGTATTCCGCGCGATGAAGCCCTGCAACTCGTCTCCCACGGCTTCCTTCAGGACGCTGTCGATAAATTCAAACGAGCATGACCCGATTCCGCCCCTGCATCGACCTGCACAACGGCAGCGTGAAACAAATCGTCGGTGGCACCCTCACTGATGACGGCGCCGGTCTGCGCACCAACTTCGTTGCCGACCACCCCGCGGAGTGGTTCGCAGCCAAATATCGGCAGGACGGACTGCGCGGTGGCCACGTCATTAAGCTCGGGCCCGGGAACGATGCCGCAGCCCGCGCGGCTCTGGCAGCCTACCCCGGTGGCCTGCAAATCGGTGGTGGTATTACCCCCGACAATGCCGAAGAATGGCTCAGCTTCGGAGCCTCGCACGTCATCGTCACCAGCGTGCTCTTTGATAGCGAAGGCCGATTCCGTCGCAGTGTGCTCCGCGAACTCGTGGAACGCGTGGGTAAAAACCGCTTGGTGCTCGACCTCAGCTGCCGCCGCACGCGCGACGGCTGGGTGGTTGCCATGAACCGCTGGCAAACCCTCACCGAGCTGGCCGTCACGCCCGCAACGCTCAGCATGCTGGCCGGCAGCTGCGATGAATTCCTCATCCACGCCGCAGATGTCGAGGGTAAATGCAGCGGCATAGACCGCGAACTGGTGAGCATGCTCGGCTCCTGGCGCGGTTGCCCCATGACCTACGCCGGTGGCATTGCCACCCTCGCTGACTTCGACCTCATCGATACCCTCTCCGGCGGCACCATCGATGCCACCGTCGGCAGTGCTCTCGACCTTTTCGGCGGCAACGGTGTGCGCTACGATGAGCTCATTTCCACCCGCGGATGGTAATTTTACCCCCTTTTTTTCAAAAAAATCACATATTTTGAAATTTTAGGCTTGCAAAGCGCAACATTTTAGCGTATATTCTCCCCGCACCCTTACAGGGCGCACAAAACGAACAAAGCTTCGACTGGGCAGGTGTCTGAGTGGTCGAAAGAGCACGATTGGAAATCGTGTGTACGTCAAAAGCGTACCGAGGGTTCGAATCCCTCCCTGTCCGTTGAAAATCCCGCAAGTTAATCAACTTGCGGGATTTTTATTGATAAATAGATTCTCCTTCAAATAATGAGTTCAATGAGCGGTTTGCGCTACATGTGCGTGTTTTAAGACACACTGGAATGCTCTAAACTTTGAAGGATTAAAATTTGATTAGAGAGCTTTTTCAAACGCAGAGCAATGTCCTTGTTCATCTTATTGCAAATCTACTTCTTGCATGTCTCGGATGATTGCTTCATAATCTTCAACAGTTAATTCAACATCACGGGTCCCTTCCTCCAGCAAAGTGGCAATAACGTCAGTTCGGCTCTTGCCTCTGTGAGCCGCTAACTTCTCCAGTTTCTTCACCAACTCCCTCTTCAGGAGAATAGATACAAACTTCTTGTCCTTTGCCGGTTGATTCGCCATGTCGTGTTTCTGGGAAGAAGACTACCACCTCGCATCAGGTTTGTTAAACCTAAAATGTAATTTTTTTCATTTTTTTCAATTCAGCGCATTGCAAAGCCATACCGCGCATGGTAGAATCGCCACATGGGTAAAGCCGATGTCAAAAAGATTCTGGAGGAAAGAGAACGCCGCAAACGCAGTGACTTAGCATGGAAACTCGTCAACGATTGGCGCATCGGCAAAATAGAAGATCTATCTCCCTATGCCATGAAGGCTGTTCAAACAGCGTCCAAGAGAAATCAGGATTATATGACACGACCCACGATAGACGCCCAAGAACTTCACAACTATGCGGAAGAATGCGCGTATTACATCGTCACTCAACAACCGAATCCTTATCGTGAGACCTGCCTACCTTCACACGAAAAGAAAATGACCTATTGGAAAGGAGCGCAATTTGCCCTATTCATACTCATGACAACTGTCCCTCTCACTATGGTAAAAGCAATTTCAGACGTAGATATCAAACCAAGCGTTTTTACGGAACAACTGATATATATATCACTCCTCATCATATTTTTAGCATACGTGGGCGTCTCCTCTTGGTGCAACCATTGTTTGCAATGGTATAGCCAATACCAGCGAGAGACCGCGACACTCAATACTCTTGTCACGACAGACATGATAGTATCAATCATTCGGTCAAAAACATTTGCAGACAAAATGCGTAAAGAACTATCTTTACCAAACGCCCCTTACAAGAAAGAAATAAAAGATTATCTCTCTTGGCTTTATCCAGAAGATTAACCCTATGCCAATCCCCGAAAAAATAAAGATAGACATATGGGACAAACTTCCGGAATAATTCGTAACGAGGAATTTCAAACCCGCATTAACCCAAAAAGCCCCATCCTACCTCATAAAGTAAATCCGCGCCAACTCAAAAACAGCAAACAATGAATCCATATCTCATAGACGGCATCCATACACATATTATCTTTTGTCCTAACTGTCAATCAAATAATCAACATTCCACGCAGCAACTATATTATAGAATCGGAGAAAACAGTAGGCGAGAAGTGCCATTTGTCAAACATGTATGCACCATGTGCAACATGATATCTTATGACTATTACGAGAACACCGAACAAACTGGCTTCTATCGCTTTTGTAGAATACTCCCCCAAGGAGTTCCGGTAAACATATCTCAGCCAAATCCGGATCTACCAGAAACATGTCTGAGTACTTATACCGAAGCGGCTCATGTCTTCGCTCACTCCCCCCGAGCCGCAGCAGCCCTCCTGCGCCTCAGCCTCCAGCAACTCCTCGAACACTGCGGCTACAACACCACCGGCAAAGCCAACATCAACAATATGATTGCCGCAGCCGTCAAAGACGGAGTCCCCACATACATCCAACAATTCATGGACATAGCACGCATACAAGGCAACAATGCAGCCCACGGCAACGACCTCGCCCTCGACCCCAACGAACGTCGCGACTACGCAGAATTCATGTTTACCGTAATTAACACCGTAGCAGAATACCTCATCACCCGCCCCCGTCAGGCACAGGAAAACTTCGACAAACTTCCTGAAAGCATCCGCACCCAAATTGCCAAGCGCGACACCGGAACACCCTAAACCTCCCCCTAGAACTCTCAGATAGAGAGGATTCATCTGAAGAATAACTCCACATCACCCCCATGCCCCCTACACCGAGGCCACAGCCGCACCGGCATAAGCTCCGGCAAAGCTCGACAAAAACATCTTCACATTTATTATAAGACACTTGTCAACACGTTATATACTTTTAAAATCGTATGTACGTCAAAAGCGTACCGAGGGTTCGAATCCCTCCCTGTCCGCTGAAAATCCCGCAAGTTAAACAACTTGCGGGATTTTTTTTATACATACTTAACTCGTTTTTGCATATATTCATCGCCCCCCACCGTGAAAAAAAAACGGCTGTGCCGTGGTGAAAAATAATCCGGCGGCTCATGGTGAAGAACCGCCCGAAGTCGGTGAATAATCAATATCTATCCGTTATTCCGTTGCTCTTTCAATCTGAGAGTATTTCTATTGTAAGTTATACAACGACAATATGTTCTGAATGTCGCGCGTTCTATTTTGTTTGTATGGTACGTGGTGTGATACGGTCTCGAACTTTTCACCACTAGAAACCTAAAGATCATGATGAACGACAATTCCCATCGTGGTATAAGAAGGGCGGGATATATTCCGCGTACATTGATTGGTGTGAACGGCGTGAGGTTGATTAACATACCCGGTGTGTATTATCCGCCCCACATGCTGACAGAGAAGACGCAGCGGGAGCGTCACTTACCGGTGATTCTCAGCAAGCCACCCGCCTGGGCTATCTCCAGCCGACAGGCTGCGGAAATCCTGGGCTGCAAGCAATCATCGACTCGTGAGCTCCTGCACCGCGAGCGAGTTCGCTTTTGCCGTGTGGCCGAGAAAGGGTGCCCGCCCATGGCCTATTGGGATAGGCGGCGGGTACTGGCGCTGGCACGCAAACTCCGCACACCTCTCACCCATGTATCGCCACAGTTGATTGCTTCGGCAGAGGCCCTGGCGATTCTGCGAGTCTCGCGCAATTCGCTGAGCCGCTTTGTCAAGCATGGCCTGCTGCAGCGCTTCCGATTACGTGTGCGCGTGGCGGAAGGTCCCCGACTGCGTTGCTATTACCTGCGGGATGAGGTGGTGGCCCTCGATCGCCATCGTCGAGCCCTCGGCCTCAGACGACCGGATGACGCCGCTCCGAGTTTCCTGGGTAGTGAGCAATAAACCTTAACCATGTACAATATGCATCATAGACACACAACACACAACCAATCCACAACCATGTTACATCACGACGAAGCTGATTTTAGTTTGCACAATTCAGGCAATTCACCTATCATCAAAAACATGTCCATTCGCACACATCTATATGTATCGGGCAATCCCTCGGTTGCTTGTGCCGTTCAGGAATATCTGCAATCCTTCCGCTCGCCGATGAACGCTCTGGTCGGGCGTATGTTCCGCAATATTTACCGCCTCAATCCCGAACTGCCGAGAAAGTTCATGCACGAGGTAAATCAAGACCAACTCACCGAGGAGATTCTGGCCTCCATCAAAATTCCTCGCAACCGTCTACAGTACTCGCTCCTGCTGGAAGATTTCTTCTGCTACGCCCAGCGCCACGGCTGGGTGGATAAAAGCGAGTAATTCATTATAACATATTTGCCGGTATTATTTCAGCCCTACCTCTTGCATCAGCCGGAGGTAGGGCAACCTTTTTTTGACAAGAATGCCATATCCAAGGTGTGAATAGCTGACGGATAATCTCACCTCAGGCAAACCTGAAAAACGACAGTTCGGTAACCGCTTTTTTGTGGTAATGCTCCCATTGCTGTCTTTCCCCCTATCCCCCCATCCTGCTAGGGCAGTTTGGGCTCCTTTGGAGACTTATTTGGGAGGGCTTTCGGTGTCGCATTTGATTTTACAACTTGCACGCTCCAAAATCACGCAAAAAATGGATTGACATCAGAGGGTACAGAATGATATAAGAGAAACATACGCCACATGCGCACAAGAGAGGGGGCTTAAATAGGTTTCCTGAGAGTCGAAAGAATGGCGCCAGTTTAAAATTAGTCGCCCATGTGCTATGTATAGAAAACTAAGCGCTAGTTTCTGAATGCATCTGGTATTATGAATCCTCAATTATGAGAAAGGGTAGGTATAGTGAAATCTGTCATAGAGATCATACGGATAGCCGTAGTTTTTGTTTTTACTTGTATAACTGCAAATGCAGAAAATGCATCGTACATTGAGATTTCACTACCAAAAGAAAATAAATACAATGTTTTGATTTTACCGCTTGTTGAAGCTGGTCAAACTTTTGATTTAAGCTTATCTACTGTTGATAATTGTTATGCGAGGATGGACATCAATCTGACAGAGCAGGCTTATATCGACTCGCTCAGCAAAATAACAGAAATAGCTACTCTCGAGAATGCTAAAATTAAAATTAGCGTAGGGAATGTTCAAAGCTTCGAATTGAGATATATGGGTATGTCTGAGATATCAATATGTGATGGCATCAGCATTACAGGGATAACACAGGAGAAGGCAGAAAAAATCGTTCGGTACTTTCTAAGTGCAGAAAATGAGAATATTCTTATATGGGGCCGCTTTCTTGAAAAAATCAAGAAAGCGGCTGAAACGAAATAACTAGATTTTATAATTTATCTCTATAGGAGCTATAGTTTCTCCAAATCTAAATAAATCATCTGCTTCTTTTGGATATCGAGTTAATTTCGTTGGGTAGATTAGATGCCGACTCCATATTGCATCTTGGGTATGATCCCAATTACAATAAGCAAGAGGAAATGCTATCACCGAATATAAGTGATAATTAATTACTTGTGTATTCCCCTGGGAACTGTTAGTTGTCTCTAAAGTAATGGAGCAACAAAAGCATTTCGATTTTTTGTTTTCATCTCTATGCTTGAAGCATTGTTTAATTCCTTCACTTATAGGGCCCTCCATACATTTAGGGTTGACTATACCAAAGGCTATTAAAGCGGCATAAATTACATCAGCTACGGTATGGATAGCATCCTCCATTCCACCTTTTGCGGTTTTACAAGTCTGTATGGGAGTAGAGCGGATGTTATACTGATTAATTCTTTTTTCAGCCCTGCCAGAAACCATTTGTTGATTCCTCCTATTCTCGTAATTGCTAGTGTTAATTTTATCTTTCAAGCTATCAAGACCCATTATATCAGAGTCGGACATTGTATCGTTAGAAATGTATTTATACAGATTGTGGCCTATGGTAAAGTCTCTATAAATCCACCTCCCTACAGTTATATTATAATATCTCCAATTATAATATACCAGCGCCATCTCCTCGTCCCACACTTCACTACTCCACTGAATTGGCTGGGTGAGTGAGCCGGTGGCCGTTACCTTGCCGAAGGGGGAGTAGGTATAGGAGGTGGAGATGCGCCCTTCTGTGGAGTAGAGCTCGCAGATGTTTTTGGTGAGATCCCAACCGTATGTGTACCATGTGCCGTTGATTCGGATGGCCAGCGGGCGGGTGGCGACGGGCTGGGTGGGGTCCCAGGTCACAAGCCACATCACCGGATGGTGGCTGCGAGTGAGGTCGATGCAGGCAATCTGCAAATAGCCGCGGTAGATGTAGCGCTGATGGAGTGTTACGTTGCCGTTGACGGTCACTTTCTTATAGGATCGGCGACCCATGGAATCGTACTGACACTCAACCACGGTGTTGCTCTCTCTGTTGGTGAAACTCACGGGACGATTTTCTGCGTTGTAGAGGGCTGACCAAATGCCGGTATCGGTCTGGATGAGCGTCTGGTTGCCGTCAACATCGAACTGCGGGATGAATGCAGCGTCTCCGTTCTCGGAGATGGAGGTGTACTGGTTGAGTGCGTTAGCATCGTACACGGTGACATCATTACCCTCAGTCGCTTGCTGTCTGTTGCCGATGTTATCATAAGCGTACTCGTAGTCAGTGCCGTTTACCTGTGCTTCTACTAACTCGGAGCGGGTGTTGTGAGCGAAGGTGTCGTTCACGATTTGGCCGTTGCGGGCGGTATTGCGAGCGGTGGGACGTCCAAGGATGTCGTATGTATACTCACGCTGTGCCACAAGTGTGCTGCCACGATGGTAAGCCATGCCGGTGAGCAGGTCACGGGTTGCTTCGTAGGTCTGAGTCAACGTCATGTTGTTCGGCTTGGTGAGCTTGTGTAGCAGGTTAGTACCATTGAGGTACTCATAGCCAAATTGTTTAACCGCGCCACCATGGGTGAAGCCGGCGCTGCTGATGCGTCCGTCTGTACCGTAGCCGGTGGTGACGGTGTGCTGCACGGCACCGTTCTTGCTATAGACAAAGCCGGTAGAGCGACCGAAGCTGTCGCGCTGTTCGGTGATGAGGTGTGTATCACCATCCACAACTAGACTAATTTTCCATACCAACATCAGCAACCATTAACCCCATCACTAACCATGAACGTATACATCGAAGCACACTTCACAGTCAAAAGCACGGGTGAGCACAAGACGATAGAAGTCAAGATTAACGAAGACCTCATTCCATTTGGCGTGGCCAAGTTCCTGACCCGCCGCTACGGCGAAATCTCCGGGCTGTGCTTCAACTTCACCAGAGAGGCAGAGGATTAATCTCCCTATCTCCTATCCCTATAGCCTCTCATATATTCTGAATATGAGAGGCTTATTTAAATAATGTAAGAATATCCTAAATATTGCTTCATGCGCCTTTTTTAGATGGTTGAGGTTTTATATGTGAAAGCTCTTTTCTAGTTAACAGTTTACGTATGGTTTGTTTTGAAAGTTTTTTATCAGAACCAGCATGAGGTAGAGCTAAACATGAAATTACAAAGTTGTATGTTTCAGGCTTCCAATAGCCAAAGTCGTTTGCGATTCTAGGCTCATCTCGCACAAGGCAATCATGTTCTTTCCATTCCTGCTGATGATAATCACTCATATATGCAGTCTGCAAAAATAACATACGACATTCGTCACTGGATAAAAAATGCCACAATCTCTTTTTCCAATTTGTATGGACTTTAGGATTTGTTGCCTTTAGCTCGATTTCTTCATCAATTCGCAAGCACCATGAATAAAAAGAGCGTCTCCATCTGGCATATTCCGATAAAAGAGAACGGTGTGAATTAATCGGTTGCCATAATTCTTTTTCGAGACCATCTCCCTCAACTGAATCAGCTCGATATAAACCCTTTATTTCTCTAAGGAGCTCAAAAATCTGGTTAAGTTTAATATCGTGCTCTTTTGGAAGATATTGATCCATTCTGGATAAATACGAAAACATGGATGTTTCTAACGTCATCTTTGCGGACTCAATGTTGCCAACACGCATTTCATCTCGAGTTGCTTGTAAATCTTCTGATTGTTGTAAAATTGTTACAATGATTCCTGCAAAAGCACAACCTGCGAATACAGCATTTAATGCACCAAAACAGTCACCAAACGTACCTTTATCATTTACTAAAGTGCATACAATCAATCCATAGATAACTGAAATAACTACGATAACGATTAGCCATAAAATGAAAGTTCGAGTGAAGCGTGATAGATTTTTCATACTGTCAGTATATTACTTGCAATGACAAAGTCAAGTTTGAACAAGAAAAAGCCGGTGTAGAACCGGCTGAAAGGGGAGCTTTATTCCCTACGGCGCTTGGTAGATAGCCCGAAGAAGTTATTGCCTCCGATTTGGTAGCCGGTGGCTTTCCAACTGATGTGGGTGAGGGTGGGGTAAATCTCATCTTTCCACTTGTATCCGCTATCGAGTACGTCTACCTCAATCATCGTGCCTTTGTAGATGCGTATCAGCTGGTCGCCGGGTTCCAATTTGAGGTCTTTACTCTCAGGAGTGATGCTCACCGGGGCTTGGCCAGCCTTTTTCAGATTGTAGGTGGTCAGCTTGATTTCTACCACTTCGGCAGCTTCCGGTTTAGTAGGCTCAACGATGGATTCCTGTGCCGGGGCTTCGGCGGGCGGCTCCACGTCCGTCACGGGCTCGTTTAATTCTTCTGCACGTTCGGCTTCGCGGGCTTCTTCGACTTCTTGCCACAGGGCGGCTTCGATTTCTGCATCGCTGGGAGTCTCTACCTGAGGCTGCGTCTCTTCATCGTCCATCAGCCACGGGGGAATGACCTCTACGCGTTGAATCGCATCGTTGGTTGACCTGCGGCGAGCTTTGCGTTCTGGGGCGCTCAGCGTGACCTTGAACAGCTTTTCCACCATTTCCCGGTGTTTGGCATGGGGTAGCTCGTATTCGCCGGATATGAGCAGCTCTGTGAGCGGTTTGGCAATCTTGCGGTCTTTGGTGAAAGCCCCGCGCATGTGCTGGCACAGGTAGGTGACTTTCTTGTTTCTCTTCTCAACGAGGGCGCGGTAGGTGGTTCCGCTGGCGCTCTTTACGCGGACTTCGATGTCTGCGCTTACCGACTTTGCTTTGCTTGTCTTCTTATTCATAAAAATAGGGGGTAAAAAGTCCCTTTGTATAGTATAAGCCTTTAGTATAAACATGCAAGGTTTTTATTACTTGTTCTTTTGTGACTGTGAATCAAAATCGGATGACTTTTTTCGTTATGAGAAAATCGTCACAAAAGACTCATTTTCAACACTTGCAAGGCAAGCAATGTGATTTGACTGATAGACAACGATTTTTTGCTATTTAAGCCACGGATATTCAGCTAATTGCATGTAATGTGACTGTAAACGCACGAGTCTAAGCGAGTCCTTTTGGCAGCAAGAAGGGGTAAAAATATGAACAAAAATAGCCCAGGAAGTCCGTTTTTCGTTATGAGTTGCGATTATATAAGTCGCTTAAATCTAGGCACAAAAAAAGAGCGGTCGTTACCGTTTTGTCTTGGTTACGACCGCTCCCATAATAGCCTTTTTGTGACTGTGATTTTTAGCGACTCCTAAATACTGTGTATAAATGGCTTATAAAAATTGATGCCGTTTTCTGAAAATTGTCCTAAAATTCGGCTCGACTCATAACGGTTGCAGGAAGTTTTAGAAAACACTTGTTGTCAATGTTTTATAAAGCACGTTAACATTACGTACCCACACTCTCATTGCTGAAATTTATGACGTGATCTAGGGATAAACGTGTTCCATTCTGGTGTACAGCCTCCCTAGGTAGACGTACGCGCATTCCACCACGGTGTTGCTATCACTGTTGGTGAAGGTGACAGGGCGATTTTCGGCGTTGTAGACAATAGACAAAGTTCCAGTCTCTGTCTTGATTCGCTATGCCCTTATATGTATAGTCAAACTCGGATTCATACTTTATACAGCTTATACCTAAAAAAACTGTTGTTTAAAAATGACATGAAATTAACTTCTTTCACAGAATACAACCGTCTATACTTCTGACTGGCAAGACAAAATTAAACACTAATTAGAACCCTCCCAATTCTTTTGCAATGAATACAATCTTTAATTTTATCCTTTTTTTGTTATTTTTTGTAGGGAAGCCAATGTATGGGATAACAAATTATGATTATTTGTTATCGATAGATGCGGACGGCAAAATTTCAGTAAGCTCATATTTTCCGGAAGGGTTTGGGGTATTGGTCGAAAAACAAGTCTTATTAAGCAAAGGAGATGATGGGAAATACTATATTAGAGATGATAATAAGCGATACTATGCGCCAACCAATATACACCACTCTTTCAAACATAAAAAAACAGCCGATTTTTTCTTGTTAGACAAGAATGAGGTCGAAGTGATAGTCATAGGATACGAAACATTTGATGGCATTGGTTCACCAAAGTCGCAAGTATCGGTTGCAGAAGCTGACGAGTTTTACACAATCGCAAATGTAGATAGGTGGAATTTCGATTGTTATTTTGGTATCATTGACATCCATTCTGTAAGCGAGTTGCATAATGCCACAAATCTAAACTATAAATGTAAAACAAAAACTTTCGCCCCGCTTTACCATGAAGGATTTGGCGTAATTATAAAAAAACGAGCTTACATAAAAAAAATAAACGAGATATTATATATATCTTCTGACGAAACTTTTTCTCGTTACTGCAAACTTGAATTGGATGATCATTCGTTTACTCCATGTGAAAGACTTTCAGATGAACCTAGTATAAGAAAAGCATTAGAAATAAAATCAATGGTATATGTTGAAGTTATCGGTTATGAATACATATTGGGTTATGGATATGATGTATTAAAGAAAGAAATGAAAGATATTCAACATATATTTTTTGCTTCCCATGCACAAATCATAGAATAGAACACTCGCAAATACTATCTTTAGTTTTATCGTGTTGAACGTCGTTCAATTAACGTTCAACACGATTTTTAGATGACGATTTTATTATTGTTTACAGAGGAAGCACCAAACTTCTATATTGAAATGATGCTCTTTATCATTCATACTGTTAGTCCACTCTTGCATATTATCATAAATATAAAAGGTTGTTTTTTCTTCTTGGATAGGCTGTTTTTTAAAGTAATATCCTTTGTCATCGTCGCCTCTGGGATTATAATAATGATTCGCACTTGAAATGGAGTAATCGCTATGCAGTAATCCATAATCAAAATACCCTTTTTCTCCCGTAGGTGATGTTTTATCCCACATACTTGGCTTTAATCTCCCTGTTTTATCAAAAGCGTATTTGATATTTTCGGGAGGTAAGTATAAGTGAATAGAAAAATAAACTAATTCACTAATATCTATGTCATTATTCATGGCAAATTCTTCTGCCATTTCTTTAACATAGCTAAATTCTTTCGGGGTGGATATTGTTTTTGTTGTATCTTTCGTTACATAACATCGTCCACTCGTTGGATAGCGCCCAAGCGCAACTGCGACAACTCCAACGCATCCATTTGCTAATAAACGCTCGATATGCTTTTTTTGTTTGTCCGTATCGTACTTTTCGAGCTCTTTTTCAATATACTCATCCCAAGGAATTTCCGTTCTATTGCCCAACAAATCTATAAATTGAACAGGCTTGTTATGAATATAACAATACAATGGCTCTATATCCTCTTTGTCTCTTGTAATCCATCTCCCATTCATCGCATTATAATACCTCCAATTATAATACACCAGCCCCAATTCGCCATCCCACACTTCGCTACTCCACTGGATAGACTGAGCAACTGAGCCGGAGGCGATCACTTGCCCGAAAGGGGAGTAGGTGTAGGTGGTCGAGATGGTGCCGGATGGGGAGTACAGCTCGCAGATGTTCTTGGTGAGGTCGATGCCGTATGAGTACCAAGTTCCGTTGATTTGGATAGCCAGCGGGCGCGTGGCGACGTGCTGAGACGGATCCCACAGGATGTACCACAAGGCTGGGTGAGAGGCTCGGGTGAGGTCCACGCAGGCAATCTGCAGGTAACCTCGGTACAGGTAACGCTGATGGAGCGTGACGCTGCCATCGACGGTCACTTGCTTATAGGTGCGACGCCCCATGCTGTCGTATGCGCAGGTTACTACGGTGCCAGAGGCTTCATTGATGAAGCTGACGGGGCGGTTTTCTGCGTTGTAGACAACTGTCCAAATGCCAGTTTCTGTCTTGATGAGCGTTTGATTACCATCGGTATCGAACTGCGGCACGAAAGCAGCGTCTCCGTTCTCGGAGATGGCGGTGTATTGATTGAGTGCGTTAGCATCGTACACCGTGACATCATTACCCTCAGTCGCTTGCTGCCTATTGCCTATGTTATCATAAGTGTACTCGTAGTCAGTGCCGTTTACCTGTGCTTCTACTAACTCGGAGCGGGTGTTGTGAGCGAAGGTGTCGTTCACGATTTGGCCGTTGCGGGCGGTATTGCGAGCAGTGGGACGACCGAGGATGTCGTAGGTGTACTCACGCTGAGCTACAAGAGTAGTGGCACGATGGTAGGCCATGCCGGTGAGCAAGTCGCGGGTTGCTTCGTAAGTCTGCGTGAGCGTCATGTTGTTCGGCTTGGTGAGCTTATGCAGCAGGTTAGTGCCGTTGAGGTACTCGTAGCCGAACAGCTTAACCTCGCCACCGTGGCTGAAGCCGGCGCTGCTGATACGACCGTCTGTACCATAGCCCGTGGTGACGGTATGCTGCACGGTGCCATTCTTGCTGTAGGCGAAGCCGGTGGAACGACCGAAGCTGTCGCGCTGTTCGGTGATGAGGTGTGTATCACCATCCACTACAAGGCTGTCGCGCTCCCGCTCACCGTAGGTGTTGTATGCGAAGGTACGAACACCAGAGTCATCCACCAGTTGAGTCATCTCGCCGAGATGATCGTAAGCGAAATTTCGAGTAGTACTGTTATTTTGTAAATGCGATAGTGTTAAAATGCATCAGTCTAATGTTTTCAGCTTGTCTTCGGTTTAAAAATCAGATAGAATGGCAGGAGGGGCAAGGAGGCTCTGCTTTCCATACGGCTTCACTCAAAACGCAGCCGCCATTAAGCCCGCATGCTGAAATATAAGCTAAAGCCAACATGAACAAACGTTACCGACTATTTTCCATATCTGTTGAGCTGTTAATTGCGAGTCTACTTGCTCTCTTGACAACTATCGGCATGACTGCCGAAGCTAATACTGAGCAGAATCTTCTGCATACTCCAGACTTTAATTATCCTCTGGCAACGCCTGAAGAAGACATGGACATGCAAATAAGATGTTTTAACGGTATCTCCTCCGAAAAAGCAGTAGAGATATTGGATTTGAGCAAATCTCAGAAATATTATAGTATGCAGACTTATTACATCCTGTACACAAAAGGATTTGATGGTTCAAAGAATCATCTGCAACGATTTCATGCAGAGAAGATAGATAGAGCTGTGTTGATTTTCTTACAGCTCAAAGGGAAAGTTAGTTTTACGACAGAATGGGAAATTACGGCTAATACTTACTTTGGACATCAACTTATCGATATGCCTGAAGAACTTCAAAAATACTGGCAAAATTTATTTCTTCGCGGTATTTGCATTGATATTCCTGATTTAAGGATTGATTCACCTACCAATCCACCACAAAAATGTATTTATTCAGGTTACCCAATTGCAACTCAGGACGAAGATATTCAAGCCCAGATTCGTTGTATCGAAGGCATCAGCAATGAAGAAGCAGAACAACTTGCAGATTTATCGCAATCTAAAACAAGGTACAGTCTTCAAACATATTATCTTCTGAGAATGCAAGGAATTCATAAAGCAGATGAGCAATTGAAATGTTATAATAAAGTGGATTGTGCAATTTTGATCTACCTAAGAATAATCAATATACTACCGAACCGTGGCTCCAGTTATTACGGACAATCATCTGACCAAATGCCAAAAAAATTACTCAATCATTGGAAACAGCTCTACAAAAACGGGGTGTCTTTGTTCTTAATTGCTAATACTTGAAAAGCTAAGAATGATTACATACCCCGGCGGGAGACTAATTTCCCGCCGGGTAATAGATGAGGTTATTTACATGGTATAAACGTTTTGTAGGTAATTTCAGGCGGGCTTATATAAGTAATCTCACCAGTTGCTGGATTAGTGGATAATCCACCAAATTCATTTGCAGGATAGACCTTATAACTAAAAATTCCATCATTATTTATGTATTCTATTTCAGTTAGGGTATCAGGTGCAGCTATAATGATATGCGGATTCTTTATATATTGGTATGACTTTTTCCATATAGCATACAAATGATTTGCTAATTCTTGTGCAAAACCATCCTTTAAAGACCCCGTATTGCAAGATATAAGCTTCACGATTTTGTTAAACTTATAACCTGAATCTACCATTTTTGTTGCTAATTCAGAAGCGTCCATCAAATTATTATCTGGTCCTGTAATAAAACGAGGACTACCATGCGCAACAATAACAAAATAGGAAGGGTCGCTAATATATTTTTCTGCACATTCATATTCGCTAAGAGCATTTTTTCTGGGGGTTTTTGGTAAATAATTTATATTAGGCTTTAGCCCTAACATATCCCATTGGTATGATGGGTTAAAGTAAAAATACAAATCCTGATTGTTCATAGGATCGTACGTTATCCATCTCCCCACCATCGCACCGTAATATCTCCAATTATAATACATCAGCCCCAGTTCGCTATCCCATATCTCACTACTCCACTGAATCGGCTGGGTGAGTGAGCCGGTGGCCGTTACCTTGCCGAAGGGGGAGTATGTATAGGAGGTGGAGATGCGGCCTTCTGTGGAGTAGAGCTCGCAGATATTCTTGGTGAGATCCCAACCGTATGTGTACCATGTGCCGTTGATGCGGATAGCCAGAGGGCGGGTGGCAACAGGCTGGGAGGGATCCCATGTCACGAGCCACATCACCGGGTGATGGCTGCGAGTGAGGTCGATGCAGGCGATTTGCAGGTATTCCCTGTAAATATAGCGCTGGTGGAGCGTGACGCTGCCGTTGACGGTTACCTTTTTGAAGGCTCGGCGACCCATGGAATCGTACTGACATTCGACCACGGTGTTGCTCTCGCTGTTGATGAAGGTGACAGGGCGATTTTCTGCGTTGTAGACGGCGCTCCAGATGCCGGTATCGGTCTTGATGAGTGTCTGGTTGCCATCGGCATCGAACTGCGGGACGAAAGCAGCGGCACCGTTCTCGGAGATAGCGGTGTATTGGTTGAGTGCATTGGCATCATACACCGTGACATCATTACCCTCAGTCGCTTGCTGCCTATTGCCTATATTGTCATAAGCATACTCATAGTCTGTACCGTTGACGGTGGCTGCGGTCAGCTCGGAGCGGGTATTATGAGCGAAGGTGTCGTTCACGATTTGGCCGTTGCGGGCGGTATTGCGAGCTGTGGGACGTCCAAGGATGTCGTATGTATACTCACGCTGTGCCACAAGTGTGCTGCCACGATGGTAAGCCATGCCGGTGAGCAGGTCACGAGTAGACTCGTAGGTCTGGGTAAGCGTCATGTTGTTCGGCTTGGTGAGCTTATGCAGCAGGTTGGTGCCGCTGAGGTACTCATAACCGAACTGCTTAACCTCGCCGCTGTGGGTGAAGCCAGCGCTGCTGATACGTCCATCCGTGCCGTAGCCGGTGGTGACGGTGTGCTGCACAGTGCCATTCTTGCTGTAGGCGAAGCCGGTGGAACGACCGAAGCTATCACGTTGTTCGGCGATGAGGTGTGTATCACCATCGACCGTCAGGCTGTCGCTCTCGCGTTCACCATAGGTGTTGTAGCCAAATGTACGAATACCCGCATCATCCACCTGCTGCATCATCTGGCCGAGGTGATTGTAGGTGAAGCTGCGGGTGATACTGTTATCTGAATAGCTTGTACCCAAGTGCAGGCCTCGGGCGTGCTCGTAAGAATTCGTTTTCACGTTGCCGCGTGCATCCGTTTCGGTAGCGATGCGGTTGTAGTCATCGTAGAGGCGACTTTCCCCTTACCGTCGGCGTAGGGCTTGGATAGCTCCACGCCGACGGCAGTATGGTAGATTCAGGCCCCCAGTTCACCCGAAAGATGTAACTGAGATTTTTACTCCTGCTTTCATAATTAATTAACAATTGCCAAGTTTGTTATTGGCCTATTCAGTCACCTTCATTTTTGGTCTTCATCGTCCAGCATTCTCCAATACCATTCAAAAATACCTCGCAATATATAGAAAGATCGCAGGAATCGTTTGAGAATAACAAGAAAATGTGATGATTCCCTTCAAAATAATAATAAGACAGGCATTCTCTATTCACTAACATCGGATATTCATGTTCGTATTTTCTTATCACTTTACTAACATAGTTATCCGGATGAAGTTTTATATCCACATAAGTAATTATTTCAACACAAACGCTCCATACAACTAATATAATTAATGTATACAATATTTTCTTATATTTGAAAATATTATTCTTTATTGTCGTAAGAATAGACATATTAAAACAATCCGTTTAGAATATTTAATTCCCCACTTTCTTCAATTTCTCTTTGGCCTTGTATTATAATGTTAAATGGTTTTCCTCTACCATTGTACATTCTACCTATAATCGTTTCTGCATTTCTAGCCCACTCTTTAGGATTCCAGCTCCAATGCATTTCAAAATCATATTTATCATCAAAACTCTTTATATAGCCATTTATTTTATATTTACAATCGCAATTAACAGACACAGTCCCAATAAATAGTAACGTTATTGAACCTAGTACATACCATTCCGGTGTTTTTGTTGAAAAACTGTATCTCGCTTCTTGGTCTTTATTTTTCTTTTCTTGCTTTATAAAGGTTTTTGATGCCTTGTTGCAGGATGAAAAAAGATGATATTGTTCAGATAACCAATTTTCAACCAACTCAAAATCTTTCGCTACTACTACAGTTGAGGTATCAATTAAATTAAAGTCTACAATTACATCATTCCCTTTGCCTTCATTATATTGTTTTTTAGCAATACTCAAATTTATGGCTTCCCATGTATATATATAGTATGACGTAGGATCCAAAGCCTTAAAATAAGCCTCAGCAGCGGCTTGCTGTATTCCTGATGGAATTAACCACCCTACATAATCCAACAAATAAGAAGTCGAATTGTTTACATACGCATATAATTGTTTAGAATCAGAAATATAACAATAGTCTCTCCCCAGCCATCTGCCATCAGTCGGATTGTAGTGGCGATAGTTGTAGTACACCAGAGTCAGTTCCGTGTCGTAGTACTCACTGCTCCATTGAACAGGCTGAGTGAGGTCGCCCGTCATGGTGACAGCACCGTAGGGGGAGTAGGTATAGTTCGTACGGATGTAGCCATGCTGACCGTAGATCTCGCAGATATTTTTGGTAAGATCCCAGCCGTAGGTGTACCAGGTGCCGTCCTTCTGGATGGCCAGCGGTCGGGAGGCTACGGGCTGAGTCGGATCCCAGGTGATAAGCCACAGGCAGGGATGGTTGCTGCGAGTGAGGTCGCAGCAGGCAATCTGGAGGTAGCCTCGGTACAGGTAGCGCTGGTAAAGCGTTACGCAGCCGTTTGCTGTCACCTTCTTTGTAGCACGTCTCCCCATGTAGTCGTATGTGCATTCTACAATGGTTCCCCTATCTGCATTGGTGAACGAAGTCGGGCGGTTTTCTGCATTGTAAACAACTGTCCAGATACCGGTACTCGTTTTCACCTTTGTCTGGTTGCCAGCATCATCGTAGGTCGGCTCGAAATCGCCGATAGCCGTGTACTGGTTGAGATCGTTGGCATCGTACACCGTGACATCATTACCCTCAGTCGCTTGCTGTCTGTTGCCGATATTATCATAGGCGTACTCATAGTTGTTACCGTTGACGGTGGCCGCGGTCAGCTCGGAGCGGGTGTTGTGAGCGAAGGTGTCGTTCACAATTTGGCCGTTGCGGGCGGTATTGCGAGAGGTGGGACGACCGAGAATGTCGTATGTGTACTCACGCTGTGCTACAGAAGTGTTGCTACGCTTATAAAGCTGACCAATGAGCAGGTCGCGCTTCTCTTCGTAGCTCTGCGTGAGCGTCATATTGTTGGGCTTCACGAGAGTCTGCAGCAGGTTTGTGCCGGGCAGATAGGAGTAAGTGAAGAGCTTTTGTGCTCCACCATGAACGAATCCTGCCGAGGAAATACGACCATCAGTACCATAGCCGGTTGACACGGTCTGCTGAACAGAGCCATTATTGGCATAGGTATAGCCACAAGAACGACCATAGACATCTCGAAGCTCCGTGACAAAATGCGTCTTGCCTCCGGTAAGCAGACTATCCGATTCCTGCTCATTGTAGGCATTGTATCCAATGGTGCGAGTGCCAGCGTCGTCAACAACCTGCGTAAGCTGGCCAAGATGGTTGTAAGAGTAGCTGCGAGCGGTGGTAGAGTCGCTGTAGGTGGTTCCCTGCAGAAGACCGCGAGCATGTTCGTAATTATGAGTCTTGGTTACGCCTCGTCCATCCGTCTCAGTATGCAGGCGATTGTAAGCATCATAGGTCTTAGTCACTCCCTTGCCATCAGCATAGGTTTTGCTGGTTTCCATACCGGAAGCATTGTGGTATCTCCAAGTTGTTGTGTCGCCATCCGTTCGTTCGGTTGGATCCGTAGAGATGGTCTCATCTGCCACTCGGTATGTGGTGAGCGAAACAAGTCGATTAGCAGAGTCATAAGCATAGCAGACCGGCTGGATACCTGTTCCCCATTCCGCAGTCGTTCGACCACGTTCATCATAGCGGTAGCAGCGGGTGTTGCCCAACGCATCCGTAATTGTAGCCGGATGGTCACAACAGGCGCAGTAGATCGTATCTGTGCAATTGCCTAATGCATCAATCACGCGAATTGCACGTCCTGCAATATCAATAAGCGTGGTTGATGAGTTGCTTCGACCATCCGTATAAGTGACAATCATGCCAGATGTCGTGTAGCTGCGAGTATCTGTCGACAGAATGCCGATATTGTCTTTCCGAGACACGGTAAATCCGTCCACCGTTACAGTTTCTGCAGTAATGGTAGAAGTTGGAATGTTGCTGTAGGAAGTTCGCTTCGTACCTGTATTATACGCAGTCCATTGAGTCGAAGTCAAGTTTCTTTCGTTAATGTAAATCGATTTTCTCTCAATTGAAGAAGAGAGCTGTGAAATCAGCTGCTTCTGTGTGCTGTTCAGGGCTGTACCCTCAGCGTTGTATCGGGTCTGCGTGGTGACGCTGTACACACCATCCTCGGCAGATTCCACCGAGTAGGCCACCTCACTTACCGGCGAATTATCCTTGGTGGGCGTGGAGCTCAGGGCGAGCGTCTGCTTTACCTGATTACCGAAGGCGTCATACTCATAGATCGTGGGAGCGGTCTTGTCGGTATTCCAACCGGTATCCTGATACTGCTTCACCAGCTGCCCCTTGGCGTTATATTCGCTGCGGGTGTAGATGAAACCGCCGATGGTATTCGGCTGAGCCTGCACGGTATTCTGCCCGAAGCCATTGCTGATGCTCTGGGCGATGATTTCACCGCTCGGCAGTTTGGTGGTCACGCGCTCATTGTTGCCATTGATGTCGTACACATATACCAAAGCACGTTGCCCTGTGCCACCGATGGAAGCCGTCGAGCCATCTGCGTTGCGGGTGGTTACGGTGGTCGCGCCTGCGGGAGTTGTCACGGTGGTGGTTCGACCATCCTCACTGTAGGTGGTGATGGTTTCGCGCCCCAGAATATCCGTCTGCTTGGTCACACGCCCCAGCGCATCGTACTCCGTGGATTCGGTGGTTGCCATCGGGCCGACGCGACGGGTAGTGGTGAGCACACGCCCGGCGGCATCGCGGGTGTATTCCGTGATGGTCTCGGGAGTGATGCAGGTCTCGCCATCGTATACCGCATCGCGGCTGATTTCCGTAAGCTGACGGGCGGAATCGTAGGTATAGGTTGTGGTGACATCGTCCTCATCTGTTTCGTTGAACACGCCACAGCACATCCATTCGGAGGTGGAGAATCGTCCGTTGCCGTGCGTCGTCTTCACCACACGCTGCTGCTCATCGTACTCGTAAGACGTGGTATTCAGCAGCAACCACTGCGTGCCGTCCCAGATGCTTTCCTGCTCAAAGGTGGTGGTATCATCGGCAGCGATAAAGCTCTCGCTCTTTCGGCTCTGTGCAGCCACCAACTCGCCGTTAGCCTTGGTGATGGAGGTGTGCTTGTGGACAGCGCCGTGCTCGGTCGTAGCCTCGTACTCGTAGACAGTCTGCACGCCTGCCACATCCTGACTGAACTTGGGCTTACCCGCTGCATAGGCGTATGCGGGCTCTGCGCCGAAGCTTTCCTCAATGCTCACCTGCTGCTGCGAGCTGCCACCTGCTGTCACCGTGGTGGTCACTCGCTCCAATTCGGCAGTTTCCTCGTAACTATAGACCGTATTACGGAACAGCACCTCCGTACCGTCTGCGTTCACATGATACTCTGCCACCGAAGCGGGGCGGATATCATAGAATCGGCTGTCGGCATAGGTTGTGCGCGTTACTTTGGCGAGGTCCTCACCCCAGGGGGATTTTACCATCGTCACGCGACCGAGGGAGTCGTACTCATACTCCGCATAGCTGCCGTCAGAGTGCTCAACTTTGGCCAACTTGTTGTCTGTGTTGTAGCTGTAGGTGGTCGTGCGGGTGGTAGCGGAGCCAAAGCCCTCCGTCACGGAATAAAGCTGCCAACCGGCTGTGGAGTAGTTGTATACCGAGCGGGTGCAGCTTGCTACATTGTCGGGAGTAGCGGCATAATAAACCGACTCCGTACGAACCATCAGGCCACTCGTCGGGTAGGCGGTTTCGTAGCGGTGCACGATAGCTTCATCGCCCACGCCCTTGGTGATGGTGACCACGCCATCGGATTCCGTGCGCACGATGGCGTGCGGGTCACGCCCGGTCTGCTGGCGCAGGTGGGTGACGCTGTTGCCGCTCTGCTGAATGGTCTCGGACTTAAAGGGAGCCACAGCCTCAGCTTCATCATCAACCGCAGCGACGGCGGTCGGTGAGAACCAATCGAGTTTGAGAGCCCCGTTTTCGGCATAGCTGCAAACCAAACGCCCCTCTTCCGATTCACAGGAAATCAGGTTTTCTGAGTCATCGAACTGAGGCTTAACATGCAGAGCGCGCTCGACTGCCGTCACTTTGCGACCCTCGGGAGTGGTGATGCTGTGCACCTTGCCACTGCTCACGTTGAATGTCAGGCAAAGGCCGGTCGGGTCCTTCATCATGATGAAAGCGGGAGTGCGGGAGGTGGTAGCGTGGAAACTGCTGTCCTGATACTGCACGCGGTTCTGCGCCATGGCCGAAGCACCGGCAGTACCGGCCTCCGAAGAACCCACAGGGGGCACAGAGAAATGCAGTGGCTCACCCGTGGGCGGGGTGATAACGACGTCCTTTTCCTCGATAGCCACCTTCCAGCGCCAGGGGGAATCGTACAGAGCCTTGCCGTTGGAGGGGTTAATCCTCACGAAACTCGGGCAAGGGTCGCCCTCCCAACCGGGAGCCTGAGTGGCGGCCTGATTGTCGGCGTCACCGTCATCCGTACTGCCACAGCCACAGGTATTGCACACGCGGCGTACGTCGCCATAGTACTTCATCTCCTCAGGCTCGGGCTCAGGCTGACCATCGACCACTCGCACCAGAACACGCTTGGCCTGAATAGCATAGCGGAACAGCTTGCGGTTGTTGATATTGTTGCCGTTGGGGAAAGGCTTATTGGTCACCAGACCGTAAATATAGTATGTGCCGTCAGGCAGCACGAGGGAATCCGCCACGTTTCGCCAAGAGGCTGCGCCGGAGTCGGCCTCCTGCCACTTCTCCTGCTCCAAATCGAATTGCAGGTGGATATCGCCCACGGGCTGCAGCTGTCCCTTCTTGTAAACGGGCGTATTCTGCACACGCTGCTTCACCTCATCAGCAGAAAGATTTTCAGCAGTGGAAATGAGCAGGTCACCGATGTCATCCGCACGCAGGAAAAACGCCAGCTGCGTGGGGTGAGACAGCATGAGTTTATCTCCCGCCAGCACCAACTGATTTTCAGCGCTGTCCTGATGCTCCTCATCAATGCAGACACCGGCATAAACCGGCTCCCATTCATTGCCGAGCAAGTTCGGCGCGATATACGTGGGGCGCTCGCTATCGCTCGGAGTGAAGTTGAAAGTGGAAATATAATACACGCCCTCGGAGGTAGGGGCACCGGAATTTTTTGTATTTTTACTCATTTTATCAGAACATCGGCGGTTATAGCCGATTGCCAACATCATGCAATGGGCAGGCGTTATATGCAACAAAGAAAATGCTTCGCCGTGATGTACCGGGATTGCCACCTCACGGTGCAAGCGCTGGTTATCGCCGAAAGAACTCATTGGAATTCGTAACTCCAAGGCCTCCTCTCCTTCGAAAACAGTAAAGTTTTGGCTGCCCTCCTACTTGGGCTGAATTGGGATAGTACGCGTCCAATTACAAGTTCTCCCCATCAGTGTGCTGAGCTTGACGTCCGCTAGCCGGAGCCGTTCTGCCCTCAGCATTACTGATGGGGTTTTCTATTGTCTGAGCATAGTGTGTCAGGCTTGTGCGTTTTATTTTGAAATCATAGTGAGAATGTGCTAATGTCCCTGCAGAAAGATTTCCGCATGAAGTTTTCAAATATCGGGTTATGGATTTTGTTTGCAGCGTGGTGCACATGTGCAGCTGCAGTGGCAAGGGCTGAGGGTGTCTATACCGGTTCCGTTTGGACAACCGGCGTTACAGAGAGCGATGGCTGGTATGATGTTGATAAAAGCGCGACTGACAAGAGAGATGACAATATGTGCTACGCGGCATCTGCTGCGAATCTTGTAGCTTGGTGGCAGAATGGTGACTATGGCCGAGAGCTCACGTCATCTGCCCCGACCGACATCGATGACATTTGGTCTACCTATTTGAACAACAGCCGATATCCGACATCCGGCGGTGACCCGCTCGCAGCAGTCAACTGGTGGATTTCCGGCATATATGTTCCGACAAACGAAGAAGAATCGGAACGCAGCATTTTCAACCAAATGTCCCCGGATTCCACACAAATCACGCTCATCCCCTTCTCCGGCTTTTACTACGATCGATACGCCCTCAACAAGGATGCGCTCAATACGTTCCTGAGCTATGAAACAAGCTATACAGCATCGTATTTCGGGGACTTACTGAGTGAGGGCGCCGGAATATCTCTTTTTCTCAAATCGGACCAAGGGGGCTTGCAGCACGCCATTACGCTGTGGGGCGTGGATTACACAGAGGACGGAAATCTTTCCAAACTTTGGATTACGGATTCTGACGACGCAGAACACGCCATTTGCTCGATAGATGTCATAGCTGACGACACCGGCAAAATCTATTTTGACGAGGAGAATGGCGATATCGGCAACTATGATTGGTACAAGTATGTGGGAATTACCGGCATTCACATCTATGGTGTATGTGCGATTCACCCACAGGCCACAGAGAGCTGGCAACTGATACCGGAACCGACCACCACCACGCTGAGCCTGCTTGCTTTCACCGTATTGATTGCGGGCAGGCGTCGCCGCTGAAGCCAAGCCATGACACATGACGGCTAAGACATTTTGGCATTTGAAAAATCAGTAAGTTCGCTATGATATGAGTTGCTCGGCATAACAAACCGAGGCTCATACCATGGACAATGCAACCAAAACACAACTGACAGGGGTGCTGCACCACGCAGCCGCACAGGGTGCAGAAAAAGCAAGCGAGCAAGCTAAGGCCAGCAAAGGCTGGAAGCGCTGGCTCTGGAGTATCGGCGCCGCCATTGCAGCAGCCATCGCGTGGTTCACAACAGCCCCGCTCTAAACCACGAACTCAGGAGTATATTCAACAAAAAGCCCGCACTTTTATGTGCGGGCTTTTTGGTTGGTAAAAGGGCAAAAGCGGAGCCAATTACTCCTCCGGGAAAACGGGCAGGCCCAGAATAGCACCGGGCATAATCTTGTGACCGGCAAAGAAACTCTCGGCATTCATCTTGCGGGCGCCGGAAGGCTGCATGGTCGATATACGCACAGCACCGCCACGAGGGCCGCCACAGGAAATCACCATGCCATCCGGCCCGGCTTCGAGCACCATGCCCGGAACGGCATCCACGGGTTTCTTGTAATGGGAGTAAAAATCAACGGGCGGGAAAATCTTCAGCGTTTTATCCCCACCGGATTTGACAGAGGGATATGTGGTGTAAGTACCCGGCCATGAGTGATAGGCGCGAATCTTGCGAGCTACCTGCATGGCAGGCTCATGCCAATCAATCTGGCCATGGTGGCGCAGCAGTTTGGGCGCATAGGTCATCAGATTTTCATCCTGCTCCTGCGGGTCCGATATGCCGTTGCGCAGCTGATAGATAGCCTCGACCAGCGCCTCGGGAGCCAGTTCGGCCAGGTCATCGTGCAGGGATTCTGCGGTTTCGGTACCATTGAGCTCGACGGAACGGCTGCAAATGATGTCGCCGGCATCGAGTTTCTTCACCACGTGCATGATGGTAACACCGGTCTCGTCATCACCGGCTTCGATGGCAGCCTGAATGCAGGCAGCGCCACGGTGGCGGGGCAGCAGAGAGGCATGAGCATTGATACAGGCGATAGTCGGCACATCAATAACCTCCTGAGAGAGAATCTGACCGTATGCCATCACCACCACAATATCAGGATTAAGAGAACGCAGACACTCCACGGACTCGGCATCCCTCATACGCTCGGGCTGGAAAACAGGTATATCGGCCTCCTGCGCGCAGACTTTGATGCGCGGCGGGGTCAGTGTCTGGTGGCGCCCCACAGGTCGATCCGGCTGGGTGATAAGTCCCACCAGCTCCCCGGTGGCCAGTAATGAATGAAAGGAGGGGATGGCGATATCCCCGGTAGCCATCATAACGATACGCATACACCCTTTATGCCAGAAAATGCCCGAGAGTCAAGACTTTTCGAGCCCCGGGGCGCAATTTGAAGCAGCAATTTGCCCTCCCCCGGCATGCAGAAGACCGCAGCCGTTGCCGACTGCGGTCCTGATTGCAAAATGGGGGCTGTTATTTACTCAGCGGCTTTGTCCTTGTTCTTGTCCTTCAGCTGGGGGAACAGGATGATGTCGCGGATGGAGCAGGCACCTGTCAGCAGCATGCAGAGGCGGTCGATACCGATACCGATACCACCGGCGCTGGGCATACCGCTCTCGAGAGTCTCCACGAAGTCGTAGTCAATCTTCTGAGTTTCCTCACCGGCCTGGTGCTTAAGGCGCTCCAGCTGCTCGACGGGGTCGTTCTGCTCGGAGTAACCGGGGCAGAGCTCCTGGCCGTTCATGACGAGCTCGAACACATCCACCACCTCGGGGTTCTCGGGGTTAGCCTTGGCAAGGGGTACGAGGTCACGGGCCACGTGGCAAACGAAGAGCGGGTTAGCCTGCTTTTCTTCCACGAGCTTCTCGTATACCTGCTGGGTCACGCCGGTGTCGTCGAGCTCCTCACCAATCTGAAGTTTGAAGTCGTTCTCGGCGCGGTCACGGCGCTGCTCGGGAGTGAGGTCGAACCAATCGGCACCGGCCACTTCCTTCACAAGGTCATTGTAGTCTGCACGGCGCCAGGGGCGGGTCAGGTCAACGGTCCAGCGCAGGTTGCCGTTGTCATCGTACTGGTCGAACTTCAGCGTACCGAATACCTTCTCGGCCACGGTGCAGATCATTTCCTCCATCATGGCGGCCATGGACTCGTAGTCGCCACCGGCTTCGTACACCTCGAGCACGGTGAACTCGGGGTTGTGGCGGCGGTCCACACCTTCGTTGCGGAAGTTACGGTTCAGCTCGAACACCTTGGGGAAACCACCCACCAGCAGGCGCTTAAGGTAAAGCTCGGGGGCGATACGCAGGGTCACGGGCTTGCTGAGAGCATTGTAGTAACTCTCGAAGGGCTTGGCGGCAGCACCACCGGCGATGTCCTGCAGCATAGGAGTCTCCACCTCCAGGAAACCACGCTGAATCAGGAACTGACGAATCTCCTGAATGATGAGGGAACGCTTCACGAAACGGTCGGCACTCTCAGCATTGGCCATCAGGTCGAGGTGACGGCGACGATAGCGGGTATCGGTGTCCACCAAACCGTGGAACTTGTCGGGCATGGGACGCAGAGCCTTGGAAAGCACCTTGAAGGAATCCACACGAACGGAAGGCTCACCGGTGCGGGTAATGAAGGTCTCGCCCTCAATACCGACCCAGTCACCGCGCTCCAGCAACTTCCAGAGAGCCCAAGTCTCGTCGGTGCAGGACTTCTTGGTCAGCATGCACTGAATGCTGCCCTGCACGTCGGCCACGGTGAAGAACTGCGTGCGGCCCATGTCGCGCAGAGCGTTGATACGGCCAAGCAGTTTTACCTGTTTACCCTCCTCGAAGTTAGCCTTGATTTCACCCGGATTTGTGGTGACATCGAAACGCCCACCGTAGGGGTTGACACCCAGGTCGCGAATCTTGCCCACCTTCTCACGGCGCACGGCAATCAGTTCCTCCTCAGAGGAACCCGGAGCGGTATTAGCAACTGCTTGTGTATTTTCTGACATAGCGCGCGCATTATACGCACTTTTGACGGAATTTCCAGCCTAAAATGAGGTCTGCCATGATTTTTTACCTGTTTTTCACACTTTCGGGTATGCCGAGGCGTGTTAATATGGCCCCAAATGATTTTTAACTTGTAACTCTGACGGGAAAGCGTTAGAATACAGAGTGATGAAAATACATTTTTGTGGTGCAGCTGAGACAACGACGGGCTCCCAGCACTTGCTGGAGGTGAACGGCAGGCGCATACTTCTGGATTGCGGTATGTACCAGGGTCACCGCGAGGAGCAACTGAGAATTAACCGAGATTTTCCCTATTTTGATCCGAAATCCATTGATTGCGTGGTGCTTTCGCACGCACACATCGACCACTCCGGCAACCTGCCGAATCTGGTAAAGAAAGGATTCAAGGGATTTGTCTATACCACATACGGCACGCGCGACCTCTGCTCCATCATGCTGGCAGATGCCGCCCGAATACAGGAGAGCGACTGCAAGTTCCTGAACAAGATGGACCGTCGCAAGGGTGGCAGTGGCAGCGTAGCACAACCCATTTACTCCGAACAGGATGCCGAGGCCGCCATGCGCCGGTTCCTGACCTTGGGTTACCACATGCCCATACCGATTTCGGACGGCGTGACACTCACCTTCTACGATGCCGGGCATATTCTGGGTGCGGCTCAGGTGGTGCTCGATATCGACGACCGCGATGACGGCACCCACAAGCGCCTGCTCTTCTCGGGCGACGTGGGACGTGGCGACAACGAACTGCTGCGCGACCCCGAAGCCGTGCCGGATGTTGACATCATGCTCATGGAAAGTACCTACGGCGGGCGATACCACGAGGCCCCGCCGCAGGATGCCGAGCTCTTCATCAACACCATACGCAAAGCCATGAAGCGAGGGGGCAATGTGTACATACCCGCCTTTGCCGTCGAGCGAACTCAGCAGTTGCTCTACCTGCTCAACCGCGCCTACCGCGAGGGCAAGTTGCCCAACTATCAGGTCTACGTTGACAGTCCCATGGCCGTGAGCGCTACCGAGATATTCCGCATTCACCCCGAGTGCTTCAATCAGGACGTCTACAACTTCCTTTTCAATGAGCGCGACCCCTTCGGCTTTGAGCAGCTGCACATGGTGCGTACTGTCACAGAGTCGCAGAGGCTCAATAACCTGCGCGAGCAAGCCATCATCATTTCCGCCTCGGGCATGTGCGAAGCAGGCCGCATACTCCACCACCTCAAGAACGGCATCAGCCGCGACAAGAATACCGTGCTCTTTGTGGGCTACTGTGCCGCCAACACCTTGGGTCGCCGCATTATGGACGGAGCTCTTCAGGTGCGGATACTGGGCGATGAATACCCGGTGAGAGCCAAAATTCAGGCGCTCGATTCGTTCTCGGGGCATGCCGACCACGATGAATTGCTGAGCTACTTTGACCGCACCGGTGGCAGCAAGAGCAAGGTCTATCTGGTTCACGGTGAGAAGGAGTGCACCGCTGCACTCAAGCAGGCACTGGTACAGCGCCACAGCGGCGAAGTGCACATAGCGCACCTCAATACGACAATTACGTGTTAGCAGGGCGCATGGACCTCCGGAGTAATGCGCCAAGCAGAATTACACACAAGGTATTTACAATCTACAATTTACAATCTACAATATTTGAGTTCGGCACCTGCGGTGCGGAAAGGAGGGCGAAGCTTATACCACCGTTTACGCCCCTCGGTGTTTAGCCGAGGGCGACAGTAGGTTTGGTATCTGCATTGCTGTTATTCTGACGAAAGGCTGCCAATTCAGTGACTTTGCAGATTGTATGGGGTAAATGCGCTTGCCGTGCATTTCCTACTTGAGACGGAGCAAAGTTTGTGCTAGAATGTCGGGCATGAGGAAAGCATGCTGTAGAATGGGTGTTGCACTGGTGGTTGCCGGGCTGTTGCTGGGTTGCGACGGCAGCGGGCAGAAAGGCAGTGCCACCCCGGAGGCTGCGGGGCAGTTCATGGAGCTGCGGGTGGAGCTCGAGGAGCTCGTGGCCGCAGACTGGATGGTGGACTATGGTCCCGAGGAACTGCAGGAGGTCGTTCAGAACTTCATTCAGACGGCCGACCCCACCTACACTACGGCTACCAATAAATACAGCATTCTGCACATAGCGTGCATGTTGAAAAAGGCTGAGCTGGCTCGCTGCCTGATTCAAGATGGAGCCGACCCGAATGCCGCCACCATGATGGAAGGTAGCCCGGCAGAGACACCCCTGCTCTATGCCCTCACAACGGACTACGCTCCCGATGCCACACCGCAGGAAATCAACACCCTCATTGATGTGCTGGTGGCAGCGGGTGCATCGCTGGCGACCCCGGGATCTGCCGAAACCGGCTTAGCGTACAATGCCTGCCTGACCTGTGCACACGAGGAAGTCTATGCTCACCTGCTCGATATCGGGGTTCCCCGCAGTGGTAACGAGCTGCAGGAGTGTGCCTATCGTGGTTGGCTGGGTACCCTCACCCGACTGCTGAAAGAGAAAGGTGGAATCACCTCGGCGGATTATGCCCTGCTCCCCACGGTGGCACGCATGGGCGATGGCTATTTCACCGGCGAGCACCTGGCCTGTGCCCGCTATCTGATAGAGAACGGAGCCTCGGCAGATGCCCCCGATGAAGTGGGCCGTACTGCGCTGTTCTGCTTGGCAAGCGGCTACAGCACGCTGAAGGAAAACGGCATGGAAGCCCCCGCACTGGAGCTGGCCGAGTACCTGCTCAAGAATGGCGCCGATCCCTACCTGCGTATTGACAAGGAACCGGATTATCCCGGTTTTTCGGCCTACGACCTGATAAAATCCAACAGCGATTTGCTGCAGGCACTGCAGCAGAAGGGCTTTACCTTCACGCCACCCGTCATGGAAATCCGCAGCGGAGAATATCTGCCGGCTGACGTATGTCGTGCAGCCCTGACTCACCCCGACACCGAGGCCATCGCACCGTATTTCGACACCATTGCCACCCTGCTCAATCCCACGGATGAACTCCGCGAACAGGAAATCTACACAGATGCCCTGAGAAACGCCGTCATCCTGATGGCAAAGGTAGATGCCGGCAAGACCTCGAAAATCATTGCCAACATGCCCCTGTGGAACGACCCGCAGGCCATGAAATCGCAGGACTACATTACCACCGAGCTGCTTTACGCCCTTCAGGACACGCGTAGCATTGTGCTACCCAAGGAGCTGTTAATCAAAGCTGCCGAAGAATGCCAGAAAAACGGAGCTTACGAACAGGCCGCTATTCTGACGGAACTTCTGGGCAGAGCCGAAGACAGCGATGCGATTATCGAGCAACTCAGCAATGATGCCCGCCCTGCCATCAAAGCCGGTGCCCTGAGTGCCCGCCTGTACAAGGAAGGCCTGCCCGCAGCCAGTGACGGTGGAGTAGAAGCATGGCTGGCAGAGCACAAACGCAGCGCTGACACAGAGGTTCTGCAGAAAGCACTGCTGCTCACCTCCATCGAGCGGCTCTGGTACGGGGACATGTCGGAAGAGGAAATGAGCGCCTTTGTTGCTGCGGTACGCGAACTCGGTCTGCCCCGCGTAGCCGAGATTTATCAGCAAATTATCACCCATCTCAGCAACCCCGAGCAGCTGGATGAAATCATGGCAACCCAGCACCTCTGGGCTTATGAACTCGAGATAGCCACAGCCCGATACCTGCTGCAGCACAAAGCTGATATTCTGGCTACCCCGGCAACGAATGCCACAAAATAAGAACCTATCCCATGCGAATCATTCTGACAGCACTCACCCTCTGCGCATTCACACTGCATGCGCAGGACAGTGCTATAAACACCCCGGAGTCCCCCCAAGCAGCTGAGCCGTTGCCGGACAATCTGCTGAATGTTGCCGCCGGGTTCTCGGGTGCTGAATCGCTGGAGAAACTGCGTACTTTCCTGCAAGAAGGTGCGGATGTTAATCTGCAGGACAGCGAAGGCAACACACCGCTGCTGCACCTGTGCGCTCCCATCGAAATGGATTATCGGTACACGACCGACCCGCATTTCGCCAAGGCCGTGGACGACGCCATTGTGCTGCTGCTGCAGAACAAAGCCAATATTCTGCTGGAAAATCAGAAAGGTTGCAATGCCGCTTTCTACCTGCAGAGCAAGCCCGAGCTCCTCAAACGACTTACTGAGGAAAAACTGCTGCCCAAGGAGTTGGCTGTGCGTATTCCCTACGAGTCGATGGCCTTCTACGGCTACATTCGCAAAAGAACAGAACAGGCCACCCTCACCTCGCATGAGGCCTGCCGAGAATACCTCATACGCAAATACTGTGCACCGGCTTACGAGCGTGCGGAAAAGCGGCTCACCGATATGATTTCAACGGATAGCACACGGCGCTTTTCCTACTCAAACGTCTGTGATTTGCTGGCCTTCATGCGCTTGGCCGACCGTGAGCGCGCCGCCCGATATGTCAACGAGCTCAATTACTGGGAGCACGGCGAGCATTTCCTGGAGGAAAAGCCCTCGCAGGTGCTCGATGCCCTGAACCTGTTGGAATGGGATGTTAATCCCGATGCCATACGCCAGGCGCTCAAAAAGCTCGACACCATGCTGCCGACCTCGCCGGATGAAATGATTGACTGCTTTGCCGCACAGCCCATGGGCATCTTGCTCGAAATGCTGGAGCGACGTCAGGGCGACGACACGCTGCCACTCATTCAGAAATATGCCAAGGGCAATGAAGCCGAACTGGCTTATCGAGCATATAAGCTCCTGCTGCGTCGACAGAATCTTCCCCTGCCCACGCCGGAGGTCCTCGAAAAAACTTTCGGCACACAGGTGACTCAGGATAGCTCTGCCCTGTCGCCCGAGCAGCGCAAGATATACGAATGCGCTGTGGTGGATGCTGCGCTCAGCAGCGGCGACATCAGCAAACTGAATATTGATATTGTCAAGCGGGTTGTTGATGCCTTCAACAACATGAAGCTCAGGAAACACGCAGCCATTGTATCGGAACTCATTACGGCAGAGGGCACCCTCACGACCGACCCGTACACCATTCAGGCCGCCCACCATCGCTATATTGAGCAGCCACCGCCCAGCCCCCGCATGATGATGTCGCGCTACATTCTGGAGCACCCTGCCCAGTTTGCCACCCCGCCCACAGAAGAAAGATGAGTTCCTCCCGGCTCAGCACCGTACTCGGCACGACTTGGATTCTGCACATCCTCTGTGCAGCCACGGCACTTCTGGCCTGCATACCCATTCTCTGGCCGGAGCAGAACTACGCGGAGTATATCAACGCCATACTGCCGCATTTGGGGCAAATCATTGTGGGCAGCATCCTTGTTTCCGTCGTCATCCTCCTGATCACCTGCACGCATTTCCTGCTCAGAATCAAGAACATGCAGGCTATTCTGCAGCTCATTTATTGCAGCGCCATTTGGGGTATAGGGGTGATGATTTTCGTTGAAATGGCCATCGAGGCAGATGTCCCCTCCCCCTACGAAACAGCAAAGAGCCAGCCCATACAGGAGACCGCCACCCTTCACCAGCCGACGGAAAACATTACCAGCCCCGCCTCGCTGGTGATACCCATTGACCCGGAAACCAGTCAGGCCGGCACCATTGTTGCGGTTCCCAACCTCGAGAAACTCGAGAAAGAACACGAGGAACTGCTGACAGCCTATATCACCCGCTCCCCGCGCTGGGCTTACGCCGACAAAAGCAACATCTTCTACACCAAGCCCGGGCATGTTGTGCTGGTTCCCCCGTCGAGTGGCGGCATACCGGGCACCGTTCACGCCACGTTCCGCACCGTGACCGAGGGCGAGCAATTACCCGACGGCTTCGTGCCGGTCAAGCCCGGGGATGACTTCCCCCTGCCTGCCGCCGAGAACGAAGAACTGCCCGACATCGCGCTCATGCTCTCGGGTAAACACCACTTGCTGCTTGCCTGGCGTGGTACTAAGCACAAAGATACAGCTCAGAAGGCCATCAATGCCGCCATCACAACCATTGACAGTCTGGTGCAGAAACTGGCCGACAATCCGACCGAAGAAACGCTCGAGCGCCTGTGCACCGGCAAGCGCAAACGCCGTGGATCCACGCCCGAGCTTCGGGTCATTGAACCCAATAATCAGTACGGTATTTATCAGGCGGCTGTCTACGCCAACCCCGGTCGCTCCGGCACCCTGCTGCTGGCCATACGCGACATCAACGACGGGAACAAATTGCTGCGCCTCTTCTCCTTCCCGGCTCAGTATTCCGCTGACTCGCAGGAGATATTCCGACACGATATTCCGGGAGCTCAGGCGGAATGGATGCGCGACAGCACGGTGAGCGAAATTGCCAACCTCTTCCCCGCGGGGGCTCCGTTCTTTGCCATCAAATGCGGCGAGTCCCACCACTACTTCGGCGTGAGTTTTGAACTTCAGTTCGCCCCCAGTGGGTCAGATGCCACTGAACTCCAAACCCTCCTGCGCCGTCATTACAAAGTACAGGCATACGAAAATAAGCCCACGGAATAAGCCGGCTCTCATTATTTAGGAGCACTGGCAGAAAAAATGCTTTACAATTTCGTAATATTCGGGCATTCTTCCCCGCGTCTATGTCTTTCTCCAAACTCGGTATATGCCCGGAAATTCTGGAAGCCATCGAAGTGCTTGGCTTCGAAACCCCGTCGCCCATTCAAGAGCAAGCTATTCCGCCTGCACTCGAAGGTAACGACATTGTAGGTCTGTCGCACACCGGCTCGGGCAAGACGCTGGCATTCTCCATACCGGCTTTGGAGAACATCGACCCGGCACTTCGCAGCGTGCAGGTGCTGTGCTTGGCTCCCACCCGTGAGTTGGCTGTACAGATTTGCCGCGAGGTGGACAAACTGGCTCTGTTCCTCGATGGCGTATCGGCCGTACCGATTTACGGTGGTGCCTCCTTCGGCCCGCAGTTGGCCGCCCTGCGCCGTGGTGTACAGTTTGTTGTGGGTACCCCCGGTCGCGTGATTGACCTCATGGAGCAAGGTGAGCTGCCGACAGAAAACATCACCACCCTTATTCTGGACGAAGCCGATGAAATGCTCGACATGGGTTTCCAGGAAGACATTGACCGCGTCGTAGCACTGCTGCCGGAAGAGCGTCAGACCCTCTTCTTCTCCGCCACCATGTCGCCGGCCATCCGTGCGCTCATCAACCGACTTTCCAAAAATCCGCAGGAGATTACCATCGAGCGCCCGGTGCTCACCGTGCCGACGTGCGAACAGAGCGTGTACGAGGTGGTGTTCTCCTCCCGTATCGAGGTGCTCAGCCGCCTGATTGAGATGGGCCGCATGAAGCGCGGTCTCGTATTCGCCAACACCAAGCGAGTGGTGGACGACGTTGTGGACGGCCTGCTGGCACGCGGTTATTCTGTTGACCGCCTACATGGCGACATGCCCCAGACTCTGCGTGAGCGCGTGATGGACTCCTTCCGTCGTGGCAATCTGAATGTGCTTGTCGCTACAGACATCGCCGCCCGCGGTCTCGATATCGATGATGTTGATATCGTGGTCAACTTTGAGCTTCCCCGCGACCCCGAGGACTACGTACACCGCATCGGTCGTACTGCCAGAGCCGGTCGCAAGGGCAAGGCCGTCACCTTTATCGGTCGCCGCGATTTCTCCCTGCTGGCCCGCATCGAGCGCTTTATCGGCACCCGTATGCAGCGCGAGAAGGTCATGACCGCCAGTCAGGTTGAGGAGGCTCGCAAGGAGGCTCTGGTGGATGATATTCTGGAGCAGGCAGCAAAGGGACCGGAACTGCCGGAGGAGCTGAAAGATATCGATATGCCCGCCGAGCAGCTGATGGCCGCTATGTTCAACCTGCTGGCTGCCAAGGGCAGCTGCGAGTTGCAGTTCATACCGGAAGATCGCCCCAGCCGCTTCAACAAGCGCGAAAATACAGACGCCGAGCACCAGCCCGCCGCCGAAAAGGGCAACGACTGGAGCAGCCTGCAAGAGAGCACAACCCTCTTCATGAATGGTGGCAAGCTCATCGGTCTGCGTCCGAAAGACGTCGCCGGCATGTTCTACAACGAGGGTGGCGCCCCGAAAGGCAGCGTAGGCGATATCAGAATTTTCCTGAAGCACACCTTGATTGAAGTCACGCCGGAGATTGCGCCTCAGCTCATTGAGCGACTCTCCACCTGCTCCATCTGCGGGTACGAAGTCAACGTGCGCGAGGACAAGAAGCCGGAGCCCGATAGCCGCCCCACGGTTCACGTGCGCGACCGTCGCAGTGGGTCCTCCTACCCCGGCAAAGGCGAGAAAGGTGGTCGCTTTGAACGTGGCGAACGCTACGGCAACGGCCCCCGCCGTGAAAAGGGCGACCGCAACGAGCGCCGCGAGCGTGGCAACCGCCGCGATGGTGGAGATGCCCCCTTCTTCTCCCGTTTCACCAAAAAGCCCCGCCGCAGCTGATACGGTATACCCATGACGGAGCAACTTGCAGCAGAAAAGGCCCTGAGCTATTTTCACCGCGGTTTCAACTGCGCCCAGTCCGTATTTGCTGCATTTGCCGCAGAAGTAGGACTGAGTGAGGAAATGGCGCTCAGACTGGCCGCAGGATTCGGGGCCGGTGTCGGGCGCATGCGTGGCATGTGCGGGGCGTTCAGCGGCTTAACCCTTGTCGCCGGTTATTGCAAGGGCAATCTTACCGGCGTTCCGGAAGATAAGGAGCACGTGTTCTCGCTGGTACGGGAACAGGCTGCCGCTTTCACAGCTGAGTTCGGCACGCTGACATGCAAGGAATTACTGGGGCTGCAGGACAACACCACCGAGGGCGCCCGCCCGAGTGAACGTACGCAGGCCTACTACGATGCCCGCCCCTGCGAGCGCTGTGTGGCGTTCTGCGCAGCAAAGGCTGCCGAATTGCTCGCCAGCGACAACTGACAGCTCCATTGACAGATTAAAATACCCGCGCAACGGAAGCTCTGTTGCGCGGGTTAAACTTTGTTACAGCAGTGCCTAGCCCTTATTTAGAATCGTGAACGGTACCGTGAATTCGGCGATAATCACGCGGGTTCACGATATTATCATCGCTCCAGAGCCCACGGCGGGCCTTGCGCGCAGCGGCCTCGGCAGCAGCCAAATCAGCATCGGCTATTTTATCTGCATGATAGCTATAGTACCAGGCAAGCCCGGCCTTCACCATCTCAAGATTAACGTAGGTCTTCCCCACATAGACCTTACCCACATAGCGGTCATATTTATCAATCTCCTGCACTTCAATGCGCAATTTCTTTCCTCGGGTAAGTTTCTCGAGTTTCTTGCGGGACTGTGCGGAAAACTCCTGATTTTTCTCCGGAGCATCAACACCATGCAAACGCACACGCACCTTTTCGCCGGTACCATCCACAATCAGGCGCAGAGAGTCGCCATCCTGCACATATTCGCAGCGCCCCCTCAGCACCTCGGCATGAGCAGCAGAGCCGATTCCCAATAACATGAGCAGAAAGGCAAGCAGACGTTTCATGATGATATATGGTAAAGTTGTACTGAACAACAGCATAACAGACAGGTTGAGATTTGCAAGCATTTTTTCTTGCGGCTCGGGGCGTTATATGCTAATCTCACAGCGTATGAAAGCTCTTCTTATTAATGGCAGTCCCAATGCAAACGGTAATACTTTTCACGCCCTCAGTATGGTAGCAGAGGGGCTTCGCGCCAGCGGTGCCGAAGCTGAAATCATCCAAATCGGAACCAAGGCCGTTCAAGGGTGCATCGGTTGCCGTCGTTGTCTGAAAACCGGCCGCTGCGGTATGAACGATGAGCTTTACAACACCATTTACGATATGCTCGATGAGGTAGATGCCATCGTTATCGGCAGCCCCACCTACTTCGCCGGCCCCAACGGCTCGCTCTGTGCCCTGCTCGATCGCCTGTACTACTCTGCCGGCAGCAAGTTGGCCTACAAGCCCGGTGCCGCCATAGCTGTGGCCCGTCGCGGTGGTGCCTCCACCACCCTCGACCGCCTCAACAAGTACATCACCTACAATAACCAGCCACTCGTCAGCTCTTTCTACTGGAACATGATTTACGGCATGCGCCCCGGTGAAGTTCAAATGGACCCGGAAGGCTGCCAGACCATGCGCAACCTCGGTCGCAATCTGGCATGGATGATGCAGTGCATCGCCAACGGCCCCGCTCACCCCACCCTCGATGAGCCCCGCGCCTGGACACACTTCGTGCGCTGAAGAAAAAGCGAGTTATCCCCCCATTATACATCGCCCGCACCAAGCGGGCGATATCTTTTTACTGTGTCCTCTCAACAATCCGCTCCTCAGAGCGCATGTCACCCTCGCATATACACTCAGGGCTGCAGCCAACCCGGCATCAGCATGATAAATAAAGAGACGACGGAATAAAACCATAGCAATATCAAGTCATTGATTCCGGATTGCAAGACCTGATTACAGCTTGACGGTACGTGACCTATCTTATAGAATAGCTGTTCCATGATACACAAACTGATAGGAACCGTGCTGATGGCCATGGCAGCTGCCGCCGCGCCTATTGAATGGATGACAGATCTGGAGGCTGCAGGCCAACGCGCCAAGGAGGAGCAGAAACTGCTACTCGTTGAGTTCACCGGGTCAGATTGGTGCAAGGCTTGTCTCCTGCAGAAGAAAAAGGTTCTCGAATCACCGGAGTTTGAAGACTGGGCGGAGCAGCACTGCGTAGCAGTCGAAATCGATGTACCCAACGATGCCTCCCGAGTAGGCGGCGAACAGCAAAAGGCACTCAACCAAATGCTGTGCGATGAATACGGCGTCATCAGCTTTCCCACGCTGCTTATCATGACCCCTGAGCTGGTTGAAGTTGGTGGCTACAAAGGCGCTATCACCACCCCGTCAAAAGCTATTGCCGAGCTCGAAAAGTCTTTCATCACAGCTCAACGGCTGGAGCGAGCTTTGAGCAAAACCGGAGCCGAACGCACTGTGGCCCTCTGCCCCTTCTATCAATCTCCCGCCGGTAAACCACTCCGTATCAGCTACCCGCTACTCAAACGACTTGTCGAAACAGACCCGCAGGATAGTTTGGGGCTGCATGCCGAATACCGAAACAGGCGCCAAATCAGACAACTGGAGCGCGATATCATTACCGCAGCCAATCCCGAAGCCCGCCTGGCCTGCACAGAGGCAGCACTGACAGCCACAGAACCGGCCAATGTGCCCTACCTCCGCAAGCGCAAGGGGGACCTTATGCGAGAGTTGGCCCTACATATCGCCCGGCATGCCCAATCCGCGCAGGAGGTAACACGCGCCCGACAACTCATGGAAGAATCCATCGAATACACCGACTCTGAACACGAGAAAACTCAACTGAAGCGTTTTATCGATAGCTTCTTTGCCCGCCCGGCTGTTTTCCTGCGTCAATAAGAGGCGCCAACCATTTCCTCTGTATCCGTCGCCCGTACCAAGCGGGCGATTTGTTTTTATCAATGACGCCCTAACGAGCTTAGCTGAGGCATGAATACCGACACGAAAACAATACACGTGCCCACAAGCAAGAAAGTATATAAGTACATACCGCTATCCATAGATTTTACAGTTTGTATTATATCATGCTACTCTTTCATTGCAAAATCTTTTGCGCTCAGACACTAACCTCCGGAGCTGCACAAAACAGGAGAATCATCAACAGCAATTCAAATAGGAAGAACAGCCCCATTGCCCCCAAAGCACGCCCGATGCGGAATCCCAGCACATATTTGCCACAGAGCCCAACCACCAGCAGGGAAAAAGGGCAGTAAAATAAGGGTGGCAAAAACGTGATATACCGATACAGAAAGATTCCCACGAGTGCCAATGCTGTCACCAGGCCCGAGGCCTGCAACATCTGCTGCTGAGTACACATTTTGCGCCCCAGCAGATAATAGGCTGCGTAACAGGAAATAAATATCTGGGATATCCCTATTATATGCGCCGTTATCAAATAAAAATCAGTCATATCCATTTGCGTGGGATGATTAATATTACAAACGAAACACGTTCATTCTCGAGGGTTTAATTTCCTGCCACTTTTGCTTTTTCCAGCATTTCCAACCCCTCATTCATATCCTGAAGTAAAGTGGCATAGCTGGTTTTGTAACGATCTCGCTCATTGGACAACTCTGAAAGGATATCCCATTTGTAGCGAATCCCTCGCTCACGCAATAAATCCGACGGGGTCTTACCGTCGTGGTTCTTAGCATCAGGAGAAGCCCCTGCAGCCAATACGGCAGCCAGCTCATCAGAATCGTAGCCCCAACGGTCATAGCGGGAGGCAAAATAATGCAAAACCGAATTCCCTGCGGCATCGACGGCAAGCACATCGGCCCCGGCTTTCAGCAGCGGCTCCATTTCAATACTCTCTGCCAGCATGATGGGGGTAATGCCATCATGAGCAGCAGCATTCACATCTGCACCATTGCGCAAATGCACGTCCACGCTGGCATAGTAGGATTCCTCTTTTTTTCGCAAATCCGCCAACAACAAGGTATTTCCCATGGAGTCACGTTCATTGACACTGCGGTTGCATTGAGTGAAAAACTTATCGATAAATACCTGTAGCTTTTCATCGACTAAGTTCTCCACCTTCTCATGCAAGAAATCAATGGATAAACGCTTGCGCTGCTCAGCATCGCCATAAAACAGCTCTGCATGAGGAAGAGCCTGTGTAAAGGCATAATTACTCAACAGCATGGGGTCAGCCCCCGCCTGCAGCAACAGAGCAGACATCGCAGCATCATCCGCAGCCTTATTCAGCAACTCTTGCAGCATCTGAGCCTTTCGCGGAGAAGCATCCAACGTCGCCAAATGAGCACGGACAGCGCTCTCATCAAAGGGAATTCGCTTGTCGCAGGTATGCAGAAGAGCTGCGAATGCCTGCACCTCCGGAGCTATACCATCGGAGGGTGCCCCCAGCTTCTGCTCCAGGAACTTTTTCTCTGCAATCGAGAACAGACCGGGATAGGGAACGCTATCACGCGCACCGAATCGGCGCAGCACTTTCTCGCAGCGGTAGTGGGCATCTATCACGTAATCCTCAATCTTAGCCTCCTGGCAATAATGCAGCGGAACATAACCGGCATTGTCGGCAGCATTCACATCCGCCCCGGCCTCGCACAACAGCTCAACGATATCAGAATCACTTAACCTGGTTCGTAGCAGATAGGTATGCAGTATCGTAGCTCCATCTTTAAGGCGATAGTTCACATCGGCACCGTACTTGAGCAATAAACGCATCAGTTCCTCATTATCGACAAGTGCGGCTTCAAGAAGCGGTGTTGTTTCATACATGTGTAAATCAACCTGAACGGAAAAGTTCGGATTTACTCCCTGCTTCAACAGCCTTTCAACCTCTGCAAGCTCGCCGTGCATGCAATGCCAGTAAAACTTCTGCTCCGCACTCAGCGGCAGAACTGAATCATCGTAAAGCGCCTGACGTGCATCTTCACGCTCTTTTGCTCGGCGTTCATCCGCCGCACCGGAAAGCTCATCCACCAACCCAAGTGCAATGGATATACCCATGACGGCATCCTCACAGGACGACAACAATACGGTTCCCGCTAACGCAGGAATTACCAATAAGCGGACGGAGCATTTCATAGACATGGGCTAAGGGTGGGTTACCAATCTCAGTCTACCAAATCCACCTGCAGAAAGCAAGTGGAAATCCCGGAGCCCGCACATTCCTACCGTTTTCGTGCAAGTTTGCATCAATATTCCTGCCGTTTTCGTGCAAGTTTGCGCCAATATTCCTGCCGTTTTCGTGCAAAAAGATTGCAATCTGTTGAAATCGAGCATCAAACAAAAAAGCAATTCTTTCAATCAATTTCGATTCCCTTTAGGCCATAACGAAATGTTATTTCATCACAACAGGCAAGTCAAAAGGAACGCGATTCCATAGGAAACAACATGTATCAGCACCACAAGGATGACGGAAGCACCAACAGCTCTCTTGCGAGAAAACTGAGCAAAACGGCGCAACGTGTAAAAAGAAGTGCCAACTACAAACACAGGCATCAGAATAGCAGCAAAAAGCCCAATCACGCGCATATCATTCATCATGTATGATACAGCAGAATCCAACACGATAGCCACGGGCTCGGCCAGCGCGGTGAGCAAAGCCGCTTTGATAACATACTTTTGCTCAACTATACCACGTGAGAGCGGAATATATACGGCCAGAGCACACAGCAAGCTCAATATCGCAGAGGCTGCTATGATTATCAAACAAGTGATAAAGTAGATTACAAACATAGAGAATTCTTAAGGAAGAATACTGCCAAACATCGCAAAAAGCAAAGGAATAAACAGCATCAGCTGGAATAATACAAACAGCCCAACTGCAGCCCAGGCTCGCCCCGTGCTGAAGCCCAGCAGCATCTTGCCATACATCTGCGCCATGACCAATGAGACCGGAGCCACAATACCATCCGGAATCCCCTCAATCCACTCCGCCAACACGGCACACAGCAAAGCCACCGCCATAACCAGCGCAGACGCCCGCAGCATTTGTGACTGCGTGCAGGTTGTACGTCCCAGCAGGTAATAAGCGCCATAGATGGCGACAAAGACCATGAGGCAGCCGACCAACATCTCCGCCCAGAAACCGATATACATCATAACATTACATTTCGTTTTTCATACTCTACATCGGTATAGACGTTTCTCGCAGATATTTTTATTGACTCTTATCGGTATTTTTTATGTTTCTATACCGCCTGATGCCTGAAACGAGAAACTAAGGATAGTCGGGCACTTCAAATCCGAGCCTCAATACGTACAATCGGCAAAGCCGTTTGCACGGAAAATGGCGCGTATGGAGTCGGTGAGCGCCTGCTCGGGGGGCTCAACATCAGCAAGGGTGTAGTCAAGACCGAGCTCTTCCCACTTATAGCGGCCGATCTGATGGAACGGCAGCACATCCACGCGCTGCACATTGCCCAGCCCAGCAGCGTAGCGGGCAAGCATCTCAACATCGGCGGGGTTATCGGTCACACCGGGTACCAGCACATAGCGCAGCCACACGGGTTTACCGGCAGCGGCCAGGCGCTCTGCAAATTCGAGCGTGGGTTGGAGCGGTTGTTTGACCAAAGATTGGTATACCTCGGGATTCCAAGCTTTAATATCCAGCAGCACCAAGTCAATGTCTGCCAGCATGGCGTCGTCCACCACAGTACCGAGGTGACCGGAGGTATCGATGCAGGTATGAAGCCCCTGCTCTTTGCAGCCGCGCAAAATAGCACGGGTAAAGTGTGGCTGGAACAGCGGGTCACCACCGCTGACAGTCACGCCACCACCTGCCGCCTTCATGAAAGCGGCGTAGCGGCTGATTTCCTCGAGAACATCATCGGCGGAGCGTTCCTTACCGCGGCGTACAAACGAGGTATCGGGGTTATGGCAATAGCGGCAGCGCAAACTGCAACCGCTGAGGAAAAGTACAAAGCGCACGCCCGGCCCATCAACCGTACCACAGGACTCGACAGAATGTACAAGACCGAGGGGAGAGGCAGAGGCTATGGTCTGAGGCGAAGACATATGTAGAAGTACGAGGGACGAATTCCGAAGGACGAAGTGTGAAGTTCGGCTCGCTGCGCTCGCGGGGAGAAGAGCTAAGCCATCATCCCCTGCGAGCTATCAGTGAGCCTTATTTTAAAATTCGTCCTTCGTACCTCGTCCTTCGTATTTTACTTTGTGTGGAAGGTACGGGAGATTACTTCACGCTGCTGCTCGGGGGTCAGCTTGATGAAGTTCACAGCGTAACCGGACACACGGATGGTGAGCTGGGGATACTTCTCGGGGTGCTCCATGGCATCCATGAGGGTCTCGCGCTCCAGCACGTTCACGTTGATGTGGTGACCGGTAGCAGCGAAGTAAGCGTCCAGCAGGCCAACGAGCTTGGAGCGGCGCTCCTCGTCCTCCTTGCCCAGAGCACCGGGAACGATGGAGAAGGTGTAGGAGATACCGTCCTGGCTGTCGTCGTAGTTGAGCTTAGCCACAGAAAGCATGGAAGCAAGGGAACCGTTCTTGTCGCGGCCGTGCATGGGGTTGGCACCCGGAGCGAAGGGCGCGCCGGCGCGGCGACCGTCGGGGGTGTTGCCGGTCTTCTTGCCGTATACCACGTTGGAGGTAATGGTAAGCACGGACTGAGTGGGCAGAGAATCGCGGTAGGTGTGCAGGCTGCGGATCTTGTTCATGAAGTTGGTAACAAGGTCGCAAGCGATGTCGTCCACGCGGGGGTCGTTGTTGCCGTAGCAGGGGAACTCGCCCTCGGTCTCGAAGTCCACGATAAGGCCCTCCTCGTTGCGGATAGCCTTCACCTTGGCGTACTTAATGGCGGACAGAGAGTCGGCGGCCACGGACAGACCGGCGATACCGCAGGCCATCGTGCGCAGAATCTCGGGGTCATGCAGAGCCATCTCGATGCGCTCGTAGCAGTACTTGTCGTGCATGTAGTGGATGATGTTGAGGGCATCCACGTAGGTCTTGGCGAGCCAGTCCTGCATGTTGCTGAAGAGCTCCATCACCTTGTCGTACTCCAGATACTCGCCCTCGTAGCGGGGAGCAACGGGGGTCACCTGCTTGCCCTTCACCTCGTCTACGCCACCGTTAAGAGCATAGAGAAGGCACTTGGCCAGGTTGGCGCGGGCGCCGAAGAACTGCATCTGCTTACCAATGCGCATGGCGGACACACAGCATGCAATGCCGTAGTCATCACCCCAGTACGGGCGCATGAGGTCGTCGTTCTCGTACTGCACGGAAGAAGTCTCGATGGAAACCTTGGCGCAGAACTTCTTGAAGCCCTCGGGCAGGCCCTGAGCCCACAGCACAGTAAGGTTCGGCTCGGGAGCCGGTCCCAGATTGTACAGAGTCTGCAGCATACGGAAGGAGCTGCGGGTTACCAGTGTGCGGCCGTCCTCGCCCATACCGCCGATGGACTCGGTTACCCAAGTGGGGTCACCGGAGAACAGGCTGTTGTACTCGGGAGTACGGATGAAGCGAACCATGCGCAGCTTCATCACGAAGTGGTCCATGAGCTCCTGAATCTCGGACTCAGTGATGGTGCCATTGGCCAGATCACGCTCGAAGTAGATGTCGAGGAAGGTGGAAACACGCCCCAGGGACATAGCGGCGCCGTTCTGCTCCTTCACAGCGGCCAGGTAGCCGAGGTAGGTCCACTGCACAGCCTCACGGGAGTTCAGAGCGGGGCGGCTGAGGTCGCAGCCGTAGCTCTGGCCCATGCGTGCAAGCTCGTCGAGAGCGCGAATCTGCTCGTTCATTTCCTCGCGCAGACGGATGAGGGACTCGGTCATCTCACCGGACTCGCGGTCCTTCAGGTCCTTACGGCGGGCAGCGATGAGCTTGTCGGTACCGTAGAGAGCCACACGACGGTAGTCACCGATGATACGGCCACGGCCATAGGCATCGGGCAGACCGGTGATGATACCGGCGGAACGGGCAGCGCGGATGTCGCTGGTGTAGGCATCGAACACGCCCTCATTGTGAGTCTTGCGAATGCGACCGAAGAACTCAGCGGTGTGGGGGCACATCTGCAGGCCGTAGGACTCCAGAGCCTTCTGGGCCATACGCAGACCACCGAAGGGCATGAGAGCGCGCTTCAGCGGAGCATCCGTCTGCAGACCGACTACCTGCTCCTTGTCCTTATCGATGTAACCGGGAGCATGAGACACGATAGTGGAAACCACCTCGGTATCAGCGTCCAGCAGGCCACCGGCATCGATTTCCTTCTTCATGAGGTCCTTTACCTCGTCCCACAGGTCATTGGTGCGGGAGGTAGGACCGGAAAGGAAAGAGCCATCACCCTCGTAGGGGGTGTAGTTCTGCTGAATGAAGTCGCGTACGTTGATGGACTCGGTCCATACGCCGCCCTTAAAGCCCTCCCAGGGATTGGGAGTTTCAGTTGCTGTTTCAGTCATAAAATGGCGTGTTTCGGGTTAAAATTTCGGACTCTTTTTCCGTGTAAGAATAGTAACTGTTTTTAGTTTTAAAGTCAAGAGGAATCGGTTAAATTTTTAAAGATTCTAAAAAATAATATCAGGTAGTTCAAGAATATCCTCAAAGGAGCAGATTCCGGGAAAAATCTTCGCCCTCGCCATCACTCAAATAACATCCCAAGCCTCCGACTTCACAAGCTGCTTTTTATAAGCATTTAACAAAAAAACTGCCGCCGATTCCGAAGAACCGGCGGCAGTTGAAATTACAATATCAGGCAACTATCAGTTGTTGTAGATAGCACGAGCCTTGGCAGCGGCCTCCTCGTAGGCCTTCACGGCAGCCTCCTTGGCTTCGCCGGTGGCAGCCTGAGCGGCGTCGTAGAGGTTCCACAGGTCGTACATCTGCACAGCAGCCTTCTGACCGTTCGTGTAAGCCTCGGAAGCGGAATCAACGGCGGCCTCCTGCTCGGCGGTAGCCCAAGCGTGGTTGTAGCCCTTCACGTCATTCCAGTGACCACGGGTGAAGTCGGGGAAGGCAACAGCGCAGTTACCGTTGTCCATGGAGAGGGAGCCAAGCTCAGCCAGACAGCACCACTCGGCAAGGTCATATACGTCCATATCGAGGGGCAGACCGTGCTGCAGGCAGTATACCATGCGAACGTCCATGAAGAAGTCCATACCACCGTGACCACCAACCTTCTCGGCCATCTCGCCGTACTTCTTGATGATGGGGTGACGATAGAGCTCACGGAGAGCAGCGGCCTCCTCCTCAGGCATGAAGCCGTGGGAGTTCAGGTCCTCGTGATTGGGACGAGCACCGTTGGCGATGAGCTGCTCGGCGTCGAAAGCCAAGCCCTCTACCGGGTACTTGTTCACGAAACCGCGGGTACCGTTGAGCTGGAACAGACGGTTGTAGGGCTGGGGATTCATCACATTGTGCTGAATCTCTACCACCTTACCGTTCTCTGTGCGCATAAGGGTGGTGGTGTGGTCGCCGTTGCGGAACTCCGGGCAGGGCTTGCCGGTCTTCTTCTCCACAAGCTCCTTACCGTGTACGGACTTGGTGTCCATAGCGATGAGGGTCTTGAAGCGGTCACCACGGTGAATGTTCATCACCTGAGCCACGGGGCCAAGGCCGTGGGTAGCGTACACGTCACCACGGTTTTCCTTGTTGTAAAGAAGACGCCAGCCGAGCTTCTCGGGGTCCTTCTTCTCGTTCACCCAGTACTCACCCCAGAACGGGTCGAGGTTGTGAATGTAAGCGCCCTTAGCGTAGAGAACCTCACCCAGCAGACCCTTCTGAGCCATGTTGAGGGCGTCGAGCTCGAACCAGTCGTAGCAGCAGTTCTCGAGAATCATGCAGTGCTTGCGGGTCTTTTCGGACAGGTTGATGAGCTCCCAGCACTGCTGCAGGTTCATGGCACTGGGTACCTCGATAGCGGTGTGCTTGCCGTTCTCCAGAGCGCACTTAGCTACGGGGAAGTGGTGATCCCAGTCGGTAGCCACGTATACAAGGTCAATGTCGGGGCGCTTGCAAAGCTCCTCATAGCCCTTCTCGCCCCAGTAGATGGCAGCGGGAGCAAGACCGGCCTTGCGCAGGCTCTTCTGGCACTTCTCAGCGCGCTCCTTCTCATAGTCGCACAGAGCAACAACCTCTACACCGGGAATGTGGGTGAAACGAGTCACAGCACCCGGGCCACGCATGCCCAGACCAACGAAAGCTACACGGACAGTCTTGAGAGCGGGAGCTTTCAGACCAATGACATGCTGCTGCCCCTCAGGGCGTGTGGGAGACTCAACAACGAGAGTTCCCTTATCCCAATGCGTCTTGGTATCGGGCGACAGCGACTGAGCATTCAGGCCACCTGCGGCAAACAGCACCGCAAAAGCCAAAGCCATTATTTTGTTCAGTTTCATATTGCTATTTAATGAGTTTGAAAGTAAGACTGCGGTTCACTCCAACAGCGACAAGCGCACTACTTTCGGTTGGTGGTATTCTAGTAATTTCCACGCCTTAAGTCAAGCATATTATTTGGCAACCCTTGCTGTCGATTGATGGTCAACTGTTCATAAAAACTTTTATTCCTACGATTATAATAGAATAAAATTCGATTCATTTCGGCAGGCGCAAGAGAGCTGCGGCGGCAAAGTCCTCCCCCTGAGCGGCAGCCTGCTCATACCACATGCGGGCTTTAGCCAAATCCTTTTTCACCCCTTCCCCCTTTTCATAGCAAGCGGCGAGATTGGACTGAGCTTTCATGTACCCCTGCTCAGCAGCTGCCGTGTACCACTGAATACTCTTTTCCAGATTAGCGGGGCCTCCGATTCCTTCCTGATAGCACACGGCCAAGTTAAATTGAGCAGGTGCAAGCCCTCCCTCTGCGGCCAACTTGTAATAGGCCACAGCCTTAATCAAATCGACCTCAACACCTCGACCGTAATGATAACAAATGCCCAAATTGTACATGGCCCGAATATGCCCCTGCTTTGCCGCAGCCTCATATTGCACAACAGCAGCTGCAAAATCCGGGGCGGCGCAGTACCCACTCTCGAGAGCGACAGCATAGCAATACTGAGCTTCGGCCACACCGGCCTCTGCCGCTCGGCTGAACCAGAATACGGCGGAATTGACATCGGGCACCACACAAACGCCATCTCTGTAGCACTCAGCCAATACGCATTGAGCGTCTGCATGATTCATTATTGCAGCCTTTCGCAGCCAGAGAATCGCCTTTTCTGCATCATACTCCACCCCCAAAGCATCACGATAAATCTTCCACAGTCTGAACGCAGCCTCCGGATTCCCCTTCTCGGCTGACATAGTGAAATACAAAGACGCTTCTGTCAAATTGACCTCAGTACCATATCCATAGGTGTAGCATTCACCGAGCTTATACATAGCCTTCACATGCCCCAGAGGTCCTGCAAATAAATACCAAGTGAATGCTTGTTTCAAGGACTTTTTCACTCCAACACCATTGAAATACATGTTGGCGAGCTCGAATTGAGCGTCAACATGCCCCACATAAGCAGCATTTCGATACCACTTGGCCGCACCGGATTTACTTTTTTTGCAACCCTCACCGTTGAACAAAGAGCGGCCATAGGCATACATGCAATCACGATGTCCCATTTCAGCGCCCTCTTTGAACAACGTTGTGGCAGCCACGAAATCAACCTCTGTCACCAAACCTTCGCGATAACAGATTCCCAGCACATTACACGCACGAGCACTCCCCCCTTTCACAGACTGCCTCAACCAGTATAGAAACCAATTCCAATCCTTCTCAACCCCTCTACCATTTTTATAACAGTAGGCTAAGTAAAATTGAGCGTCAATGTGACCGGCGTCAGCAGCACGCATATACCAACGGGCTGCCTCCTCATCACTCTGAGGCAGGCCATCACCTTTTTCATATAATTGTCCCAACAGACACTGAGCATCCGCAGAACCGTAGGCAGCTGCCTGCAGTAGACATTCGACGCCGTATACTTTATCAGTACCCTCGTCGGTCCCGTTGAGTGCCCCAATACCGGCATTATAGAGTTTTCGAGCCAAGTTCATAGTAGTTTTCTTTCAAAGCAGTTATGTAATCAACAACGTGCTAACAAGTAAAATCATACCAATCTTAACCCGGATGTCAAGATTATATATCAATCAGCCCCCGGGAAAACATACGGGCGCTTGGCTATTGAAAAAGAAGGATTTTATTCCGCCCCCAGCGAACGGAGGAGCTCAATCATAGCAGCGTCGGTCTTCAGCGTTTCGGGGCTGACATGTTTTAAGCCACGATTGCGTTTCTGAATTCTGAGTGCATAGTCCATGACGGAAAGGCCAGAGTTATCCTTGTGATTGAGTGACAAACCGGCAGAAACCAACAGGCGTATCATCTTTTCACATTTCAGAGGAAATGCGTGTTTCAATTTACGCATCAGCACATTACGTCCCTCTGCATCGGTCACATTCACATCTGCACCGTGGCGGAGCAGGAGTTCCATCTGCTCCGGTGTACACCACCAGCAAAGCAAGGGCACAAGCCCATCCTTACGATTCGGGATATTCGGGTCTGCGCCACCGGCCAGCAAGGCCCGCACACTCTCCGTTTTATTGCCGTCATAGTGGCACTCAAAACCATCCAAGGCTGTAAAAAGATAGGTTTCGCCATCCACAAAAGTATATGTTGCGCCATCTGCCATGCCATTGGGTGAAGCCCCGCAAGCCAAGGCTCGCTCAATAAAATCAGGGTAACCATAACACGCGCCGAACAGCAGCATGGACTGAGCCTGCTCTGCATCGGCCTTCGCCCCGGCGAGCGTTAATTCATATCGGGCATAAGCCTGCTGCATGTCCCAAGATATCCGCTCAGCCACATCCATAGCCGTTTTGCCATTCACTTCCCTATTCGGGTCAGCGCCGGCTTGCAAGGCAGCGCGTATTCCATCGACATACGCAGGCATTTGGCTCATCCCCCTGAGCCTGCTCTGCAAGGCTTCATGCAAACGCAAATCCACAGCGACAGGTTCTCCTGCAGCAGCCAGGGCGGCCACGACAGACAACAAAGAAATCAGTGTATTTTTCATGACGGAATCATACGGTTCTATAATAAATACGCAGTCAGGGCGGGTTTTCTTTCAAAAAAACTTCCCGGCAGCAGCAACTAACCGGGAAGTTTGATAGACAAACATCTTTCTTCTGCTGCCGTTACTTCTTGGCAGCGGCCTGAATCTTATCAGCAAAGGGATAAGTACGCAGGCCGATTACACGGCCGTTGTCATCGACTGTGAAACCATAGTGACGGTCGCCGATACGCACATCGGTAATGTACCCCTTATCATTGCGGGTCAGCCAAGCATATTCCACGTTGAAATCCACGAGGGTAGGATTACCGGAGCCCCAGGGATGGAGCATCGGCAACTTGTTCTGACCGGCTGAAAGAACATCCAGATAGAACACCACCTCATTGATATTGGACTTGTACCCCTGCAGATAACGCAGGATGGCACCGATCAGTCGGGATTCGGAGCGAGCCCAGTGGTGGTTGGCCTGCGTGGCAAGGGTTTCCTGCTGAGAGGAAAGGAACCAATCGATATCGCCACGCATGAACACCTTGTTGCGGTACGGGCTCTTCTGCCAATAAGCCTTCCAAGCATCGCCCCAGGTTTCATTCTTACCATCCCACAAGCCACGCTGCTTAAAGCGCTCCTTGGTCAGGTTCAAATCCCACCAACCGGTTTCATTGGCAACGATATCGTCGTTCAGACCGGCATTGGTTGCGGCATAGTAGTTCTGATCACCCCAGCGACGGTTCAGGTCTTTGTTGGCACGACCGCGCACATAGGCATCCAACGAGTGGCAGACCTCATGAGCCAGCACGAAGGTGAAATAGTCGCCACTGGCAGCGCCCTTGGTGCCGAAGCATTCCTCGGTCAGCTTCACCATATCACCGTGCATCTCGGCGATATTGTTGCCTACAGCCATACCGAAGGTGTTCTTATTGGACTCAAAGATGTAGCACATAGCCTCACGTCCGTCATCGAAGTGCTGACTGATGGAGATGTGGTCATCGGGGAACAGAATGGGAGCGTGGTAGCGAACGGTATCGCAGATAGCGCGCAGCTGACCTTCGGAGCAACGATTGTTGTCGGCCAGTGGCATACCCTTGGCCAAATAAATCTCGCGGTCAAGCCCGGTCATTCCCAGAGCATCGGCCACAGCCTTGCGGTGAGCGGCAGAATCCGGCAGCAAGCGGTGCAGCACAATCCAGTTCTGAGTAAAGATGCCGGGCACATGGTGCATGTCGCCATAGCTGAGCACCTTGCCCTTTTCGCTCTTCACCCAAGCCTCCTCCAACACACGGCGCTGCAGGAAGGGGTATTTCTTCACGTGAGCTGCCAGCATATCCCATGCCTTCTGACGCATAGCGGGGGTATTCTGAGCCACGGCCCAGCGAATCCAATTGCGCATCAGCTCACGGTAGCGCTTCAAGCCCTTCTGGTTGTCGGCCTCCAGCACCTTACCAAGGTCCTTTTCATGGCCCTTGTAGAGTTCCTCCTCAATAATAGCAAGGTTACCGGCCCAGCTGTCAGGGCTTATGCCCAGAGCACTCACCAGCTCGCGCCCGGCATTGCCACCCAGCACCATATCCGGCGTACCATCGCCATCAAAATCAGCCACGGCCACATGAGCGCCGTTCAGGTCGCGCACAAACTTTTCCTTGGGCGGATTCTGGAGGGCCAGCTCCATATAGGCGCCCTCGCCGATGGTGGGCTTACCGGCCTCATTCATCCACACATGCAGTGTACCCCAGTTGATGCCATACATCAGCTCGGTCATGCCATCATTGTTCAAATCGCCCACACCCGGGGCAATATTATAGGAACGGCGGAAGACCACCTGCTTGTCGGGGGCAAAGCTGATTTGGCGAATCTTCTTCACACCGCGTTCGATTGTGTAGTACGAAGCTGAGCCTTTGAAGTAATACAGTCCATCATTGAAGCCGGCGACAAGGTCGGGCGTACCATCATGGTCGAAGTCCACCAGCACGAAATGGCGAGCCGGCAGCTTCATATCAGCACCGGTGGTGTCCTTCACGGTAGCGCCGATTTGCAGCTCGGGAACATCCGCCCCCATCACATAGGCCTGCACCAAGGTACCATCCGGCTTGCGAACGATAAGCTTGTTGTCCTCCAGCACAGCAGCGCCGTCGGTCTCGAACTCGGCCTGAGCAGTCGTGCGCAGCACCTGAGGCTCAGAGAACAGAATCTTGCCACGCTTGGACTCGTTGACACTGTACCACAGGCGAGAGTCCGCCTGAATCAGCAGGTCGGGCTTACCGCCCATCGGGCTGATAGCCATGGGGTTGCGGTGCTTCTGCTGTTTACCGGCACCGGGTGTGAACTCAGGCAGAGCCCCGAAATAGCGGAACTCCTGCACCGGAGGAGCCACAAAATGGCGACTGTCCTGCAGGTTCACTGTAGCCTTGGTATAACCACCGCGACCATCGGTTACCACGACATCAAACGAAGTCTTACCGGTTCGGGCAAAGCCGACGTTCGGCGTAAAGGTAAACGTGCCATCGCCGTTATCGGTCACCTTACCACCTTCAGGCTGGGTGAAGTTGGCCACACGCAGCTTGTCCTGGTCCACATCGTAAGTGAAACGGTGAAGAACGCTACCCGTCACCGTGGGCTTAGCCGTTTCGACCAAATACGTTTGGTCAAACACCTGAGGAGCGTGGTTTTCATACAGAACGGCCACAGTCTCTGCCGAAATCGGCTTATCAAAGATATGAATCTGGTCCAGCGCAGCATTGTTGGTGGCGATGGCGGAAAAATCGCCGGCAATCTTGCCCTTGGGAGTCGTGCCGGTAGCCACCTGCTTGCCATCGAGGTACAACACTACCTTACCGGTAGCGGCATCTCGCGAAATGACCACATGGTGCCAATCCGTATCGGTGATACCGATGGGTGACATCACAACATCGCGCCACTTGTATCGCAAGCCCACCTGCCCTTTATCATTCATCACACCCCACAACGCCGTGTAGTTGGAACCGACCACACCGCGCTTGTTCGGAGCACCGTTCAGGCGAGTCCAGTAGGAGAATGTCACCGAGCCATTCAAGCAAGGCAATTCTTTCAACGTGGACAGCAAGCGACCGGGAGCAATACCGGAATACTGACGACCGGAAACCCACACCCCATTGTCAGCTGTCAGGTTTTCGTTAAACACCAAAGCGTCAGCTTTGCCGGTCAGTTCCGCTGCACATACGGCATCTGACATATAAGGCATCGGCATGTTATGCCAATCGCGACCTTCATCAAAGTTCCAGTGAGCTTTCAGTGCTGCAAAGTCATCACTCGTTGCAGCGGACACTGCGGCACCGGCAATCGCCAGCGCAGCCAGAAGGCTCTGAAGCGAACAAACAGTTTTCGTGTTCATACTTCGGGTATATATCACAAAGATCGGCCACCTGCAAGCAGATTCACTCGAATAGATAAACGAAACGGCAAAGCCTGTTCGCTGACGCGCGAAGCATTTGAAGCCATTCAGCATCTGTGCTAGAATACACCTAATATGACAGAAATCAGCAGTACCGCAGCAATCAGAGAACTGGCAGCACTCATGCGCGCGCATGGCGTAACACGTTGTGTCGCGTGTCCCGGCAGTCGCAATTCGCCTATTGTTGCCACCCTTGCGGCACTGCAGGATTTTGAACTGCGAGGCGCAACAGATGAACGCAGCGCGGGTTTTGTGGCCTGCGGTTGGGCCGCTCAGGCACAGGCTCCTGTAGCCGTATGTGTCACCTCCGGGTCAGCCGTGCTGAACTTGCACCCGGCAGTGGCAGAGGCAAGCTACCGCCACCTGCCCCTGCTGGTTATTTCGGCCGACCGCCCGGCGAGCTGGATTGGGCAACAAGATGGGCAAACACTCCCGCAGCCCGGTGTTTTCGGGTCGCTTTGCCGCCTGAGTGTGCAGATTCCGGAATCTGCAGATGAAGGCTGGCACCGCAACCGCCTGTTGAATGAAGCCCTGCTGGCACTGCGCCAGCGCTCCGGTGGCCCGGTACATATCAACATGCCGCTCAGTGAACCGCTCTTCCGTACAGACGCAAGCCCCCTGCCCGAGCCTCGCATCATCCGCCGCATCGAACTTGCCCGCATGAATGCCGATGAGGAAACCGAGCTTCTGGACACCATAGCGGAGTGCCCTCGACGCCTCATCCTGCTGGGGCAACTGCCGGGAGATGCCCAAATTCCCCCCACGCTGGCAGCTGAGAAAGCTTTTGCCATCATCGGTGAGCACCTGTGCAATACCGAGATAGCCGTCACTCAGCCGGATGCCATTCTTGGCCCCGAACCGGATGCCTCGCTGAGCCCCGACCTGCTCATCACTTACGGAGGCTGCATCATTTCCAAACGCCTGAAATCCCTGCTGCGCAACAACCCGCCGCGTGAGCACTGGCACATCAGCCCGGATGGCGAGATTGTGGACACCTTCTGCTGCCTGACCCGAGTCATCGAGGGCGACCCGACCGAACTCTGGGAACTGCTGGCCGCCTTTGCCGAGGACGGGGATGAGAGCTACGCCGAGCGCTGGCTGCAACCTATCCCTGTACCTCAGTTCCCCTACAGTGGCATGCAGCTGGTGGGCGACCTGATCGGAGCCATGCCCGACCACAGTGTGCTTCACCTTGCCAACAGCTCAGCCGTGCGTTTTGCACAGCTCTATCCCCTGCCGAACGACACACAGGTAGAGTGCAACCGAGGAGTCAACGGCATTGAGGGCTCGCTTTCCACGGCCATGGGCTACGCTATGGGGGATTCCCGCCCGCAATTCTTCATTTGTGGCGATTTATCTTTCTTCTACGACATGAACGCCCTCTGGCTGCAGGGAATACCGGACAATGTACGCATACTGTTGATTAACAACGGCGGTGGTGGCATATTCGACCTCATTCCCACCCCGGATCTTGCACTGGTGAACGGTGCGCACCATGCCACAGCCACAGGTTGGGCAAAAAGCTGCGGTTTTGAGTGCCTGAGCGTGCGCAACGAATACGACTGGCCGGCCGCACTGGCAGCCCTCACCACCCCGAGTGACCGCCCCATACTGGTGGAAGCCTTCACCGACAGCGCTGCCGATGCCGCCCTGTTGAAGCAATTTTACACACAATACTGAACCATGAAACGCGAGTGGAAAACCATTAAGCAGTACGAGGAGATTCTCTTCGAGCAATACGGCGGCATTGCACGCATCACCATCAACCGCGAGCGATATCGCAACGCCTTCACCCCCCTCACCACCGCAGAGATGAGCGATGCACTCTACCTTTGCCGTGAAATGCAGGATGTCGCCGTAGTCGTGCTCACCGGCGCCGGTGATGTAGCCTTCTGCGCCGGTGGCGACATGAATGTGAAAGGTTACGGCGGTTATATGGACAAGGGTGGCGTGCCCCGCCTGTCCGTGCTGGACGTACAAAAGCAGATTCGCTCCCTGCCCAAGCCTGTGATTGCCGCGGTTAACGGGTTCGCCATCGGTGGTGGCCACGTACTCCATGTGGTGTGTGACCTGTCCATTGCCTCCGAAAACGCCATCTTCGGTCAGACCGGCCCCCGCGTGGGTAGCTTCGATGCCGGCTTCGGTTCCTCATACATGGCTCGTTGCATCGGGCAGAAAAAGACCCGCGAAATCTGGTTCCTCTGTCGTAAATACAACGCACAGGAAGCTCTCGAAATGGGCTTGGTCAACAAGGTTGTTCCCCTTGAGCAGCTGGAGGATGAATATGTACAGTGGGCAGAGGAAATGATGATGCACTCCCCCATTGCCCTGCGCATGATTAAGGCCGGCCTGAACGCCGAGCTCGATGGTCAGGCCGGTATTCAGGAGCTGGCAGGAGACGCCACCATGCTCTTCTACATGTGCGACGAAGCCCATGAAGGCTCCCGTGCTTTCCTCGAAAAGCGCAAGCCGGACTTCTCCAAATACCCCAAAATGCCTTAAGATTCGAAAACATACAAGAATCGAGGAAAGAGTATAGAATACTCATCCAACTGTAAGCCCCTTACGGTAAAATGTTTTCTCTCGAATGAAGAACACGCAAAATATACGCAACAGTACTGCTGAGTTCCTGATTTTTCAGTTAGCCAACCGCGAGGATGGTATAGAAGTCTTATATCGAGAGGAAACTCTGTGGCTGACGCAGGATGCCATTGCCACTCTATTTGACAAATCCCGAAGCACTATAACAGAGCACCTCAGCAACATATTCAAATCGGGTGAGCTCGATGAAAATTCAGTTCGTCGGAATTTCCGACGAACTGCGGCTGATGGAAAAAATTACACTATCAAATATTACAATCTCGATGCTGTAATTTCTGTCGGTTACAGAGCAAATTCCATTCGAGCCACCCAGTTCAGACAGTGGTGTACCTCAGTATTACGGCAATACGCTATTCGCGGGTATGTAATCGACCGCAAACGAATGGAGAACGGCAGTTATATCAATGAAGATTACTTCGAACATCTGCTGGCAGAAATCCGCGAAATTCGATTGAGTGAGCGTCGTTACTACCAGAAATTAACTGATATCTACGCCACCAGCATTGATTACAATAAGGATGCGCCGACAACCAGATTATTCTACAAAAAAGTCCAGAATAAGATGCACTATGCAGTGCATGGATATACAGCGGCAGAATTGATTTACAATCGAGCGGATGCCCAAAAAGAGCACATGGGGCTCACAACATGGGAAAAAGCCCCCAAAGGCAAAATCGTTAAAACTGATGTTTCTATCGCCAAAAACTACCTGACGGGAGACGAGTTGGCGTCCATGGGGAGAATCGTCAGTGCCTTTCTGGACTTAGCAGAAGATCGGGCACGGCGCCACATCCCCATGACCATGGAAGACTGGGAAAAAAGAATCGATAAGTTTCTGGATGCTGATGACAGGCCTATTCTTGCGGACGGTGGTTCCATTTCATCGACTCAGGCGAAATTGCATGCGGAGTGCGAATTCGAAAAATATCGGATAATTCAGGATAAACTTTTCGAATCTGACTTCGATCGATTCATTGATTCTGAACTTGAGATTCCTGATTTAAAAGAATAAGGATTCACCCGCTATGCCATGCATTGATGCAGCAATGATTCTGCAATTTCCTCGCCCATTCTCATTGCATTGGGAACAGCGAGTGCTGCACTTCAAGCGACCGGCGGCGACCTCCCGCGGGGCGCTGACGGAGCGCGTGACCTACGTTATTGAGGCACGAACGGCTGAGGGCTCGGGATATGGTGAGTGCTGCATTATGCCCGGGCTTCTGCCGGAACCCACGGCAGATGAGCTGAATGCTTGGTGCGCCCAAGTGGAGCAGCGTGGTGGCTTGCATGGCATTTCTGCCCCCTCGCCGATTCAATTCGGGCTGGAATGTGCACTGTTGGCAGCGCTTCGCCCCGGCCAACCGCGGTGGGATACCCCCTTTGCGCGTGGCGAGGAGGGCATTCCCATTCACCACCTTATCTGGATGGCGGATATCGACACCATGTTGGCCGCTATGCAACGCGGCATAAATGCCGGCTTTACCTGTCTGAAGCTCAAGGTGGGAGCGCTGCCTTTTGAGCGAGAGCTCGAAATGCTGAGCATTGCCCATACAACATTCCCGCAGGCAGAAATCAGGGTGGATGCCAATGGGGCATTCAGCCCACAGGAGGCAAGCGACAAACTGGCAGCCTTGGCAAAATGCGGAGTTCACAGTATCGAGCAACCCATACGCCCCGGTCAATGGAAAGCCATGGCAGAGCTCTGCCGCACCTCCCCCCTGCCCATAGCTCTGGATGAAGAGCTTATCGACTGCCCCAATCAGCAAGAACTGCTGGAGGCAATCGCCCCGCAGGCCATCGTCATCAAACCTTCCCTGCATGGAGGTCTGCTGGCAGCAGAGCGTTGGGCTCAGCTTGCCGAAGAACGAGGTATAGCCTGGTGGATTAACTCTGCGCTGGAAAGCCATGTCGGCCTCACAGCTCTGGCCGAATGGTGCGCCCTGACAGCCCCACATCAGCTACAAGGGCTCGGAACCGGGCAACTTTTCACAGACGACAACTCCCACCCCATTTATCTGAAAGGGCACCAACTCTTTTACGTTGACCGACAAAGTGCAACCTGCTAAAATCGCCCTATGAAATCCCCAACATACCTGTTCCTCCTCCTTTTGAGTTGTCTACTCACCTCCTGCCTTACCCTCAATACACACAGCAGCATTGCCGAATATGCACGCTGCTTCCCGGCATGGTCCACAGAACAAAGCACCGAACTGCTCCGCAAAGATGGCCATTATTACATCAAGGCGGAAAATGTTCAGGCCATGCTGACAAGGCGCAAAGTAGACGGCCTGATTGATTACGGCCCCTTTGCTTCGCTCTGTACCGGTGAGAAAGTACAGAGCCACACCGGCACTTATGCCTGGCTGCCGCTATCCTCCCACATGGCAAGTAGACTGAGCACTCAGGGGGCTTTCTATGACCCCGTCAAACTGGAAAAAGACATCGAGAATCACTTAAAAACACACCAACCACTCCCCGAGCATAGTAAGGGCACCATTTTCCCCATCGTTGCTGAGCCCTTCTTCCAACAGAACGATTGTTACCTTATTGTATCCCCCGAATGGGAAGCCAAACGCCCGCGCGATAGGTCCTACTCCCCTTTCGATTCGGCCGAACCGTACAACCCCAGCTGTAACTACTGGGCACGCCCAGCGGCTTGCCTGAGTGCCGTCTGCGTCGATTTGCCGGTCTCTGCAGCCATGAGTGCCTCCGCCCCACTTATCGTCCTCTTTTCATTATTAACCGGGACCTGGGGACCTCCATAATCCCCATTCCCGTAAATTGTTATATTTACAATATGTTTGACATCACATGATAGCGGTGCTATAGTACTTCCTATCATGTTGAAACGACTGCTCTACATACTCGTCTGCTTTCTGGTTGACGTCAACATCTATATCGCCCTGTGCCGAAATACCCCGGAATGGATTCCTGCGCCGGGGAGATGGGTAGAGGCAGTGCTGCTGCTCGTATGGCTACTGCTCCTTGTCGGCATTATCGCCATTCAGGTTCTGTTGTGGTACAAACTCAAGTGGCACTTACCGGTTAAGCCTGAGCCCGGCTGGGAATCCAAGAAACAATCTTTCAAACTGCCGGGACATCAAGAACAGGCTCCCACATCCACGCAAGAAAAGGAGGAGCTCAATCACTCCATCTTCCTTCTGCCCATCGTTCTCGTCTATTCCTTTATCTCTTCTGTCATCAGCGATGCAGATAAAAACTTTGTAGCCGCCGTGAAGGCCGAATATTACCTCACGGCTGATATCTACCACAGTGTTTTACAGGCAGATGCAAACAAGGAACAAGCGCTTTTCCGGATTATCGGTCAATCCGTTTCGACCGATGTCAAAATGCGGCAGGTTCAATACCTGCTGAGTAAAGGAGCCAATCCCGACCAGCCCTCGAGCCTGCTGGGTAATATCTATACCACCCCCATCAGTCTGGCCGTACAACGCGATGAACACCAGCTGCTCCCCCTGCTGCTGAAGCACTGCAAAAAAGGCAAGCTGTTCGGAGCCGTGCTCACGCGCCCCGTACGAGACGGAGATGCCGATACCGTACGCCTGCTGCTCAAGCATGGCGCAGAAATCAATCTGACCGATGAAATTGAGGGAAAAACCGCCCTTCACCGGGCTGCAAGCCCCCTGCACGAGGATAAAGAGGTGGCTCTGGAGATTGCTCGGCAACTGCTGCAAGCCGGTGCTGCGGTCAACGCCGTTTACCTGACTCAATACCCCCCGTTTGCCCAAACCGCTTTGGATTTGGCAGAAAGTGCCCCTTCATTCCCGGAAATGGCAGAGCTTATACGCCAAAATGGCGGCAAACGCGCCATTGAACTGATAGAAGAATACCGCAAAGAAAAATCACCTCATTAACTCCTCAACTTATGGAACACAAAACAGCACAACGAATACAGATTGCACGCATTATCGTGCAGGCCGCTTTTCTGATAGCCGTCATTTTGGGGTTATCCACCAGAGAACTTTCGACATGGATGCTGCCGATTGCACTGATCTTCGGCGTCTTCTTCTGCGGGTGGGTGTGCCCCTTGGGTACCGCCCAGGATTTAATGTGGAAACTCGGGCGACTGCTCCACCTGCCCCAGTTCAAAATATCTCAGAACGTGCAACGTTACCTGCAACTCAGCCGCTATATTTTCTACTTTCTGTCAGCAACATGGGCCATAACTTTCGCGCTACTCAAGGGGCCGCATAACTTCAACAGACTCCTTCACGGGGATTTCCTGACGTGGGCCTCGGGCGTCATCGCGCTGTTCCTGCTTGTCTCCATGTTCTTCCAACGCCCCTTCTGCAATTACTTCTGCACCGGTGGCGCACGCCGAGGGCTCTGGAGCGTGTTGCGTATCTTCAGTATCAAGCGAGATACCGACAAATGCGGTAACTGCGGTCAGTGCACACGTGCCTGCCCCATGAATATCGACGTAGCCAAAACGGAGTTCGTGCGCCATCCCAACTGCATCGGCTGCATGTCTTGCGTGGCAGCCTGCCGCAAAAAGTGCCTGAACTACGGGCTTATGCCCCGCCCCAAAGGCAAATAATTACCACACAATCGAGCCACCGTTGCACAGATACATCACAACCCACGGCAGCGGTGGCAGCACCATAAGTGGCCAACCCACCGCGATGTGGTGTTTTGCGTGCAGTTTGGTACGCAGTAAAATATACAACCACACACAACACAGGGTTGTTGCAGCGGTCATGTAAAGCCCCGAAAATAAGGTTGGGAGCTGCAGCTCTCCATACACACAACAGCCCAGTGCCACCGTTATAGTCGCGCTCTTTATCACCAAGGCTACTTTGCCTGACGCTTCATCCTGAAGCCGTTCCGCAAAGAACAGATAAAAAGCCAGCCCCAACAGCCAAGTTCCCGGCTCCGACAGAACACGGAACAATGAATATTTGAAGCTGTAAAAGCAGGCAGGAGTTACGCAGCCGACAACAAATGCCACGGCAGTACAAAAACAAAGCCACTGTCGGCTCTTACACAGCAGCGGAATTCCCCCCACCATGAGTAACCAGACCAAAGGCAGATACAATTTTAACAACCCGAATTCGGCCACATAAGCCCCTACCCACACCATCAGGCAGATTAACAACAGCATCAGACTGCAGATTGTCCACAGGCGGGGACGATGGCAATAATATCCCTGCGACCATTCAGTTTTTCCCTTCTTAGCACAAACGAGCCGAGTTCCCAACAGCACAAGCCAGAATCCGGCAACAAACAACGGCAAGGCATGCATTGGCAATACAGTCAGCCCGACCATTGCAGCCATGAAAAGATGCCAGCACAGTACAGCAATCAGGGCATCTCCCCCCAGACAAATAAAGTGGCGCAGAACTGACGATAATACACGATTCACAATCAGACATTCTGTCACAAACATCTGATTTGACAAGCACCCAACATGTCATGGTGGGATTTACTATCGTACTAAACACCGACCTGCAGGGGCGATATAACCTGCCGCAGGCAGATATCACCCGAGCACCGCGAGGATTTAACCTAATCCACAGCAGGCGATTACTGCTCGTAAAAAATCCAAATCCGATTTTCGCTTGTGGAATACCACATACTCATGCGGGTAAACTCCAGCTCGCGATTGCTCACAAGTCGGGCATCGGACGGCATGTTCCACCACTCCGGCACTTCCATGTGGTAAGGTTTGCTGACCGTTGCCACATCTCGAGGTGAGCCCCCCTTCTCTGCCAACCATTGTCGTAATGACTCATCGCAATCGGGCGGAACATCGCAGCGCCAAGCCCACTCCCCTACCTGCCAATGAGTATAACAGGCGCGGTAGATATTCTGAGCAAAGGGTGGCACATCCTTCTTATCATATTCCCCCAAATGAGTATAATCCACCGGCTGAGCACTTACAACAAAGTGCGGACGCCCTATCAAACAGACGACAGTAGCCAGCCCCCCGAGCAAAAGTAACAGCAATACGATGCAACCTTTTTTCATCTTGTGTGATAGCGGTTAAGTATTCTACCCGTTTTCGCATCAAGCAAATAGTAAGCGGAGCCACCAACAGAATGCCCCTTCAAACGGCTGATATTCACATAAATGTATTCGCGCTCAGTCAATTCTGCCGCCACACGAGGGAAGAGGCGGCGAGCCTCCTGCAAAGAAATGCGCTCACACTTCACCACGAGCTTAGAGTAATCCACCTGCTCACGCCGATAAGTCAGACTATAGTCAATCAGGCAGAGCTCTCGCTCCTGTTGCAAGTCACAATCCTCCACCTCGCCAACGGCATGCAAACAGCTCACCATCAGCAGCAATACAAGAGATAAGTACAGGAATATTTTCATCGCTCCATGAAATAGACGTCAGCCAAGCTCAACTTTATGAGATTGAGGTGAAAATAATCCATCATTTCCCGCCATGAGCACCTCAGGCTCGCAGGTGGTTCTCGTACTGACGGAACTGTATCGCCTCGAACAGGTCATTATCTGACGGGTACTCACGCCCGGCCAAATCGGCGATAGTGCGAGCCACGCGCAGAATGCGGTCGAAGGCACGAGCCGAAAGCCCGAACTGCTCGACCGCCTGCAGCAGCATGTTCTGCTGTTGCGGAGTCAGGGGACAGAACTGCCGCAACTGTTTGCCGGTCAAGCGAGCATTGCAGGTAGCGCCACATGCTGCATAGCGTCGCTGCTGGCGCTCACGAGCTGCCACTACGCGCGCTCGGATAACTGCACTGCTCTCGCCGTCCGGCTTGGAGAGCAATCCGGCAGGGTCAACCGGTGGCACTTCTATAATCATATCAAAACGATCAAGCAAGGGTCCGGAAATTTTGCGACGATAGCGGTCAATAGCGGCATGATTGCAGCGGCAACTATGGCGCGGATCCCCCAGATACCCACAGGGGCACGGGTTCATGGCCGCGACCAACATGAAATCGCAGGGGAAATCCATGCTGCCCGAGGCACGGGATATCGTAACCACGCCACTCTCGAGCGGTTGGCGCAGGGTTTCAAGTGTACGGCGTGAGAACTCCGGCAACTCATCGAGGAACAGTACACCATTGTGTGCCAGAGAAATCTCGCCGGGGGAGATGTTGGTACCACCGCCCATCAAACCGACATCGGAAATGGTATGGTGCGGAGCACGATAGGGGCGCATGGTCAGCAGTCCGCTGTTACGGGGCAGCAAACCACAAACCGAGTGAATCTTGCTGGATGTAAGAGCCTCTTCCTGAGTGAGTGGCGGCAGAATAGTGGGCAGTCGGCGCGAGAGCATGCTCTTGCCACTGCCGGGGCTGCCGCAAAGCAACAGATTATGTCCACCGGCGGCCGCAATTTCCATAGCCCGGCGGGCGTAGGGCTGCCCTTTGATTTCATCGAAATCCACACTGCTGTCGGGATGTTTCTCCCCGAGCTCCACCCGGCAGGGTTCAAAATGCTCGCGCTCCAGCAGCAAGGCCCAGGCATCTGCCAGCGATTCCACGGCATAGACAGTAATCCCTTCCACAACCGCGGCTTCGGCAGCATTTTCCGGAGCAACCATCAGGTACTTACGGCCGGCATCGCGCGCAGCTACAGCCTGTGGCAACACGCCCCGCACTCCTCGAACCATGCCGTCCAAGGCCAGCTCGCCAATCACGCACCAATCGTCTGTATGCAGGGGCACACGACGCTTCCACGGCTCGGGGACTTCATCGTAATTCCGCTGAATTGTCATCTCCAGCCCCAGAGCAATCGGCAGGTCAAACCCGGCGCCCTGCTTTTTCATGTCGGCAGGTGCCAGATTAACGGTTACAATCATTTCCCCCGGACAAAAGAAGCTGCTGTTCTTCAGAGCCGAGGTCACACGCTGCACACTTTCGCGCACAGCGGCATCGGGCAAACCGACGATGGACATACGCCCGACATCCTTCACTTGGTGCATATCGACCTCGACCAGCACCTCGTAACCATCTATGCCGTTAACGGCGGCAGAATGCAGGCGTGCTATCATATATTACTTCACGATAACTTGAGAACCAACGGCCAGCTTATCGTAGAGAATGCTGCAGGCCTCCTCGGGCACACGCACACAACCATGCGACACGCCCTCGCGCAGAATCACCCCGGTGTGCATGCCGATAGCACCGTTAAAGCGCATCCAATACGGCATGAGAGTACCCTCAAAGCGGGAACCTGCAGGGGCTTTGTCCGATGAGCGAACCTTGCTCTTCACGGTATCGCCCTTCGCATCGACAAAGGAACCGTAGAGAGAGGAACGGTGCTCCAGCTTTTTCTCGGTAATACGGAATGTCCCCTTCGGTGTTTCGTGGCCATCAATGCTGCCGGAACAAACGGGAAAGTCCATGGCAATCTGGCCGTTGATATACAAACGGCCACGCTGCTCCTCCAGCAGAATCTCCACATACGAAGCCGCGGGATTGTACTGCTCGATAGCAGCCCCACGCCAATAATCGCGGGAGTTACGATAATTCGGGCTGGCAATGAATGCCTCGAACGTACGGGACACGCGCTTGTGGCGGGCTTCTTCCTCCATTCTGTCACCGGCCTTGAAAAAATCTTCGGGCGTCGGCTGACAAGCTGCAGTCAGTAACAGCAAAGCAATGGCTGTGATTCGATACATGATGAGAGTGGCGGGTTTCAGATTCTGTAGGATTCCAATCGAGCTGCAAATTCACGCGGCAGAATGGCTTCCACCAGAGCGTCATTGCCCTCGTATTCTGTGTTCACCACTTTACCATCGCGGTGCATAATGGCAATGATACGGCTTTCTGCCAAAGGTATGCGATAACGAGCTGTGGTCACGCGGTGCGACAACATCTCCACACAGGATGCCAACAGAGTATCCATCCCCTTCTCCTGCAGCACACTGGCGCAGATAGAGGGGCACTGCACCTTGTCGGCAAGTGCGGCCAGAGTACTCTCACGAACCTCCTCGGGAATGAGGTCGGTCTTATTCCAAACAACCACCATCGGCTTATCGGCAGCGCCCAATTCAGCAAGCACCTCGCAGGTTGTCTCGTAGTGGCGCAGCGCCTCGCGGTCACTGGCGTCGACCACCTGAATCAGAAAATCAGCCAAAGTCGCCTCCTCCAGCGTGGATTTGAAGGCCTCCACCAAACGGTGTGGCAGGTTACGGATGAAGCCCACCGTATCAGTCAGCACAAGCGGCTGGCCGTCGGGCAATTCAATCTTTCGGCTGGTGGTATCGAGTGTAGCGAAAAGAATATTCTGAGCAAGGACATCGGCCCCGGTAATCAAGTTAAGCAGGGAAGACTTGCCGGCGTTGGTATAGCCCACGATTGCAGCAGAGGGAATACCCTGTCGATTGCGCTCCTTGCGCTGCGTACCGCGCTGACAGCGTACCACTTCCAGCTCATCACGAATGGCTTCGATACGGTCACGGGCCAAGCGACGGTCCACTTCAATCTGCTTTTCACCCTCACCACGGGCAGCGGCACCACCACCCTTGCCGCCACCGGAACCGCCACGCTGACGGTCCAAGTGCTTCCACATGCCGGCCATACGTGGCAGAGCATACTGCATGCGAGCCAAGTCAACCTGCAGCACAGCCTCCCTCGTGCGGGCACGGCGGGCAAAGATATCGAGAATAATTTCCTCTCGATCCATCACCGTTACCTCCAGCAGCTTTTCCCATTCACGCTGCTGAGAGGGGGCAAGGAGATTATCGAAAATCACGCAGTCGGCATCCAGCTCTACGGCCATGGCACGAATCTCCTCGGCCTTACCGATACCGCAAAGGTATTTAGCCTGCATTTCGCGGGTGAACTCCAGCGTGCTGTGCGCAATACCAATGCCCAGGTTGTGCACCAAATCCTCCAACTCGGCAAGCAGAGCCGCACGCTCACGACGCGACTCGCCGGGCAGGCCGATACCTACCAGCAAAGCGCGCTCGAACTCACTCGGTTTCTCGCGTATTTCAAATGACATACATCAATAGAAGCTGCGGGCTGAGCTGCGGGGCACGTCCCTCAGGTAGTCTTTGTTGTAGGAATTGCAGGAGCAGTTTCCACAGGAGTTCAACAGAACGGCGGCGGCTGCACAAAGCATACAGACAGCTAACTTTTTCATACACGGATATTGAACCTTATTCCCGGCTTAAATGCAAGCTTAAAATACGCCAACTTCAAGCGACCTATTGCCGCTTTCTTCATTAAAAAAGGCCCTGGTTGGGGCCTTTTTTAAGAAGTTCAGACTCGTCTAGCTCCTATCAGAAGCTGTAGGTAGCACCTACGTTAGCGCTGTGCGAGGTCTGGTTCTGCATGAGCTCCAGGCTGTAGCTGCCGTTCAGGCTCCAGCTGTCGTTGAGCTGGTAGCTTGCACCCACGCTCAGGTTCAGACCGGCGCGACCGGGGTTGGCTCCACGGCTGCGGTAGTCGCCGACGGTAGCAGTCGGGTTGTTGCGAACCATGTCGCCGATGAAGCTCAGTTCACCGTAGACGTAGGTCTTGTCGGTAGCCTTGTGAGCAGCGCTCACACCGATTTCACCGCGCAGGTTCTGCAGGGAGCCGGTGCTCAGACCGCCGCACTCGCCCTTGTCGGTGGCAAGGTACTGCATGCCCACGAAGGCGCTTACGGTGGTGCGGTCGCTCAGGGCGAAGAGCTTATCCACGCGGGCATCCAGCTGCAGGGCATCCTGAGTCCAGTCGCAGGGCAGACCGGCCAGCTTAGCATCGCTCTCGGTGCGGGTGTGGGCAGCCATCCAGCTCAGCGTGGTGCTGCTGCCAAGCATGTGCTTACCGTAGATACCCTGGTGGGTGGAATCCTGATCTACCGGGAAGGCGGAGAAGGTGCTCACCTTGCCCCAGCTGTTACCGATAGCCAGACCAACGGTCGACTTCTCGCTCAGGCGAGCCTCCATACCAAAGGCAGCACCGGTGAGCGTAGCATCTGCCCCGGCGTGAGCGCCATCAGAGGAAATGCGACTGCTGCCACCCATAGTGGAAATCCATGCGGCAGCCTTGCCGTCGGCCAACGCGGTAGCATGTGTACCGCGGGCTGCAATAGTATCGCCGAAGGCGCGGGATGCCCCGGCCGTACCCCATGTGCTCTGCACCAGCGTGTCGGCCACCTTACCCAGCATCGGGTCGATGGCGGCATCTGTAGCGACAGGACGAGCCAATTCGTACGTTGCACTTTCCACAGCCCCACTCTCTGTCAGTTCGTCATCCTCACTCGTTGCAGCCACAGCTCCGGCAGACGCCAACTCATCCATATAGGCCTCCCAAGCAGAGGCATCCAGAATCGTCAGGGTAATAGCCTTTGCCGTGGCAGTCAACGTATAGCTGCCGTTATCTTCCCAGCCGAGCAACTCATGGAGCGAGGAGCCGTCCGAGGTGAATCCTTTGAAGGTAAAGAGTTTGTAAGTCTTACCATCTGTTGCATCGAAATTAAAGACAACGCAGTTGTCCCCGGACAACGTCAGTGTATTCTTCACGGCAATCGTCTTCAGCTTGGTGGAGGTCATATTGACATAGCTGTCAGTAATAGACAGATTGGAAGCAGATATCTTACCGCTCAGCGTGAGGGACGAAGATTTGAGTTGCATAGTACCTTTGACAGTCAGAGAGAGCGTTGGAGCAGAAGCTGTACCAATTGAAGGACGGAACGCCCACGTGTCGAGAACCGGGTTGCCCAGTGTGAGCTGAGAGCCAGTCATTGTCATGTTTCCGGCCTTCACATTAGCGCTCACCGTCATTGTTGCCCCACCGGTCAAGTTCATATTGTTGGTGATAGCAATGGTAGATGCCTTGGTGGAATGAATCTCTACCAAACCACCATTTACCGTCATATCAGCGGCTTTCAGCTGACCTTCAGATATCAACTCGCCACCGGATATTACGGTAATGGCTGAAGACTTGGTATTCATTGCCAGTCCCTTGTTGCTCACAGCCAGAGAACCGCAGATATCCAAGCCATTGGTCGTCACCTTGCCGGTTGCGCCGATTTCTGCATCGCCCGTCACGGTCACCGTACCCGTGCCACTGAGAGTACCGTTCACCACACCACCGCTGATAGTAGCACTTTCCGCAATATTCAGCACAGAGCCCTTCTTGAGCTCACCGCTTGTCTGCGTGTAGGCGCCTATATACTTCTTGCCCCCCTTAATGATACCGGAAGCAACCAACTCTATATCATTGGCTACAGCCTTGCTCTTCAGGTCGAGTGTGCCGCCGGAAATGGTAATATCCCCGCGACCGAAGGAATTGGCTCCACCGGCAACGAGTGTTCCTACTTCAATGACGGTACCGCCGGTATAGGTGTTGCCGTCATTCATAGTCAGCTTGCCCAGGCCTCGCTTAATGAGTGAACCGTCACCTTCAATTCGGCCGGGATTCAACTTATCTGCTTTGAAGGAGATAGCCTTGTCACCCGCCACAATCATTGAGCCGATTTCCACCGAACCCACAATTTTTACGGTTCCGGGCTGCGAGAAGATAACATCGGAACCATTGACGAATATGGAATCGAAGCCAGTTGCGGAATTCATCCAACCGGCTTTTCCGGCCTGCCATACCATACCCTTGGCTCCCAACCATGTAATGGTCTCCACGACAGGGGCAGCACCGGCAATCTGCAGGGTCAGCGAGCCCGTGGCACTGTCAAAGGCCAGCGACATGTTGTTCATGCCAATCAGCTCCATACAGCCATCAAACCAACCCGATACATCTGAGCCCAGTACAGCCAGCGTCAACCCATCTGTCAACTGGCCTTCCCAGCTGCGCAAATCAACCAACGTGGTAGTACCTTCAGCAAAGCTTACATCCCCGTCTACCGTCAGCGGGGCGCCTCTGAACAGCAGGGTACCACCGGAAAGCGTCAGATCACTGGTGAACTCTGTGCCACCGGCTGCTATCTCCAGTACCTTGCCGGCACTCAGCGTATAACCACCCTCTACCATCACGTTGTCACCCCCGATGGACAGATTACCATTGTAATTATCATTGCCCACCAGAGTACCGTTGTTCAGGGTGATATCGTTACCTACCTGTTGATTATTGAGGTCCAGCGTGCCACCATTCACTGTAATGGAGCCACTGCCCAGAACCGACTTGTCCTCAGCGGTCAGCGAACCACCGTTGATAATCGTACCGCCGGAGTAGTTGTTGTTGCCACTCAGAGTCACGTTGCCACCATTGATGGTCAGGGAACTATCTCCCGTAATGCCGGCAGAAATGTCAACATCATAATGCCCACCAGCCAAGGTAACATCTGTATTGACAATGCTACCGCTGAGGGTGTTGTCATCCGTAATCGTAATCCGACCGCCAGTGGCGTTCACCGTGGTAGTGGCATCAACAGTCAAGTGACCACCGGTCATCACCACATTACTCAGTATACCACCGGATACCGATTCGCCACGGCTCACCGTCAATGAGTCATTGCCGGTCAGATAATACGTCGAGTAATCCACTTCACCACCGGCCGTGGCCAGGCCATTCGCCCCCAGCGAGAATTGCTTACCGCTCGGCAATGAAGAATGAGTCAACGTCAGACCTGATGCCTGCGTTGTTCCGCCCATTACAACCTGAACCTCATAGCTTGCCGACTTCACAAAGCCACTGTCGCCCTGAGAACCATCGATATCAATGCGCGTGGCAGCCTGAGTATTGATTGCGAGATCAGATATATTCCATTTACCGCTCAGGGTGAGAGTACCGCTGTTGAGGATAGCCGATTTCAAGGTAACGCCGTTACCGGCCTGCAAGATACAGTCGTTGCTTGTCAGCACACTGCCATTACCCAGAGCAGATGCATTTTTCAGGGTGAAGGTACCACCCATGAAGGAAGTGCTACCCGTATGAGTGTTGGCACCGGAAATCGTGACATTGCCTTTAGCGGAGAGCTCAGTTGAGCCACTCAAGGTGGCAGACAGCGTACCGGCTGTGGCATTTATAGCCGTATTCTTAATGGTGCCGCTCAGCGTACCGCTACTCAGTTCGATATTGCCACCTGTGGCGTTCACGGTGGTAGTGGCATCGGCATACAGCGTGCCGCCTTTCATGCTGACTGTAGTCAGGGCATTGGCAGATGCGGCCTCGGCAGCGCTGACACTCACCGTATCAGCACCGTTCAGGTAATATGTGCTGTAGGTTATAGTCTCGCCACTCGTGGCGTAACCATCCGCCCCCAGTGTAAGAGTGTGGCTGCCGTGCTTAACAGTTGCACCACCACTTACTGTGCCACCATTCACAACCAGTACACGACATCCATCGGTCTTGTAGAAACCGCTCTCACCGACATGACCGTTGATATCCACATAGCCAGCGTTCACCGACTCCAAACTCAAAGCGGAGGCATTGTAAGTGCCGGTAAGAGTCAACGCACCGGAATTGAGAATCACGCTGTTGAGCGTCACCTCTGTTGTGGCTGCAATGGTATTGACACCGCTTGCCATAATGGCACCATTGCCCAAGGCCGAAGCCTGTGACAGGGTAAAGTTGCCACCCGAGAAGGTTGTGCCACCGGTGTGAGTGTTGGCGCCGGAAATGGTGATATTGCCCTTGGCTGTAAGGGATGAGGTGCCACTCAAGGTAGCAGTCAAAGTACCGGCAGTGACATTGATAGCTGTATTCTTAATAGTACCACTCAAAGTGCCGTTGCTCAACTCGATATTGCCGCCTGTGGCGTTCACGGTGGTAGAGGCATCGGCATACAATGTACCACCTGTCATGGTGACAGATGTCATCTTGTTGGCAGAAGCAACCTCTGCTGCACTTACATTCACCGTGTCCGTGCCGTTCAGGTAATAGGTATCGTAGGAAATACCACCTTCTGCAGTAGCATAGCCGTCATTACCCAGCGTGAGGGTAAGATTGCCGTGCTTAATGGTGGCGCTGCCGTTTACCGAGCCACCGTTCACGACTTGCACACTGTAGCCACCGCTTCTGTAGAAGCCGCTTGTGTCAGCATTGCCGTATAGATCCACATAACCATCCTCTACTGCAGAGAGCTGCAGGGCAGTGACATCATATGAGCCCAAGAGTGTCAGGGAGCCACTGTTGAGAATGCTGTTTTGCAGCATCACCGCAGCGCTTGTCGACAAAGTATTGGTTCCGCTGCACATAACTCGCCCCTGCCCCAATGCAGATGCATGGTTCAAGGTAAAGGTACCACCATTGAAAGAGGTGCCTCCGGTATGTGTATTGGCCTGGGTAATGCTCATCATTCCCGTTGCACTGAGGGAGGTTGTTCCGCTCAGCGTTGCGCTTACCGTACCGCCACCGGCAGAGAGAGCAGTATTCTTCACGGTGCCGGAAAGCACACCCTTGCTCAGCACGATATTGCCACCCGTGGCGTTCACGGTGGTAGTGGCATCTGCATACAGCGTGCCACCTGTCATGGTGACAGTGGTCAGAGCCTGAGAAGATGCGGTCTCTGCAGCGCTGACGCTCACAGAGTCATTGCCGTTCAGGTAATAAGTGTCGTAGGAAACACTGCCGGAACTGATGGCATAACCGTCATCACCCAGTGTAAGGGTATGGCTACCGTGCTTGATGGTAGCAGCTCCGTTCACAGAGCCGCCGTTCACAACTTGCACTCTGTAACCACCGCTGCTGATAAAGCCACTATTGCCGGCATAACCGTTGACATCTACATAGCTGTCGTTCATTGATTCCAGCGACAGAGCACCGGCATTGTAAGTACCGGTAAGAGTCAACGCGCCGGAATTGAGAATCACGCTGTTGAGCGTTACCTCTGTTGTGGCTGCAATGGTATTGACACCGCTTGCCGTGATAATGCCTTCACCCAAAGCCAAGGCCTGTGACAGGGTAATGTTGCCGCCTGTGAAAGATGTACCACCTGTATGAGTGTTGGCACCGGAAATGGTGATATTACCCTTGGCTGAGAGGGCAGAAGTTCCACTCAATGTGGCGCTCAGCGTGCCGGCGGTGACATTGACAGAAGTGTTTTTAATGGTGCCACTCAGCGTACCGTTGCTCAGCACGATATTGCCACCCGTGGCGTTCACGGTGGTAGTGGCATCGGCATTCAGCGTGCCTCCCGTCATGGTGACAGTGGTCAGAGCATTGCCGGAAGCTACCTCTGCTGCGCTGATGTTCACAGTATCAGAGCCGTTCAGATAATAGGTGTCGTAGGAAATATCACCGGTGCAGTTGGCGTAGCCGTTCGAGCCCATGGTGAGAGTAAGGCTGCCGTGCTTGATGGTAGCGCTACCGTCAACCGTTCCACCGTTCACAACCTGCACACTATAGCCACCACTTCTATAGAAGCCGCTGACGCCGGAATTTCCATGCACATCCACATAGCCGGCATCTGCAGCAATGAGCTGTAGGGCAGAGACATCGTATACGCCGTTCAGAGTCAGCGCTCCATTGTTCATGATAGCAGAGGTCAGCGCCACTGTGGTACCGGCATTCAGCGTGTTGTTACCCGTGGTAATCAGGGAACCACCGCCCAAGGCGGAGGCATGTGCCAATGTCAGATTACCCCCGGTCATCACGGTACCACCTGTGTGACTGTTATCCCCGGAAAGCGAGACTGTACCTGTCACGGTCAGGGTAGACAACCCGCTCAACGTGGCGTTCAGAGCTCCGGCAGATGCTGTAATTGCCGTATTCTGAAGTGAGCCGGTCAGCGTACCGCTGCTCAATACAACGCTGCCACCGGTTGCCTGGACATCGGTGGAGGCATCGGCATACAACACACCGCCGGTCATCTTCACCGAGGTCAATGCGTTGGCCGAGGCAGCCTCTGCCGTGCTGACATTGACAGCATCTCCGGTGTTCAGATAATAAGTGCCATAGGAAATATCACCGCCCATGGTGGCGTAACCACCACCATTCATAGTCAGTGTGTAATCTCCGTGTTTAACCAGTGCTTTTCCGTTGACTTCTCCACCGTTGATTACCAATACACGGTACTCTCCGGACTTCAGGAAACCGCTGTTCCCAGCCTTGCCCGTGGCATCCACATAGGAAGTATCGCTGCTGGTCAGTTCAAGGGCCGATGCATCGAAATTGCCACTGACTGTCAAGGTGCCGTTATTCTGCAGGACTTCGGTCAGTACAAATTGGTTACCTACGAGAGTATTGCCACCGGACAACGTTGCAGCTATATGACCACCTGCAGCGTTGAGGGTCACACCACTCAGATTGCCACTCAGCGTACCGCTGTTCAGCAGCAGAGCGCCACCTGTGCCATTAACCGTAACATCGCTATTGACAGTCAGGGTACCGCCATCCATGTTGACCCCCTGCAACTGACAGCCATGATTCTGGGAAACCTGCTTAATGCCGTTCACATCGGCCACGCCGTGTCCGGTGAGGTAGTAGGTGCTGTAATCAACTGTACCACCGGCATGAGCCACACCATCACTACCCAGTTGCAGGCTCAGGCCATTCTGTAGGCCACTGTGAAGAATAACCAATCCCCGGTCTATGACAGCCCCCCCATCAACCAGTACCGCACTGTAGCTGACACTCTTGGCAAAGCCACTTTCCGAGTCAGAAACTACGGTATCATTCAGGCTTACTCGGGCAGCAGCGGTTTCATTCAGTTCCAAGGCTCCGGCGTCCACGGTGCCACTCAGGGTCAGCTCTCCGGTGTTGACAATAGCCGTTGTCAGGGCAAGATTTTGAGCTACCAAGGTGCTTTCGCCTGTCACTGTCAATAATCCGGTCAAGGTAGAATCTGCCGTCAGAGTGCCACCATTGAGTTGGATAGCTGTGCTGTTCACACCATGTGCAGCGGCAATTCTCACGATATCGCTGAGCTTGGCGTTATGGCCGTTGCCGATGATATAGCTGTCATAAGCGATATCGCCGTCAGACACTGCTACACCATTGCTACCCAGAACATAGTTGATGCCCTTACGGGTAATGGTCAGGCCGTCGGTGACTACGCTACCACCTTCAACCAAGGTGAACTTATGCCCCTCAGCCTTGCTGAAACCATGGAGCCCGATGTTACCCTCGGTATCCACAAAAGAAGCCGCCTGAGTCTCTACATTCATGGCGTCGGCAATCATGCTGCCACTCAGGGTCAACACACCACTATTGGTAATCGTTGAACTGATTTCCCAATTCTGAGCCACCAATTTGCTGTTGCCTGCAGCTGTTACGAGACCGGACGTTGCTCGATCCATGGTAATCGTGCCCCCGTTAAGCTCAATATCGGTCTTGCTTACACCATGGCTCACTGCGGCAGCCTGTACCTCACTGAGTTTTACGCTGTGACCGGCTCCTACCAAGTAACGACCGTAAGCTACGGCGCCCTCAGCCACAGCCACACCATCGCTGCCGAGTGTGTACTGAACTCCGTTTCGAGTAATGCTTAAATCAGTAGCCGTTACACCACCACCCAATACGAGGGTGAACTTACTGCCATCGTTCTTGTTGAAACCATGGGTGCCGATTTTCCCGGAGGCATCCACATAGGTCGAGCCAATAACTTCCACCGATTCGATACCATCTGCCACGATGCTGCCACTGATTGTCAGCGAGCCACTGTTGGAAAATGCTTGTTTGACAGCCCAATCCTGAGCTACAATCGTGCTTGTTCCGGAGGCCAGCAACACACCGGTCAGAGCCGTATCTGCCGTCAACGTGCCCCCGCTCAGCTGAATGTTGGTCATCGATGAGCCACCGGCAGTGGCGACATTAACCACATCGCTGAGTTTCACGTTGTGGCCGGTGCCCACCTGATAACCGCTGTATTCCACCAGACCACCCATGGTAGCCCAGCCATCTGTCCCCAGATGCAGCACATTGTTACTGTGAGTGATGGAGGTACCCAAATCAACCGTACTGCCTGTGGCAATCTGTACGCCATGCAGGGCACTCTTGTTGAAGCCACCTGTTGCATCCGTCTGACCGGCGGCATTTACGAGAGAAACATTGTTCAGGATACTCAGCGAACCCAAGGCTGTGGCATCAAAGCTGCCACTCATGCTCAGCGTGCCGGTGTTGTTGATTGTGCCGAGCAGCTTGTGAGTCACGCCCTCACTGACGGCCAAGGTACTGCGACCGGATGAACGAAGGGTGTTGGTTATGCCGGTGGTGCCGATTTCCAGGGTACCACCGTTCAACTGCACAATACCTGTACCGAGAGCAGAGGCGTGATTGGCCACCAGCACACCACCCTCAATGGTAGTGCCACCACGGTAACTGTTTTCAGTCTCAATGGTAAGGGTGCCCATGCCCTGTTTGGTCAGGCTCATGTTGCCGACCAGACTACCGGTGCCCACCCAGCTGTAGTCACTGGCGTAGCTGTTGTTCACCAGCACGCTGGCCGGCGCCAAATCCCCCTCAAGGGTAACCTCGCCACAGCCGGCATCTCCGAATACCACGGACACGTTGTCCTTGTACGAGGCGCTTGCAGCATTCTGTACCCAGTTCATGGCATTCGTATTCCAGCAGTAATCACCGGTGGTGTTGCTCCATGCCACGGAATCTGCGGCAAGGCCTACGCTGTTGACACCACTGAGGTACAGACTGCCGTTTTCAAAAATCAATTGCGTGTCGGCATTAATCCAATCACCGCTGAAATAGTTTTCGGCATTCAGGGTGTAGCCGGAGGTGCCTGCAACAATATTATCATAAATCAGATTAATCTGCCCTACTCCACTGAACAGGCACACGCGCATGTCGTCATCGTAAACCTGACCGGCGGACAGTGTCAGATGTATCTTTTGCGTGGCTGTGGTGGTAATGGCCAAGGTCAACTCACCGTTGTTCAGGTTCAAGTGACCACCATCAGCGGTGTAAGAAGCACCGCTGTTGAAAGTCAACTTGGCTACATTCATGGTGCCGGCGGCGTTTTCATTGTAGCAGCTCAGTGTCAGGGCCTCCGTATTACCGTCATGACGGACTGTCAGGCCGGAGCCGGTGATAAAAGTAACGTTATTGGCGGCCAGGTATGAAGTGGTGCCGTCGGTACTCATGTTGATTCGACCACCGGTCTTCATATTGATGTTGTAGCCACTCATGTTCAGGGCGGCTCCACTACCCTGTACGGACAAATAACCGGCGGCGGCATAATGCCCCTTGGTGATGTTTAGGGTAGCTCCATCACCTTCAACCATGAAGTTACCGCTGTAGTTGCTCTGTTCGCTGAAGGTGATAGTGCTGTCCTCCACCTTCACAGTGCCTGTACCGCTCAGCGTGCCCACGTTGCTCATAGCGGCAGCCGAACCGACAAAATGGAGCGTCCCGCCCACCGTGCTGGCCGAGGCTTTGTAGCCCGTGTTGCGCATTTCCAGAGTGGAACCCTCTGCCACGCTCACAGCACCGGCGATGCTGTTCTCTGCAGCTAAGATAACGTGACTATTCTCATCCACTGCCAGCAGGGTGCCGGTCTTGGTAGTCACAGTGGCGGTGGTGGCACTTGCTGTGGCACCCAGTGCCGTGCTGTGGTGAACATTCAGAGTACCGGTGTTCAACACGGTGGCACCTGTGTGCTCGTTGGCGGTGTCAATGGTCAGAGCTCCGGCGCCGTTCTTCAGAATTCCCGAGGAACCGACTAGCTTACCGCCACTCACCGAGGCGGTAAAATGGTAATCTTTGCCGGAGGCATTGTTTACCTCAATGCTGGCAGCATTGATATCACCCACCAAGGCTACTTCACCCGCACCGGTGTCGGTAAAATACACGTCCATGCCATCGAGGTAGGTATAGCTGCGGGAGTTCATCGTCCAGTTGTCCGATGTGGTGTTCCACAGGCGGTCTTCAGACACATTGCTCCAGATATTGCGGCCTACATTGTAGTACAGCGTACCGTCTTTCCACACAAGGTCGCTGAATATCATGCGGTCGGCATAACCGCTGCCATTCACGGTAACTTTTGATTCTATCCAATTCGAGCTGCTCTTGAAATAACTACTGCCGCTGCTCAGGGTAATAATTTTGAACATACCGCTCGTCAGACCATCCGTACGTTCCAGATTGATGGTGTGCTCGTAAGTATACAGATAGCCAGTCAGGGTAAGCACTGCTGTGTTCAGGTTCTTCTGCCCTACAGACGTGGTTAACGATGAACTGGTATTTAAATTAAGGGTGCTGGCTGTTATCGTATTAACGCCTTCCAATTCCAACACTGTTGTATTATTGAAATTGAAGGTATAGCCGGAATGCCCCATGCTTGAATTACGCATCAGTAACTTGGCATTACTATCGGCTTTTAAAGTGATTCCTCGGCCATTTAGTTTAGCTCCATCCACCACCTGAAGTGTACCTCCGTACAAGGTGATGTGATTATTTATTGCACTGGTCTGGGAATTGCTGATTTCAGAACTTGTTCCGGCACTACCCTTAATCTCTTTCAGATGTTCCGCTGTCTTTGCGCCGCTGAAGATGATGTCACCGGTAGCCTTCTGTGTGACTCCATCTGCATCCACGTAGTCAGAGTTGAAGCTGACACTTGTGCCGGAATAGTACCCCATATATACCGAATCATTGAAGGTGATACTTGTTCCTTCCTTGGCTGATAGGGTCAGAGTATCCGTTTTTGCATCAGGCTTCATGTAGATGCTGCGCAGCCTATAGGTGTAGGAGCTGGAGCCATAGCGCTCATAGTTCTTCTCAAACACAACATCATCATTTCCCTCAATAAGAAGGCTTCCGGTGGAATAGATAGCACCTCCTTCGTAGGAAGTAGTATATTTATTATCAGTATAGTTTCCTCTGAATGTTACTTCTGCATTGTTGCGGATGCTCAGGCTTCCAGTGGAATAGATGGCACCGCCCTGAGAAAAGGAAGTATAGTACGATTGGCCATTATGACTATCCGCGGAGGCATAGTTACCGCTGAAGTTGATATCCGAATTGTTCGACAGATTGATGATTGATGTGGAATATATAGCTCCCCCATAGGCTAAAGCTTTAAACGAACTACTATTCTGAGCTAAACTCGAAACAGCTTTCGCATAATTATTTTCAAATTTAATGTTATCATTTTCAGAAATATCCCATATAGAAGATGCGTATAGAGCTCCACCTAATGCTGTGGTGTTGTGATTAGACCAATTATGAACTCCGTTTGTTGCGGTTGCCCGATTATTTATGAACGCGATATTTTCGTTACCTTTAAACCATGCATTTCCTGTTGAATGAACTGCACCACCTGTTGCTTCTACTGAATTATCTGAGTAGTGATTTGCAAATGAAGCGTTTTCTTCAAAAACAACATTGCCATTATTATGGAAGGTTAAATCTCCGAGAGTATAAATTGCCCCTCCCGATGCATAAACCGTATAAGAGTAAGCGTATGTGTTGTAAGAACCATATGCTTCATTTTTGCTAAATTTAATATCATTATTATCGACAAATGAGATATCGGATTCACTATTTCCGGAAAAAGCGCCTCCGCAGGCAAACGCAGATGAAGAGCTGTTTCGAATTACACGAACTTGGTTTCCATCGATTAAAATATCCGTTGTATTTTCTACATTATCATCCACATGACTAATAGATAAAATAGCTTTTGGACCAATGTATACGGCACCTCCTAAAACACTATTAGAAACAGACGTTTTCTCCTCTCTTAGATTATTCGTAAAGGTCAGTCTTGTTAATGTATCGAATGTGAGAGATTGGGGAGAATAAAACACCAGTTCTTTACCATTGGCGAAGGTGAGTGCCATGGGGTCATATCCCTCTGCTGTAGTAAAGATAAGATTACCACCCGTCATGAGAGGCGTGGTGGCCGTCCAAGTGGTATTGCTGGTGGGAGTAAAATCGACATCGGTATACAGCAGGAATGCTTCATATTCGGTGTCCGCATTTGAAATGTGATCTTTAATGAAAGAAGGAGTCCAGAGGTCGATGGTTGTGTACTCCTCCGGGATATCCATGGCTTGCGACCATGAAGGAACTGCCACCATCAGAGCAAGGATGGCACGAAAAAGTCGGACAGGAAGATGGAGTTTCATAATAGTGTAAATTATAAAAGAGAGAATTATGCTATAACAACCCAGTGAGTACACTCTACGCCTAGCGACGGCAGATGTCAAGTTGAAAGCAGGTCACGTCTTTCATAATAAAAGATGGCATTATCGATTCTCATAAGTTCAATCTCCCCACGAAAAACGGGGCTATTTTAAATCTACAAGCATAAAAAATAAGATATTTTGAGCATAAGTCACTCACTAAAACAGATGCCAGAACAGCTCAGCATCTGCCACAGATACGCCTGCCGTAGAAATACGCCGCAGGGATTCCTGCGACTGCCCCATTGCCTGCTCCAGCTCATCGAAATCCCGAAAGTGCACGATATGGAAAACAGCAAAAGTCCGGCGCAGAACATCACCGGAGTACTTATCCAACCCGGACAATCGACGGATTTCCTGCCAGCGAACCACCCAGCCGCGGGGCACAACCAGGGGATTCAGAAGGCTCTGCAGGCGACTCTTTCGCAGCCACTCACTCAACACGGGCTGAATCCTTACTTGCCGAGGAGCCGTCCCCTTTGCTTGCTGATTATTCACTAGAATAATCCCCTGCTCCGACCGGACATCCTGCCAACGCAGGCGAGCCAACTCAACCGGGCGGATTCCGGCCCAGAGCATGAGCCCGACTGCTGCAGAACAGCACCGGTACTCCGGTAAGTTGAGAATATGCAGCAGTTGTTTGACTTGCGCCAAGGTCAGAGCCTGAACTCCGGTGCGGCTGACAGGCTCCGGCTCTACCACCTTCACAGGGTTGTCGACAATCCTCCCCTGAGCCACAGCGAACTCGAACATATTGAGCAATATGCGCCGGGCTTTGTTGCGGGCGCTCGCACTGTTCCAGCATTCCCGGAGCAATCGACTGCAGTCTACGGCACGAATGTCGCACACGCGCTTGCCGGAAAACTCCGGGGCAAGACGGGCAACCTTCGCAGCGAGCTGTCTGAACTCAGCCAGAGTACGGGGACGACACTCCGTTTTGGACTGCAACACCAGCTGTGCGAACTCCTGAAACGATAACTCCGATTTTCCTTTCATCATTCGTGGAATTGTACCATTCAATTGCCAATTTGAGCAAAACGACTTTTTGCTTCATTTTTTAACACTGTCTGTAAAATCACAGGAGCAATAATAGGCTCAGGCGTAAAGAGCGCCGAAATAACGAGCGAATACTTTGCGCTCCGAATCACCTTCCACGGCTCACACTTTAACCTCGGGTTCTCATTCATCATAAGCGGCAATCTTACCATTCATTTGCCAATTTGAGTAAAATTGATTTTACCCCCCACTTTTCAGCACTGACTGTAAAGGCACAAGAACAATAATAGTTTCAGATTGAAAGAACGTCGAAATAACGAGCCTACCCATTCAAGCAGAAAACACTTGACCGCAGAGCGTTCGGGCTCTATACTCTGCGTAAGATGTCAAACTATGCACTGATACTGGCAGGAGGCAGCGGCACGAGATTCTGGCCGCTCTCACGCAATGCAAAACCCAAACAGCTGCTCGATTTGTTCGGTAACGGCACCATGCTGCGACAGGCCGTCAATCGAGTGAGCGGACTTGTTCCGGCAGAAAATATCTTCATTCTCACCAATCACCTGCAGGAGGCCGAAGTGCGCCGACAGGTTGCAGAAATACCGGCAGAAAACATTGTGGCCGAACCGGCACGTCGAGACACAGCCCCGGCGGTTGCTCTGGGCATCGGCCTGATAGCCGCCCGCGACCCGCAGGCCAATATGATTGTGATTCCCAGCGACTCTCTGATATTGGATGACAGTGCCTTCCGCGCCTTGGCCGAAGATGCGCTGAAACTGGCCGACAAGGAGCCCGCGCTGATGACCATCGGTATACGCCCCACCTGGGCCTGCCCGAGCTACGGCTACATTGAGCGCGCCGGCAAGCTGAGCGCCGAAGGGCTCACCCACGAGTGCTACGAGGTGCTGCGCTTCCGCGAGAAACCGGATGCCGCCACCGCCGCCGAATACCTGGCAAGCGGCAACTTCACATGGAACGCCGGCATGTTCATTTGGAACGTGGCTCATGTGCGCTCTCAGCTGGCTACCCATACCCCGCAGCTGGCAGATTTCATTGACCGCCTGACAGTTGCCGGCGACCTGCCTGCTTTCATCGCCCAGGAGTTCCCCGCCCTCACGCCCATATCCATCGACTTTGCTCTCATGGAAAAAGCAGACCGCGTGCTCAACTTCGAGGCCACATTTGACTGGGATGACGTGGGTTCCTGGATTTCCGTGGGCAAGTACCTGCCCACCGATGAACAGCAGAACGCAGCCAACACCCAGTTGAACGCCCTCAGCTCAACCGGCAATATCGTATTCTCGGCCAACGGCAAACGCGTGGCACTTGTCGGGGTGGACGACCTCATTGTGGTCGACACCGGGGATGCCCTGCTGGTGGCTCGCAAAGACCGCGCCGATGACATCAAGAAAATCGTGGCCGAGCTGCCCGACAACCTCGTGTAAACCGACACCATGCACCCGGCACTCGGCATCGACTTCGGGCAAGCCCGTATCGGCATTGCGGCAACAGACCCCTGCGGCATTCTGGCTCACCCGGTGGAAAGTATTCACCTGAGCAAAACGGAACCGCTCGGGCGCATTGCCGAGTTGGTTGCGCAGAAGGGAATCCGCAGTTTGGTTTTGGGGCTTCCCCTGCGTCTGGATGGCACCGAGGGCAGCGCCTGCGAAAAGGTGCGCGCCTTCGGGAGCAAGCTGGCGGCTCGTTTTCCGGAATTACCGCTCATTTATGTGGATGAGTTTCTGACCACCACCGTGGCACAGGAAAAACTGCACAAAGCCGGCAAAAAAGCCAAGGATTTCAAGCCCATTATCGACCAGGCGGCAGCTGTCGAAATCCTCAACACGTGGTTGGAGCAGACTGCCCCGCCACCGATGGATGAACCATATTTTTATTGATACACAAGCATGAACAAGCCGGAAAACAAAAAGCTCGTAAGCCGCCGCCGCTTTCTGAAAACGCTGGCCGGCGGTACTGCCGGCTTGCTGGCAGCCGGGTGGGGCATCGACCGTTGGCTGGCTCATACTCTCTGTCGCCCCGGTGAATGGCACGGCCCGGTAACAGACCATTTTGACGGCACCTGCTTTTTCAATCCTACGGTCAGTCTGGACTACAGCACCTCTGCTGCTGTCAAGTGGTTGAGCGAACGAGGCCAAAAGGGAGAATACCCCACCGTCGCAGTAAATAAATGCAAGCCGGAGCTTGCGCCCGAAGTAAACGGAGCACGCTGGGAGGTCACAATGGTGAATCACTCCACCCTGCTTATTCGCTGCGCCGGGCTCAATATCCTGACAGATCCCGTATGGAGCGACCATACCAGCCCGCTGCCGGTAGGACCTGAGCGCAAGCGCCCTGTGGGTATACCCTGGGAACAGCTGCCACACATTGATGTGTGCTTGATTTCACACGACCACTACGACCATTTCGACGTACCCACCCTGCAGCGCCTGTATGAACGGGACAATCCCCTCTTCATCGTTCCGCTCGGCCTGCGCAGCCTGCTGGCCTACCATTTGGACGCAGAGCCCCACTGCGAGGAAAAAGACTGGTGGGAGGAAGTTGCCGTCAGCCCACAGCTGCGCGTGGTACTCACCCCGGCGCTTCATTGGAGCAAGCGCTACAGGGATTCCGCCAGCGCCAACCGCTCGCTCTGGTGCGGGTTTTCCATACTGGTTGAGAATGGGCCACACATCTTCTTTGCCGGAGATACCGCCCGCTGCGAATGGCCGGCAGAAATCCGCCGTCGTCTGGGTGCTCCGCAGGTTGCCATTCTGCCCATCGGCATGTATAAACCGGAGTGGATTCGCAAGAACCATACCAACCCGGCAGATGCGGTCGAGGCATTCATCCAACTACAGGCAGAGCAGGCCATAGCCTGCCATTTCGGCACTTGGCAGCTGGCCAATGAGGGCTATCAGGAGACCCTCGATGACCTCGCAGCAGCCCTGCAAGCCGCGGACATTCCGCCCGAGCGATTCCCTGCCCCCGATAACGGGCAGACGCTGCGAGGGTGATTTCTTTTTTTAGCCAACACGGCATTGATAACGACGATTCCACCACGAATCAGCCGCTAGCAGCAGCCCAGCTAACACTATACTGCATGCTGCAGAAATAGCTACAATAAAACAATGGTAACCGTCACCCATAAAACGCTCAATCAGAGTCAGGAAGCCTTTGTATACCAAGACGTGTACAAGAAACATCGGGTAAGTCAATTGGGCCAGATAAGAGGTAACAGCTGAAACCCGCTTTCCATAATCAGCCTTGTACAGGTATAACTTTGGTATCAGAACAGCAAATAATAGGGATGTCAATAAATCAAAGCTAAATGTGTAATTCCACAATTGCAGGTCACTAACTTGCTTTATAACCATGAAAATACCTGCAGTAATACAAAAAAGTGAGAATAGCAACCACGTGGAAAGCCTATTTTCAATACAATTTTTCACCCACTGCGATTGAGGTTTCAGAAATATGATAGCAGACACGATACCAAGCAAAAACTGCCAACAACGGGCTACGGGAGAAAAATATAGCCCGCCTCCAAATATCGAATTTTCCGGAACACCATTGAACATAAAGCAAGTATACAATGCCATCAATATGCACATGTGTACCAGTTTTCCACTCTTATACAACCAATAAAACATCGGCACAGCCAACAATAAGGCACACTCAACAACAATATACCACAAAGGCACATTATACATTTTGGCTATGTCCACTAAATCCATCGTGCCATAAAAATCTTTTACAATATACCCCTTTCCCAACCAACAACCCGCCACAGACATAACAACAACGACAAACAACATAGGGAGCAAGCGTCTGGCTTTGCTCTCATAAAACTTACTCACATCCAATACGTTATTTCTGAGAAATGCGCACCCGATTAAAAAACCACTCATAACCAAAAAACCATTAACCATGAGCGGGCCGGAAGACGGGCGAACCGGGGTATAGTGATAAACAACCACCCCCAAACACAAAATAATTCTGAATATATCCAACAACAGAGCCCTATTCATACGGCAGCGTATTGTACATGTCAGCATCACCTCAGTCAAGTCCAAATAAACCGACTTGCTTCAAAAAACAAGCATTTTCACTATTCACATATCGCTAAAAATAAATAGTTAAGAAAACATAGAGTTACAGTTCTCTCTTACAGAAAAAGCCTTCATTCCACGTTAGCGACATGGGAAAACGCTATATCAAAACGAACTCAAATAACATTTCGAGAAAGATTCGAAGGCAGCATTTTGAGCCCCCTGAGCATTGCATTTATTGCATAAACTCAAGCAATATTATCTCAACGCTTCGATTTCACCAGCCACACGCCACCTATAATCAGCAGCACGGCAACAACTTTCTGCCAGGTAAGAGCATCCACTCCCCACAGAATACCCGCTGCGGCGGCAATGACCGGCTGCACATAGTTGTAGGCTGCCACCACCGGCGGGGCCAATCGGCTCTGCCCGGCATTCAGCAGCAGGTAGCACACAAAGGTACCCACGCCCACCACATAGGCACAACTCAACCATTCAACCGGCTGAATATCAGACCATGTCAACTCCGCCACATGGCCACCGAAAAACGGCAAAGCAGCCACAGCCGATATGGTGAAGAGCCACTTCATGAGGGAGATAACGCGGTAACGGCGTATCAAACGCCCGAAAAAAACAAAGTAGCAGGCCGCAGCCAACTGCGAGCACAGGCACAAAGCGTCCCCCAGCAGATTGCCGCCACCACCATGCACAGAACCCAGCAACAGCACCAGCGCACCACAACAGGCCAAAACAATGCCTAAGGCTCTGCGAGCGGTGATACGCATGTGCAGAAAGAGCGCCGAGAGCAACAACGCCACAATCGGCGTGCTGGTACCAATCACGCAGGCATTCGTGGGTGAGGTGTACTGCAAGCCCGTTACATACAAAAACTGATTGAGCCCCATACCGCACAGGCTCATAGCAATAAGCGCCGGCCAATCGCGGCGCCTTATCCGCTGCCCGCGAACAAACAGGCTGACTAGCCAGAACATGCAGGCACTGCCACACACACGCATGGCAGCCAGTGCCGGGCCATCCACCACGCCGCTGCCCATCGCCACCTTGCACACCGGACTCATGAGCCCGAACAAACAAGCAGCGAAAAGCGCAGCAAGATGCCCCTTTGTTTTTTCGCCCGGCATATCAGTTCTTCATGCGCTGTGTATCAATGCCATTGTTACAATGGTCGCAGAAATAGTGGTTCATTCCACTACCGATGCCGAGTTCCTTTTCCCCGCACCAGGGACATATCGACTTGCGTTTGAGCAAGTACATACCAAGACCGATCAGAGCAAAAGCAACAACCACAAGCGCCTCACCCATCATCTCAGAGAGGCCCAATGCCAGAACTGTAACGGCGGATATAAAAAGTGCCACGCCCAGTCCCACAAGCTTCACCCCCGCACGCACCGGGCGCATAACTTCCGGCGCCACCTCTCGCACATAAGGCATCTCCACACCGAAGCTCAGTTCCTGCTCCACCTCACCGCAATCGGGGGAAAGGCTCATTTGCAGAGCGGGCTCCTCACTCCTGAGCCCATGAAATTCAAGGTAATTCTGGCGCCCCAAATCCAGCACCAGCGCCAGCATCGTATCATCCCCGGACCATGCGGCAATCAACACACGCCGCACCTCGAGCCCCAGCAAGTCCGCAGCACGCGGCTCAGGAGTCGCAGTTCCGGGCAATTCATCCACCAACCACAGACCCAGCCCCTCCGGCGAGCCCACCGGGCGAGTACTGTACAGGCGGTCACTTATTTTTACATAATAGCCGGCCACCGCAGGGTCATCGCTCTGCACACGCAGAACCTCCTGCAACACGCCGGGAGACTCTCCCCATGGACTTACTTTCAACATACTCTTAAAAGATGAAGCCCTGCCCGGCTTTCCGCACAGGCAGGGCTCAGAAATCAGTGTTTCAGCACTTATCAGTACTTCTTCACAACGGCCATCATGGCGTCCATCTGCTTCTCGATAGACTCCACGAGCGCCATCTGGGTGCGGGTGCGATCCAGGTTGTGCTCGGGGCGCTTAATCTTGAAGTAGGTGTCACCCTCCAGATAGTCGGTCAGGAAGCGCATACCGCACTCCATGGTGAGCAGCTTACCGGAGAACGGCAGCAGCTCCTTCTCCAGCGGAGTCAGGAAGGTAGCGGCCTCGCAGTAGCCCTTGGCAAGAGCCTCGAAGTACTCCATGCGCATGGTTACAAGGGAGGTGTCCTTCTCATCCTCAGCAGCGGGAGAGGTGGAGGTACGAATCATGTCACCGAAGTCATACAGGGCGGAGCCGGGCATGGTGGTGTCGAGGTCGATTACGCAGATACCCTCACCGGTCACGTCGTCAAGCATTACGTTGTTGAGCTTGGTGTCGTTGTGGGTCACGCGCAGGGGCAGCTCACCGCTGGCAAGGTAGTTCACCACCTTGTGGCAGTCAGCCTCGCGGGACAGGTACCAGTCAATCTCCTTCTGCACGCTCTTGGCGCGACCCAAGGGGTCAGCGGCGATAGCGGCCTGGAAGGTCTTGAAGCGCTTGGTTGTGTTGTGGAAGTCAGGAATGGTCTCGAACAGGGGAGCGCCGGGAAGGTTGGCACCGAGCTTCTGGAAGTTACCGAAAGCACGAGCCACCTCGATGCACTGACCGGGGTTCTCAATCATGTCGTAGGTACGAGCGCGGTCGATGAAGGGATACACACGCCATACGTTACCCTCGTCATCCTGAGCGTAGGGCTTGCCATCCTTGGCATTCACGATGGTAAGGGTGCGGCGATAGGCCTCCTTGCAACCCTCGGCAAGCAGCACGCGAAGAGCCTCGTCGGTCACACGCTTCACGTTCTCCATGAGCGGGATGGGCTGCTTGAACACGTTGCTGTTGATGCGCTGCAGGATGTAGCTCACGCGCAGACCGGCCTGATCAACGATTACACGGTAGGTGTCGTTGATGTGACCGGAGCCGTAGGACTCGCCATACACATAGTCACCGCGAAGGTCGAAAAGACCGGCGATTGCTTTGATATCGTACATAGCAGTTATCAGAGAATGGGTTTTAGCCGAGTTTGGCGGGGTATACACCCTCCTCCACGAGCTTGGCAATGCTCTCTACCACAGCGGGCTTGTCGCTCGGGTAGGTCACGCCCAGCCAGTTGGCAGTGGTCTTAATGACCTGGCAATCAGCCTTGCCGTTGTGAATCAGCTCGTCAACAACGGTGGGGATGTAGCACTCGCTCTTCAGCTCGCCGCCGTGAGCAGCCAGGAAACGGGTGAAGTGGTCCTTAATCTGAGCAATGAAGCTGGCGGGGAATACCCAGAAGTTCATGGAAACAAGCTCCTCGGGGTCAACGGGCTTGCGCTCGCCGCTCAGGCTGTCACCACGGCATACGCCGTCTTCCTCAGTCTTAATCTTGGTGTACTCCTCCACGCTGTCAAGGTAACCGTCCTTGATGCCACAGATACCGCGGTTCACGTCACCGTGGTCGCTGAGTGTGTTCTTGAGGGGATAACCAATCATGCCGTAGTGCTCCTTGCAGGGGCAACCACCCTCGGCGGTAAGGAACTCAGCAGCCTTCACGAAAGCGTCTGCGCCGTAGAAGTCGTCGGCATTCACCACGCCGAAGGGCTCCTTCACGATATCGCGGGCAGCCAGAAGAGCGTGGGCAGTGCCCCAGGGCTTCACGCGACCCTCAGGCACGCTGTAACCCTCGGGCAGGTCATCAAGGCTCTGGAAAGCATAGTCAACCTCGATCTTGCCGGCAAAACGGGCACCCACCTGGCTCTTGAAGGCCTCCTCAAAGTCCTTACGGATAATGAAAACAACCTTACCGAAACCGGCGCGAATGGCGTCGTACACGGAGTAATCGAGAATTACTTCACCGTTGGGACCCATGGGGTCCAGCTGCTTAAGGCCACCGTAACGGCTGCCCATACCTGCTGCGAGAACAAGAAGTGTAGGTTTCATAATAATTGTGATAAAAAGAGAAATGTACAGTTGTACGTGCCACTATTCTACCTTGCGAATCCTCATATTGCAAGCTAAAATCTTGTAGATGCCCATACTTTCCCTCCATATAACAGGAAAAGGCGACATATTTCAGCGCCTTTTCCCTTGCTATTTGTCAAAATTCAGACCGAACTCCAACAATTGCATCAATCGGGGTACTTGCATGAAGGGCCATACGCATTCGTACCGCGGGTCGAATCCCTGCACAGGAATATCAGCATCGGTACCGTGCACGCGAGACTGACCAAGTTCAACAAGGCATCCCGCACGGGGGACGGATTGGCCGCCCCTACAAGTTGCATATAAGAGACAACATTTGTAATAAGAACCATCACAAAGGGCACCCACCCCGAGAGATTGATATCATGAAAGCGCTTTACCAGCAAAGGGAAGCTAATGATTAAGCAAACAATCGAAATCGGAACCAACACCATATAAAACTCCGCCGGGAATACAAATACCGGATCAACCCCGGTACGGATACTTTCTCGGATTATCGCAGGGAAGTCGATAAAAAAGAACGGCAAGATGCCACCCACAATACCGAATGTAGCGGTTACGGTAAGGTACTTCCACCAGAATTGAGCTCTGGTATATCGACCTGAGTATGAAAACCAGCCGGGAACTTCGGGTTTCGGCGGAATGGGCGGCAGCCCTGCGACCGGTGACAGCTGTTTCGTATCTGTATTCGTCATATTTTTATCGGAGTATCAGTTTCCTTTTCTGGTGGCGTAGTCTGCACGCTGATCATCACCCATGGGACCGACCGCAAAATAGCGAGCATGCGGGTGATTGAAGATAAGAGCACAGACTGCGGCGGCGGGCTGCATCATGCATGTTTCGGTAAGCGTGGTAGCGGTGTGAGCAGAGGCATTCAACAGGGTGAAGACGGTGCGCTTCTCGGTATGGTCCGGTTGGCTGGGGTAACCGCAGGCAGGGCGCACCATCTGAGAGCCCTCCACAGGCCAGATTTGTTCCACAACTTGTTGAGTACACTCAGCCAAAGCCTCGGCCAGCATATTGGCAATTGCGGCAACCAGCAGCGCATTGTAGGGGTCATTGGCAGCATTGAACTCAGCAGACCATTCATCGGCCCCGCCGATAGCGACCTGCATGGCACCCACGTAGCCCCCCTGCTCCGACACAAAATCCACAAGTGCCAGACGCGGCGAGTTGCTGACCTTCTGCTGGCGCATACTGTGCAGCACAGTACCGTCCTCCAGCACCATATCGTCACCCTGCTTTCGGGCGGGCCAGATACCGAAGCAACCGCGAGCCTGCAGTCGCCCCTCGGCAATGGCTTGCTCCAGCAGGGCGGCGGCATCTGCGCGCAGTTTTTCGGCCTCGCGCACCTTCTCGGCGGAGTCACGCCCCAACATGCCGAAGGTATGCAGCATGATATTCCAATCGGCGGCATCCTTGAGCTGCTGCCAGCTCAGCGGGAAATCCGGCTGCGGGGTATGGCAGGCACAACCGGTGGGCACACCGAGGGTGAACACACCTGTACGCTGCGGTGCGGGCTGTGCATCACTCCACTGCGGAGCCTTGGCACGAGCCTCCTCCAGCGACATCAGGGGCACGTTTTTCTGCTCATATTCAGCACACAACTTAGCCTGAGCAGCTTTCTGTTCTGCAATAAAGGCATCGCGACCGGCACCGCAGAGAGCATTGGCCACCGGAACGATGGTGGAAGCATCGGCCGTCTGCAGCACCACTCCGCTCGGGTAATGCGGGGCGAGCTTCAGGGCCGTATGCAGCGGGCTCGTTGTGGCGCCACCCACCAACAGGGGAATATTCATGCCGGCAGCCTGCAGGGCAACAGCGACATGCGCCATTTCATCCAGAGAGGGGGTAATGAGGCCGCTGAGGGCCACCAATTGAGCGCCCTCGCGCTGCACGGCGGCAATAATATCCTCGCAGGGCACCATCACACCGAGGTCAACCACACGGAAACCATTGCAAGCCAGCACCACGCTCACAATATTTTTACCGATGTCGTGCACGTCGCCCTTAACCGTAGCCAATACCACGGTGGCAGCAGAAGGCTGGCCGGATTGAGCAGCCTCCAACAGCGGAGTGAGTACAGCAACGCTCTGCTTCATGACGCGAGCACTCTTCACCACCTGGGGCAGGAACATTTTACCGGAGCCGAACAGCTCACCGACCTGTTTCATGCCATCCATCAGAGGGCCTTCAATCACGGCCAACGGAGTACCACAGAGAGCAAGCGCCTCCTGCGTATCAGCCTCAATATGAGTGGTAATGCCATTCACCAGAGCATGTGCCAGTCGCTCCTGCACACCCAGGGAGCGCCAATCGGCCTGCTTGGGAGCAGCGGGCGCAGGAGCCCCGGCACCGGCGGCTTTCAGCGCAGCCTTGGCCTCGGCAAGTTCCTGAGCATAAGCAATCAGGCATTCCGTGGCGTCATCGCAGGTGTTCAACAGCACATCCTCTACCAGTTTGCGGCGATGAGCGGGGATGGTCTCATACGGGGTCATGAGTGCGGCATTCACAATGCACAAATCACAGCCGGCATGGTGCAGGAAGGCGCTGTGCATAGCCTCGCGCACCGGATTATTTCCGCGGAAGGCAAAGCTCACGTTCGATATACCGCCTGAAATGTGGCAGAGCGGGTGGCAGCGGCGAATCTCAGCCGAGGCGCGGAAGAAGTCGCGGGCCAAATTGGCGTGCTCGGGCAGGCCGGTGCCGACAGTCAGCACATTCGGGTCGAAAATAATATCTTCGGCAGGGAAACCTACTTTATTAACCAGCAAGTCATAAGCTCGGTGAGCAATCGCCACACGGTCGTCATAACCACCGGCCTGACCGTTTTCGTCGAATCCCATGACCACCACCGCAGCGCCGAAACGGCGAATGATGCGCGCATGGTGCAGGAACTCATCCTCGCCGTTCTTCAGCGATATAGAGTTCACAATGGCCTTGCCCTGCACACTTTTCAGGCCGGCCTCAATCACCTCCCATTTCGAGGAGTCAATCATGCAGGGCACACGGGCAATATCGGGCTCAGCTGCTACAAGATTCAGGAATCGGGTCATGGCCGCCGGGCCGTCAATCATGCCGTCATCGAAGCAGAAATCCAGCACGCGAGCACCCTTCTGCACCTGAGCGCGGGCAATCTCGAGGGCCTCATTGTACTGACCCTCACGAATCAAGCGGGCGAACTTGGGAGAACCGGCCACGTTGCAGCGCTCGCCGATAAACATGATTCCCTCCTCACGGCGGTGGTTACAGGCTTCCAACCCGCTCAGGCGCAATGTATCCTGCGGCTCATAGGCAGGAATCACACGCGGGGCAAAGCCCTGCAATGCCTGACGAATGGCAGCGATGTATTCGGGCGTGGTACCACAGCAACCACCCACAAAGTTCACAAGTCCCTGCTCTGCATATGTGCGCAGAATACCGGCCATGTGCTCAGCGCTGTGAGCATAACCACTCGGGCTCAGCGGGTCAGGCAAGCCGGCGTTCGGGTACATGCTGATGGCACAGTCAGCCAGACCGGAGAGCTCCTGAGCAAAGGGCAGCATCAAGTCAGCGCCCAGCGCACAGTTGATACCCACGCTCAGCGGGCGGGCATGACGCACGGAGTTCCAGAAGGCCTCCACCGTCTGCCCACTCAGCGTACGCCCGGCACGATCGGTAATGGTAAAGCTTATCATCACCGGCGGGAGCTCTCGCTCATCCCGCAGTTCGGCAATGGCATACAGACAAGCCTTGGCATTCAAGGTGTCAAAGATGGTCTCGAGCAGCAGCACATCCACCCCACCATCTACCAATGCCACCACCTGCTCACGGTAGGCTCGGCGCAGCTGGTCAAAGTTTACCGCGCGGAACCCCGGGTCATTCACATCCGGCGACAGCGAGGAGGTCACCGCCATCGGACCAATCGAACCGGCTACCAAGCGAGGGCGTCCATCTGCGGCAGCAGCGGCATCCGCCGCGCTACGGGCAATGGCGCAGGCGGCGAGGTTCATCTCGCGCACCAGCTCCGCCAGCGGAGCATCTGCCAGAACTCCGTCGTAATATGCCTGATCATGCTTCGCCGCTGCAGCCCCGGCATGGAAGAACTCGTGCTGACCAATGCTTGTGGCTGAGAAGGTGCAGGTGCTGATGATATCGGAACCGGCGGCGAGGTACTGCTCGCACATATCGCGAATGATATCGGGGCGGGTCAGCACCAGCACATCGTTGTTGTTGCGCAGGTCCTGCGGGTAACGCTCGCGGTCAGCAAAGCGCTCACCACGGTAGTCGGCCTCCCGGAGCCCATGCTTCTGAATCATGGTTCCCTGCCCGCCATCGAGCATGATAATGCGCTCAGTCAGTGTTTTCTGCAACCATTCACGGCGTGTAGCGGCGTTCATCTTTCTGTTATGTATATAAGGGGTTAAAATAAACGGGCGGCACCGGTACCGGAACCGCCCGAAGGAAAAGCTGTCAGTTGACCGTCAAGCGGTTCAGCGGCGAGCTGCAGGGTTGCGGTGCCATACGATAACACCCTTGCCCAGAGCGTACAGGTAGGCAATCATCAGCACAGCAATGAACACCGTCATCGACATGAAAGCAGCGCAGTTGTCCATCACGAACTCCTTAAAGCCCAGAGCCCAGGGGTACAGGAACACCACCTCCAAGTCGAATACCAGAAACAGAATGGCAACGATATAATACTTAATCGAGAAGAAGGCAGGTGCACCATCGCCCTCAGGCACGTTACCGCACTCATACGGAACATCCTGCGCAGGCTGCAACCTTGCACGACGACCGAAAATCACGCTGAGAACAATAATCAGACCGGCAAATCCAAAACCGGCCACTAACTGAATGAACGCTGATAAATATTCCTGAAGCATGGCTTAACGAGGATTTTTATACCACTTCAGACGTTTTTTGTCAAGCAGGAATTCCCCCTCTTTCATAAAAACTCGATAAAGCCCTGAATAAGTCTAAATATCTGTTACGCCATGTACCTACACAGTTTGTTATTATTGTCAAACATAGTAGCATCTTGTTCGAAACAAAGAGCAACCCGCATAATCAGATTCGATGCAATTAGTGAATACCCTTTCGCTTTTTCCGCCTGACTTCTATAATATTTTGCAATTTTGTGATATGCTGCACCACCAGAGTCACAGCCTAAACAAGTGGCACCTTGCGAATTGAATACCCCCATTACAAAGCAATCTCTCAACTCTTCAACCTCACCTATCAATTCAAGGCATTTGCACATCTCTTCTAATTGAGAATCACATTTACAAGAACGACAGAATCTACCCAAATGAGACATAACAATGCAGGATGCATAATGCCGATGCGCCTGATCCGGTAGATTATCTAAAACAGCATTGATCCAACCAACATAATTGAACGCTATTTCTTTCATAGAGAATACTGAATCTGAAAACACATTCAAAAAAGAACCCAACTTTTGAAGGAACCGACTTAATCGACCAGTAGAATCACCTATATTTTTGGATATGCGCACAAAACGAGAAAATATTTTCGGATTTTTAGCAAAATAACGCAAAACATAAGATTCTTCATCAACATCGAAGCCAGACTTACACATAAAAGATACTTCTCTAATTGCAAGGAAGGCTAGAGAAACACCTGCTTTATCTAAAAAATCAACAGCGACCTTAAGGTTAATAGAATCGAATTGATTGTTAAAATCCCATAATTCTAGATTATTGGAAAGTCCACGAAGGGATTTTTTTACTAAATTAACAACTTTCTCAGTGATTTTCTCTGTCCTCATAACACCATACAAAGACTCAATAGACATACTATATTTTCCATTCTTCAAAAGAAAATTAATATAAGATTCGCAATTCTTCGAAAAATCCGAAAAAAACGTAATTCTTGGAGATTCCCAATATGCGTGACGAATAGATAATTCAATCTTTTCAATGATATCAGAATGAACACAACTCCAAGGTGTGGCTTTCAGGAAATAGATTTTATCTTCATCTGAAACTGAATTACAGAATTCCTCGCATAGACTAGAATAAACACTTTCATTTTTATTTAAAACATTAGTGCAATAATACCACAGCAAATCCCCGGCTCGCGCCTTATTACTTCTCATAATAGAGATGCAATATCTTATATAATCCACCCCTTGTTTCACGGGTAAGTTTCCTGCGACAGCTCGACCTAAAGAGCTTGCGTCAAATCCTTTACTGCTTATAATATCTACATAATCAAATCGATTATTTTCAATTAGTCTTTTTATAGCGATATCCCGGGCTTCTTCAATACTATAAACATTCTCATAGCCAGATATTTGCTTCACATCTTCCAGTTCCACATACCATGAAAACAAGTGAGCCACCTTTAACACAGCATCATCAACCTCAAAACATTTTATAATACTCTCAAGTTCCTGTATATATCCATGAGATTTTTCTTCCTTCTTTTGCCATCGTATCTCTTTTCTACAAAGTTCCTGTAATTTCACTTTCTCACTATCGGTAAGCGAAGCTGATGCCTTTTCAACAACCGACCAAAGATTGCTTCTATGGTACTTAGCAATACGAGAACTTATGTGAATCAAATCTCTGATTTCTGAATATGAATAGTTTGCAAAATCGAGCAGTAATTTCAAACAACTTAATCTATATTCTTGGATCTCTTGCTCCGTAATTTTTCTGCATTTCTTCCAATTACCGCCTCTATATCGTGTATACGGAGGATTCCATATAAACCCCAATTCATTAAGAAACTGTTCTTTACAAACAAGCCAACCCAATTTCTCATTTCTAGCCATGAGACATTCTACATATTTCTTAGTCTCCTGAAGAGGAGCATTTGTCATATCACCCCAACAGAACAGCAATTCTTGGAATCGAGTCAAAATCTCTTTCTTCAAACGAATATCCTCACACATATTGTACATTCGTTCCAAAAAAAGCAGAATATGAGAATAATAATTCTCATTAATTGCTAATATCTGCAAACTTTTAATAAAGTATGATTCAACAGAAGGAGTAACAAAGTTCAACACCTTCTTAAATTCTCCATCCGGCAGTAGGAATAAGTCCTGCAAAAGATTACAGTAACGTTCCGGCCACGCTTCAGCGATAAAAGCAAGGTAATGCTTATTTTCCTTTAATACTTTTATATCACCTTCTCTAAATACAATATCTGATATATTTTCTACATATTTCCTAATATGAATCAGAGAGTATCCAAACCAATCATGTTCGTGAACTATCAACAATAAAATTATTTCATATAAATGAGCCAACCTATCTATGCCTTTAAAATCACTCTGTAACTCACCATTTTGCAATTTGTCAAATACCGTTACAAACGAATCAAGATGTTCAGGTAGTATATCATCTCTCATTAAATACAAGAGCTCTTCTTTTCCTGTTAGTCCAATATAATTCTCAAACGCCCATATTGGTGAATCAAATTCAGAAGCAACCTTCTTCAACTTTCTCAAAAAACGATTTAAAGAGCCCCCATTTAGCAACAATTGCAAAATATCTTTTCCTCCCTTTGTCGCCTCAGCCCCAACATAAATAGTTCCACATAACAAGAATGGTATAAGCTCATCGGCATCTAAAAGCTTGTTTCGCAGCCATCTTGGCTCTTTAACTGCTGGATTATGAGATAACACAGATCTTAAAATACTCCTAGAACGGCCAACCTTTCTATATAATTGCTCGCGGTCATCGACCGCAACATATCGTTTAGCTTCTAACTCCAAAGAATTAAAATCCAGAGGTGCAACGTCAACCTTCAAACTACATATATTCCCAGAACTGTATTTTTGCAATATTATACACTTATAGTCTGCGCTACTAGAATTCATATATTCAGCAGCTTCATTAGATATCAATATTGGTATTATCCTTTTATTCCACCCATTCAATATACGAGCGGAAGCAACAGATTCGACAACAACCAATCTCCCCTTATAATCTTCGACAGAAGGATCATCAAACATGACTTTTAGAAAAGCTAATCCCTCATCTAGAGAATCACACTGTAAACTCATATATGGAGCATTCTCTGAGTGTAACCATTTATTAACTTTAGTAATGACTTTTTGTACACTCTCTGTAAATAGGCCTGCCGACAATGGAGGATGACAAGCCTCTACCCACTGTTCCCAATGAGTATCTAAATGAGAAACACCTTCTATTATTTTACCTAATATTTTTGCTATCCATAAATTTGCAGAAGGAGCAGTAGTCAACCAAGTTCTGATAGATTCGGCATCAATAACTCGGACGTCTTTCCATTGCTGTTCTTTTCTTTTATCTTCTGCCCATGTATTACAATTTGTCCATCTTCGAGAAGTAACAAAGACAAAGACTTTATCTTTTATTCTCCCGATAGGGTTATTATACGTTCTTTGCTGATAATCTTGATTCGCCTTTTTCTCAATATCTGCATTAGTTCCAACTTCCCAATACGATTCGCCAGTAGGAACATATTCATTACCTACACCCGTTTTAACTTCCCCGTCTACTCCACGCCGCTGATTATCCTCTTTGTAATGAAACTTGCATAAGTTCAAGTCTTTAACTGTAGCAAAAATTAGCATCTGAACCAATTTAGGAAATAATGTTTTGGCATCAGGTGAATTAGACCAATCATGAAGTTCAAATGAAGAAACTTCAAACATACATATATCATGTTGATACATAATTATGGGTATATATTAAAGTAATAAGGTAGCCCAAAAACAGGATTACACAATTAGCAAACACTAATCGCGCAGTACCCATTTTTTAGTTTTAAGCAATCTAATTCTTCGAAGTGGTAACCAATGAAACCAACGACTCATACCTTTCAAACAAGAACGCTACCCGGTCGGCGTCATTGGTGAAGCGACAGCCGTAGGACTTTTCTACAGCGATATCAAGCTTACGATGAGCATCAACCAATTCATCAGGCATACAATCAGGGTCGTACAAATCAGCCAATGTACAATCCGGATATAAGGCACGGGCATCTAAAACAGATTGTGCAAGTTTTGCAATCTTTTCTTGCTGGGATATATCTGTGTCAGGCCACGGAAAATTGTTGTAGACAATCTTATTGGAGTAACGATATCGCATTTCCAAACGGCCACATACAGCACGAGTCCAAGCCATATGCATGGTACTTGTTAAAATACCAAAGTGATATAAAGAGGCTCCCGGAATCAAAAACAACAAATCGCTACATAACGTTTTATCATCTAAGAACCCCATAGGGATAAATGCCCTTCTTTCTGATGAGACCTTGGGCATCGCAATATATGTCCCCTGTGGCATATTTTCCACATGAAAACGTCTTGGCTTATCGGCGATAGCTCGGGTCGGCGCGCTTTTACTAGCTAATCGGAATTGACGCACAGCTTCTACACGTTTCATTGACTCGGGCAAAGTTTTAAGCACAGCCGGGCTGCAATTTCCCAACCAAAGGCAGAAACGCCGCTGACCATTAATTAGTTCTTGGGAACCCAGCCAAGGTTTAAAATAAGGCTCAGCAGCAGGTTCTATCTTCAAAAACGCATCTTTTTCCTCTTCAGTAAACAAATAATTGCCGCCATCTATAGGCTTATTGCCTATTCCCATTTCCGGCACATTACACAGCGGTTTGCTGCGATTATCAATAAAAATATCCGCAGCATCTACAAGATAACCATTAATATGCTTGGCCATTGTTCTATTCCCCTGCTCGTCTATAAGCGGTTTTCTAGCATCACTTTCCTGCAAACAGAATCCAATAATGACACAATGCACCGCAGCGTTTCCTCGGGCTTCGTTAGACCATTTAAAAGTTCGATAGGCGAAATTGATAACAGCCTTCTTCTCCTGTAAAAGATGTTTCCACAGAATAGCCACCGACTGTCCCTGAGCAATAGAGTTTGTAGATACCAGAGCCGTTTTCACCTCAGTACCCTCCATATAATCAGCAGACTTCTTATACCAGGCAGCCACAAAATCCAAATCACCGGCATTCTTCACGCCATCGAATACTTGCAGTAAATCAGCCTTCTGATTAGTCGCCATATACCGAGCACCAACGAAAGGCGGATTACCGAGGATATAGCTCAGCTTATCCTTAGACACAACGCTTTCCCAGTCGATTTGCAGGGCGTTACCGCACACAATGGTTGCAGAGGCTCTGAGCGGAATGCGGGCATAGGCTTCACCAAAGTGATTACCAACCTCAACATTCATCTGGTGGTCCATAAGCCACATGGCAACACGAGCAATCTGAGCAGGGAACTCCTCTATCTCGATACCATAGAACTGATCCACATTAACGACACTCATTTCATTAACGGAGAAAAGCCATTGCGTACCTTCTAATTCCATCTCCTTGATAACCTCCAATTCCAAGCGACGCAGCTCGCGGTATGCCACTACAAGGAAATTGCCGCAGCCACACGCAGGGTCGAGGAAAGTGAGTGTGGAGAGTTTTTGATGGAACTGTTTGATATTAGATATTTTTCGAGTTGATTTATCAATCTTAATACCCCCAAATTCCTCCCACAGAGCATCGAGAAACAGAGGATTAATCAGTTTAAGGATATTGCGCTCGCTGGTGTAGTGAGCACCGAGGGCGCGACGTTCATCGGCATTCATCACACTTTGGAACATAGAGCCGAAGATAGCGGGAGAAATACGGCTCCAATCCAGCACACAGCAATCAAGCAGAGCTCGGCGCATCTCCGTATCGAATGCAGGCATGGGCAGGAACTCAGCAAAGAGGCCACCATTCACGTAAGGAAATTCTTTGATAACGGCATCGCGTGTAACAAAGCGTTTATCCTCCGGCGTATTGAGCACTTGGAAAAGCTCAGCCAGACGTGCGGCAAGGTCACGACCATCCTCTGCGGTACAGTCCTGAATGAAAATGCGGAAAATATCCTTGTGGAAAATGCCGGTATCATCTGCAAACAGGCAGAAGAGCAAGCGTACAAGATAGACCTCGAGCGGGTGCCCCACATAGCCAATGGCTTTAAGACCATCATGCAATTTGCCGAGAGACTCAGCTGCTTGCACATTAACAGGATCTTCCTCCTGGTACTTACGCTGACCATACCCGGCGAGGAAATGGAAGCGGTGGATGTGCTGTGGCAGCTCCTCCAGCGTAAATGTAGTCAGCTCTGCATTATTAGTCAAGTCATAGAAATGCCAGTTCTCAAAATCGCAGATAAGGATAACATCGGGCATTTCGTAATGGGGCAAAGCATCTGCATAGCGTTTAGCCTGCTCGTAGGCTTTGAACAAATCTTTTCCCCTCGATTTCATCTCAATGAGGATATGCCCCTTCCAGAACAAATCAATGTAGCCATTACCGCCATCTGCACATTTGACTTTATGCTCGAAAATAGCCACTTTCTTACGGCTCACCCCCAGAACATTGAAGAATTCGACAAGGAATTCCTGAGCTTCAGCCTCCTCACGCTCGGTGTTTTTCCAATCTGTAGCAAACTTTGCTGCGCGCGCTGCTATTTCATTCTGACTTAAGGTAACTGCCATGCCTACACTATAGCATATTTTAAGCAAGGACGCAAGTGGCTAGAACGTACGGAATACAACAAAGCCAACAAATCAAAGCGCACCACGCTGTGGTCATTTATTTCATGGCGTACCCCTTATTGCCTTTATTGCGCAGAAGGCGGGAGCGAATGGAGGCGGGGATTGCCTGCTGAACGGCAGCGGTGTTGAGGGGAGAATGGAAATAAATTCGGTCTTCTGTGTCCACGAGAGTGAGGGTGAGGACATTATCGGCACCGCGCAGAATGATTTTGCCCATGGAATCTCTGAACTCGAGGGTGGCATCGCAGGCGCGGCCGGCCATCCAGCCCGGTTGCTGCACGTGGCAGGAGGCGGCGATGTCTCTCATGGCCTGCAGATCATTGATAACACTTTGAACGTGCATTTCGCCACCGGGCAGGAGTTGCAGTTGTGCCCAAATGCGCGATTTGTAATGTCTGATACGAGAGTCGGCATCTTGCGAGAGCTCAATCGTTCGCTCCGTCTCGTGGACGAGGGCATTCACATCGACAATCGCAGCACTCTGATGAAGGTCAGCAGGGCGAGCGGTCAGTTGCACCCGCATGGCACACAATGCACCCTGCCTGAACCAGCGCACTTCAACATCGGCCCCGGGGCCATAGCGCGCGACAGCTCTGCGCAAATCGGCAGCACTGCGCACAGGGTAGCGCCCTACCCCCACAATGCAGTCGCCCGATTGCAAACCGGCGCGAGCTGCTGGACTGCCATTCAGCACGGCAAGCACGGTCAGCGCGCTCTTGGCAGGCAGTAAAGGAGCGGGAGTGCCGTTTACCACACATTGCTGACATTCGCCAGCAACGGCGACTCCCGCCCCATTACTGACCACCTTTTCGGCTAATGGAGCAGTAAGGGGAATAACTCCGAAGTATGCTTTTTCCTCTCCATTATCCGCTGCCATAACCTGCCACCCGGTAAGAGCCAACAGGAACAACAAGCAGAGAACGGATCGGATTAAGCGCTTCATATCACATCTTCATTCATGTTGAACTCGATGGCATGGGGCACGCGAATCATCAGTACCGAACCATCATCACTCTCATGTTGAAGTGTATCTTCGCACATCAGGCAGGGGGTACTTCCCGGTTTTCGGGGATGTTCACACGGGCACTCGCACTTCTGCGTCAACGGTTGTGCTGCATAGATACGGGTAACCTTAGCCATCGGAACAGGGGGCATCCCCGGGGGCGGGGGGAAAGGCGGAGGCACATCTATCTCCGCGTCTTCGTTAATGGTAGGCTGCGCCATGACCACCTCCGGCTCTTCTGCGACCTGAGTCGGGGCAGCAATGAAAACAATCAGTGCGGAAACCAGCAGGAGCACTACAGCCCCCACGGCACCGGCAACAGCCAAACTGCGACGCCACATGCGCAGAGCACGTTCATTCTGACGCTGGCACTGAACTTCAGCCATTACCTCATTCTTGATACGGGCAATGACAGCCCCGGCCAGAGGTTCCGGCTGCAGTCGAGCAGTCAACTCTTTCCGCAGTTTAATATTACGGCGAATCTCCTGCTGCAAATCGAGCATGGCGCCCAAAAGCCGCGCACGCAACTCAGGGCTGAGTTCAGCGGCCGGAGTTCGCTTTTCATTCTGCTGGTCATGCGAGAGTGACATATTATTCAGGCATGGGGTTAGAATCGAGTTTATCGCGGAAATGACTGAGCGCCCTGCGGTAGCGAGAGTTTACCGTGTTCATATTCTCGCCGGTCACGCAGGCAATCTGCTGGAAAGTGAGGCCCTCCCATATTTTGAGGATAAGCACCTCAACATAATCTGCAGGCATGGTACGCAACACACTCTCCACATGCCGGCGGTGCAGCTCGTCATCAAGCCTACTGCGCAACCACGGATTATCTTCCATCGGTTCAGGAAGGGTCGCCGTCTCGTAATTTCGACGGGACACACGACGGCGGGCTTCATCTGCCGCCAGATGTCGAATAGCAGTCAGCGTGTAGGCCAACCATTGCTCCTGCCCGCCATGAAATTCGCCGCATTCCACCGTGCGCACCAGCTGCAGCAGGGCATCCTGTAGCACATCCTCAGCATCGGCATTTGTGGGGGTCTGTTGCCGTGCGTAAAGTAACAGACGAGCGCCATGATCATCCAGCCAGGCACCCCAATCAGTAGAGGCGCCGGAATCGCTCGCGGGCAGTTCTGTTATTTCATCTGGCATGTCGCTTTATATATATAGGCGTATCAGAAAAAATTTTTGTTGCAATTTTTTGCATTTTTTCTGAAAATTTTATTTTTGCCCGAATATATATAAAGCAAGTATAAACAGAAACAGCGGGGATGCGGTCGATACCGCAACCCCGCTGAAAACGGAAAACCTGAAAGGTAACTCAGGCGAGAGTAGCCACAGCCTTGGCAGCCTTGCTCTTGTAGTTGGCTGCGCGGTTGGCGGGCACGATATTCTTCTTGGCAGCCTTGTCGATGGCAGAGGCAAACGTATTGTAAGCGGCAACGGCAGCCTCCTTGTCCTGAGCGGCTACAGCGGCAACAACCTTCTTGCGAAGGGTGCGAACGCGGGACATGGTGGAACGGTTGATGGCGGTACGGGCGATCGTCTGACGGATGCGCTTCTTAGCGGACTGAGTGTGTGCCATAGTAAAATTTTATAAGTGGTTTTTCGTTTTGGTGCGGGAGAGTTTACATCATTTCGTCAGAATGTCAAGCGAATTGAAACAAAAAAGATAAAATTTATTGTCTTACCCACAAACCCAACCTCACCAAAAAGAGCACACCAGATTGATAAACAACACAATAAAAGACAACAACAGCAAAATCCCCCTTCCTGAACAGCACGACCACCCCGCCCGATTTGCAGAGCGAATAAGCCCCCGGAACCAAGCTTTCCCCACGCAGTGTCATAACATTACAGCAAGCGAACACCATTTAGGCTTGCGCGGGGGGCGCGTGCGTGATATTATGCGCTGCATGAAGAGAATATGTCTGACAGGCTGCGTGATAGCGGCATTTGTGCTGAGTGCCTGTAGTCAGGTGGAACAACCGCAGCCGGGTGTAGGCCCCAACCCCGTAGCTCCGGCAGAAGAAGAAGATACGACCGCAACCGGCGAATCCGAAAAAGAGGACGAAGCCAAAGATGCTGATGCCGAAGACAAGAAGAAAGCGGAAGCCGATGGTGAGAAGGAGCACGTTTGCAGTGGCCTGATGAGCTGCAAACTGGGTCTCTGCCCTAACGGCAAGAAGCGCAGCGAGGCTACTGCTGCCAACGAGGAGCAGGAAGAAGAGGAAACTGAGGACGAAGAAAACATTACCCCCACCGAAGAGCAGATGGAAGCGGCCCGCGCTCTGATGGCCGAAAACAATAAGAAAAAAAAGAAGTCTTCCAAATCCCGCAGCCGCGCTACCGTTGAGCAGGAGGAATACATCCCCCAGCCCGAACCGGTAGTGGTCAGCAACACCTCGGGCATCCCCGGGCGCAGCGGATTGCGCATGGGCCGCTTTGCCCCGCCGGAGGAAGCCATCAGCAAGGGTGACGGCGACAGCTCACAACCCAATGCAGCGGAGCGCCACGGCCTACGCTCCCCCTCCCTGCCCAAGAGCCTGCCCATGAACATTGACGGCAAGACCCACGCACACTGATTTTTGACCATGGATACCCCTCCCCGCAAGTTTGTACCCGTACCTTTTGCCTACCATCAGGAGGTAGAGCTCACCATCGAAAACCTCTCCAACCAAGGCGATGGTGTCGGTCGCATTGATAACTGGGTTGTCTTTGTACCCTACACCCTGCCCGGCGAGAAAGTACGCGCCCGCATTTACCGCAACGACAAGAACTGCTCGTCGGCCGACTTGGTAGAAGTGCTGGAGCCGAGCCCCCATCGCGTGCAACCGCAGTGCCCGGTATTCGGCTATTGCGGTGGTTGCCAGTACCAGCACTTGGACTACGCCGCTCAGCTGGAGTGGAAGACAGCTCAGGTAGCAGACCTGCTGCGCCTGCAGGCCGGTCTGGAGCTGCCGGTTCTGCCCGCTATCCCCTCGCCTGTGACCTACGGTTACCGCTCCAAGATTACCCCGCATTTCCATAAACCCAAGGATGCCAAGATGGGCAACATCGGCTTCCTGCGCGCCGGCTCCCGCAGCGAGGTGTGCGACATTAAGCAGTGCCCCATCGCTATGGATGAGCTGAACGCCGCCCTGCCCATCGTGCGCAAGTCCGTACACCAGGCAGCCGCACAGTACAAGCGCGGTGCCACCCTGCTCATGCGCGTGAGCGAGGGTAGTGTGATTACCAACAACAACGCCGTCTGCACCGAGAAAGTGGGGGATTTGACCTTCAATTTCCTGGCCGGCGACTTCTTCCAGAACAATCCCTTCATCCTGCCGGCCTTCACCGGCTATGTCGCCAAGCAGGCCTGCGCCGGCGGCGCCCGCTACCTGGTGGATGCCTACTGCGGCAGCGGTCTGTTCGCCCTTACCCTTGCCCCGCACTTCGAGAAAGTGCTCGGTGTGGAAGTCAGCGAGACCAGCGCCGACTGGGCACGCGCCAACGCCCGCAGCAACGGCATCACTCACGCCTCCTTCCTGGCAGCCAGTGCCGAGGCAATTTTCGAACAGGTGGACTTCCCCGCCGCCGAAAGTGCCGTGGTGATTGACCCGCCCCGCAAGGGCTGCGACATGGCTTTCCTGAACCAGCTCTTTGCCTTCGGTCCCGCGCGCGTGGTATATGTGTCCTGCAATCCCGCCACGCAAATCCGCGATTTGGCCGAGTTTGCCAAAGCCGGTTACAAGGTTGTAGAGGTGCAGCCCTTTGACCTTTTCCCGCAAACCAAGCACTTGGAGTGCGTGGCAACCCTCGAAAAAATGCCATGAGTAGCAAAGAGTGCAGCGAACTGAGTAAACGCATAGGCCGCAGTGGCGAGGATTATCTGGAAGCCATCGGCCACCTGTGCCACAAGAACGGCTCGGCTCAGGTGAGCGACATCGCCCAGATGCTCAACGTCAAGAAACCCAGTGTGACGGCAGCCATGCGCAAGCTGGCTGATTTGGGGCTCATTGAGTACCATCAGTACAGCCCCATTATTCTGACCGCTGAGGGTCAGCGCTATGCAGAGCGCGTTATCTACTCGCACACCATCCTGCTGCGCTTCATGACCGAGGTTGCCGGCCTGCCCCCCGAACGCGCAGATGAGGCAGCCTGCAGCATGGAGCACATTCTGACGTACGAGGAGATTGCCGACATCGGTACCCGACTCAATCCGCCGGTCGGGCCGACCGAATTTTGAACGGAGCCCCCACTGAGTGCATCAAACCGTTTGTACATAGTATGAACAGAACATCCCTCAGCGTCACTTCATCGCTCATCATCGTCAATATTGTTGTCTTTCTGGTAGGGCTTGTTGCCAGACAGCCCTCCATTCTGGGTCTGCCCGTGCCCGGGGCCGACCAAACTGAGCCCACGCTGCAAATCATGGGCGCGTACTCTTGGTTTACCTGTTTCAAGGAGTGGGAGCTGTGGCGACTCATCAGCTACCAGTTTCTGCACGCCAACTTCGGGCATATTTTGTTCAACATGTGGGCTCTGTTCTTCTTCGGCCCTGCGGTGGAACAAATGATGGGTCCCCGCCGCTTTCTGGCCTACTACTTGGGCTGTGGCGTAGCAGGAGCTCTCTTCTCCTCCATACTGGCAGGGCTCGGTATTTTCAGCATGATTGACACCCCGCAGGCCGTGCTCGAGGTAAATGCCCTAGTGCACCAATTCACCGACTACACCGGCACGGTACAGCCCTGGGAGCTGGTTCCCCTCATCGGCGCCTCGGCCGCAGTGTACGGTGTGATGGTATCGGTAGCCTTCATGTTCCCCGATGTGCGCATATCGCTGCTCTTCCCGCCGGTCACCATGACCATGCGCACCTTCGCTCTGGTTATCATCGGTTTTGCCACGGTGACCATACTCTTCAATCTTGACAATGCCGGTGGCGAGGCCGGTCACTTGGGTGGCATTATTCTTGGTTCCATCATTATGTTGATATGGAAGTGGCGCAGCGGCGGCTATTTCCGTTAAGCACTCTATTCAATAACAGCAGGTTATGGCAACGGCGCTCTTCGATATGGACGGCACCCTCTTTGCGGGGGATTCGCAGCTGAGGTTCTGCCGCTGGGTGCTGCGTCGGCATGGCTGGCGTCGCCTGTACCTGCTGGCTGTTGCTCCCTGTGGCATACTGCGAGGGCTGCACATTTTCAACACCGAGCGCATGAAGCGAGCCTTCTTGGCCTACGCTTGGTGCATGCCCACCGAGCAGCTGCAGCAGCACTGCAGTGACTTCGTGCAACAGGAAATCCTGCCCGCGCTCTATCCCCCCGTACTGGAGCGCCTGCGTGCCCACCAGCAAGCCGGCGATACCACGGTGCTCTGCTCTGCCTCCCCGGATTGGTGGACCCGATTGGTAGGTGCCGAACTGGGCTTCACCCACACCATCGGCACCCCCACACAGGGTTTTGACCGCGTGCCCTTCATGCCCACCATCCCGGCCCCGGGCAACAACAAGGGAGCCAACAAACTCGTGCGCCTGGCCGAGCTGGGTATCACGCACGCCGATGTGGGTTATACCGACAGCGCAGCCGATCTCCCCATGCTCTCCATCTGCGACCACGCCGTTCTCGTCAATCCCCGCCCGACCTTTGCCACACAGATTCCCCGGGCAGAGATTCTTACCCCGCCCAAAAACCTGCCCTCAGCCTTTGCCCTGCGTTGTGTGCTGGGGCTCTGATTGCCGCCCGGAACGGTTATTCTAACCTCTTGCTCCGGGGGTCAGCTGTGGTAAAGTAAGGGCATGAAAACCGGAACTGCCCTGGCCCTGCGCGATATCGAAATTCTTTTCAGCCCCTTTATCCACCGTAAAATCGAGCTTACCAGCCGATTGGTCATGGCGCCCATGACCCGCCATTTTGCCACCGATGGCATACCTACCCCCGAAATGGCACGCTACTACCGTCGACGCGCCGAGCACGAGCTCGGGCTCATCATCACCGAGGGTACCACCATCGACGACCCGGCAGCGGCTGCCGACTGCGACACGCCTCGATTTTTCGGCGGTGCAGCCCTGCGCGGGTGGAAGCATATCTGCCGCAGCGTGCATGCCACCAACTGCAAGATTATTCCCCAGCTCTGGCATGTCGGCATGGCTCGCCCCACCGATGGCAGTGCCCCCAACCCGCAGGAACCGCCTGTCGGCCCCTCGGGCATAGACCCCGTCACCCTGCAACAGACCGCAGCCCCCATGAGCCAACGGCGTATTCATGAAATTGTGGAATCCTTTGCCCGCGCTGCAGCCAACGCCAAGCGACTGGGCTTTGACGGCGTGGAAATTCAAGGAGCTCACGGCTACCTCATCGACCAGTTCCTGTGGCACGCCACCAACCACCGTGACGACGAATATGGCGGCGACCTGCCCCGCCGTGTGCGGTTCGCACGAGAAGTCGTACAGGCGGTACGCAAGGCCGTGGGGAGCCGATTTCCCATTCTGTTCCGCCTGTCGCAGTGGAAAATCGGGCAATACGATGCGCGGATTGCCCGCTCAGCCGATGAGCTGGCGGAGATTGTAGAACCGCTCTGCGAGGCCGGGGTGGATATTTTCGACTGTTCCTCTCAGTACTACAATAAACCGGAGTTCGAAGGCAGCCCCCGCACACTGGCCGGTTGGGTCAGGTTCCTGTCCGGGCGCCCGGTTATCAACGTAGGGACAGTCGGCCTGCAAGCCACCCCGCTCCACCAACTCGCACACATGCTCAGTGTTAATGACTTCGACCTGATAGCACTTGGCCGTGCCCTGCTGGCAGATTACGCATGGGCCAGCAAAATACGCAGCGGACAGGACGACACCATCGCTCGCTTTACCCCGCGCGACCTCGGCCACCTGCTGTAAAAATGTAAAAAAAATCGATTTTTCTTAAAAAAAGGCTTGCGTTCTCCGCCGTATTGTGTATAATTTGCTCACCGACCTACTAAAGCGGAACAAACCGCGGGCGTAGCTCAGTGGTAGAGCGCAACCTTGCCAAGGTTGATGTCGTGGGTTCGAATCCCATCGCCCGCTTAAAAGCACCTCGTCAGAGGTGCTTTTCTGTTTCAAGGGATTCGAACCCACGACGAGTGGGCAAACTGCGAGTACGCGAGCAGTTTGGCGCCATGCCGAGCGGACACCTCCGCGAGGGTACCCTGACAACCGTCAGGGCATGGTGCGCGGGTAGAATCCCATCGCCCGCTTAAAAGCACCTCGTCAGAGGTGCTTTTCTGTTTCAAGGGATTCCGAGTGGGCTTCCAGTCGAAGGACTGATTACGAACGGCAATAAATGGGCGGGAAGACCGCTCAGCGGATAGAGATAGCGCACTTTGGGAGAGCCTTTCAAGTAGGGGGCAATCTGTTGCTCCATTTTCCTAGCCTCCTTACTCCGCTTATCCGTGATATGCACGATAACCACCTTAGGCCAGAGTTCGGCGGGAACCTCTGCCGGGGATGCGTAGAAGGTACCATCAATCCCGCAGGATAAATCGGGAAATACAATCAAAATCAATCCCCTAAGTTCCTTATATGCATCGCGCCTATCGGGAAACCAACTTCGGTAGGGCATCGTTTCTTGCGGGGAATAGATGTCTTCGGACACACTGATACGGAATCGCACATCTCGCGCCAAATCGCGTTTGTGCTCAAAGTAATGGAACTCGGCATCACTACCGAGGTAATCCACACCACGGCTCATCATATCGGGGCGATCCAGGTAATAGCAGGCCTCCGCCCACGTGAGAGTTCCCATGTTTATCCGGCATGAGGTGCATATCCCCGCAGCAAGGCAAATGGCTGCGGCGACAAGGATTCTGCTGAGCGAAGGCGTGGTCATCATTTGTTCGGTCGTTTGGGTACAGGACTATACTCCGTGCAGGAGTAAATGGAGGTGGAATACATCAAGGGTCAACTCCAAAAAGTGTGGGAACGCTGTTATTTGAGTCATCGGCCATGTGAACACTCTACTAATACCCTTAATTTGTAGTTTTGGAAGTTTCTGTAGCCATAACCACGGCGTTGAATTCCTTTTATCTTACGATGGAATCCCTCGGTGATTCCATTATTTTTTGAGAAACGCCACATGCGAATAATAGGTTCGAACCATTTACTCAGGGTATCGGCCAAAGAATGAAAGTGGCGAGTAGCCTCCGTACGCATTTGGTCCATACATTTCTCGCGCATTCCGCGACATATTTTTGTGCGGGTCAGCACAGTTCTTGCTTGACTCAGGTAACGACGTTACCATATTATGAATAAGCTATCACTTCCGTTACACCATGAAACTCCATCTCCCATTATCACTGCTCTCGGCCGTCCTGCTTGTCGCAGCTGGTCTGTCCTCCCGGGCACAAGCCGTGGAAGTACCCTCGAATTACACTCCGCACTACCTCGCTGACCCGGATGATTTATATGATTACCGGACAACTTCCGGCAACCTCGCCTTTCTGCTGGATGGCTCCATCACCTTCACACCCTCTTCCGCCACTTGGTGGACCTCCTCACAGGAGTTAAAAGAAAACGGCTCCATCCTCTTTACTATTGAAGAAGATAGCGACCCCTATTCCCTGACCTTCAAGGGCGGAGCAAATAAAGCCTTCTACAATGTATCGACTCTTGCCATCGAGGATATCGGCCTTGTTACCTTCGAAGGATTGAAGGAAAGTAATTCCGATGACTACTACTCCTCCTACTACTACTACGGTGGTGCAATAAAGGCTACAACCCTGCGGCTGAAAGGCAACAGCTGCGTGACATTCACAGGAAATGAAGTAATCGCCAACTCAAGCAACAGACACTACGTCTATGGTGGTGCTATTTATGGTGCTGATGGCGCGACCATCACCATCAGCGAGACTTCCGGAGCAGTAACGTTCGCTCAAAATAAGGCAACAGGCTCCACCTCCTACTACTACTACTCCTACTCCTCCTATGGCGGCGCTATCTACGGAGGAAGTTCTTCCACTATCTCCATCTGCGGTAACACGGGAGACATAAACTTCACCGGCAACTCCTCCTACAACTCCGACTCCGACTCCGACACCGACTCCTCCTACTACTACTTTGGCGGCGCTATCTACGGAGCTGACGATTCCACTATCTCCATCTGCGATAACGAGGGCGACGTAAGCTTCACC
>JAZRSQ010000086.1:0-5110 GCA_045651585.1 Akkermansia sp.
ACTTCATCCAGCGAACCACCGCCATTGAAGCGGAGGTCGAGTACAATTCCCTGCACCTTTTCCTGAATCATGCGGCGCAGAATCTTCTTGACGTCGGCAGCGCAATGCACCTCGCCGTCATCCAGGTCAATGTAGAACGAAGGCAGCGTCAGCACGCCCAGGCGGTAGGTGCGGCCATCCTGCTTCATGTCAATGATGCGGCCGCTGGCCAGCTCTTCCGACATGGGGATTTCATCGCGCACGATGGTCACCACCTTCTCTTCACCCGTGCTGTTGCTCAGCACGCGCAGCTTCACCGGCACACCTTTCTGCCCGCGGATGAGGTCCACCACCTTATCGATGCTCAGGAACATCACATCCGTCCAATGGTCATCGCCGTGGGAATCAACCGCCACGATATGGTCGCCCAGCTGCAGCTGACCGCACTTAGCCGCCGGGCCACCCTTCACAATGCCCTCAATCGTAGTAGAGCCGTCATCATCAGACTGAAGCTTGGCACCAATACCGACAATCGAAGCCTTAATCATGTCCTTGAAGCGCTGTTCCTCGCGGGCTCCCATGTAGTCGCTGTGCGGATCATAGACATGCGCCACCGCATTGAGCAGGTAGGAAACCATATCCTCGCGGTCAGCCTCCTGAATCTCGTTCCGCATACGCTTGATGCGGGCCAGCATCTTATCCGTCACCGGCATTTCCTTTTCCGCAGGAGATGCCTTACCCTTGGCCGCCGCCAGCGTAGCCAGATTCTCGCGGCGCAGCACCTCCGTCAACAGCATATCTTCCACCTGGTCACGCCACACCTGGTCCAGCTCAACCGCATTTTTAGCGCGGGGCAGCTTGCGGCGGCTGCGCGGCACGCTGCGCTCGGAGTCAAACTGCGGCATCTTCCGGGCATATTCCTGCAGCATCTTTTCTGCCTGGTCAATGCGGGGCAAGGCGCGGGAGCAGAAGTAGGCATACAGCTCTTCGGCCAGACGCGTTGTCTGGTTCGCCAGGAGGTAATCACCAAAGCTGCTGGCGTAGCGCTTACGCAGATACTCCACATCCTCCTGGGTCAGGAACAGATGCTGCATGTCCAGCGACTGCACATAACAGTCCAGAAACTGCTGGTACATATCCTGCGAGAAGCGGGCGCGGGAAAAATGGGCATTCTGCAAAACCAGGGAAAATTGCTTGCCAATGATGTCGTAGTCAGGCTCGGCCTGGCTTACCGAAGTACACGATACGAGCGCCGCAGCGGCCGCTACCGCCAGCGCGCGCGTACGCTGTCTCCAGTTGTTAAGAAAAGTCTTCATATTCGGATAGGAAACGGGGAAAGCTCCGGCAGGGCAGCCGGAGCGTTCTCCTTATTCATTATATACACAGTCAGAACCTGCTTTCTGTCATAAAAAGAACCTTACAGCAGGCGGACAGGCAGGCCCCATCAGGCCTTTTTCTTACGAGGACGCGTGGCTTTAACCATTTTGCAGCCCATCGTGGCAGCAAGACTCCGCACACCGGCTTCCAATTCGGCAACTCGTTCCCTGGCAGCCTTGAGAGACTGCTCCAGGCGGGTAGCGCGGGTCTTGGCCGTGCGGGCAGCTACACGGGCAGCGCGAAGCTCCTCCTTCGTATCATCGGCACATACCTCCACCTTGCGACGACCGGGGCGGGAACTGTTGAAGCGCTCCATAATAGCCTCCTCAGCCTGCTTTTTCCACAGGGAAACGAGCGTCGGTGCCACATTCTTCTGATGGGCTACTTTCTGAATAGTAGTCTTGCGTGTGAGTACAGCCATAATGATTTCGGCTTTCTCCTCGGGCGCGTATGTTGTGCGGGTTCTAGCTTTTTCAGACATAATAAAAGATATCAGATACTCCCTTGTTCATACTACTTCCCCTTTCTCAAATCAAGCATATATTTTGTATTATCCCCATTGCTGACACAAAAGCTGCCCGATTGATGCTCAGAATGCAAAAATCCCCTCACGATATTCTCGTAAGGGGATTTTCATGATACGCACGAATGGACTCGAACCATCACGATGTTACTCACTAGAACCTGAAACTAGCGCGCCTACCAATTCCGCCACGTGCGCTTTGGAATGTGTGTGGCGACATTTAATCACAATTCGAGGAACATTGCAAGCTAAATTTTGTAAAAAGTGACAAAAAATGGTAAAAAAGCGAACTTTTGTGGAGAAAAAGTGGGTGTCGGGCGCGAGTTTTGGTGAAAAATGCAAGTTTACTTGTCAACTGAGGGGTGAAAGGGTATACTATGGGGGTAGATGCAGCAGAAACTACCAGCCCCAGTGGGAGCCCCGCAGCCGCGAGTGCTCCGTCCGCAGCCCGGCATGCGCCGCCGGCCGGAGGGGACTGTGCCCGAAATTCCGGATTTGGAGATGCTGCGCATCATCGGCAAGGGCGCGTATGGCGAGGTATGGCTGGCGCGCGCGGTGACGGGTGCCTGCCGAGCGGTGAAGGTGGTATGGCGCGAGGATTTTGACGACGAGCGCTCCTTTACCCGCGAGTTTGAGGGCGTGCTGAATTATGAGCCCATAGCGCGCAGCAACCCTGGCTTGCTGCATATTCTGCATGTGGGGCGGCGAGATGGCGAGTACCCCTGCTATTACTATGTGATGGAGCTGGCGGATGACGCCTATACGGGTATTCACATTGACCCGGCGGCGTATGTGCCGCGCACCTTGCAGAGCGATATTCAGCTCTACGGGCACCGTCCGTTGCCGCTGGATTTTGTGCTGGAGGTCGGCAGTCAGTTGGCACATGCGCTCGAGGGACTGCATGCCGAGGAGCTGGCGCACCGTGATATCAAACCTGCCAACGTTGTTTTTGTAAACAGTCGGGCCAAACTGGCGGATGCCGGGTTGGTGGCTCACAACAGTCGCCGCAGTTTTGTGGGGACCGAGGGTTACATACCGCCGGAGGGCCCCGGCACGCCGAGGGCAGATGTCTATGCCCTGGCGAAGGTGCTCTACGAGATGGCTACCGGTATGGACAGGTTGGATTTCCCCGAACTGCCGGCAGAGCTGCCGGAGGGGCCGACCAGCCGCCGCTGGTTGAAGTTCAACCGTATTATCTGCTCAGCTGCGGAACCCGTGGTGGGGCGCAACAGCATCGTGACGGCGGCGGCACTCGCCGAACAGCTGGATGCCCTGCGTGGCTATGCTCCGCGCCCACCCAAGAAGCGCGTGCGGGTGCGCCCGGTGCATGTGCTGGTGGTGCTGTTGCTGCTGGCCTTGCTGGTGGCGGTGGGGTCGCATTTCCTGCCGCAGGATATAGGGCTGCGCCTGCAGGGTGCTGCTGCTGCACTTGCCGGCGATGTGCCGACGGGGCAGGCGGTTGAACCTGCACGCAGCATGGCCGAGGAGGGCTGCAGTCTGTTCATTGCCTCGGTGCCCTCGGGGGCTTCCATCTATACCGAGGAGGGCTTGTATGTGGATGAAACGCCCTACGGTCCGGTGGAGGTTCAGCCGGGGCAGAAGTTGAGTTTTGTGCTGCGTAAGGAGGGCTATGCCGACACCTATTGCAGTGGCGAGGTTCCCGAGAATGGTCTGCTGGTGCTGGGTGGCGACCTGACCCCCTATCGTCCGCCACGTGCCGGGCAGGAATGGGCAGATGCCCTGGGCACGACCTATGCGCCCGAGGGGGCGACCCACCGCGCGCAGACCCCGGTGACCCGAGCGATGATGGAGGCCTTCGTGCAGGACTCTGCCGATGCTGCCGATGTGGTGTTCGAAGAGGTTCCGGGCTGCGATGCGGTGCTGCTGTCGCCCGAGGGAATCAGCGCTTTTACCCTGTGGCTGACCGGTAAATGTACGGCGGGCGGAACGTTGGGGCAGGACCACACCCTGGTGGCACAGCCGGAGAAGGTGGAGGGCGTGGCCGAAGATGCTGCGCTGAGTGCCTATCGACTGAGCACTACGCTGGTGCGGAAAACCCCCATTACAGTGTACAGCAATCCCGCCGGCGCCGAGGTGCGCTTCAATGGGCGGCTGCTGGGTGTGACCCCTATGCAGGCGGAGCGTGTGCCCTTGGCGCCTTACCTGCTCGAGGTGCGTCTGCCGGGGTATTCTGTGGTGCGCAAGAGTGGGTTGTCGCCCCGTGGCCTGTCGCTCAATGTGGTGCTCAAACCGAACAACTCGGTCACCTTCAGCGGGGAATGGATTAACAGCCTGGGGCAGAAGTTCCGTCTGCTCTCGCCCGCGCTGCTGGCCGCTGCGACCGAGGTGCGCGTGTGCGACTACCGCGCCTATTGCCGTGCTACCGGGGTGCCGGAGCCACAGCGCCCGGCATTTGAGCAGAATGAGCACCACCCCGTGGTCTATGTGTCGCGCTCGGATGCCGAGAACTTTGCCCGCTGGCTCACCCAGCACGAGCGCAAGCTGGGCGTGATTGAGGCTACGGATTTCTACCGCTTGCCGACCGATGAGGAGTGGAGCGCCATGGCCGGCAGAAAGGCAGAGGAGGGGGATTCTCCCTACGCTCGCCATCGCCGCCAGTCCGGGCGAGCCGTGCACGATTTCTTTTGGGGTATGCAGTGGCCACCGCCTGCCGGTGCCGGGAATTATGCCGACGTGACCGCGCGCCCCTATGTGCCGGTGAACCACGTGCTCACCAACTACGAGGATGGTTTTGCCTACACGGCCCCCGTGGGCTCATTTGCGCCGAATGCTCTGGGGCTGCACGACCTCAGCGGTAACGTGCAGGAGTGGGTGAGCGGTGAATACGGTGGGCCGCAGGACTTCAATTTCCGCCACTACGGCGTGACGCGCGGTGGCGATTACTCTGCCTTCCGCCCCGGCCAGCTGAACTCCGCCTGCCGTAACCCGCGCCCGGCAGAATCCCGCCGTCCCAATGTGGGGTTCCGCCTGATATTGGAACGCTACGCGAGGAGTTTTTGAGGTTGAATGTTGGATGTTGAATGTTGAAAGTGTAAAGCCAGGCTCGCTGCGCGAGCACGGTGAGGAGCATGTGCCACACTTTCTGGCCGCGCTTAAAGGCGCGGGGTAGTAGCCGTTGCTTGGCTTTGCCCTATCTGTGAGCGAAGCGAACGGAACTCAAAACCTTCAACATTACTCCCCTTTCCCGGCAGAATCCCGCTGTCCCAATGT
>JAZRSQ010000087.1:0-5690 GCA_045651585.1 Akkermansia sp.
CCCCCCCCAAGTCCGAGAGCTGTTGAAGTGATGCCGAAAACCGTATTGAAGCAGCGGTTTATGCCACCCGCACAAGTTCGGGTGGCATAAACGGTGGCTTGTTGTCAAAACGTTGCACATATTGCTGTATACAAAAAGTGCGATGAGCATGTACTCATCGCACTTTTTTGAATATGTATTACCTATTTACGGATTAGTTCTTGGTAATGGTGATTTCACCCCAAGTACTGCGCTTGTCGGGAGCGTTGCCGTAGGTGATTTCGAGAACCGGGTTCTTGACATTCTTCTTCACCGTGAGCGTGTAGCTCTGCTGGGTCTGGCCCCAGGTGACGTCGCGGGGTGTGTTGTCCTCAACCACGCAGCGGGAGCCGTCGAGCAGGCGGAGTTTCTTGACGTACACGGCATCTCGGCCGGTCGTGAGCTTGAAGTTCACGGTGTAGGTGCCGGGCTTGTTCATGGGAACATCGTGCATGAGCACGGGGGCAACACCACCGGGCAGCACCTCGGGGCTCCAGCCCTGACCATAGCGGTACTCCTGCACCCAGTCGCGTGCGACTACAGGACCGGCCAAACCAAGGGAGGATTTGGGGTCGAGCTTGTGCATGGCATTGCCGTACTTGCTAATCAGCGGACCACCGGCGCGGGTGCCCATGCTGCGGCGAATGTGGCCGATGGCAACGGCGCAGGCGCGCTGCTTCTGCCACGGGGTGTAGAGCTCGTTTGCCAGCACCTCATCCAGTCGCTTGGTCAGGGACTCGATGCTCTCGTCCTTCTGAATACCGAACCCGTAGTTGAGGGCGGCAAGGTAGCCACCTTCGTCATTGGGGTTAGCCTTCTGCATAGCACCACGCAGACCACCGGGCCAATCGATACCGCTCACACGGGAAGACTCGAGGTAATAGCGGGATTTCTCGGCGGGGGTGGTAGCGGCATTGGCCTTCTTCAGCAGGGCGTCCTGCTCCTTTTTGGCGGTCATTCGCTGCTGAATGAGGGCTGCTACCTCAGCGGTATTGGAGCGCACAAGGTCTGTGCCCTGTATGCTGGCATACTGTCGTCCGCCCTCTTCATAGAACAGAAGCGCGGGGAAGGTGATGTCGGCCATATCTCCCGGTATACCGAGCGCGCCGCGTGCCTTGTCTGCCTTGGCATTGTTGGCCTCATTGCGGTTTTGGTAAATGGGTACCAGCAGCAGGGCGGCATCTCCCGCAGCCTTGCGGATTTCGGGGTCGGCTATCAGGGTGCGGCAGAGTTTCTCGCCGTAGCGATCCCAGTCGGCGGGGTAGATGAAGGCTATGTAGCCCGCGGAGGTAACTTTGGCTTTGGCGGCCTCGAAGTTCGGGTATTGCTTAGCTGCCTGAGCAGGCAGACACAGAGTACCCAGAGCGGCCAGAGCCAGCATGACTGTCAACTTTTTCAACATATAATTCTGTCGGGGGTCAGGGGTTCATCAGGCGGCGGGTTCACCGAATACATAAATACCGTTGGCGTGGAACACCTCGGGGCCACCGGGGCGCAGCACTCGCACATAGAGAGCCTTGGGGCGCTCATTCTGCAGGTCAAAGGTGTTGATGTAGTTGCCGGTGTTCTGGATAGGCTGACCGACATCGTGCCAGTCGTCATCGCGCCCGGTGTCCGATACCTGCACTTTAATGGGACGGAAACGGTGAATCAGGCTCCACTGATTGGTGCCGGCAAAAACCACGCCGGTGATAAAGGCGTGCTTGGGCAGCTTAACGGCAATCCACGGGTTGTTCTCACGAGAGGTGTGCATCTGTGCGCCCTGACGGGTGAGCAAGCCGGAGTGGGTGTGGGGGTGGTCCCACTCGCTGGTGGAACTGGCAAAGGGCAGACCGCCCTCCGATACGAGCTTGCCCGGGAAGGTGCGGAATTCGGGGATAGAGGCGGGGCCGTGAATCTCCTTGGGATCGATCATCTTGCTGATAGCATAGAAGGTCTCGGTATCGCGGGCGCGCTCTGCCGAGAGCATAAGACCGCCGAGCAGCTTGGCTCGCTGAGCTGCGGTGTCGGCACTACCGGTGCCGAGTACAGCAATCATGGAGTCGGTGAGCTGTTTGCGACCGGCCTCGCTCAGACCGCCGGAGATGCTGTTACCCCAAGCCATCAGGGTGCCGGAGTAGGCATCGTGAGCGGCAGCGGCTTTCAGCACCTTGGTGTAGAGCGATATGGCAATCTGCTCGCCATCGCCGCCGGCCTTCTTGCAGGTATTGAGCTGGTCGTTGTTCATTCTATCGATGTACCAACGATCCGGGCCCATCTTGTCGGCATATTTCCAGAAAAGGGCGCAGGCATCGGCCAGAGCATCTGCGGACATACCGCTTGCAGCCATACGACCGTACACTTGATTGCGCAGCAGTTCTGCGGCCTGCTCGGGGTATTTGGAAGCCATACCCTTGCAGAGCAGTCTGTTGAGCTCCTTCCAGGCATCGGTATTCTTGGGCATTTTGTTGGCCAGGAAAGCAGCATACTCACGCCACATGGGGTAATTGAGCGGAGCGGCCTTGGCGGCATGATCGTAACAGGTCAGGGCTTTCTGCGGCTGGTCGGTTTCGCTGTACACCTGAGCGAGCACGCGGCAGCTGTTGGAAATACGGGTACGATCCTCATTCTTGGCATCGAACAGGTCATCGGTCAGGTGCAGGGCACTGTATGTCCAGTTGTTGTCCCACGGGGTCCAGTGCAGACCACGCTCCCAGCTCAGGGAGTAGGCGGGGGTCCACCTGCCGTTAACCCGCACGATGTAGGCGCAGTGACCGGGCTCACCGGCTGTAAGAGCCGGCACACCGTTGGCGCAGGCAGAGGCGGCGCCGAAGTGTGACAGACCGCCGCACACACCGCCCACGTTCTTGGTGAGCCACATGTGGTTGTCTGTCTTCACACCCACCCACGGGGCAAAGTACCAGGAGCCGTGAATGCTGTCGCCGAACACGTTGTCCAAGATGTAACCACAGCGCCAGCAGCTGCCCGGGTATTGCCAATCGGGCACGTGCACGTTGTCCAGTGCCCATTCGAAGGCCTTCACGGTGCCGGAGTTGTGGTTGGGTTTCCAACCGCAGGCCACACGGCGGTGGTACATGGACAAATCGTCGAATACGACGTTCAGGCGACCCTGACGCCAGTACTTCAGGAAGTACTGAGCGCGCTCCACGGCAGCTGTCAGGCGTATGCCGTAACGGGCGTACTCGAGTGCTACGGCGGTAGTGGTGTCGCGTTCCACACCCTTCTTCAGCGCATTGGGGTCGCTCTTGGCAATGGCATCGATAATCTGCACCACGCGGGTGAAGTTGTGCATTTCGCCCGAGAAGACAATCTGCTCCATCCACTCAACATCCGACATGATAGCGCTGAGCACCTTGCCGCACTTGCTGAGGTCGGCGGGGTATTTGGCCTCCTCGGTCAGGGTTTTCAAGTCATTGCGAGCATTGCTCAGCTGGAACTCAGCGCGCTTCTTTTCGGCTCCCTTCTTATTTTTTACTTCATTTTCGAGGCGCTGAATTTCCTGTTGTTTATTCTGCACCTGCGATTTGAGGGAGTTATTGTAGTTCTTGTAGCCTTCCTGAGCACCGGCCTCGGAGCAGGCGATGTGGTACATGATAAGCGTACGCAGGTTCTCGGGCTTTTTGAGGAAAGCGCTGATTTGCTTGGGGGTGGGCTCGGGCAGAGCCTTTGCAATAGCTGCAGCAAGCTGTTTGCGCACCTTGTCGGGGGACTTCAGTGAGCCGGCATCCGGTTGTGTAACCGTTGCTGCCACGACCTGCTGTGCCTCAGCCGGCAGCATGCTGCCAAGGAGCAGCGCGGCCATTGTGAGTGAGTACAGAGAAATTTTCATGGTGAAATATAGTCTGATGAACTGCACAAGTATAGCCTATACAGTGCCATGCTACAAGCTTTTTTTTGAGCAGACTTCAGATTTCATCGGCTCATTTTACGGTAACCGGGCGAAAAAAAGCCGCCATCTTCTGCAAGATGGCGGTTCTTTGGCTCCCCCACAAATTGGAGCTTGGTGAGCATTTACCCGCGAGCATAGCGAGCCTAACCCGGAGCCCCGTCAGGGGCGCCATAGGGTAGCCCGGCGGTTGAGCCGCGTTGCGGCGAACCCCCGGGTCTAGACGAAAAATATATTGGAACCCCGTGAGGGGTGGCATAATGCGTGGTATGAATACGCCCGATGGTTGCATAAGTTTGCGGCACACAAAATAAACACCTTACGACATAATGCAACCCTTTATGCCACCCCTCCGGGGTTCATATTTCTTATTTATTCCATACCCGGGGTTCCGCCCCTAGGGGGGGCTCCACGCCCGGGCTATTATATACCACCCGCGCAAGCGCGGGTTCTTATACTTGGCGGGCTTTCGCCCGCGGAATTCATAAATTCGTCCTTCGGAATTCGTCCCTCGTACTTCTGCAAATTACATATTCTTGAGTGTCTCGATGGCGGCCTGCAGGGTGGGCACGTCCTCAATGGAGATAACGGTAGCCTCCTTGCTGATGCGGCCCATCATGCCGGCGAGGGTCTTGCCGGGACCCATTTCGATGAAGAGGGTGTGCCCCTTGGCCACGAGGTCCTGCATGCTGGCAGCCCAACGTACGGAACCGCAAACCTGAGCACCCAGCATGGCGCGCACGTCGTCGGTGCCGGTGACGGGGCGAGCCTCGTAGTTGCAGTATACGGGGCAGGCGGGCATCTGCATGTTGGCGGCAGCCAGCTCGGGCAGCAACTTCTCCTGAGCGCTCTTCATGAATCGGCTGTGGTAGGCACCGGCCACATTCAGTTTCTTGGCCAGTTTGAACCCGGCAGCCTTGGCACCGGCCACGGCCTTGTCCACACCCTCCACGGAGCCGCTCACCACGGTCTGACCGGGGCAGTTGAAGTTGGCAACATCGATATCGCACTCAGCAGCCAGAGCCTGTACGGCCTCGTCATTGCCACCGATCATGGCAGCCATGGTGCTGGGGGCAGCCTGACAGGCCTCCTCCATGAAGGCACCGCGCTTCTGCACAATCTTCAGGCCGTCCTCCATGCTGAAGGTACCGGCAGCGGCATGTGCTGTGAACTCACCCAAGCTCAGACCGGCGGCGGCTACGGGCTCAATCTCCACCTCGCTGCGCAGGATTTCGTACAGAGCCAAGCCGTGCAAGTACAGAGCCGGCTGGCAGTTGCAGGTGCGGGTCAGCTCGGCATCCGGCCCGTTGAACATGATGTCCGTGAGCGAGTAGCCCAGCGCTGCATCGGCGGCATCCATCATAGCCTTTGCAGCAGGATAGGTGTCGTAAAGGTCTTTACCCATGCCCACTTTCTGGGCGCCTTGTCCGGGGAACAGTATAACTGCTTTCATAATTGTGAGTGTTGCAGGAAATCTGGTTGTCTGCTACCATCATGTTAGCCAATCCTGAGCTCAACGTCAAGCAAATTTAGGAGAAAAAGCTAGAGTATACTCAAATATTTGTTGCGTGGTGGAACAATTAGACTAAAGCAATTTGTGGAAGGACTAATTACGAATTGGTACCTCTAAAAACTCGCTAAAGAACAATTTGTAGAGCTATATGGCGAACCGAAGGTGAGCGGAATTCAAAAGCCCCGTGTTAACGGGGCGACAGCACATAGCGCGGGGTAAGCCGCGAAGCGGCGCAGCCCCGGGTATTGAGCAAATAATATCGAGAGCCCCGTG
>JAZRSQ010000088.1:0-4058 GCA_045651585.1 Akkermansia sp.
ACAGACAGCCTGCCAACAAGCCTGCCCCCGCGGTGCCATCAAACTCGTTGACCTGCGTACCCACGCTCCCGCCACCGTCAACACCTCCTTCGATGCCCCCAATACCACCCCGAGAACTCTCTACCTCCCATAAACAGCCCTGTGCAGACAGGGCAATTGCTGATTACTCGCAAGCACAAGTAAAAAAACTCCGAATTTCCACCCCCCCGTTTACTCCGAGCTTGCCATGGGGCTCACAGTATGGTAGAGTATAATGAGATACGCAAAGTGCGTACATCATATATATGCGTAAGAGTACATTTCTTTTGACTATATTGGCGGCTGCAGCAGGAGTGAGCACTGCAGCTGTGGAGTACCCGGGCACCAATCCGGGTGTGGCAAAAGCCACGCAAAGTGAGGCTACTTACACCGTAAGCAACGACCTGCTGAGTGCCGACTTCACTTGGAAAGATGGTGGTGTTACCTTCGGTGGTTTTAAGTCTGCCGATGGCACCCTGCTGGTGAACGGTGGCGCCCCGGTGTTCGAGATAACTCTGGCCGACAAGAGCAAGTGGAGCTCCGCCAACATGGTGGCCGGTGCCCCGCAGATTGTTGACCTGGCACCCGATAACGCATCGCTGACAATCTCGGAACAGCTGCCGGGCAAGGCTATCAGCACCACCTTCACCGCACCGAACGGCACCTTCTCCGTCGAGTGGCGTGCCGTGCTGCGTGATGGTTCTCACTACCTGCGCCAGGAATACACCATCAAGGCTGCAGACAAGCCGGTGTACTTCAACACCATCACCCCGCTGCAGGTTATCCCCACCGCTGACGGCGGCATTCCCTCCATTTCCGGCAATACCACCAATGGTACCGTGGCGGTGACAGACAAGCTCTTCATGGGTCTGGAGACCCCGATGTCGGTCATGTCGGTCGGTCAGCACGGCGGTGCACAGGAGGATGTCTGGAACGCCGAGGCCTGGACCCCGCAGATGTTCGGCAACGTATTCAACGTACCCGAGAGCTTTGCCCCTGTATACGGCACGAAGTACAACGCCAAGAACGGCCCCACCCTGCGCGACCTGTTGGTGGCAGAAGGCCCGGTGAACTTCCTGGAGCCCGGCGAGCTGGTGGTGGATTTCAAATACGAGCGCGGCAACAACCGCCTGAACATTGTGGCTGTGCAGCTGGTGACAACAGCCGGTCAAGTGATTGCCGAGGACGTGCACCCCGGCTACACCGGTCACAAGTCCGAGGGCGCCGAGTACCACATGATTGTACCCGTAGCCGGCACTTACCACCTGCGCTATTGGGTGGAGAAGAAGACCGAACCGGTGAGCAGCAGCGGCCGTATTGCCCTCTCACTCGCTATGGGTAACCCCGAGGAGGAAGCCGCCACCGTGCCCGATGATATGGTGCGTGGCAGCTGGGTGCGCAAGACCAAGCTGCTGCCTGAAACCCCGTGGAAGGTGAACTCCGTCATCGGTATGTTTGCCCCCGGCCAGCAGCGCCGCTCCTTCCTGAGCTACATCGAGCGTGAAAAACCTGTGCCCTACCGCACCATGGTGCACTACAACGACTGGTACGAGGTGGGTATTCGCGTGCATGACTTCGCCGATCCCCGCAAGCGCACCAGCGAGAAGATTTCCATGGACATCCTCAATGTCTGGAAGAAGGAACTCTACGAGAAGCGCGGCGTGAAGCTCGATGCCTACGTGCTCGACGACGGTTGGGATGACTTCAACAGCCTGTGGGACTTCCACGTCGGGTTCCCGAACGGTTTCGCCAAGCTCAACGAGGTGGCGACCTCCATGGGTTGCGGTATGGGTACTTGGCTGGGCCCGGTGGGTGGCTACGGCTCCAGTAAGAGCATGCGTATTTCTTACTGGAACAAGACCCACCCCAACAATCGCATTGCTAACTTCGAGCTCTCCAACCCGGTGTATTTCAACGCATTCGTAGACCGCTGCACCTACATGGTGAAGAACTACGACATGCGCTACTTCAAGTTCGACGGCATTTCCACCAAGTTCCATGCCAAGGGACCGGGTGCGCTCGAGGACGCCGAGGGTATTCTGCGCGTGCTGACTGCCCTGCGCGAGGCTCGCCCCGACATCTACCTGAACACCACCGTGGGTACCTGGGCCAGCCCGTTCTGGTTCATGTACGCTGATTCCATCTGGCGCCAGGAGAACGACTTTGACCAGATTGGCAACATGGGCGATGCCCGCGACCGCTGGATTCCCTACCGCGACCGCCTGGTGCACGAGGTATTCGTGGAGGGCGCCCCGCTCTTCCCCATCAATGCCCTCATGATTCACGGCACCATCATTACCAAGAACGGCCCGCCCCGCGTCATGAGCTATGACCCCGCCAACTGTGTGAAGGAAATGCGCACAGCCTTCACCAGCGGTTCCGGTCTGCAGGAAATCTACACCGACACCGAGCTCATGAACCAGAAGGGCGGTGTGCTCTGGGATGAACTTGCCTCCTGCATTGACTGGGTTCGCCGCAATGCCGATGTGCTGGCCGACACCCATTGGGTCGGCGGCAATCCCTGGGACAAGAAGAAGCAGGACGGCGACATCTACGGCTGGGCTTCCTGGAACAAGACCAAGTGCACTCTGTCCCTGCGCAACTCCTCCAAGCACACCAAGACGCTGAAGGGGACCCTGCGCGAGATTCTGGACGTTCCGCCGACCATGAAGGGCACCGTCATTCTGCGCAGCTCCTTCGGCGGTCAGACCCGCCTGCCCATCATGGAGCGCGCCATCAACGTCGACGAGCCTATCGAGATTACTCTCAAGCCCTTCGACATCGTTGCCATGGAAGGAACCTGCGATATAAAGTAACTTCCATAAAAAGGATAAACACGGTGCAAACCGCCGCAGGAAGCACGCCCAAAAGTCCCTGTTCGTTCATCAGAACCGTCATTGCAGCGGATGCCCCGATCAGAAACACTTTCCAGGCGGTATTCAGCTTTTCCTTATAGCACAGATAGTTCCGGAAGCAGGAAAGCACATTGCTGATGGCGCCGGTGATACCGCCCAGGATCAGCATGCTGACGGCCTGCAGGAGCAACTGAAGATTCTGCACCACAAGAATTTTATTTTTCTGTTTGATCGCGCCGGAACCGACCTGAATGACGGCCGCGATAAAGTCAATGATATTTGCGATAATAACTGTCAACGAAAATCTCCTCTCTCAGAACGCTCTGACATCTTAAAAATCCGGAATGAAAGCGGTATCCGCCGCCTCTTCCTCCTGGGTGAAGCCTTCCAGATCGTTCAGGTACATCCAGCTGAGGACTGCGTCGTACTCTTCGTCGGTGATCCGCCGATCCAGGGGCGCAGGCAGGCCGGGCATGGGGGTGTACTGGCGCATCAGGCTCACCAGAACCTCCCCGGGGGCAAAGGTATCGCCGATCCAGTCCAGCACCCGCAGGGAATTGTCCACGCAGCCCGGCAGGATCAGATGGCGGATGATGGTTCCTTTTACCACCTTTTCTCCGTCCCATTGGACGGGGCCGGTCTGACGGGCCATCTCCCGGATGGCTTCTGTTGCCACCTGGAAATAATCCGGCGCGCCGGACAGGGCCTTGGCCAGGCGATTGTCCGCATATTTCAGGTCAGGCAGGTAGATGTCCACGTTGCCCTCCAGCATTTTCAGGGTCTGCACCCGCTCGTAGCCGCCGCAGTTGTACACCACCGGCACGGAAAGTTTCTCCTCCAGAGCGGGCAAAATTGTGGGCAGGTACTGGGTGGGGGTCACCAGGTCGATGTTCTCCGCCCCCTGGGCAATCAGCTCCTCCATCATGGCCCGCAGGCCCGCGGAATCCACCGGTTTGCCCACAGCTGAGCGGGAAATATCCCGGTTCTGGCAATAGGCCCAGCCCAGGGTGCAGCCGCCGAAGAAGATGGCGCCGCTGCCGCCGGAACCTGCCAATGCAGGCTCTTCCCACCTGTGGATCATGGTCTTGGCCACCACCGCCTCCGCCGGGCAGCGGCAATAGCCGGTCTGGCCGGCTTCTCGGTTAACATAACATTTTCTCGGACACAGTTCGCATTTTGAATAAT
>JAZRSQ010000089.1:0-44264 GCA_045651585.1 Akkermansia sp.
TCCCGACGCACCTCGAGATTCCGTTTCTGTTTATTCCCTGCCCCCCATTCAACGCCCCTCCCCGCGGACAACGCCCGCCTATCCTCCTAAATTCAAAATTAAACCTTCAAAATCCAAAAGCCCCGCACCGTTACCGGCGCAGGGCTTTTGAAACAAATTTGAGAGCAAAGGCTTTATTCCTCAGCGGCGGCCTCTTCATCCTCAGCAGCGTCGGCAGCCTCAGCGGCCTTCTCCAGTCGCTCAACCTCAGTCTTCCAAGTGGGGATGAGGTGAGTCGGGTACCCCTGACGGATGACATTGCCATCGGCATCTACCATAATAGCATGAGGAATACCGCTGGCCATGGTGAAACCGGGCAGCTTATCCACATTCTTAGCGTCCTTGCTGACGGCGGGCATCTTGCACTTGTAGCCCTCGATATAGGCCTTCACCTCCTCGGGGGAGCGATCCCAACCTACGAGCACGATTTCGGCGCGCTTATCCTTGCGCATTTCCTTGTAGGCCGCCACAATGTCGGGCATAGCCTGCTTGCAGGGACCGCACCAGCTGGCAGACTGCAGGTAGATGTATACCAAAGCCTTCTGGTTGGCCTTACCGCTCACACGCTTAACCTTCTTCAGAGCAGCAGGAACGGCAGCAGTCTTCTTGGATTTCTTGGCCTTCTTTTTCTTCTTGGCCTTCTTTACGGGTTCTTCAGTCTGCTCATCGCCCACGGGGGCGACATCCTGAGCAGGAGCCACATAGCTCCCCAATACAAGGAAGCCCAGAGCCAGTGCTAATGTTTTGATGGTTTTCATGGTTCTTATTCGGTTATGACGAAAGTGTGTGTTTCTACCATCGTTCTGAGTTGCGATGCGAGACGCTCAGAACGTATGAATAGCAACCCGCCCGGCAACTTACCACTGCTCAGGCAGGACTCGAGGTTGGCCACCGCTACAGCATCCCCGGCAGCGGCACTGCGGTGCAACGCCAGAGCATCCGCATACAAGCGGGGGTATACCTCCATCGGCAGCAAGGGGTTCAATTTCTGCAGCAAGCTCAGCAGCAATATCGTCTGCACATCACCGGCTGCACTCATAGCGCCAAGCCAGCATTGCTCAACCACATACAACGAATCCCCGTCGAGGGCTATAGCCCCCGGCTCCGGCGGCGACTGTACCTTCACAGCCCCACCGTCGAACACCATTTGTTTGATGCCCTCCATCTCCGTCGGGTCGAGTGTAATGCTCGCTCCCGGCTCTGTTGCCAGAACCGGCGACGTAAGCAGGACAATCAGTGACAACAGGCGCATTATTTCTTATCTCGCTGAGCGCGTTTGCGGGAGTAAGGATCGGTAACATTGGTCCAAGCCTCCTGCAGCCCCGAGGCCTCGAAGTAGGGCTGGCTACGGAGGCGCTCCATCTGGGCACTCACCTTATTCTGCTCGATGGACCACTGCTCGATATCATGGTCGTTCATGGTGATGGGAGCAGGCAGGCGCCCGAAGGTGGAGCTGATTTTTCTGGCAGCCTTCTCGGCAGACTTCTCATCGGTCACCTCGGCCAGCAGAGCCTGAGCCTCCTTGAGGGCATTGAACTCCTTATCCAAATCTACACTGGTGTTGCCCCCCTTCTTGGCCAATTCGATATCGGCCAACTCAGCCTCGGCCTGAGCAATGGCAGCCGCATCGCCGGCTTTCTTTGCCTTTTTCAGCTCTTCCTTGGCCTTTTTCTCAGCCTCACGCAGAGCGCGACGTTCCTCTTGGCGGGTCTTGGGGGAATCATCATCTGCAGCACACACAACAGGGGCAGTTACAGCAAAGGCAGCCATTGCTGTTATAATTACAGGGCGGACGTAACGCATCATTTCCATATCAGCTTATGCAATGAAACTAGCATATCACAAGCGCAAAGTCAAACCCATTTTTCGGCCTGACTGCAAGTTATTGAACAGATTGCGAAGATAGGGTGTCTTTACCCATGAACTCAGCACCCATGAAAAACAAAAATATAACCCGCTATACGTATGAAAATACAGACTTTCAAGGCTGGAGAGTGAGCATCCAGCGCTGTGGTCGTATCATCACAAGGTATTTTTCGGATCTTCAGTACGGCTCCGAGGATGAATCTTACCGCGAGGCCGTGAGCTACCGCGACGAAGTCTTCGACCAGATGGCGCGGCACCGTGAAAACCTGCCCGAGTACATGGACTCAGAATTAGAGCACCTGCAGGAACTGCTGCGGCAGAAAGAGGCCAGCATCACTGTGCGCCCTCGGCGGCCGTAAGCTGCGGGGCAAGCACAGACTGCAGCTCGCTGCAGCCATAGAACTCCGCCTTGCGCAATCGAGAGAACTGTACAGAAAGGCGCTGCAGTTCCTCGATAAGCGCTTGCTTCATCTCCTGCGAGTTGTCGATGTAGAGCCAAAGAGTGTCTGCAGATACCCGGCCGTTCAGAGCGGCCAGCTCAGCCAAGTTCTGCTGCAGCGGAGCAACGGCGGCGGCAGCCCCGGCGGCATCATTCACGCCGGCAAGCAACTTCACCTGAGCTTGTAAACCGGCCAGCAAAGCCTCGCACACGGTCTCCTCACTTTCAGCCTGAACCACGCAGGCAGTTGCACCCAGCAGAGCTGTTACGATGTAGACACTCTTCATATCATGAATATTAGTGCCACAGAGTCCGCTTGTCAAGCGGAAATACTGCATTTGTGGTACCTGAGAGTACGTTTTTTCTTGGCAAACCAGCTCCGGCAGGGTAGAATGTTCACCGAAGAACATTCCACCATCTATGTCACAGTCCATCCTTATTGTTATTCCGGCTCGCTACGCCTCCACCCGTCTGCCGGGCAAGCCCCTTGTCAAGATTGCCGGCAAGGAAATGATTCGCCGAGTAGCCGACATCGCAGAATCCATCTGCCGTCACAACGACGACTGCCACTACGTGGTGGCAACAGATGACACCCGCATTCTCGACTTCTGCAACGGCGCCGGTATTCCGGTAGTCATGACGGCCGAGACCTGCCGCAGCGGCACGGAGCGCTGCTGGGACGCCGTGAGCCAGCAGGCCGAAACTCCCGCTTTCATCATTAACCTGCAGGGCGACAATCCCCTCTGCCCGCCCTGGGTCATTCAGCAGCTCATCGATGCATGGAAGGCCGCCCCCGCCGATGTGTTCACCCCCTGCATTCACCTCGACTGGAACGAATACGACCGCTTGGTGGAGAGCAAGAAGACCACCCCCTACAGCGGCACCACCGTGCTTGTGGACAAGGATGGCTACGCCATGGCCTTCTCCAAGAGCACCATTCCCGCCATTCGCAAGCCCGAGAAAGCCCGCGCCACACTGGCCAAGAGCCCGGTGCGTCGCCACGTGGGTCTGTACTCTTACACCTACGCTGCGCTCAAGAACTACTTCGAACTGCCTGAGAGCGACTACGAAATCGGCGCAGTTGAGGGCCTGGAGCAAATGCGTTTCCTTTACAATGGCCTGCGCGTAAAGATGGTAGAGGTAGACTACCGTGGCCGCAAGACCACCAGCGGTGTAGACTCCCCCGAAGATATCGAGCGCGTGGAGGCAATTCTGGCAGAATACGGTGAGTATGAGCTCTGATTCCACCACAACAGAAATCAATATTCCTCAGCACATTGCCATCATTATGGATGGCAATGGTCGCTGGGCTGAGCAGCACAAGGTAGCCCGCGCCAAGGGCCACGAGCAAGGTGGGCAGACGGTGCAGCGTGTTATCGACCTTTGCGGAGAGAAAGGCATTGAGTGGCTCACGCTCTATGCATTCTCGACCGAGAACTGGGGGCGCTCCAAAATTGAGGTGACCTACCTCATGAACATGCTGGCCAAGTACCTGAAGGAGCGCCTGCCGGAAATGATGCAGAAGAACGTGCGCCTGCACGCCATCGGCGAGCTCTACATGCTGCCGAAAAACTGCCGCAAGCAGCTCGAGGAGAGCATCGAAACCACACGCAACAATACCGGCGTAAACGTGGTACTGGCACTCTCCTACGGCTCACGCCAAGAGATTACGGCTGCCGCACGCAAACTGGCAGAAAAGGTACAGCGTGGTGAACTGGCACTGGCAGACATCACTCCCGACATGCTGGGCGACAATCTTTACACGGCCGGTATGCCCGACCCCGACCTGCTCATCCGTACCTCGGGCGAAATGCGCATATCCAACTACCTGCTCTGGCAAATCAGCTACGCCGAGCTGTGGGTTACAGATGTGCTCTGGCCGGACTTCGGTCGCGCTGAGTTGGATGCCGCTCTGGCCTCCTACCATGGTCGCAACCGCCGATTCGGCAAACGATAATGAAACGAAGGGGGCTGATTGCCCCCTTCCTTCGCAAATTCGACTACCTTTATGTTCAAACATACACTTATCGCATTGCTGGCAGCTATCATGACATCGGCCATGGCCTCAGAAGTAGAATACGCTCGCGTGGTACAAGAAACGGCGCAAGGCTACCGGCTACACCCCGACGCTGCAAATGCAGACTTCCGCGCCGCATTTTCCGACTTTGACCCTCAGAGGGATGGCGAAAAATCAGACAACTCAACTTTTGGAGCCCCTCGATGGCTTGCCGTGCGCATTGACGGCAAAACATACCTCATTCAAGTCGACAACAACTACGGGGTGCTCACCCTGTACCGCGCTACCCGCAACGGCCATCACTGGGTAAGAACCCGAGGTCAGCGCACCATTTACCACCCTGCCCTCTACGACAGCTTGCGAGCCGCCGGCCTGCGGATTCTTACCGCAGATGAGCTGAAAGCCATGAGCAAAGATGCCCGACAAAAGGCGCTTTCCGGCAGAGATTCACCCATTCAAACTCCCTGATAGCGGAGTTTTCTCGGCATAAGGGCAGATTTAGCTTGTAGTACGCCCGAAAATAAAGCACAATAGGAGCATGCTCAAGCAAGCGATTTTCACGTTGGGACTGGCAGCGATTGTTGCACCGGTCATGGCCGCAGATTGGTTGACAGATTTGGATGCCGCCAAGACTCTGGCTGCCGAACAGGGCAAAGACATTCTGGTTAATTTCACCGGTTCCGACTGGTGTGGCTACTGCATCCGCATGCGCAAAGATGTGCTCGAACAACCCGAGTTCGATGCCTATGCCACAGACAAGTTCGTGCTCCTCGAGGTCGACATTCCCCGTGGCCCTCTGGCTCAGGATGAGCGCGAGCGCCGCATGAATCTCTGCCGTCAGTATGATGTCACCGGCTTCCCCACCTTCTTGGTACTTAACTCGGCCGGCGACGTGCTGGGTGGCTTTACCGGTGGCAGACCCGATGTCACAGCAACCGCTGCCGTACTCGACGAAGCTCGTGAGCGCGGCAAGCAGCTCGTCGCAGCCCGCGCACTTACCGGCACTGACCGCGCACGCGCCATCTACGAAATCTATCAGAACTTCCCCAAAAACTTCAAGAAGGCAGCCATCGCTCTGCAGGACGAAATCAGCGAGTACGACCCGCAGGATACCCTCGGCGTACAGGAACGCGTGGTCGCCGACAAGCAGATGCAGGATCTCTTGAGCGAAGTCCGCACCTACCACCGCAATTTCCAAAAGCAGACGGAGATTTTTGAGCGTTATCTTGCAGAGGCTCACCCTCTCAACCGCGAGCGTATCATGGAGCGCAAGCGTTCCATCGTCGTCTTCCCCTGCCTGAATGCCATGCTCTTCCATGCCAAGACGGTTGAGGATGTCATCAAAGCCCGCGACTATGTGCTGGGCGAAGCTGAAATCAGCTACCCCGATGACATCAAGGCAGAAATGATTCAGTCCCTCAAAGACACCTTCGCTGATCCCGAGGCCATGCTCCTCAAAGTGCAGCAAATGCGCTCCAAAAAGCGCTGAGTCAACAATAAACCGCTTTTCCGAACGTAACGTTACCCCTGCTCTAAAAATTGAGCAGGGGTAATTTTTTACAAACTTAATACTGAGTATAGAGGGGCGTCGGCAATTCAGTACTGCGCACGCCACCGGCCTTACGAATAATGGCGGCACATTCATCATGTTTTTCCTTCAGGGCCCAATCCAGCGGAGTCCGATAATAAATCGTTCCGGTCACTTCCTCAACCTCCTCCTCCACTTCATTCGGATCAGCTCCTTGATGCAACATCTTCTGTGCTATTTCAGCGTCTCCATACTCAGCAGCACGCAGCAGCAGAGTTTCTTTGTCATTTACAGAAGCCCCGCGATTCAACAGAAGTCTTACAACATTCAGGTATCCCATATCCAGCGCTTGTTCCAACGCACCACCACAATCCGGAGAAACTCCACGATCAAGCAGAAGTTGCACAATACCAATATTTCCACGCTTTGCAGACAGAGCGAACAGCTCCTCGTCATCCGGATTAACACCGTGCTCCAGCAAAAGCTCAACTATTTCCGGGCGACCCGACCACATTCCCTGATGTGGATTAGCTCCCTTATTCAGCAGGAGTTTAAGAATATCCGCATATCCGTACTCAGCCGCAGAACTTACCCCCAAACCGGGGTAAGCCCCTCTATCCATCAACATTTCAACAATTTCCATGTTTCCAGCACCGGCAGCTGCCTCGATCCCCAAATTGGGATTTGCGCCTTTATCCAACAGCGTTTTAACGATGCTCGTGTGACCTTCCCTACATGCTCCCACTATTCCGTGATTCGGTTCGGCACCTTTCCGTAACATTTCATCTACCCTCTCGGCATTTCCCAGTCGTGCAGCCTCGGCCAAATCACTCCCTCCTTCGAGTAGTGCTATTTTATCCTTCAGAAGCCCGGCACACTCAGTATAACCGCCTTGTTCAGCAAACCGCAACGCCTTTGACATCTCGAGATAGACGCCCTGCTCCAGCAAGAATCTTACGATGTCGGTCTGCCCCTTTGAAGCGGCATGGGGCAATGCCGAATAACGATGAATATCTCCCCCCTTTTTATACAGGAGCTGCACCAACTCCACATCTCCATTCAAAAACACTTCATCGATACTTTCCGGCCCTATATAAAACTTGCCTTTCTTCAGCAAAACTTTTGCAATTTCCCAATTGGCGCATCTAACAGCCTCCCGGAACGCACGTCGGTTGTCCGGAGAGGCACCAAGTGCCAAAAGAAGGATGACAATCTCTAAATTGCCACCACGGGCTGCACCGACTAATGCATCCGAATGATGCGGAGTTGCCCCCATTTCAAGCAGCAACCTGACATTCTCCATATTAGCACCACTCGCAGCGTCTCTCAGAGCTGCCGATTTATCGATGCTCCCCACTTTATCAACCAGCAGCTTCACAATTTCAGAATGCCCCCTTCGCAACGCAGCATAAAAAGCATCCGTCCTATCACATTCCGCTATGCTTGGCAAGAGACACTCAACTACTGCAATATGCCCATTCTCAGCAGCGGCCTTCAATGATTGACACAGCATTGCGAATGCACCATAATTCCGCAAGAATTTGACGATATCCAAATATCCCCTTTGGGCAGCACAATACAATGCCATGTCGGCAATCCCCAAAGAAGTTTTTTCGACCCCTTCAAGCAGAAGCTTTACAAGCATGAGATTACCATCTTGCGCAGCCACATGCAGACAAGACCGAACATCAGCGCCACGCTGCTTCATAAGCGACACCATATTCTCCTGCGCCGTATGAACAGCAAACCGAAGTCCCATATCCGGACTTTCCCCCTGCTCCAGCAAACGCTCAACGATGGATAGATGACCTCCACCCACAGCACCGGCATAATAAGCATTATTCAGAGACTCATTTCCCCGATATTCCTCAATTCCACAGACATCGCCCTCCCATCCCGCACGAACAGCCGCTATTTGCGCATCAGACAGAAAACCACATCGACGACACAAGAGATCTATCATACCGGTGTAATAAAAATTGTAGGAACCTTAATAACTGCATGCTTTCGGTCAATTAGCGCATGATAATACTTACTCAACTCTAACGACCATATAGAACGTATGCTACCATATTTAATCCAATAATCAAGCGTATTATCAGCAGGAACGAATCTTCGCCAAGAGAATCAATATAGTTGACACACCCCTTATTGCGATGTATTCTACCCTTGGGCGTACTGCCTTGGGGCCCCGATTTTGGGAATCGGGTAGCTTCAAGGGTTTCAGTTACGCCCTTATTTTGTTCTACCTCCTCCACGCGCAGCTTCCCATCATCGCGCCCCTTGAACTTTCGGGAATCAGGGTACTTGTCGCAAGTCCGGGCACTCGGGACAAGTACCGAGTATCTCAAATTATTTAGAAACATATCCAAAATTTTCACATCATAAATGTTGACAGACACAGGCTGTTTTGCTATTGTCTGGTTCAGAGCTTTTCCGCTTGCGATTGCTGCTTCATCGGTAGCCATGATTGGTGAGGTGTTAGGACGAACGCGGGTGTCGTTGCTACTGCGGCTAAATCGGAACACGGCGCGTCCGATTAAAAGCTCATTACCAGCAGTAGGAGAGCCATGATACATCACCCCTGGCTCATCGTTCTCGTCCACCACTTTGCTTGCATTCTCTGGGTATTTTCCCAGTCACCGAACCAGTTTTTGAATGCCTTAGAGCGGACGGTAAGCCATTGCCTCTCGGTCAGATTACTCGGCTTGCCGTTGGGTGCTTTCATGAAAGTACTATTAGCTGGTCATGCCGTTTGCCATATCGGCTGCGATGTTGGCTACTTCTTTCTCGACAAAAGACTGGTAAGCTGATAGAATGCGCTTAGGAGAACCATCCGTGTTCAAGGAGAGCCCCCTTTGAGAAAGGGAATCTTGTCCCTGCACGGATGGATTTTCTATTGTTAGCTCCAATGTGTAAATCCTGTTGCCTTCTTTGTCGTTAATCGGTTTATTTGCTGTAACATTGACATCAAATTCACCATATCCATCAATATCCACTACGCTAAAGTAGTGCCACGCACCAGCTCTGCCCTTCTTATTATTAGTGTCATAGTTAGGTTCAAAGACTCCATAGCATCAGCCGCGTTCTGAGCTAGTTTCTTTTCCTTGGGCCCTTTTACGGGAACGTTGGTAGAGCGTACGATTTGCTTGCCGTTCTGATACCAGACGGCGTACCAAGTGCTGTTTCTTTTTTTTGAGTGAAGCTATATTAGTTATTGTTTCGCAATTATTATTCAAGGGCAGAAAAGGTGTACCATATCCTGTACCATGAATATTTACAAATTTCGCCGATGAAATCAATTGACGTTAGGCACAAACACTTAAAAACACGCACTTTCGCTGATGAAAATGCGTGTTTTTGGAGTAGCCTCGACGGGAATCGAACCCATATCTGCCCTTTAGGAGAGGGCCGTTCTATCCATTGAACTACGAGGCCGTGTGTGCCGGATATTACACACTATTGGGGAGGGATTGGCAAGCCTGAAGTATGACTTCAGGCGCCAAAAGCGGAGCGAAGACGCAGAATCTGCGCTTCGGTAAGGTGAGCGGAGAGCCCCGGCAGGAGGCGCGGGAAGTACTCGGCACGCTGCCAGCCATGGAGGGGCTGGGGTGTGGGTTTCTCATATGCCCAAGTGGGTATGGGCAATACAAGGTCAATCACCACGGTGGTGGCAGCAGCCATGCGCTCGAGCAGTGCAGTAATGGGCTCTGCCAGTTCAGGCTGCGCGGCCAGTGCACCCATAACCCAAGTATAGCTCAGGTGGTTCGGTGCCGGATTGATGGCTGCGATGATGCCACTCAGGCGCTCGGGTGCGAGCTGATAGAGGGGCTCGAGGTAGGGCTGCACGCGCAGGTCGCTCAGGCTCAGCAGAGCTTCGAGCGCAGCAGCGGGGGCATCCTGACGGGTCTGTAGCAGGCGAGCCAGCTCAGCCACGCCAGTGAGCTTGCCGTCTGCGCCGGGCTGAGCGAGGGTGGCCAGCTGCATAGCGGCGGTGCGACTGAGCACAGGCTCGGGCTCAGCAAGAGTGTAAGGCAGGAGTGCACGCCAGCCATCGCCCTTGCGGGCGGTGATGAAGCGTACCAGCTGAGCCAAACTTCCCTTGCGACCGGCAGGAGCTACCTTGGCAGCAAAAATGTCGTAGGCGGTCAGGTTGTCCTGCAGACGGTCGGGGTCATTGCAGGTCACCAGACCGCAGGCAATCATGGCCAGTGGCCACTCATCCGCCCCGATTTCCTGCACACGCACCGGGTCTTGCACCATGGCAGCCAGGCGTTCCAGCTCAGAGAGCATGGAGAAGTTATCCTGAAAGAGTCCCATTGCTCCTTATGAATGCGGGGTTAATCAGAAAGAACCACCGGGCATGGTGCTCATACCACCGAAGGGATCGGATTCACCACCGGGAGTGGGAGTTGTGGGAGTGTCGCCGAAAGGATTGGAGGTATCGATGCCGAAGGGATTATCTACAGGAGCCGGAGTAGGTGTAGTAGTTTCAGGGGCGGGAGTCTGCTCTGCGGGGGGAGTTACGGGCACAGGAGCATCCACCTCGAGCAAATCCAGACGGGTCTGCACCACATTGTGACGCACCAGCGGGCTGTAGGGGCATGCGCTGAGCACCTGATTGTAGAAGTTACGGGCACCCTCGATATCACCGCTCAGCTTGGCCAAGTCGCCAAGGGAAACGTAAGCCAATGCGCTGTAGGGGTTGGCAGGCATGGAGATAAGCTGCTTCCAGTAGCCGGTGGCCTGCTCTGTTTTCTGCTCGCCGGTGTAGTAGGTGGCGAGAGAGGCCAAAGCGCGAGCACGCAGAAGGGTGTTCTGGGTGGTGGCAGCCATGGATTCGAGCTGGGAGAGAGCCATCTCAGCCTTGGCAGTATCGGTCAACAGGGAAAGAGCCTCCAGAAGCTGAGCGAGCTCGGCGGAGTTTGTATCGGGATACTGATTGTTGATTTCAGCGAGAGCAGCAGCATCGTAAGCGGAAGGCTGCTGTGCGCCGTTCAGAGAGGCTGCGCCCATGGACTTCACAATGAGGGCACCGGCGAGCTCCTTCTGCTCCTGCTTATAGGAATAGTAACCGATAGCGGCACTGGCTACTACCATGAAAGCGATACCGCCGACAATGAGTTTCTTGTAGTGCTTGTTGAGGAAAATCTCATGCTTGGCAGGCCCGAGCTCAATCTCGCCGATGGCTTTGATTTCCTCGGGAGTGAGCGGCATTTCGTCCGGATTGGGGGTGTTCTTTTGCGTTTCCATGGTTCAGGATTTGTAAATGTTGCTGAGCATGTGGATACGATCCACATCAAAATAGTTGTTAATGCCGAGATTGTGGTAAATCTCAAGCGTAGCTTTGGAGCGGTTGAGGGTGTAGAAGTGAATGCCGTCAACATCTGCATCGAGCAGTTCGGCACACTGGTTGCTGGCGTAATTGATACCGATGCGCTCAATACTGGACTTGTCGCCACCGGCACGCAGCATGGCTTTCAGCAAGCGTGCGGGGAAATTGGTGCCGGCCGAGAGCTCAGCCATACGGTTCATGCTGGAGATTGAGGTCACGGGCATGATACCGGCGATAATCGGGACATCAATCCCTAAAAGTCGGCAGCGATCGCGGTAATCGAAGAATGCGTGGTTGTCGAAGAAGAGCTGCGTGCAAATGTAGTCAGCGCCTTCATCGAGCTTGGCCTTCAGGTAATCCATCTCGCGAATGCGGTTGCGCGTATCGGGGTGACCCTCGCAAAAACCGGCCACACCGATGGTCAGGCGGTTGGGCAAGCGGTTGCGGTCCTCCCACTCACGAATGAAGCGCACCAGCTCGGACGCATGGCGGAAGGCGTCCTTCGACGGGTCGTAATGCGTCCAATTGCGGGGGGGATCACCTCGCAGAGCTAGAATTGCGCTGGCGCCGGCATTGGCATAGCCCTCAAGAATCTTTTCAATCTCGGCAGCAGTGTGCCCCACGCAGGTCAGGTGCGGCACGGTAGGAATACCACGCTGCTGAATATCATGAACCACCGAGCGCGTCAACTCTCGGGAACCACCACCGGCACCGTAAGTCACACTCACAAAGCTGGGGCGGAACTCCTGCAGGCGCACCACCGTATCGAGCAAAGCCTTTGCCCCCTCCTCTGTCTTCGGCGGGAAAAACTCGAAAGAGAAGGTCGGGGTATTGTCGAAAAGCGGAGATTTACGGCGCGTAGGCATAGCAGGGAAAAATATCAGGGCTGGGGTTCAGCCGGAACCTCTTCAGAAGCAGAAGGTACGGAAAGCGGTTCGGGAGTCAGAAAAGAGTTCTCGCGGCGCAAATCACGTGCACTTGCAAAGGGGGAGTAGATAACCTCATCACCCACAACGGGCAACCAAGCATCCTCTTTCACCTCCATCTGGGTCTTGCCGAACTCCTGCGGACGCAGCGTGGCACCCACCTGACCGGACTCCTCGTCAAGAAAATCAACCGTAGCCTCGCACAGCACCACCCCCTCGCGACGCACAGCCACCACTGTACCCTCATTGAGCACATCCTTCACTGCCGGTTTGAAAAGAATGGAGAGCCATTCCTGATTGAATGCCGTCACCAAGCCGATGGCACCATCAGTCTTGGGGCCGGCTGCGGCGGCTTCCATAGCACGCAGCTGCTCATTCTCAACCTTGCGACGGGCTTCCTCAATCACAGCACGCTCCTCGGCCTCGTGTACGGAGGACTCTGCCAAGCGATCAGCCTCCTCGGACTCGGAGACAGCACCGGCCAGACCACCGGCCTCGGCACTCTCGCCGTAGCCACTCACACGCTCACGGTGATCCGCGGCCTGCAGCTGATTCTTAGCCGACTGCTGGGAGATATTGTATATCTTCTGATCAGCCTGCATACCCGGCAGCATGACACACACTACGTATATCATAACACCAACGGCAATCGTCAGCAGAGCAAGAATAGTGATGCGAAAAGCGTTCATGGCGCAAAGTATAGCATATTCTACCTCCGGTGCAAGCTCATTGTATGTCAGAATAGCCCCCTGCTCCTTCTTTTTGGCAGAGCTATGACACAGGATGATGTTTAAACTCTGGAAATGATACTTCGTAAGCTCGGCAACTGAGCAAGCAGTCAGAAAAAAATTGCGTTCTATGTCAACATGCGACAATCTTTTGTCTTGCAAGACGCACGTGGCAGGGGTAAAATACCGCCGAACATGTTAAACCTGCCGAACACCATCACGCTCATTCGCATTGCACTCGTCATTGTTTTTGCCATCGCACTGGCCGTGGATGGAGTGGCTCCCTCAGCAGATGGCGTAAGCCCCATGGACAATGTGGCGTATGAGGGCTGGTGGTTCATACCGACCACAATCGGCAACTGCATAGCTCTGTGGGCATTTGTGGCGGGTGCCATCAGTGACTTTCTGGACGGGTATCTGGCCCGCAAGTACAACCTTGTAACCAACTTCGGCAAATTGATTGACCCGCTTGCCGACAAAATACTGGTCAGCGCCGCCTTCATTTACCTGACCTACGTGGGCATGTGCCCGTTCTGGGTCACCATCCTCATCATCTTCCGTGAGTTCCTGGTTACCGGCCTGCGCCAGCTGGCTGTTGAACAGGGTGTTGTCATGGCTGCCGACCGCAGTGGCAAGTGGAAGACCGGCCTGCAGTTGGCATTCTGCATTGCCTGCTTGGTGCACTTGGGTTACGCCGGCAACCTGCCCGAACCGCTCCACAGCCTTTCTATCGGCGTGGGTGGTGTATGGTTGCGCGCTATTTTCCTGTGGTCCAGCGTAGCACTGACCGTGTGGAGCGGTGTTCACTACTGCATTTCGAGCCGCAGTTTCCTGCGTGGCTGATTTTTGACTCGCCAAGCGGGTAAAAATATGCTAGAGTTGCGGGTGTATCGTTGCATTTGCGTATGAAAATTCTTCACTCCATTATCACAACTTTGGCAGCAGCTGCTGTCATGTGTAGCTGCCAGTCACAGAAGGCCTACCCGGTCTTCTTTCTGGTACAGGACGCCAACACCGTATCCGAGGTAGCCGACAGTGCCAGTGCACGCATGATTGTTAAGTTCAAGGGTGTAACCTATACCCGCATGCCCATCATGTCGCTGGATCATTTCGAAAAGTTCCAGTCACACCTCAACCCCGATGGCTCTTACGGCATTACCCTCTACGCTAAGAAGGAGTGGCGCAATCGACTTTACTACAACACCATTGAAAAGAGTGGCATGCTTATGCTGCCGGTTGTGAACGGGCTTGCCATGCAGCCCATGCGCATCGCCCCGGTCAATGATGGTGTGCTGGTTATCTGGAGTGGCCTGAACGGCTATGATTTGAAGATGATTGCCGAGTCAGTCGACCCCATCGACCCCGAACTCGAAAAGAAGAGATTTAAGAAGAAGAACCCGCGCCCGCTGCCCAAGAAGCCGGAGGATGTGAAGAACCAGACCAAGGACTTCACCGGACGAACAGTAGGCGAAATATACGGTTAAGCCATGCGCGGCCTGCTGTATACACTGCTCTGCGTACTGCTGCCATGTTTCAGCATGGCAGCAGAGAATGTCGTGTTCCAACTACCGACAGACAATCGATCACTCTACAGCACGGGAGGTGACGATTACTTCATGTATGTTGACCGCGACTTCGAGGGCGTGAAGAGCACCCCTTGGCAGGGTGGCACTTGGGGAATGGTGCGCAATCCCTTCCGTGCAAGTGATGGGCAGATATACTACAGTCGCATGCATGAGGGCATAGACGTAAAGCCCATACGCAGAGATACCAACAACGAACCGCTCGATGACATACGCCCCATCGCAGCGGGAATCGTAGCTTATGTAAGTGCCGATCCGCGCAAGAGCAATTACGGTCGTTACATCGTCATAGCACACCGCCTGCCCGAGGGCACGATTTACAGCCTGTATGCCCACTTGGCCGCAGTGAGTTGCCGAGAAGGACAACACGTTACCCCCCGCGATAAAATCGGCACTCTCGGTTACAGTGGCGTGGGGTTGAATAAAACCCGTGCCCACCTGCACTTGGAAATCTGCCTGATGATTAACTCGTGCTACGACCTGATAGTCACACCGCCCGAAAATAAACATGGGCTCTTCAATGGCCTGAACCTCGTCGGATTCAATGGAGCCGATGTGTTGCTGGCCTGTAAGAACGGGCAGCCTTTCTCCCTGAGCCGTTATTTCAGCCGCCTGAAGGAGCACTATCGAGTGGCTGTACCCCGTCGCGGCACAATGGATTTGCTGCGACGCCACCCATTCCTGTATAAAGGGAGTTGGGGGAAAGCCCCCCGCTCGCTGGAAATAGCTTTCACTCAGGAAGGAATTCCCATTGCCATTTACCCATCTGACAAAGAAGTGACCACCCCTGTCGTGGTGCGCTGCAAGCCCTGCCCCACGCTGCAACAGAATGTTACCGTCAACCGCGTGAAAGGCAACAGCAAGACAGCTGCTCTCACCGCCTCAGGTATGCGCTATATCAATCTCTTTCTCTGGACCCAAGAATCCGTCGGCACACAAGCTCCATAACCATTCCTGTAAAGCCACGCAAATACAATGCATATGAACAAACTCCGATTTCTGACCGCTTTCATTGGTCTGGCTCTCAGCTGCAGAGCCGGGGAAGACATAGCCGTGGCAGAACAGCTGCTCCGGGAGGGCAAAGCGACTGAGGCACTCGCAGAACTGCAACTGGCCCCGCACTCTCCGGCAGCGATGTATTGGAAGGGCAGAGCCCTTGTCGAACTGAACCGCCTGCCGCAAGCCGTCAACATGTTCCGTGAGGTGGAAAGCGACAGCGTGTTCTTCCCCTATGCCGCCAAGGGCATACTCTACTGTGCATGGATGAGCCCCTATCTGGATTTCGTGGAATATGTCGCCCCGCTGACAGCCTGCCCCAACAAGGAAATCGCCACGCTGGCACAGGCTGCACTGGCCGAGCACCAGTTGCGCTACACCACCCACGGCGATGTCTCTACCCTGGAACCGCTGCGTGCACTTGCCACCGAGGATGCCGGGCTGCAATCGGTGGTTGACTTGCTGAATATTGAGGAGTTCCGTCGTCAGAAGCAGTTTGAACAGGCAATCAACGCCTGTAGGGAGATGGAATCAAACCCGACTGTTCCCCTCATCATGAAACAGCGAGCACGCTTGGCGTTGGCGGAAATTTATTACGATAAAGCTGCCGCTGCACGAGCAAATAAAAGTGATGCCACAGAAGAGCTAATCGAGGATGAGGAGGAGATGGAGGATGATGAAGGTAAGGGCGAAGAAACGCTCATGCTCTTCATATCGGCCAATCCCGAATCCCCGCTTCTGGATGAAGCATTCCGCCGACTGAATACACACGGAGCATTCAACGAGAGTGAATACACCCACAGAAAGCTGGTCGAGTGGAGCAGCGAGCTGAGCAAACCGCACCGTGCCGCACTGGCCATGGCCGTACTCCAGCAGTTGCAATTGCAGCGCAACAATTACAACAAGCAGGACTCCACCCTGGCCAACACCGCAGCAAACCAACTGCCCAACGAACCGGTTTCTCAACTCATTATCGGAGAACAAGTGCGCAGGCTCATTCAGAGTGGGGATTTCGCGCAGGCAACCCTGTACCTCAATATGATGAAGCAGGACGATACCGACCCGCGGTACCTCTTCTACAAAGCCTGCTGTTCCCCCCACGATAACAGCTCAACGGCGGAAATGTTCCTGAAAAGCGCCGAGATTGCCTCATCTGACCTGCAGTCCACAGCCCTGAGCAATGCTATGTACAGCGCCGTACTCAGCAAAAATCAGGCCATGGTTGACAGCCTGCTCACCAAAGAGCTGCCGGTGAGAGCCCGCCGCGCACTGTTGCTGACCCATGCAGGGCTTATCTTGAAAAGCAACCCGGCACAGGCACGCGCGGAAATCGAGTCCGCCACACTTCTGGAGCCCACCACGGCCGAACAAATTGAAATTACACTTCAACTGGCAGAGCTTGACGTGCAAACAGCACCGCAAGATGCCATGACCCGCCTGCAGGCCTGCACAAACGAAGAACGAAAACACTGGAGCACCGAGCAGGCTCTTCGCTACCATGCCCTGCTCATTCATGCTGTCGAAAAACTTAAACTTGCCGGCGAAGATGTACCGTCAGCCATCGACCTGCTCACCGAGGCGGTGAAGACCACCGAAACCGCAGAAGTGCGCGATATTCTCACCATTAACCTTGCCTACAGATTGTCGGAAGCCGGCCGCCATGTTGAATCCATGCAAATGCTGGAGAAGTTGGCAGAGAATGCGACGAACAGCGAACTGAAAGCCCGAGTCCTACTGCTCTGCGGGCGTCAGGCCGAGCGGCTCAGTTCTCTGGAAAACCTCACCCGTGCGACAGAATTTTTCAAAGAAGCGGCAGAAATCAAATCGCCCTACCGCAACAAGGCGCTCATGCTGCAGGCCCGCGTGCTGGCATGGATTAACCGAGGAAAAGAAGCTCAGATTGTCCTCGCCGAGGTTCTGCGCGACAACTCACTCACCATCACCGAGAGAGCTCTGGCGCTCAGTATTCAGGCTCATGAACTTACCCTGCGTGGCACCCCCGAAGGAATTGCCGAGGCACTGGAAACCAATAATCGTATTTTTGAGCTCTCTCCCCTGCCCGAGGCTTGGCAAACCCGAGCCCGACTGCAGCATGCATCTCTACTGGCTCGCGCCAACAAAAGAGAACAAGCTATAGCCGACTACATGTACCTGATTGAGCGAGTGGCACAATCTCCTACAGCAGATACCCCGACAGAGGAACAGTGGTTTGTACTCTATTTTGCCTCCTCGGGTGCCATTGCCCAGCTGATGCGAGGAGAGCAATTTAAGGAAGCCGCGGACCTTGCTGACCGTATAGCAGCATGGCCGGAGCCCCCCGGTGAAAACACCCGTACCATCGGACCGGGTAAGCGCGCCGAGCAATTTGCCAACTGGGCAGACAACATCCGCAAGTTCAACTACTTGGCACCGGGCACCAAACGTAACTAACGAAGGGAGTTCAGCGCAGTTCACACCACACTGCGCGGTGATCACTGCCGACTGTCGTCGCCGGGCAATCAACTATACCGCATTTACTACGGCGACCGCGGCGACCGCGCAATTCATTGTTCACAAATATCTGGTCAAACGAGAAGTACTCTTTTCCCTCCTCGTAGTATATGGTCCAGCCGTGTCCTCGTGTATCCTGCGGTTGCAGACGAGTGAGCGCACTGTCTTTACCGATTCCACGTATAAGCACGCTCAGGGAAAAGTCTGAAGGTCCGTCATTCCAATCGCCATACACCAACACAGGCAGAGCCGGGTTACGCTTCATCTTCTCGTTGAGATACACGGCAAGAGTACATGCCTCGCGACTACGCAGGTGCTCAGCAGCCTCGGCATCCGTCGCAACTCTCGATTTAAGGTGAGCCCCCACAATACAGAACCGACGGCCGTCCTTGAGTTCAATTGTGACATCCAGAATACCCCTCAACATTTTACGGTTCCGCTGCCCTTGCAGAGACATATCTGCAACGGAGTTATTCTGCACAATCGGGTGAACCGACAAAATCGCCAGAGCTCGGTCTTCACCTCGGCGCTCCAACACATAGGAATACGGGTACTCAAGTCCGAGCTTTGACAGACGCTCCTGCAGGTCAGCCAGTGCATTCTCACCTCCTATCTCAATTAACCCCACTATTTCGGGAGAGGCGGAGGCAATCACTTCAGCCACAGCGTTCCGAGACTTTACTGATTTAGCTCGAGTGACATAGCGAGAACGGCTCTTCTCGCCGGGTACGAAGTAGTTCTGCACATTGTACATGAGAAAGCGAACCGGAGGCCCGGCTTTCGGGATATCCTCCGGCGGAGCGCTCGCTGTTTCCTCCGGCTCATGGTAGAGCTCTTGCCCGGTCTCAATATTGACACCCGGGGTAGAGCCGCCATAGTGCAACATGAGCAGAGCAGACAACACAAGCACAAGCACAATCAACACGCTGTCCGGACGGCACCCCAGCGCGCGCAGCATGCTCATGACTTTTGATTTGCTGCTCATAACTCAGTAAGGGCGCATCAGCCCTCCTTCAGCCACTCAGCCACCTGCGGAGCAGCGTATGTCAGAATCATATCAGCCCCGGCGCGGCGAATGGAAAGCAGAGCTTCCATCATGCAGGCCCGCTCATCGAGCCAACCGGAGGCCGCAGCAGCCTTCACCATCAGGTACTCTCCGCTCACATGATAGGCAGCAATGGGAAGGTGTGTGTGTTGGCGCATCTCACGAATGACATCCAAATACAGAGTAGCCGGCTTCACCATAAGCATATCGGCACCTTCTGCCACATCGAGTTCAGCTTCGCGCAGAGCCTCGCGCACATTGGCGGGGTCCATCTGGTATGTTTTCTTGTCACCGAACTTGGGGGCACTCCCCAAAGCACCACGGAACGGGCCATAATAAGCCGAGGCATACTTGGCCGTATAGCTGAGCAGAGAAACCCCGGTATAGCCCTCGGCATCGAGCGCAGAGCGCAGGGCTGCAATGCGCCCGTCCATCATATCACTGGGGGAAATAATGTCGACACCGGCACGGGCATGGCAGAGCGCCTGACGGCAGAGGGCCTCTACCGTTTCATCATTCAGGATTTCGTAGGAGCCATCGGCATACTCACGTACAATGCCGTCCTGCCCATAGGTATTGAAGGGATCGAGCGCGACATCCGTCATCACCAGCATTTGCGGAACTGTGGCTTTGATAGCGGCAATGGCACGCGGTACCACACCATCGGGATTCCATGCCTCTGTACCGGCGGTATCCTTTTTCTCCTCGGGCACCACGGCAAAAAGGTCTACACAGGGAATCCCCAGCTCATACAACCGGCGACACTCAGCAGCAATATCATTCACACACCAGCGAGTACAGCCCGGCAGGGATTCAATGGGGGAATTCACGGTTCCCTCCTGCACAAACATGGGGTAAATCAGGTTGGCGGCAGAAAGTGTGGTCTCCTGCATCAGTCCACGCATGGCGGCTGACTTTCTGTTACGGCGAGGGCGAATCGGCAAATCCATCATATCACCACAAGCATACCATTTTTCAGGCTTCTTGTAAAGGGAAGCCAACTGCGATTTGTCTGTTCATTGCATGAATTCATGGCGATTTTGAATAATCACTTGCATTTCAGACGTGTTCGGGCTAGAATAACGCATCCATGAAAGCTGCGCAGATTCACGAGGTACTGAATGATTTCAACGTAACGCCCTCCAAGTCCTTGGGGCAGAATTTCCTCATCGATGAAAACATAGCCCGTTGGATTGTAAGCCAGCTCGATATTCAGCCCGAGGACTGTGTTGTTGAGGTAGGTCCCGGTACCGGTGCCCTCACCGAGCATATGGTTCCGCTGTGTCGCAAGCTTATTCTGGTAGAGTTCGATGCCCGTCTGGCAGAGTATCAAACCAACCGCTGGAAGGATTCCCCGCATGTTGAAGTGCACCACGCCGACGGAGCCACTTGGGATCCCCGCCGACTTTTTGCCGAAAAACCGGTTAAGTTCATGGGCAACCTGCCCTACTCTGCCGGTGGCGCCATTCTTGCCAATTTCCTGACTTCGCCCTGCGCCTGCGAGCGAGCGGTCGTCATGCTGCAGAAAGAGTTTATCGACCGCATTCTGGCAGTACCGGGAGATGATGCCTACGGCCTGCTCTCGTTGCGCATACAGATGGATTGGGAGCCGAAAGCACTCAAGACCGTGCCGCCCGAGGCATTCTCGCCGCGCCCCAAGATTGATTCTACCGTCATGCTGCTCACCCCGCGTGATTCGCGCTCGCTGCCACCCTACGACCACCGACTTATGGATGAGCTCATGCGCCGTTGCTTTGCCCAGCGGCGCAAGCAAATGCATAAGCAGTTACCGAGCACCCCGCCGTGGCCGGAAGTTGCAGCAGCAGTCGGTATAAGCCCCACAGCGCGCCCCGAGGAGCTGGGCTTGGAGAAATGGGTACATCTGACGCGCGCCTACGACCCGCACCCGCTCTCGGATATAGCTCAGAAAGACGATGAGCTTTTCGATGTAGTTGATGAGAATGACCACGTTGTACGCCAGGCCACACGCCGTGAAGTTCACGACAACGACATTATACACAGAGCTGTACATGTGCTGGTATTCAACAAGAACTACGATTGCCTGCTGCAGAAACGCTCCATGCTCAAAGACCGCCACCCCGGGGTGTGGGACTCCTCTGCCGCCGGTCACCTCGATGCCGGAGAAGAGTACGAAAGCGCTGCACGCCGCGAACTGAGCGAAGAGCTGGGCATAAATGATGCCAAGCTCATTCATGTGGGTAACCTGTTGCCCAGCGAACAGACCGGGTTCGAACACGTCGCCATTTATGCAGCCCTGCAGGATGGCAGAATATCCTTCCCTGCTGCAGAGATCGAGGGCGTTCTTCCCTTCCCGGCTGCACTTATCGACGCATGGCTCGAGCGAAGGCCGCAAGACTTTGCAGATACTTTTGCTCTATGTTGGCAGAAAGTACGCACCATGCTGGGTGAGCGCGCTTAATTTTTTGTTATTTTTCTGTTTTTAAGCTTGCAAAAAAACAGAAAAATGCTATAATCGCCTCAGGAAACTATTTTCAATTTTTAATCATGAGGGCAAAAAACATCTCGCGATACACCTATAAAAAGACGGCGTTTCAAGGATGGCGACTGGCATTAAGACGCCAAGGCAAGCAGTTTGTGAAATATTTTGCTGACAGGCAGTACGAAAACAGCACAGAAGCATTCAAAGCCGCCGTGGCTCTGCGAAATGCCATACTGAAAGAGTTGAAGAAGAAGGGAGCAGACCCTGCTATTGTGTTCGAGTCTGCTCACGAATTAATGAAAAAGACCGACCAAGACTGATAAAGTCGGTTTATATAATTATTTTACGGGCTCCCCATTGGTGGAGCCCTTTTTATCGTCGGCAGTAGGAGTCGGTTTCGGACGGTAGGGTTCTGCCGTCGCCTTGATAGCCTTCAGATAAGGAGAAGAATCATAGTCCAACATCATCTTCTCATACAACTTCCATGCTCGTTCGCGATTTCCCGCAGCAGCAGTTGTGGACGCTTGCAGGAGCTGCGCACGAATCTTATCCGGCTTTTTGTAATGACGCTTAGCAGCAAGCGCAAAATATTCGCGTGCCGTGTCAAACTGTTTCGCTTCTGTACAATACCAGGCAAACATTTCAGCATACAAAGCCCCGTTGTGAGAGCTCATTTTCTGCTCAACGGCTAACTGCAATGCACGGAAAGAATCACCGGCACGCCGCCTCATATTCCGCCATATGACATAAGGGTCCTCTCTGTCAAGTTTGGGCTTGGGCGGGAATGGACGGTAAAGAGGATCCCCCAGCACGATACACTGCCAGCTCACAGTCGGACTTGCCACCAATGCCGCCTCGGCCACCTGTTTGCCTGCCAGCAACTGCTCATAGAATACCCCATAATTCAAGCAAGCGTTGAGATACGGCTCGGCCACATTACCGGCAGTCACACAGGCACCTCGTTTCATCAGAGCACTCACCCAGCTTACTCCATTGTAGATGTCAATTGCACTGAATGAGTGAAGGTGACATGCTACAGCCCCTTTGGCCAATTTAAAATCAGCAGGCGCATTCGGGTGGAAAGGCCCATTCGCTGAGCGAGTGTACCAACCGAAGTAGGCGATAACCTGTTGCATGAGCGGAAACGCATCCGGCAGAGTTGCGCGAGAAGTTTCGTTGAAAAGAGGTTGGCCATGCTCTCCCGCAAGGCGTGCCACCTCGGTTATCATAGCATCCCCTGCTTTATAAGGTCCGCCATTATCTGTAACAACCCAGCCCCATAGCCCCTTTTTCTCCACTTTCACAGGCTCATTGATCATGCGGTAAATACAGGCCTCATCGGGACCATCTATACGACAGACCATCATGATGGAAGATTTGGCATCTTTCGCGGGAAACTCTTTTTTATAAAAAAGGTTCTTACCCATTCCGACAGTCGGGAACTCAGCCCCCAGCAGCATAAGTTCAGCATCAACAGCAGCCTCGGTTCTTCGAAGTCCTGTTCCGGCCGGCTTACCATTTATCATCGTCTCTTTCACCATCAATGGGATATCAGGCATCAACACCATCGCTCGCATCAGCTTGCGCCCATTGCGCGGCCCACTGGGCCACATAAGTCCGCGCTTATGCCCCTCGACCAGCAGATATTTCACAATAGAAGCATTGAAATCCTCGCGACTGATATTCCCTCGAGCCACCCCGTTCAGAGGTAACAGTTGATCACGGGGTATACGACGCACCTGACAGTAACGCATGGCTGCAGCCTTGCTGAACTCAGACTGAGCATTGTACACAACAGCCACCTCGGTCGGCTCCAGCCCCCAGGCACAAACGCACAGTGATAACAATAAGAGAAGGTACTTCATATGCTACTTCTATTGACAATACTCTAGCATATAGAGGCACTCGCCATCAAGCAGAAAAACGTGCAGATTCTGTCACACAAAAGCCCTAAACAAGTCCCCCGCTCCGCCGAATCGGCAGAACGGGGGACTGAAATCAGCTTTGCGGAGTAATATTACTTCTCTTCGATGTGTACGTCGTACACACGGCCCATGATGTTGAGCTTCATGTCGCGGCCGGAAATGGCAGCGGAAACGCCAACGGTGGACAGAGCCACGGGAGCGCCGAAGTTCTCCTCCTTCTTGGCGGTGGGGGGCTCGGGGCGCTTGCCAGCATAGTAGTCCTCGAGCTGCTGCGGGAACATAGCGTAAATCACGCAGTTCTCGTCAGTAGCGGGAATACCCTTGGCGGTAAGCTTGTCGCGCAGGTCCTGCATACCGGGCTTGATGAGGTCAGCGGGGCGGCAAGTGATGGGCTGCTTGCCGGAGCGCTTGGCACACTCAGCCTGCAGCTCGGGATCCACGGGGGCGGGGGTGTGACCATAGTAGCCGAGAGCCACGTCCATGGTCTGCGGGGTAATCTGCTTCCAGCGTCCGAACTTCACATTAAAGGCAGCCTGAGAACCCACAATCTGAGAGGTGGGAGTTACCAACGGAATCCAACCGAGGGCCTTGCGAACCACAGGAATCTCAGCCATCACTTCGTCGAACTTGTCCATGATGTTGAGCTCCTTGAGCTGGTTACGGAAGTTGGAGAGCATACCACCGGGAACCTGGTAAAGCAGAGTAGCGCTGTCCACAATCTCATTCTTGTGGCTGGTGAATCGGCTCAGGCTCTCGTAGATGGGCTGCAACATGCCGGAAATCTTGGTCAGCTTGTCGGTGAAGTCATCGGCAACCTCGGGGCAACGCTCGTAGCCCTTCAGCAGAGCAAGCATGCGCATGCAGTCGGGCTGAGCAGTACCGTTAGCGAAGGGAGCAATGGAGCAGTCAACGGCGTCAGCACCGGCATTGATACCGGCAACATAAGCACCGGCGCCCAGACCGGCGGTGTCGTGGGTGTGAATCCACACCGGCAGGTTGGTGCTCTTCTTGATGGCCTCTACCAGAGCAGCAGTCTCGCTCGGGGGAATCAGACCGGCCATGTCCTTAATCACGATACCGTCGGCACCCATCTCGGCAATCTTCTTGCCCAGGTTGGCGAAATACTCGAGGTTGTGAACGGGAGAAGTGGTGTAGCAGATGGTACCGTGAGCGGTAGCACCGGCCTCCTTGGCAGCGCGGATGGAAGTGCGCATGTTCTCCGGGTCATTCAGACAGTCGAAGATACGGAAGATGTTCATACCGTGCTTGGCACTGGTCTTCACGAAAGCCTCCACCACGTCATCGGCGTAGTTGGTGTAACCCACCATGTTCTGACCGCGCAGCAGCATCATATGCGGGGTCTTGGGAGCGAGTTTCTTGAGGGTGTCCAGACGGTCGAAGGGCAGCTCGCCCAGGAATCGCAGACCGGAGTCAATCGTGGCACCACCCCAGGTTTCGAGGGCAGAGAAGCCCATCGTGTCGAGAATGGGGGCGATTTCGAGCATCTGCTCGGTAGCCATACGTGTGGCAGCCAGCGACTGGTGACCGTCGCGCAGTACTGTGCAGTTGAATGTTGCAGGTTTCATAATATTAAAATCTGTTGAGGGTACAATGCACCCGATTTGTTGATGGCAGACTACCACAAAACAGGCACGCGCGTCAAGAAAAATCGACACCATGGAATAAAAACGGGATTTTTTAACACGCACATTCTCACCCCGACTTGATGTATTCTACCATTACAGCAGCAAAAGTTCCTTTGGGGATAAAAAAAATTACATTTTTACAGATATTTTTCTTGCCAAATCAAATTTTAGGCGTATACTCTCTGCACCATGACCCGCAAAGGTGGTATCAACAAGACACGTAAGGCTGTCGCCAAGCGTTTCAAGGTGACCGGCACGGGCAAGGTTCTGCGTCGCAAGCAGGGTAAGCGTCACATCCTCCAGAAGAAGTCCAGCAAGCGCAAGCGCGCTCTGGGCAAACCCGCTCTGGTAGACGCCACCCAGGTTTGGGCCGTTAAGCAGAACATGCCCTTCGCTTAAGCCGAGGAACATGGCCACAAGCCAGCCCCGCCCGCAAATCGGGCGCCCTTCATGCAGCCTGCCCGGCGTATTATTCGCCGCGGATAGAACGGACGAGACTGCAGGGAGGTGAGGAAGAACAGTCCGCTCACAATATACAAGATACAAAAATATGGCACGTGCTACAAATGGGCCGGCTTCTCGCGCCCGCCGCAAGCGCATCCTGCTCCGCGCCAAGGGCTTCCGCGGTTTCCGCAGCAAGCTCTATCGCTACGCTAAGGATGCTGTTTACAAAGCATGGCAGTATGAGTACCGCGACCGCAAGAAGAGGAAGGGTCAATTCCGTCGTCTGTGGACCGCTCGTATCTCCGCCGCCGTGCGTCCCCTTGGTCTTACCTACTCTCGTTTCATGGAGGGTCTGAAGGCCGCTAACGTTGATCTGGACCGCAAGTCCCTCGCCGAGCTGGCTGTTGCCAACCCCGAGGCTTTCAAGGCAGTGTTCGAGCTGGCCAAGAAGGCAATCGACGCTAAGGAGGGTGCTACACTCAAGGCGTAAGAAACCGAACCAAACACACACATTTAACCCGAAGGACACTGCTGATTGGCAGTGTCCTTCTTCTTTATCCCCTACCCCGAAATCTGCCATCCAACGAGACTTTAGCGCCGATTAACACGATTCCATCTTGACTAGCGGGGCACGACATGGTAGATTTGTGTCATGAGTACGAAGTTCAGTTGGGAATTACGCCCGACGGACGGAGGTGTGGACTACGGCGATGAACTGAATCAGCAGCTACCTTTGCTGGTTCGACAAATAATGTCGCAAAGGGGCATCTGCGGCCGGGAAATGGCGGAACGATTCCTACGGCCACGATTAGCCGATTTAGGTGACCCTTTTGATATGCGGGAGATGGATGCCGCCGTTGAGCGCATCTTCCGCGCAGTAGATCACGGCGAGCGGATATGCATCTATGGCGACTATGATGTTGACGGCGTGAGTTCCGTCACGCTACTGCATACCATTCTGACAGCATATGGGTTAAGCCCCACATGCTTTATACCCGTGCGCACGCAGGAAGGCTACGGCCTGAGCGATGATGGCATCAACCACGCTATCGAACAGTGTGGTGGCAAACCGCATTTGCTGATTACTGTAGACTGCGGCACATCCTCCGTGGCAGAAGTTGCCTATCTGAATGGCATCGGAATCGACGTCATCGTGCTGGACCACCACGAAGCAAGCCCCTTGGGACGCCCGCCGGCAGTGGCTGTAGTGAATGCCAAACTCGAGCCCGATAGTCCCCTGACCTACCTTTGCAGCGCAGGTGTTGTGTTCAAATTGGCACACGCCATGCTCAAGCGACGTCGCCTGCTTGATTTCGACCTGAAAGAGTATCTGGATGTGGTAGCCATAGCCACAGTTGCTGATATTGTGCCACTGGTAGCAGAAAACCGCCTGCTCACACGCCACGGGCTGAAAGTGATGGCACGCGGTGGCAACATCGGCATACAGGCCATCAATGAAGTCACCGGCCTGCGAACCCTACCGAACGCCAGCCACGTTTCCTTCCGCATCGGTCCCCGTCTGAATGCAGCCGGGCGAATGGACTCCCCCCGCGATGCACTGGAACTACTCATGACCAGCGACAGCGATCGAGCCGTGCAATTGGCTCATTGTCTGGAGGCTCACAACCGAGCCCGCCAGCATGAAGAAGAGAAGATTCGCGCAGAGGCTACAGCCATGCTCGAAGCCGCCGACTTCTCCCCTGCTCGCGACAGAGTAATTGTACTGGGCTCACGCACATGGCACCCGGGAGTGGTGGGCATAGTTGCATCCCTGCTCATGCGTCGCTACCACAAGCCGACCTTCATCATATCGCTCGACGAAAACGGACTGGGCAAAGGCTCCGGCCGCTCTGTACCGGGCATATCCTTGGTGAGAGCCATACACGCCTGCGCCGACACCCTCGTATCCGGCGGCGGTCACGAAATGGCAGCAGGTCTGGTCATACGCGAAGAAATGATAGATAGCTTCCGCGATGCCTTCGACGCTTTCGTGAGCAACAACAGTTCCGAGGAACAACTCAAGCCACGCCTGAATATCGATGCGGAAGTGAACTTCAGCGAACTCACCCTCGACCTGTTGGACTACTATGAGCTGCTGGAACCCTTCGGCAACTCCAATCCTCAGCCCATCTTCATGAGCCGCAATGTCATGCTCTCGGACGCCCCTCGCCACCTTCAGGGCAACCACCTGAAGCTCAGCCTGCGTCAGGGAACGTACGAGTGCGATGCCATGTACTTCAACGGGGGACACGTGAGACTGCCCGACCCGCCTTGGGATATAGCTTTCACCATTGACCGCAACGTATGGCGCGGGCGCACCACCGTCTCCATGTCAATTCAGGATATCCGCCCGGCAGCCACGCCACCCGCCAACTCATGACCAACCGACGCCAAAGCCCGGCACAGCGTACTGCTCCCACATCGTCCACGAAGCGGGAGTTCGGGGATTGGCGTGTCGACACACCCGCAAAGCCCGTTGAGCCACAGCACATGAACATGTGGCAACACGCGCATAGGCGACTCAACCAACTCGAGAACGCCACGTCGTACGGAGCACTCTGGCGCCACAGCGTAAGCGTAACCTACACCCCGGGACAGGCTGCTGATGAGGAGTACGACGAAACCGCGCCACAAATCGTCCCCATCAGCGGGAGCAAGCGCGTCATTCGCCTGCTTATCGCCACACTTCTGCTGCTGCCGCTCTCGATAACTATGGTATATGCCTTGGCTCTGCAGGTATACCATGCGCTCCCCACAACAGCTGCCGATGTCGGGTTCTGGCTCAGTGCCCCGATTTACTTCACACTACTGGGTATCTTTACCTTCGTAGCACTCATCATCGCCCAATTTGCTACCCCTATTCTGGTGTATTTTTACGTGCTGGGGCACGAACTTACCCATGCGCTGGCAGCCCTGACCTGCTTCGGCAAAATCAGCTCCGTGAGCGTTGACTTGGATGGCGGCTACATCGAGACCGATAAGGACAATACCTATATTGCCCTGGCACCCTACTTCGTGCCGCTGTGGATGCTGGTATGGGTGCTGTTTGCCTGGGTTGTCGGCCTCTTCCTTCCCGAGGACAGCATCACTCCTTGGTTCTTCGGTGGTGTCGGGTTCTGGTGGTGCTTCCACATCTACTGGACAATCTGGGTGATACCGAGAGAGCAACCCGATATTCTGGAGAACGGCATCACGTTTTCGTTGCTCATCGTCATCATTGCCAACATTGCAGGGCTCGTTCTCCTGTTGAGGTTCTTTAACTTCATCAGTCTAAGTGGCTATTGGCAGGACTTCCTCACCTGCGCCGGCAAGTTGGCAGAAACACTCTCTTGGCTTTTTTCTCTTTGCGTGGGTTGATGTAAAATTGACAGGATTTTGCATTGCAGAATGACACAGGAATTGCTATAATGGCTACGGTTCCAATGAAGTTTTTCCGCACCATGCGTTTGCTGTTACTTCTTACCATACTGCCTGCTCTGGTGGTGTGGGCCGTGTGTCTGTGGAACTACATCTCCGATATGACGGAGCCGGTACTGGAACCCATTAACAAATCATACGCCGGATATTCGACCGTTCCGCAGAAAACACTTGGAATTAAGCTTCAGCAATTTACATTCACCGGCTGGGACGGCAACGAAATACTGGCTGCCATTGCAGAAAAAGATGGCGAAGAATCATCCCGCCAGCTGAGTATCGTCGGCGACTTAGCCGTCAACAAGGCCGACCGATTGGGGGCCATCGATTATGCACTCATCTGCGTGGACTGGGACCACGGCATCCGCTCAGCCATACCACTGGCAGAAACCCTCACTGCAGCCGGTATAACCTGCGTGCTCTGGGAGCCCCGAGGCAAGGACAATCGTCGTCGCTACTGCACTCACGGCCTGCGAGAAAGCGCAGATGTTCCCTTGCTCATCAATGAACTGATAAAGCGCAGTGGCAAAAGCACCCCGGTCATTGTAGGAGTCGGTCAGGGCTATGGGGCCGGGCTCATGCTGCAGGCAGCCGCAAGCGACCCTCGCATTCAGGGGCTTATTTCCATTGACTCATACGCCTCGCTCAGAGAGTCGCTCACCCGCACCATGCCCGACTCGCCGCTCACACTCGCCACGCTGTGGCTTATGGACTTACGCATCAACAGCAGCGTAGGTTTCGAGTGTTTTGACGTAGCACCGGTGGAAAGTGCCGCCAAGCTCGACCGAAATCTTCCCGTCCTTATTGTCAATCTGGTTCAGGACAACCCCATCTGCACACTCGAAGACGCCGTGACAATCTTCCGCCAGTTACCGTGCGATTGCCGAGAACTCTGGACTTTGCGTAACCATACAGACGCCCCGCACGCTCTCACCCGCAACATCTGTCCCGATAAAAACGCAAAAAAACGCGCTGCTGCTATCGAAGCGAGGCTCCTGACAGACGAGGACAACACTTCTACAGCCATTGTTCACTGGCTCAACGATACCTTTATAACCGCACTTGATACACCGCATGTTCATGTGCCCGCCCGTCCCCTTTTAACCTCAGACAGTCAGCTCTGATAGACTATTACCGAGTCCATGTTTCATTCATCATCATCCCTTCCAGACAAGTTCACTACAGCACGTGCTTCCGGCCGAAAAACCAACGGCAACCGTAAGCGCAATGGTTACGAGCTCACCCGACAGCGCTCCATGTTGCCCATTGCTTTAGGAGCGGCTTTTGCCTCCGTCATCGTTTACGCCGTTCTGTATCACTATGTGCCCTCCATCATCACTTTTGAGATGCGAGTCATCAACAGTAAGCCCAAAGTGCAGGACAACCGCGAGCGTGTCATTGTGCGCAAAGCTCCGGACGAAAAAGCAGAAAAGGCTGACGACAAGCAAATCATAGAAGATCCGAATGCCAAGCCGGAAATCGTAACGATTCCGGAACCCGAGGAAATCACTGACATCTTGGATGCCAATGTAGAAAAACTCATTCTGGCACCGGGCCCAACTGACTTATCCGTACCGGAACCCACAGCCGGCGTGCAGTCGCCGGTCGAAGCAGAAGAGCTCAAACCGGGCGAAATCACAGAGGATTTGTTGGCAGTCGAGGCATTCTCTGCCGAAACACTGGCCATGCCGGAACCTACCCCCATTAACAGCAATGAGGTCATGATTAACGCCACGGCTCAGCTCGAGGAAATTCCCGGGGCAGAAGGCACGGCTATGTCTGACCTTTCCTCCACTGCCAAGGAAGGCATGAATACCGATCTGCCCGGCGATACCCGCACTCTGGAACAGCTCATCGGGGAAAGCAACCTCGGTGCATCCTCCGGCGTAGCACGACTGGGCTCAGACCTACTCTTCGGGTTCAATGAATGCAAGCTCAAGAGCGCTGCTCGTATCACCATGCTACAGCTTGCAGCCCTCATTCAGAAAAATCCCCAAACCCGCTTCATCATTGAGGGTCACACCGACAGTATCGGTGGAGACTCCTACAATGCCCTGCTCTCCATGCAGCGTGCAGCCGCCGTACGAGACTGGCTCAGCAAGAACAAAATTCCGACAGACAACGTCTACATCAGAGCATGTTCTGACAACACCCCCTTGGCAGACAAAAAGGGTGACCGTGAACAACAGGCACTTAACCGCCGAGTGGAAATCCACATGCGTACGCCCGAAGAAGCCTTGCCCGATGGTTGCGAAAACCACAACTACAAGGTTGACCTGAACACCAAACTGGGAGCACAGCTTGCCGCCGGTGTCGTCATTCCCAAGACCTATCCCTCCGCCTCGGCCAACCTCACCGCCGAACAGAAAGCAAAACCGGCAGATAAACCCAAGGCCAATCAGCAGCAGAACAAAAAGCCCCGCCGTAACAATAACGGCCGCAAGCAGCGCCGTAAATGATGCCTGCTACTATAGCAGAGGGCAGCATTCCCCCAGGCATTGCTGCTCCTTTTACGGGCGACTGCAGTTGGCTCGTCTCGCTGGACTACGACGGCACTCTGCAGCAAACAACCGGCAGCCCGATTTCTGCCGACTTTTTCGAACAGATGGCAGCATGGCGTGCACACGGCGTACGCTGGGGAATCAATACCGGGCGCTCGCTTAATTACCTTCTACAGGAAATACTGCCGTGTAGCCCCGTACTACCGGACTTTATCTGCACTTGCGAGCGCTATGTATACCAAGCCGGAGCAGACGGTCGGCTCTACCCTGCTCTGGAGCACAACGAGCTCTGCCACCGTCACAATACGGAATTGAGAGCAGCCCTGAGCCCCCACCTGCATAGCCTGTTGGCAGAGCTACGCCGAACCCACCCACACCTGCAGTGGGAATCGGCAGCAGACGATCCGCTCTCCATCGAGGCGCTCGACAGCCCGACGATGGATGCCATCATCCCGCACCTGTTACCGCTGGTGGCAGCGGGGCACACCATCCAGCGCGCCGGGCGTTACATGCGCTTTGCAGACGCGCGATATACCAAAGGAACCGCTCTGGAACAGGTACGGCAAGCCTGGCAAGTGCGCGAAGAAAATATGTTTATTATGGGCGATGGGCAGAACGACCTCGATGCCTTCCGCATGTTCCCCGCTGCTTGGTGTGCCGTTCCGGCCGGTGCTCACAGCGAAGTACTGGACTGGCTGGCGGGTCACCCGGAGGTTCATTTATCGCCAGAGAGCGATGTGCTCCCTGAGTTACGCAGATGGTTCAGAACGCGAGTAAAAGCCTGAAATTCGTAAAAAGTGTGTTCACAAAGCGCTTTCGGCTTGACTTTTTCATCAAAAAATAGTTCCATATCTCCCCGTTATGGCATGCATGCCAACCGGGCTAAGCTGAAAAGCCGCCCGCTCATGCGCCGACTCGAACAGGTGAGCCCACTCATCACTCACCTGCACGCCACGGCGCATGCAGAGAAACCTCTCCCAAAAGAGAAACAACAAACGAAATCATAAACAATTATGGGATCGCTTAAGAAGAGACGTAAGGCTAAGATCAACAAGCACAAGCGCAGCAAGCGCATGCGCCAGAACCGCCACAAGAAGCGTTTGCGTTACAAGTCCTAAGCTGCGCGCTTAGGCCACGTCCGCAAGCGACGCTGTTCTTTCTCACGGCACTGCTCCCCTGCGAGCAGTGCCGTTTTGATTTACCCTGCGCTGACATGCATTCGCCTTGACGGTACGTGCGCGTTGCGTAAAATAGTCGCAGCATTTACAAACACTATGGCCAATACTCACCAATTTCAGACAGAAGTACGACAGCTGCTCGACATTGTGATTCACGCATTCTACAGCGATCGTGAGGTCTTTGTGCGAGAGCTGGTTTCCAATGCCTCCGACGCCCTCGAAAAGCTGCGCCTGAAACAACTCACCAACACTGCCGTGTACGAAGGTGAGCGCGAGCTGCGCATCAGCATCACCACCGACGAGGAGGCCAAGACCCTCACCATCGCCGATGCCGGTATCGGCATGACCAGCGATGAAGTGGTGGAGTACCTCGGCACCATCGCCCACTCCGGCACCAAAAAGTTCCTGGAGATGATGAAGGAAAGCAAGGGCGGCACTCAGGACCTTATCGGCCAGTTCGGTGTAGGTTTCTACAGCGTATTCATGGCTGCAGATGAAGTGGAGGTAACCACTCGCTCTTGGCAGCCCGATGCCACCCCGGTGAAGTGGGTCAGCGACGGCAAGGAAGGCTACACCCTCACCGAAGCCGCTGCCGACACCCCGCGTGGTACCAGCATACTGATTCACCTGAAGGAGGACGCTGCAGATTTTGCCCGCGCAGAGCACGTGCGCCACATCATCAGCAAGTACAGCAACTTCGTGGGCTTCCCCATCGACTTCAACGGCGAGCACCTCAACACCGTGCAGGCCATCTGGATGAAGAACAAGAAGGACGTAAAGCCGGAGGAATACGAGGAGTTCTACAAGTTCACCGCCCACAGCGAAACTGCACCGATGAGCTACATGCACTTCAGCGCAGATGCCCCCATCGTGCTCAACTCCGTTCTCTTTGTACCGGAAGAGAATCCCGAGCTCATGGGCTTCGGTCGTTGCGAGCCCCGCGTGGCTCTGTACTGCCACAAGGTGCTTATTGACAGCAAACCCGAAAACCTGCTCCCCGAGTGGCTGCGTTTCCTGACCGGTGTGGTCGACAGCGAGGACCTGCCGCTGAACATCTCCCGTGAAATGCTGCAGGATAACTCCCTGCTGCGTCGCATTTCCGGCATCATCACCAAGCGCTTCATCAAGCACCTCGAGGGCATTGCCAAAGACAGCAGCGACAAGTATGAGACCTTCTGGCAGCAGTACAGCCGCTACATCAAGGAGGGCGTGGTCACCAGCTGGGAGCACAAGGATGCTCTGGGCAAGCTGCTGCGCTTTGAGTCCACCTTTACCGAGGCAGGAAAACTCACATCTTTTGCCGACTACGTAAGCCGCATGAAGGAAAACCAGAAGGACATCTACGTCCTCTTCGGCAGCTCCCGCGCTCAGCTGGAGCACAGCCCGTATCTGGATGCTCTGACCGCTCGCGGATTCGAGGTAGCCTTCTTCACCGACGGTGGCGACCAGTTCGTTATCGACAGTCTGATGAAGGTTGAGGACAAGGAAATCAAAGCCATCGACCGCGCCAACCTCGACCTGCCCCCGCTCGAGAACCAGCCCGATCAGCCCGGTCTGGACGAAGAGCAAGCCAAGAGCCTGACCGATTGGATTGCCGATACATACAAGGATTCCTTCAGCAAGGTAACCACCAGCGACCGCGTAACCAGCGCCCCCGCCATCGCGCTGCAGGGTGAGAACGACATCTCCCCCGAAATCAAGGCATACCTCAAGGCTATGGGCCAGCCCGTCCCCGAGGTTCACCCCGAGATTGCCTTCAACCCGCACAGCCCGATTGTACAGCGCTTAGCCGAGCTGCGCAGCGAGAATGAGGAACTTGCCGGCCTGCTGGCCGACCAGCTTATCAACACCGCCCTGCTCCGCGCCGGTATGCTGGACGACCCTGCCAAACTCGCCGACAATTCTCAGGCTCTGCTCGAAAAGTTGCTGGCTAAGTAAAAACGGCACACCATATTTACAACGGAAAGCCGCGCTCCTTTATCAGGGGCGCGGCTTTCTGCTATACAAAAATACGTAAAAAATTACTTATCGAGAGAGGCAATGAGCGTGGGCATATCGGGAGCCAGCTTACCATCGTCCATAATCGTGGGCAACTGAGCGATACCCGCACGGGTAATCAGCGGGAAAGCCTCATCCGGGTTCTCACCATTTTTCAGAGCATCCACGGCAGACTGAGTACCCTCGATGAAGAAGTTCACCAATTTAAGACTACGGCTCACACTCTCCTGCATATTGAGCAGGTTTGTACGAGCCTCGTTCATAATCTCCAGACGGTGGGTCAACGTAGCCTCACCCTTCACAGTAGCATCGAAGAACTCCTTAATCTGGGCAAGGGTCACACGGGCCTGCTTCAAACACAGGGCACCAATCAGACAGGCCACACTATCCTCGCCATACACACGGCGACCGGAAGGGGTACGCTCCACATGGCGAATGATACCCGCCTTTTCATAGTAGCGAAGTGTATGTACAGACAAACCGGTCTTTCGAGCCAGTGCAGAAATAGAATAACGTGTTTCTTTGGCGGTCATGACTGAATTAAAACGCTATTAGAGCAAACTACAACATAGTTGTCAAGCCTAAATCTTATTGTTAGCGCGTGATTTTATGTGACATTTTTGTCACATTATGGCAGAGCGCAAGCTTGCATACTCACATTGCCTGTGATATTATGCGGAATATTCTATGGACGCCATTCTCAGCACACTTCAAACAATCGGTATTATCCTGCTGGTAATTCTGTTTTTCAACCTCATGATTTTCGTGCATGAGCTTGGTCATTTTTTGGCCGGCAAATGGCGCGGTGCCTACATTGACCGCTTTCAGATATGGTTCGGCAAGCCCATCTGGAGCAAGACCATAAACGGCGTTCGCTGGGGGCTGGGTTGGTTGCCCTTGGGTGGTTTTGTGTCTCTGCCGCAGATGGAGGACATGGAAAGCATAGAGGGCAAGGCAGATTTGCCGAAAGATTTGAAAAAGCTCAAGGCGATTGACAAAGTCATCATTGCAGCCGCGGGTCCCCTGTTCTCCCTGCTGCTGGCTTATGTTTTTGCTGTTATCGTGTGGTGTGTGGGTAAACCCGAGGCTGAGGTACAGGGAACCCGCATCGGCTACATCTTCCCCAATTCGCCCGCAATAGCTGCCGGCCTGCTGCCCGGCGACCGAGTGCTCGCTATCGATGGCCAGACTGTCACCAAATGGGCGGGTAACATGGAGGGCGTGCGCGAGCTGGTCGCCATGAGTGAAGGCGAGAAAATACGCTTCACCGTCGCCCGCCCGCAGGCCGATGGCAGCGAGCAGACAATCGATATCGAGTGCGGTTATAAAGTTCCCGAGACTGCTTGGTGGCAGCGCACTGCCATGCGGCAGGTCGGCATTCTGTCCACTCAACCCACAGTCGTAGGTAAGATCCACCCCGGCTCACCTGCTGAGCAGGCAGGGCTGCAGAGTGGTCAAACTATCGTCGCTGTAAATGGCAACGCTGTATACACCACCTTCCCTATCAAGGAGGTCGCCGATAAAGGCGCCCCCATGGAGCTGACCCTGCGCAATACTGACGGCAGCACCACCACGGCTACCGTCACCCCTGCAGTTCCCACCAACTGGCAGGGGCAGCCCGGCGCATACCCTATTCTGGGTTTCACTTGGCAGAGCGCCATGGCAAACATTCAGTTCGAGCACCCCTCCCCGCAGGCTCAGGTCACTCAGAGCCTTAAATGGATGAAAGATACTCTGGCCAAAGTGTGCGCCCCCGGCAGCAGCATCGGCATGGAGCACCTCAGCGGCCCCGTCGGCATCGGCTCCTACATGTACCAGATGTTCCAAGCCGGCGACGGCATTGGCTGGCGCTTGGTGCTGTGGTTTGCCGTTGTGCTCAACGTGAACCTGGCAGTGCTCAACATCCTGCCCCTGCCCGTCGTAGATGGCGGACACGTGGTGCTGGGGCTCATCGAAATGGCTATTGGTCGCCCCGTCAGCAGCAAGTTCCTCGACTGGATTTTCAATGGCTTTGTGCTGTTGCTTATGGCCTTCTTCATCTTTGTGACCTTCAAGGATGTAGGCGACTTAGTCGGCGGAGAGGACGCAGTGGAGCTCCCTGAACCTATCTTCTCAACACCACGGCAGTAAGTCAGAATGCTGCGATTTTTCAAATACTTTCTGCTGGTGCCGGTCGTCGTTCTGCTGGGATTCATCGTGGCAGAAAAGCTCGACTTAGCCGGCACTGCGCACCGCCTTACGGGAGTGGATGCCGCCGCGGTCGGGGCTGTTCCCAATCCCGATTGGGAGTCCCTGAACCCCATCGGCTGCCGCTACCGCTTTAACCTCGGCCCCGGCGAGTTCGCCCGATTGCAGCAGGAACAGCTCCCGCATGAAAGCGGGTGGATAAAGAAAAATCCTGCCGACAAGCTCTATTTCCCCGGCATCGGCGAAATCACCACTCCCGATGCCGAGATATACGTCAACACCGACCTCCCCTACAGAGTGCGCTGGGTCGTCTACAACCCGACAGCAGAACTGCTCTACCTCGGTTTCTACTCACACTGACCGACAGAACTCCCGCAAGCCTGCACCGAAGTCTGTTTGTCTTGACTAAGGTGCCGTGGGCATGATAGCATACTGACCTATCATGGAGGCAGACACGAAAAAAGCCATCGCAGCCGGGTCATCTGTTTTGTGGAGCGCATTGCTCACGGTTATGAAGTTTATCGTGGGTATTGTGACGGGCTCACTGGGTATACTGTCGGAGGCTCTGCACAGCGCCCTTGACATGCTGGCCGCACTGGGCACCTACTGTGCCGTAAAGATAGCGGCCCGCCCGGCAGATGCTGAGCACCCCTACGGTCACGGTAAAGTCGAGAGCCTGATGGCGCTGGCCGAAACGCTGCTATTGCTCATCACTGCCGGATGGGTGATTATGGAAGCCATTGAGCGACTGACTGCCGACAATGCCGATGCTCTGCATGTGGAAACGAACATCTGGGCCTTTGTGGTCATCATCGTCTCGCTGGTGGTGGACATCAACCGTGCCGCCATGCTCAAGCGCGTGGCCAAGGAAACCAAGAGCGATGCGCTGGAGGCCGATGCGGCCCACTTTGCCTCCGACATCTGGAGCAGCGCCGCCGTACTGCTGGGTATCAGCGGTGCAGCCGTTGCCCACATGACGGTTGAGGACAGCTGGCTGCACTGGCTGCTGATGCGAGCGGACGTGCTGGCATCTCTGGCCGTAGCGCTCCTCATTCTCCATATTTGCTGGGAGCTCGGCTGCAAAGCTATCAATAACCTGATGGACAAGACAGACGGCGAAACCGCCCGCACGGTACGCAGCCTGATGTCCGAGCGCATGCCAGCCTATCCCCTGCAGACCCTGCGCGTACGTGAGGTAGGCAACAAAGCTTATATCGAAATGGTAGTGGCCGTACCGCGAGAGCTGCATGTCGATACCGCCCACGATATTTCAGAGGCAATTGAAGAACTGATATCCACCACCCTTCCCGGCGCAGAAACAGTAGTGCACATGCACCCCACCGATGCCACTCCCGACACTCACGAAATGATTGTGCGCCGTATCGCCCTCACCCACCGTTTCGGTGTACACGGGCTGGTGCTCATGCGCGCCGAACAGGGCTACACCGTCTTTGCCGACTTGGAGTTACCCGGCGGGGCATCCCTCGACAGCTGGCACGTTGCCATTCAGGCCTTCCGCAAGGAGGTTAAGCTGCGACTGAATGCCGAGCGCGTGATGGTACACATTGAGCCGGACCTGCGCGAAATACCGACCTTTGTCCCCCCCGTACCCGAAGATTGGGAACAGATGGTACGCCGCGCCATGATTGATAACGGCGCACCCCTGCCCAACACCATCAGCCTCTACACCGAAGGCAACCACCGCTTCTGCATCATCACCATCCCTCAGAACAGCGGACTGAATGTGCAGGAGAGCCACGACCACCTGTCTGCTATCAACCGCAAATTACGCGCAGCTCTGCCACAGGTCGCAAGAATCATTGTGCTGTATGATTGAAATCAGTGCACGCACCATGCTGCAACTACGCATATTTCGCGGTGCACACGCGCTTTGCGCTTGCCTGTTCATTAAAAACATGATACACTTCGCACCGTGAAGGTTATTGTTGTTACAGGAGGTATCGCATCGGGTAAGTCAACTGTTGTTCAAATGCTTACCGAAATCGGCGGACAGGGTATGCAGGTCTTTGACTGCGATAAGGCAGTGCAGGAACTGCAGCAGAGTGGCAAGCTCTCGCGTGACCTGGTGACGGCATTCGGCGCAGAAGCCCTGAACGATGACGGCAGCGTGAACAAAGACTTGCTGCGCAACATTGTGAGTCAGGATGCAGAGGGCCGCCATAAGCTCGATGAAATCGTGCACCCGAAAGTAGCACAGCTGTGCCGAGAAGCGCAGGCTGCCGCCCGCAGCAGCGAGCTCGTGCACACCTTCTTGGTAGATATTCCCCTTTATTTTGAAAGCCAAGCCGACTTCGGTGCAGACCGCGTGTGCTTGGTGGCAGCCACAAGCGAAACTCAGATTAAGCGCATGGCCGAGCGCAACGGCTTCTCGCGCGAGATGGCTGAAGGCATGATTGCTGCACAAATGCCCACGCAGGAAAAGATTGAGCGCTCAGGCACCGTGTTCTGGAATGAGGGCTCGATTGACATGCTGCGTGCTCAGGTTCAGTATTTCTTCGACTCCGAGCTCTCCAAAGAAGCCGAGGTTGTGAACCGCCGTGCCAAGGTGATTGACATGAACGAACTGCGCGCCATGCCGCTCAACGACCTTCGCAAACTTGCCGATGTCAATATCAAGAAAGGAGCCATCGGCAAGACCCGCCATGAGCTCGTGCAGGAACTTTGCCGTACCTTTGCCAAGCTTGGCAATCAGGTCGTTGTGGAGGGTGTGCTGGACCTCACAAAGGACGGTACCGTACTGATGCGCGATGAACAGCGCAGCTACAGACACGAGATTGACGATGTAGCCGTACCCGCTGAGCTGATGAAGCGCCACTCCCTGCGCCCCGGCAACAAGGTGACCATCAAACTCTCCCAAGATCAGAGCAGCAAGAGCAACCGCCCCCTGCGTGCCGGCGAAGTGCTGACGATTGAAGGAATTCCGGCAGCTGATTATGTGCAGCCCAAGGAGTTCGACAAACTCACCCCGCTCTTCCCCCGCGAACGACTGATTCTCGAGAACGCCGACCTCAAGATTCCCTCCATGCGCGTGCTCGATCTCATCACCCCGCTGGGCATGGGACAGCGCGCACTGGTAGTAGCCCCGCCCCGCGGTGGCAAGACTGTACTGCTCAAGAGCATGGCCAAATCCATCCGCGCCAATTATCCGCAGGCCGAGCTGCTTATCCTCCTGCTCGACGAGCGCCCGGAAGAGGTAACAGATTTCGAGGAGACGGTAGACGCTCCCGTATTGGCCTCCACCTTCGATGAACCATCCCGTCGCCACGCACAGCTGAGCGACATGGTGCTCGAGCGTGCCCGCCGACTGGTGGAACAGGGCAAGGATGTCATCATCATGCTCGACTCCCTCACCCGTCTTTCCCGTGGTTACAACGCCAATCAGACCGGCGGCAGAATCATGTCCGGCGGTCTGGGTTCCAACGCTCTCGAGAAACCGCGCAAGTTCTTCGGCGCTGCCCGTAATGTGGAAGAAGGTGGCAGCCTGACCATTATCGCCACTTGCTTGGTGGATACCGAGTCCCGCATGGATGAAATCATCTTCGAGGAGTTCAAGGGCACCGGTAACATGGAAATCCGCCTCGACCGCGAACTGGCAGAGCGCCGCATGTACCCGGCCATCTCCATTCCCCAGAGTGGCACCCGCAACGATGACCGCCTGTACCACCCGGACGAGTTCTCCCGCATTCTGCAGGTGCGCCGTCAGCTGGCCAGCCACCCCGGATGGGAAGCACTGGAGCTGCTGCTCAAAAATATACGCCGCACTCAGAACAACGCCGAGCTGCTCATCAGCGGTCTGCTAGACAAAAAGTAAAGAGCTCGGGCAATTCCCTCTTCCCCCCCTTCGCTTTCCGAAAGCCGAGGGGGTTTTTGATAGTTTAGCACGATATAACATAGACTTTTTTCACAATTAACTTGAAACTACAACGCCAAAGTGCTACAATCAACGCAGAGCCACTCTCAGGCTTGTCGATTCACCAAACCATAATAACTCACTATGTCACTCGAATCATTCTTCAATCCGAAGAGCATTGCCGTCGTCGGCGTATCTGCCGACAGCACCAAGCTGGGCGCCGTTGTTTTCAATAACATCATCGACGCCGGTTACGAAGGCAATCTCTACGGCGTGAATCCCAAGATGGCCGGTCAGGAGCTGCAGGGCAAGCCCTGCTATGCCAGCGTTGACACCCTGCCCGAGCCCATGGATCTGGTTGTCATTCTCGTTCCCGCCCGCTTCACCGAGCCCGTGATTGACGCCTGTGTAGCTAACGGCACCAAGAACATCTCCATCATCACCGCCGGTTTCGCCGAGGTGGGTGAGAAGGAGCTCGAGAAGCGCATCGCTCAGAAGTGCCTGGACAACGGCATCAACCTGCTCGGCCCGAACTGCCTGGGTCACATCTCCACTTTCGACAAGGTGAACGCCTCCTTCGCTGACGGCTTCCCCCCCAAGGGTAACGTAGGCTTCATTTCTCAGTCCGGTGCTTACTGCTCCGCTATCATGGACTGGGCAGCCGGTAAGGGCATCGGCTTCTCCCACTTCATCTCCATCGGTAACAAGGCCGTGATGGGTGAGGACGCTCTGCTCGCCGCTCTGAAGGACGACCCCAACACCAACGCTTTCGTATTCTACCTCGAGTCCCTGAAGAACGGTAAGGAGTTCCTCAAGGTTATTAAGCAGGTTTCCGACACCAAGCCCTGCGTGATCATGGAGCCCGGTAAGAGCGCCAAGGCTCAGGCTGCCTCCCTGTCCCACACCGGTTCTCTGGCTCCCAACTACCGCGTGCTCGAGATGGCTCTGCAGAGCGCCGGCGCCATTCAGGCTTACAACGACCGCGAGCTCTTCGGCCTGCTGGAGGTTCTGCAGTACTGCAACCACAACCAGTTCGACGGCAAGGTAGCCGTGCTGACCAACGCCGGTGGCGTGGGTGTGCTTACCTCTGACCTTTGCGAGGAGGCCGGTCTTGACCTTGCCCGCCCCAGCGAGCAGACCATCGAGGCTCTGCGTGCCGTACTTACCCCCGAGGCTTCCCTCGGCAACCCCATCGACGTAGTGGGCGACGCCAAGGCCGACCGTTACGAGAACGCCCTGCGCGTACTCTGCGAGAGCGGTGAGTACAAGAACATTCTCGTGCTTCTTACCCCCCAGCGCGTGACCGACTGCACCGGCACTGCCGAGGCCGTTATCAAGCTGGCTCCCCAGTACCCCAACGTCAACATCTTCTGCTCCTTCGTGGGTGGTGCCCGTGTGGACGAGGGTCGCAAGCTCCTCTCCGCCGCTCGCGTGCTCAACTACGAGTACCCCGCTGACATCGTGCGCCTGCTCGGTCTGCTGAAGGCCCAGATGCCCTACCGTGGCAAGAAGCTCGCCCCCTGCGAGACCGGCGAGGTGCCTGCCAACATCAAGGCCGCTATCACCGAGGCCAAGGAGGCCGGTCTGGCTTCCCTGCCCCAGGACACCGTGAACATGCTCATGGACCACTACGGCATCGATTACCCGAAGTGTGGCAACTTCACCGACAAGGAAGAGGCTCTCGCCTTCTGCAAGACTATCTTCCCGAACGCTGTGGTGCTTAAGCTCTCCGCTCCCGATGCTCTGCACAAGACCGAAATGAAGGGTATCTACCTCAACATCAATGACGAGGCTTCCTTCAACGAGGCATGGGAGGGCCTGTGGGGTTCCATCACCAAGTTCCAGCTCAAGGGTGCATCCGTCCTCATTCAGGAGATGATTACCAAGGCCACCGAGACCATTATCGGTGTGAACAGCGACAAGAACTTCGGCCGCGTGATGGTATTCGGTACCGGTGGTATCTACACCGAGGTGATGCGCGACACCACCATGCGCATCCTGCCCGCCGACGACTTCTCCGACATGATTAAGGAGACCAAGGTCGGCACCATCCTGAACGGTGTACGTGGCGAGGCTCCCAAGGCTGTAGGCCCGCTGGCCGACACTCTGGCCAAGGTTCAGAAGCTCGTGCTCGAGATTCCCGAGATTACCGCTATCGACGGTAACCCCGTGCTCGTGACCGCTGACCGCGCCGTTGTGGTGGACTTCAAGATGATTCTCAAGTAATCATCCCCCGCAAAACAATGCTTCGGGGCGCGCTCTTCGCAAGGGAGCGCGCCCTTTTTCTACCGCCATGCAGCTCCGCACCACCTCACAAATTATCAACAGACAGGGGAAAATCGTTCATTCCGCTGCCGATGCCTCCGTTGTCTCAGCAGAGGGCTACGCCCTACTCTACCACGATGACTACAGCTGTGATGTCTTTCGGGCTGCAGACAACAGCCTGCAGCACCTACCGACCTCTCAGGATGGCCAAACGGTAGAATACCAATGGACAAACCACCCCTGCCCGGATACGCTCATCGCCTACTGCATCGCACAGAACTCAAAGGGGCTACCCTCTTCATGTTGTTCACGATTCAATGATACAAAAGGCCTGAGCGCGGTGGCATCCTTCGCAACAGACATGCAGGGCAATCCCCTGTTTTCGCCCATTCCTTACAGCCTGACAGGTTATTACGGGGAATATTCACTGGCCGCGGACAGCCGGGAACATGCGGCTGTTGCAGACCGCTGTGGCAACATTGTACATACCTGGCCCGATGAATATCAATACTTCAGCAGCATAACATCTGAAGATAGGACCCAAATAGAGGACGTCCTGCTCACCCTGAAAAGCGACAGCAAGCTCTACAGCTTTGATCGTCCTCGCTTCGCCACTAAACTCCATTCCAACGAAATACACGGCCCCTACAAAAGCATCAATGAGCTGCGAGAGGGAGTGCGCCTTGTTACCACTATGGAAGAAACAGAAGAGATATTGGATGCGGACTGGAACACCCTCTACCGTTTCCCCGAGGACAGAACGTACGAGAGCTTTGAGTTTCACCACGGCCTGCTGGCATTCGGCAGCAAACGCAATGGTAAATGCGGGCTCATGAACAAGCAAGGCGACATCGTGGTCAAACCGCAATTCCGAGCACTGAACTACCTTGGCGAGGGCTATTGGTGGTACCAAAAAGGCTCATACAGCGGTATTATGCACGAGACCGGTGAGATTATCACCCCACCGCAATTTTTCTATTATTACCAAAACATGCTGATGAACGGCATGATACCCGCCGGCAACAAAGGCTCCCGCGCAGGCTACATCAACCTTCTGGGTGAATGGATTCTGCCGGCGCGATATGATTCAGTCTCCAACTTCTTCCACCCCCAATACGCCAAAATTGCAACCCTCAAGAAGGGGTGCAAGTAATGCGTTCTCCCCAAGGCTGTTGAAAAGTTGGATTTTGAATTTTGGAATTGGACGTTCGGCTCGCAGCTCTGCAAATTGGAGTTTGTAGGGGGGGCGAGCGTAGCGAGCCGTACTTTTAAACCCGCGCTTGCGCGGGTGACATATGAGAGCATGGGGCGTAAGCCCCATGTCAACCGATAAAACTATAAGAACCCTCACTTGTGAGGGTGGCATAAACCGATGCTACAAA
>JAZRSQ010000090.1:0-9953 GCA_045651585.1 Akkermansia sp.
ATGCGTAGGCCTACTTCGCTCGCAATTTCAACTCTTTATATTAGGACTTGTGTATAATATGAAGCGGTACTGTTTTGAAGTTGAAAAGCTAAGGAAACAGCAAGCTATAGGGTGAACTGTATCCTAATGAATGCAGAAAGACGAAAAATGCGCCGAAATAGGCGCATTTTTCGTCAACGGCTCTCTATGACTTTACTTCATACTGCCCGGTCTTGTCTTAATTTGAGTTTTTAGAGGTCCCCACTTTGGAAATATCTGGGGGCATATGAATGGATGCAGCAGCCGTATTTCATTCTGCACTGTGTGGCATCTGTTCTCGGCATCTTTATGGTATGCAGCCTGCTGGACTACATCAGAATGTTGACCCTTTCCCGGTTGTGGGAAAAGTGTGTGGATTGCATACTTATGCTGTTCGAGAAAATCAAGTGCAGCAATCTCGGCGCGATAAAATAAGCTTGTGCAGCAATCACAGTTCCTCGGGCACTTGTAGCTTTTTCTGTTCCACGGGACAAAAAAAAGGTGCCAAACACATTTTCTGCTTGTCAAGTGGGGGCGGGGAAAGGTAGAATGATGGCCGAAACATATTTCCTGCCACGGCTCTTTTGCTGTGAGCGGGACTCACGACACAGAACGTTATAACTAAAGACACACGATTATGGCTAACCTGAACAAAGTCATGCTCATCGGCAACCTCACGGCCGACCCGGAGGTACGCCAGACTCCCCGCGGCAACTCCCTCACCGAACTGCGCTTGGCAGTCAACCGCGTATCCAGCGGTCCCAACGAAGGCGAACGCCGCGAAGAGACCACATTCCTCGACGTCACCTGCTGGGGTCGCACCGGCGAGGTGGCAGCCCAGTACCTGAGCAAGGGGCGCCCGGTATTCATTGAGGGTCGCCTGCAGATGGACACTTGGGAAGACAAGCAGACCGGTCAGCGCCGCAGCCGCATTCGCATCATAGCCGAGAACCTGCAGCTGCTCGGCGGTCGCGATGGCGCTCAGCAGGGCGGCAACTATAGCAACAACGGCGGTGGCTACCAGCAGGGTGGCAACTACGGCAACAACGGCGGCTACCAGCAGCGCAACAACGGCGGCTACAACCAGGGCGGTAACTACGGCAACAACGGCGGTGGTTACAACCAGGGTGGCGGCTACCAGCAGCGCAGCAACGGCGGCTACAATCAGGGTGGCTACCAGCAGCCCGCAGCCCCGCAGTCTCCGCCCCCCATGCCCGATGAGGCCGACGACGATATCCCCTTCTGATAAAGTATACCGTACTACTTTCAAGCTCGGCTCGCCTGCGCTCACTGCGAGCGCAAGCGGGCCGAACTTTTAACCACCGATTTCCCACAAGCACACACATGAGCACATCTGCCAACTTTACGGCGGCTCTCGACTGGCTGTACTCCACCCAGATGTTCGGCATCAAACTGGGGTTGGAGGGCATAACCCGCCTGCTGCAGGCCTGCGGGGTACTGTACCCGCGCTCCCGCGTCATTCACGTAGCCGGCACCAACGGCAAGGGCTCCACCTGCGCCTTTGCCGAGAGCGTGGCACGCGCTGCCGGCTACAGCACCGGGCTGTTCACCTCGCCCCACTTGGTGGAGTTCAACGAGCGCATACGCGTGAACGGGCAGATGATACCGGCTGAGGATGCCGCACGGCTCATTTTCAAAGTACGCGACATCATTGAACCGTGGGAGGTCAAACCCACCTTCTTTGAACTGGTGCTGGCCGTGGCCATGATGTACTTTGCCGAGCGCGAGGTCGACATCATTGTGCTCGAGACCGGCATGGGCGGTCGCTTGGATGCCACGAATGCCGTGCCCAAGGACGTAGCGGTACTCACCCCCATCGGTATGGATCATACCCAATATCTCGGCAGCACGCTCGAGGAAATTGCCGCCGAGAAAGCCGCTATCATCGCCTGGCACCGCCCCGCCGTGAGTGCCCCCCAGCAACCGGAAGCCGTGCGCTCCATTCATGCCGCAGCTCAGCACATGGACACCGACTACCGCATCATCACCGAGGAGTGCACCCTGCCCCTCGGCCTGCGTGGCCCGCACCAGCGGCAGAACGCCGCCCTGGCACTGGCAGCCCTGCGCTCGCTGCCGCATTTCCTCGCAAGCGAGACCGAGATTGCCCGCGGCCTGGCCGAGGTGAAGTGGCCCGGGCGATTCGAAGAGATAGCCCCGCAGGTCATCATGGACGGTGCCCACAACCCGCCTGCCATCCGCGTGCTGGTGGAGAGCTGGCAGCAGGCCTATGGAGCTCAAAAAGCCCGCTGCATTTATGCCGGCTCGGCCGACAAAGCGCTCGATGAAGTGCTGGAACAGCTCTCCCCCATTGTGAGCGAGTGGGTGCTCCCCCCGGTGCAGAGCCCCCGCATATTGCCCGCAGCCGAAATGGCAGAAAAAGTGCGCGCCATATCCCCTGCCCCCATCTGCACCCCGGCCACTCTGGCCGAGGCCATGGACAGCCTGCAGCCCCACACACTCATCTGCGGTTCATTCTTCCTGCTGGGCGAGGCCAAAGCCCACCTGCAGCAACACCCCGATTACCGCAAAACCGAGCAATAAGCACCCATCCCCGTAGCCATGAGCCCGGAAGTCCTGTACGCCACCATACTGCTGAGCTTCTTTGCCTATGTATTCATGTTCGAGTACTTGGGGTGGTGGCGGCACCGGCTCAGCATCATTCTGACAACCGCCGCAGCCATCACTGTGGGGATACTGCTGTGGCGGGGTGACAGCTCCGTTACAGAACCCGCACTGGTGGCGCTGGCTCTGCTGGGTGGTCACAGCATGTGGGAGCTGGGCAAGTGGCTCTTAGTCGAGGGGCGCAGCCGTGCCCGTGGCCGCAAGCGCGCCAACCTGCCTGCCCGCCGACACAAGAAAGTCACCACCCCCTACGAGCTGAGCAATGAGCAGGTGATTGCCAACTTTACCGAACTGGCAAAGAAGGATGACCTTGCCGTCGTGAAGCCCCAATTTCATTTTCTGGCATGGAACAACCGCCAGAACTACGTTATGCAGCTCTTTCTGCTCGATGACGGCGGTTGGGTGAGCATATTCTGGAGCCCCTCGGACTTTGAACTGCGCGACCGCGAAATCATGGCAGCCTGCCGAGCCGCAGCCGTTCCCTGCAACAAAAAACTGCTGGGCATGCGCGCCCAGGGCATAGCCATTTGCCGCAGCGGTCAGCTCACCATCACCCCCGCCGACCAGCAAATTCACTTCGATGAGTTCCTGCACGGCGTGCTCGCCCCACACGAGGAATTCACCGCTTGGCTCGACCAGCTCAATGTGAAATAAAACGATAACCCGGTTGCAACAAAAACTCACACCCGCAGAAATGCGCGGTGGCGGTAAAGGAAATACAGGAAAAGCCAAAGCAGCAGCAGGCTGAGTGCTGCATGCACAAAGGCTGCAGCCGGTTGCTCCGCCAATCCGGCCAACCCATACACAAGCGGGTGCACCACACCCCACCACAGGTTATGACCGTGCGGGCCGTGTACCTCAGTCAGCAGGTAAGCCAGCATGGCATTGCACCCCACAACCTGTAGGGGAAAAGCCAAGCGCCCCGCCCACTTACCACAACAGTCAAAGAGCAGGTGAAACAGTGCCAGCAACAGCATGCACCAGCCCCCTGCCCACAGCACACAGGTGGTGGTGTAGATGTGCTTAATGAGCGGGGTATCATACTCCAGCAGGAGTGCAGCACCCAAGCACAACACGCCCGCTCCGCAGAGCCCGCAGAACGCCCTCCACCCACGGCGGGCTGCCGTCAAGACACCGCTCAGGCACCCCATGAGGGTAAGCGCCCCGAAGGAAAGCGCCGTGAGAATCCAACTGTAAGGCGTACCGTCCTGCCAGCTCCCCTGCAGGTAGTGGTCGATATAGATGGCCAGGTTATTGCCGGGCTCAAAAAGCCCACCGGGTTGACCATTGTACGGTACAAAACGGAGCAGAGCCCAGTAGGCAGCCATGCACCCCACGCAACATATCAGCTGCCCACGCCACCCGCAGAACATGAGCACCACCGCCGCAATGAGATAGCCCTCGGCAATAGCCTGCAGAGTATTGCAGAACAGGTGCATGTGCTCCGGGCGGGCACATGCCAGATTTCCCTGCACCAGCATGCCCAGCACAAAAAGCAGGACCACGCGCCGCACCACCCGCCACAGCGTAGCGAGCCGCCACCGTTCCCCACCCACCTGACGGTATTTGGCAAAGGCAAAGGGCATGCTCGCCCCAGTTATGAAAATAAACAGAGGCATAACCAGATCCCAACCGGTAAACGCCCCGCCCCATTCAGCATGACGGAACTGCTGCATGAGCCATGACGGCACAGAATCCCCACCCTGCCACTCCAACAACAGCCGCAGCACCACAGCCCCGCCACACAATAACAGCATATCCAAACCACGCAGCGCATCGATACTCACAATTCGCGCCACCGCCTTACTAGCACTCTCCTTGCGTTCCATATTGCCCACCAGTATACCGAACACACGCAGAATGTCGAGAAAAGATTTGCAATTCAGATGAACGCAGCAAATTGGAGTTTGGTGAGCATTTACAATCTACAATCTACAATTTACAAAGTGTTGAGCTAGGCGGGCTTTCGCCCGCGGATATGCGTGGCCTATACCACCGTTCACGCCCCGCTCTTTCAGGCGCGGGCGGCGGTAAGTGTGATTCAGGCTTCGCTTATCACAGGCGTAAGCCTGCATTCTCCTACATTGTAGATTGTAAATGGTAGATTGTAGATTCTGCTCGGCAAATTGCTCTTTGGCGTGTTTTTCGAGATTCCCCATTCAGTGTTAAACATTGCGCTTGCCTAAGTGATAGAGTTATGCTAGAATACACTCGTACCGTTTTAGCTCACTAGTATGAGATATATATCAGCACTACTGCTTTCTGTAATGCTGCTTATGCTGTTCGGGTGTTCGCAACAGCAGCAGATGCAACAGAATGCTTACACGCCGCGCTACGTGTACCGCAAGGGGTACACCGCCTATGTGCTGCGTAATGGTAGGGCCGTAGCACCACAGAAGGCCCCGGCGCGCATTAAGCGCGTTATTGCCGCAGGTAACAAGATTATCAATAAGCCGTACCGCCGAGGGGGCGGTCATGGCCGCCACCACGACACCGCATACGATTGCTCGGGCTCCACAGCCTTTGTGCTGCGCGAGGCAGGCCTGCTCAAGCAGGGCGTGCACCCGACCAGCCACACCTTCCTGAGGTGGGGGCGCCCCGGTTTCGGCAAGTGGCTGACCGTATACACCAAGCGAGGCCATGTATTCGTGATGGTGGCAGGCATACGTTTCGATACCTCGGGCAGTGGCCGTGGAGTAGGCCCCCGTTGGTACACGACCCCGCGCCGATGCGGTGGTTTCTACGTGCGCCACATCCCCGGCTATTAAATATGTCGGACTCGAAATTTTAAAACAAACAACCACATTCCCGTTATCAGCCGGAGCCCCATTCCGGCTTGAGAACGGGAATCATTCCATATCGGAACAACGACAGACAAACATTTTATGGAAGAAAACGAACGTAATCACGGAACACAGCGCATCGATGCCATCATGCTGGCCTGGGGGCTTGAGAACCACGATCTGGTAACCGTCTCCATCGAGCAGCTGACCCACAAGCAGGTGCAGAAAGCCCGTCAGGGTCGCCAGCTCACCCTCAAAATGATGCAGAAGGTTGCCCGCGCCCTCAATGTGGCTATCTGGGAACGCCTGGAGGAGGAGCAGCGCGAGCTCTACTACGAGTACATCCACCGCGACCTCTTCTCATACGCCAAAGGGTTCGACCCCGACTGGCAAGACCCGAACAGCGCCCTCATACCGCAGCAGGAGGCCTGAGTTAGCCCATGGCACAGAGCGTATCAGAACTGGTTCGTGACCTGAAGTCTGCCGTAGAGCAGCAGGTCGGCAACCGCAGCGTGGTGGGAGAAATCGGCTCGTGCAAGCCCGCCGGCAGCGGGCACATTTACTTTACACTCAAGGACAGCACAGCTCAGCTGCAGTGCGTGCTCTACCGCTATCAGGCAGTCGGTTGCCGTGTGCGCCTGCAGGAGGGCCTGCGCGTGGAACTGACCGGCCGTGCCACCGTGTGGGAGGGGCGTGGCTCGCTGCAATTTGTGGTCAGCAGCGTGAAAGCCGCCGGTCAAGGCGACTTGCAGCAGCAGTTCCTGGAGCTCAAGCGCCGACTGGAGGCCGAAGGGCTCTTCTCCCCCGAGCGCAAGCAACGCATACCTGCGTTCCCGCAGAGCGTGGGGCTCATTACCTCGCCCACCGGGGCTGTGATTGAGGACATGCGCCACCGCCTGAGCTCCCGCTCACCGTGGATGCAGGTATACCTCTACCCCGTCCAAGTACAGGGCAAGGGCGCAGAGTTCGGACTGGCGGAGGCCATACGCCGCTGGAACGACGCTGAGCGCTACGGCTTGCCACAGGTGGATTACTTGGTACTGGCTCGAGGTGGCGGTTCGATTGAGGATTTGTGGTGCTTCAACGAGGAAGTGCTGGCACGGGCCATAGCGGTCAGCCGCATACCGATTGTGAGCGCTGTGGGGCACGAGACCGACTTTACCATAGCCGACTTTGTAGCCGACCTACGAGCCCCCACACCCACAGCAGCCATCGAGCTGACCACCCCCGACGGCCCCGCCCTGCAACAGTACCTGCAGCAGCTCGATACCAACCTGAAGGTCAGCCTGAACCGCGCCCTACAGACCGCCCGCCTGCGGTTGAAAGTCGTCGAACAGGGCCCCTTGGGTGACCCGCTCATGGCACTGGCTCCCTTTGCCCAGCAGGTCGATGTGCTCGAAACCACCCTGCAGCAGGCCCTGCAGAACAAAATGACAGCTGCCACCAATCGGCTGGAGCTGCTCGCAGCCCGCATATCGCCGCAGGCACTGCAGCACCGAATCAGCGCTGCCCACAGCGCTCTCAACTCCACTGAGCAGCGGCTCACCACCATTGCCCAAACCCGCCTGAATACTGCCCGCTCCGCTCTGAAGGTACACGAAGCCAATCTGGCCGCCGCCAGTCCCCAGCGTGCGCTGGAGCGCGGTTTTGCCCTCGTGCAACTGCCGAACGGCCGACTGGCTCGCAGCACCGCCGACCTGCCCGTTGGCAGCACCGCCACCCTGCAGCTGGCCGACGGCACTCGACAGGTTCATATTCAACAATAAGCACCCCCCTTTCCCATGCCTATCGAACCGCCATCGACAAAACAGACTGCCTCTGTTGCCCTTCCCGAAGGTTACCTCCTCAATAATTGCTACATCATCAGAAAAACATTGGGACAGGGTAGTTTCGGTATCACCTATCAGGCCGAGGAAAAGGTAACGGAGCGTGCCGTCATCATTAAAGAAAACTTCCCGGCGTTCTGCTCGCAGCGCGACCATACGAACAACTCTGTCAGCGCCAATCTTCCGAAAAACGCCGATACATACGAATGGGCACTGGGTAGTTTCCTGAAAGAAGCCAAATTACTGGCACACCTGCAGCACTCCAATATTGTGCCCATCAGCTGCGCCTTCGAAGTATTGGGCACGGCCTACTATGTAATGCCCCATGTCGGTGGCAATCCCTTACACATAGCAGCACCGCACCATACAGAAATCGACGAAAAGTGGCTTACCCCCGTGCTCACCAACTTGCTGAATGCACTGGATTACCTGCACGAAAAGGATTTGCTGCATCGCGATATTAAGCCCGACAATATTATCATCAACGAAAAAGGAGAGCCCATACTCATCGACTTCGGCACAGCGAGAGCAGTCGATGGTACCCATACTCAGACCAAAATGGGCACCCCCGGCTACGCCCCGCTCGAACAGTGGGCGGTTAAGGGGAACCGAGGCCCTTGGACAGACCTGTATGCTCTGGGGGCTACCTGCTACCATCTGATTACCGGTCAAATTCCCCCTGATTGCCACGAGCGCACAGATGATGATAATTACACTCCTCTAGCCAATCAACCCGAATTGCAAGGGCGTTTTTCCTCAATCATACTGAGTAGCATCGACAAAGCACTCAACCTCAAAACCCGCGACCGCTGGCAGTGCGCACAGGACTGGTTGCAGACGCTGAAGGCACAGCCTGTAGCCATATCACAGCCCCTGCTTACCCCGTTCGCCCCCGCTATTGAGCCACCCTTAACCGAGGACAGAGAATTGACCGAGGAGGAGCTATACGACAAATGTGTAGCACTGGTAAAAGAGAAAGGTAAAGCCACCACCCCCATGCTGCAACGTTATTTCTCGCTGGGTTATGGCAAAGCAGCCAGAATGATGGATTTGTTGAAAAAACGTGGCGTATTCCCCCTTTCGTCCCCGGTTCGGGCTTCGGCGCCTCAACCTCAGCAAATCCTGCAAGCGGCCCGCAATGGCAACAAGGAAGAACTCCTGCGACTGATCAGTTCAGGGGGCGACCTCAACAGTATCGATTCCCATGGCGACACCCCGCTCATTATGGCTACTTGGGGAAAACACATTGATTGCGTAAAAATTCTTCTGAATGCAGGCGCCGATGTCAACCGCACCAATGCAGACGGCCGCACGGCTCTGTTCTGTGCCGCACTTTCAGGACATACTGAAATCCTGAAACTCCTGCTCGATACCCCCAACATCTACGTCAACCTTCAGAACCGCTTCGGCTGGACAGCTCTGAGCGCAGCTATTGACAATGAACATGCAGAATGTGTGCGACTCCTGCTGAACGCCCCGGGTATCGACATGTATCTGCCGAATAACAATGGGCACACCCCACTTTCCATAGCCAGGGAAAAAGGAAATCCCACTATTTACAATCTAGTCAAAGGAGCCTCCTTATTCCCTATCTGAGGAACATCCTCAACTCTCATTCACTCATGCCCTCACCCTTCACAGCGCTGGCGCCCATGCAGGATGTGACCGATTTGGCCTTCATGCGCACCCTGACGCGTATCGGTTCCCTGCCGAGCATCTTCGTAACAGCCTACTTCCGCAGCACCCCCACCACCTGCGCCATTGCCGAGGCTAACCTGCGCTGCATCGAGGAGAATGAAACCGGCGTACCTATCATAGCTCAGCTGGCCGGTAGCGAGGCCGCCCCGCTCATGCGAGATGCCGAGCGCCTGCTGCAACTGCCGATAGCCGGCATCAACCTGAACGCCGGGTGCCCCTCCCCGCTGGTCAACCGCCACGGTGCCGGTGCCGGGCTGCTGCGCGACCTGCCCGCACTGCGCTCCTGCCTGCAGGGCTTGCGCTCCGTGGTACCGGCCGGGCAATTCAGTGTCAAATGCCGCACCGGCTGGGCAGACTCCGCAGAGTTCCCCGCCATTCTGGACGAAATTGCCGCCGCCACTCCCGACCTTGTGATGGTGCATGGTCGCACGCGCAAGGCGCTCTATGCCGCCAATACCGTGCAGACGGATACCATACAGCAGGCCGTCGGCAGGCTGAGCTGCCCGGTCATGGGCAACGGCGACATCACCACCCTCGAACAGGCGCAGTACTGGCTGCAGCACATCAGCCCCGCCGGGCTCATGATCGGTCGTGGTGCTGTGCGCAACCCCTACATCTTCCGCCAACTCAACGGTGGCCCTGCCCCTACAGCAGAGGAACTGCGCTACTACTTCACCGTGCTGACCGAGGAAACCAACCGCATTCTCCACACCAAGCGCACCCCCGCCGGTCACTGCAACCGCATGAAGAAGTACTTGGCTTTCTGCTACGACTATTTCACCCCCGAGCAAGAGCATGCCCTGCGCCGCTGTACAGATATTGCCGATATGCAGCGCATTTTCGACCAACTGCAAACAGTCGAAGCGTAATTCGGCAAATCTGCGGTACAAATTGGAGCTTGGCGGGGTGTGAGCCGAAGGGGAACCGTACTTTAAGCCCGCTCCTGCGGGCGACAGAACAATAGCCCAGGGTGAAGCCGCAGGCG
>JAZRSQ010000091.1:0-12605 GCA_045651585.1 Akkermansia sp.
GCTTGGTGAGCATTTACAATCTACAATCTACAATTTACAAAGTGCAAAACTAGGCGGGCTTTCGCCCGCGGATATGCGTGGCCTATACCACCGTTCACGCCCCCGTCTTCGCGTCTCTCTGCGCTCGCTTGCTACGCCGTGGCAGGCCGCGCTTTCAAGCGCGGGCGGCAGTAAGTGAGATTCCGGCTTCGCTTATCACAGGCGTAAGCCTGCATTCTCCTACATTGTAGATTGTAAATGGTAGATTGTAGATTCGCCTCGTCAAATTGTTCTTTCCCGCGCTTTTCGAGATACACTATTTTCATAAAACAAAGGAGCGAAACCCACATGGGTTTCGCTCCTTTTCTGTTTATATGAAAATCTGCTATCAGAGAGGTTTGATGGTGATATTGACACCCTCGCTGACAACGGGAACAATAGTCTCGACACCGTTAATGATAACACGTACGGCCTGCGGAGATGTGGCAGTCTTATCAGGGCGGCGCATCTTAACATCTGCCCCGGTACGACGTACACCGTGCATTCTGACGGTGGGGTTCATGGTCTTGCCGTGCATGCGAACACAGGGGGGAGTGGTACCATAAGCCGGGGCATCGAAAGGACGAGCCTTGCCACAGGGGGGCATATCGCCGGGCATGGGACGACGGGGAACCATCTTACCACAGGACGGGCAGCCAGGCTGAGCCGGGCGAAGCTTGGTGGCGGGAACTACACGAGTCACAACGGGCTTAACTTCCTTACCGTTCACAATCAGGCGCACAGTACCGGGAGCACCTTTCACCAAATCAACAGTAGGCTTGGCAACCGGAGCAGGCGGCTCGGGGGCAGGCACAACAACCGGAGCGTTCTTGGGGCCACATACAGCACCGGGCTTGCACTCGCAGGGTTTGGGAGCCGGACCGCAGGTGCAATCAGGATTCGGGCAGCAGGGAGCAGCCTTGGGAGCAGGTACCACACGAGTCACAACGGGCTTAATTTCCTTGCCGTTTACAATCAGGCGCACAGTACCGGGAGCACCTTTCACCAAATCAACAGTAGGCTTGGCAACCGGAGCAGGCGGCTCGGGAGCAGGCACAACAACAGCCGGGGCGGGGATAGGCTCCTGGAGCGGCTTCTGCTCATCAACAAGTACAGGTTCTGCAGAAGGAGCGGGGGCGTTCTTGGGGCCACATACAGCACCGGGCTTACACTCGCAGGGTTTGGGAGCGGGACCGCAGGTGCAATCAGGATTCGGGCAGCAGGGAGCAGCCTCGGGGGCGGGAGCAGGTGTGGGCTTGGGTGCCGGGGGAACAGGCGGCAGCTCAGGAGCAGCTGCGTCGGTTTTGCTTGCCTCCATCGCCTGCACCATGCGGGCATGTCTTTCTTGCATCATCTTTTGAGCCTCGGCAGGAGAAGCAGTAAGGAAATCCTTTACGGATAACGTCTGCTTCATTTCCTTCATCAGCTTTTCGGCTTCAGCAGGGGGTACTTCCTTGCCGTTAATGAATGCACGCGTGGTCACCATGACACCCTCGGGCACAGAGGGTGCGGGCTCCTGCGCCACAACAGCCGGCAGCATAGCCACCGTTGCCATCACAGAAAGAATGGTAGATTTCTTCATAATATTGTACGATTGGGGTTCAATCCGGAATTTAGCAACTCCCCCCTGTGATTGCAAGCAAAAAAGCTATCAGTCAGGGACAAATCGACAAATAATCAGCTCGGGAAGGTACTCCCGCCTTACTTTCCGAGGCAGAATGTAGCAAATACGCGCGTGAGGATGTCCTCTGTATCTATACGACCGGAGATAGAACCGAGGGAATCGAGCGCGGCGCGCAGGTCAACATCCATGAGCTCGGGAGATATATTCGCCAACAGACCTTCGCGGGCAGCAGCCAGATAGTCGAGCGCCTGTTGCAGTGCGTAGCGATGTCGGGTATTGATAGCGGCCAGATTGTCGACCTCTGTCCCCTGCAGCAGGAACAGGGACTGAATGGCAGCTGAGAGTTCCTCGGCACCCTGCCCTGTATGGCAGGACATACGGATAGCGCTCTGCCCTGCCCATTCCGGGTGCTCGGGGCAGTCGCACTTGTTGAGCAGGAGCAGGTGCTGAGCTCCTTGCAGTTCCAGCTCCGGGCGAGCAGGCGGCAGGGTAACGTCGGCCACTTCGAGCACGAGGTCAGCCTCCGCCCCGGCGCGACGGCTGCGCTCCATACCGGCTTGCTCAATAGCGTCGGCGCTCTCATGCAGGCCGGCTGTATCGATCAATCTCAGCCGCAACCCGCCGAGCGTTACGCTCTCTTCAATCGTATCGCGCGTGGTACCGGCGGTAGAACTCACAATAGCACGTTCGTAGCCCAGCAGCATGTTCAGCAGGCTCGATTTGCCCACATTGGGCGGGCCCACGATAGCAGTGCGCACGCCCTCGCGCAAAAGTCGCCCTTCATCGGCCGTTGCCAGCAGGGAACGTATTTCTGCCATGACGGCCTCGACCTCCTCCACGAGTTGCTGAGTGGTATCGGGCGCAATATCCTCCTCCGGGAAATCAATATAGGCCTCCACATGTGCGGCCACAGAAATCAGGCGGTCCGCCGCAGCCGACACGCGGGAGCTGATAGCCCCGTGCAGCTGATTATGCGCAGCACGCAGCGCCAAATCACTACCGGCGCTGATGACATCCATGACTGCCTCGGCCTGGGTAAGATCCATTTTGCCGTTCTCAAAAGCACGGCGCGAGAACTCCCCCGGTTCTGCCGGGCGTGCCCCGCACTGCAGCAAGCGCTCCAGCACTCGGCGGGTCACCAGCATACCGCCATGGCAGCTTACCTCCACCACATCCTCGCCGGTATAACTGGCAGGCCCCGCAAAATAGGTGGCCACCACGTCATCCAACACCCGACCGGCGGCATCCTTCAGCGTCACCAGCGTGGCATGGCGGGGTTTCAGTTGCCGCCCACTGCAAGCACTCAGCACCTCGGCCGCACGAGGTCCAGTCATGCGGATGACGGCTATCGCCCCGGTGCCCGGCGGTGTTGCTATGGCGGCTATGGTATCGGTATATGCTTGCATCTGCCACTCATGGTCGCATATCGCTTACACTTTTGCAACTGTTTTTACCCTAAAAACGATAAAAAATGCAAATTATTTGCAGAAATTCACATTTTAGGCTTGCCAAACCGTTTTTTTCGTGTATACTGCGCGTCCCGGCATCCTACCCCTGGTTGACCGGAACTGAAACACAAATTAACAACTGACAAGAAAGTTATGAAGACCATCGCTATTCTCGCTCTTACCGCCGCCGCCCTCGTTTCCTGCCAGCAGCAGCAGCAGCAGCAGGTTGTGCCCACCACTCCGGAGCCCACTCCCGTTGCTCCCATCAAGAAGTAACTAAATCCGTGGGGGATAAGCTCCCCACATTGAATGTCTTTTTCATTATAACGCACCTGACCGATGGTCGGGTGCGTTTCTTTTTGAGCTCTTCAATCATTTGATTATCAATACATCTTAAATATTTTTTCCTTGCTCCGCCAATGAGATAGACATACAGAATAACTTCTAACTCATTCTTAATGCACGTTTTTTTACAAAAAAATTGCATTTTAGACTTGTCAAGAATCAAAAAAGGAGTATACTCGTTGCGCCTCCTTCCTACTCTTGGATGTTTGGGGCACTTCAACAATCAAAACTAGTCAAGATAAAATGAAGACCATCGCTATTCTCGCCCTTACCGCCGCCGCTCTGGTTTCCTGCCAGCAGCAGCAGCAGCAGCAGGTGACTCCCGCTCCCGCTCCGGAGCCCGCTCCCGTTGCTCCCATCAAGAAGTAAGTGAAGAAGGGGCAAAACCCCGCAAATCATTTTACGATGGCGCGTCTGAGCTCTGCTCAGACGCGTTTTTTATTTGCCAAAGCGGCTCCCTGTCTGGTAGTATAGCGCCATGGCATATCTGGAAATCAAGGGAGCGAGTGTGCACTACCCCGTGCGCAACACCTGGGGCACCACAGGCGAAGTTGTGCGCGCTGTGGACGACGTGAGCCTGTCGGTTGAGCGGGGGCGCATACTCGGTCTGGTGGGTGAGAGTGGCTGCGGTAAAAGCACACTGTCCCGTGCCATCATGCAACTGCAACCGCTGACTTCCGGCAGCATAGAGCTCAATGGTACCAATCTGAGTGCCCTAAGTGCTGCAGAAGTGCGACGTCGCCGATTGGATTTTCAGATGGTGTTTCAAGATCCCTATGCCTCACTCAATCCCCGCTTCAGCATCTTCAGCACCTTGACCGAGGCCCTGAGCCGCCGCGAGCCCCTGCCCCGTAACCGGCGGGAATCAGCTGTGGCCGAGCTCATGAATCTCGTGGGGCTGAGCCCCGAGCACATGTACAAATACCCGCACGAGTTCTCCGGCGGTCAGCGCCAGCGCATTGCCATAGCCCGCGCTATTGCCCCCCGCCCCGCTCTTCTGCTGGCAGACGAACCGGTATCGGCGCTCGACGTTTCCATTCAGAGCCAGATTCTGAACCTGCTCAACGACCTCACCCGAGATTTGGGGCTCACCATGATTTTTATCTCGCACGACCTCTCCGTCGTTCACTACATGGCCGACGACATAGCAGTGATGCGCCGAGGTCGCATTGTGGAATATGGCCCGGCCGACGAGGTATTCGGCACCCCGCAGCACGAGTATACCCGAAAATTGCTGGAGGCTGTGCCGAAAATGGATTGAAACGCCCCCGGCAACTCGCCACAAGTGGCGAGTTCTTCACCATAAAGCGAAGACGAACTCAGCCCTACATATTCTAAGGGGGGGGGTCCTGACCCGCTCATACCGGGTTAACGGTTTCTCAGCCAGATTCTGCCACTACCGCCACATTGCGGGCACTGATGGATAACAGGCTGCCCGTAGTAATTATATCCCACTATTACCCGCCCTGCACCACGGCATGCGCCACATGTTGAATAAATCACAGGAGGCTCCTTCTGTGGACTACCACCTCCTGCCCTAATAATGTCATCTGTATGTTTTATCGTTTTCTTCCCCGTTCCTTTGATCCACTTACCGGCATTCTTAGCGACACTTCCCCAATTTGCGGCCTCTGACGGTTGTATAAGCATCATCGATACCGCAGCCATTGCTATAACTCTTACTAATACTTTATTCATAATATTAACTTCTTATTAGCGATTGATTTCATTTAACCTATCGCAGTATAGCATTTTTTGAAATCAATACAACTATTTTTTTTCATTTTTCAGCCCTGATATTTTACTGATTTGATGAAGGGAGACAACCGTGAGTATGCAAAGCTTTGCATCACCTTGCGGCGCAAGTCACGGAACGCTCAAATTCGTACTTCGCAATTTGCACTTCGTACTTCTACAAATGCTTTGAGTTTCAGGCTTGACAAAGGGGGGATTCGCCTGTATACTCCGCGCCCGTATGGAGAACCAGACGACCAATATCGATCTCTCGACGCTTGACACGGAGGCCATGCGCAGCCGTCTTTCCGAGCTCGGGAGCTATCTTTGACCCCGCAACACTTGAAAAGAAAGTAGCCGAACTCGATGAGCGCATGAGTGCGCCCGATTTCTGGGATAACCCCGCCGCCGCTCGTGCCCTGATGGCCGAGGTAAACCCCATTAAGCGCCGTTTGGAGCAGTTCCGTGCTCTGGAAAGCGGACTGGAAGATGTAGAGGTAGCCATCGAAATGGCTGCCGAAGAGCCCGAGATGGCCGCCGATGCCGCAGCTGAGTACAACAGCTGGGTGAAGCGCCTGCAGGAGTTCGAGCTCATTACCCTGCTCAACGGCCCGCACGACAATGCCGGCTGCTACGTAACCATTCATGCCGGTGCCGGTGGTACCGAGGCCTGCGACTGGGCCAGCATGCTGCTGCGCATGTACCTGCGCTACTGCGAGCGCCACGGTTTCAATACCGAAATCATGGAAAGCACCGATGGCGATGAAGCCGGCATTCGCTCCGTAACCATTAAGATTGAAGGCGAGTACGCCTACGGCTACCTGAAGAACGAGCGCGGTATTCACCGCTTGGTTCGCATGAGCCCCTTCGACTCCGCCGGTAAGCGCCACACCTCTTTCTGCTCGCTGGATGCCACCCCCGACATCTCCGATGACATCGAAATCGAGGTGAAGGAAGCCGACGTGAAGATGGACACCTACCGCTCCGGCGGTAAGGGTGGTCAGAACGTGAACAAGGTAGAAACCGCCGTGCGACTGACCCACCTTCCCACCGGCATCATCGTAGCATGTCAGACCCAGCGCTCCCAGCTGCGTAACCGCGAAGAAGCCATGCGCATGCTCAAGGCCCGCCTGATTCAGCTCGAGGAAGACCGCAAGCGCGCCGAGGCCGACCGCCAGTACTCCGAGAAGGGTGACATTGCCTGGGGCAACCAGATTCGCTCCTACGTGTTCCAGCCCTACCAGATGGTGAAGGACCTGCGCACCGGCGTGGAGTCCGGCAACATTCAGGACGTGATGGACGGCAATATCGATGCCTACATCGAAGGCATGCTCAGGCATAATATGTGATTTTAAAATACGAAGGAAGAAGGACGAAGGACGAATTTCCCGGCGAAAAGCCGGCAAACTTTCAAAATTCGTCCTTCGGAATTCGTCCTTCGTACTTCTTCACACATGCTTACCATCGACGTACTGACGCTCTTCCCCGAGCTCATTACCACGCCTCTCTCGCAGAGCATTATGGGGCGCGCGGCGGACAAAGGGCTCATCAACGTACGAGCCCACCAGCTGCGCGACTGGGCACACGACAAGCACCACCGAACAGACGATTACTTGTGCGGCGGTGGTCAGGGTATGCTCATGAAGTGCGAACCCATCTTTGCCGCTATCGAGGAACTACGCAGGGAAAATACCAAGGTCATTCTCATGACCCCTCAGGGGCGCGTATTCTCGCAACCCGTGGCAGAAGAACTGGCCGCGCCCTGCCTGCCGGAAGGGGCAGATGTGCACTACATTTTCCTGTGCGGTCACTACGAGGGCGTAGACCACCGAGTGATTGATACTCTGGTTGACATGGAGCTTTCCATCGGCGACTACATATTGACCAACGGTGCCATTGCCGCCGTCGTGGTGATAGATGCCATTGCCCGCCTGCTGCCCGGTGCGCTCGGTGACTCCCGCAGCAGCGAGGAGGAGTCATTCGCCAACGGCCTGCTCGAAGCGCCGGCCTACACCAAGCCCAACGTCTTCCGCGACATGCCGGTGCCTGAGGTATTCCTGTCGGGCAACCACAAAGCCATAGCCGAGTGGAAACTCGAGCACGCCTTGGAACGCACCAGGGCGAACCGCCCCGACCTCTACGAGGCCTGGGCTGCCGCTCACCCGGAACATTTCTCACCGAAAAAGAAGAAAAAGCGCACTAAGCTCACTCATTACAAACCGCGTCCGGAGCAACAAAAGCCGCAGGATGCACCCGAAAATTAAAAAAAATCATCTTTTTTTCTGATTTTTTTGAACAAAAGCCACTCGGCAGGCATCTTAACCATCGAGAGAGCGCTAAGTGTGCTACTTGTGGGGTGAGAGCCCACAAGGTCTTTTTCATGTAATTTCAGAGTTGATCGATGCAAGCGGGAGAAGGCGCAAGCCCCCTCCCGCTTGTTCGTTTTAACTCCAACGGAATTAATCATGAAAAAGACAGCTAATATGCTTGCATAAAATCCGAGCGTCCTGTATAATTTCGCGCGCGTATGGCAAAAAGGTGGTACAAAAACCCGTTCAAAATTGCGGTTCCGGTGCTGTTGGCACTGGGAGCCACAGGGGCGTGCTATCTTTTCACCACCCGTGGCGGTGCTGCCGAACGCGCCTCAAAAGTCGAGCACAACAAGTACAGCGCTGCAGAACCGCTCAGCAACATACCGGAGGGGGGCATACACCCGGGCTACGTTCTGCTCACTGCAGAGCAGATGGTCAAAATTCCGCTGGCCGACGGCTTTCAGTGGCCGGTGGGCACTCCTGCCATGGCCATGATGTACGACGCCCAGCCCTTCGGCGAGTCCAACCCCAAGCGAGGCGGTCAACACAGCGGGCAGGACCTCAACGGCATTGGCGGCGAGAACACCGATGAAGGTGAACCCGTATATGCCGCTGCACGTGGCTTGGTGCTCTACAGCGGCAATCCCGGCCCGGGTTGGGGCAATGTCGTTACCATTGCACACCGCCTGCCCGGCAGCAACGAGATTGTTCAGACCCTCTACGCTCACCTCGGCGAGCGCAATGTTCGCCCCGGCCAGCTCGTAGGTCGCGGGCAGCGCATCGGCACCATCGGTACCGCCGACGGCGCTTATCTGGCACACCTGCATTTCGAAGCCATCCGTTCCCTGAGCAACGAGGCCGGCATGCCTGCCTACCACCCCACCGGCACCATGAACCGCATCAACCCCGCCGAGCTCATCGCCAACCACCCTGCCCCCGCCATCTCCGACCCCTACGAGCAGGTTCGCCGCCTCATGATTCGAGAGTCGGCCAATGCCACCCCGGCAACCACCTCACAGATTTCCCCTTCCTCTTCCGACACTATTCAGATCAATCCCTCACAATTCCTCAAGTAAATGAAACGCAGTATCATTCTTTTTCTTGTCTCTTTCATGATTACCGCCGGTATCGGTGGCGGTGTGTACTATGCTATTTCTCAGGGGCTTATTCCCGGCGTAACGCTCAAGGTTGCTCCGGGAACCGAGGATGCCACCCCGACCGCTACAGAGCAGCAGTCTGACAATCAGCAGACCGAGCCCACCGCTACGGATGAGCAGCCCACCACCGACAGCACAGAGCCCACAACCACGGTGGATGACATTCCTTCCGAGCTCGACGACACAACCGACACCCCCACCGGCACAGAGGAGCCGACAACGCCCGCTGTAGATACACCGACTGAGCCCACCCCGGACCAGACCGAGCCCTCAACAGACGAGCAGCCCACCACCACCGAAACGGACACCACCCCGCGTATCACCCTTACCCTTTCCGAGACCGCCAACAGCTCCGAGCACGAGCTGGCTCTGAAGGCTCGCGAAGCCCTGCGCCACGAGGACAACAAGGCTGCCATGGACTACTTTGTGGAGCGCGGTGGCATTACCCCTCAGGCTGCTGCTGACCTGATGAAGTGGGCCGAACAGAACAAGCCGGGCGATGTGGTCGAGGTTGCCGATATGCGCCGCCCCGATGGTAACAAGGTAACCCGTTACCGCCTGAAGAGCGAGAACGGCAACGAGGACATTCTGCTCGATGTTGTGACCAACCGCAACGGAATCTGTGCCATCGAGAGCGCCACTCCCGCCCCGGCCGACAAGACTGCCATTACTCCCACTTGCGACCACATCACCGTTTCCGAAGGTTTCATTGAGGCCGTGCGCCACGGCAACATGAACCAGGCCCGCGACCTGACCACCGGCGAGGAAATCTCCCTGGCCACCGTGGCCGGTCTGTGCATGGTATTTGAGGAAGGCAACTTCGAGCTGCGCAAGGAAAAGCCCATTCGCAACACTTTCCACAACGATGATTTCGCCGGCAACATGGTGTATGTTACCTCTGCTGCCGACCAGAGCCAGGAGGCCAAAATCAGCTTGGAACTCAGCCGTACCGAGCCCGGTTGGCGCGTGAAGGCTGTAGGTCTGGAAGGCCTGCTGAGCAGCTACGAGAACAGCGCCAACGAAGAGGGTGGCCGCTACTTCCCCATCGTGAAGAACCCCAAGGGTGGCGACTCTCTGGCTCTCTTCTTCGGGTTCAACGAGGCCGACCTCACTCCCCGCTCCCTGCGCCAGCTGCAGATTGTGGCCGAGCTGCTGAAGGAGACCCAGGGCAAGCTCAACATCTCCGGTCACACGGACGACGTAGGCTCCGAGCGCTACAACCTGCGACTCTCCGAGCGCCGTGCAGATTCCGTGAAGGCCGCTCTCGTCGGCTTCGGTGTGAATGCCGAGCAAATCACCACCCACGGCCTCGGTAAGAGCCAGCCCCGCCGCACCTATGCCGAGACCGATAACGAGCAGACGGTGGACTACATTCGCGGCGAGAACCGTCGTGCCGAGATTTATCTGGACTTCGAGTAAACCATGTACGAGTTCACCCCGGGACGGCTCGATTACGCCGCTGAGCTCAACCCTGAGCAATACGCAGCCGTATGCACACAGGCGCAGCACGCTCTGGTCATAGCCGGTGCCGGTAGTGGCAAAACCCGTACACTCACCTACAGGGTGGCCCGCCTGCTGGAAAGCGGCGTGCCACCCTGGCGCGTTCTACTGCTGACCTTCACCAACAAGGCCGCACGGGAAATGCTGGAGCGCGTAGCTCAGCTCACCGGTCGTGGCAGCGGGCAAATATGGGGTGGCACGTTCCACTCTGTCGCCAACAGGCTGCTGCGCCTGCACGCCCAGCGACTGGGCTACCAGCCCGGCTTCAGCATACTCGATGCCGATGACCAGCGCGCCCTCTTTCGCGCCCTGACCAAGCAATTCTCGGGCAAGACAACCAAGAGCGATCGTTTTCCCAAGCCCGAGGTGCTCATGAGCCTGCACAGTCTGGCCGTCAACACCGGCCGCAGCTGGCAGCAGACACTCACCGACGACTACGACCACCTCGAGAAGTTTGAGGAGGCCATCGGCAAGATTTACACCGCCTATCAGGCCCGCAAGATGGAGAGCAACTCCATGGACTTCGATGACCTGCTCACCAACATGGTACGCCTGCTGCGGGAGCACGCGGATTTGCGCGCCGAGCTGCAGCAGCGTTTTCTGCATGTGCTGGTGGATGAGTATCAGGACACCAATACCCTGCAGGCCGAGCTCATTGCCCTGCTCTCGGGCGGCAGCGGAACCTCACTCATGGTGGTGGGGGACGATGCGCAGAGCATCTACTCCTGGCGTGGTGCCAATGTTGACCACATCTTCGACTTCACCCGCACCTACCCCGATGCCGAGGTCTACAAAATTGAGACAAACTACCGCAGCGTGCCGGCCATTCTCGAGATATCCAATGCCGCCATCGCACAGAACAGCCGTCAGTTTGTCAAAACGCTGCGCCCCGCCCGCGATGAAGGTCGTCTGAAACCCGCTGTTGTTCCCGCCCCCGATAACCGCACCGAGGCTAAGTTTATCGCTCAGCGTATCGATGAGCTCATGGCCGACGGCATACCGGGCAAGGATATCGCCGTGCTCTACCGCGCACACTTCCACAGTATGGATGTGCAGATGGAGCTCACGCGCAACCGCATTCCCTTCCGCATTACCAGTGGCCTGCGTTTCTTTGAACAGGCGCATATTAAAGATATCGTCGCTTGGCTGCGACTGCTCAATAACCCGAGGGATGAAGTAGCCTTCCGCCGCATTGTGGGCACCTTCCCCCGCGTGGGAGATGCCACCGCCGCCAAGCTTTGGCAGGGCTGGCTCAGCGCAGCAGAAAGTTGGTTTGCTGCTCACCCGGACGAGCAGACCATCACCGCCCCGCACAGCGAGGTTATGGCAAAAGTGAAAGCTCCCGCAGCCGCAGGGTTGCACTGGAAGGGCTTCCTCACCTCCATGGACGACCTGCACCCGACTGACCGCCAGCTCACCCCCACCGAGCTCGTCAAGCTCGTGCAGAACTTCATGAACGCCTACATGCGCTCCGCCTACGATAACTACGAAGAGCGTATGGAAGATATCGGCCAGCTCATCAAATCGCTGGCCGACATGCCGGATTTGGACACATTCCTGAGCCAAGTCGCCCTGCTCAGCGAGGTCGACAATGACAGTCTGGCCGATGATGACTGCGTGACGCTCTCCACCATCCACCAAGCCAAGGGTCTGGAGTGGAAAATTGTGTTCGTTATCTTCTTGGGCGAAGGGCTGTTCCCGCACTACAGGGTTATCAGCAGTGGCGACCCCGATGATATAGAGGAAGAAACCCGACTGTTCTATGTGGCCATCACCCGTGCCGAGGACCAGCTCTACCTGACCTTCCCCCGCTACAACGGCCATAGCTACGACAGCCAGTATTGCCCGCCATCCCGATTCCTCACCACCCTGCCCGAGGAACTCTTTGAGGTCTGGAATATGTGATTTCCGCCTACCATCCCCAAGGCTCCAGCCTTGGTCTTCACCATGCGCGCAGCGCATTTTTCACCACCGGGCGCAGCACGGTTCTTCACCGCGGGCAAAGCCCGCTTTTCACCCGGGCGCAGGCCGTTAAAAAGCATTTATCCCTTGCTCGCCAACGGCGAGCCATACTTTTAAACCCGCGCAAGCGCGGCTGACATATAATAGCCTTGGGCGTAAGCCCAAGGTAACCGATAATAAAAAAATAAGAACCCACACTTGTGTGGGTGGCATAAACCGTTGATACAAAATGGGCCATGTATTCACCGCATTATATCAGACCCCCGGTTTATGCCACCCGCCCCCTGTGCGGGTTGCAATATATTTTCCATTGCTGACCGGGGGCTTCCGTCTTCGCCCCTAGCGGGGCTACGCCGAGACAGGTACGCCGCCCGGCTCTATTGAAATTTTGTGGTATATTGCCTGCGTTCGATGTATAATCGAGCTCACGGAGAAGGAATAATGGGGTCGCAACCCATTATTCCTGAAGACAGGGGAGCCCGCGCCGCCCGGCAGGGTTAATATT
>JAZRSQ010000092.1:0-11202 GCA_045651585.1 Akkermansia sp.
CACCAGGTACTACAGTGGCGGGAGCCACAGCAGCGGTGGGCGGTGCGGGAACCGACGGGCGCACAGTAGGAGGAACCGGTACTGTGGGGGGTACCGGACGAACAGGTGAAGGGGGCGGAGGAGGTGTGCTCATATCAGTCAGTAAAGTCTATAACCGCAAAGCGGACTTCTCTTATATTGCACTTTTTTTTTATTATTGCAAGCGGAAAAAGCGCAGCATTGGATTTTTTTTTGAAATTCTCGCCAAAGAATCAGGAAATAAGCATTTTTCTATGGTTATTTCTGGTATCTGCTGTAAAGTGCCGGTTTAGCGTCTTTGGTCATCGGCAGCTGCCAGGAGTGATTTTGCGGCGGGTTGATAGCCCTCAGTGTAATGAGGTCAGCCCGGCAACTTTTCTGGTACAGTTTTTGCGATTCAGAGCCCCAAGGTACCCAGGAACGTACGCCACTTCTGCACTGGGCATTGGGTATGTAGCCGGTTTTTTTTGCCAGTTTATCAGCGTAGTTCAGCATGGAAAGAGCTGTCCCTAAATCGCCCTTTTCAATGTGCTGCATTCCCCAGAGCTGAAGGTTGGCTGTATAGAATGTTGCCCAAGGCGACAAGAGGTTGTTGTCCGGGCCATCTCCCGGGTAGTAGTGTCGGAACACCTTTTCAGCGTCTTCGAAACGGTATTGTTTGGTGAGACATTGTGCCAGAATGGTGGCGGTGAAGAGTTGGCGCGGATTGGCAGCAAGAATATGTCGCAGGGCTTTTTCGTATTCAGCCCAGTCCGGGGTAGTGGTAGGCGCACGCAGTACGAATTCATCTGCAATTTTACTGTGCGGATAAATGGGGATGATATTAAGCAGGTGTTTTCTGCATTGTTCCGGGCTTTCCCCGCGGGCAATCATGGCATCGTATTGCCACTGCGCCATAAAGGGGCGGTAGAGCATGCCACTGAGGTTGAGCATGAGTGCCACGAGGGCAAGAGCTGTTGCGCAGATGATAACCTTCACACAACGCCCCTCGGCTTTTACCGGAAGCGGTTTGTCGCTTTCTCTCCATTTGCGGCGGGAGAATAGTTGAAGCGGTCGGCGCGGGAAGGGGGAGGCCAAGGTGCCACAGGCAAAGGCGCCCATGGAAATCAACGCTGCGTTGTGCCACACATAGTCTGTGATGGAGGTGCAGCACAGAACTCCCAGGCAGAGCAACGCCAGCGATACGCTGACTCGGCGCTCCGGGGAAAGGGAATCCGACGCCAGAGCCAGAAATGCATGGGTGATATGCAGCACAACGATGAGCAACATGAGTCCCAGACCGATCAGACCGTAATCTGCCCACACCTGCAGGTACTCATTGTGTGCATAATTGGGGAGCTGCCATTCCCGGTAGGTTGTTACGATTTCCCAGGTAGAACCACCGGGGCCGAATCCCCACAGCGGGGCTTGCGTTGCAGCATTGTTCACGTGTTCCCATACGAGGAAGCGCAGGTGGGAGTCACTGTCGAATATACTCTTGAGAAGGGTATCTCCGAACATGAACTCGTAGCCGGTTATCATGATGCCGGTGAATATGAGTACGCCTGTCGTAATCATAATCCACCCAAGTCCCTTGTCGCTGAATATTTTGAGTATCAACCACAAAATCCACCCACTTAACAGCAGCAGGGGCAGAATAAGCACGATTGCACGAGTGTTGCAGAAGAATGAGGCTACGATGGCACCTATGCCCAGAGCGGTACTCAGCAGGGTGGAAAGAGAGCGTGTTCCCCGCCATATGTTGCGCCACAATAACAACCCACCACTGAGGGCGAGAAAGAGACCGGCAAAGTTTTTGTAGACAAAAAGGCTGACATTGCGAGAATTGGTGCCGATCAGACTCACGTCGGTACGGCCGACCCAATGCAGGCTGATGTCGGGGTTTCTGAGCAACCCGAGGAAGATAATGTTGATGGCAGTCGCTATGCCGAGAACCAGCGCGCAGCCTCGACTGCTCAGGCGCTGTCCCCCATAGACCCCGGCCAGATAATAGACAAATGCAAAGCAGATAAGCCCTATGTCTGACCAATTGTCTGTCAGGGAAAAACCGTTATATGCCCGTACCAGATAATACCCGCCTGCTGCCAGGCTGATCCAAGCTATCAGCGGCAGTCTGACGACCTTGTAGCCCATCAGTATGCAGATAACGGCCATGACCACAACCCCAGACAGCCCCCAGAGGAAGGGGGTAAGGGTGCAGGCATTGGAATCGGCTGCTGACATGGCGGTAATCCAGAGGACTGCCAGTATGCCACCCAGTATGTACCCGGGGCGGCTTTCTGTCAGTCGACGGCTGACGGTGGGCTGCTTAGTCATGCTATGGATTCTGCCTGTTTGGCTGTCATCTGTCAAGTATTCAGCATGGCAGTGTGTTCTTTTGCCCCTTGACTTGCAAGGTTGCGGAATGTATTATACAGCCATGAGTTCTCGCCCATACAGCTACCTTGTAATCTCTGCCTGCCTGTTGTATATTTTGCTTATCATGTGGCTGTGGTGGTGGTTGAGTGGGGTAGATGTAACTCAGACCTGCGAGGTGGAGGGACTGCGTGAACTGCAGAACCGGTTCCCGTATATCGCATGTGGCTGTTCTGTACTCATGCTGTTTTCCCTGTGGCAGCGTGGAGTTCAGTATTTATGGCTGCTTGCAGGCGTAATGACGCTGTGGGCTTTTGAGGAGGGGATGCGTTGTATTTGTGGCCATACTGATTATGAATTTCTGCCGGTGGCTATGTTGATTCCCGTGCTGTTGCTCTATTTGTGCGGTTGGGGGTATGCAGCAGCACGCCGGCAGCAGACGGAGTATCTGCTGCTGGCGCTGTATCCGCCTGCTGCGGTGATTGGCTGGCTTATGTTTGTGTGACAGTGGAAGGTCAGAATCGGAACACGCCCTGCAGCTGCAGTACCAGCTCGCCGCTGTGGTCGGTCTGCTGCACGGGGTTGAAGATGTACTGAATATCCGGCTGCAGGAAGAAGGTGGGTGTAATCTGCACCACAGCACTGAGTTCCAGACCATATTCATCCTTGTGGCGGTGGGGGGATTCGGCTGCGCGCTCCCACAGGAACCCGAAGGCCAGCTGATCATTGTTTGCCGCGCTGCCCCAGCCACTGCTGGTGAAGGGGGCCTGCAGCACCAGGCCTGCTGTGGCAGCGGCGCGTACGTTGCTCACGCTGGCTGCATCGTTATCCATCACACCGCAGCGCGAGAAAAAGCCCAGACGGGAGCCGCGCCCGAGTTGCTGCTGAATGTTGAAGGCGGCACCGCTGCCGGTCTCGCCATTGTTGCGGGTGATGGTGTACTGCAGGCGGTAGGTGCCTTCACCGAGCCCCAGGAAATCCTCGGCCATATAGCCCATTTCGGCAATGTGTACCCAGGCATTGGAGCTGATGTAGCGGAAGGGGTTCTTATTCACACCGCCATTGCAGCCGGTAGTGGCATACATGACGTAGAACTTATCGTTGGGCTGCCAAGCGGTCAGGTAGCCCCAGTTGGCCCACTCCAAGGGCAGACAGGGATTGGAGCCGAAGGCCGAGTTGGTGAGGTTGCCGTTCCAGTCGGCGGCGTAGATATTCTGGTCGAGGTAGCTGGAGGTGTCGATGGTACCGACCATGCTTACCCACTTACCGTTGAAGGCACTGTAGCCGAGGGCAAGGTGGGGAATAAACACGCCGTTGCCACCGCGCAGGCTGCCCTGCGGGTTGCTCAGACTGCCGATGGTATTCTGAGCACTGCTTTTGCGCTCATTGAAGTTGAAGCCGTGCCCCCAGTCGGCCTCCATGGTCAGGAACAGGCCCTGACTGTTGTCGCTTTTCTTGAGCAGAAACCAAGTGCCGGAAAAGGAGTTGTTGGTCGAGCAGAAGTCATTTCGCCCTCTGTTGGAGCGGGGGTGAACGGCGGTGTAGTTGGCGCTGAGGGTCAGGTTGTACTGCAGACCGATGCGCGACAGTCTCGATTTGACGAACTGGGCACCGGTACTCAGGATATCGTGCTCCACGATGTTGCTGGGCTGCACGCAGGTGTTGCCCGGGACGAAGAGGGAATCGAGATAGGATGCAAAGTGCTGGGGGGTGGACGGGAACCACTCCCAGCCTGTCAGGATTTCCTCGCTCACTCGGGCATAGCTGCGCTCGATGACGGCTGAGAGGGTGAAAATACCGGGATGTCGAGCCGGTGATTGTTCCTCTGCCGGCATGGCTGCGCGCAAGCTGCCGACGTGGCGGGGAGCCATGGGGTGAGGTGAACGACCATAGGCTGTGTCGAGGTAATCATTTACTTCCTGGGCGGTGGCACAGGTGGCCGCTGCCAATAGGGTGAGGATGGTTGGGTATTTCATGGTGTGGGTTCTGACCCACATTGACCGCCATTTGTTGAATAATGGTTAGAGAGGGCTGTTCAACAGCTCATCGATAAACTCCTGCACGGCAGTCGGCGTGTAGAGAGCTCGGCCCAGAATGATGGGGCGGTTGAAGAGTGAGCCGGCAAAGGTGCTCTCGGCCGTGGCTTGCAGTCCGTGAAGAGTGGCGGCGCGGTGGCGGTAGAGCTGCTGCAGGTGCTCGGCGCGGCAATCCAGATATATCTGCAGCGGGTCGGCTGCAGGAGTGACAGGACTCAGGCAGAGTATGTAGCTCGGGGTGAACGGCTGCCCGGTGGCAAACTCGTGCAGGCGCACATCCCCTCGGTTGGGTATGAGCCATATGCTGCGGTAGCGCATGCGCAGTTGCGGTGCTGCCGTTTGCAGGGCGCTCAGCAGGTTAAGCTCTGCTGCGGTGGGGTGGCAGCTCGTGCGGGCGAACCAATCCTCATCGGCATAGGGGGTGCCGTCTATGGGTTCCTCGCCGGTCTCGAAATCCAGCTGTATGCTGCGGGGCTGTACCAGCTCGCTGAGGGGGCGGGATGTAAGCACCTGCTTGCCACGGTAACGGTGCCCGGGACGGGGTAATTGGGGCTCGAGCTGCTGCAGAGCAGTGAGGGCAATATGGAGCTTCTGCTGTTGGGTAAGGGGTGTTTTGGCGGTGCAGCCCTCCACTTGTATACTCAGTCCGCCCAGATAGAGCGGGCTTTCCATGAACTCCTGCAGTGAGCTGAGCGCGGGGAATGCCACTTGCAGTCGGTCGAGCCTGTAGCTTTCCAGTCGATTGAGGGCAGCGCGCAGCAGGTGGCGCCCCATGCTTGCCAGTGGCAGGGTGCAGCGCCCCTTGCGCAGGTTGAGAGCGGCCACCAGCGGTTCTCTCAGGCGCTCGGCCAGCGGAGTGGACTCCGCCTCGGGCAGTTCCTCACGGCGGTTGAAGTACAGGCGACTGTTGGTGTAGCAATCGCCGGCAGTGAAGGCGGTTTTGAGTTCCTCGGTCACGGTGCAGCTACGCTCGGCCAGCAGGCCACTTTGTACCAGTGCAGTATTGAGCTCCTGCAGGTAGCGGCTATCGGTGGCGCTGTGGTAGTGCAGGGTTTCGAGCAGGCGCAGCGGGTTGGTGGCATCCCGGTCGTATTTGCGCCGCCCGACCGGTGCATGAGGGGCTGTGCAATCGCTGAAGGGAAGGTAGCGCGCACCGCGCCCTATCAGCTGAGCCTCGGCCACGGTTTTGTTGCCGGGCTTGCCGCCGGAAGCCGCGCGGGTTTCGTACAAGCGCACAATGTCACAAAGGTTCAGCACGTCCCAGCCTTCGTTGAGCATATCAACGGCGAAGATGGCTCTGATTTTGTTGCCGGGGGCTTCCAGACTGTTGAGCAGGAGCTGTTTTTCGGGGCTGATTTCCGTGTTGTCCACCAGCAGCAGTTTTTCGTCCGAGAAGTCCTCCTGCAGCTCGGTAATGAGGTTTTCTGCCGAGTATCCGGTGGCGCTCAGGTGGTCAAAGATGGCGGCGGCGTCTCCCGTGGCAGCACGGCGCAGGCGCTCCAAATCAGCCGAGCTCAGCGCGCGGATGGCTGCGGTGAACTCGCGGTAGAATGCGGCGTTCTCCTTAATGAGACGGGATTTGAAAAGGATGACCGGTTTGCACTCCAAGCCGATGGAGGCAAAGAGCTTGCGCTTGTACTGGCTGAGCAGAGTGGCCAGCAGGGCGCGGTCGAGCGGGGGCAGGTTGCTCTGCTGCAGGCAGATATTTTTGGAGTACCCGTCCTGTCGGAAACTCCTCAGCGAGTAGTCGAACAGGGTTTTGTTGCGGTACTTTTCAGCCAGATTTCGGTCGTCGAAATCGATGGTGGCCGAGAACTCCAGCAGCACGTTGGGGCGAGGACTGCCGGTATCGGTATTGAAGAGTCGCAGGGCTGTGTTCTCGTAACTCGGTTCAAAGTCGGGGGACTCGAATGCCAGCTCGAGCTGCTGCAGCGACATGCTGTGCAGGGGGCGGCTCTTGCGGGTTGTGGCGTTGATGTGGTGAGCCTCGTCGGATATGAAAACGATGCTCTGTTGGGCGAAGTCCTCGAAGTTCAGGGTGCCCTCTCTTGCGGTATTCAGATCGCTGTGCAGTTTCTGAATAGTTGTCAGGCACAGGTTGATACAATCGGGGCGCGATTCCTGAAAATGGCTCACTTCGCGAACTTCCACCTGCTTGCCATCTATCATGATGGTAGGGGCAAAGAGGTACTTGCCCGAGGCGGGATTGAGGAAGTTCTCCCGAGTTTTGCCGATGATGTTGGTGGAGTTGACGAAGAACAGGAAATTGCGGTAACCCTGCGTATAGAGGTGCAGCATGAGCCCTGCCATAATCAGGGTCTTGCCACTGCCGGTGGCCATGTGAAAGAGCAGGTGGTGCAAGGCTGCCGGGTCTTGCCCGTAGCGCTCCCAGTACTTCAGCCATGCGACAAAGCAGTCTGTCTGGTAGGGGCGCAGCTGCAGCGCAGGATTGAGCCCGGCGACCAGCGTGGCGGGCAGGGTGGGCTGCTCTGTGGCGGGGGTACTCATGCCTGCTTGTAGAAACTGCGGTTGAGCTCTCGGTCCGTCGGGCTGAGGGTGAACTCACTGCTGTCGGCCTCGCTCAGGGGGACGTGCAGCATGTTTTTGTCCAGGCACTCGAGCAACAGGGCTTTCTGTTGTTCTAGGGGCAGGGCGGTCAGCTCTGCCGTGCTGTCGGTCAGCGCCTGCACATCGACCCGCCAATTCAGGTAGCCGTGCTGCTCCATACGGCGGAAAATCCTGCTCAGCTCCTCGGCTGTACTTGCTGCTGCGATTTCTGCCACAAATCGGCTGTTGGCCGCTGCCAGCTCACAGTACACGGGCGAGGAATCTCTGAATCGGCGGTGCATGATGGCCACGGTATCCTCCAGCTGCTCCACGAGTATGTAGCGGCGGTTCAGGTAGCCGGCCACATAGCCGGTTGTGCCACTGCCGGCAAAGAAGTCGAGCACCAAATCGCCCTCGTTGGTTCCCTGGCGAATCAGGCGTTCCATGAGCTTGTAGGGCTTTTCGGTCAGGTACCCGGTGCGCTGCACGCCGTCCACTTTTATACGGGCGGCTACGGCGGCTTTGAACCAGTCGGCGTCGTCTATGCGCTTTTGTTCTTCACTCAGGCGGCGAATCTCGTCTGCCAAATCTTCGGGGGTATGGAAGAGCTCCCACCAGTCCTCGGGAATCTTACCCTTTTCACTGTAGCTGCTGCTCACGTTGGCGCTCATTTCGCCCTTAAATCCACCGGCATGAACTTCGGAGCGCAGGCGTATGTCGTTGCCGTTGAATACCCATTCGTTCGGGGTACGGGAGTACCACAGTATGGTGTCGTGCTTGCGGTTGAGCTGTTTCATGCCCGGTGAGCCGGGGCCGGTGTAGCACCAGATGATTTCGTTGCGGAAACAGTCGCGGCCGAAAATCTCGTCCATCAGCACTTTGCAATAGTGCGCCTCGTTCCAGTCCAGCTGCACGTAAATGCTGCCGTCGGGGGTGAGCAAGTCGCGCGCTACTTCCAGGCGGTTACGCATGAAGGTCAGCCATGTGCTGTGGTTGAAGGTGTCGTTGTAACCGAAACTGTCGCCACCGGTATTGTAGGGCGGGTCGATGTAAATCATCTTCACCTGACCGGCGTAGCGCTTACGCAGGCTGTAGAGAGCCAGTAGATTGTTACCGCGTATGATATAGTTGTCGTTTGCGCCTAGGGTGTCGACGGGTTGAACTCCCTCGGCGGTCACACGGTGGAAATTGCAGAGTGCTTTGGGCTCAGTCAGGCGATTGATTTCATCGGGCGCGAGAGTTTCGTTCCAGAAAATCTCCTGACGTCGGGCTTCCTCGCGGGTCTGACCACCCTCCAGCAGGCAGTCTTTGTAGGGCCAACTGAGCACGACTTGTCGACGCTCAGCCAGCATGTCGCCTGTACCATCGGCCAGACCTATGCGGTTGCGGTAGGCGGTAAAGCTGTCGGGCAGAAAGTTCTTGTTGGACACGAAGCGCAGGAACTTCACTTTGTCGAATACGGTCACACCCTCGACTTCGGTAAAGAAGAAGCTCCGCAGCTCAGCATGTCCCAGCAGCAGGCGCAGCAGTTCCGGGCGCAGCTCCATGGCGGCCTCGGCAATTGCATTGCGTATGAGCACTCCCTCACTTGTGCAGAACCCCGGCTCGCGCCGCAATTCACGCTCCATTTCTCTGAAAAGTGCTCTGTTGTTCATTTCTGCTCTGTTGTTTGTTGCTGTGTGCAAGTTCTACCATATATCCTGCGCAGAGTCAAGGAGGGATGGCGACTTACTCACATGTTCACCCGCGTTCATTCTGTATAGCTCCGAAAGGGAAAATGGAAACGGGGTGGCAAGGCTTTTGATGCCTGCCACCCCGCAGTGGGTTTAGATATGGCTTTACTTAAATAGAAATGGGGGACGTTGTGAGTTGTTCTGATTGTTGTCAGTGGACTGTTTGGCTTTATTGATGCGCTCTTTGATTTTGCACAGAATGTTGCTAATGTGTGTTGAAATAACCTCAATAGTTTGCTTGCTGAGCGTTTTTACATCCGTTGGTTTTCTATTGGTTTTGTTTAAACTGAGCTGATTGATGAAAATAATCAGAATAACGTAAAAAATGGCGCCGAGTGTGCAACCTATAGCGATAAGGGGGAGGACGACTATTTCTCCGGTTGAAGATTTGCTCGAATCCGGTATTTCAGGCGTTGCAATTGTGCTTCCGTTGCCGGGGAATGAGGGTTGCGGAGATACAGGGATAGGCGGTAATCCCGGAACGGTGATATAACCGCCACCCGGAAAGCCGGGAATATTACCGCTTGTTATTTCGCCCGCACCACCACACTTAGGGCAAACCTGTTCATATCCATTCAGGCGAATGGAGCGGTACCCCTTGCAGGTCGGGCACTGTCTGTAACCACCCGAGGTATACGGGTAGGTGGGGGTGCTGTATTCCCGTCCGCTACCGGAACAGGTAGTGCATGTCATGGAGCTGCTGGTATAACCGTTGTGCAATCTGCCGGATCCACCGCATGTGCGGCAGGTTATGGTATCGGCTTGCAGAGATAGAGCGCTCAGGAAGGCGAGCAGACAGATGATGATGGCGATGAAGTCGCTTCGGGATTTCATAAGCAGATTGATGTGCGAGAGGCGATAATGTGCCCGATTGATGAGAGGTGGAAGCATTGCTTCTGATATAGTAGACGAACTCTCTTTCGTTTTGTTCGAAAATTTTCTGTATTTGCCGAGCAGATAAGTGATTTTGGAGAAGATATTAATATGTGGCTTTTTTTCAATGTGATTGACATGTAGGGATTGTGGGGGTAGAATCCTTATGTCATCCATTAACTCCTATTATGCAACAGCCACTATCACCAGTCATGAACATTGCTTCGGGCGCTCTGCCGAATGACTATGTGTTGAACGGGAATTATGTTATTCGCCGTAAATTGGGGCAGGGTGGGTTTGGTATAACTTACCTGGCTGACGGATTGCTGACCGGGCGCAGGGTGGTGATTAAGGAGAACTTTCCCGCCGGTTGTTCCCTGCGCAGTCCCGATACGTATATGGTGGGGCCGGTCAGTGCTATGCAGCAAGCGGACTATGATTGGGCGCTCAAAAGCTTTCTGAACGAGGCTCGGGTGTTGGCCGGTCTGAGCCACCCGAATATCGTGCCGGTCATTACGGCCTTCACCGCGCTGGGGACGGCGTATTATGCGATGCCCTATATTGCCGGTACCCCGCTGAACAGGGCCGATTCGACAACGGTCAGCGAAGAGTGGCTGCGCTATTTCCTGCGACATTTGCTGGGGGCTCTGGAGTATCTGCATGGGCAGAACCTGTTGCACCGTGATATCAAACCCGGTAACATTCTGATTGATACGGCGGGGAATCCTATCCTCATCGACTTCGGTACGGCGCGTACTGTCGGAACCCATACTCACACCAGAACCGGTACCGAGGGGTACACCCCGTTGGAGCAATGGGCCAGTGGTGGGGAGACCGGGCCGTGGTCGGATCTCTACTCATTGGGTGCTACCTGTTATCGATTGATTACCGGGCAGGAGCCGCCGGATTGCCATAACCGAGTCTACGCCGATAGTGCTGAAAGTCTGCTGGCTGAACGGCAGGATTTGCAGGGGCGTTTTTCCCCGATATTGCTGGAGGGTATAGACCGAGCATTCCGTATGAACCCGGCAGAACGTTGGCAAAATGCCCGCGAATGGCTCGAGTTTTTGTCAGAGACCCGTAGGGAAGAAGAAAGCCCTAAAACGCCGACTAAGCAGCAGATTGTACGTCCGAAGAAAAAGCCATTCCGTATACGCCGCGGTAATGACCCAAGCAGTCCCGGGTGTGGTTGTTGTTGTGTAGGGTTCCTGCCCATGGTGCTCATATGGCTGGTGGCACAGGGCTTTATCGCATTGCAGGAGTGGAGCGGTATTTTTCCTTCTTGGGCGGTCTGGCCACTGACATTTATTGTTGTCTTCTCGGTCATTTACTATATCAATCAGAAGTTTTTATAAAAGGGAACCTCTGAAAATTCGCCAAAGAACAATTTGTAGAGCTATATGGCGAACCGAAGGTGAGCGGAATTCAAAAGCCCGCACTCGTGCGGGCGACAGAGACCTAGCCCAGGGTGGAGCCGAAGGCGAAACCCTGGGGTGAGTAAAAAAAGAAAGAGAACCCCGCAGACTTGCGGGGTGACAGAAAAGCGGGTTACAACCGCATGCGTTTTTTTATAATTGGCTCCTGCTCTTACGGTACAACATTAGTGTATACTTGAGCAACACTCCTCTGTCACCCCGCAA
>JAZRSQ010000093.1:0-93463 GCA_045651585.1 Akkermansia sp.
CCTTGACTTGTGGGGCGGGTATGGTGTACTCTGAAGTTCCTTAGTAGCATATAGGGCATGGTAGGACTTTTGTCCTCCATGCTCAATTCTTTTATCGGGCTATTGAGTATCTTTTGCTCTCTCTTATGCCAAAAGCGCCTCCGTTTTCTACTGCGGGAATGGGTCATGCCCACACTTTATGACGAAGAGCCCTCAATTCCCTATACGGCCTTTATAAATGGACACGCAAATGAAAACTTTTTTGTACAATGTCGGCATGTTTGGTACATGTGCCAATCCGCTACACCTTGGGCATGTATCTACCATCATCAAAGCCGCCTGCGAGTGCCGGGAATTGTATATCGTCCTCAGTTACAGCAAAAAACGCGACGAAATCGATTACCGACTGCGCCACCGTTGGCTAGCACAAACAGTCCGGCATTTACCCCATGTTCATATCATAGACTTGGAAGACGATGCCCCGGACAAAGAATCATACACCGAAACGCATTGGCAACAAGGAGCATCAGAAATCAAGCAGCGTATCGGCAAACCTATCGATGCGATTTATTGCGGTTCCGATTACCGTTCAGATACGCCCTCCCCTTACCAGCGGTACTATCCCGAAGCGCAGATTATCTACACAGAGCGTTCTCTGATACCGATATCATCCACTGCCATTCGTCAAAACCCACTCAGTAACTGGAATTATATTGCTAAAGCCGCTCGCCCCTACTTCGTGAAGACCGTTCTCATCATCGGTCATGAATCGACGGGCAAATCCACACTTACGCAAAATCTGGCAGAGCTGTATAACACTGAGTTCGTTTCTGAATATGGGCGCGACGTGTGCGCACGATGCGATGGTACGGATTTCATGCTGAAAGCAGACTACGAGGAAATCATCAGCATGCATCGCATCAAAATTCAGCAAGCCCGACTCAGAGCCGACCGATACCTATTCATCGATACAGATGCACTTACCACCCATTGGTATGCCCAGCTGAGCGGAATTGATTTACCCAACCCCTCGAGAGAGCATTTCGATCTCGTTTTGTTTCTGGACGCCAATGTACCATTCATTCAAGACGGCTTGCGCTCAGATGAAAACAATACAGACACCACGAGAACGGCCGTCTCTGATACACTGAAACAATATTATCTCGACGCCGGATGCTCATTCCATGTTATCAATGGAGTAACTCATGCTGAACGTCTGACCCAAGCGATACAATATATAGAGGCCGCAACATGCTGATGAATCGCGGTACTCATCCCCCTGCCCAAGTGTCCGCCCCCAAAAAAAGATACATTGATAAGCGATGAAAATTGAACCCGCAAAAAATAACCCGTGTATTCTGCCGGCGGCTGCTGTTTTGATTGGCAGTATCGTAACCGGTTGCGAAGACCAGACGGCGGTAGGATACGTCAGGCCCTTTTTCAAGGATAGGGAACAACAGCCGGCATCGAGCAGACCGTTGGAGTTGCCTGCCGAGCTCGAATCTGCCATCAACGGTGACTCTGAGACGAAATAATAGCCATTTCGCCTTCAGAGCTCCGCTTCTCTCCTCACGGCATCTATTTATCGGCACTGCTCCAGAAGGCTGCGGCCTGCCGTTGGAGGGTCGGCATCATGTACCTGAACCTGAGCAGCGCGGAGTCACGGTGCCCCATAATAAGCTGTAGTTCAGGCAAGTTACGGTACATGGTCGCGTGGTAAGAGGCGAAGGTGTGACGGCAGACGTCCGGCACCCAGTGCCTGAACCCGGCGGCGAGTCGCAAAGCCCTCCACCGGCGTCGCCAATTCCGGGGAATGCAACGCTCGCGTTTACCGATGCCACCAATTCCCCGCAGCGGCACAACCCGACCGCCACCGGTCTTACTGATTTGCGGTCGTATGAGCACCTGCTTATCAGACCAATTGATATCCGGCACTTCCAGCCGGCACACTTCCGTGGGGCGCACTCCACCAAAGAGCATCAGGCTCAACGACAAACGCATATCCCGAAACTCCGGACGCTTAGCAGTCCGGAGCAACTTATCGACTTCTGCCGGAGTGAGTGGCTCAATCGGTTTTTCGTGCACAACCGGCACATCAATACGCGACACAGGGTTTTGATCCACCCATTCTTGGCGTATTCCGTAACTGAACACACTGCTGAGAATGGCACGTCCTTTTTTATAGCTGCAAGGGCTGCCGGCAAAGGCAGTTGCAAGAATATGCTTACAATCAGCCGTTGTCATCGAGCGCAGCGGTTTATCGGCCACGCCCTCCACCCGTAACATGCGGCGCACAAAATGCCGCAAATCCCGTCTCGACGTAGGGCGCAGATTGCTGCGAGCTGCCACACTCGCCCAAGCGGCCTCGCTCAGGGGCACTGTGCGCTCTGCAGCCTTCACCGCAGCAACCCCTTCATGAACAACCCGACGAAGCAGAGCCAACAACTCCACACGGTTCAGACCACGGGGTAAATCACCCAGATTTTCAATTGCTTCCAGCGTCAAGCGAGCGGCATCACACTCACTCACCCCCACACCTTCCAATAGCACATGCGCAATGCGATTTCGATTCATAAATTAAGTGACGTATTCTTTCAAAATGCTGTTGTCAAAGGAAAACGAACGGATGGCACAGAAAAATCTAACTTTCAGCGTCTTTGGAAGGGTTAAAAATCGAGGGGGAAAATTCTTCTGTTTTTCTTATGTTTGACAAGGGAGATGACGTATGGTATTGTTACGAAAGGTTCATGTAAGGTGTCAGCATTTTGAAAGCGTATACTAACTACCGGACATAAGGCAAGGTAACCATATGAAATTTCATCTTCACACAGCATTAGCAGCACTTATCTGTTTAGCAACAGCAGTTGGAGCCGCAAGTGTAGATGAGCTGCAGCAAGCCATTCTGCGCTGCGAACCGCTCGAAAAAATCGAGCAAATCATCAAGGATGGAGTTGATGTTAACTCTAAGATTGAAATCCAGAAAGGCTACCACGTCCCCCTGCTCTGCGCCCTGTTGCAAGACTCCGTATACCAGGCAGAGTTTGAGTCCGAACCGCTTGGCTTGCCGTATGATGCTGCTCAGGCCGCCCAAATGCTGCTGAGAAATGGTGCCGATCCCAACATACGCGACCATATCGGGCGCACCCCGCTGCACTATACCTCGCACGCCATGGCGCAGCACTACCTGTTACAGGCGGGTGCCGATCCCAAACTGGCGGACGAAGACGGCAACCTGCCCGAAGTGCCCGAGGCTGCCGGCATTGCTACCGAGGGAGCCCCCACCTACGAAGAAACCGACGGCATGACTCCGGAGCAAATCCGCGAGCTGGGTGTATGCTATGCCGAGGGTAAAGGCGGCAAGGAGGTAGATACCGCCATGGCCATTGACCTGTATGAAATGGCGGCAGAGGCCGGAGATGCCACCGCTGCCCGTTGGATGGGCTGGCGCTACCGTCAGGGGCGCGGTGTGGATAAAAACAGAGCCCGCTCGAATTATTTCTTCTCTCTCGCGGCTGCTGCAGGCGACACGGCAGCCATGAACGCGCTGGATACTCTGGCTCCCGAACAGGTAGGTGGCAAAACGCTCACTTTCCATTGCGAAAAAGAGGAACTTGTGAACGCCGATTCCTACCGGGATGAAAACACCTATGCTTTCTTAAAGCCGAACGATGAGGCCGCTTACGTTGTTGCTTGGGCGCAGAATAACACTGAAGCCAACAAAACGTCGGACAACGACAGCAGCACCGAAATCGCCATCGACTACAAGCGCACCGGCAAGAACAGTGCAACTGTCACCTACTCTTTCAGTTTTACACATGGCGGCGGTAATATCTCCAATTGGTACACCCGCACCTATGAACTCATCTTCACCTCTCCGACAGGAGGTAAAGCTACCTGTACTGTAACAGGCAAACCTACAACCATCTGGGCTGATAAAATCATTTACACCGGTTCCTTCAGTCTGGAATAAAAAATCCTCGCTGTTCGCAGCACCCATACTAACACCAAACTCAATCACACAAAACTATGGCAGTAACAGAAACAACAACGGAAAGCTGGGGCAGTCGCCTTGGTGGCTCCATCAAAGGAGTTGCCGTCGGTGGCGTGCTCTTCATTGCGGGCATTCCCCTGCTTTTCTGGAATGAAGGTCGCGCGGTCAAGACCGCTAAGGCCCTGGAAGAAGGCGCATCCGTTTGCGTGAAGCTCCCCAACGCAGACACAATCGACGCCACCATGGACGGCAAGCTGGTGCATGTTACCGGCACAGCCGTATCGGAAGAACAGCTCGCCGACGACCTCTTCACCGGTCTGAATCCCAAAGCTATTCGCCTGACCCGTAGCGTCGAGTTCTACCAGTGGGTAGAGAACGAAAAGAAGGAGAAGAAGAAGAACGTAGGCGGTTCCGAGACCACTGTTACCACCTATACCTATTCCAAGAAGTGGGTCAGCAGCCCTGTGGATTCCTCCTCCTTCCGCGAGGCCGGTCATGACAACCAGGTATTCTTCCCCGAAGCTGAAGACAGAACTCTCGTTGCTCAGAGTGCCCGCTACGGCGCATTCGAACTGACCTCCGACCAGATTAACCGCATTTCCGGCGCCAAGCCCGTGGAACTGAAGCCCGAGTACATTCCGGATTCCCTGAAGGGTCGCGTCACCATCTCCGGCAACTATGCCTATGTGGGTTACCCCGTGGGTGGTATGATGCCCGGTATGATGAACCGCATGACTCCGGCTCCCGGCATGACTCCCGGTGTAACGCCTCCCGGCATGGTGCAGACTGTTGCCACCCAGCCGGTTCCTGCTGCTAACATCGGTATGGTTCCCCAGCTCACCATGGGCGGTTTCGTAACTGTACCCACCATTCAGCCCAACCGCATGTCTGTAACCAATGTGGACGGTGTACCCTTTGTCATCGCCCCCGATGGTACCCCCATTCCTGTAATGCCCAACGGCATCTTCTATGCCGGCAATCTGCATGGCATCACCGACACCGTTCCGGGCAATGGTTTTGTGTACCCCGCAAGTTCCGTTGTGCAGTATGCTGACATCCCCGGTTATGGCTCGCTGCCTATTTTCACCATTGAGAATAAGAGCTTCGTACGTCTGGCCACCGGTGCACTGGCTCCCTATGTGCGACAGACCCCCACTGCCGGTCAGATTATCGTGAACGGCACCCCCATCGCCGTAACTGTAAGCACCACAGCTACTACCCCGGCACCGGCCTATAACACCGCTCCCGCCGTACAGCCGACCATGGTTCAGCCCGGCATGATGCAGCCCGGCGTTGCTCAGCCCGGCACCACCATCGGTACCGGCACCATACAGGGCACCGCCAACCCCGGCAATCCGCAGGTGGGTGACGTGCGCATCACCTGGAGCATGATTCCCGCCGAAATGCCCGTGAGCATTGTTGCCGTACAGACCGGCACCACCTTTGCCCCCTATGTGGCCAAGGATTCTGCAGCTGACGGCTACACCGTAGACCTGCTCGAAACCGGCATCAAGACCAAGGAAGAGATGTTCCAGAATGCTGAGAACGCCAACACCATGATGACTTGGATTCTGCGCTTCGTGGGCTGGCTGATGATGTACATGGGCCTCAAGATGGTATTGAGACCCCTCGAGGTTCTCGGCGACGTACTGCCGATCCTGGGCGACATCATCGGTATCGGCACCGGCATTCTTGCCTTCCTCATTGCCACCCCCGTGGCTCTCATCACGATTGGCATTGCCTGGCTGTTCTATCGCCCGATTCTGGGTATCGTACTGCTGGCCGCAGCCGGTGGTCTTATCTTCCTTCTCATTAAGAAGAAGGCAGCAGCCAAGGCTGCTAAGGCTGCCGAGGCTCCTGCTGAAGCTGAAACAGCTGAGTAATTCACAATCTGAACTCATCCAACAGCGGGGTGCTACGGCACCCCGCGATTTTCCTTTTATCCGTATCTGTATTTTTCATCGTCATGTCTGATTTTCGAGCCCCTCTTTCACTGATTTTTGTCGGTGCAGCCCTTTGCAGCACAGCTTGCTCTACTGTCAAATCAGACAGTCCGGCGATTGCCGCCCCGACAAGCCTAGATTATTGCAACATCAGCCTGACTTGCATCAAGGCCGGGGAAAGCACCCCCACCACGTACACCATGGGCGAACAAGCCCCTATGCCCAAACTCAAAATCTTTTCCTACCAAGCCACAGGAAAGACTGCTGAAATTTCCTTCGATGGCGTCGGCGATGGCAAGGCTGTACATTTCAATGGGCAACTGCAACTGATAGCGCAGTCAGGCAACAGTTACACATTCAAACCGACCGGCGAGGTGGCCGGCTTTGAAGGCGATGCTCCCGTCAAGTTTGAAGCCACCCCCGTTTCTCTGATCATCAACCTCATACCGGAACCCGCATTATGATTGTGTACGTCGATGAAATCACGGTGCAAATCTTTAAGGGCGCAACAGCTATTGATGCCGTGCGCCGCTACTGCACCGATGCCGGAATTCCGATTTACGAAGGGCCGTTTTACGATGCCTGGGGCAACGTGATTGCCAATGATAGCCCCATGTGCGATGGCCGCCACATCTTTACCAAATCTCCCCGCTGATTTTCACATTCAACCACTCTCCATTATCCCACTCATGAAAAAGACAGGTTTTCTTGCACTCCTTGCCCTGCTCGGCACAGCATTTGCTGAGCAGGTTACCATATTGGGCATTAACGACATGCATGCCAACATCGACGGCATGCCCCAACTGGCTACCTGTGTCAAACAGGAGCGACTGAGCGACCCCGGCCTGCTACTGATGGCTGCGGGTGACAGCCGTACCGGTAATCCCTATGTCGACAACGGCAACCGCCCCGGCATCCCCATCATCACACTCATGAACCATGTGGGGTTCGACCTCTCCACCTTCGGCAATCACGAGTTCGACTCCGGCACAGCCGCCCTGCGTGACTACATCAATGCCGCCGAGTTCGACTTTGTGTGCGCCAACGTGTTCACCACCGATACGCAGGGAATTGATGTGAAGCCCTACAAGATTTTCGAGCGCAACGGCGTGCGTATCGGCGTGCTGGGCTTGGTTCAGGTCGGCGAGACCGGAATTCCCGATGCTCACCCCGACAAGTGCAAGGGGCTGCAGTTCGCTTCCCCCTTCGAGACAGCGGCTTACTACAAGCACCTGCGTGCCTTCTGCGATGTGCTCATCGTTCTTACCCATTTGGGCTTCGAGGATGATGTGAAGCTTGCACAAATGTTCCCCGAGGCCGATGCCATCATCGGCGGTCACAGCCACACCCGTGTTGAGAAGGAGCATGTGGTAAACGGCGTTCTCATCACCCAGTCCGAGAATAAGCTCAAGTTCGTAACCCGCCTGACCTTCGACGTGGAGGACGGCAAGGTGGTCAGCAAGAAGGCTGAACTGCTGCCCTTGGAGGGTTTGCCTGCCGATGCCGCCACTGCGGAACTGGTGGAGAAAACCAAGTCCCTGCCCTTCTTCAAGCGCCAGCTCACCACAGTGAAGCGCAGAATCACCAGCCGCGAGAGCTTGGGCTGCATGATGGCAGATGCCATCAGTGCCCGCGCCGTCACCGATATCGCCATTGTGAACATCGGCGGCGTGCGTCTGGATGACTTCCCCGCCGGACCGCTTACCGTGGCCGATGTTTACCGCCTGGATCCCTTCGGCAATGCCATTATCCGCGCCACACTGACCGGTAAGGAACTCATTGCTATGATTGAGAGCATTCCTCAGGCCGACCACTACGGTGCCCCCTGTGTATCCGGCATGACCTATAAGTGCGTGAAGCCCTCGGCAGAGCTCAAGCCCATGCGTGTGACCGAAGCCCGACTGGCCGATGGCACCCCCATCGACCCCGAAGCCCGCTACACCGTGGCCTACAATTCCTACATTGCCTCTGTCGCACCGGCTAAGCCGGCAGACGCCGGTATCGCCATCGACAGCGATGGTGCCGAATGCCTCATCCGTTTCCTCGAAAAGAAAGCGGAGGTGGATTACGAAGGCGTATCCCGTATCGATGTCACCATTGCCGACTAAACACTTCACCCCCTTTTCTTCCTTCGTCATGAAAAAATCCCTCTTTCTCCCGCTTCTCAGCCTTCTGAGCACGGCTTTTGCTGAGCAGATTACCATACTGGGCATCAATGACATGCACGCCAATGTCGACAATCTGCCCCAGCTGTCCACCTGCGTGCAGCAGGAGCGAGCCAAAGCCCCGCAGTTGCTCCTGCTCTCCGCCGGCGATAACCGCACCGGCAACCCCTATGTAGACTGTGGCGACCACCCCGGTGCCTCCATGATTCAGCTCATGAACCACATCGGGTTCGACCTGTCAGCTCTCGGTAATCACGAGTTCGACGCCGGCGCTGCCGCCATGGCCTACTGCATCGATACCGCCGACTTCGAGTTTGTGAGCGCCAATGTGTTCCCCACCGACAAACTCGGTGTAGACCTGAAACCCTACAAGATTTTTGAGCGCAACGGCGTGCGTATCGGTGTGCTGGGCCTGCTGCAGGTGGATGCCTCCGGCCGCCCGGATGCCCACCCGGATCAGTGCAAGGGCTTCGGCTTCATTCACCCGCTGGAGCTGGCACCACACTACCGCTACCTGCGCAGTCAGTGCGATATCCTCATTCTGCTCACCCACATCGGGTTCGAGAACGATGTGAAGCTGGCTCAGCTTTTCCCCGAGGCCGATGCCATCATCGGTGGTCACAGCCATACCCGTGTTGAGAACGGTCATATGGAGAACGGCGTGCTGGTCACGCAAACTCAGAACAAGCTCAAGTACATCACCCGCCTGACCTTTGAGGTCGAGGACGGCAAGGTGCTTGCCAAGAAAGCGGAGTTGCTGCCGCTGAAGGGATACGAACCGGATGCCGAAATGGCAGAAAAGGTGGAGCAGCTCAAAGCCCAGCCCTTCTTCAAGCGTCAGCTCACCACAGTAAAGCGCAATATCACCCGCCGCGAAAGCATGGGCTGCATGATGGCCGATGCTATCCGCAGTTGCGTGAAAACTGATATCGCCATTGTCAACATGGGCAACGTGCGTTTGGATTCCTTTGCTGCCGGCCCCCTTACCGTGGCCGATGTCTACAGTCTCGACCCCTTCGGCAACGATACCATTTGCATGACCGTGACCGGTGCTGAACTTATCCGCGTGCTGGAGAACATCACCCAGAATGACGACCACGGCGCTCCCTGTGTATCCGGTATGAGCTACAAGGCCGTATGGCCTGCCGGTGCCGACCGCATGCGTGTGACCTCTGCCAGCTTGGAGGACGGTACCCCGATTAACCCCGAAGGTCGCTATACTCTGGCCATCAACTCTTACCTCTGCGCAACCACCGAGAACATGCCTGCAGATCCCGGCGTGTCAGCCCAGACAGACGGTGCCTCCTGCATGCTGAAATACCTCGAAACCAAGGCTGAAATCGACTACGAGGGAGTATCTCGCGTCGAGGCTACAAAGGAATAAGTGTCACCCCTACCGGCTTTCCCAATGAAACATACCCTGTTAACACTCGCTTTGTTGGCGTCCCCTGCACTTCAGGCACAGGGGCCGTCGGACATTGCCAACCACACCGTGCGCATTCAGATGACGGGTGCGCAGGTGGCACGCTCTGCCATGTACCAGCCGGCGGCACTTCCATGGCATACGTGGAAAAAAATCACCGATTTCGTCATTGACTTCCCGGAAAGCGCCACCTTCTCCACCACAACGGAGTACAGTGTCAACCTCAGCAAGGATTTGACCGTTAGCTACCACCCGAAAACGACGGAAGGGAAAGCGTATGTGAAATTGGAAGGAGCTGATTTAAGCGTGCTTATCACCCTCACCTATACGGACAACAGCTCCGGCACCGCAGAAATAGCTTGGCACGAGGCCGGTGACACCCGCCACATCCGCAACACCACCTTCTCGGTCCAGCAGGATGCCGACGTCGCCTCCCTCGTTAAACTGCCGGAAGAAATCATTTCCCGAGACCCTGATATGTGGGATGACGGGCTGGCTGATATTCTGCGAGAAATTGAAACGACCCGCTACACGAGCGCCACGGACAAATTGTACCAAAAGCGCCTGACAAGCCTGTTGCCGTTGGTGATGATGATGCACGATGCCTCCTACACCAACCCCGACTATAAGGGCAACACAGCACTGCACTATGCCTGCGGGCTCAGTCATGTAAAACTGGTTCGCTGGCTGGTAGACCACTGTGCAGATTTGCAGATGTCCACGGATAAGGGTGCCAGCATCGATGCCTGTATCGGCGGTAAAAACGCGGCTGAAATCAAAGCCATTCTGAAAGAGGCTCGAGCTTGGCGAGATGCCCCCTATCAAGGCCCGAAAGTAGATGAGAGCGTGGCCCGCGAAGCTGCGGATTATTACGATGTCGCCTTTGCCGGCGTTGAACTGGATAAGCCGGACTATGCATTCTCTATCAAAGATGAGAAAGCGGAACGCTTGGCTCGCATACTCTACCGCTACATCAAAGACGACAACGGCGTATACAGTCTCGGCTTATGCCCCACGGATATGACCGCCCTCCATCTTGCCCGCGTGCTGAACGCCAAAGTAACGGAAGATCAATTTGTGGAGGACATTACACGAGAACTGACCATTCGTCGTTATTATATGCAGCACGTTTACCGCTTGGATAGTTTTGCGCTGTCACACCTTCCGCACATGATTTTGACCCGCGAGGACGAAGGAATGGACTACGATGCCACGAGTGCCGTCTATCGCGCTGCCCGCGAGGGTAATGTTGAGCTGGTACGCTGGCTCGTCAGCAATGGGGCAGATAGACGCCTGATGAACGATAAGGGGAAGACCGTCAAACTGCCGGCCGACACCCCCAATTATGCAGAGATTCAAAAAGCCCTTCATATGAAGGATTAACAGCCTACACGAGAGTTTACAACAATGGCAAAGAAGAAGACAAAAGAACCGGAAATGACCACGATGCAGTTTATTTGGTGTTATATCAAAGAAATTCTCGGCGCGCTGGCTTTGATTGCATTCGGTTGTGTGCTCTATCGTTACGCAGATGACATCGGTGCCTGGTTCGGCGATTTGGTTCAAAGTGCATTCAATGAGCTCCTCCGCATGATGGGGGTAGAATAAAACTCTCACATAATCAAAGATGAAAACACTTACCTCAATACTTACTCTGTTAGTATCTGCCGGTGCTGCGCTTGCGGCTCAGCCTGCTCCCGTTTCCATGGATGGCAAGCTGGTTGTGGTGAACTTCCACAATGCTCAGGAAGCAAGCACAGAAATGGGAGAGCAACCGAAAGCATGGAAAAAATGCACTTGCACCCCCATGATGATGCAGTTCCCTGCCGGTGGGGGCAACACCTACAGCTATCAGCTGTATGAGCAGACAGCTGATAGTCCCTGGCCGCCGGTTCAGGTGACGTACGAGCCCGAGGAGGGCAGCATCCAGATTACCGGCAATGACATGCACGTGCAGGTGCAGCTCAGCTTCGACTCCGCAGAGAAAGGGACTGCCAATATCGAATGGCACGATGAGAGCGGCACATGGTATGTGCGCGATGCCGACTTCTCTGTAAGCCCCTCGAAATCGACCGCCGGTCTCGTTACAGAGCCGAAGCCCGAGGAACAAGACGGAGCCATTCAAACCGTAGACGATGGCTTGGGCGACTTGGTGCGCGAGCTCGAACGCCGTACCTACAAGACGGCTGTGGAGCGCCTGTACCAAAAGCGCTTGCTCATTCTGCTGCCGCAGATTATGGAGGGTGGCCACATCGATAATACCATAGCCAATGCCAACGGCACCACCGCCCTGCACAATGCCTGCGGGCTCAGCCATGTAGGAATCGTTCGCTGGCTGGTGGAGCACGGTGCCGACCTCGATGCCAAAACAGCCAAGGGCGCCGGTGTGGATGACTGCGTAGGCGGCCCCAATGCCAAAGCCATACGCGCCATTCTGCGCAAGGCTCGCAACAACAAATAAACAGTGCTATTGTCGTGAAAGGTCTGCTCATACTCTCAGCCCTGCTGCTGACGCCGGCTTCCATGTCGGCGGCTGAGCAACACTCTATCGTACTGCCGGCCGGGCTTGCTGATAAGTGTTTTCAAATCGACCTGAGCAACATAGAACAGAGCACAGTTCCCGGGCGAGCCACCCCCACGGAGTGGGAGCACGCCTCGTATTCACCGCTTATCGTTACCTTCCCCGTCAATGAAGGCAGCGAGTTCACCGTACCCCAACAGGTAGCTTTTCCCCCGCTGGAAGTGTACTACTCCCCCTTCACCAATGGGGAGTGCGCCGGAGTGGTGAATATCGAGAATGAAGACGAAACTTACCAGATTATCCTCCGTTTCGAACAAGCCGGAAATAATGGCAGCTACTCCGGCACCGCTGAAGTCGTATACAGAGCCGCGGGGGAATCCACCCACATGCGTGGCGGCAAGTTCAGCATACGGCCGGCCCGGAAGGGGGATGCCGCCATTGCCCTGCCTGCGACATCGGTGCAGGCGCCCGACGCCGGAATGCCCCTGAACCTGAACGGCAAGAAAATTCAGTTCTCCTACCCCACCGCCTGGAAGTTTGCCCCCATGCTCGTGCAATTCGGCTCAGAATCTCCCGAAAACCCCAACACATACACAGTGAGCGGGTTCGGGCGCACATGTGATATCACCTACATCCCCGACACGGCTCACAGAAAAGCTAAAATGGTGGTCACCGGCAAGCGCGACAACGCCACCATCCACATGACATTCAAGACGGATTGTTGCGGTACGGCTTACATGCAATGGAACCGGGCGGACTACTACAACCTCACCTTCCGCATATCCGATGCCGAAACCCGCGAGGCTACCCTGCGCCGCTGGGATGATAAGGCAGATATTCCATCCCCCCCTTCGCTGGCCGGGCATGTTCTGCAAATCGATTTCCGGGGAGCCATGAACTCCGAAGCCGGTAAAGAGGGCGAGTTCACTGATACGGATAAACAGCTTTCCTCGCTGATGGTGATTCAGTTCCCGAAAACGGGCAATCAGGTAACGTGTATCTCCCCGGACCGGAAAAAGCAGCCGGCCACGGTGTTCTACAGCCCAGAAACACGTGAAATTGAACTGAAGGGCGAGAAACTCAATGCCTCGATTGAGCTCGATTATGCCGATGCCGATAGCGGGCTGGCCGGGGTGACTTGGACTCAGAACAGCACCAGTTGGTCCTCGGCCGCAGCAAGCTTCCGACTTCGCTCGGTAGGAGCGGAAGAAGGCTGCGTGATATACCCGGCTCCGAAAAACAGAGCCCCCCTGCCCGACACACCGGCCCAAACCGTACAAAGTGAGGATAACGGGCTGAGCCGATTGATACAGGAACTGGAAAAAAAGACGTACAAGACAGCAGTTGAGCGCTTGTACCAAAGGCGCCTGCTCACCCTCCTGCCACAGATTGCAGAAGGAGCTTCCACCGAAACCGTCCTTCCGAACGCCAACAACTCAACAGCTCTGCACTACGCATGCGGGCTCAGTCATGCAGAAATTGTGCAGTGGCTCGTTGACCACGGTGCCGACCTCGATGCCAAAACGGCAAAAGGCGCCGGGGTGGATGACTGCGTAGGTGGCCCCAACGCCAAGGTCATACGCGCCATTCTGCGCAAAGCTCGCAACAAAAAATAAGATTTCACAATGTTAAACATCTCAAAAATCAAGCCTTTAGCCGTTGCGCTGTGCGCATCTGTTGCACTGCTGTTTTCCTCCTGCGAACTCATGCTGGATGCTCTGATTGAGTACGATTGGGATGACGACCATCACCACCACCATCATCATCATCATTCGGCCCCCTCTCACCACCATCACGGTAAGCCGGCACACAAGCCCTCCCACCACCAGAGCAAACCATCTCACCACCATCACGCTAAGCCGGCACACAAGCCTTCGCACCATCACCACGACAAACCGAAGCACCATCACCAGCCTAAGCCGGAACCTAAGAAACCTCATCACACCGACAAAAAACCGAGCTCCCGTATGAAGAGTTCTCGCCGATAAAACATTTTCAACACAATATCACAACATAATACAATGAAAAAATCCGTTCTATTGTTACTTCCGTTACTGGCACTGAGTTTCAATGCTCTTGCTGCTCCTCAATCGGCTCCCAAGAAAGATGTAGACTTTGCCAATTACTACCTGAAGGAGTTTGAGGCAGAAGTGAAGCGCGCTCAAGGCAATGCCAACACCATGTTCCGCAACAAGAACGAAGCACTCAACCGTATTCAGACTCTCATGAAGGCCTATCCGCAGGATGCAGCGGTACAGGCTCTCTATGAGCGCGCTCGCACTGCCCTCATGATGAGCAAGGGTAACTACAACCAGATTACCCCCGCCATGGTGGCCTACCTCAACAATGAAAAGCAGCTGCGCGAGAAATATGCTCAGCTCAGCGTGACCAAGTGGAACGAACTGCAGCAGGGGCGCGAACTGATCACCAAGGCATTCCCCTCTGTCGACCCGCTGAAGAACACGCCCGAAACAGACCCCACGGAGAAAACAATCGTGCTGCCGGATGTCAAATACCCGGATAACCAGTTTGTAGGTGCCTCCGGTGAATATATTGTCGTGGGCAAGCCCTCCACCGGCTTCTATTTCGTGAACATCAGCGGCCGCGAATGGCTCGGGCCGTACGAGGCTATCAAGCGATTCCGCCGCGAGGTCGATGGCTCGCTCGGCGAGAGCCTTAACTTCACCGTGTTGGGTAAAATCACAGGTCCTGCATTCGAAATCCCCGGCAATCGCCGCACCGCCATGGCCTGGGGCTGGGTTGTAGAGCCTGAAGCTCTTTACATCGATGGCCGAATTGTGGCGACCTTCGACCCCAACCACGATAAGAGCGGTTCCTTCGTAGAGGAGGACAAGGTCGCCGGCATCAAAGAAGGTTGGTATACCGAGAAAGATGTACCGCAGGATGCCACACCGGAGCGCGTGATGGAGATTTTCCTGGCCTCCATCAAGGAAAAGAACTACGACCTGTACCTCAAGTGCATCAACCCTGAGCGTTACAAGACCGAAACGGCTGAATCCCTGGTGCGCTACCACTGGGACCTGCACCAGCAGCGCCTGCATGGCGAGTATGTACACGCTACCTTCAGCGATACCAAGATAGTTGTAGCCAAGGGGCACGATGACAAGAACGACCTCGAGAACTTCTTCCTCGACGACGCTCAGCGCGACCACCTCATCAAGATGCAGGGAGAAAAAGTGGAACATGCTACTGTGAAGAGCCAGGCATTCGACGAAAACGGCAAACAGGTCGGCGGCAAGAATGTGCATAAGCTCATCCGCAAGGGCAGCGGTCGCTGGTATGTGGACGACTATGAAATCCGTTTCTGATGTCAGGACCGAAGGCCAAACGTGTTGTTTAAAATGAGATTTAAGCATATTTTGTATACCGGGGCTTGCTTCGGGTTGCTGATGGCACCAACCATTGCAGCCGAAGAAGGTTTCGTGTTCACAGAAGAAGATGTAGCCGCGGCAGAAGAGGAAGCCAACAAGCTCCAAAGCGTCATCGCTAACGAAGAAGCTTATCACAATGCCTGTTTCGCCGTTTACAACGACGTTAACCGGATTGTCGGCAACTGTTACCGAACAATCGGCCGGGAAGTTGATTACACGGAATGTGCCGATGCGCGAACCATCGCCTCCATACACAAAGAGGCCATGGACAAGCTCATCAGCAAGTACGGGGCAGACGCGGCCAGCGGACAGCTCACAAAAGGCGCACTCAGCCGAGCGGCGCTCAACATGGCTAAACCGAACATCTCCCCCAAAACGCATCGAATCATGGAAAACATGATAGTTCATACATCTATCATGCTCAGATGGTTCATGGGCTCTTTTGCCAAAACCTGCGCTATTTACGATACCGAGTTCTATAAGGAAGTACAACAGGTGGCTCGCTTCAAAGAGCTCACTCAGACAAGGGAATACGAACGCTCGGAAAAAGATTATCCTGTTTTGTGGAGCTTCTTCGCTGATACCAAAGCTCTGATGCGCTTCAATGAGTCCTATGCAAAGTTCAGAGGAAATATTTCGGTGAACGCCTACAAGTTCTTTGAGCGTTTTCATAATGAACTGGATCAGGATGAACGCGAAACCTTATACAATGAAATGGCGCTCAATGCTCCGAACGGAGAAATGTGTAAGTACATTAGAATGAAGGAAGGGAGCTGCATCTGGGGCATAACCTCTCAGGGTGCTACAATGTCCAATTACGAAAGCATATTCAACTACTGGACTAAAGACAAAATCAAAGCGACGAAAGAGTTGGGAATGGTGGCCTACCACGCTGCCATGTCAACCGACGGCGATGCTTTATACAACGAATACATGAATGAAGCATTAAGGCTCCCGGATCTTTTGTTGGGCGAGACCTATCAGGACTATGTCAAACATGCTCAACCCCGTTTATTCAAAATGGGTGAAGTGCTCTGGGGGCTGGAAGATTATCTCAAAGCAGAAACCCAGTACTTCCAGAACATGGAGCGTAAATCAAAATACGGTATCCGCCAATGTGCAGATATTGTCGTGAAATCCCTCAAACCACAAGTGATGGAGCTGCGCGAACAAGCTGCCCGCGTCGTTCCGGAATCGCATCCCTCCCGCAGTCGGAATTAATGAATTGGCACATTCTCAATAAAACGAATTTTAACACGCAATGAAAACTCAACATCTCATATTTTCCCTACTCCTGTGTGGGCTGACAGCAACGGCTCAAGATAGCGTCGGCTTCGACTTCTCCGATGAAGATGTCGCCGCCGATGCACAGTTTGCCAAGCAACAGGAACTGCAGGCCCTTATCGGCAATGCCGCCAAGTATGAAGCCGCCGCCCACGAAGCATACGCCATTGTAGTGAACTCCATTGCCGGTTGCTGCAACCAGCTCAGGGGGCACAAGGATTTGGTGGATTGCTCCAATTACCCGGATGCGGACACGCTGCACAAGGAGGCTCTTGCCAATCTTCTGGCAAATTATCCTTTTGATGTATCCTCCGGTCAGTTCACGGAGGGAGTGATGAGCCGAGCAATGCTGAGCAAAGCCAAGCCGAATATGACCGGTGATCAGGTGGCCCGCATCGAGCACATGATTACCCGCGCCGAAACCATGATGCAGTGGTTCATCGGCCCGTTCCGCCTTGCCTGCTCCGTGCACAACCACGATTTCCAGAAGGAAGTACAGCGCGTAGCCCGCTTTATTGAATACACCAAGACGGATGAGTTCAAGTCGGCAGACGAGGCTTACAGAGCCCTAGTGATTTATTTTGACAGCAACGATGTGCCAAGCCGAGCCATGACCGCCGAGCGAAGCTTTGGCTACAACCAGCAGCAGGCATACGTGTTCTACAATTATTTCCACAACCGCATCAGCGACCAGGAACGCGAGAAGTGGCTGAACTTTGTGCTGATGGGGCGTTCGATACGCTACAGGTACGATGGTCCTGTTCTGAATCTGAGCAACGAAATCACCCTCAGTACCGGCAAGCCGGTGTACTGGTATATCGATATTCACGGCACAAAACCCCGCATGGCCGCAACAGAGCTTGCCAGCAAACTGTCTTCCTACATCAACACCTTCCAGCGCTGGAATCCGCAGCGTCTGGACGATGTGAAAGACTGGGGGAAACGCGCTTTTGACCAGTTACACGATGCCATCGGCCATGCGACGTTCAACAAACTCGATACGCTTGCCGGTGAGACACTGGTCAAGGAGGATATGGATTTCAAGGAGGCCGTCCAGAAAGCAATTCCGAATGGGCTGCAAGCCTTGATGGAAAAGGAAGATCTGCTGATGGGGCTGCCGGATTATCTGGCGGACAATACCAAATATTTGGATAACTGCAAGTTCGAGTCAAAGACATCCTTGCGGGCGCGTGTGCTTAAGCGCATGGAAATGGCAAACCGCATCCTCGACAATATTGCCTCCGAAGCAGCCAAGATTGTACCTGCATACCACCCCTCCCGCCAGAGCGATTAAACACACCCACAAACATATTACCATGAAAATCAAATATTGGAAAGCCGGCTTGCAGACTATTGCTGCAGGGGTGATTCTTCTCTCCACCTCCTGCGAAGTTTACCCAAACGGCTACAGTTCGATTACCTATAGCACGAATGGTTACAGCTCTTCCGTAGCCTGGACAGCGGCCAGCTACGATGCACACGGCTTCCCCATTTATGGTTATGCTTATGGGCGTCCCGTGTATGGTTATACCGTATCGGGTTCTCCCATTTTCTCTATCAACCTACTGTATGCCGGTTGTTATGTGCCGAATTGGAAACCGGCGCCCTGGTGCTCCCATCACCATCATTACCCGAGTGGCTGCCACCATGCCCCCAAGCCGCCCAAGCATGAGCACGGCCACAAGCCCCACGTACGCCCGGATATGCATGCGCCCATTCATAAGAACCCGCAGAGCGTATTGGGTAAGCCCCGACCGGCCGACAAACCGCATCATGCAGCCAAGCCGGTCACCCGCCCGAGCACGGTGCAGCGCCCCTCCGCTCAGAAGCCGAGCAAGCCTGTCACCCGCCCGAGCACAGTGCAGCGACCCTCCGTTCAGAAGCCGAGCAAGCCTGTCGCTCGCCCGAGCACAGTGCAACGCCCCACCGTTCAGAAGCCAAGCAAGCCTGTCACTCGCCCGAGCACAGTGCAGCGCCCCACCGTTCAGCAGCCAAGCAAGCCTGTCACTCGCCCGAGCACAGTGCAGCGCCCCACGGTTCCGAAGGCAAGCAAGCCAATCAGCCGCCCGAACACAATACAGCGCACAAGCAAGCCTGCAACTCGCTCAGGAGCATTGCGACGTTCGCGTTAATTGACCTATGAGGGGCGTGTGAGGAATACGCCCCGCATATTCACCTTAAATTAGCTATTTCATTCCCATAAAACATGAAACAAAAATTCACAAGTCTCTTTCTGGCAACGGCTTTTGCCATGGCCTTCAGCTCCTGTGAAGTGATGCTGAATGATTTCCTCAGCACCGACTTCTACACACCGGGCACAAATGTACAAACAGGCACCAACGCCGCCCAGACAAGCTTCACCAACGGCATTCATTGGCAGCCTGCCAACTATGATAGCAACGGCATTCCGATTTATGGCTATGCTGACGGTCACCCCGTATACGGCTACACCAAGCAGGGTTCTCTGATTTACCAAGTAAATCACCTTTACTCCGGTTGCTATGTACCCAGCTGGGGTACATCTGCCTACCACCCGCATGGTGTAGTTCCCACCCGCAAATCCCCGCTGTAAGAGATTGCAAGGGGCTCCTGTACGGCAACGCAGGAGCCCCCCCTCACCTGCAATATTCAACTCCGAATTATATGAAGCTCTTTCTTTATATCGCCACACTTGCCGGCATGCTGGCAGCTTGCTCCCCGGTAACACCGATTCCCACGCCGGCTACCGCGCTCCCGACCACGTTGGCTCCCAAGACCATTGGTTACGATGCCTATAACGCCACTGCCACTGCCCACCTGAAAGAGATGCTGGGCAAGACTGCCAAGGTAACGGTCAGCCTGAACGGCAAGGAGCAAGCCCTCACCGCAGCAGAGACCGCCGAGCTGCAGGCTCTGCTGAATGGCGTTCAATCAGCCACTCCGAGCTGCGCCCCGGCAGATTGCTTTTATCTGAACCTGTATGCAGCCGACGGCCAGTGGCTGATGTCTCAACCGGTTCAGAAAACGCCGGAGGGCATCGTGCTGCTGTACCTGAAGTTGCAGGGCAATAATGCCGGCGTCCCCCTGCAGAACTGGTGGCAGGGTATAGCCAATCGTTTGAGCCTCTGATAATACGGCAACATGGCAAAGGCAGCAGAAAAGGACGGGTGCGCCATGAAAGCCGGCAAAGGCTGCCTGGGATTTTTCCTGGGACCGGCCATCATGGTAATGGCTGTATACCTCTTGTTCAACAATGAGGGCGACTACCTCAACACAGCGCAAGCTCTGGATGAATTGCAGCCCCTTGTGCAACATGTGGAAAATACAGCAACACCCGATGCTGCCCTGGAGGGTAAACCCGTGCACCTGAGTGGTACGGCTACTACCGAAGATGTACTGACAGATGACACCTATGGGGTTCAGGCTCAGGGCATCATGCTTCGCCGCAATGTGCAGTATGTGCAATGGGTAGAGAAAAAAACAAAGCGTACCGGCAGTGATACAAAGCCGACCTTCATGACGGAGGCTAAATACAAGCGCAGCCGTGACGATGAGTGGATATATAGCTACACCCTCACTTGGGTAAATAACCCCATCAATTCCGCGACCTTTCACAACGAGCGTTACAGAAACGCAAACTACACCCATTACAAAGCGGATACGATCGAGCTGTGGGCCAAGAATGTGCAGCTGGGCAACTACAAACTGACCGATAACCAAATCCGCCGCATCGCTGCCGATGGTAAGAGAGTGCCCCCGCAACAGGTACCCGAAGCCCTGCAGAAACACGCCATGCTCCATGGTGAGTACCTGTTCATCGGCCACGCGCCGGAGGGTAGCTCCTATTATCCGCTCGATCCGCAGGCTCCGAGTGTAGGCGATGTACGCATCTCATGGCGACAAACGAGCCCGCAACGCCCTGTCAGCTTGGTCGCCATTCAAAAAGCTAACAGCTTTGAGCCTTACACCGCGACCAACGGCGCCGTTATCGATTTGTTCTATACCGATACGCTGGGTATAACGCAGTGCTTCGATAAAGCGCGCTCAACCAACACAATGAACTTGTGGATGGTACGCATGGGTGGCTGGCTGATGTTCTGGGGCGCATTTGCCTGTATGCTACGACCACTGGACGGCATGGTGCCCGTGTGCCGCAAACTGGCAGAAGCCGGGGCCGAGGTGATATCCCTGTTATTGGGCACCATCTGCAGTTTGTTGACCATCTCTGTCTCTTGGTTATTCTGTCGCCCTGTTTTTGCAGTGCTGATGTTGCTTGCAATTATCGCCCTCATCTGGTTGCTCATGAAGAAACAAAGAAAACCGGTAAAAGCTGTCACCCGAAGTTAATCACTCCACGTTCGCGGCTGATGCCATGAAATCATTTCCCCTATCACTCATCTTCTGCATTGCACCATGTGTGCAAGCAGTGGGTGTCGATTTGTACCAAGCTCAGCAGTATAGCACAGTTGTGACCCAGCAAAAGAAACACCCCTTCGGGGGACATGTACTCAGTCGCATGGGGCGCATGCTGACTTGGGCAAACTACGCCAAACTCTCAGAAAAAGAGTTTGTTGACACGATTCTATACGAGCTCCACGAAGCTCGGACTTATCGAAAAAAACAGAAATCCAACCATCTTGATAATCAATGAACATCAAACCCGTTAAAAAGTACTCAGGCATTCTGCCGGCTGCTGCTGCACTGTTGGGCAGCCTTGTGAGCGGTTGCGACAGACAGGCTGTTGTGGGCAGCGTGCCGAACCCGAATCCGAAAGATTTGCCGAGCCGAGTTCCCGGAGAGCCGCCTGAGGTGGCCCCCACCGAGCCGGAAAAACCGGCAGAAACGACCACCGAAACCGAGCCGGAAGAAATGCCGCAGCTGCTCGGTGGCGATGTGCCGGTGGAAAATCTGAACATGGATTGATTGAGTCCTGATACTATTGATGCGCAGGCCTTTACAGCTGACCTTGTGCCTGACGCACGATTGCACGCTGCGTTGCCGCTATTGCTACGCAGGGCGTAAGTACGCGCATGCCATGAGCCGCGAAACGGCGGAGCGTGGCATGGACATCGGGCTGGCAGAGGCCGTGCGCACCGAGCGCGGCGTGGACTTGTCATTTTTCGGGGGTGAGCCCTTGCTGGAGTGGGATTTGCTGCAGCATTGCTGCAACTACCTCAAACAACAGGCAGCCGAGCAAGGAGTGCGCGTGCGTTTCGGGATTACCACCAATGGCACATTGCTGACCCGCAAGCGATTGGAATGGCTGGCCGAGCAGGATTTCTTGGTCGGGCTTTCCGTCGATGGCTCCCCCGCCATGCACGACCTGAACCGCTGCCATGCCGATGGGCGAGGCAGCCATGCCGAGGTAGCCGCCGCGCTGGAGCTCATGCAGCTGCACCCTACCCTGCGCAGCAAAGTCATCTGCGTGGTAAACCCGGCAAATCACCACTTATTAGTGGAGGGTGTGCAGTGGTTACACGCGCACTATCGCGGTAATATAGGGCTCAATTTCGACTTCTGGAGCGAGTGGAGCGACGCTCAATTTGAATCGCTGAGTACCCAGCTGGAGCTGTTGCAGCACCTTATGCTCAATTCCTACCGCTGTGGGCAGCCCATACGCGTGGCAAACTTCGAGGATAAAATGCGCAGCGCTCTGTTGCCCCCCGACAGGCCCTGCGCTCAGTGCAACATCGGCGAGCAGGAGATTGCGGTATCGGTCGATGGCAATCTCTTCCCCTGCTCCCGCTTGGTTGGCGAAGGAGATAATCCCGCCCTCACCTTCGGCGATGTTCATAGCGGCATTAACCGAGCAAAACAACAGCTCATCATTGCACAGCGTGGGAATGCCACCCCGGAATGCAAAGTCTGCGCCCTGCGCCACCGTTGCATGAACTCCTGCGGCTGCACCAACTACGCCGGCTCCGGTCACTTCAACCGCGTGACTCCCTTCCTCTGCAATCTGGAGCAGACTATCATCCGCCTGACAGATGCTCTGGTATCGCAACTCTGCAGCGAGCAAAACGAAACACTGCAGCGCCGCCTCGCAAGCCATTTGTGAAAAAAGCCCCTGCTCTCGAGAATAGTCCAGTTTCAGCAATCCATTCTCTTCCCGATAATTTGCAAATATCGCGAGGGGCAACACAGAGTATAATAAGAGTTTTCGCACATGCTAAACTCATCCCTCAATTATTGTATCTTTATCAGAGTTCTCATTTAACCACCTTTGGACTTTCCGAACGCATTCATCAATATTATCCAACACCTCGTATGCCCAGAAACGCATCACAGTCCAGCCATTCGCTGTTAAGATGTTGTTGCGAATTTGGTCAGATGAAATGTCATTTTCTGTCCACAGAGTATGGTATTTTTTACCATCAATTTCAATGTTTAACTTCCTATGTTCATCAATAACAATGGCAAAGTCTAATGAGTATCTATATTCAATATATTGAGGATGCACATTCGTAATGCCTGCGTCGGTCAAAGCAGCATAGAAACGCCTTTCTATAGAAGAAGCGAGTTCTCCATTAGAAATAACCGAATAAATTTGGAGCGGGGTATGTTTTATATCTTGGACATAGTTAGCCAAATCGCAAAGAAGAGGGACGTCCTTGCAATTTGAACAATAATGCAAGTCTCCAACTATGATTAACTTACTTCGAGCCCTAGTAATGGCGACATTAAAAATATTTTCTTGTTTGCGCAGAAAAGAGCGAGTTTGAGCCAACGCCCCATGTGAAAGAACGGGGGACATAATGATGATGTCCTTTTCATCGCCCTGAAACTTGTGAGTAGTATCAATCAGTAAACCTTTTTCCGATATGTTAACCCAGATATTTTTGTTCTTATTTACCAAGCCCTTAATATAATTTGCCTGTTTTCTAAATGGGGTAACAACACCTATTGAGCCTTGAAAACAATCCTTGCAAATGATAGTCTCTAATTCACGAACTACTCTTCGGGCTTCAGCCTTGTTGTATGCGCTTCCATCGAAAGGCCTCTCAGTCAATCCAACCACATGTTTCCATACGATACCAGACTCCCGCGGTATATAGTGTTCCAAAAAGGCAGGATTTGTAGCGCAACGCAAATTATCAGCGTAAAAGTGATGATTTGAAAATTGTATAATTTCCGGATGCGAACGATAATGATTAAGTAACAAATGCGGTTCAGTTACAGCAGGAAGAGCTAAGTCGTACAATGAATTGCTAATATATGAAAAACGAAGTTGCTCATCTCCGACTCCGTACTGAGATCGCAGCTCATCATTTTCTGCAACGGATAAATTTGAAACATGCCGAAGTTGCTTCGGGTCTCCCACAATTACAGCATTCCTCGCTCTATACAGGAGAGGAATGGCCGAGGCAATATCACATTGGCTCGATTCATCAAATACGACGTAGTCAAAGAAATTAGCCTGCAATGGAATGCGATTCCTTGCGGATAATGATGTTACTGCCCAACAAGGTATGTAATTTCTGATTTTAACTAAATCTGTAGCTTTAAAAAGATTGATTGCCCCAGATGCCTGTGCCTGCCTGATTTGTGCCAGCAAATTCGATATACTTACTCGATCTGAGAGACGGGAGATAGTCGTTTTTCTCCTTATAAAGAGCTTCCAATACGTGTTGGAGTGTTCTATTATACTATGGTTGAGTTTCTTTTCTTCTTCATACAGCTCTTCCAGAGAGCCGAGCGTTCTCAGTTGACGTAATGCCGAATAATATTGCTTAATTTTTGCTATTAAAGCGACTCTTTTTTCAATTTTTTCAGCTACACTCCTATAATAAATAGTATGTTCTCTTTTGTATCTTGATTTTTTTGGGTCAATTTTAACCCCCACTATTTTACAGAAATTCCACAATCTAACAAGGTGTTGGTTGTACCTTTCGGAGATTCTCCTTTTGCAGAAAAACCAAATAAACTTATTCCATAACTTAGACCAATTAACTTTACTTAACTCACTGATATAGTCTTTGAGGAATTCGAGTTCTAACCTTAAATCGGTTGTATTATATTTTCTTATCTTACGAAATAGAGTCGGATTTGTTTGTCGAAAATGGTATACTTCCCGTTCTAAAGAATCTACCGTATTTCGTTGTTCAATTAATGCTCTAATCTTTTTTAGAACGTCCTCATGTAGAGAATGGGCGTTTTCAAATTGTTGTTTCGCGACTTCAAGTTCCTCTGAAAGATTTTTCTTTCTCTTATTAGCCAGTATACTGGCTATAAATTCCGTCAATCTTTCAGCATAGTGATTGTTTCCAAGGCGAAGCAATGAAGGTGTTTTTGTTAAGGCATTGATTCTCTTCTCCACTATATCAATTGCTTTGTTATTCTTGCTTACCACAAGAACACTTTTGCCATTCAGAACAGCATTAATCACAAAGTTGGTTATTACCTGCGATTTTCCCGTTCCCGGAGGCCCTGTAATAATGCTTATCTTGCGAGAGAAACAACTTCTAATAGCGCCAAGTTGCTCTTGGTTTAACGGAGAAACCTGATAAATGAAGTCGCAGCTTGTACCAATATCATTAGCAACCTTATTGATAAAAATAAGTTTTTCCAAAGATGTTCCAGATGATTCTAAATTTGCGCCTGTTGATAACTGCTCTAACTCAATAGCTAATCCTTTTGTATAATTGAAAAATCCAGCATCACTAAATAATATCCCCTTATCAAAAACGCTCCCCGATTTAGCGGTGTTTTCCTGCAGATTACTCCATGGAACAGATTTCAATACGCCATTAAGTAATTGTGCGAAACCATTGAATGACAAACCGAATTCTTCCCCATCTGTAACATTACTATAATCCGCATCCTCAAGTAATAGCCCCTCTTTATCCAATTGTTTTACATTTAGCGAAGCCGAATGTAAGTTTATAGTCAGTTTTCGCTCCGAGACAAAAGCAGAAAAAACAAATATAGGTATATACTCACCTTTGTCGTTTATGTAACATGGATACCCTACGTTCAAGTCAACACCATCTTGCAAAACAAAGTGTTCAATTTCATCGGTAAGAGGAATTTCTTCAACAAGACCTCCGTTTCCATCCATAGGGAAAGCGTGTCCGCTTTTTAGAGCAACACTCAGCTCGTCCTTTTTTAAGCATTCACGGTAATAATTACACAGATCCGAAAACTTCATAAAAGGAATATCATTATAAAGTATTCACTTCCACAGCGGATGGCTTTCCCAGTGTTCTGGCAAGCCCATTTTGTGCAGAGGAATACCATTCTGCCGGGAATCTTGCAGGAATTGCTGCATGCGCACGTACCACTGCGAGGAGGGTGCTACCTGTTTGAGCAAATAACGGCAAATGAACAGCAGTGGCGCAAGCTGGGCCTGAGAATGGAGCAAGGAGGGAGCTCCGGCCAACTTAGCGGTAGGCTTAACCCATTTTCCGGCTTTGTCGGAATACACAAAATCCCACGGCAAGGCGGGCGTATTATTCATACGGGGAACTGCCATGAATATTTTGTTCCAGATGCGAGCATGGTGAGCACAGTCATTGCGCAAAACACGCAATGAAGATAGCCATGTATACAAAGAACCTGTGTCGATTCCCCATTCACGAGCAATGGCCTTTCTGATACTCTTGTCGGAGTGGGAATAGAAGTAGACTACAGTACCAAACTCCATCTCTCCCACTGCCATCCAAAGAGGCAGATAGTCATGTTTGTCTCCATAGGTATTGAAGAAATGGTCGACAGAATCCTTACCTGTTAACAAAACACTCCCCTGTTTATTTTTAGGAATACGAACTCTATCTAAGCACTGCATATACCCTTTCCATTTGGGGAAATACGTCTGGCTTGCATAAGCAAAAGGAGATTGATTTGCAGTGTGATGATACGCAATACGACTACGAAGCGCAACCTCTATGCGCTCAATGGCGTCTATCATCAGAAGTCGCAGTTTGCGGTCAAAGAGGTAATGATTCCATACTTTATCCAACGTTACACCGGGAGTATAATTGTCCTCAATTTTTCCGTTTTGATTTCTAACCCGAAAAGGATGTAAGTATGCACTGAAACGATAGTAGCCCACCTGCGTCAACCGTCTGGCTAAAATCGTAGCATCCGCAACAAGTCCGCGTTTTTGAAGAAGCGCTACTTGTTTAGAAATTGAGAGATGCGGCTTTCGGTATTCCATATAAAATAAAAAACCCTCCCCATGTGCGCAGTTGAAGGAATCAACGGATTCCAACCCTAAGCGGGGGAGGTTATCTAAGCTCATTATACATGAAGTACATCATTTGTCAATAGGAGGGAACGAATAAAAATAAAAAAACATCGACCTTAAACACACTTGTGATTTCGTAACAATGACACAAACCATGAGTTAATATTAAAAGTTGAAGAGAGTGCTTAGAGCCGGCATTGAGACCTACTGCTACAATCTGACTGAGGCATGGTATGTAAACCCAGCATTCGGGATGTATAGCAAACAGCTACCTCCAGCTCACAAGCCTTATTTTTGGCATTGACTTCGGTCAGGGCATGTTTATAATACCCGCAAGCAACACAAGGAGCATTCTGTTCGGGGCTCCGAAGTTTGAGATATTCACTCTTCTTCCGTGTTGGCAGGTGTTTGGCTGAAATGATGAGGATATTCGCCCTTCTTTCTCGCACCTGCGCTTACAGGAAGAAGGGATACCGCACAAAACGCCCCTATGCTCGCCCACTATACAGGCGCATGCGTATTTTCTGCGATACTTTCCTTCTTGTTGTCCACCAATGGAAACAAATAAAGGAAATTAACATGATAAACATTCAAGCCGCCGAAAAGTCGGCCCACCGCGAGTTCACCAAACTCATTCAATCACACGCTGCAGCTATCTATACAGACACCTGTTTTCACCTGCCGTTCATCTTGCGCCACTGTCGCGAATTAAGGCAGAATGGGCAGCGGGTTAAAGTCACAAAATCCGTACAGCTGGAGCTGAACGATAAAAACAAAAAGCCCTGGGCCAAAAAGAAGCTGAACACACTCCGTAAATCCGGCAAATGTTTTGAACTTTTACCCGGCAATAAACAGGAGAGAAAAAAAATCTATGTCCAGAAAAAAGCGGCCTATGCGGACGAGGCTTTTGAAGACCTGTTCAGCCAAGAAACACAGAAGAAAAATGTGCTTCTAACAGCTGATTACGCGCTTGCAAAAAAGATTGCCGTCATGGTCAGCACCGTTGCAGTCTTCTTTCAATATTCAACAGCCGACTCGGGCACACACGTCGTACTGTGGTCAGATTACCAAAAACTTACTGAGCAAAAAGCACTTTCTGTTTGACACATCGAGGTACACTGTGCTATCCTGAGCTCAGACAAGCGCTGACCATCAACATACGCTACCGACTGACTATGAGCCCGGATATCTATCAAACCATCGAATTGGCATTTTCTCTGCTGGGGGTCTTTGCTGCGCTGCTGTGGTTACGCCCCGGTAAGCAGGCTGCCGCACGCTATGCATTTATTGTGCTGCCGGTTGCCGGTCTTTGTGCCATGCTGCATCAAAACCCGGGAGAATATGGAGCGGCGATCCTGCGGCACTTGGTATATATCATGCCCTTGTTCGTCTTTTTGCTGGGGAAATACATGTTGGGTTGTACCCGCCGGCGTGCGTTCCTGGCATTGGGTGTGTATGCACTGGTGAAGGCACTGGGCGCGCTTGCCCATATTCCGCTGAATATACTTGCGGACTGCCCGGTATCGCTCACTCTGTTGACAGGGTTCGGCTTCTACCTCGAGCTGGTATGGGCTTGGCTGTTTATCTGGTTTTGTACCCGCAAGGAGGCCGGCATCAGTCGCACAGACAGGATTTATGTTGCAGCTGCGGTTATGACCGTATATGGCAGCTTAGTGGGTTGTTGGCCTTTACTCCGTTCTCTGCCCCTCCACTTAACCGACCTAACGAGTGAGGACATACCGCAGTGGGTGTCACAGGTGCTCTATTTCGTGCCGATGCTCCTGAATACGCTGTGTTTTGCTGCCGGGCTGCGCTATGTTCTGCACCAATCATGGGTACGCACAGTCTGTACCACGGCTGCTGCCATATTCGTTATGAACGCACCCGTGTATGCTTACCAACACTTCATGCAACAAGCGGAAGAAAGGAGTTTTCAGCAAAGAGAAGAACTGATAGGCGCCATCGAAGAGGGCAACCGATCGAAAGTACAAGAGCTCCTGAGCCTCGGCGTGGATGTCAACCGTCCCCTCATTGGCCCCAATGACAAAAATGGTGAAATATCCATTTTCTACCCACTCATTCATGCAACAGCCCGCAACCACATCGGCATAATGCAAGACATACTGGCAGCCGGAGCGGATGTCCATGTACGGCGTGAAAACGGGGACACTGCGCTGATTGCAGCCGCCATTGAGAGTAACCCGGAAACGATTCAACTCCTGCTGCAAGCCGGTGCAGATGTCAATGCCACCAGCTACGATGGCACGACAGCGCTGCACACTGCATCTCTGCCGGAAACACCGGAAGAGCGCCCCGGAGCACTTGCCGCCATGCGTTTGTTGTTAAAGCATGGAGTACCTGTCAATGCACAGGATATCTACGGCGATACCGCGTTGATACAGTGTGTACGAGATAACTTTACCGAAGGAGCACGCCTGCTACTGGAGTACTCGGCCGATCCGACGCTGCGAGATAAAGACGGTAAGTCGCCCTTGGAATATGCCGAGCAGAAAGGGCTCAACGAAATGGCAGAAATGCTGAGGGCAGCTCTGCAGCAAGGGGCTCAATAAGAAACGGATTCCACTTATCAACATCCGCAGAGAGCATGAGACATATCAGCTTTTACGCCATCCTGCTGCCGATTGTCTATGCCCTGCTGTTCTGGCTGGGTAACAGCGATGACTTCAAGCAGTGTCCGTACTGGAACAAGGAGGTAGCGTCTTGGTTGGGCGAAGCGCCGCCCGGGGTTACAACCGAGCTGGTTCGCCCGGATAGCTCGGCAAATTTCCCCGAAATCGTATGCCATATACCGGCAAACGAGGAGCTCCAAAAGAAGATTATCTCCACTTTTCAACTGGAGGCAAGCTACCCGGGCGTTTATGAAAGCCGCGGCATCTCACCTATCTACCCCGCTGAAAAAGAAGTACATCTGCCGATAACAGTCACTTATTACCCCCGCTTGGAGCTGAACCCGGACGGCAGCATGCGCTTTACGCTTTCTGAAAACAATCTGAGGGAAGAAGAGAATGTAAGCCAGATAAAATCCACCCCCATTCCCTACCCTGAGTACCTGCCGGATGGCGATATCGAGATGGCTCGCTCCATCATGCTGGCCGTGCTGTGTTTCCTGCTGCCCGGCATGTTCTGCTGCGTGGGTTGGTTGTGGGTGCAGCGCCGCCCCATTCAGAGCATCGAAACGCTGTTCATTTGCCTGGTCATCCCCGCGATGGTGGCCTACATCGGCGCCTACATCGATTTTTACATGCACGGCTTCAACAAAAGCTACGCTGTTTTCAGCGCCGTCTTCAGCATGCTCAGCAATGTTATCTGCGCCGCTGTATTGCTGGTATTCACCGGCATTGTACGCTGGTTGTGGCGCTTGCTGAAATGAACCGTAAAATCATGCCACAGAGATGAAAACCGAACCGAAGACGCAAAAAAATGTAGCAAAAGCGAAATTTGTCTTTACAAACGGTCATAATTGAGTATAATGCGCGTCCCGACGCAAATGCTTCGCGGTCGAAAATCTTAACAACAAACAAACAAACCAGAGATCATGAAAGTTCTTTCCTCACTCGCCTCCATGAAGCGCCGCCACGCTGATTGCCAGATCGTGAAGCGTAAGGGTACGCTCTACGTCATCTGCAAGAGCAACCCCAAGTTCAAGGCTCGTCAGGGCACGACTGCCGGCACGCGCCTGAGCAAGAAGGGTGTTAAGTAACCCCTGCGCGGCCTGACCGCATACAGAGAAAAAAGGAGACCGGTGTGTTAATTGACCCCGGTCCTTTTTTCATTTACTGCAAGCCCCCCCTCTCCCCCACCACGGCAACCATGGAAAACACCGTCCGCACTCAGATATTCCCCATCGGCGATTTCACCTTCGACAACGGTGAAACCCTGCCGAACCTTCAACTCGCCTACGAAACCTACGGCACACTGGCACCGGATAAGAGCAACGCCATCCTCCTTTTCCACGCCCTGACCGGCAGTCACCATGCCCATGGGTACAACGATGACGTGCCCGAGGCCGGCAATTTCTGGCAGCCGGAATATTACGAGGGCTGGTGGGACCGCATGATTGGCCCCGGCAAGCCGCTCGATACCGAGAAATACTTTATCGTGTGCATCAATTTCCTGGGCAGTTGCTATGGCTCCAGCGGCCCGGCCTCCATCGCCCCCGATGGCGAGCCTTGGGGCAGCCGATTCCCCATGGTCAATGCAAACGACCAAGCCCGTGCACAGATAAAACTCTTTGACCACTTGGGGATTGACCGATTTGCACTGGTAGGCCCGAGCGTGGGTGGCATGCTCTCACTGGCCTTCACCAACCTGTACCCCGAGCGCGTTCGCAGCGTCATTATCATCGGCGCCAACTACGCGCCCCCCATTGAGCACAAGCTCAGTGGCTTTGAGCAGTTCTGCGCCATTGAGATGGATGAGAAATACCGCGGTGGCCGTTACCCGCTCAACGACCCGCCCCTGCGCGGTGTGGCTCTCGCTCGTATTATTTGCCACAAGCACTTCATTTACCAGAGAGGGCTCGAAAAGCGCGCCCGCAAAGGCTGCTCCCCCGACCGCAAGGGCCTGCTCACATGGTACACCCCCTCCCGCAGTACCGAGAGTTACATGCTGCACCAAGGCACCAAGTTCGCTAAGCGATTCGATGCCAACGCTTACATCCGCATCATCAACATGTGGACCGGCTTCGACCTGGAGGCTATCACCGGCCGCAGCACCGACGAAACATTCCGCCGATATGCCGAGTACGGCATACCGTTCATGCTCTTCTCTATCAACACCGACTGCTGTTTCAGCCCGCGCAATATCTCGCAGTTCCACCGACGCCTGGTAAAGAACGGCGTTCAGGCCGAGTACAAGTGCATCAAATCCCAGAAGGGGCACGACTCCTTCCTGCTGGAGCCCGAGCTCTACGAGGCCGAAATCACCGCATATCTGAACAGAGTATAAACCGCAATCACCGAAAAACCTGTTTTTTTAGGCAATTTTGAATTTGTCGCTTGCAAGGGCAGTCTATTCGTGGTATACATAAAGAGTCAACACAAACGCATATAGCATGAAAATTCAACTTAACAAACAGAAGAAGGGTTTCACCCTGATTGAGCTTATGGTGGTTATCGCCATTCTCGCCTCTCTCGCAGCTGTAGGTTACGGTCCCATCATGGAGCACATGAACGACGGTGACCGTCAGCAGGCTTCCTCCAACCTGGGTCAGGTGCAGAAGCTGCTCCTTACTTTCAGCCAGGAGAACGGCTCCTACCCCTGCGACGCCACTGCTGACGCCCTGCTTGAGGACGAGCGCAACGCTGAGTACAACTTCGGTGAGCTCAAGGGTGACCGCGCTAACCCCTACTTCCGCCAGCTCTTCTACAAGGGCAACCCCACAGAGAGCACTTTCTACGCCAAGCACGATGGCATGAAAGAGCCCGATGGCAAGGTGGCCAACGGTCAGGCTCTGACCAAGGGTGAGAACGCTTTCGCCTACGTTCTTCGTAAGGAAAGCACTAACCCCGATGATACTCCCGGCAAGCGCTCCGTAACCGGCACCAGCTCCCCGCTGGCATTCAGCTGCGTTGCATCTTCCCGTACCCCCTTCACCGGCGACAAGCTTAAGTTCAACCGCACAATCTTCTACGCTCACGCTTTCATGGTGAAGACCGACGGTTCCGTAACCGACCTGAAGGACAAGCTGCAGGAAGACGGCGAGGACGACACCAAGAGCGTATACGCCGATAATTACACCCCCTTCCCCGAGACCAAGAAGGGTCGCGACACCTCTCCTGACTACGTTATCGTAACTCCCGAGCTGTAAAGCTCACCTCAGGAACAACTCTTTTTCAGCGCTCAGAGCTCCGGCTCTGAGCGCCTTTTTATTATGTACGTAAAAAAGCTCCTCGACCCGGTTTGGGAGAGGAGCTTAAATGCACCAGAGCAAAGACTTGCTTAAACGATAGAGCAACCTCGCAACTCCGCCAGGCGGGCAATCACCTGCTCAATCACATTCGCCGGGCATGAAGCGCCGGCAGTCACGCCGACTTTCCAAGGGCGACTTAAATCAGCGGCGGCCGGGGGAAGCGCTACCTCCACCTCTGCCTTCTGCTTGGGGTCAAATGAGCGGATTGTGCTGAGGCTCGTCAGGCAATCGGCCTCCTTCACAAAGAAGGTCGGCAATTTAAGGGCCGCGATATGAGCCAGATGCGTCGTATTGGAGCTGTTGTAACCACCAATGATGAACATAGCATCCAATGGTTTATCGAGCAACTCAAACAGAGCATTCTGACGATCCTGAGTAGCACCGCAAATGGTATCAAATGCGTGGAATCTCAAATCTTCCCCATCTCGCTCCGTAACAGCTGCGCGTAAAATGGATTGAATGTGAGCCGTCTCGCTCTTGAGCATCGTGGTCTGATTGGCCATGCCGATTTCCTTCAGATGCACATCCGGGTCGAAACCGGCGGAATAACTGCCCTCAAACCGAGCCATGAAAGCAGCCCTATCACCGCGACCATTGATATAGTCGGCCAACATGCGGGCCTCTTCCTCATTGAAAATGACAATAAAGTTACCCTTGCCATCCTCACCGCATGACTGAGAGGCTGTAGCCTGACTCTCCTCATGACGAGCCTTACCATGAATCACGCTGGTAATACCCGCCTTGGCATAGTTACGCACCTTCTGCCACACGCGAATCACATTGCCACAGGTAGAATCGACCATCGTTACCCCCTTCTCTTCGAGCATGCGGCGCATGAGCACCGACACACCGAAAGCCGGGATAATGACCACGTCCTGCTCATCCAGCCCCTCATACACGGGGTCATTCAGGTTCCAAGGCAAGTGACGCAGCCCCATGGCATCCAAATCCGCATTTACGGCGGGGTTATGAATAATTTCACCTATCAGCCAAATACGGCGCCCGGCAAACATAGCACAAGTGGCATAAGCAATCTCAATAGCACGTTTCACGCCATCACAGAAACCGAATGACGAGGCCAAATGCACCTCCAATCCCGGTAGAGTGAGCACATTGCCGCTCTCACGAATGGAGTCTACAAGTTCGCTGTTATATTGCTGCACCTTGTCGCGCACACGGGCCATAACCTCGGGGCGGCGCACATTGATAGGCTTTCTTGCTGTCATGAGTACATTGTGCCTGTTAGTGCCGCGAGTGTCAAGAAAAATGGCGGGGTACGCCATACTTAGCACTTGCAATCGCAGCAGCATAATAGTAATATATGGCCATGAATATGCCCCTTTTCCGCCAGCTGTTAGCAATCCTCTGCATGCTGGCAGCTCCCTTCAGCATGGCACAGAGCCCGGATTTGGTGAACGAAGACCGAGATTTGGTGCGCGTGATGCGCCACCCGGATGGCTCCAAGGCTGTCTACAAACGCCAGGCCGGCTGGCGTGGCATGCGCTGTGCCACCTACACAGCCAGTGGCAGACTGGCCGCCATCAACGACTACACCGAGGGTAAGTACGGCCAGCTGGTGGCCTGCGTCATTTACAACAACAAGCGCCAGCCCATCTACAAGGTTTCCTACGGCTATGACTCTCAGGCACGCCTGATTGAGGAGCGCATGTATGCACACCCCTCCAACAAGCTCGTGCAGCGAGTCATTTACAAGTACGATGCCAACGGCAACCGCGCCAAACCGCTCATTATCTCCCTCAACAACACCGGGGCCGATATCGCCCCCACCATCAATGAGGACGTCACCAGCGCTCACCGCGAACTGCGTGGCCGACGTCGTCGCTAACCGCCCGCACCATTAAACCGAACAGATAAGACCTATGGAAACTTTCTCTTGGAAAGACAAGGATGCCGATGGCAACAAAGTCGTATATGAAGCCAGCCACTTCGGCGGTTGGTGGCAGCTCACCTGCACTCCCAAAGTGGGCCGCGCCATGAAAGATGATGTGGTACCCGAGCCCGCCGAGTTCACCCCCGAACTGTGGCAGACCCTGCGTGACCTACTGTGGCGCAAGTACCAGCGTCGCCGCGTGTCATGGGCACTCATTGAGCACATCGACGACATTCTGGCCGGCAAAGCCACCAACGAACGCAGAGATCAGCGCCGCAAATGACAGACGACGAAATGATTAACTGCCGTGAGCCCGAGCGCCAGCTCGAGCGAGCCATAGCAGTCATGCACCGCCTGCGAGCCCCGGGCGGCTGCCCTTGGGATGCCGAGCAGACCCACGAGAGCCTCATTCCCAACCTCATCGAAGAGTCCTACGAATGCATCGATGCCATCCGTGCGAAGGATTGGGCGCACCTGCGTGAGGAGCTGGGCGATGTACTGCTGCAGGTACTCTTTCACGCCGAACTGGCAGAGGAAAATCCCGAAGCCGGATTCACACTGGCAGATGTTGCCTGTGATTTAAGCGACAAGATGGTACGCAGACACCCGCATGTGTTCGGCACCGCTCAGGTGCAGGACAGCGATGGCGTGTTGACGCAGTGGGATGCCATTAAGCGCAAGGAGCAGTCCATTGAAGATAAGCCCTACCTGAAAAACTGCGGCAAGGGGCTTCCCTCCCTTCTGAAGGCATACAAAATCACCAAAAAAGTGGCCAAGGTAGGCTTTGACTGGCCGGACCATGCCGGAGTGGTGGAAAAGATTCGAGAAGAAACGGACGAAGTCGCCGAAACGCTGGCCCTGCCCGATACCGACCCGCAGGTGGAAGAAGAACTCGGTGACCTGCTCTTCACCACGGTCAATCTCTGCCGCCGTCGCAAGGTTGACCCCGAGGTTGCGCTCGATGCCGCCAACCGCAAATTCGAACGCCGTTTCAACGCACTCGAAAAACTACTGAAGGCTCAGGGTATCAGCTTAGAAGACGCCACGCCCGAGCAGATGGAGAACGCTTGGCAACAGGCCAAAAAAGAACAACACTGAATGCCATGAAACACCCCCTGTACCGGTTCGCCCTTACTCTGCTCTGCTGCCTGCTGCCGGTGGCGTGCAGCACCCGAAAGGTTGTGGAAGAGCGCCCCGACAATCCCCTGTCGCAGGAACCCGGACAGGAGCTCGCCGGTTTTACCGCCAACCCGCTGCTGCCCGGTGGCGGTGGTCTGGGAGCAGAAACCATGCGAGTGACCTCGGAAGCCGAGCTCAAAAAAATTGACAACGGTGCTGAGGGGGAATTGATATGGACCGACCCGGACAATCCTGATGCGGACATTCCGGGGCTGACCGCTGCCTTTGAGAACCGCCGTCAGGGCAATGGGTGGACAAACAACCTCGGCCGAGGCCTGAAACTCTCTCGCCGAGAGGGTCGCCCCCTGCTGCTGTGGTTCCACAACTCTGTTACCAGCCCCAAGAGTAAAACACTCGGCGCCGAACTGCTCGAAACAGCCAAGTTCGATTACTGGTGCAAGGACAGGATTGTGCGCGTGAAACTCGATGCCGGTGCGTCGATGGACGAAACGACCGCAGGCAACGCCCGCTATAGCATGAGTTCCATCAACAATCTGGCACGCCGCTATGGTCTCAAGCGCTTTCCCGCACTGGTCGTGGTTGACCCCACCGGCAAAATCACCGCCCGAGTGGATGGCTATGACGGCTTCATAACCGAAGTGGAGTCGGAAATCAAATTGGGTGTAGAAACGGCTGAAAAAAACTACAAAGCCTACCGTGCTAAACTGAGCCAAAAAGGATACCGCGAATGGCGCTCTCGCAAGGGTGAAACAAGTTTTGCCAAACTTCAGCGCTACGACGAGCAGAAACAGGTCGTCTACCTGCGCTCCCCCGGTGGCAAGGTCTCCCGCACACGTCTGGATAAGTTCTGCAAGGCCGACATCGATTACCTCGACGCCCATGCCCGTGGCGAGCACACCGACGACTGATAACAGCCTGAATTGACCATGAACAAGTCCGATGCCACCAAGGCGAACATCATGCGCGCCGCCATTGCCCAGTTCACCCGACTGGGGTTCGATGGGGCATCCATGCGCGAGATTGCCAATGAGGCAGGCGTCAACATCGGGCTGATTCGCTACCACTTCGGCAGCAAGGCCGACCTGTACCGAGACACACTGGCTCATGTATCGGAGCAGTACAACGAAGTTTGCTTAGCCGCCCTCGCAGCAGCGCGCGAAAAAGGCGATGTGGAAGAGCTCATCTACTCCTGGCTGGCAGCACCCATCACCCGCTGGCAGGATTCCACCGTCGCCACAGGCGAAGAAGTGCTCTGTTTCCTCAACAAGATGGGTTACGAAGCACCCGAACTCACGCGCGAGGTGTACGAATCCCACTATTCCTACGCCCTGCAGGAATGGCAGGAGGCTGTGCAAGCCCACTTTCCCGGCATGGAGCGGGCTGATTGGTTGTGGTGCCTGACCTGCCTGCGTGGCATGTACTTCAACGTTGTGGCGCACAATGACTTCACCCTCTGGGGGCTGCCCGCCATTCACGGCAAAGAACCTGCCATCCGTCGACTGGCAACGGATGCCGTGGCCCTGCTGCGTACCTATACGCAGAATCAGGCGTGACATTCTGCCAATGTTTTCTCGACAAGGGGGGCACAATCTGCTACCATGTTGCCACACAAAATCAGTTTTTTATGATTACCACGGAATACCCCTACGGCCGCGACTTTCCCATTCTGCGCATCTCTACTGAACTGTGCACAGCAGAAATATCTTTGTACGGAGCTCAGGTGCTGCAGTGGACCCCCACCGGACAGCTGCCGGTTATCTTCATGAGCCCCAAGGCCGTCTTTGCTCAGGGTAAGGCCCTGCGTGGCGGTGTGCCGCTCTGCTGGCCGTGGTTCGGCAAGAACACCGAGGATGCCTCCCTGCCCTCGCACGGCGTGGCTCGCATATCCACTTGGCAGCATGCCGGAACCGAGGAGCTGGAGGACGGCACCGTGAAAATCATTCTGGCGCTGCCGCCCGAGCAGGAACTCATGCCCAGCGGTGCCGTTATCATTGAATTGGGTAAAGAGCTCATGATTACCCTGCTCACCCTCGATGTACAGCGTGCTATGCCATTCTCTGCTGCTATGCACACCTACTTTGCCGTGAGCGACTACGAACAGGTAGCCGTGACTGGTCTCGAAGAGTGCGACTTCACCGAATTCGCTGATGACGCCATCCCCCACTGCGAGGATCCGCTCATCCCCGCCGGCCACATCGACCGCATTTATCACCCCGTAGCAGAAGAACAGGAAATCACCATTCACGACCCCGCTTGGGAACGCAGTATCCGCATCTGCCGCGCCGGCTCCGGTTCCGTCGTCGTATGGAACCCCGGTCAGGAACTTGCCGACACCATGGGCGATCTGGGAGCAGAGGCAGCCAAAGGATTCCTTGCTGTGGAAACCGCAGCCGTACCGGCCGAGAATCTCACGCTTCGTTGTGGTGAAACTCATAGCTTAACCACCCGCATTCAGGTTATTTCCGTTGCGTAACATGAGTGAGAGCCCTCAGAAAAAGTCACTGTTCCGCCGCTTGTTGAAACTGGGGCTGTGGGGGACTCTGTCTATCATACTGCTCATCGCTCTGGCTGAAGGGTGGACGATGGCGCTCTCGCATGGTCGTTGTCACGACAGCGCAGCCGAATGCAGGCCCAACTCTGTGGGACTTGTACTCGGCTGCTCGAAATACGTGCGCCGAGGGTACAGCAACTATTTCTATGTGAAGCGGATGGAGGCAGCTGCGGCACTGTGGCACAGTGGCAAGGTGCGCTGCATTATCGTTTCCGGCGACAATAGGGCTATGAATTACAATGAGCCGAGGGATATGAAAAACTCCCTCATCAAGCTGGGAGTTCCGGCCAACAGGATTGTGTGCGACTTTGCCGGTATCTGCACCTACGACTCAGTGGTACGGGCTAACCGCATATTCGGTGCAGACAAGCTCATCATAGTCAGCCAAGAAAATCACGTAGAACGAGCTGTTGCCATAGCTCGGCATATGAACATCGATGCAGAGGGGCTCAACGCTCCCCGCTTTGCCATGACTCGCAGCTCGCTTGTTCGCTCCTACCTGCGGGAACGCGCGGCGCGTATCGCCATGCTGTATGATTTCCTCACCAATCGCACGCCGCACCACATGGGCGAACCGGTCAAGTTGCCTTACTGATTCAAAAAACGCTCTGAATATATGAAAAGCCTCATCTCATGCTGTGCAACAGCCGGTGTAGCAGAATGGGTCTGCTGCCCCGGGGAACTCAATATTCCCCTGCTTTCCACACTCGCTCAGTGCCCCATTGTTCACCGCTGGAGCCAGCAGGATGAACGAACTGCCGCCTACTTTGCGCTGGGTCGCATACAAGCTACAGCCCGCCCGGTCGCCGTTGTAGCCGGCAGTGGTGCAGCCGCAGCAGCACTGGCACCCGCCGTGGTCGAGGCCTATTACCAGCGCCGCCCCCTCATTGTTATCACGATTGACAACAAAGAGAACGCCGGCGGCTCGGGCGCACCCGGACACATTGAGACAGAAGGACTTTTCGGCATCTACGCCCCCACCATCGAGGTAGCGCTGCCCTGCGCTGTATCCGACCTGCCGAATCTGGCCGCAAGCTGTGCAGAGGGCTTCCCCATTCACCTGAGCCTGCGACTGACGGAAGACTGCCGCAGCAGTTGCGATTTCACCGGTCTGGAAGTAGGAGAGCCCCCGGCAGCTCCTCCCTTCCGCGCCTCGCTCGTTGCACTTTCGCAGATGTTGCGTTTTCGCGCTGTGGAAGGGCTGGTGCTGGTCATCGGCGGGCTCGATCCCGACGAGCAGGAGCCGGCAGTCTGGCTGGCCCGTACCCTGCGAGTTCCGATTGTGGCAGAGGCCGCCAGTGGTCTGCGCGAGGTACTCTCCGCCTTCATGCTTCATGGTGCCGACCAGCTCCTGCCCCGCTATGCACCGCGCTACATTCTGCGTATCGGCGATGTGCCGACCGGTGCCTATTGGCGCGCGTTGGAAGATATGCCGGGAACAGAGGTATTCTCTATTACCCGCAGCGGTTTCTCGGGTCTGTGCCGCAAGAGCACAGTGATTGAAGGTGAGCTCGAGCAGGTCATGAAGGCACTGGGCGATGTGCCCCATATCGGTGATACCGAGGGGCTTATGCAGCGCAGCCGCCGTTCCGCCGGGCGTATTGAGGAGCTGCTGCTCGCCTACCCGGAAAGCGAAGCCGCTATGGTGCGCTATTTCTCGAACCAAGCCAGCATTGCCGATGTGCTCTGTCTGGGCTCGGTCACAACCATGCGACTGTGGAATAATTACGCACAAACCCACGTTCCCACTCAATATGTGCGTGCCCACAGTACCACCGGCAGCTCCGACGGCACCGTATCGGCCTTTCTGGCCAACAGTACAGATGCCGACTACGCCTGCTGCCTGACCGGTGACCTTGCCCTGCTGCGCGACTGTGCCGCCGCTACCATGCTGCCCCAGTTGCCCCCGGCTCGCCGTGTCGTGGCTGTGCTCAACAATGAAGGTGCCGGCAATGCCTTTACACCCGGTATGGATGCCGAGCTTCACCGCCTGATGGTTCAGCCCCCGCCCTATGACCTGCAGGAGGTTGCACGCCTGTGGGGTGCCGAGTACTATGCCATTCACTGCGAGGCTGATTTCGAAGTGCTCGATTCTCTGGAGCCCACAGCCTTTGCCCTGCTCGATATCATTCCTGATCAGGACCAGACTGCAGCATTCAACGCTGCACTTCGATAAAGTGGCGGGGCTTATTCCGTTTCCTCGCTGCTCTCAGGCATCAAATCAAAGTGGCAGACCGCACGGCGGGGCTTCACCGCCAAATCAAGTGCGGCATCTGCCACATGGGAGGGGTCGGCATCAAAGCGATAAGCGTAGCAATCGGGACAGGTTGCCGCAGATTTGTCTACAATAGAGCCACAGACCGCGCAGAGCTTATAACTCGTGGGGTCATTCGATACAGTTGTGGCGATTTCTCGGCGGTTCGTCCTCATACACACCAGTATACCCCTCTCCGTGGCTTTCTGACAAGCTTTGCCTGAGTCATATTGACCATTCTCCACCCCCCGATTCAAGGCCAAATTGCAAAATTAGAATTTTTCTAATTTTTAAGATTGACATTCGGAGATATAGTGCTATTATCCGTATTCATACACCACATATAGGATTACAAGGCAATGAAAATACGCAAGCGCAACGGAGCGGAGGAGCCCTACAGACGTCAGAAAATCGAGCGAGTGATACGTCTGGCCTTCGAGAGTGTGAACCAGAGCGGGGCAGAGTCAGAATCACTGGCAGCGAAGGTGGAACAGCGCCTGTTGCAGGACAGTGGAGCCGTAGCAGTGGAGCACATTCAGGATTTGGTGGAAGAAGCCCTGATGGTCGGTGGGCACTTCGAGGCCGCGCGCAGCTTCATCCTCTACCGCAATGAGCGCCGTCGCCTGCGCGCAGCCCGCGCAGCCCTGCTGGTGTATTTTAACAACTGCCCTGCACTGTGCGCCACGTTGAAGGAGCTGCAACAGGAATTCCAAGCAGAAGAATACTCACTGAATCATCTGACCGGTAAGTTCCTGAGCTTCTACCGTCAGGATATGAACAGGGAGAGTGCCCTGCACCTGCTCACCCGCGCGGCCGGCGAACTTACATCACGGGATGCACCACAGTGGGAAATGATTGCCGCGCGTTTTCGCCTGCTGATGTTCCGCGAACAAGTACAGGAGTTTGAACAGGCACAGGGTATTAACAGTCTGTACGATAAACTGCTCCATCTCACCCGCGAGGGGCTGTACGGCCGGTACATAACCGAATCCTACACCCGCGCAGAGGTAGATGCCGCCGAACAACTGCTCCGCCCCGAGCGCGACAAACTGCTCAATTACTCCGGGCTGGAGATGCTCATCGGTCGTTATCTCATCCGCACCCGCAACGGCGAAGTACCGGAAACACCGCAGGAAATGTTCCTGGGTATCGCCCTGCACTTGGCCATGAATGAAGAGCAAGACCGCTTGGAGTGGGTTAAGCGCTTCTATGACATGCTCAGCACGCTGAAAGTCACCATGGCCACCCCCACTTTGGCCAATGCCCGCAAACCGTTCCACCAGCTTTCCTCCTGTTTTATCGACACCGTGCCTGACAGTTTGGAGGGCATATACCGCAGCATTGATAACTTTGCGCAGGTGAGCAAGTTCGGTGGTGGCATGGGGCTGTACTTCGGCAAAGTGAGAGCGGCCGGGAGCGCCATACGCGGATTCCCCGGTGCGGCCGGTGGCGTCATACGCTGGATAAAGCTGGCCAACGACACCGCCGTAGCCGTTGACCAGCTGGGGGTTCGACAGGGAGCCGTAGCCGTGTATCTGGATGTCTGGCACCGCGACCTGCCGGAATTCCTTGCCCTGCGCACCAACAATGGCGACGATCGCCTGAAAGCCCATGACGTGTTCCCCGCCGTCTGTTACCCCGACTATTTCTGGCAGCAGGCACGCGACAACATCAACGCGCTCTGGCACCTCATGTGTCCGCACGAAATCCGCTGCGTGAAAGGGTACTCCCTCGAGGACTTCTGGGGCGAGGAATGGGAGCAGCGCTACCTCGCCTGTGTGGCTGACCCGCGCATTCACAAGCGTAGCCTGCCCATTAAAGACATCGTGCGCCTTATCCTCAAAAGCGCGGTGGAAACCGGTACCCCTTTTGCCTTCAACCGCGACCTCGTGAACCGAGCCAACCCGAATAAGCACACCGGCATCATTTACAGCAGCAACCTCTGCACCGAAATCGCCCAGAACATGAGTGCTATCGAGGGAGTGAAACAGGAAATCAAAACTATTGACGGCGAGACAGTTGTCGTTACAACAACCCGTCCGGGCAATTTCGTGGTCTGCAATCTGGCCAGCCTGTCCCTCGGTCGCATCGACACCACCAACGCGGAAGAAGTCGCAGACATCACCCGCAGTGCAGTGCGAGCACTCGATAATGTGATTGATTTGAACTTCTACCCTCTGCCTTACGCAGCTGTTACCAACCGGGCATACCGCCCCATCGGTCTGGGAGTGAGTGGTTACCACCACATGCTGGCCAAGCGTGCCGTGCGCTGGGAAAGCGATGAGCACCTCAAGCTGGCAGATGAACTCTTTGAACAGATTAACCATGCAGCCATTGCCGCCAGCTGCGAAATTGCCGAGCAGAAGGGCGCCTACCGACATTTTGAAGGCAGTGAATGGCAGAGTGGTGAGTACTTCAGTCGCCGTGGCTATACAGCCCCCCACTGGCAGGAACTACAGCAGCGAGTGGCAACCCACGGACTGCGCAATGCCTGGTTGCTGGCCGTAGCCCCCACCAGCAGCACCGGCACCATTGCCGGAACGACAGCCGGTATTGACCCCGTCATGAAACTCTTCTTCATGGAAGAGCGCAAAACCGGGCTCATGCCCCGCGTGGCGCCAGATCTTTCGCTGAGCACACTCTGGTTCTACAAGAGCGCTCACCACATTGACCAGCAGTGGTCTGTGCGTGCAGCAGGCGTGCGCCAGCGCCATATCGACCAAGCCCAGAGCATGAACCTCTACATCACCAACGACTACACCCTCCGTCAAATCCTCAACCTGTACATCCTCGCCTGGGAAAGCGGGGTGAAAACCGTGTACTACATTCGTTCCAAGAGCCTCGAAATAGAAGAATGCGAATCATGCAGCAGTTAACCCGTAAGCCCCTGTTCAACCCGCTCGGCGATGCCGACATCAACGCTCGCCGCATCATCGGTGGCAATACCACTAACCTCAACGACTTCAACAACATGAAGTACGCCTGGGTCAGTAAGTGGTACCGCCAAGCCATGAATAATTTCTGGATTCCCGAAGAAATTAATCTCGCGGCCGATGTGAAGGATTACCCGCGACTCTCCCCCGCAGAACGCCGCGCGTACGATAAGATACTCTCCTTCCTCGTGTTCCTCGACAGTATTCAGACTGCCAACCTCCCCTCGGTCGGTGAGTATGTAACGGCGAACGAAGTCAACCTGTGCCTGTGCATACAGGCCTTCCAAGAGGCCGTTCACAGCCAGAGCTACAGCTACATGCTCGATACCATCTGCGAACCACAGCAGCGCACCGATGTGCTCTACCAGTGGCGTACCGACGAACATCTACTGCGCCGCAATACCTTCATCGGCAATCTTTACAACGATTTCCAGCAGAACAAAACGCCGCAGGCATTTGCCCGCACGCTGGTGGCCAACTACATTTTGGAGGGCATCTACTTCTACAGCGGGTTCATGTTCTTCTACAACCTCGGGCGCAACAACAAAATGCCCGGTTCGGCTCAGGAAATCCGCTACATCAACCGCGATGAAAATACCCACCTCTGGCTCTTCAGCAACATCATACGCGAATTGCAGCGCGAGCAGCCCGAACTCTTCACCCCGGAGTTGGTGCAGGAATATCGGGATATGATTCGCGAAGGGGCAGAACAGGAAATCGCCTGGGGCTGCTACGTCATCGGCGATGAAATCCCCGGTCTGTCCAAACAGATGATAACGGCCTATATCCGCTACCTTGCCAACCTGCGCTGCCGTAACCTCGGGTTCGAGCCGATTTATGAAGGCCACGACAAAGAACCTGCCGAGTGCAGCTGGGTCTCGCAATTCAGCAATGCCAATATGATTAAGACCGATTTCTTCGAGGCCCGCAGTACGGCCTATGCGAAGAGTACGGCTCTGGTGGATGATTTGTAAAAATCATCCACCACATCACAAGCTCAATCGAGCTTGTTTTCACCATGGGCGCAGCCCATTTTTCACAATCATTAAACCGTTCTTTCTTGTTAATTAATTGGAAGACTTTGCCGTATTCAATGACTTAATCAACATAAAGCGAATTCTATTGCACATGCCAATTAAAGAATCAGTATCTGACGCAGTCACAGTACCGGAACGAACAAACAGCTGCAGCCAATAATGCGTCTCATTACATTCTTTCAAAGCCGTCTGGAGTTAAAAAATGAAGTCATCCTTACTATACCCATACTGAGCCTCATGAATATTGGCCCCTATGCTGCATGCAGCACGTAAAAGTTGATTCTTCAATGGGCCACGATTATGAATATTGTCGCACATGCTGATAACAGCCACAGCTAAATCCATTGATTGCTTAATGAGAGGTCCTTCCATAGAGAACATTGTTTTTTTAAAGTGAAAACCGCGCTGTGCGCGGGGTGAAAAAAGCCCTTGTAGGGCTTGGTGAAAACATGGCTACGCCATGCGTGAAAAACGAGGCGAGGTCTTTCGACCTCGCCTCGTTGATTGATGGAGAAATCACTTCTGCCAGCCGCCACCCAACTGGGTGTAGAGGGTCGGGATGCAGGCTGCGTACTGATAGCGGTAGTTCGCAAGCTGCTTCTGGGCGGGGAAGAGTCTCAGCTGGTTATCGAGCACTTCGAAGTAGGCGGAGTAGCCTTCCTTGTAACGCTGCTTGGCAAGGGAAACGGACTGCTCGTAGGCGGCCACGGCGGCCTCCTGCTTGGAGATTACCTCGCGGAGCTTCTGGCGCTGAACCAGCGTGCTGGCGACCTCGGAAAGAGCATTCAGCACGGCCTGCTCGTAATCAGCCTTGGCGGCAAGGAAAGCTTCCTTCTTAGCGGCCTCATTGGCAGTCAGGCGACCGGCCTGGAAGAGAGGCCCTGTAAGGTTGGCGCCAATACCCCAACCATGCTTGCGACCGAATACATCATGGCGCAAATCGGGGGAAGCATAGCCAGCGGCACCGGTCAGGCTGATGGAGGGGAAATAACTGGCGATAGCCACTCCAACCTCAGCATTGGCAGCGCGCAGAGCCTGCTCCTTGGCACGAATGTCAGGACGGCGGGAAAGCACGTCGGCAGGAATACCGGCAGCTACCTTGGAGGCATTCATGTAGGACTTCAGGCTGCCACTGCGGGCGATGTGGCCGGGGGCGCGACCGGCAAGCATGCTGAGGGTATTCTCAAGCGCGGCAATCTGCATTTCAAGGGCGGGAGCCTCGGCCTCGGCAGAAGCAAGGGCAGCCTGAGCACTGGCTACCTGCAGCTTATCCACCACACCCTCCTTGAACTGATCATTGAAGAGATTAAGAGTGTCGCGATAGGACTCCATGCTCTCACGGGTAATGCGAAGCTGCTCGTCAAGCATAAGCAACTGCAGATAACCGGAAGCCACCTGGCGCATGAGGGAGATACGCAAGTTGTTGAGCTCCTCGGCAGCCTCCTCGGCAGAAGCCTCGGCGCTCTCTACCTCACGACGGGTTTTGCCCCAGATGTCAATCTCCCAACTGGCACTCAGAGCGGCAGAGCCGGGATTCGTGGTCATGCTGCCGGTGTTTGTAATATTAGCACCACCGGCAGAGTTCATGCCCTTCGATGTAGAAGCACCGTAGCCCAGAGAGGGGAAAATGGGAGAACGAGCAATTGTCACATACTGACGAGCTGCCTCAACGTTGTGCTGCAGAGCTGCAATATTGCGATTGCTGTTGAAAACATCCGTCAGGAGAGCCTGCAGATTCTTATCCTTCATAACAGCCTGCCAGGGCAGGTCTGCCATGTTGCTTTCACCTACACCGGCTCCGCGGAACACGGCAGGTACTTCCATCTGGGGCTTTTCCCAGCTCGGGCCAAGCGTGCATGCGGTGGACATCACCACAACACCGGCAAGGGCTATTAATGCGTTTTTTGTCATATTGTTTACGAGGTTTGAGAGTTAAGGAAATATTTCAGTTATCAGTGACTATCATTTTCGTGCTCAATCAGGTAACGGCGTGCACCCTCTTCATCGGGGTCGGCCGCAAGAGTCTTGCGCTCGAACTTAATGCGGAAGAGACGCATGATGAACACGTAGGAACAGGGAATAAGGAATACACCCACCAGAGTGGCCACAGTCATACCGGCCACCACCACCACGCCGATGGCGTTGCGGGCAAGTGCACCCGAACCACTGGAGAGCAGCAACGGAATACAGCCCAGAATGAAGGCCAGCGAGGTCATGATAATGGGGCGCAGTCGCAGGTTGGCAGCCACGAGGGTAGCCTCCATCAGGCTCTTTCCTCGCTCCATTTCAAGGTTGGCGAACTCCACAATCAGAATGGCGTTCTTAGCGGCGAGACCCACCAGCATGATGAGGCCCACCTGAGCATAGAGCGTAAGGTCGAGGTTCCACACATAAAGCCCCATGTAGGCACCCAGCACAGCGATGGGCACGGTCATGAATACCGAAATGGGCAGCGACCACTTCTCGTACAGAGCCACCAGAATGAGGAAGGCAAAGAAGCCGGACATGCAGAAAATCGTACCCAGACCTGTGCTGTTACGCACCTTGTTTTCCTGGAAGGACATATCCTGGTAGTCCATACCGACCTTCGTCTTGTCCATGGTCTGCTCGAACACCTCTTCCATGGCCTCCATCAGCTGCTGAGTGGAATAGCCGGGATTGGGCATGACGTTGAGCTTAGCGGCATTGTAGCCGTTATGGTGCATCACGAACTCCGTATCGGCAATATCGCTGATGCTCACAATGGCATCCAACGGTACACGCTCGCCCTTCTTGTTAATGACGAAGAAGCCGTTCATCTGCTCCAGGTTCACACGGTCAGCACCGCGAGCCTGCATGAACACCTGCCACTGCTGGCCGAAGGCATTGAAGAAGTTCACGAACGAGGAACCATAGTAGGAGGCGAGCACGCCATAGGCATCACCAATGCTCACTCCGTACTTCTGGCACTTGGCACGGTCGAGGGTCAGGTACTTCTGTGGCACGTCCGCCATCATCATATCACGGCACATAGCCACTTCCTTACGATTAGCGGCTGCCTGATTGAACTTCTGTACCTGCTGGTAAAGGAACTCCACACCCTGACCTTCGAGGTCAGTCAGCACCATGGTTACACCGTTGGCGGTACCCACACCGGGAATTGCCGGGGGGATGAGAACCATGGGTATACCATCGAGGCCGGCCATAGCGCAACGAGCGGTCAGGCGCTGCTGCACCTGCGCAGCTGTTTCGGAGCGCTCGCTCCAGTCCTTCAGCTGCACGAAGGCGATGGCAGCGCCGGGGGTCTGCACCATGTTGAGAATATTGATACCCACCACCGATGTCAGGTTCTTGATGGCCGGATCGGGGTTATCGGCAGGGCCGGCGAGAGCATCCTCAAACTTCTTAGCCTCGACCAAGGAGCGCTGCAGGGAGTTCTCGGGCTTCATCACCAGAGCAGCCAGCAGGAAGCCCTGGTCCTCATCGGGCAGGAATGCACCGGGCACCTTGCTGCTCATGGGGGCAATAGCAGCCCAGAGCAGCAGCAGGATGGGCATGGAAATAATCAGCTTGCGTGCCAGACCACCGCAAATACGAGTATACACACCGGCGGTGCTGTCGTAGGCCTTGTTGAACAAGCGGAAGAAGGGCTTGGCAATACCGTGGTTCAGTTTGAACACGATGCGACGCAGCGGATTTTTCGGCTCAGTATTTTCCTCCTCCTTGCTCTTGAGCATGAGTGCGCAGAGTGCAGGAGAAAGAGTAAGAGCGTTGAAGGCTGAAATCAGCATCGAAATAGCAATGGTGATAGCGAACTGCTTAAAGAGCGTGCCGGTAATACCCTCGAGCATGAGTGAGGGAAGGAACACGGCAGCCAGCACCAGAGCAATGGCGATAACCGGACCACTCACCTCCTGCATGGCGGCAAAGGAGGCCATGCGCGGGTTAAGCCCCTTCTCAATATGGTGCTGCACTGCTTCCACCACCACGATGGCGTCGTCCACCACCAGACCGATGGCCAGCACCATACCGAGCAAAGAAATGGTGTTCAGCGTGAAGCCCAGCAGAGGGAACACACAGAAAGTGGAAATCAGCGACACCGGCACAGCAATCAGCGGGATAACCGTAGCGCGCCAGCTCTGCAGGAACAGGAACACCACCAGAGCTACCAGCACGATAGCCTCGATGAAAGTCTGCTTAATCTCCTCGATGGAGTAACGCACGGAGGTCGTGGTGTCGAGAGATACGTTGCCCTCAATACCGGGGGGCAGAGCCTTGCTTGCCAGCAGAGCACTCACACGGTCAACCGTTTGAATGGCATTGGAACCGGGAGACTGGAAAATCACCACACTGGCAGCCGGCTTACGGTTCAGACGACCGGTTACGGAATAGTCGGCCGAGCCCAGCTCAATCGTGGCGATGTCCTTCAGGAATACCACTTCATTACCACGCTGGCGCACGATGATCTGCTCAAACTGTTCAGGGGTGGACAGTCGACCCTCGGTACGAATGGTAACGGTCGTCTCCTGACCGGCAGGCACAGGATCAGCACCGACTTTACCGCCGGGATTGGTCACGTTCTGCAGGCGGATAGCTCCCTGCACTTCATTCAGGGAGATACCGAAGTGGGACATCTTGACGGTATTGAGCCATATACGTATAGCATATCGACCGGCACCATAGACCGTCACCTCACCCACACCGGGCACGCGCTTAATCTCATCGAGCAGCTTCACCTGCGCGTAGTTGGACAGGTCCACAGAATCGTAGGAGCCATCCGGCGAGGTGAGCGAATAAATCATAAGCGGCAGACCGGGCTGCTGGCGAATGGTGATACCGGAGTTCAGCACCTCTGTGGGCACCTGCGACTGAGCCTGACCGTAGCGCATGTTGGTGAGCACCTGGTCCAAGTCGGGATCGGAGCCGGGCTCGAATACCACCTGCAGGTTGTACACACCGTTATTCGACGAAACGGAGGTCATGTAGTCCATGTGGTTCACGCCGTTCATCTGGCGCTCAATGGGCGTACCGACGGAGTCTGCCACAGCCTGAGCATCTGCGCCCGGGTACACAGCTGTGAGGTTAATGGTGCGGGGTGTAATCTCAGGGTACTGCTCGATGGGGAGGTTCATCATGCAGACCACACCCAGCACAGTGGTCAGCACGGCGATAACCGTGGCAATGACCGGGTGTTTAATGAAATAGGCACTCATGTGTATTCCTTACAGAATAAGTAGGTTACTCAGATTTGGCAGTTACTGAGGGAGTGGTGGACATGGGACGAACGTAATCGTAGGCAGCCGGATTGGGTGCAATCTCGGCAAAGCCTGCAGGAACGCCGGCCTTCTTCATCGCGGTGTTGGCATTGGCATAAATCTGAGCCATCTGGCCACCTTCCACAATCACGGGTGCATCCAACGGGTTGTCGTAACCCATCCCCTTCAGAATGGCGGGCAGGTCAAGCATCTCGCCATTTTCGCCGGCAATCGGGCGAGCGGTCACCACCTGCATAGGCATCTTGGCGGTACCGTCACCGCTGGGCATTTCGAGCTCAATTTCACGGCCCAGAATAACGTCGATACCGTAGGGCTGGTTGTCCTTACCCACCACATAAATGAAGCGATGGTTCATGGTGGAAAGAATAGCGGCCTTGGGCACCAGGAAGGCATCCTTCACCTCGCTGACCTTGGCGCGCACCTGAACGGAGGCTCCGGAGCGCAGGCGCAGCTCGCTGTTGGGAATCTCGCCGATGAAGTTCACAGTACCGGTAGAGGTGTTCACCTCACTGTCCATGGTCTTCACGTAGCCTTTCTCGCTGTAGGTTGTACCGTCCTCCAGAATCACATCGAACTCGGTGAAGGGAGAATCCATATTCTCACCGGCACGGAAATCGGTCTGAGTGACAATATCGAGCACGTTCTTGCCGGTCACGACAAAGTCAACACGAATGGGGTTGATGGCGCTCATGCGGGTCAGGGTGACGGCACCGGGAGCCACATGATCACCCACGCTCACGGTAGCGGCAGAGGCATAGCCCTTGAACGGGGCGCGAATGGTGCAGCGGTCGAGGTTAATGCGGGCGTTGGTCAGAGCGGCTTCCGCCTGTTTCACCTGAGCGCGGGCTGCGGCCAGCATGGCCTCGGAACGGCGCTTGGCGTGCTCAGCATCGCGGAATGTCTTGTCAGACACTGAACCGCTCTTCACAAGTTCCGTGAAACGAGCCAAATCCTGCTGAGCCTGAGCATCAACCACCTCGGCCTGCAGCACTGCTGCCTTGGCGGCCTCCAGATTTGCGGCGGCCATATCAGCAGCAGCCTTATAGGTCACATCATCAATAAGGAACAGCACCTCCCCCTTCTCGCAGGGAGAACCGTCTATGTAGACCTTCTGCACAATCTTTCCGCTCACTTCAGGCTTGATATCAGCCTGCTCCGTGCCACGCAGCTGGCCGAACCAGGTGGAATACACCGGCACCGTCTGCTGCTGCAGTTTCATAACCGACACCTGCAGCGGGGGCATAGGCTTGCGAGCCTGCTCTGCCTCACCGCCGAAGAAGTCTTTTTTCACACGTTCCAGAAGGCCGGGCTTACCATCCTCGCTCTCTCCGCAGCCGGTCAAACCGACCACAACCACCCCACTCAGGGCCATCACTGCTATCTGTTTCGCTTTCATTGAGTTATAAGAAAATTATTATTTAATATTATGGTAGACCCGGCAAAGCAAATCGAACAGCACCTGCTGTTCCTCCGGGCTTATTCCCCCCATCATCTGAGAAATGATAGAATCAACATGCTGGGACAACGACTCTCGGCACAATTGAGCTTTCTCGGTCACGTAGGCATTTTTCACTCGACCGTCACTGCTGTCGAAAGCAGTTCGCACAAAGCCCTTTTCCTCCAAGCGCTGCAGCAAGCCCTTCGCTGTTGTATGGGAGACATTCAAATACTGCTCGATACTGCGCTGAGACACGGGGCCACCGCCGCAAGCTTCCAAATACATCAGCAAGCGCCCCTGTGCAGCCGTTACCGGCATATCAGCACGCAACGAGAACAGAGTCGACACGCGATCTGCTATCAGCTTCATCAGGAACGATATGGCTTGTCCGTTCTGCATTTTTTCAGGCCTTTCCGTATTATGAAGCAAGCTTCATATCACACCAGAAAGTATACGCAAACCTCACCGAAAGTCAAGAAAATTTGCCAAACTTTTCGAGAAGAACACGGCCATATCAGCACTCATTGCCCAAGCGGCGATAGCGGTTGAATATCTCATGACTGTCAGCACCGTCTGCAGCCAACTCAACCAACATCACATCCCTCATTGCCACTGCGTCCGCAAGCGCTTTTTCAGCCCCTCCACTCTTCAAATCCGAAAAGTAACGCACAAATCGCTCTCCATTTCGAGTCAAGCAAAGCCGCCACCCCTTAAAGGTATAGCCCTGCCCCTGTTCCTGCCCGTAGCGGGTTATATGTTTCTCTTTCATCATAGCTTCTGGAGCCTATTTTATGAAGCATGCTTCATTTGTCAAGTGATTTTTCTTATAAAAATTAAACTTTTCGTGTTATTTATTTAACATCTTGACAGAGGTGCTCAGTTGCTTTATAAGGATAAAATCATGCTCCCTATTCCCCACGAACCAACACCCGAAAGACGCTACAGTCAGGCTGTAACAGAAAGTTTAACCGACAAAGAGTTACAAGTTCTCACCTTATTAAGGGACGCCCCACCCAACGGCATGAGCTGCCGACAGTTACAACAGCTGCTCAACCTCCCTGTAAACAATATACGCACCATGTGCAACAAGCTCAATGCACTGGGTCTACTGCACATCAGCGACGGAGCCAACGCCTGCTCCGGCAGACTCTATGCCCTCACCCCATTAGGGCGCACCCTCCGCAACTGAGCAGGAGCCTACCTTACCCCACATACAAAACAAGGGAACCTGCCGTACACAAGGTACAGCAGGTTCCGTTAGAAACAACCAAGAAAAAGCTTTGGTCAGTGGGCGACTCAGGCCTTGGCGGCGCGAGCCTTCTTAATCATAGAAGCCACAGTCTCGGAAGGCTGGGCACCGTTAGCAAGCCACTTCTCCACCTTCTCCAGATCCAGGGTGTAGTTCTCACCCTCGGCCATGGGATTGTAGGTACCCACCTGTTCAATGAAGTCGCCATCACGGCGAGCGCGGCTGTCAACGACAACTACTTTGTAGTAAGGACGGTCCTTGGACCCCTGACGGTTGAGACGAATTGCTACCATAGTAAAATGAATGAGATTGGTTGTTCCCCAAGCCGCGGCAGATATTGATTTGCGATTGCACGGCGGCAAGGCGGGACGCCAAATTACCACATCATGGATATAATGTCAAGCACAAAGTCATAAAAAAAAGTTTTTTGTTTTGCGTCGGTCATATTTAACGCTTTACATCAGGGGGCGGAGTGCGGTAGAATAGCGGGCATGAAATGCTGCGTTCTGTTTTTCCTGCCCCTGCTGACATCATGCCTGTCGTACCATTACGCCACGCCGATGGCGGCGAGACCGACAGCCACTCCGCGCGTCGCAGCCCAGCCTGTCAACTTTAACGGCATAGACCTGAATTGGCTGGGTAATAAAATCTGGCAGAACGAATGTGCCGGCAGTGTACCGGGGCTGGTGAGCTGGAACGCAGGCGAGGATTTCCCCTCACTGGGCATCGGGCACTTCATCTGGTACCCGGCCGGATACAACGGTCCGTTCGACGAGAGTTTCCCCAAGTTTGTGAGCTACGCCCGCTCACGCGGTGTGCAGGTGCCGAGCTACTTCAATGGCCCCGCACCGTGGCGGAACAAGGCTGCATTCCTAGCAGATCGCAGCGGGCGGGCAGATGCCATGCGTCGCTGGCTGGCCGGGCATGTACAGTTACAGACCGAGTTCATCATTCTGCGCAGCCGTGCCGCCCTGCCCCGCATGATGCAGGCCAGCCGTAACCCGCAGGCCGTACAGGCTCGCTACAAAGCCTTGGCAGCCACTACTCAGGGCTTGTACTGTTTGGTTGACTATGTGAACTTCAAGGGCGAAGGCCTCAAACCCACCGAGCGCTACAATGGTCAGGGCTGGGGCCTGCTGCAGGTGCTGGAGGAAATGAAGGGTTACCCGCAGGGACGCGCCGCCACGGCAGAGTTCTCCCGCGCGGCTGCCACAGTCATGCGCCGCCGAGTCGCCAATTCCCCCGCTGCCCGTGGCGAAAAACGCTGGCTCGCCGGCTGGCTCAACCGCTGCAATACCTACAGATAATCTGACCACACTGACTACCGATGGATATTTACCTTCTGTGCAAGATTCTCATCGGCCTCATCGGTACCGCGGCCGCGCTGGTTGGCTTTGCGCACGAAGAGTGGCTGGAGCGAGGTAACCCCAAGTTTGCGCTGGGCATACTGCTCATCGTGGTGGTCGTGTGCTGCTTCGGCACACTGATTGTCACCTCATGAATCCACGCAATGAGCTCGGCTTGGGCTGACGGGGTTAACTCCGGGGCAGCCTCCCCCTGCGGGGTAAGCAGCACGATATTTCCCGGACCACAGAAAAAGCGCGTTCCGGGCTGAGCCTGTTCCAGACGCTTGCTAAGCTCGGCATATTCGGCAAGAGGAACACCGTGCAGGTGGTAATACGCGGACAGCCCACTGCAATCTGTACAGAAACAAGGTGGTTCCAGTTCCCGCAATGTGCTGCAATTGTGGTAATTGCCCCACCGGGGTAACAATGCACGCAGACCACAGGCAAGCAACCACAGCAGCAACAGGCCAACGTATATTCGGAAAGCAATTCTTTTCATTCGCCCCTCCCCTTCCTATCATTAAGCCAGCTCTCCAAAGCCTGTTGCCTGCGGATTGCCACACTATCTGAGCCCCAACACCAGCTCCAGAGAAGGTGCACATGCAGCAAATCCAGCCCGCCATCGGCGGTCGGGACAACCTGCATCACATTCTTCCCATAAAACCCGACACCCGGCGATATGTTCCATATTCTGCCGCCATCATCCTGCAAGCAATGATTCAGCTCCTCCACCTCCTGAGCCGTCACATCCGCCTGCGAGAGTGGCAGCGGAGAGCGCTCCACCACGTATGCGACGGGAGTCAGAGTCAACAGCAAGAATTCCCCGGCTACCCACACTATGAGAGCAACCAGTAGCAGAACACATATTTTCACCCACTTTCTCACACCCCCAACCTAGCATATAGGCGAGGCAGAGTCAACACATCAGCCCGCTGTAACACACTTGTTACAATAACTCAGCGGCGTGGGAGAGTGTGTGCCGAGCTCGCAGGGCGCGGATTATTGCTGTGAATAACGGGGCGAGGATGTCGGGGGGCAGCTACCGGGCGACGAGGCGGGGGCGGCGGGCATGGGCGCCCTACCGGCGTGGGGACCGGCACATAAACCGGGTTATCGACCACCACCGTTGTGGATGTAGCAGGAGAGCCGGCACGAGCATCGGCAAGCTGCTTACGCAAGGCTTCATTCTGCTGTTGCAGCTGTGCCACCTGAGCTCTGAGCTTATCCACTTCACGCTGAGCCTGTTGAGCTGCGCGCAGGTTGGCCAGTTCCGCCTCTGCCACACCACGCAATCCGGCAGCATCGGCAGCGTAGCGTTCAACATCAATCACAAGGCCCATGCGAGCGGCTTCCCGCCTATTCCACAGGGCAGCCAAATACTCGGCCGTACGCGGGCTGATAGATTCCACCGAACTGTAAATAGAATACATGTCGGCCCCGCTCAGGTAACGCGGGTGCTGCCCACTGGCTTGCAGAGCAGCCAATCGAGCGGCCTGTGCAGCCTCGCGTTCAAGGCGACGCTTCTCTGCTGCCTGTTGAGCTGCAGCTCGTCGCTCAGCCACCAGCTCAGGAGTCATACCCAGTTGTTGCTGCAGCTGCGGGCTCAGTCGATCAAAGAGCAATTGCTGCACTCCATTGCTGTGGCGCACCAGCACCGAATCCAGAGATGTGCGCACAACCGTAGCATCCTGCAGCACCGAGCCGTCACTCAGCACAAACTCATCGGCAGTTGCGCTCAGGGCACAAGCACCTATCAACAAAGCGACAAACTTTTTCATTGCGGAATGGGAGTGGAGGTTAACAAGCTATCTATCTGTTCAGAGCGACTGTAATCGGTAGCGCTGCGTCCCTCGGCATCCGTTCGGGTGGCGTCTGCCCCGGCCTGCATAAGCAGCTTTACAACGGGAGTACTCTCGGCCAGCACGGCATGTATGAGGGGTGGCGTGCCCTCAGCATCTGCCAGATTAACATCGGCCCCGCTCTGCAGCAGCAACTCCACCGCTTTGCGCTGTCCGTTCTGGGCAGCAGCGCAGAGGAGCGTAGTGCTACCGGCCGTGGCATTCACCGGGGTACCACTTGTGAGCAGGAGTTTCAGCACCTCCACCCGACCATTTTCGGCAGCACGTCGGGCAGCTTCTGCCAGTTGCTCGGCAGGAGCACTGCCGGTGGTCAGCACCTCCCGCACCAGCTCAGCCTTGCCGAGCGAAGCCGCTGTAGTAAAAAGAGAATCGCCGCTTTCATCGACTTGATACGGACTTTCCCCCTGCTGCCAAGCCTGCTTCAATACCAGCAGAGCGGCCTGTTCTTCATCGGCTGTTTGCTGAACCATACCATGCAGCACCCAGGCACAACTACCCAAAATAAGATACCCCATTGACCAGACCACACTCATGAGAGCACGCCGACGCGCCAGCAGGCGAGCCATACACAGTGCGCCATTCACAATGAAAGCCGTCACCGTCAGCGCCAGAATCCAGCCATCCAGCGTCACGGAATCCCCCACTCCACCGGCTCGGCAGGCCAGCAACACAACAACAACCAACAGTACCAGCGGGTTCACAAAGTCTCTCATGGTGCTCCTACTTATAGCAAAGCCGCCATCGGGTGTCGAGCAAAAAAAGCCCCCTGCACCGTTAATCGGCACAGGGGGCTCTTGCGTAATGACATTACTGTCGGGTAGTTGCACCACGAGTAGGATTGAAATCCGCCGTGGCAAGGATATTCGGTATGCGAGGAAGAACGGTGGCATCCACCATCTCTCGGATGGGTGAAAGCGCGTTCTCCATCACGACAAGCGGGTCGAGTTTCACCGGCTTAGCCTCGCGGAAATCCATAGCGTTGCCATCGAACACAGCCTTCAACAGGCGCGGAGAAAAACCGCTGACCAGCGCACAGTTGTCGAGCGCAGAAGCAGCCACACCGGTATTGGTAGCATCGAGATTCCAGTACACAATGGCAGGGAACTCGTAGCCGGCATACTTGTAGCGCAAGCGCAACTCATCCATGAGGGTGATGTCGCAATACGCACCGCTGTCGAACTGCATATCCGATAAGAGCAAGACACAGCGGGGCATGGCCTCTGCCGGGCACTTGGCGCTCTTGGCTCGAGCAAGCAACAACTCGAATACCGACACAATGTTGGTGTTCTCGACAATGTTGTAGCTATCGAGGTGCTTCATGCGCTGAAGCGTTGTCGCATTCTCTGGGAGCTCGATAAACTGAGCCCGAGAGCTGAAGGTAACGATGCGGTTACGGAAAGGACCGCTGAGACGCTCGGCGCAGTAAAGAGCTAACGGATATGCCACATCTCGCGGTATTACCGAGCGGCCCCAAGTCATGGAACCCGACGTATCGAGCACCGGCAAGAAGGAGGCACCCTCCGGCATCATGTTCGGCAAGCTACGCCACTGGGCATCGATAATGGCCGAAAGCATATCCTCCGACATCGCGCGGCATTGGCCCTTAAACCAGGCGGCGAATACCTCGTGCGGGTACAACGCACCGGCGTTGAGCTTCTTCTGCGTAATCACCTGCTTCAATCGATCGCCATCCTCGCGGGCGAAGAGACGCTTGTAACGGTTGAAGGCCTGAGAGGGCAACTTATCATACTGCACGTCCTCCATACGGCGGGCACAGAGCAACTGCTCCACAGTGGTGGATGCCCTTGCCACACGCTGGCGGAACTCGCGGTTGGTTAAACCGGTGCGGGCACGTACGTCGGCATAAAGCTTGCTGCGACGGGGCAACCACTTGCAAGCAAGGTGATTGTCGTTCATGACGCCATCGGCAAAGATTGCCACAACGTCATCGCGGAGCTCGGGGAACTCATCTGCCACCCATACGTAATCCTTGTAGCTGCCGAGCTCAGCAAACAAATCCAAGTGAGCTCGCAAAGCCTGCGGAGCAAGCTGGTGTGCTGCCTTTAACAACACACGGGACACAGCACGCTCACCTGCGCCCAAACGTACGGAACGCGCCCAGAGCGCAATGCAAAACGCCGTAGTAGGGTCGCTCTTCCAGGCCTCCAGAAACATAGCCTGAAGCACATCCGGAGAGCTGAGCGCCATGTTACGAGCCGAACCAACCTCAGCGAAGAGGTCGAGGCAAGCCTTGCCGGTCGTGCGGAGCTGAGTGGCGCCGTTCTCTGTATATGTAAAAGTATTCATTTTCTTAATTTTTGATTATTATAGATTTATAAATTGTATCACCCGTGAAAGGAGTTACCGGAACTTCGGGGTGTACTTTAGTTGTTTCCGGAATGATATTAACTAGATTGAATAACATTTGCAGAAAAATTCAGAACATTTTGAGGGCGGAATTGGTCAACTCAGTTGCCCGTGGCTACCGCGTTGAGATTCTTCCACCGTATGGAAATTGAATGTTTTCATAATAATGCTTATGATGATTACTATATTGGGGATAAAGGGGATACACCCGTGAAAGGAGTTGCCGGAACTTCGGGGTGCTGAGAATTCATGCTCTACCGATTGAGCGACAGTGACCATTGAAAGACTGTAAGAGGGCCACCGGGCGGACTCGAACCGCCAACACTGAACATCAGATTAGAATTGCAGAAAAGTTCAGAACATTTTGTGAGCGGAATTGTTCAACTCAGTTGCCCTTGGCTACCGCGTTGAGATTCTTCCACCGTATGGAAATTGAATGTTTTCATAATAATGCTTATGATGATTGGTTGGTAAAGGGGGTACACCCGTGAAAGGAGTTGCCGGAACTTCGGGGTGCTAGATTTCAGGCTCTACCTCTGAGCTACGGTGACCATTAAGTGGCTGTGAGAGGGCCACCGGGCGGAGTCGAACCGCCGACAATGAACATCCGGTTACAGTTGCAGAAAAGTTCACGAAAGGGGGAGTGTGTGCCCGTGAAAGGGGTTGCCGGAACTTCAGGCACACGAGTTGGTTAAGCCGCAACCTTGTTGAAGGGATTGCGGACAGCCCGAACCACATAAGAGTGACGGTAAGACCAGTCTATAGTGATTGCAGGAAAGTTCCATGAAGGGGAGTCAACCGTATAAGGAGTTTCCGGAACTTCGGGTCGACAGGTTGCATCAACTGCTCTACCAACTGAGCTAAAGTAGTCAAACCACTTCGCGGACTCGAACCGCGGACCAATTGCTTACTCTTGCAGGGTGGGGGTTGCAGTAAAGTTCAACAGGAGCTGCCGTTGCTCCTCGGGAGGCAGGAGTGGACAGCGGGTAGTTCCTGTGGGGAGAAGATTAGCACAACCAAAACCCTTGTCAAGCATTTTTTCAATAAAAATGCAAAAAAAGTTGCAAAAACGTGATTTTTTTATGATTTTTCGGGCTTCAACAGGTGCTCCGCAGTGGCCTCATCATACATAACGACACGATATCCCTCGCATCCTGTCGTCACCAGAGTCCCCCACTCCACCTCGGAGTACAGATTGCAGAGGGTCATGGTATGCCCGGGTTCAATAGCCGAGGTACCGCGCATAAGTTGATAAAGGACATCCGCCAAAGGCTCAAAGGGAGTGAGCCTTTTTTTATAGACCGATTCGGGCATCTCCAGCTCCACCTCCGGCAGGCCGTAATCGGTCATGCCCTGAGTAGCAAGCAGATATTCATCATCCTCCGTACGCCCGAGAGCCACACCAATGAGGTTGTAGGGCATCAGCTCACCCGGTTCCCCCTTAAAGGCGGAACCGATAAAGGACTGGAACTGCACCCCGACCACGCCGGGCATGGTTTCAAACAGGAACAGAGCTGTCAGGGCTCGCTCTGCAACCGCCACAGGGTCATCGTTCACATTCCCCAGTACGGACACCTCCACGTAGGCAGTGTGGCTCATGATCTGCTCGATAACTTCATTCTTGAGCGGGCTCTCATCCAGGCTCTCTCGCAGAGCATCGGCATTCCACTGCCCGGTATGCGCAGTGATGGTCACACCCTCGGGCCATGCCTTGGCAATAGTAGCCACATCGGGCAGCTCCCCCTTCACAAACACACGACCGCTGTAGGTCGGCACGGGTACGCGCAGGTTTCGCCCCCGCTTGCCACCGGCCTCGGTCAGCAGGCGGCGCAATTCGTCATTTTTCTCGTAACCCACGTGCGTTTCATCGCAGGCGAGGTCAAACGGGGTATTGCCGGAGGGACTGCAGGCATTCACATCGGCCCCATACTCGTGCAGCAGGTAGCGCAGCATGCCGAGCGATTCCTCGGGGTTATAGAACCAGCCATAGACCACGGCATGCAGGGGTGTGTTGCCATGAGCCTCCTGCGACTGGCTCTCGGTAATCTTGTCGGCACCCAGCTCCACCATCACACGAGCCATCTCCACTGAACCATGCACAATACAGCTCAGCCAGGGGGATTCCGTCTCGGTCTCAGGTTTCATACCGGACTCCAACAGCAAGCGCAGCATTTCGGGTGAACCGTGCTGCACGCAGAGATTAAGCAGCTCCACCTCATCTTCCTCCATCAGGCGCTCTTGCAGGTGGGCAGCATTCCCGGCCATTGCCAGCAGTTCCTTCATGCAGTCCGGGCTGTTCTCCATCACAGCAACCGTCAGGTAGGACACCAGCAACTCGTAGTCATCATCCACCAGATAACTGCGGTTCTTCTGCAACAGTATGCGCAAAGCCGCAACATCGCCTTTTTCAATGGCCTGTGCAATATGACGCCCGATGCGATAAAACTTCACCCAGTACCAGCCAAAACAGAGGGCAAAGAACAGAACTACGAGACCAATCTTCACAAGCGGCTTTATCCATATGGCGTCCATGCGCCACATTCTACCAAAGAGCTTAGGCAGCGTCAAGCAATAGTTGCTTTTTTTTAACTATTTTTCATCAACGTACACAATAAAGCCTTGCGGGGGTACGTTCGCGCGCGTATAATGCGCCCATGCCAACCGTCAATTTGTCTCTCGGAGCCCGCTCCTACAATGTGCATGTGGAAAACAACTCGCTGGACAGCGTGGGGTACCTTACCGGTCGCCTGCGCATGAATGGCAAGGCAGCCGTTATCAGCGACAGCAATGTGTGCCCCCTGTATGGCGAAAAAGTCATTCAGAGTCTGGAGGATGCCGGGTACAGCACCTCTCTGCATGTGTTCGAAGCAGGCGAGCAGAGCAAAAACCTGAGCACCGTTGAACAGATTGTCAACGAAATGGTAGCAGCGGGCCATGACCGCAGCAGTTTTGTGGTAGCACTGGGTGGCGGTGTCGTCGGCGACATGGCCGGCTTCATTGCCTCCATTTACTACCGTGGCATACCTTTCATTCAGATTCCCACCACCGTCATGGCACAGGTGGACAGCTCGGTGGGTGGCAAAACAGCTGTTGACATAGCCGGGGGCAAGAACCTCATCGGCGCATTCCACCAGCCGGCACTCGTCGTAGCAGACCCCACCACCCTGCTCACCCTGCCACCGCGAGTTCTGCGCGAAGGTATGGCCGAGATGGTCAAACACGCAGCCATCCGCAAGCCGCGCATGCTGCAGACACTGCGACGCTTGGCCGACGAAATTGATTTAGGCTTCACCCTCAACACCATCGAAAAGCTCCCGGGTATCATTGCCGACAACATCGCCATCAAAGCCCGTATCGTAGAAGAAGATGAAAAGGAAACCTGCGGCGTACGCGCCTTCCTGAACCTGGGGCACACCCTCGGTCACGGCATCGAGGCCAGCGTGCCCTACGGCGACCTGCTGCATGGCGAAGTAGTGAGCCTGGGTCTGCGTGGCGCCCTGTGGCTGAGTCGCAAATACTGCGGACTGAGCGAAAGTGCCGCACGCGACGTGCTCGATACCCTCGCTGCGCTGGAGCTACCGCTGACCATGCCCGAGGGCGTTGAAGTTGAGCGAGCCCTGAAGTTCACCGCGAGCGACAAGAAGTTCAGCGGTGGCAACATACGATTTGTGCTGCTGAAAGCCCCCGGCGAACCCGTACTGTCCAAAGATATCACCGCCGATGACCTGGCCGATGCCATGCGACACCTCACCACACCCTTAACACTCAATTCCTAAGATTTATGACCGATCCCCGCACAACACAGCTCGCAACGAGCCTTATATCCCACTCCTGCCGCGTGCAACCCGGTGAGCACGTATTGCTGGAGATTATCGACGCGCCCGATGAAATCGCCATCGAGCTCATTCGTGCCGTACGTCAAGCCGGCGGCATTCCCCACATCAACCTGCGCCACAGCCGCGTGAGCCGCGAAATGCTCGCCGGCGCTACCGATGCCCAGTACGAGAGCATTGCCGGGTTCGAACTGGCCGAAATGCAGGCTATGGATGCCTACATCGCCATCCGCGGCGGCACCAACAGCTTCGAGAACTCATCCGTTCCCGCAGAGGCTATGAAACTGGCTATGAAGCACATGCGCCCCGTACACAACCACCGCGTATGCAAGACCAAGTGGTGCGTGCTGCGCTGGCCCACACCGGCCATGGCTCAGGGTGCCGGCATGAGCACCGAGGCCTTCGAGGACTTCTACTTCCGCTGCTGTCTGGCCGATTATGATGCACTGAAGGCTGCTATGGACAAGTTGGCCGAGCGGATGATGAAGACTGACGTGGTGCACATTGTCGGCCCCGGCACCGACCTGACATTCAGCATTAAGGGCATGCCCGCCATTCCCTGCGCCGGTGAGATGAACATTCCCGACGGCGAGGTCTTCACCGCTCCGATTAAGGACAGCGTGAATGGCACCATCCACTACACAGCTCCCACCCTGTTCCAGGGCATACCTTTCGATGGCATACGCCTGACATTCAAGGATGGCAAGATTGTGGAGGCTCACTGCAACGGCAATGAGGAGGCCCTCAACAAGATTCTCGATTCCGACGAGGGTGCCCGCTTTATCGGCGAGTTTGCACTCGGCGTAAATCCCTACATCCTCAAGCCCATGCGCGACATCCTCTTCGACGAGAAAATCGGCGGCTCCTTCCACTTCACCCCCGGGCAGGCCTACGAGAACTGCGACAACGGCAACCGCTCTCAGGTACACTGGGATATGGTGTGCATACAGCGTGCCGATTACGGCGGTGGCGAGATTTACTTCGACGGCGAGCTCATTCGCAAGGACGGCATCTTCACCGACCCCGAGCTGGCCATTCTTAACCCCGTCATGAACTGAATACCATGAAAGACCCTCGTTATCAGAAACTTGCCGAGCAGGTTGTGGGCTACGCCGTGCGTGTGCAACCCGGTGAGCGTGTAAACCTGCGTATGCTCGACATCCCCGACGCCATGGTCGTGGAGCTCATTCGTGCTGTGCGTCAGGCCGGTGGTATTCCCCACGTGGATATCAGCCACGCTGCCATCAACCGAGAGCTGCAGAAAGGCGCCACCGAGGAGCAATACGAGCTCGAAGGGCGCTACCGCCTGCAGCGCGCTCAGGACATGGATGTCAACGTCGTCTTCTACGGCGATTACAACAGCTTTGAGAGTGCTGACGTGCCGGCCGAGTGCATGAAAATCGTGAGCCGCCACATGAAGGCCGCCAGCGATTTCACCGTCAACAAGCGTAAATGGACGGTACTGGCTTGGCCCACCCCGAGCATGGCACAGGCTGCCGGCATGAGCACCGAGGACTTCGAGGATTTCTATTTCCGCTGCTGTCTGGCAGACTACGCCACCATGAAGGAGGGCATGCAGAAGCTCAAGGCCATGATGGAATCCACCGATGAGGTTCGAATCGTTGGCCCGGGCACCGATCTGCGCTTCAGCATCAAGGGGGTACCCGCCATTGTATGCGCCGGCGACTGCAACATTCCCGACGGCGAGGTGTACACGGCCCCGGTGCGCGACAGCATCAACGGTACCATCACCTACAACGCCCCCACCATTTACCACGGCATACCCTTCGACGGCGTATCCTTCCGCTTTGAAAACGGTAAGATTGTGGAGGCCCACTGCAACGGTAACGATGAAGCCCTCAACAAGATTCTCGACACCGATGACGGTGCACGCTACATCGGCGAGTTCGCTCTGGGTGTGAACCCTTATGTGCTCAAGCCCATGCGCGACATCCTCTTCGATGAAAAGATTGCCGGCTCATTCCACCTGACTCCCGGTCAGTGCTACGACGAGGCCCCCAACGGCAACGAGTCCGCCATTCACTGGGATTTGGTCTGCATACAGCGACCGGAATACGGTGGTGGTGAAATCTACTTCGACGGCAAGCTCATACGTAAGGACGGTGTGTTCACCGCCCCTGAGCTGGCTCTGTTCAATGCTGCAGAATAAACAGCGCATCACATTATGAAAAACCCACATCTCATCCGGCGATTGACTGACCACGTCATCCGTAACAAGTACCGCTATGTTACGTTGGCATTGGTAGCCCTGCTCTGTAAGTGCACAGCAGAAATCACCGGGGGGATGTGGGCTGACAGTCTGGAGTGCAACACCACCACTCTACCCGCAGAGGCTCTGCCCGGAGCCGGAGCCCTGCGCATTGCCCTCATTACCGACCTGCACAACGTCCCCGAAAGGATGGAAAAGGTCGTGGAAGAACTGCAAAAGCAGAAGCCTGATTTGATTCTCTTCGGCGGTGACCTTGTTACAGCTGAAGAAAGATTTCACCGCAGCCGCTGGGCGGTAGCAGGATTCCGCAAGCTGACCGAGATTGCTCCGACCTATGCCGTTCTCGGCAACCACGATTACGAAAAACTGGTCCAAGTAGAGCGGGTCTACGCCACAGCCGGTGTCACTCTGCTCAGAAATCGGGCTGTCGATTTGCGGACTCCCGGCGGAGGGCGATTGAAATTGGTCGGCTTAGGGGACTGGAATGAGGGCGATGAAAAGCCACAGTTCTGCCTTGCCCGCAAGGGAAAAGAAGAGGGAGCCGTACTCCTGCTCAGCCACGACCCGGAAAGTCGCTGGCTGCTGCGTGATTACGCTTGGCACCTCATGCTCTCCGGGCACAACCACGGCGGGCAATTGGGGATTCCCTTCACCGACATTTACCTGAGCTTCCGCTCGTCCATGCCGGCCGGCCTATTTGACTTCGAAGAAGGGCGCCGCGTATTGGTTTCCCGCGGGGTAGGCAGCATACTGGATATGCGCTTTTTCTGCACCCCCGAAATCAATATCATTGAGATTGCTGCAGAGTAGCCCCTTTCTCTTCCTGCTCTGCAGGTTGCACTTGCTGCGGGGTCCCCTCTGTGGGGAACAACTTATCTGTAGCCTCTTTCCACATGAAAAAGGCAATAATAGCGTATATGGGAGTCAGAGCCCAGCCAACGTAATTCACAATGCGCCCCAGAAATTTGCCGTCAACGACCAAACCGGCTATATAAACAGCCAAACCGGCGATAACTGAAATGGACATCAGCGATATGGTGCCGGGAATATCATGGTCATTGAAAATAAAGTTCAGCACAGCCGGAAACACGCCCAACATGGCAGCGGCCCCCACGGCATCCCACTTTCCAAATGCATTGTAATCCTCCGGTTCTTCTGGCATACGCCCAGAGTATACCCTTCCCTACCCTTTTTGGCAATACTTTTGTTGACAACTGCCGCGCTCAATACACATTTTCAAATATTGACCTTGACGTGCGGGGGGTATTTGCTTTAGAATAACGGCTGACATGAAAATTCTTGTGGCACTTTTCCGTATTCTCTGCAGCGTACTTCTGGTATTGCTGGTACTGGCACTTCAGCACATAACATGCAGCATGACTTTCGGCGAGCTGTGGCAGCAAATCACGGCTCATGCCAGCGCTGACTGGCAGATTCTGGCTTGGGCCGCCGGTATAGCTCTGGTACTCAGCCTTGTTCGCAGTCTGGGAGTAGTGTGGAATGTTATTTTCAGCCTGCTGACATTCATGCTGATGGCCGAACTGGTCATGATTGCAGCCGGCCCGGGGGCCGCCTTCACCCCTCAGATTTGCAAACTGATTGATGCCGCCGGCTACATCAAGACAATCCCTGACGTTGTGTGGCTGGTTCCGCTCCTGTGGCTTGTGGGCTGCCTGTGCGCCCGCAATCAGGTATCGGTATTCCTGACTGCGGTCGTGTGCTATCTGCTGTGGCTGCTGCTCACCTGGCTGCTGACTCTCGGTGTGAACACTTGGCTGGGCATGGGGCGTCCCTCTCCGGAAATGATTGCTGACCTCTTCCGCGGTAACAGCTGGCTACCGGCAGCTATCACCGGCACCTTCCTGCTGGTCTATGCCCTGATTATGGCCATTTTCGAAGCCTTCCTGCGCAGAAAGAAACCGGCCAAAGAACAAGTAACCAAGGAATCGACCGAGAAAACCGAAGCTACAGCATGAGGCTTTTAATCCCCCTTCTACCCTTACTCATGTTTTCCATTTTTACCGGCTGCGAGGGCGCACCACCCGAGCAGCGAGTGGCCACGGCTCGCCAAAATGTCCAACCCGAACTGGGAGAGCATTTTGGCAAGCCTGTTTTTATTCGTATTATCAAAGAAGATTACGAACTCGAGCTCTGGGTGCAGGAAGCCGACAAAAACTGGCACTGTATCAAAACGTATGAAATCGCCGGAATGAGCGGTGATTTGGGCCCCAAAACGCGCGAGGGCGATGAACAAGCCCCCGAGGGCTTTTACCGAGTTGTCCCGGGAGCCATGAACCCTCGCAGCAGCTACCACCTTTCGTTCAACATCGGTTACCCGAACTCGTATGACCGCAGTCTGGGGCGAACCGGCTCATTCATCATGGTGCATGGCAGCGATGTATCCATCGGTTGCTTTGCCATGACCGACCCGGGGATAGAAGAGATTTACACCTTGGTAAATGAAGCGTTCAAGGCAGGCGAGGAGGATGTACCGGTACAGGTTTACCCCTTCCGCATGACGCCGGAACGCATGGCAGAAGAAGCGCAGAACAAGCACTACGAGTTCTGGCAGCACCTGCTGCCCGGCTGGCAATACACAGAACAGCACGCAGCCCCCTACCCCGACAATGATTCAATGGCTGACTGATTCGCCACACGGCTTTCTTTGGGGTGTAGGCTTTTTTCTTCTCTTTGTGGCCGCCTGCCTGACCTTAATCAATGACGAAGAACACCGGCACGCCTACATAGCCTTCTGCGCAGCCCTGCTGCTCACCCTTCTGGTCTTTATCGGATTCTTGGAACTGAGCGACCTCACACTCGACGACATTGTACGCAGAAGACGCAATCTCTTATGGTTCCGCAGCCGCAACCACTACGCATACCTGCTGATTTCAGCGTGGGGTATCTCCTCGTACTTCCTTTCCCGTAAACTACTTCACCTCTTCTACCGCTGGCGCGACAGAAGAGGTGATGAAGATGATTCGGATTGCTCAGAAGATTGAGTTATCAATCAATTTCAATAGTCTCCTTGGCACGGCGCTCATCGCGCTTCTTGGCCTTCTTATCCTTGGCTTTGGCACGCTTGGCCTCTCTTGCGGCCTTGCGTTCCTCGGAGGTAAGCTTATGCTTGATATTGCCCCACAGGTTCACCAGAGTGGGAGAGAGCTTACCATAATCGGTTTCGGGGTCAATCTTGTTCACCTTTTTGATGAAGCCCTTGAGCTGATTGGCCTGAATAGCCTCACGACGAGCCTGACCGATTAAGAGGTTGAACACAGCCTGACGGTCGCGGGTATTGTAGGCTTCGTCCTCCACAATAGCCAGACAGTCTTTCTTCATCTGAGGATAATCAGCCTCGAAATCCGGCTTCAAGAAACCATCGGGGGTATCGAGCTGCTTATACATGAACTGCAAGGCATTGAACTTGTTACGTCGTATACCGCCCAGCTTATCCGTGGGGTCGGCCAGTTCGAGCTGCTCCATGAAGCCCTCCGGTTTGACAATAGGCAGATTGCCGACCTCGATGAGCAACTTGGCCTTCTCGAGCCCCACCTTACCTTCCGCCTGAGCCATCAGCTCCTTCTGCTTGCGCAGAGCCTGAATGTACTTGGCGATGTTCTTCACGCCCTCCGTGCACTCATCGTCGGAGCCGAGATAGTCCGAGCCCTGGAAATCAGCATACTTGCGGCCATTCTTGTCAAAGAACATAACCGTGGGGCATACACTGAAGGGCGGGCCGGGCATTTTACCACGTATGGAAGCGGCCTCATCTGCCCCCTTGGCATCATCGCGCTCGTAGAAGGGGACGGCCACCATCACGGCATTGCCGGCGGCTTCCTCTGCAGCGGGGGATTTCCAGAAGGTCTGCAGCAATTGAACACTGCGGGCGTTCCAGTCCGGGCCATAGCAATAGGCTACCACACCGTCTTCACCGGCCTTCTCCAGAGCCTCGTCGAACGTGTTTGCACGCTGAGCAGCCTGCAACACAGAACCCAACAGCAGTACTGCTACAGCAAGTGCCTTACTTGACTTTCTTATTATCATATACGAGAATTGCTTTGAAATTAATACCTACCAGCTGATCTTCGCCGGAGTCGATGCGAATGAACTTAGCCATGGGGTGGCTGCGCTTAATGCACACACGGATGTAGGGTTCCTTGGAGCCATCCGGCAGCTCGGTGAGGGTCTTCCAGGACTGACCATCGGCCGACACCTCAATCTTCCATGTGCGGTAGGAACCGCAACCATTGGTGGGAATAATGATGACGCCACCGATACGGGTCTTCTTGGGCAACTCCACGGTTACAGTCTGGTGCTTACCGAAAGCGGAGTAGATGTGACCGCCCTTCTCTGTAAGTGCAGCAGCGTGGTGAATGATGTTGCTCTGGTCATCATTGTACTTGCTGAGGGTTACCAAACCACCGGCAGATACCAGATTACCACCGGCAGGCTCGTACTTGGGCATCTGCTTACCGCTGTCGAGGTAATCCTTACTCCACAGATTGGCCAGCTCCATATCGCCGATTTCCTCGGCACCGCGAATCACACCGCAGCTGATGAGGTCCTTGGAATCGGGGTGATCCTGAATGGACTTCTCAATCATGGCCATCACCTTCTTGGCAAAGGGCTTGCCTTCGGCGTGCGAGGTCTTCACAGCCCATGCAATCATCTGGCAGAACTCAGGGTGCAGAGCCACATTGTCGACCAGTATCTGCATGAACTTCTCCTTGTGCGTGCGAGCCTTACCGAGTGACTGGTACTGCATGTCCAGCAACAGGTGGAAGTCCCACTGTGCCTTCTCATTGACATTGAGGTTCTTGAAGTAGGCCTCGAACGCTGCCAATTTCTGCTTGGGTGAGCGCAGGGTCTTCAGCATGGAGGGGTAAATACGCTCCAGCAGGAACTTAGAGCACATCTCAGGGTGCCCCGGTGTAATGGAGGTACAGACGAACTCGTTCACGCCAAGCCACTTGCGCGGGCGCTTACCCAACGAACGGGCTGCGGTATCCATGTAGAAGTTCCACACGGGGCGATAGAGCGGCTGCATCTGCACTGCGAGCTCGAAAAGCTTGAGAGCGTTGACGGGGTTCTTGTACTCACCCAGCATCGTTGCCAGAGTGCAAACCATCTGAGCATCTCGGGTAATAGCCCCCTGCTGGTACATGGACGTCTGCATCTGCAGGGCGCTCCAAGTATGCTCACCCCACGTGTTCCAGTGCGGGTGACGATCCTCGGAAAGCGAGTTGGCACCATGCCACTTGCCATCGAAGTACACAGCATAAGCGCAGTGACCGGGCTCACCCATGGTGAAGGCCGGAATACCGTTGGCACAGGCGGCAGAAGTACCGAAGTGTGACAAGCCACCACACACAGCACCTACATCGCGGGTTTCCTTAGCAAAGTTATCGGGGTAGAGCACGTCAAACGGCTGGTAGTACCACGAGGAGAAAATGGAGTCGCCGTAAACGTTGGTCGGCAGGTAGGGCACCTGATAGGCCATGCCGGTGTAGGCACGAGCGGGTGCGGCGCAGTTATCACGCAGCCAGCGCATGGTGTTGGCGGAGCCGAAGGGGCTGTTGCCCTTCCAACCACAGCAGTAGTGCATCAACCATGTGGGCAGCTGGGCGAAATAACCATTCAGGCGGTTCAAGTCAATACTTTCGGCAAAGTACAGATAACGCTCACGGGCTGCGCGATAAATATCAGTCTTTGCTTTACCTTTCTTACCGCCCGGCAGTGTGGGCATAATATAACCGAGGTCTTTCAGACTGGCGAGCTCTTCTTTGCTCAGTTCCTTTTCTTCGCCATACCAGCCATTGCGGGTGAACTCCACAGCAATCACACCGGCTACGCGACGCTTCAGGCCTGCAGTGGACGGCTTATCGCCACCGTCCACCAGAATCTCCTCGTCCATCTTGGGGTCAACCTGACGGAAATGAGCCAGCATGGAGAGTGCCACTTCGCCCTTTGACAATTCACCATCGTATACAAAGTCTGCAACCCACTGCAAATCATTCAGCAGCGGAGCAAGCGACTCGCAGGCATTGCGGTCTTTCATCAACTTTGACAATGCATCCAAATCGCAGCGATTGAGCAGCTCCCACTGAGCCAGCATCAAGCGCACCTCAGGATCCTCCAAGTACTTCTCGACACTCTCCTGATCAAAGCCCTTCAAACGTGTGCGCAAACGACCGGCCAGACGACGCTTAAGAATCTTGGGCTGTTTCCACACAGCGGGGCTCAGCTTGGATTTGAAAGCCGGCTCACGCACCGGGCGCATGCCGTCATCCTCACCCTGGCCCTTACCCTTGCGGCGATACTTGGCAATCGACTCGGGGGTGATGTTCTCGCCCTCCAAATCGTCATCTTCGGTAATGCTCTCTTCCTCACCGTCTTGGAAAGCATCCGGGTCTTCCGCATCCGCCAGACGATCCAGACCGTCATCCGGCTCACCGGACCAGTCGAAATCAGTCTCCTCCGGCTCAGTAGGCTCGGTATCGGCAACCGGTGTGTCCTTTTGGGTTTCTTGCGCCTTCGGCGCGTCCGGCTTCACGACAACCTTTTCACCGTGAATGGCCTTTTCAAGCATAGGCACCAAACCGGGGGCAGCCATATAACCACCGGCCAGACCAAGTGCAAGAATAATGAGGTAAACGTATCTGGGCTTCATTTCCCCTATTTATTAGCAAATTCACCCCCGACTGTCAAGAATATGTTGCTCATCTCACCAATCTCTGATTTTTTTGTCAGCGTGTCCGTGTTAATTCAAAAAAACGGCTTTACACAGCAAGTTAACATTGCAATCAACAATAAAATTGTTATCATAGAATAAACGAAAACGATGGATTATCGCATATGGCAACGGATTCCCTGCTGACAAACCTGCCGAAACACCTTGATTACCGGGTGCACAAGACGACTATTACCGTTTTGGTGGCGGCGGTGGTTTGCCTTGCGCTGTCATTCCTTCTCCCGGAAAGCCACGGCCACAAAAACGCCCCGCCTGAGTTCGCCCAGCTGGGGTTGTTGGTTCTGTGCACCATCTATGCCTTCACCGCCAACAACAAGCGCCGCTTCTTTATCTTCGCCGGGTTCGTGATTATCTTCCTGACTCTGCGGGAAATCAACTACGGGCGCACGCTCTGGTTCTTTGCAGATGAGAACAACCCCACCAAGTTCCCCAAGTGGAAAGATATCCCCTACGGGTGGCTTGCCCACGTGCTTGTCGGCGTGTACTTGGTCATTCTTGCGACAGTCTTCGTATGGAAAAAGCTCTGGCGTGATATTCGTGATATTCTGCTGGGCTCTGCCCTGCCGGTTTGGGAGCTTGCCCTCGCAATCCTACTGGCAGCAGCCGCTCACACGGTGGAAGAAGCCATCCACGACAACCTGCTCGAGGAATGTCTGGAACTGGGGTTCTACATCTGCCTGACGACACTGTTGTGGCGCTACACTCGCAATAAATGCCAACCGGTTGAGTAAAACAACAGCGTGTCTGCCCACAAATTGGCGTTTGACAGCCACCGCGCGCGTGTGATAGAATGGCGGCGATGGAGACACTCTACATACTCGATGGCATGGCGCTGATGTACCGCGCCTTCTACGCATTCATCAACGCCCCCATGCGCACCTCGGCCGGTTTGAATACCTCGGCCATGTTCGGGTTCACCAACACGGTGCTTTCGCTCATCGAGAAGGAGTCCCCCACGCACATCGTAGCCTGTTTGGATCCCTCCGGCCCGACGTTCCGCCATGAGCAATACCCTGAGTACAAAGCCAATCGACAGGCTATGCCGCAGGAGCTGCGTGACTCCATTCCGTGGATTATCGACATCCTCAACGCCATGCGCATACCGGTGGTGCGTGTACCGGGGTACGAGGCCGACGACCTCATCGGCACCTTCACCCGACTGGCAGAGGAACGTGGGGATATGCACGCCTACATGGTATCCCTCGACAAGGATTTGGGCCAGTTGCTCTCCCCCAGTTGCTCCTTCCACAAGCCGGGTAAGAAGGGCGCTGACTTCGAGGTGATTGACCAAGCCGCCTTCCTGCAAGAATGGGGAATCAGCGAGCCTCGCCAAATCATTGATATTCTGGCATTGATGGGCGATAGCAGCGACAACATTCCGGGTGTGCCCGGTGTGGGTGCTGTAACAGCTCGCAAGCTCGTGGCCCAGTTCGGCAGCGTGCAGAACATGCTCGACCACACAGCAGACATCAAGGGCAAACTGCGCGAAAAGATTGAAACAAACGCCGACAATGCCCGCCTGTCCTATGACCTTGCCACCATTCGGCGAGATGCCCCCCTGCCCATCACCATAACCGACTGCGCCCGTGTGGGCTACGATGTCGCCGCCCTGCGAGCTATTTTTGCCCAGCTCGAGTTCCGCGGGCTCGATAAGCGCTTGGGTGCGGCCCCGGCAGATGACCTGTTTGCCGTGGCAGCCGCTCCGGCTCAGGAGGCGGAGTCGCCCCTGCAGATGGAGCTCTTTGCAGCAGCCCCCGAGCTGACGGACATCAATAACACCCCGCACGAGTACAAGCTCATCAGCACCGATGAGGAGCTCGCAGCGCTAGCCAAGGAACTGGAGTCCACCCCCCGCTGGGCTTTCGATACAGAAACAACAGGGCTTAATCCTTTGCAGGACAGAATGCTGGGCATTTCATTCTGCACTGCACCGGGCAAAGCATGCTACGTACCGGTGAGCGATGGCCGCTGCCCTGCCGCCCTGTTGTCGGCACTGGCAGGGAATGCCGAAAAGGTGGGCCTGAACCTGAAGTTCGACCTGCAGGTTCTGCACACCGCAGGGGCTGAAGTTAAGGGACCGTTCTTCGATGCCATGCTGGCTCACGCGGCCCTTTACCCCGAGCTGCGACACAATATGGACGACATGGCCGAGGCTCTGCTCAGCTACCGCACCGTGCGACTGGCAGATATTGCCGGCAAGGATTGCGATACCGCCGCCGTTCCCGTAGAGCAAATGGCCGACTACGCCGCCGAGGATGCCGATGTCACGCTGCGACTGGCCGATGTGCTGGCTCCGCAGCTGGAGAGCGCCGGGCAAACCGCCCTCATGCGCGACATTGAGTTCCCGCTGGTGCCCGTGCTGGCAGCTATTGAGCAGGAGGGCATGCGCGTGGAACCCGAGCTGCTGCAGACGGCCTCTGCCGAGCTGGGGGACCAGATTGCCACCATTGCCAACCGAATCGATGAGATGGTAGGGCGCCCCATCAATCTGAACTCCCCCCGCCAGCTAGGCGATTTGCTGTTCGGTGAGCTCAAATTGCTGGCCAAGCCCAAGAAAACCAAGACCGGTCAGTACGTGACGGATGAGGAGACACTGCGCAAGCTCGCCCCCTCCTTCCCCCTCGTGCGCGATATTCTGGAGTACCGCGAACTCAGCAAGCTCAAGGGCACCTATCTGGACGCCCTGCCTCGCTATATTTCCCCCACTGATGGGCGCATACACTCCACCCTGCAGCAGATGGTCACAGCCACAGGGCGACTGGCCTGCCAGAATCCCAACCTGCAGAACATCCCCGTGCGTTCCGAGGCCGGCAAGCTTATTCGCCGTGCATTCATCGCCCGTAGCGAGGAGTACAGCATTCTTTCCGCCGACTACTCTCAGGTGGAACTCAGGCTCATGGCCGCCCTCTCGGCCGACCCGGCCATGATTGCCGCCTTCACCGAGGGGCGCGACATTCACGCCGAAACCGCTGCCCGCATTTACGGCGTAGACCGCGAAGACGTAACCCCGGCCATGCGCCGCGCTGCCAAGACGGTAAACTTCGGCATCATTTACGGCATTTCTGCCTTCGGCCTTTCCCAACGCCTCGATTGTCCCAGGGGCGAGGCCGCCGCGCTCATCGAGAGCTACTTCACCCAGTTCCCCGGCGTCAAATCCTGCATGGACAAGCTGGTGGAAGACGCACGCAGCAAGGGCTATGCCGAAACCCTCAGCGGGCGCCGTCGCCGACTGCCCGACTTGAACAGCAGTAACTTCAACCTGCGAGCCGCAGCAGAACGCACGGCTATCAATACCCCTATACAAGGCACCGCTGCCGACATGATCAAAATCGCCATGGTGAGAGTGCATGAGCTGCTGCAAGGGCGCCGCACACGCCTTATCATGCAGATTCACGACGAACTGCTCTTCGACCTGCACCGCGACGAGCACGAGCTCATACCCGAAATCGTCGCCACCATGCAAGCCGCCCTCCCCCTGCCCCACGGCGTGCCCCTGGAGGTGGAGGCCAACCACGCCCCCAACTGGCTGGAAGCCCACTGAGCGATGTTGAATGTTGTATGTTGAATGTTGAAAGTAATATTCAATACAATATGACCGAGCATATTTATACCAGAGACAAATTATACGAGCGCACAATGGACTTCTCAGTGCGCATCATTCGCATGGTCAGAAATATGCCAAGGGGTGTAGCCGAAGATGTCGTTGCCAAACAACTTACAAAAAGTGCAACTTCTATCGGTGCCAATTACAGAGAAGCCAGCCACGCTAAATCCCCCAATGACTTTGCCGCCAAATTAAAAATATGCGAAAGCGAAGCGGCAGAAACTCTCTACTGGCTACAGCTTGTCATCAATGCAGGCATGATGCCCGAAAACAAAATACTAGCCCTTACAACCGAAGCAAAAGAACTCGTTGCTATTTTTACAGCTGCAACCAAACGCGCCTATTCTAACCGCAAATAATTCAACATTCCCTGTCTCGGCGTAGAAAGAAGGGCGTAAGCCCGAACTCGAAGCCGGAAACATTCAACATTCAACATTCAACATTCAACATTCAACATGCTCACCCTCGTTGGCTTAGGTTATGATATTCACCGCTTTTCGGAAGAGCCGCGTCCACTGTGGCTCGGCGGTGTAAAAGTACACGAAACAAAGGGACTCGCTGGACATAGCGATGCCGATGTGCTCTGCCATGCTCTGGCAGACGCCATTCTGGGCGCCATCGGCGAGCCGGATATCGGCTATTGGTTCCCGCCGAATGACGACAGCTGCCTGAACATCTGCTCTCTGCGTATTGTGGAAAAAGCTGTGGAGCTGCTGCATGCTCAGGGCGGAAAGGTGGTGAATGCCGACTGCGCCCTCATTGCCGAGGCGCCCAAAATCATGCCTTTCGTTCCCCAGATGAAAGAAACCCTCGCAGCTATTCTCGGTGTTGCCCCCAAACGCGTGGGTGTGAAAGCTACCACCAATGAAAAGCTCGGTGCCATCGGTCGTCGTGAAGGCATGGCAGCTTTTGCGACCGTAGCCGTTCTACTTCCTGAGGATTAAGCCCTATGGACTCAAACTTAGAGCTGACCGCCTTTGCCGCGGTTAAAAATCTGGAGGCCACCGGGCTCACCGTAGCCACAGCCGAGAGCTGCACCGGCGGGCTCATCGCTGCCGCCATCACCGGGGTGCCGGGCGCCTCTGCCGTCTTTCGCTATGGCTGGGTAACCTATTGCAATGAGGCCAAGGAACGCGAACTCGGCGTGCTGCCCGAGCTGATAGCCGAGCACACCGTCGTGAGCGAACCGGTCGTGGCCGCTATGGCAGAAGGTGCCATGCGCCAAGCCGGGGCAGATATCGCCGTGGCGGTCTCCGGCAACGCCGGTCCTACCGCCGCTGAGGGAGAACCGCCCGTCGGCACGGTCTGCATAGCCATTACCCGCCGCGGCGCGGCTCGTCCTACCCATACCGAGACGCTCTTTTACCCGGGAGTGCCCCGCAATACCCTGCGCACCCTCGTAGCCACCAAGGTACTCGCTCTTATCGCCGGAGCTGCTCAATAAATTAACGACACAGCAGCCCGCACATATTCAGCGACTTTCAACAGTCACCGTATAAAAAAGATTTGACCCGGCAAGCCAGATGGCCTGTCGGGTCGAAATCGATTTGCGAGCTCCTCGCTTTACTTGCCGGGAACCGGAGTGGGAATCGGGTCAGCGGGGGGAGGAGGAGGAGTCTGCTGCTGCTGCTGCTGCTGGCAGGACACCAGAGCGGCGGCTGCGATTGCGAGGATGGCGATGGTCTTCATAACGATGGATAATGTTTTTTGGTTGTTTGCAAACGCACTCACCATGAGTTTGTCTACAATTCATAGAATACTTAATTTTTCTTAAAAATCAAGAAAAAAATTACACTTTTCTTAAAAAAATTAGTTTTTCGGCGTTTCCGGAGCCAACTGAGAAGAGTTAGAGCGCTCCACCCTCCAAGAACTCCACACATAACGGCTGAAAAGCACCTTTATGGAGGCCGTAAGCGGCACTGCCAACAGCGCACCGATCACGCCGCCGAACACCATGCTCCAGAACAGCACCGAGAACATAACCGTCATATCGTGCATCTTCACCGAATTGCCGACAACCTTGGGCTGCAGAATCCAGCTATCGAACTGGCTCACACACAGGAATGTGGCAGCCACGCCCACCACCATGGTCACATCGTGCCAAGTGAACCAGGCAATAAGCATAGCCGGAATACTGGTTGAAATCATGCCGATGTAAGGAATGATACCCAGCAGAGCCGCTGCAGCGGCAATGGTAATCGCATACGGCAAGCCCATGCACGAGAGCGCAATCCCCAGCAGCACGCCATCTATCAAGCTCACAAGCATCTGCCCGCGCACGAATGCCACGATGTTCTCATTGATATCCTGCAGCGTTCCCACCACCTCATCTTTGAAGCGAGAGGCCCGCAGTGGCAGAACATCCGCCCAGTTATTTTTAATAGCCTCGCTCTCAATCAGGAAATAGAACAGGAAAACCGGCACCATCACCACACCGATCAGGAAAGCCGATGCGCCGTAAATAGCACGTGTGCCCGCCGTAAGCCAAGCCAGCCCCTTCTCTACCAGATAATCGGAATTGTAATCAATGATAGCCAGAACCTTGCGCTCATACTGGCGCACATCCACCTCGGCATCTGCCTGTTGTTCCGTTGGCTTTACCTCCGGCTTTGCAGACTTCGCATCGGCCTCCGACAACGTGCGCTGGTAGAGGGAATCCACCGCACTGCGAACCGCCTTGTTATCCCGCAGCAAATCACGACCGGCAGAAATGGAACTCTCCAGAATCTGCTGGCGGTTATTCACAAGTTCACCGGTCTGGCGCACCAACGGCGGCACCACCGTCATAGCCAGTCCACCCATCGCCAGCGCCGTAACGAACAGCACAATCAGCACAGCAGGAATACGCCGCTTAACCAAGCGCTGTACCCAACTCACGCAGGGACTGAGCAAATATGCCATAATACCCGATATCACCACCGGCAACAACACCGGTTCAAGCGTGACAAATAACCAGCCCAAACCATATACCAACCCAAACAGCAGCGACACGATGAATACCAGACACAAACCACTCAGCGCCAGCCAACACACACTGCGCTGAAAATGCGACGGCACTTCCTTTTCTTTATCAGACATGCTAACATTATAGACAACCTCCCCCGGAACTCAAGTAAATTCAACACAAACACCACAACATGAACCCGATTTTTCTGTCACCTTCGCCATATTATGCTTGCATACCCCCTGCCCCAAGTGTATAATCCACCCGCAATCATTACATACGGGGCATTAGCTCAGTTGGTAGAGCGGTTGCATCGCACGCAACAGGTCAGGGGTTCGAATCCCCTATGCTCCATTCTTATAACCTCCTAAATCTAAATGGTTTAGGAGGTTCTTAATTTTAGCTGCGCTTGCCGAATTCGGGGTTGGGTCGCAAATGATCGCAAAACTTGCGTTTCTGCTCCTTCTATTCGGTATCTGGGTGTGATTGCGCTTATTGCGTAATCGCAAATATCATTAGACAGTGCCTTACTGTATGATAAAGGCAAATCTAACGCAACAGATACGCAATGATTCAAGATATATCAATGGCAGCCTCCGCAGAGGCAAGTGGTCGTGCTAGCGCACGTCGCAACAGTAAGTCTACCGACTCCGCAAAGATTCGTCTTTTGGATGGTGCGGTGAAGATAAACGATAAACTCTATTCCCTTCATTCCGGGGTGCAAATCTGGAAGCGTCGCGGTGTCGATAAGCTGATTGTACGCGTCTTCCTTGCCAATGGTACCACGCAGACCAAATCCTACCCTATTACTCCCGACGGCGTTAAACAGGCTAATGAGCAGGCTATGTTAAACGCTAAGGAGATCACATCCTACGGCGCAGAATTCGGTGCCCTGTCCGTCATGGAGCGCCAGGCTATCGAGTTCTACCGGCAGTATGAAAAGGAATGCATTGGGATGGGAATCCAGCCTTGCGGAGTGCTGAATGTGCTGTTGAAAGGTATCGAGTGGGCTAAGGCTGCCACGTGCGGCGCTCCGCTTTTCCCCAAGGTGATGGAAGAGTACCTGAAGTATGTAGAATCACACTCCGGGGAGAAACACATTATCCGGCAGCGCGGGCTCGCCAAGCACATGTGCGCATACTGGAAGAAGAAACGCATAAACGATTTCCAGGAATCGGATGTTAAGGCCTATCTGAAGACTATTAAGGGGCGTAAGGGCGCCAAGCCGGCCTCGTGGACGCTGGCTGCAAACTTCAACCTGATACGTGCCCTGTTCGCGTATGCAGCAAGGCATCGCATTATCAAGTCCGATATGAACCCCACATTGGCGATGGATTGCATTGATACCGGCACCACGGCAGAACCGGAGGTGATGACCTGCGAGGAGGTGAAGCGCATGCTGGTGTGGTGCGCGCAATCTGAATCGTGGCAGAATATGCTGCCGGTGCTCGTACTCGGTGTGTTCTGCGGTGTGCGTAATGCCGAGCGTTGTCGCATGCGCTGGTCTGATTTCCGCCCCGGTGGTCGCGATGAGATTTACCTGAGCCGCGTGATTACCAAGACCAACAACGCCCGAGTCATTCCTATCTCGCCGGCGATGTCTGCCTGGCTGGATTACTTTGCCGAGCTAGGCTTTCCTATCGGCTCCGATGAGTTCATTGTAAAGACCGATGTAGACACCGAGAAATGCCGTGAGGATCGTCAGGGCGCCTTTATACGCTCGGCACGCAAGGCCGGCATCACAATCCCCAAGAATGGTCTGCGTCACACCGCTGCCAGTAATTTGAGCGTGACCCTGGGTAAGAGCGCCGCAGCCGATATTCTGGGGCATAGCGAGCGCATGCTCATCCGGCACTATCGCCGGGCAATGACAGCGGCAGATGCCGAGGAGCTGCTCAGCATCACGCCGCAATCATTAGGCCTTTGCTGAGTTCAATCGAAAATCCCCAGCTTGTTCATCAAGCTGGGGATTTTTACATATCGTGTATTCTATTCCCGAGGGCAACGGTATCTCTACGAATGAATACACCTCTTTTCATGGTACTCAGTACTATATGAAATTGCCGTAGGCATATCCGCACAGGGTTGATAAAACGATAACCAAAGATACATATACAGCAGTCTTGCGCCACCCCATAACACCACTTACAACTAGCATATTAGGCAACGAAAGTGATGGCCCGGCCAGCAGCAGAGCAAGAGCGGGACCTTTCCCCATGCCTGAGCCCATGAGCCCTTGTACAATGGGAATCTCTGTGAGAGAAGAGAAGTACATGAATGCTCCTGCGAACGATGCAACGAAAGTCGACAATAAGCTGTTGCCGCCTACGGACTGCTGAACCCATTCGGCTGGAATAATGCCGGGAATAGATGTAGATTCGTGAGTGGAACCAAGCAGGAAACCTGTCACAACGATGCCAACGGCCATGAGGGGTACTGTTTGCTTAGTAAATTCCCAGCTGGAAAAAGCCCATTGGCGGTTAATAGAACGCTTATCTTTGAGCAAGATAAAGGAAAGGGAAGCTATGGCTACCAGCATCGGGATGAAGGGAACGAAGAACGCATCTTTCACAAATATTACCGAAAGCGCGGTGGCAACAAGTGTGGCAGCTACACCGATTAGAACCTTGCCGATTGAAATATGCAGGGACTCTATCATTGACCAGCAGATGGCAAAGGCAGCGAAGGCAACCAGATACCAACGGAAGTCAAAGATGAGGATGGAAAATGCAGAGCTCTCCGCCTGCGGGGGAGCCCAGTTGGCAAAGAGTAGCACCGCTACCAAAGCAAAGAACAGAATCATGGTGCGTGGTACGCTCAGGCTGTCATTCTCAATCTGTCGGGACAAGATGAGCGAATCCTGCTGTTGTTGCTCCTCCTTGCGGTAAATCCAGGCCATGACACCACCAACAATAATAGAGAAGATGATGGCACAAGTAGTACGAGCAATGCCCATTTCAACCCCCAAAATCCTTGTTGTGAGGATAATGGCAATCATGCTGATAGCCGGGCCGGAATACAGGAAAGCGATAGCCGGACCAAGTCCTGCACCTCGATTTCGTATGCTGGTGAACAGCGGTAGCACAGTACAGGAGCATACCGACAGAATAGCTCCTGAGATGGCTGCCACACTATAGGAAATCCATTTAGACGCTCCGGCGCCCAGGTAACGCATGATGGCACCTTTGCTGAAGAATACGGCAATGACACCGGCAATGAAGAAGGCCGGCAGCAGACACAAAACGGTATGTTCCCGTGCATACCATTTTGTAATATCGAGGGTAGCTTGTATGGCGGATTGGAAGGCTGCGTTATCAATCGGCATGAAGAACAAAGCCGTGAATACGATGACCATCCAAAGCAGTTTGGTGAGTTCAGATGATGATTTCATAATCAGATAATGAGTTCAGTGATAGTGAGGTAAGACCCAAGCAGAAAGAGGAGGATGCCGGCGATGTTCCGGCTCCAATTCTGCACAGTCGGGAGGCATTTCATAGCCGTGGCAGCACGTGCAGTACTACAGACTATGAGCATGGCAAAGAATACAACCGGCAAGGCTGTTCCTAGTCCGAACATGCTGATTCCCAGCCATGCCCAGCTCCCGCTTTCGGTGGAAAGTGGTAAAGCTGTACCAAAGAAGATAGCTGCACTTGGTGGACATAGTGCCATGGCAAACAGTGCACCAAGCAGAAAACTGCCCGGCAAGCTGCTGCCCAGTTTCTGTATTGTTTCACCTGTAGGTTTACGCCCGATGGATGGGAGGTTAATGCATTCCAGCACTACTAGCCCGCAAATAATCAACACCGGCCCCATATACAGCGGTAGCGCTTCTTGCAGCCACAGCGATAGACCCGGCGCACTAGCCAGCCCAAGTCCTATGAGAGCTCCCAGGATTATGTAGGATAATATTCGCCCCAGAGTGTAGCAAATACTCGCCGCCGCTGCCCTCCTGTGCGAATCCATATTGCGGCAGATGAAACTGATTGCAGCTACATTACTCGCAAGAGGACAAGGCGAAATCGCGGTCATGATTCCGGCCAAAATGAGATAAAGAAAAACCATGGGGCATCAAGGTTGTGCGATTTGTTCTGCCACATATTGCTTGTAGGCGGCTTCATCGCGGCTCAGTTCCCAGATTCTATCGAGATTACGCCAGGACTTTTCCTCACCGTTATCTACGTGTCGGAGAATGAGCGTTTTGGTAGTCAGACCGTAGTGGGCTACAGTAGCTTCGTCGGCATCTTGTACGCGGAAAGGAATCTGCTGCTGTTCAGCAACAGCGCGTGCCCATTGCTCCATGCGCTCGCAGGTCGGGCAGCGCTTCCCAAAAGTGAAGTATACAAGCTCCGTTGTACTACCTGCCTGCGGTGCCATAGTTGCGGGAGCGGCTTCATGCGGCTGCGGCGCTTGCAGCTGGCGCAGCCCGGCAATGGCCATCAAACCGAGTCCCCCCAGTAGCAAGGCTGTTTTCAAACCGCTTCGCATACAGCAGGAATCTCCGGCTCCACAACTGCACGTTTGCTCGGGCTCAGGGGGGACTGAGCATGAGCTTCCACAACAGCAAGATTGCTCTGAAGGCTCAGCCTTGTCTGGTTCAGTAGGTTTTTCCGGGGTATGATTGTTGCAACAGCAGATATTTCCCTTCGTCGTGGCTTCGCTGAGAAGGTTGCGTATTTGCTCCACGCTCATCACTTTGCCACTTGTCAGCAGTTTGCCGTCTAAAGCCAATGCCGGGGTCTGAAATACGCCGGCTTCTGCTATTTGTAAAGGATCGCTGATTTTGGTGATTTCGTAATTTCCCGACATGCTTTGTACTGCTTGCCTGGTGTTATCTGCCAGAGTGTTGCAATTGCTGCACCCGGGGCCATATATGGTAATGGTGTGTTCTTTCATATTTTTATTTTACGTTTGGACGAATCTCAAAGCGCTAGCGTTGTTAATTCCCTGAAAATAGATATCTAGTCACTTACAAAGACAAGCGACTACAGTTCGGAGACAGGGTTTAGCCAGTGTGTAGTAGATATTTTTCCCTCTCTGCTCAGATGATACGACACCTGCGTTCTTCAGTATGTTCAAATGGCTGGATATAGTGGACATATCTCGCTGAGTACCCTTATGGAGCTCACAGACGCATCGCTCTCCATCCAGCAACATGCGCACAATATGGAGGCGTACAGGATGCCCAAGTGCCTTAAATACAGCAGCGGCAGCGTCTAAAGCAAGATTTTCCGTTTGATTGCAATCACATTTCATCGTACATCAGAATTAAAAGAGTTTATCAACTGCCCCACAGCAGCACGAATCTCATCACGCACGCGACGATACACCTCCAACGCCTCGTGTTCAGGCAAGTTTTTTGCCTCGCGAGGAGGATCAGCAAAAGGGATATGGAGCACTTTCTTTGCCGGAAGATACGGACAACTCTGTGCCGCATGGTCACACACAGTCACAACAACATCCCAATCAACATCGCAGGGTAGTTCCTCAATCGTCTTTGAATAATGCCCTGTCATATCTACCCCGACTTCTTCCATTACTTTCAACATGACCGGGTTGAGTCCATGCTTCTCCAAACCGGCAGAATACACCTGCCAGCCACCTGAGCAAATGGCGCGTGCCCATGCTTCCGCCATTTGGCTGCGGCAGGAATTACCGGTACATAGAAAGAGAATGGAACTCATGACAAGGGTAATTATATTGACATTTGGATATTTGTCAATATGTTTTTGCCTGGATGATTTTTTGAAATATCACGCCGCAATCATTAGGTCTCTGCTGAGACCACGAAAATCCCCAGCATGTTCGTCAAGCTGGGGATTTTTACATGTCGTGTCAATGGGCTTATTCTGCTCCCGGGGATATCGTTGTCAGGCAACAGGAGCAGTAAAAGGTTCTTCGATGCCAAGGTCGATTATAAAACTTAAGGGTGCCAATTTACGCCCCGTATTCGCGGATCTGAGCTTTCTCGTCAGAGCAATGGACTTATTGATGTACTCAGAATAAAGGTCCTTGCCCTTTTCGGTGAGGCTGATGTACTTCACTTTGCGAGAGATGACCTGTTCATGGACGTAGCCCTCCTCGATGAGATCTGTCACGTTATGCGAGACTGTTGAAAGATCTCTGTGAATGAGATCGTATACATTGAATTTTGTGGTCTTTCCCAGAGACCAGAGGATTCCAAGCACGCTGAGCCCAAGAGGCTTGACACGATCCATCATGGTATCAGCTGCAAGCTTGCTGCCGGCAAGCTCGTAATGTGCTTCATCGTTACTACGGATATACATAACTGCTTCGTCCGGGAGTGGCATGGAGCATGTGCTGCTCGTTGTCTTCCCGGTTTAATGAGTGTTTAATTAGGATGCTTGTTTATGATACATTCAGGAGCAGACCGGAGCTTATATGCGCTTCCTGACTTTTCCTGCTCTTATTGTAGCATCAGGCGTAGAAAATTTCAACGATTGATTCGGTTTATTATTAAACCGTATTAAACCGCCATATGTAAATGCAAGTTGCTAAGAAAAAATACTGTCTGAAGACGGTCTTTCTTGTTGACCGGCTTTTAGCTGTGGTTTAAACTGTACCACGCATGAGCGATCAGATACCAGACAAGTACGACGCAGAGGAGATCAACCGCCTGCTGCTTGAAGCGGTTGGAAATAAAAGGAAGCCCTTGCCAACAGAGTTATTGAAACAATGGTTAAAGTGCGAGGGCTGGAGCTACGAAGTCTTTGCTGCGATGCTAAAAGAAAACGTCTCCACCCTTAAAGGCTGGCTGCGCCCGGGAAGCCGAATCCCGGAGCGAAAAGAAGCATCGGTGCGACGCTTTATCAAGCGTAGAATCGAGCAGGAACAAGGTAGTTCCGTTGTCAGCCTTGCAGAAAATCAGGAGGGTTCATGGACATATACGATGCCACCCGGCATGCATGCCATGATGGAGCCCTTAGCAAAGCGTATAAACCTTTCTGTCCCGGATGTCATCAGTCGCGTTCTATTAGACTGGTGTCAGCGGCGCCTGGCCTGGTCTGTAGATCGGAAGCGGCAGCAGCACTCGCTCATACACGAGGAACACAACGCGACAGGCATCGAAGAACAGCTAAAGCAGATGGTAGATCATGAAGAAAGCAAACTTGCTGCGTTGAAATCCAACTTGTCGCGGTTGGAAAAAATAGGAGAAGCAGAAAACCTCCCTGATGTAATAAAGCTCATGCAGGATGAAATCATTAAGGTCGAAACCAATCTGAAAGACTTGCAGGAGTCATATGAATGCGCCAAGACCTATACCCAGCTTGTGAAACAAGAACTGGCAAGATGGAGAGAAAAAGCGTAAAATGTTACATTGTCAACTTTCATATGCCACAAGTGTAAGCGTACAGGAAAAAATTGTGTCGTGTATCGCGATGCCCCGGTGATAACTACAGATGCTCACTGGCTTAGTAGAGCCCCCACTTTCCACGGTATCTAAGACCAGCTGTTTTCATTGTCGCATGGTTCAACTTGTGCAAATTTTGCACAAGTTGAAATATCTATGCAAGAGCTTATTCTGATGCTCGCGTGTTCAAACGGAGAAGTTATGTGTCCTAGTATAACTTTGTAGCAAATCAGGAAATTCCGAATTTAGGACACACGATTCGTAGGGCGTAGAATTATTTTTTCGCCACTAACCTATACCCGATGCCGCGCTTTCTACATCAAATCGGGGCAAAAACTATCTATTTTACCCCTCAATGGCCCTTTTGAATAAAAAAAATATGTAGTAATGTGATTTTTACGTAAAATTCTATTGACTTCCTGCTGGGTTGATGATAATATTGCCTCAGCAAGTAAAAATAAGATTACTACATTTTATGAAAACCACACACGCGCTCAAAGATGTTGTTACCGTCCACATGGGGTTCAATGCCCGTGGGCAGGTAGAAGAGGTCGAGAACGGTTCTACCGATCTTCTCCAAATGAAGGATTTAACCTGCGAGGTGATTCGGAAAATGCCGACGCTTACGAGAATTGAACTTGATACAAGTAAGAGCCGCAGCCTGATTCATGCCGGTGATATTATCATCCGCACTCGTGGAAAATCACTCACCACAACCTACATTCAGGCGGAACCAGAACGCCCTACCTGTCTCGCGGCACCGCTTATGGTTATCCGCGTGAACGAAGATGCAAAGGTTATTCCCGCCTATCTTTCCTGGCTAATGAATCAGAAGGAATGCCAGCTTGCTCTTCAGCACGCCGCGAAGGGAACATCGATTCCTATGATCAAAGGGCAGGATATCATCAATCTGGAATTGGAGTTTCATCCCTACGAAGAACAGGCTAGCATCGTAGAAATTGCAACTCTTTCGCAGGAGCTTAAACAGCTCGCATGCGATCTGGCCGAAAAGAAACACCAGCTCGTTATTTCAACCCTTAACTAATACTCTCACCTTTATGTCAGATATCTTTTATACTGCTGCTCATCACCTCATTAGCTACAACGGCGCATCTTCCACGGAGGATAACATTCTCCTGTGTTCTCAGATTGTCACCGCTAAAGCGCTCTCTGATACGCATTCAGCAAATGCTGCTGCTCTCTCGGAAATCCTGAAGGATCACACAGCCTCTGCTATATCATTCGACAAGATTATCGAATGTGCGAATGCTCGCCCGGAAGCTCTGTCGGAAGAGTTGAATAGCTTATTCAAATCATGGAACGACATATTGCTGCCGAAGTGGGCAATCTTCCAGCCGGTCTCAGCCAATATCGCTACGAAATTCCTGGTGTCGCTGATTGAGTCCATGAAATCGGTAACGCTGCGTATTGATGCCGCTACCGAGGAAAACTCCTCTGCCGTATTCATGGAAGCTTGGATTAAGTTCTTGTCTGAAAATTGCAAGAATGTCTGTCCGTCTACTCCTTTGGATGTAGCTGAGTTGAAGGCAAAGCTCCTTGCTCCTCAATCTGGAGATACGGTATACGATCCTTGCGCTGGTTTTGCTTCTCTGCTGATCAACACAACCCGGGGAAACGACTCGTTGCGGTTATATGGTCAGGAGCTGAACAATTGCAGCTATACGCTGGCGCTGATGAACTGCATGCTGCACGGCAATATGACGGCTCGCATTAGTTGTGGCGACTCCATTGCAGATCCCATTCTTGCAGAGGACGGTTCTCTGATGCGATTCGATAAGTGCCTGACGGAGCCTCCCATGGGTATGCGTATGCCTGTTGAGACACTGGAGAAGGATGCTCATAATCGATTTAACTGGGGGTTGACGGCTCGCAGTCGCTCGGAGTGGTTGTTCTTATTCGATATGCTGGCTCACTGCCGGGAGAAACAGGGTAAGCTCGTTATTATGGTTCCTCTGGGTATGCTGTACGCCACGGGTAACGAGAGCAACCTGAGAGCACAGCTAGTCGAGAAGAATCTTATCGATGCCGTTATCGCGCTGCCACCCAAGATGCTTTACAATACCAATATCGCAACGGCGTTGCTCGTTATTGACAAGCGCCGTGAGCCCGGTGCCGAGTTGGAGAATCGCAAGGATATCTTATTCATCAATGCTGCTAGCCTCAGCGAAACAAAGCGAGGACGCGCAGAATTGAGTGCTGCTTCTATTGAACGCATTGTGTCCTGCTATACCAATCGTACCGTAGAACAGGAATTCTCATACGTGGCAACCGTTGCTGAGGTTGCTGAGAAGGGAAATGACCTTTCTCCTGATGTGTATACCTGTCCGCCCCCGGCTGTGGAGCAGGTAGACGCTCAGGCCTTGGCTCAGGAAATCAACGAGCTTGAAGCTCTCATCAAGATTAAGCAGCAGAAGCTTGATGAACTCCTCAAAAAGCTGCGTAAGTAAATCTCTCACCCGTTAACTTTTCTCTCTTCCTTTTTCTTCCATGTTTATTCTCCACAAAGTATATCCTTTCCGCATTAGCCGTAAGCAGACCTGGAACGGTGCAGATTATTTCGTCCTGCGCTATAAGGGCAAGGAAACCATGCGCGGCTATGAGCACCTGTGTTTCCGCACCCGTGTACTCCCCTTCCAGCAGGATTGGGAACAGGATGATTACGACACCCGTGTCCTGATGTGCTATGTTCAGGATTTTAACCGCATTGGGAACATACCTACAGAGTTTCCTGTGCTGGTGCAGGACATTTCCACCCTGTTGCAGGAACACTACGTTATCGGACAGGAATATACTTTCTCCGTGGAGGTTCCTCAAGGTACTCTTATGGACAACGGAGAAGTCCTGGCTAAGAATATCCTCCGTGATCACTACGGCATCAAACATTACCTCCCCCACGAGGGGAAACGATATAGTGTCGGCGAGCGAATCCAGCTCGAAATCAAGGACATTGGCCCAGTCTGCCTGAAGTTTGTTCATCCCGATGTTGCTACTATTGCCAAGACTTTCAATGTTGGCGAGCAGTACGATTTTGAGGTAGTCAAAATTGAGGAGAACAACCTTACGGTGAAAGATAACATTGTTGGCATCCTTCATCGTTACCGTGCTTCCGGAAGAAATAAGCACACGGTGGGTTCAATGATCCAGCTCAAGGTTCGCAACATCGTTAACGGTCGTCTGTCTCTTGCTCCTAGCAAAACGCAGTCTATTGCGGATATCGCAGCCAAGGTGGAAACGATTGAAAGCGATCATATCGGGGAGGAAGGACAGACCGTTGAATACAAGAGCTCTTTTGTCTTCACCTGCGATGGTATTGCGGATATCGAAAAGCAGCTCGGCCAGGAAATCATGCGTCAGGTTGCAGCTTTCATGAATTGTAACGGAGGCACCATTTACATCGGCTACCGTGATGACGGTACCGTATGCGGCATCGAAAAAGACCTGGAGTTCATCAATGATGACACCTCGGATCGTTTTACATATAAACTGACCATCGATGGTATTACTCTGAAGTTCCAGAATACGATATCCCGGGTGCTTGGCTCTCTTGCAAGCCGTAACGTGAGCGTACGCGTGAAAAAGGATGAACGCAGCGGTAAGCTTATCTGTAAGCTTGTAGTAACACCCAGATCTCAACTGGTCTGGTTGAATGGACGTAGACTTTTCATCCGTTGTCAGAATACTGTTCATGAACTGTATGGGGATGAAACCATCCAGTTTTACGAGGAGAGAAAGCGTGAGTGGAAATAACTGCCATAAAAGGCGTTATTACACGCTGAAACGGGGCTATGGGTTTGACTCAGCTGCCTAAAAATGCTACACTAAGAAACCGAATTATGGGGTGAGGATAGCGGTGTGTCAGCTATCCTCTGCATCCCGGAAAAGAGATTTTACACACATGACCGACAAGGAGTTAAAGAAGTTAAAAGACGATCTCTGGCATTCAGCAGATATGCTGCGTGCCGGTGCCCATCTGGCTGCCAATAAGTATGGACAGCCCATTCTCGGCCTGATTTTCCTGCGCTATGCAGATATTCGCTATAAGCAGCACAAGGCAGAGATTGAGGCTAAGTACAACGAACGCAAGGGTACGCGTAGGGAGAAGTCGCTTAAGGAAATTTCCATAGAGGTCTGTGGGTTCTACCTGCCGCCGGAGGCGTATTTCGATGTAATCAACGACGCTCCGGATGATGCCAACAAGGCTATTCTGGTAAAGAATGCCATGCAAGCTATCGAGGACAATAACGACAAGATGGCCGGGGTGCTACCCAAGGAGGTATACGGCCAGCTTGTGCCGGAGGAAGAACCTGAGCTACTCTCCAAGATTGTGCGCGTGTTCAAGGATATCCCGGAGGATATCGGTATCGACCTTTTTGGTGAGATCTACGAGTTTTTCCTCGGCAGCTTTGCTCTTGCAGAGGGTAAGGACGGCGGCACGTTCTATACCCCCGCCTCGGTGGTGCGTTACATGGTGGAGGTGTTACAGCCTACATCCGGTGGCGACAAGAAGATTCTTGACCCGGCCTGTGGTTCCGGTGGCATGTTTGTGCAGGCTGCCCGCTTCATGCACCAGCACAACGCCGGCGCGGTTGATACGCTCAAGTTCCGCTGCTATGGCGTGGAAAAGGAGCCGGACACGGTGAAACTGGCCAAGATGAACCTGCTGCTCAATAACGTGCGCGGTGACATTATCGAGGCTAACTCCTTCTATTCCGACCCCCACGATGCCGTTGGTAACTTCGACTATGTGATGGCTAACCCGCCGTTTAATGTGGACGAGGTGGTATATGATAAAGTGAAGGACGATGCCCGTTTCAATACCTACGGCATCCCCAGAAACAAGACCAAAGCCACCGGCAAGAAGGAAAGCGACAAGAAGGAGACGGTGCCGAATGCCAACTATCTCTGGATTTCTTATTTTGCCTCCGCGCTGAATGAGTCCGGCAAGGCTGCGCTGGTCATGGCTAACTCTGCTTCCGATGCAGGAAAGAGCGAGTACGAAATCCGCAAGAAGATGATTGAGGAGGGCATCATCAGCCAGATGGTAACGCTTCCCTCCAATATGTTCGCCTCTGTCACTTTGCCCGCCACGCTCTGGTTCTTCGATAAGTCCAAGGCTGCCACCGAAAGAAAGGATGAAATCCTCTTTATCGATGCCCGCAATGTGTTCACCCAGATAGATCGCGCTCACCGCAAGTTCAGCGATGAGCAGATTAAGAATATCGGCATTATCTCCCGCTTGTACGAGGGCGATACTCAGGCATACGCCGACCTGCTCGCGGAATATAGGGAGTCCATGGCTGCCGCCCCGGAAACTTCCGATGATAAGGATGAAAAGACCAAGGCTTATTATCAAGCTCAAATCGATTGGCTTACCGAGCGCTTCCCGGACGGCGTGTACTGCGATGTCGTGGGGATGTGCAAGGTTGCCAAGCTTGATGGCGAGGACGGCATCATCGACCAGGATTATTCCCTCAATGCCGGGCGTTATGTCGGCGTGGTGATTGAGGACGATGGCCTGACAGCAGAGGAGTTTAAGGCTGAGATGCTGGCGTTGAATGAGGAGTTGCATACATTGAATGAGGCATCCTCTAAATTGCAAGATACTATTACAAAAAATCTTAATTTACTGTTGGAGAAGAAGTAATGATGTGGAATGTGTGTCGTATAGATGACTTGGGTGACATAAATCGAGGAAAGTCCAAACACAGGCCTCGAAATGATGCCCGCTTATTTGGCGGCAAATACCCGTTCATTCAAACAGGTGATGTAAAAAAAGCTAATCTTTATATAACTGAGTTTGATACCACATATTCAGAATTTGGCCTAGCCCAAAGTAGATTATGGCCTAAAGACACTCTTTGCATAACTATAGCTGCAAACATTGCAGAAAGTGCCATATTAGGGTTTGATGCCTGCTTCCCCGATAGTGTGGTGGGATTTGTTCCAAAGAAAAATAAGGCAGACCTTAAATTCGTTAAATATTTATTGGACGAATTTAAGGTCTATATGCAACAAATTTCAAAAGGCACCACGCAAGACAATTTATCGTTAGATAAACTGAGAAGAGTAAAGTTTTATGCCCCTGATTATGATGTTCAGGTTAAGATTGCGAAAGTAATTTCCGCCTACGATGACTTGCTTGAAAACAACAGCAGGCGCATCAAGATTCTGGAGAAAATGTCTGAGAATCTGTACAAGGAATGGTTCTCATACAAGAATATAAAGAAATCGGCTGAATATACACGTCTTAGCGATATACTACAGATAGTCCGGGGGATATCGTACTCGTCCGACGAAATCAATGTGGAAGAAGGACTCAACCTTATAAATTTAAAAAACATCGAGTCCTATGGAGGTTTTAGACAGGATGGAACTAAGAAGTACGATGGTAAATACAAACAACAGCAAGTTGTTTGCTGTGGTGACTTAGTAATGGGTGTGACGGATATGACGCAAGACAGACGCACTGTTGGTTCAGTTGCGATTGTGCCGAAGCTGGAAGGCACATCTGTTATATCTGCGGATTTAATTAAGATTTCATCATCGATAGACAATCTTTTCCTTTATGCAATGTTCAAATACGGTAAGGTTTCACGTCACATTGCACAGTTTGCCAATGGAGCAAATGTTTTGCATTTGAAACCTCAAGATATTTTGAAAATTAAGGTGTTACTACCTAAAGACAATCTTATTAGTAAGTATGTTTGTTCCGTTGCCCCGATGTTCCATGAAATGGAAAAGCTAAACCTCATGAATGCGAATCTTATCAAGCAGCGCGACATGCTGTTACCCCGTCTGATGAGCGGCAAGCTCGAAGTATAACCCTATGGAGAATCGATATGGCAAAATACATCACAGAGGATGACATAGAGCAAGCCGTCATGGAGCGGCTTGGTCAGCCGGAATTCAACTACACGCGGATATATTGCGACCCGGATCCCAGCAAGCGTGAGGATCTGAACGACGGTACCGGGCGTGCATCCAAGAAAGAATGTGTTTTGCCGGAGGTTCTGAAGGCTTCCCTAGTGCGCATCAATCCGCACATCCCGGAAAACATCATCGAGGAAGAGGTGCAGAAACTGCGCCGGGATTACACCGGCACCGACATGGTAGCCACCAACTATGAGCTGTACAATAAGATTCGCAACGGTATCAAGGTGACACTGCGCCGCAACGGCAAGGAGGATTTTGATTTTGTGCAGCTGGTGGATTTCAATAATCCGCAGAACAATACCTTTACTGCCGTATCGCAGATGTGGATACAGGGGAAGGTGTACCCCCGCCGGCCTGATGTACTCATCTTCGTGAACGGCTTGCCCATGGTGTTCATTGAGCTGAAGAACAGCGTCGTGAAGGTGGAGGAGGCCTACAACACCAATCTGCAAAATTACCGCAGGGATATCCCCAATCTCTTCGCCTTTAACCAGATTTGTGTGATCTCAAACGGGCTGGAAACCAAGCTGGGGGCATTCAACGCCAGCTATGACTTCTTCTTTGAGTGGCTGAAGGTAGACAGCGAGAAAGAAAAGCCGAAGCGCGGCGAGATCCGGGAGACCGGACTTTCTATTACCCATTTTATAAACGGTCTGCTGCGGAAAGAGCGTCTGATTGACTATATCGAGAACTTCATCCTCTTTGAGAGCCAGAAGTACAAGATCATAGCCAAGAATCACCAGTATCTGGGCGTGAATAACCTGATGGATGCCGTGGCTCGCCGCGAGGAGCTGAAGGGCAAGCTAGGTGTGTTCTGGCATACGCAGGGCAGTGGTAAATCCTATTCCATGGTGATGTTTGCCCGCAAGGTGAAGCGCAAGGTGGAAGGAAACTTCACCTTCCTGATTATCACCGACCGCGAAGATCTGGACACCCAGATTCACAAGAACTTCCTGCGCACGGAGGTCATTGGCAACCATGATGAATGGCAGCCCAAGGACGGCAAGCAGCTGCGTGAATACCTGACTAAGAACAAGGAATTCATCTTCACTCTGATTCACAAGTTCCGCTACGATAAGACGAAGAAATACCCCATCCTGACAACCCGGGATGATATCTTTGTGCTGGTGGATGAAGCGCACCGTACCCAGTACAAAGACCTTGCGGAGAATATGCGTGCTGCGCTTCCGAATGCCAACTTTGTGGCCTTTACGGGCACACCGCTGCTGGGTTCCAAGCGACTGACGAATCAGTGGTTCGGCAACTATGTGTCAGAGTACAACTTTGCCCAGTCTGTGGAAGATGGTTCTACTGTACCGCTGTTCTACAGCCGCCGCGTGCCGGGGGCGTGGTTGAAAAATGATTTCCTGGATGATGATGTGGTGGAAATCATCGAACAGGAAAACCTCAACGAGGAAGAGGCGCGACTGCTGGAAAACTCTTCCTCCCGGATTCTGGAAGTTATCAAGCGTGAAGACCGCCTTGATAAGATAGCCAGCGACATTGCGCATCATTTCCCCCGCCGTGGCTTCCTTGGCAAGGGTATGGTGGTATCGGTGGATAAATACACCGCCGTGAACATGTACAACAAGGTGCAGCATTACTGGGCAGAGGAGAAGAAAGCCATCATGGCTGAGCGCAACGCCGCCAAGACAAAAGAAGA
>JAZRSQ010000094.1:0-12043 GCA_045651585.1 Akkermansia sp.
AGGTTTTTATTACTTTTTCTTTTGTGACTGTGAATCAAAATCGGATGACTTTTTCCGTTATGAGTAAATCGTCACAAAAGACTCATTTTCAACACTTGCAAGGCAAGCAATGTGATTTGACTGATAGACACCGTTTTTTTGCTATTTAAGCTACGGATATTGAGTCGATTGCATGTAATGTGACTGTGAACGCACGAGTCTAAGCGAGTCCTTTTGGCTGCAAAACGGGGGCAAAATGGATACAAAATCAGCCCGGGAAGTCCGGTTTTCATTATGAGTTGCGATTTTATAAGTCGCTGAAATCTAGGCACAAAAAAGGAGCGGTCGTTACCATTTTGTCTTGGTTACGACCGCTCTCATAATAGCAGGGAGGTGATTTGAACACCCGACCAAAGGCTTATGAGTCCTCTGCTCTACCACTGAGCTACCCTGCCATGTGGTTGCTGCGCTTGTAGCGCGTGGCCGAAGTATACACGATGTGGAGAGCTTTGGCAAGTGTAAAATTGATTTTTTTTGATTTTTTTTGCGTGGATGGCATTTTTTCGGGGAATTCGGGGGTGCGAGTCGGCATTTCCGAGCATGGGGCGTGGCGGGTGTTGTGTCATTTTCCTATCAATTCGGTCGATTTATTTTGACAGGTGGGCGGTGCATGCGGTACTATGTCGGCAAGATGAAACTGGTAAGTTGGAATGTGAACGGATTGCGAGCCACCCTTGGCAAGGGCTTGGCCGAGAAAATGGATAGCTTGGCGGCAGATGTGCTTTGCCTGCAGGAGATTAAGGCACGCCCCGAGCAGGTGGCTGACCTGTGGCTGGCAAGCTGGCCGCACGCACTGTGGAACCCGGCGCAGCGCCCCGGTTATTCGGGCGTGCTCATCCTTTCCCGCGTGGCACCGCTGAGCACAAGTACCGGCATAGGTGTGGCGGAGCACGATACCGAGGGCCGCGTGGCCACCATGGAGTTCGAGGACTTTTATCTGGTGAACTGCTATACCCCCAACTCGCAGAATGAACTGGCCCGCCTGCCCTACCGCCAGGAGTGGGACGCTGCTTTCCGCGCCTACGTGAGCGGTCTGGCAGAGAAAAAGCCCGTGGTCTTCTGCGGCGATTTGAATGTCGCGCACGAGGAAATTGACCTTGCCCGCCCGGCGACCAACCACTTCAGCGCCGGCTTTTCGGATGAAGAGCGCGCCGGGTTCACCGAGTTGCTGGGGGCCGGCTTTGCCGATACCTTCCGCCGCCTGCACCCCGATGCGAGGGATGCCTACTCATGGTGGAGTTTCCGCGGTGGTGCACGCGCCAGGAACGTGGGATGGCGCATCGACTACTTCTGCGTGAGCGAAGGGCTGCTGCCGCGCGTGACCTCAGCACAGATTCATGCCGACATCACCGGCTCCGACCATTGCCCTGTATCGCTGGAAATCAGCTAACGCACCACCAACGGTGAAACTGCGATTTACCAGACCCATGGCTATGACAACAGCTCTGTTGAGCGCCGCCGGTGCCGTACTTTACGCCCTGTTAGGCGAGCCTCGCAACCTGCAGGTGCAGGAGACAACCGTCGAGATTCCCGGCTGGGCGGCAGATGTCGCCCCTGCCCGTGTGGTGCTGCTGGCAGACCTGCATGTGAGCCGAGCCGATGGAGACTGGGTAGATGAGCAGGTACGCGCCGCCATCGCTCTCAACCCCGAGGCGGTCATCCTGCTGGGCGACTATCACAAGGGCTCGGACGACGCCCGCAACATGCCCATGACCGAACTGGCCCGGCGTCTGGCGCCCCTGCGCGAGCATTGCCCCGTGTATTATATACTCGGCAATCACGATCGCTACACACGCGCCAACAAGGTTAAGCAGCCTTTCAATCAACAGGGCTTCACCTGCGTGGAGGCAAAGGACGCTCAACTGCAATTCGCCAATGGTTGCCGTGCCCTGCTGCGCGGGTTCCGATTCAGGCTCGAGGAACTCCCACCCGGTCCGCAGAAAAAACGCTTCGAGCCTAAAGCCTTGCCCAAAGATCAACCGCTCATTGTGGCCTCCCACAGCCCCATGCACTTCATGAAGTACAAGCTCGGTGGCGAGCTCGTACTTTCGGGGCACACTCACGGCGGGCAGGTCTGCTGGCCCGGTGGCAAACCGGTATATAGCCCCGGGACTTGGTCAGCCGACACGTTACGCGGTGGCCTGCACCCCGGCAAAACCGAAGGGCAGCAAATATACATCACCCGCGGCACCGGCACCAGCTCCTTCCCCGTGCGCATCTTCTGCCCGCCGGAGCTCACCCTGCTCCTGCTCAAAGGCAGCGGACAACCGCTAAAGAGAAGTTGAATGTTGAATATTGAATGTTGAAAGTATAGGGCTCGGCTCGCTGCGCGAGCGATTAGCGGAGCCTATGCTGTACCTACTGCCCGCGCTTTAAAGGCGCGGAGCATCAGCGCTTGTACATCTTTGCTTAGGGGGTGAGCGGAGCGAACGGAACTTGTAACTTTCAACATTCAACATCCAAAATTAAAAATCCAACCTCCCTCCCCCTCCCCAATATATGGCGGTATTACGAAAAAAAGCATGGAAAATCTGGGGATTGGCCATCTTTATGCTTGCGTTGGTGTAAAAAAATCTGTACAATGCAGAAAAACAGAAGGAGCGCAAAGATGAAATTCGCATTAGCCAAACAAACTCTGCTGGATGGTCTGAACAAAGTGGCCGGTGTCGTATCCACCCGCCCCAGCATGCCCATACTTTCGAACGTGCTGCTCGAGGCCGCCGACGGCGAGCTCAAGCTCACTACCACGAATATGGAGCTCACCATTTTGGCCAAGGTGCCCTGCTTGGTAGAAACCCCCGGCGCTATCACCCTGCCGGCCAAGAAGCTGCAGAGCATCATTCGCGAAATGCGTGATGGCGAGGTCGCTATCGACACCAAGGGCTCCATCGCTACCATTCGCTGCAACCGCGCTCAGTTCAAGCTCAACGGTCTGCTGGCAGAGGAGTTCCCCAGCCTTCCCATCTTCAAGGAAGCCCGCGAGTTCAAAGTGCCCCAGGGCATGCTCAACCGCGGTTTCCGCTACACCGAGTTCGCCATCTCCAACGACGGCACCCGCTACATCCTCAACGGTATCTACACCTGCTTCCGCGATGGTAAGCTCACCCTCGTTGCCACCGATGGCCGCCGTCTGGCCCTCTTCGAGAACGAGCTCGAATTCCCCGAATCTCAGCAGGTGGACATCAACCTGCCCAGCCGCGCCGTAGCTGAAATCCACCGCCTGCTCGGCGACAGCGGCGACGTGCTCGTGCGCATCACCTCCAACCAGGCTTCCTTCGACTTCGGCGACACCCTGCTGGTCACCAAGCTCATCGATGGCAATTACCCGAACTACCGTCAGGTAATCCCCAGCCGTCGCAACGAGCGCATCATCATGCCCGCCGCCGAGCTCAACGAGACCGTGCGTCGCGTATCCCTCCTTTCCGCCGAGAAGGCCAACACCGTTCGCTTCCGCTTTGCTCCCGGTGTGATGGAGGTACAGTCCAGCGCCGTGAACTTGGGTGAGGCTAACGAAGAGATGCCCATCGACTACGACGGTCGCGAGATTGCCATCACCTTCAACGCCGACTTCATTCTGGCTCCGCTGAAGGCCGTAGGCGACGGCGAAGTAGCCCTCGACCTCATCGACTCCTCCAGCCCCGGCGTCATGCGCGTGGCAGATGAGTTCCTCTACGTGCTCATGCCCATGCACCTCAGCTAAGGGCCAGCACCACACCCCACCGGACAGTTTTTCATAATACAGGGGTTCGGGGGAGAGCCGGGAGTCAGTTCCCGCCTCTCCCCCTCATTTTTTGGGGTATTCTGCTCCCGCCGATATAAAAAGAACCGGGAGCGGTCCTCTCTTCCGCTCCCGATTAATGGGGTAGTTGTGTTCTCTCTCTGTCTGTTACACCCTGGGGGTTAGTCTGCCCAGGACCAAATTATTCTCTTTTCCACCGTGGGAGCAATCGCTGCACCCACAGGGCAATTCCTCACCGCAGCCTCGAGCACAGCGCGTTCTGCCTGCGTGGTCGGGCGCGATACGGTTATATGAAAGTTCAGAGCGCTTATGCCGTTCTTACCTTCCTCATACCCGGCCGATATGCTGACACCCGAAGTATCCAACCCGCGGCGGGCACCCACAAAGGCCATCATACTGGCCATGCAGGACGCTACCGATGCTGCCAGTAGCTGAGCCGGCGAAGGTAGTTCACCCAGCCCGCCCACAGCTGCACTCACATCTGTAGTGAATGTTGTTGCACCTTGGCGGAATTCTGACCTGCAGCGCATGCTGCCCTCATGTACGGTGGTAGACGTATAATTGCTCATCGTTTTTGTTTCCTTTCTATCCGATATTCGGAACGGTTCCAAATTACCACACTCAAGCACACCTGTCAACACTAATTTCTACTATTTTGGCAGGAAATGTAAAATTTATCTACTATTTACCATCTACAATCTACAAAATGAGGAGTTTGCTTCCGCCCACCGAAAGCGCTCCCTCAAAATTCAAAATCAAAAATTCAAAATAATAAATCCACTACTTTCCCTTTTCATCGTTCCAGAGCACGATGTGCAGGCGATCGCCGAGGCGCACGTGGTGGCGCAGGCAGAGCTCGGCCACAATGGGGCGAGCGTTGTTGAGCTCCGTGCGGGTCGTGGCGCAGGGCATAAGGATAATGCGCTGTTGTGGCAGTTGCAGAGCAGCGATGGCAGGCCAATCTTCCTCGCTGCGTACCACAAACTTAAACCATGCGCGCTGCGTAGCGGTGAAAGCAGCCAGAGCACCGGGGCAGATAGCCTGAGCAGCATCGTTGCCGGAGTGAGGCAACTTGGGGGACACATTCCACTGGTTCACGCGCTCAGCCAGCGCGGGAGTGGGTGGCAGAGTGCCATTAGTCTCCACCTCCACGTGCATGTCGGCCGGCAGCAGGGCAAGCAACTCCTCCATATCGGCAGCCTGCAGCAGCGGCTCACCACCGGTGATTACCAGCGAAGAGCAGCCGTAGCTGAGCACGCGTGCAGCCACATCTGCTGCGCTCAGTTCGCAACCGCTCAGCCAACTGTAGCGGGTATCGCACCAGCTGCAGTGCAGATTGCAACCCGACAGGCGCAGGAATACCGCCGGTGTGCCGGTGCGGGGGCCTTCCCCCTGCAGGGAATAAAATATCTCGGGCTCGGATTTCAGGCGTGCAATATTCATGGCTCTGTGCTATACTGTGGCGGTACAAAAGGGTTCATACCAGAACCGAGCCGTTGCGTCAACCGCTTTTTCACTGAATATTACGTTTTTATCATGAGCACCCCTGCACCTTACCGAGTTCTGTTCGTCTGTCTGGGCAATATCTGCCGCAGCCCCGCCGCCGAGATTATCTTCAATGCCGTGGCGGCAGAGGAAGGATTGGCCGGGTACGTGCAGGCGGACTCCTGCGGAACGGCCTCGTACCATACCGGCAGCCGCCCCGACCGCCGCATGCTCGCCGCACTGGAGCGCGCCGGTTACAGCTATGGTGGCCACCGTGCCCGCACCTTCCGCCGTGCGGATTTCAGCGAGTTCGACCTCATTGTACCGCAGGATGAGTACAACGAGCAGGACATCCTTTCCCTCTCCCGCAACAGTGCCGATGCCGCCCGCGTGCGTGGCATGTGGCAGTGGTTCGCTGCCGACGAGCGCGAACGCTCGGTTCCCGACCCCTATTACGGTGGCCCCGAGGGCTTCGATGCCGTGGTGGCACTGCTGACCCGCAGCATGCGAAAACTGGTCGCTGAACTGAAAGATAAGCTCATTCAGGCCTGACAGAGGGGCAATTGATGCTTTGTTTTGGACAAAAATGTCGATTTTACTTGCATGGCACGGCCGAAAAGGCTAGAATGCACAGTACAGGAAAGGACACGATGATGAGGAAAACCACAGTAATTGCGATTCTGGTTTCACTGGCGAGCGCCGCTCTGCTGGTGACTTGCACGCAGCGCTACGGTTCTGTAGCACAGGAATCGGTTGCCGAAACACTGACATCCGACGTCATCGCCGTGACCCCCTGCATACCGGGTTTCCTGCTGGAGCCGGAGCAAATCCACCCGCTCAGCCCGGGCGAGGCACGCCACCTGCGCACCATCCTGCGCCATGGCGAAATGCGCGTGGTGCACGAGAGCCACTACCGTGACAACATACCCGGACTGCGTGAAGACATGGTCAAGGGCGTGTTCTACCTCTACGGCAGCAATTACCAGTGCCTGGGCGGTCGTGTGGAGGGCGACAAGGTGCTGATGGACGACATTGAACTTTCCGAGGCCGACAGCCGCGACCTGTACCGCCTGCTGCTGCCCCACCTGCGCAAGGTGGTGGATATACGCCCATGAGCAGGAGCCGCCAGTTGGCCGCTGCCCTGTTGCTCCTTACCCTGAGCGCCTGCCAGCAGCAGCCCCCACCACCGGAGGGGATTTACCCCGTCCCCGATACCTCATTCATAGGACGTCGCCTGCAGCAACGCCTGACCACCGAACAGGCAGACGTGGCGGTGATTTTCATCGGCGGTTTTACAGAGCAAGTACTTACCCACCATCGCCGCGTGTATGAGTGCATGCCACCCCTGCCCACTCAGGGCAAACAGGTGCGCGCCTTCTACGCCTGGGATGGCGGGCGCGGTTGCCTGTTCTTCCACAGCACCTCGCTCATTCAGCGGGAATTACGCGCCTTCCTGCAGGCGAACCCCGGGGCTGACCTCGTGTTTGTGGGGCACAGTTACGGCGGCTCCGCCATCATGGATGTGCTGCGACACCTCAACACCCCGCACGGGCGCACCGTTGTTGTCACGCTCGATGCCGTGAGCTGTCGCGAGCGCTCCCACCCCCGCGAACGCGCCGAAGGCGTGGACTACTGGGTGAATGTGTACTGCCAACCCTACCGCCATTTCAAGGATTTAGCGGCTGCCATTGGCGGCCCGTGGCGGGAATGCCCGCAGGCAGACCTGAACATCGTATTCAGCGGGCAGGAGCGCGACCGCGCCGACCGCCGCTACCAGCACGCCCAACCCCTCCCCCTCTTCGAGGACCGTGCACCCGGGCAGATTTACTCGGCCTACGAGCACATGGTCAGCGCCTGCAATCGCCTGCATGTGGGCCTCAAGAAAAAATAAGCCTGTAACTCCCGCAACCTCATGAGTACCGTCCCCCCTTGGCAACGCCTGCAAGAGAGTGCCGCCGAACTGGAGCAGCTCCGCCCCGATTGTCGCGGCACCGTGCACCCGCTGGCGGTGGTGGATGGTGTGCTGGAGCTGGGAGAAGGCTCCGTGGTGAAGGCCGGCACCGTGATTGAAGGACATGTACGCATAGGCCGCAACTGCTCCATCGGGCCGAATGCCTACCTGCGCGGTCACGTGAGCGTGGGCGACAACTGCGTGATTGGCAATGCCGTGGAGGTCAAGAACAGCCTGCTGGGCAATCAGGTATTCATATCCCACCTCACCTACGTGGGCGACTCCGTTATTGAGAACGACGTGAACGTGGGCGGTGGCTGCATCTTCAGCAATTTCCGGCACGACGCCGGCGAAATCCGCATGCCCTGGCAGGGCGAACTCCACGCCACCGGAACCAATAAACTGGGCTGTTACGTCGGCGACCACTGCCGCATAGGCTGCAAATGCGTGATTCTGCCCGGCCGCGTCCTCCCCGCCAACACGCATACCTACCCGGGTACTGTATACAAGGGCTAATCGGGGAACCCAATCCACTCGCCGCAAGCGGCGAGTTCTTCACCATGGCCGGAACGGCCATTCTTCACAACGGCGCAGCCGTTCTTCACGACAGGCCGAAGGACTGTTCTTCACGGTGAGGCGAAGCCGAACTTAAAAAACCGCAGGCTCAATATCACTGCGGCACCAAAGGCGCACTCTATATTCCAACTTAAAAACAGATTTTTTCAACATTCCGCAATCTCTTGTCGTCTGATAGAATAAAGATTCTTTTCATTCCACGTTTTTCTCAGACAACATCAATCCACAGCTTATGAAATCGCAGTCGCTTTATTCTTCTCCCACAACAACAGATGCAGAAGAGAGTTATCTCCACCTGCGTCGGCCTCTTCCTATTGGTTACCTGTTACACAACCGCTATAGAATTTCGGGGATATTGAGCGACGGCGGCGGTTTCGGCATGACCTATCGCGCGGTGGATACCTACCGCAACCTCAATCTGGATGTAGTGATAAAGGAGAATTTCCCTCTGGGAGTAGCGGTTCGAAATCCCAACACTTACGAGCTGTGCCCCGTGCGGGGACTGGAGGAGTTCTACAGCAAAACCCTGCTGCGCTTTGAGGAGGAGGCCGAACTGCTCTCCACCCTCAATCACCCGAATATCGTGCGTGTGAATGCACACTTCAAGGAGCTCAACACAGCCTACTACGTCATGCCCCATATCGGCGGCAACGAGTTGTTCGACGCCATGTCGCCGCCCGATAAATTAAGAGAATACGAGTTGAAGCCCGTATTGTGCTGCCTGCTGAACACCCTGCATTTTATGCACGGTTACAACCTGATGCACCGTGACATTAAGCCCTCCAACATCCTGATGGATGCCAAAGACACGCCTGTACTCATTGATTTCGGTCTGGTACGCTCTGCAAACACCAACCGTACACTCACTTGCCACTATACACCGGGCTACGCCCCGGTCGAACAGATATCAGGCAAAGGCCAATCCGGCCCCTGGACCGACCTGTATTCTCTGGGGGCTACCTGCTATGCACTCATCACCGGCTACGCCCCGCCGGATGCCCTCGAACGCTTGGAAGAGGATGAGTATATCCCCCTGCAGTCCCGCAGCGAACTGCACGACCGCTATACCCCGACTCTACTGGCCACCATAGACCACGCCCTGCAAATGAAGCGTGCCGACCGCTGGCAAAGCGCTCAGGAATGGCTCGATGCGCTGAATGCTACAGTCGCCCCCGGGACACTGACAGAGACTATACTACCCACGCAGCCACAATCTCAGCAACCTGTACTCCCCCATCTTTCACGCGATGAAGCCCGCAAACTACTGAAGAAGCAGAAAATCACACCCGATGAATACGACTACGAACTGAATATAAGCATCGGTAAGAACCGAACCGAACTGGTTCGCCTGCTTATCGCCGCAGGGGCTGCTATCAACAAGAAGTGTCACTTCGGATGGACTCCCCTCTACAGAGCGGTCATGGACGGCCACGCCGAGTGCGTAAAACTATTACTCAACGCGCCCGGTATCAATGTCAACAAGCAGTGTGACCTCGGATGGACTCCCCTCTACAGAGCGGTCATGGACGGCCACACCGAATGCATAAAACTATTACTCACCGCGCCCGGTATCGATGTCAACATGGCAGACATAGATGACGGCACTCCTCTCCACTTGGCTGCATGTCTGGGCAACGTCGAGTGTGTAAAACTATTACTCACCGCCCCCGGTATCAGCGTCAACATAGCAGACAGAGATGGCAGAACACCTCTCTACCTGGCTGCCTCGAATGGCCACGCCGAGTGCGTGAAGCTGCTGAAAGCGGCAGGCGCTAATCACGGAGGACGAATGGGCTCCATCGACAGAATTATCGACTGAGTTCACTTAACCGACATTCCATATGCCTGCAAGTTTCCCCATACAACTACACGGGCAAATGTTAATTACCCCGTCTCATCCACGGATCTGCGCAGCAGAGCAATATCACTGAGCCGCAGGCTCAATATCACTGCGGCACCAAAGGCGCACTCTATATTCCAACTTAAAAACAGATTTTTTTCAACATTCCGGTATCTCTTGTCGTCTGATAGAACAAAGATTCTTTTCATTCCACGTTTTATCTGGTAAAATCAATCCGCATGTCAGCAAACAATACCATACAATCATCAGCCCTGCCGGTGGGCTACACGCTGCGAGATACCTATACCATCCAATCCGTGCTCGGGCAGGGCGGATTCGGTATTACCTATCTGGCCGAGGAAAATGTAACAGGGCGTCTCGTCGTCATCAAAGAGAACTACCCCTCTGCATACTCCCTGCGCCATACAGCCGACCAAACAGTCGGGGCAGACGGAGTTGCTAACTTAGAGCACTACAACTGGGCACTGGACTCCTTCCTGAATGAGGCCAAAGTGCTCACCCAATTGAAGCACCCCCATATCGTACCGGTACTGACCTCCTTCCGAGCACAGGGAACAGCCTACTATGTGATGGACCATATCAACGGCACCCCCCTGCACGAGTGTGCATTGGCAGACGACCGCATAACAGAGGACCGACTGCTGTCCATCCTGAGCAAATTGCTGGGAGCTCTCGATTACCTGCACACGCAGAACCTGCTGCACCGCGACATCAAGCCCGACAACATTCTGATGACGCCCGAGGGTGAGCCCATACTCATCGACTTCGGCGCCGCTCGCCATATCATTGCCACCCACACCCACTCCCGGGTAGGAACTCCCGGTTTTTCTCCACCCGAGCAAATGTCCACCAACGCAACCCCCGGCCCATGGACGGACCTCTACTCCCTCGCTGCCACCTGCCACTACCTGATAACCGGCCGGACCCCGCCGAACTTCACCGACCGTATGTTCGCCGCCCCGGGTACCACCCTGCTCGCTCCCCGCAGTGAGCTGCACGGGCGATTCTCTCCCGCCCTGCTCAGCAGCATCGATAGAGCCTTCTCCCTGAACCACGCTGAGCGCTGGCAGAGCGCACAAGAGTGGCTGGACGCACTGAACTCCCCCGACAAAACATCAACAGAGCCGGAATCCATTACCGTAACATCCCCCGCCCCTCTGACAAAGCTTCAATTCCAACAACAACTTTCACGCGATGAGGCCCACAGACTCCTGCAAAAGCAGAACATCAAACCAAGAGAATACGATTACAAACTGATAGCATGCGCCGAAGCCGGCGATACTGAACTGGTCCGCTTACTCATCGCCGCAGGGGCAGATGTTAATACAATGGATAAGTATGGGGATACGCCCCTCTTCTTGGCGCTACATAACGGCCACACCGAGTGCGTGAAACTCCTGCTGGCGGCTCCGGGTATCGACGTCAACATGGCGGACAGGGATGACAGGACACCCCTCTTCAGAGCTGTCATGGACGGCCACACCGAGTGCGTAAAGCTCCTGCTGGCGACTCCGGGTATCGACGTCAATAAGGCGGCCTGGCAGACTTTCCGGTCGGCATTATTTGGTAGACACTACAAGAGACATCTGCCCCCCCTTTCACTGGCTGCCGAAAAGGGCAACACCGAGTGCGTCAAGCTCCTGCTGGCCGCTCCGGGCATCGACGTCAACAAGGCGGACAAAGATGGCAGGACGCCCCTCCAGATAGCGGCCGAAAAGGGCCACACCGAGTGCGTGAAGCTACTACTGCAAGCTCACGGTATCGACGTCAATCAGAACATACATGGCAAAACACCCCTCACCAGGGCAGCACAAAACGGCCACACCGAGTGCGTGAAGCTGCTACTGGCCGCTCCCGGTATCAATATAAATGAGGGGGCTCCTCTCCACTTGGCAGCGTGGAGCGGACACACCGAATGCGTGAAACTCATGTTGGCTGCCTCAGGCATCGATGTGAACCGGGTAAATGACAATGGTGAAACACCCCTCCACTGGGCAGCATACAATGGTCGCACCGAGTGCGTCAAGCTCCTGCTGGCGGCTCCGGGCATCAACGTTAACAAGGCGGACAAGGATGGCAGGACTCCCCTCAAAACAGCAGAAATACATGCCCACAGCAAGTGCGTGGAGCTCCTGCTGGCCGCCGGTGGCAAACGCAACAGCCTGTGGGGCTTTTTCAACAACCTTTTCGGTTGAACAAAGAGCAATTTGCCGAGGCGAATCTACAATCTACCATTTACAATCTACAATGTAGGAGAATGCAGGCTTACGCCTGTGATAAGCGAAGCCGGAATCACACTTACTGCCGCCCGCGCCTGAAAGCGCGGGCAGTAGCGGTGGAATAAGGCTACGCATATCCGCGGGCGAAAGCCCGCCTAGTTTTGCACTTTGTA
>JAZRSQ010000095.1:0-15568 GCA_045651585.1 Akkermansia sp.
TAAAGAGCAATTTGCCGAGCAGAATCTACAATCTACCATTTACAATCTACAATGTAGGAGAATGCAGGCTTACGCCTGTGATAAGCGAAGCCGTAATCACACTTACCGCCGCCCTCGGCTTACGGCCGAGGGGCGTGAACGCTGGGATAGACACGCATATCCGCGGGCAAAAGCCCGCCTAGCTCAACACTTTGTAAATTGTAGATTGTAGATTGTAAATGCTCACCAAGCTCCAATTTGTGGCATAGCTGCCCAATTATATCATTGAAATCATAAGATATACTTGCTACAATGCCATACGCATCATTTATCCCTCGATTCATAACATCATCGACACATCTATATGGGCACAGGAAATTCGCAGAAAAACGGTACAGCTGCAGGTCAGAACCTGCTGGCTCTGCCTGCCGGGGTGGAGCTGGGGAGGTACCGCATCATCCATACACTCGGACAGGGCGGGTTTGGTATCACCTACCTGGCAGAAATTATCGGCAGTGGCGAGCAGGTTGTGATAAAGGAAAACCTGCCCTCTTTCTGTGCCTTGCGAAATCCTAACACCCTGCAGGTGACGGCTACGAACCCCGATGATGAGCTGCAGGAATACGCCGGGTACCTCGAGCGATTTGTGAACGAGGCCCGCCTGCTGGCACAGCTCAACCACCCCAACATTGTGAAGGTGCTCGGGGCCTTCGAGGCACTGGGTACGGCCTATTATGTGATGCCCTGGGTGGGCGGTAAGGAGCTGCAGAAGGCTGCTCCTGCTTTCGGTGTTATCACCGAATCCTGGCTGCTGCCCATTCTACGCACCCTGCTCAGCACGCTGGAGTACCTGCACGGCCGCAATATCTACCACCGTGATGTGAAGCCCGCCAACATTCTGCTGACAGAGGACGGCATCCCCGTGCTCATTGACTTCGGCACGGCGCGTGCCATCATCAGCGACCGCTCCGCCACACACGTGGGCTCACCGGGCTACTCGCCCATCGAGCAGATTACCGCAGATGCTAAGCGTGGCCCGTGGACGGATGTGTATTCCCTTGGTGCCACCTGTTACCGCCTCATTACCGGTAACCGTCCACCGGAGTCAATTGCACGTCTTGCCGCAGAGGAAGACCCGCTGCTCCCCCTGGCTCCCCGCGCCGAGCTGCGCGGGCGATTCAGTCCTGCATTCCTCGCCACCATCGACAAGGCCCTTGCCCTGCGTGGTAAGAATCGCTGGCAGACCGCCGCCGAGTGGCTCGCCGTGCTCCCCGTACCTGCACCGCAACCGGCACCGGAGCAGGCATCCCCCACCACGCCCGAAATTGCCACCACCCCCATCGCCGTAGCACCCGAACCGGCACGCCGCTCACGCCCCAATGTATCGTTTATTCTGTTAATTCTCGTGCTCGCACTGGGAATCCCGGGCGGGTATGTGCTCTATCAACACAGTCAGGCAACAGCCCAACAACTGCGCGATGAACTTGCCCGAGTGGAGGCCGAGCGCAAGGCAAAGGAAGAGGCCGAGCGTAAGGCAAAGGAAGAGGCCGAGCGCAAGGCCGCCGAAGAACTGTCCCGCAACACTGAGCGCTTCGGCGAACTGTTGCAGCAGATGCATGCCGGGCTTTCGGCGGCGCAGCAGGAAATAGCCCCCGCTGCCGAGCGAGTGGCAGCCGGTCAATCTCTCAGCGAGCAGTCCTCCCTGCTGCAACACTTCGACTCCCTGCGACAGACCGCGGCAGCGGCCAAATCTCTTGTCACCAAGCTGTCCTCAGAGACTCTCTCCCGGTGTTACGGTACACTCCCCGCCGATCCTCCGGCATTCTGCTCATTCATCACCGATTTCTGCAACAATCCGTCTGTCACGGCAGATTCTCTTTCAAATGAGCAACTTCTCACCCTCCTCGGCTGGGATAGCGCTCTTGCAGAAGCCAAAAACAAGCCGGACAGAAAAGCTCGCCGTACACTCAGCGGGAAAGGTATCTCCGAATCGGAATATAGCAGAAAGATAAGAAGCGCAGCCGGCAAAGGCGACAAAGAACTGCTGGCGCTGCTTATCGCCGCCGGGGCAGATGTCAACGCGGCGAATGAGGGTGGCGAGACTCCCCTCGACCGGGCGACCCATAACGGCCACAGCGAATGCGTGAAGCTCCTGCTGGCTGTCCCCGGTATTGACGTCAACAAGGCGGACAAGTATGGCTGGACTCCCCTCTACGGGGCGGCCAATAATGGCCACAGCGCGTGCGTGAAGCTCCTGCTGGCGGCTCCCGGTATTGACGTCAACAAGGCGCATGAGGATGGCAGTACTCCCCTCTGGAGTGCAGCCTATAAAGGCAACACTGAGTGTGTGAAGCTGCTGCTGGCCGCCCCCGGTATCGACGTCAACAAGGCGAATGAGGATGGCAGAACTCCCCTCTACTGGGCGGCCCGGAATGGCCACAGCGAGTGTGTGAAGCTCCTGCTGGCGGCTCCCGATATCGATGTCAATAAGGCGGATGAGGATGTCTGGACTCCCCTCAACTATGCGGCCTACTGGGGCCGCACCGAGTACGTTCGTTTGCTGCTGGCGGCTCCCGGTATTGACGTCAACAAGGCGAGCAATGAAGGCAGTACTCCCCTCTGGTATGCGGCCTACTGGGGCCACGTCGAGTGTGTGAAGCTCCTGCTGGCGGTTCCCGGTATTGACGTCAACAAGGCGGACAAGGATGGCAGGACTCCCGTGAAAGCGGCGGAAAGTAAAGGCCACACCGAATGTGCCCGGTTGATTCGCGTGGCAGGAGGGAAAGAGTAATGTTGAATGTTGAATGTTGAATGTTGAATGTATAGAGTTCGGCGGCTGACGCCGCGGGGGGGCTTCGCGTCTCGCTTCGCTCGCTTGTTACGCCCACCCAGGGGGAATTGGAAGGACGAAGTGTGAATTCCGAAGTTACGAAGGACTGGTTGTTAAATTTCGCGGCTTACGCCACAAGGTAAGCTGAGCTTTGCGTACGCCGTCGCCCGCGCTTTAAGGCGCGGAGTAGTAGCGGTGGAATTGGCCACGCTGTTCGCGGGCAAAAGCCCGCCTAGCATATCAACTAGTACTTCGTAACTCGTAACCAGTCCTTTCTACAATCTCCAATTTGTAGAGCTGTACGGCGAACCGAAGGTGAGCGGAATTCAAAAGCCCCGTGCAAACGGGGCGACAGTACATAGCGCGGGGTAAGACGCGCAGCGGCGCAGCCCCGGGTATCGTACAAAAATTTTATTGGAGCCCCGTGAAACGGCGGCGACAGCCTTTTGCTGACTGACGGTTGCATACGTGTAAATCCCAAAGCTACCGCTCTTATAAATCAGGCTGTCACCCCGTTGCACGGGGCTCCCATCATACTTACTCTAGTAACAGGGGCTACGCGAGCAGTCGCTCGCTCACCCCTGCCTATGTGCTGTCGCCCGCTGCGCGGGCTCTGTGCTAGGCTCGCTGCGCTCGCTTTGGGATAAATGCTTTTTTAACGGCCTTCGGCCGGGTGAAAAGCGGGCTTTGCCCGCGGTGAAGAACCGCGCTGCGCACGGTGGTGAAGAGTGCGCTGCGCGCAGAGTGAAGACCAAGGCTGACGCCTTGGTGATAGGGGTAAAAACGGAAAGCCCCGCAGTACGTTGACTGCGGGGCTTTCTGCATGAACTAATTGGGGAACTTTACAGCTTTTCAGCGTGGGCGATGATGTTGGGCACATTCATGCCGAGCTCGCTGAGTACCACATCGCCGGGGGCGGAGAAGCCGTAGTTGTCGATGGCGATGATGCTGCCCTCGGTGCCGACGTAGCGGTACCACAGGTCGCTCTTGCCGGCCTCGACAGCCAGACGGCGGGTGCAGGCTGCGGGCAATACGCTCTCGCGGTACTCGGCGCTCTGGCGGTTGAAGCGCCACATGGAGGGCATGGAAACCACGCGCACATCGGGGCCGAGCTCCTTGGCGGCCTGCAGAGCGAGGATGACCTCGGAACCGGTGGCAATGATGATGCGGCCGGGCTGGTCGGTGCTCTCCTTGTGGGCAATGTAAGCGCCCTTCAGAGTGCCCTGACGGCGCTGCTCGGCGCTGATGGGAGCCACGGAGGACAGGCTGGGGATGTTCTGACGGGTAAGGATGAGGGCGGTGGGGCCGTCCTTGCGCTCCATGGCGCACATCCAGGCACCGGCGGCTTCTTCCTCATCGGCGGGGCGCACCACGTCGAGGTTGGGGATAACGCGCAGACCGCTCACGGTCTCCACCGGCTGGTGGGTGGGGCCGTCTTCGCCCACGGCTACGGAGTCGTGAGTGAGCACGTAGGTAACAGGCAGGTGGGAGAGTGCAGCCACGCGGATGGAGGCACGCATGTAGTCCACGAATACGCAGAAGGTACCGGCGGATACGCGGAACAGGCCGTCGTAGGCGATACCGTTGCAGATAGCAGCCATGGCGTGCTCGCGGATACCGAACCAGTAGTTGCGACCGGCGTAGTTGTCGGCGGAGAAGTCACCGCCGTTCTTCAGGTAATTCTTGTTGGAGGAGAAGAGGTCAGCGCTGGTGGAGAGCAGGGCGGGGCAGGCGTCGCCGATGGCGTTCTGCGCCACAGCACCGGAGGAACGGGTGGCCTCCTTGCAACCCTCGGCAAAGGTGGGAATCATGGCGTTGCTCACCTCGGGAGCCAGACCGTTGACGGCCAGGTCCATACCGGCGTCGAGAGCGGCAGCCTTGTCGGGGTTGGCGGTGCGCCAGGCCTCGTAGGTAGCCTTCCAATCAGCGTAGGCAGCCTCGCGCTCAGCCTTCTTGCCGGCCATGTAGGCGCGGACTTCATCGCTCACGTAGTAGCGCACGTCGGTGGGCAGACCCCAGTTGGCGTGAGCCTCGGCCCAGAGCTTGGCACCACCTTCACCGTGGCCCTTGGTTGTACCCTCGAAACCGGGCACGCCCTTGGCAATGATGGTCTTGGCGATGATGAGCTTGGGACGGCCGTTCTTCTCGAGAGCGGCGGTGCGCAGGGCGGTGCGAACCTGCTGCAGGTCGTTACCGTCGATGGTGACGGCATCCCAACCCTGAGCGGTGAAGGTAGCGGCAATGTCGTCCACCTGAGTTTTCTCGATGGGGGCATCGAGGGTGATGCCGTTGGCATCGTAAATGAGAATGAGGTTGTCGAGCTTCAGGCAGCCGGCGATAGCGGCGGCCTCGCGGGAGATACCTTCTTCAATGCAGCCGTCACCGGCCAAGCAGTATACGTTCTGGTTGAAAATCTCGTGCTCGGGGGTGTTGTAGCAGGCGGCAGCATGCTTGGCGGAAATAGCGAAACCAACAGCGTTGGCAATACCCTGACCCAGCGGGCCGGTGGTGCACTCTACACCGGGGCAGCAGCCGTACTCGGGGTGGCCGGGGGTGTTGGAACCCTTGGCGCGGAAAGCCTTCACATCGTCCATCGTTACACCGTAGCCGGCCAGGTGCAGCCAGCCGTACAGGAACATGGAGCCGTGGCCGCCGGAAAGCACAAAGCGGTCGCGGTTGAGCCAGCGGGGCTCAGCGGGGTTGACGTTCAGCAGTTCGCCGTACAGAACGGCACCGATTTCTGCACAGCCGATGGGCAGGCCCATGTGACCGGATGCCTTGTCGAAGATGGCATCAATGGCAAGACCCTTCGCCTCGTTGGCTGCTTTCTGGAGGATTTCCGTGTTCATGCGCGTTTATCTTACCACAAATAACGCATTTGTAAAGTAATAAACAGCTTTATAGCCTTGCGGAAGGCCAAAAATAAGCGCGATAGCCCCAAGGCAGAGTGCCCATCCGCGTCGCAACACGGATGGGCACCCAACTTACTACCTTATGAAACCCAGCCGCCTCAAATTGACGGGCCGTGCTCTCTCCTTCACGAGCATCCGTCGGCGACCGGTAATGTTAAGACAACGCTTCCGCGCTGTTTGTTCAAAATTTTTTGTGCGAATTTTAATTTTGAAGGATTATTTTGCCGGAGAGGACGAAAATCGGTGGTTCTTTTTAGCAGGTGAGGGCATTGGTCGCCAGACCGGCGAGAGCGGTTTCCTTGTAGTCGGAGTGCAGGTTGCGCCCGGTTTCGTACATGGTGGCAATCACGCTGTCCAAGCTCACATAGTGAGAGCCGTCGCCGCGCAGGGCCAGTCGGGTGGCATTCACGGCTTTCACAGCACCGATGGCATTGCGCTCGATGCAGGGCACCTGTACCAGACCGCAGATGGGGTCGCAGGTCAGGCCGAGGTTGTGCTCCATAGCGATTTCGGCGGCATTCTCAATCTGGGCATTGGTGCCACCCATGGCTGCTGCCAGACCGGCTGCTGCCATCGAGCAGGCTACACCTACCTCGCCTTGACAGCCGACCTCGGCGCCGGAAATGGAGGCATTTGCCCGGTACAGGCTGCAGATGGCCGAGGCCGTGAGCAGGAATACCTCGCGCCCGCCATCCAATGAGAAGGGGGATTCCTTGTGCCCGTAGCGCTCGTAGTAGCGCAGTACGGCAGGCAGCACGCCGGCGCTGCCCATGGTTGGGGCTGTGACCACGCGTCCACCGGCGGCATTTTCCTCGGCCACAGCAAAGGCCCACAGGTTAATCCAGTCGATGATGGTGAGGGCGTCTGTCTTGTTGTCGTGGAAAAGCTTTTCGAGGCGGCTGTAGATGATGGGGGCTCGGCGTGTCAATCGCAGGGTACCGGGCAGGGTGCCGGGGGTGGAAATGCCACGCTCGATGGCCTCGTTCATGGTTTTGCAGAGGTGGCGCACACGGTGGCTCACCAGCTGAGCCGGGCGCAGGGATGCCTCGTTGCAGCGCACGGCACCCGCGATGGTGATGTTCTCTCTCTCGCAGAGTGCCATGAGTTCAGCGCAGGTGCGGAACTTGTAGGGTACGTTCTGCGTGGGGGTGTCGGCGCTTTGTCCCATTTCGCTCTGACGGCAGATGGCGCCACCGCCGACCGAAAAGAAGGTTTCGCTGTACAGCAGCTCGCCTGTGCTGCCCAAGGCCTGCAGGCGCATGCCGTTGGCGTGCTCGGGCAGGGTGATATCCTTGCGCAGGGCTATGTGGCGCTCGGGGCGGAACTCGATTTCGTGCTTGCTGCCCAGGCTCAGTCGGCCGGTGCTGTTGACCTTGCCCACATAGTCGATAGCGAGGTTGAGGGTTTCGGCCTCCAGCCCCAACAAGCCGTAAATCACAGCTCCGGGGGTGCCGTGTCCTTCACCGGTGAGCGCCAGTGAGCCGTAGAGCTCCGCCTGCACCTCACAGGTCTGCTCCAGTAGGCCACGTTCGGTCAGGTCGGCCACAAAGCGGGCAGCCGCTCGCATGGGCCCCATGGTGTGGGAGCTCGATGGACCTATGCCGATGGAAAAGACATCAAATAAGCTGGTGTACATGAAGTAAAGAATGCTTATATAAGTTCCGCTCGCTTGACTCACCGTCAGACGCAGGGAGTGCAGCGAGCGGAAAATTACAAATTCGTATGTCGGAATTCGTATGTCGTACTTCAGATAATGCCGAGCTCCTTGCCGGCCTGAGCGAAGGCGGCAATAGCGCGGTCAAGCTGCTCGGTGGTGTGAGCGGCGGAGATCTGAGTGCGGATACGGGCCTGACCCTTGGGCACCACGGGGTAGAAGAAGCCCATGGCGTACACACCCAGCTCGAGCAGGCGGTTGCTCATGCGCTGAGACAGGGCAGCGTCGCCCAGCATGACGGGCACGATGGCGTGACCGGCACCGGCAAGCGTGAAGCCGCACTGCTCCATACCCTTGCGGAAGTAGGCAGCGTTGCTCTGCACGCGCTCGGTGAGCTCGGTGGAGGCCTCGAGCATGTCGATAACCTTGATGGTGGTGGCTGCGATGGCGGGCATTACACTGTTGGAGAACAGGTAGGGGCGGGACTTCTGGCGCAGCATGTCCACAATCTCCTTCTTGGCGCTCACATAGCCACCGGAGGCGCCGCCCAGTGCCTTACCGAAGGTACCGGTGGTGATGTCAATCTTGCCGAACAGACCGCAGTGCTCGTGCGTACCGCGACCGCGGCTACCCAGCACGCCTGTGGCGTGGGATTCGTCGAAGTGCACCAGTGCACCGTACTTCTCGGCAAGCTCATGAATCTTGTCCAGGCTGGCTACGATACCGTCCATGGAGAACACACCGTCGGTGGAAATCAGGATGGTGCGGGCGCCGGCAGCCTTGGCCTCCTGCAGCTTGGCCTCGAGGTCAGCCATGTCGTTGTTGGCGTAGCGGTAGCGGGCAGCCTTGCACAGACGTACACCGTCGATGATGGAAGCGTGGTTGAGGGAGTCGGAGATGATGGCGTCCTCCTTGGTCAGCAGAGCCTCGAACAGACCGCCGTTGGCGTCGAAGCAGGAACCGAACAGGATGGTGTCCTCAGTGCCGAGGAAGGCGCTCAGGCGCTCCTCGAGCTGCTGGTGCAGGGTCTGGGTGCCGCAGATGAAACGCACAGAGGCCATACCGAAGCCCCAGCGGTCGATGGCCTCCTTGGCGGCCTTCTCGAGCTCGGGGTGGTTAGCCAGACCCAGATAGTTGTTGGCGCACATGTTGATGACCTTGCTGCCATCCTTCAGGCCTACCTCAGAGTACTGGGGGGTGGCGATGTAGCGCTCCTGCTTGTAGAGACCGGCCTCCTTCAGGGCGGCCAGGTCGGTGATGATGCGGTTCTTGAAATCTTCGTTGTACATGATAGGTGCTGCTCCGGCGTTTTCAGCGGGCAGGGCATTGTAGTACCATGTTCACCGAATGTCAACCGCATTTGCTGATTTCCTGCGTCCTAACTGCCCCGAAAACAATACTCGCTGACAAAAAGGCTCGCTATTTGCGGCGAAATGCGCTACAATGCCACCCATGAGCGATATTGAGTGGAACAGCGTGACCGTGAGCGATGAGGAAAAACCGCAGGTGAGCATTGATGACCTGCGCGAGCTTGCTGCCGACCTCGACCCCGATGATTTTGATGAACCCGTGCAGGAGTTCCTCGATGAGCTGATGGGGGACGGCGACCTGACTGACCTGCGCCGTGCTGCCACTCTGCTGCTGCAGGATGAAATTGATTTCTCGCCCGAGCTGGCAGAAATGGGAATTGAACCCGATACCGGCTTAATTACCCTGCTGATTGCCACCGGGGCAGATGTGAATGCCCTCAACCCCTACGGGCAGGCTCCCTTGCACTTGGCTGCTCAGTACGGTTACACGGCTATTGTAGATATGCTGCTGGCTGCCGGTGCCAAAGTGACCGTGCGCAATCATGCCGGTAAGTTTGCTGCCGATTTGGCGCAGGATGCCGAGCTGAAGGCTCGCCTGGCTCCGCCCTCCATTTTTGAGGACGACCTGCCCCTGCCGCCTGAAATTGAGGATGCCGACTACGTGCCCCCGCACGATCATGGCCATGACCACGGCCACGATTGCCGGTGCGGATGCCACAGTTAGAAGTACGAGGGACGAATTCCGAAGGACGAATTTGAGAGTTCCCGACTTCTCTTCGATACGCCGAGACGGGTCGCCGTGGCGGGTCGCCGTGGCGGGCCGCGGGCTTTGCCCACCAAATATCAGAACTCGCGCTTGCGCGGGTGGAAAATATATAGGGGCTCGCCGCGTACAGGGAGCTTAATCAGTTACGCATTTTCTGCTTGCATCAGCATCGGAGATGCTGTATCGTAGGGTTGTTGGATTTGCTGCTGTCCTGCATTCTGTTGTACAAGGTGCAACACGACGGTATATTCTATCTAACATTCGATTTTCGTTAATAGTTAGTTCTTTTACAGCCATGAAAACATCTTCTCTCCTTGTAACATCTGCCATTGCCGGTGTGTTGATTGCTGATTTTGCAACAGATCCGGACTCCCCTGCATTATTTACCGTACTTGCCGATGAAACTCAGGATTACAACTTGCTGGTGGCATCTCAGGCCGGGGATTTTGCTGCCGCTCAAAAAGCTCTTTCCGCAGGCGCAAACGTCAATGCTGCCACTGCCCAAGGACTGACGCCACTCATGTATGCCGGCAGTAACGGCCACGTAAATATTGTACGCTTGCTACTCCAATCCGGGGCAAATCCGAACTTAGCTGAGCTTTCTCATCAATACACACCTCTCATGGTTGTTGCCATGGCCGGTCAAGCGGAGGTCGTTTCTCTGCTCCTGTCCAGTGGCGCAAAGGTGGATGCGGGTAACAAGGACGGAATGACGGCTTTGATGTTGGCATCGGAGAACGGCCATGTGGAAGTGGTCAAAAACCTCCTGGCAGTCGGCGCGAAGGTGGATGCGGCAAATAAGAACGGCTGGACGGCTTTGATGTATGCATCGCAGAACGGGCATGCGGAAGTGGTTAAAGCCCTTCTGGCCGGCGGTGCGATGGTGGATGCGGTAAACAATGGTGGAGGGACGGCTTTGATGATTGCATCGGGATACGACCATGTGGAAGTAGTTAAAACCCTTCTGGCAGCCGGCGCGAAGGTGGATGCGGTAAACAATAACGGCTGGACGGCTCTGATGGTTGCATCGCAGAGAGACCATGTGGAAGTAGTTAAAACCCTTCTGGCAGCCGGCGCGATGGTGGATGCGACAACCGAGGCCGGCTGGACGGCTTTGATGGGTGCATCGCAGAACGGCCATGTGGAAGTGGTCAAAACCCTTCTGGCGGCCGGCGCGATGGTGGATGCGGTAAACAATGGTGGAGGGACGGCTTTGATGATTGCATCGGGATACGGCCATGTGGAAGTAGTTAAAACCCTTCTGGCCGGTGGCGCGAAGGTGGATGCGGTAAACAAGGGCGGCTTTACGGTTTTGATGACTGTATCGGCACTCGGCCATGTGGAAGTAGTTAAAACCCTTCTGGCAGCCGGCGCGAAGGTGGATGCGGCTAGCAAGGACGGAATAACGGCTTTGATGATTACATCGGAACGCGGCCATGCGGGAGTGGTCAAAACCCTTCTGGCGGCCGGTGCGAAGGTGGATGCGGTAGACAATAACGGCTGGACGGCTTTGATGTTGGCATCGATGAACGGCCATGCGGAAGCAGTTAAATCACTTCTGGCAGCCGGCGCGAAGGTTGATGCGGTAGAGCAGAACGGCTTGTCTGCTCAGATGATGGCATCGGCTAAAGGCCACTCGGAAGTGGTAAAGATTCTTAAACAGGTTAGCGAAGAGGCGGAGATCCAATCGCTAATAAATAAGGGAGGGAGTTTGCAGGAAGCCCTTTTTAATGCAGCTCAACAAGGGAAGGCCGGTGCTATCAATGCTCTTATCAATGCCGGCGCGAAGGTGGATGCGGTAGACAAGGACGGCTGGACGGCTTTGATGTTTGCATCGGGACACGGCCATGTGGAAGTAGTTAAAGCTCTTCTGGCAGCCGGCGCGAAGGTGGATGCGACAACCAAGGACGGCTTGACGGCTTTGATGATTGCATCGGGATACGGCCATGTGGAAGTAGTTAAAACCCTCCTGGCCGCCGGCGCGAAGGTGGATGCGGTAGAGAAGGAAGGTGGAACGGCTTTGATGGCGGCACCGCTGACCGGCCATGCGGAAGTGGCCAAAACCCTCCTGGCAGCCGGCGCGAAGGTGGATGCGGCTTCCAATAACGGCTGGACGGCTTTGATGTATGCATCGCAGAAAGGCCATGCGGAAGTGGTCAAAAACCTTCTGGCAGCCGGCGCGAAGGTGGATGCGGTAGACAATAACGACTTGACGGCTTTGATGATTGCATCGCTGAACGGCCATGTGGAAGTGGTCAAAACCCTCCTGGCAGCCGGCGCGAAGGTGGATGCAGGAAACAAGGACGGAGAGACGGCTTTGATGGCGGCATCGGTGAACGGCCATGTGGAAGTGGTCAAAAACCTCCTGGCAGCCGGCGCGAAGGTGGATGCGGTAAACAAGAACGGAGTAACGGCTTTGATGATTGCATTGATAAAAGGCCACGAGGAAGCGGTCAAATCCCTCCTGACAGCCGGTGCGAAGGTGGATGCCGTTGATGCCAAGGGTAATACCGTTCGAGCCTATGCCGGAAATAATGCCCGAATGGTTCAATTGATTTCCCCACACACTCCGGCACCCCAACCGGCAAATGCTCAGCTCGCCGGCGTAGATGACCCGGAAATCACGGCGATAATAAATAAAGGCGGGAGTTTGCAGGATGCCCTTTTTTATGCAGCTCAACAAGGGAAGGCCGGTGCTATCAATGCTCTTATCAACGCCGGTGCAAAGGTGGATGCGGGAAACAAGGACGGAGAGACGGCTTTGATGATTGCATCGCAGAACGGCCATGTGGAAGCGGTTAAAACCCTTCTGGCTGCCGGTGCGAAGGTGGATGCGGTAGACAAGTACGGCTGGACGGCTTTGATGTTGGCATCGCAGAACGGCCATGTGGAAGTAGTCAAAACCCTCCTGGCTGCCGGCGCGATGGTGGATGCGGTAGACAAGGAAGGTGGAACGGCTTTGATGGCGGCATCGTTTAACGGCCATGTGGAAGTGGTTAAAGCTCTTCTGGCAGCCGGCGCGAAGGTGGATGCGGACAAGGCCGGAGGGACGGCTTTGATGTCGGCATCGGAGAAAGGTCATGTGGAAGTGGTTAAAGCCCTTCTGGCAGCCGGCGCGAAGGTGAATGCGGGAAACAAGTACGGCTTTACTGCTTTGATGAAAGCATCGTATAACGGCCATGTGGAAGTGGTTAAAGCCCTTCTGGCTGGTGGCGCGAAGGTGGATGCGGTAGACAATAACGGCTTGACGGCTTTGATGGCGGCATCGCTGAACGACCATGCGGAAGTGGTCAAAAACCTCCTGGCAGCCGGCGCGAAGGTGGATGCGGCTTCCAATAACGGCTTGACGGCTTTGATGTATGCATCGATCAAAGGCCATGCGGAAGTGGTCAAAAACCTTCTGGCCGGTGGCGCGAAGGTGGATGCGACAACCAAGGACGGCTTGACGGCTATGATGATTGCCTGTCATGAGGGAAAAACAGGGGCAGTTCAGGCACTTATTGATGCCGGAGCAAACGTAAATGCAAAAAATAAAGGGAATAGTGATGCTTTGCAAATTGCCAAACAGAAGAAGCATTCGGATATTGTAGAAATTTTGAAAAAAGCCGGAGCAAAAGAGAATGTGAAAGCAAAGCCAAAGAGAAAAAAGAATAGTCGTAGAAGGAGGTAATCCCTTTATATCCCGGCAACAACGGGCTCGCCTATGGTATTGGGCGAGTCCGTTTGATGTTGTATTATAGTGTTTTTCACCGGAACTGCTCGGCGAACCGAAGGTGAGCGGAATTCAAAAGCCCGAGGTACGAGGGCGACAGCACATAGCGCGGGGTAAGCCGCGCAGCGGCGCAGCCCCGGGTACAGTGAAAAATATTGAAAGCCCCGTGAAACGGGGTGACAGCCTGACTGATAATAGCGGTAGCTTTGGGATTTATTTGTATACAACCGTCAGACCACAAAAGGCTGTCGCCGCCGTATTCACGGGGCTCCCATTCTACTTACTCAGGTAACAGGGGTTACGCGAGCCGGCGCTCGCTCACCCCTGCCTATGTGCTGTCGCCCGCCGGGGCGGGCTCAAAGTACGGTTCCCGTCTTCGGCTTCGCCTGGGGGCTTCTCGTTGATACGCCCACCCTGAACGCCGAGACGGGGCTTCGTTGGCTCGCACTCCACTAAAATCCAATTAGTTAAACTGCGAGCATGCGAGCCGAACGTCCAATTCCAAAATTCAAAATCCAACTTTATAACGCCCTTCGGCCGGGTGAAGAACCGCGCTGCGCACGGTGGTGAAGACTGCGCCAAAGGGAACCTTTATTCAATAATCGTCTTGACAAATATCGCTAATAGCGCTATAAAACAGCGGAAATAACGACATGAAGATTTTTGATAAAGAAAAATTGAACCATGCGCTACAGCTGCTGAATGAGCAACTGATATTGCTTAACGCGCCACACACAGAATTAATAGTGTGCGGAGGTTCGGCCTTGCTTGCTATGCATTTAGTCAACCGCACAACACAGGACGTAGACGTGGTAGCATTAATGAGAGATGGGGTACTGGTGACAGCGGAGCCACTGCCGCCGCATCTTGTCACAGCCGTAGAAAGGGTTTCGGAAATGATGTACTTACCGGAAGATTGGTTGAACAATGGTCCTGCATCCCAATTTGTGATGGGGTTACCGCCCGGATTTGCGGACAGATTACAACGTGTGGATATAGGAAATAAATTGACCATACACTACATCAGCCGCGCTGATCAGATATATTTTAAAACCTTTGCTTCTGCAGATCGTGGCGGTTACCATATTGCAGACCTGAAAGCGCTGGCTCCGACCCATGAGGAGATACTCAGCGCTGCCTTGTGGTGTATGGAACAGGATGTTTCGGAGGGTTTCCGATTCATTATCAAAGAAATGTTAACACAAACAGGATGGGCAAATGTCAGCGATAAGTTATAAAATTGCGTTGTGCGATGCTGTGCTCGAACTTCTGTGGAGGCAATGGAATGCAATAGGAGTAGCCGGGCATGTCGGTAAAGGTGATTCCGGTTCTGTATTGGACCCGGAGGCTCTTTTGCTGTTTTCTGCGGCTTTTTGTCGTTACGAACCACGTTTATATGATTTGATGGCAGACTGGGTGATAAAATACAGCCGTTTGCTGAATCCCACCCGATTGAAATCAATGGCTGCTTCCGCACAGTACAAGGATATCCCTTCTCTATCGTACTTAGCCGCACTGTGCACGCAAGCCGGAGATATACGGTGGAAACGCGCAGCAGAAAACGGCCAACATCCGGCAAATGGCAAGCTTGAATCTCTTTTCCGCACGCCGGAAGAAGGAGCCGCAATCTTCTGCCCGGAGGATGATGCTTTGGCTCAGGAGTATGGTTTTCGGCGGAGTACGTATGTATTCAGGAATAAATTGAGACAGCAGCTGGGTTTTACCGCTGCCACCTTATTGCTGAACTTACGAGGTATGCTGGGCGTTACTGCACGAGCAGAGGTTATTTTACTGCTGATGGAAACACCCTGTAATATACAGCAACTTTCGGAACGGAGTGGTTTTGTGCGGAGCGCTGTCAAGACTGTACTGGATGAACTTTTGCTGGTTAACTTGGTTTCACCGGTAAAAAAAGCGGGAGGGAAGAGTGTCTTATACACGCTTAACAACAGGGAATTTTATCCTTCACTGCAGAATGATGTCCCGGTTCATTTTCCCCGATGGAGTTCGGTATATGAAGCCATAGGGAAAATATGGCAACTGGTTTGCTTACCGGCCATGGAAAAGGTATCGGTGGAGACATTTACGGGAGAAATGCGACGGTTTTTCAGAGAAAACGTGCGCTCCTCACTTTTGAACTGCGGAATTGCAGAATTGGAAAATCTGACAGAACAATCAATAGCAGAGTTGCCAACTATCATCAAGAGTATTCCTTTATAAAATTGACTTAACGCATTGGAATAATCGGGAAAAGAGCAATTTTTAGAAGTCAATTATAATTTGAGCAAAATCTGATTTTTTTGCAAAAATCGATTTTGTAGTTCGGCATTGCCCAAAATTGGGCAATGCGGTAGCCGGACTTGGGAGAGGGGGAAGTGCATTGCCACTTCCCGCCTCTCCCAAAC
>JAZRSQ010000096.1:0-29943 GCA_045651585.1 Akkermansia sp.
CGTTCCTGCCCGATGACATAGGCATCGAGCATCTTGTGCATCTGTTCGGGGGTGGGCAGTTCATCCTGGCTCTTCGTCTGAACCTCCAGCACCGGGGAATCATCGGTCTTGTCCTGGGGGACAAGCTCCGGGTGCGTTCCCTTGATGAGGGCAAGAATGCGGTCTGCTGCCACATCGCCCATTTCAGAGCGGAACATGTGGTAGGTCATGCCTTCCACGCATTGGAAACAGATGTGCGTGCCGTCCAGCGAGAGCATGGGGCGGCCTTCACTCTCTGCACCTCCGCAGATGGAACAAATCTTCTTCTGTTTTGCCATGTGGGGCCGGGGTTAGTTCTTCTTCTGCACCGGGGTATGCTCCAGAATGCGGTCTACCAGGCCGTAGGCAAGGGATTCCTCGGCGGTCATGTAGTTATCGCGGTCCTGGTCCTGCTTCACGGTGTCGAAATCCTTGCCGGTGTGCTGGGAGAGGATGCCCGTGAGGCGCTTATCCAGGCTGAACATGAACTTGATGGTGCGCTCCACATCTGCCGCCGTGCCCTGGGCACCACCGCGCACCTGGTGAATCATCACATGGGAATTCGGCAGGCAGAAGCGCTTGCCCTTGGTGCCGGCGGCCAGAAGAACGGAGGCCATGCTGGCGGCAATGCCGATGCAGTAAGTATTGATATCGCAGGAGATGAACTGCATGGTGTCGTAAATGGCAAGGCCTGCCGTTACGGAGCCACCGGGGGAGTTGATGTAGATGTGGATGTCCTTCTTGGGATCGGTCATCTGCAGGAACAGCAACTGAGCAATCACAGAGTTGGCTACGGTATCATCAATTTCGGTACCGATGAAAATCACGCGGTCGAGTAGCAGACGGGAGTAGATGTCGTAGGCTTTCTCGCCCTGGCCCGTTTTCTCGATGACTGTCGGTATGTAGTAATTTTTCGGAAGTTCCATATTCGTATGAACTTATACTACCATATCGATTGACGCGCGGAAAGCGTCAACTGTGGCATAATTCGCAACGTCGCCATGTCACAGGGCGGGATTTTTATCACAACCCGGCTTGCTCTATAGGGAGCTTGCAGCCACGGCGGTATACTTCGGCATCGCTATCGGCCGGGCCACCGATAAACGGGTCTACATAATAATAATTGCTGCCATCCGTATATACGACAATGTGGTGCTTGAGGCTGCGTTTGCCCTTAAGGTGAGTGCGGTGTATGCGGTGATATTTGCCGGCGTTGGCGGCATCTGTTCCTTCACCGGTTTCGGAGTTGTAGAGCAGGGTGCATTCCTTCAGCTCGCCGAAGAGGGTGCATTGGCTGAGTAGAAGAACGATGGGTAGCAGGATGAGTTTTTTCATTGTTGTATGGAAATATGAAGCCCCGGTCTGCAGACCGGGGCTTGTGTGGGAAAAGTTAACGCATGTCGAGCACGGGAACGAGCAAGGGCTCATCCGGGCCGATGTAGCGAGAGAGCGGGCGATAGAGGGTGTTGTCCTCCAGCTGCTCGAGAATCTGAGCCACCCAGCCGGCAGCACGGGCAATGGCGAACACGGTGGTGAACATACGGGTGGGAATACCCAAGCTGTAGTAAACCGTGGCGCTGTAGAAATCGACGTTGGCGTTCAGGTTCTTGCGGGCGCGCACCATCTTGGCAATCATGTCGCTCATGCGAATCCACTTGGGCTCACCGATGGTCTGGGTGAGGCGGATGGCGATGCGACGCAGCTGAGGAGCGCGCGGGTCGAGGGTCTTGTACACGCGATGTCCCATGCCGAAAATCTTCTCGCGGTTGGCGAGCTTCTCGTTCACATAGGCCTCCACATTCTCCTCGCTGCCAATCTCCTTGAGCATTTCAATTACGGCCTCGTTGGCACCACCATGCAGCGGCCCCTTCAGGGAACCGATGGCGGAGGTGATAGCCGAGTACATGTCGGAGAGCGTACTGGCCGTTACGCGGGCAGAGAATGTACTGGCGTTCATGCCGTGGTCGGCGTGCAGAATGTAGGCTACGTCCAGAATATGAGCCTCCTGCGGGTCGGGCTCGGTGCCCTTCAGCAGCCACAGGAAGTGAGCGGCCTCATCGAGGTCGGTACGGATGGGCGGCAGCTCCAGCCCCTGACAGATGCGGTAGTAGTAAGCGGCCATCACCGGAATCTTGGCGATGAGTGACAGGCCGATTTCCTTCATCTGACTCGGGTCCTTGGTGCGGTCATCGTACATGCCCAGCATGGACACTGCGGTGCGCAGGGCGCTCATGGGGCGTGCTGTCTTGGTTGCCGTCTTGAAGAAGTCGAGAATGGGTTGCGGCAGTTCGCGGTCATTTCGCAGGCGCTGTTCCAGTGCCGCAAGTTCATCGCGGTTCGGAAGTCGCTTGTTGAGAAGAAGGTAGACAATCTCTGTATAACTGCAGAGGTCCACCAGATCTTCAATCTCGTAGCCGCAGTAGAGTAGGCGTCCCTCCTCACCGCGGACATCACTCAGCCCGGTCTCGTTGGCAATCACGCCCTTGAGACCCTTGGCAAACAGGGGATGGTCAGATGTCTGCTGTTCTTTCATTCTTCGTTTTTAAGCTTAAAATGCCGCTGCGGTACTCCCGCAGCGGCGGGTTAAATCTCATTGCGGGGTAGGTACCGCCCCGCTGCGGTTCCGGTATCAGAAGTTGTACCAGGCGTCCACCAACTCACCGAAGGACTTGATTTCCACATCCTCGCGAGCCTCGAGCCAGCTCTTCACAGCCTGACGCTGAGCCTCGCTGGTCTGGGTGGGGTCTGCATCATAGGCTACCAGGCTGCAACCCTGCTCGGTAAGCAGACCGTTGGTCTCCAGTCCGTTGGCGTCGATGCACTCGTCTACGAATGTGCGCAGGAAAGCCTCGCACTCGGGGCTTTCGACGTCGCCCTTGTAATCAAAGGTAAACTCAAAGCAGAGTTCGCGGAACTCGCCCACACGGTACTTTTTGCGGAGTCTCTTCTTCATGGTACGCTCAGTATATCAAATGGATTCCTGCTTGTCAATGCTAAAGAAATCGCCTCCGCAAAGATATTCGTGTGCCGGGGAAAAAAATATCGTTGAAAAACGTACAAAATTGCTGAGAATCTAAATAATAAATAAAAAAATAACAAGATGCAACGTTTTTTTCTAGACCTCATCAGAAAAATGATGTAGTCTGATGGTAGACGTTGTTATTTCTGCTTATTCCGGCAGGGCTAGACTCATATACTTACATCATTCTCACAACATGAAAACCAGATTACCAAAAGCATTGGTGCTTGCGCTGATGGCTGCTGCTTCCGTGGCTACCGTGCAGGCTAAGGGTGTATATGCACCCGGTCAGATTATCGGTGTGGATTCTAACGGACAGTCCATTACCGCTACCGTAACACCGGAGGAAATCAGTGCCGGCAACACACTGACTGTTCATGCGCCCAATGCGAAAGATGGCGATGGGGTGCTTACCGTCAGCGTAACTGCCAATTCCGGAATCAATAATGCAGTGAACGTTCGTGAAGGAACGCTGTATGTGAAGGGAGAATCAACTGGTTCAACGCTGAATCGTTTGACCATTACTCCGTATTTTGCAGGCGTTAACTACGGTGGTGCACCGACGACCGTCAACGTGGCCGGTAAGGATGCCGAAATGGTCGTGGATCATGTGCAGATATACAACGGCGCCTATTCCGCTATGTGTGTGGGTGGTCCTGACGGCAGCGGTACCCTTGTTGTTCAGAATGGTGCTCACTTTGATAACAGCAACGGCTCCACTCTTTTCATTGGCTATCCGGGATATCTCGGTGCGACCACCGATGAGGAAATCGGCTGGGGTAACGGTCATGCTACCACAGCCGGTGTAAATGATGATGCCTCTGACCTGTCAAACCGCTACGTCGGTACTTACTATACCGGTTCTAACGGTTTGTCCACGAAGTTCGGTAAAGGTGCTGTAACGGTTAAGGGGAACTCCAAGCTCACGACTGCCTACCAGCTTACGATGTCTGAGGGTGTGCTCAATGTTGAGGAGCAGTCTTCTGTTATTATCAGCCCCGGTGAATGGGGTGCCTGTTATCTGGGGTACGCAAATGGCTCTACTTCCGAGGTTAACATCAAATCCGGCAGTAAATTGGATTTGTTCGCTACCAATGCCAATTTTGGCTATGGTGATAAGTCCTCTGTGACCGTCAATATTGATGGTGAGGGCTCTCAGCTCAATGACCATCTGGGCGAGGCTACAACCGGAGTTCGTCTTGGTTGGAGAGATGGTGTTGCCATCACCACAAGACTCAATGTGACCAATAAGGGTGAGCTCAATGTTGCCAATCTGGCCGCCGGTACTGCCGCCGGTAACAATGACGTGAAAATCACCATCGACAGCCAGTCTTCCTACACCGGTAAGAACCTGACCATGAAAAATGGTGCCACGCTGGATACCGCCGGTACCTCATCGGTAGACAACACGATGCTTGAAGGTGGCTCAATCGTTAACAGTGGTGATTGGTCTTCAAAGTCTCTGTCGCAGAGCGGTGGTAAGATTGATAACACCGGCACTGTTGATGTTGAAGAACTCTCCCTGACCTCGGGTGTGTTCAACAACGCCGGTACGCTGAATGTGAAATCTCAGCTCAACATGTCGACTGCTGCTACGCTGAACTTTATGGCCGGCAGCACGATTTCCGGTCAGTTGCCCACCGGCTGTACCTATTCTTTCACGCTGTCCGCGGAAAACCTGGCTCAGGCCAATACGGTGTTGGCACAGGGAACAACTTACAGCACCTCTGCAGCTCTGACGATTGCTTTGGCCTCCAATACGAATTTGGAAGTTGGCAAGTACATGCTTATCGATGCCCGTGATGGCTCGCTTACCAATCGCGATGCTACTCAGGCTGTTGTGGATTCGGTGACCGGTCTGGGTGCTCAGGCGGAAGATGTCGTGTGGGAGGACGGCGTGCTGTACCTTTACCTGAATGAAGCTTATACGGCTCCGCTTGCCTACAATCCGCTGGCAGATGCTGTGCAGGCAGCCAACTGGGGTGTGTTCAAATCATCTCAGGCTTTTGTTGGTACTCTTTTGGGCCACCGCGATAATGCCGTTGTCCTCGGAGCTCCTGTGCCCGGTGGCAAGGCCGGTCTGAAGCCGACAGCCGCTGCTGCTCAGACGATTGCCTGGGGCTCTGTGTACAGTAGTTATACCCATCAGGGGAGCTCCGGTTCCTTCGGTGGTGCCAATTACTCCATTTACGGTGCCGCAATCGGTGCTGAGCGTCAGTATGTCAGCGGTCGCAGCTTGGGTGTTGCCTTCGGTTATGATTGGGGCAAGGCATCTCCTTTCTCGACCTCCGCTGTAGACCAGAACAGCTGGCATGCTGCCCTTTACGGTCGTGCCGGTGATTGGAAGGTAGGTAAGAAGGGCTCCGTGGCTCTCGATTGGAGTGCTGCTGTTGGCTCCACCACCTCTGAGCTCAGCAGGCTCGGTTCTGACTGGTCTCAGGAGAGCATGCAGTTGGATGCCCGCGCTACTTACACCTACGGTTTGAGCTCCCGTACGGCAGTCTCCGCCTTTGCCGGTGTGCAGTACTACGCCCAGGGGGATGACTCCACCGCTCGTGTGAAGGCCGATTCCCTGCAGAACCTGCGCCTGCAGGCCGGTGCCGGTATCATCTACCGTGCAACAAATCGCACCACCGTTTACGGTGAACTGGCCATTCACAACGACACCATGCGCCACAACCCGTCTGTAGCGATTGATGGCGAGAATCTCGGCAGCGGTGCCAATCCCGGCCGTCTGGGGGGCTCAGTAACCATTGGTACTCAGTATCAGCTGAATGCCGATTGGCGCCTGAATGGTAGCTACAGCTACGAGGGCACCGACAACAGTGGCGAGCACAACGTCAACGTGGGCGCTGTCTACAGCTTCTGATAAACCTTAAACCAACAAAAAATATCCGGGGGCATGCCAGAAAAAGGTATGCCCCCGATTTGTGTATTGAGGATAACTTTAGTCAACAAAGAGAAATTTGCCGAGGCGAATCTACAATCTACCATTTACAATCTACAATGTAGGAGAATGCAGGCTTACGCCTGTGATAAGCGAAGCCAGAATCACACTTACTGTCGCCCGCGCCTGAAAGCGCGGGGCGTGAACGGTGGTATAGGCCACGCATATCCGCGGGCGAAAGCCCGCCTAGTTTTGCACTTTGTAAATTGTAGATTGTAAATGCTCGTCAAGCTCCAATTTGTAGAGATTCCCCATTGAAAAATTATGGCAGTTTTTCGCCGCAGAGGTGCAATATGCCGAGAATGGGCAAGCCGATGGCACCGAGAGGAATGGCTACGGCGGTCTCTGTTGCGGCTATGGCGACGTTGCCGACGGATTCCACCACCCAGACGGGAACCAGTGCTATTTTGCGGCCGGTGCTGAGTTCTTCCTCCCGGGTGGGAAGGGCGGTGATGGCGTAGGGCTGCCCGGACTCATGTGACCAAGCATGGTAATAGGGATACTGCCTGTAGCCGGTCGCTGCCGGTTGGGTGCGGGGGGCTATATGCTCGAGCGGGATGGTGTAGCGGTGTGCCCGGGAAAAGTCGAAATCCTTTGCTTTTACCATGCTCGGAGTGGTTCCCGGCTCATCCTTGCTTTTCGGAGGTGTGGGGACATAGAGAAATCCCCCGCGTATTTCTTCCAGGCTGCGTTGCACGGCTTCTGCTTCTGTATGGGTGAGTTGAAAAAGGCAGAGTTGTGCTGTGCTTGCATCCGGTGTGTAGGTGGGGAATGAGTGGTAAGGACCCCATTGGGTATCGCTTCTGGAGGTCAGCAGGGGGATGTGTTCCTCTGCCATGGCGACCGTGAGGGCACGGTAATACTTTCCATCGAGCTTGTAATAGGTGGCTACTTTTTTGTCAGGCAATACAACGGGAACCCGTTTGTTTGCATTGGTGAGCTGCTCGGTCAGGTTAAAGCTTGTGCAGGCGCTCAGACTCAGTAGACTGAGTGCCGTGAGCAGGTGTAGCAGGGGGAGTTTCATGGTGTGTGGGTTGTTGTTGTTGAAAACCATTGCAGATGAAGTTGACGGGCCGGTTAATGGCCCCCATCGTCAGCACGAGTCCGCCTATCCATGCGGTGTTCAGCGTGAGCGATACCCCCATATCCACGATTTGCAGGGGAGCTTGAGCGATACTGCGCCACGTGCTCGGCGTGCCGGGAATGTCAGGGAATTCATTCTTTACTAAGAAGCAATGGAGATTCTGAGGTGTTTCTTTCCATCGCTTGGCGCGACGAAAGTCAAACTCTTCTGCCGGTATCGGGGCTTTGTCTGAACTTATCAGGTAACGGCGCGCAGGGATGGCGGGGTCGATGGTGAAATCCTCCTGCATTTCTTCGGCTGTCATAGGTCGGGCGTAGAGGTACTCAAACCCACTTTCGCTCTGGCGCAGGAAGGGACGGTTGGGGCGGGCATACTGTACGGTGACTTCTTCGTATGTACGACCATCGAGTGTCCAGATGGCGGTTGGGGTGTAGGTGTTCTGTGCGCGTTTCGGGAAGGTACCGTTGATGAGCGCTACTCGCTTGTCGGGCGGGTCGAACAGTTCGGCTGTATGACAGCTGAAGTAGGGCATGCCGCAGCTGCTCAGCAGAGTAGCTGCGGCCAGAGTGCAGGGGAGTAGGGTGGTTTTCATGTTGTTGTGAATCAGATTGCAGCGCGGTATACGGCTTCGCACGCCGCGACGTTCAGCGGGCGCACGCCGGGCAGGCAGTCGGTTCCCAATCGGGCACCATAGGTGGCCACGGCAGCTTGTGCCATAGCGGCATAGTCGGCATCGGCGGGCAGACCCAGCTCAGCCATAGTTTGGGGCAAGCCCAGTTCCTTGTACCATGCACGCAGGCGGGCAATGCCCTCGCGTACCACGCGCTCGGTGTCGCGAGACGGGGTGACGCCCATCACATTGGTGGCCCATTGGGCAAAAATGCCGGGGTTGGCACTCCAAACGGCTTCGAAATACGCGGGCACAATGACGGCCAGACCGGCGCCGTGCGGTACATCGTAGACAGCACTCAGCTCGTGCTCTAACCCGTGGCAGGCCCAGCTCTGCTCACGTCCCAAGCCCAGCAGGTTATTGTGAGCTATGGTACCGGCCAGTGCCAGCTGCCCCCAGGCGTGCTCATTCTGCGGTTCACGGCGCAGGATGCTTGCCTGCTGCATGATGGTGCGCATGGTGGCCTCGCTCAGGGCGTCGGTAAGCTCAGTGCCCTGCGTGTTGGTAAAGTAGCGCTCGAAGATGTGGCAGAGCATGTCGCAGGCGCCGTAGGCCATTTGCTCCGGCGGCAGGGTAAGGAAGAGTTCGGGGCTCACGATGCTGAGCGCGGGGCGCAGGCTCTCGTGGCCATAGCCGAGTTTGCGCCCTGTCTGTTCGTTGGTGAGCACGGTGTTCGGACTGTTCTCGCTGCCGGCTGCAGGTAGGGTGAGGATGGTTGCAACGGGCAGGGGAGTGTTGACTTGTTGTTCTTCTCGGGTGTAGAGTTTCCAGATGTCGCCGGGGTGGGGTACGCCCAGCGCAATGGCCTTGGCTGAGTCAATCACACTGCCGCCACCTACTGCCAGTACGGCTTGTACCCCTTCGGCTCGTGCCAGTTCAATGCCACGGCGCACCAGTTCCACACTCGGGTTGGGCTTCACGCCACCCAGCTCGCAGTATTCGATGCCGGCCTCCTGCAGGGAGTGCACAACAGCATCGTACAAACCGCTGCGCTTCACGCTGCCGCCACCGTAGTGCAGCAGTACCTTGCGGGCAATCGGGGTGAGCAGGCGGCCGATGTTCAGGTATTCCCCATGACCGAACACGTAGCGAGTGGTATTCTGATAATTGAAATTGTTCATACTTATGGGGAAATTGTACACTATCACGCCAAAAAGTAAATACAATTCCGCACAAAAGCGCCCCCGTAGCTGTGCGCTTACGGGGGCGGGAATAGGGTTGATGTTCGGTGAAATCAGCTCTCCTTGCAGAGGATTTTCACGAAGGCTTCCTCCTGCAGGCGGGTGGCACCGCAGGCGAACTTGGCGCGAATCTGCAGGGCTTCATCGAGGTCATCTCGCACGGAGAGTTTGACCTTGAAGTCCTCCCACAGGCCGAACTGAGCCTTGCTCTTCACCCAAGCCAGACAGCAGCGGTTGCCATCGTCGTCGAGGGGCAGCTGCTCGGTGCGCACGATGCGGAAGCCGAGGAAGCTGTCAATCTTGCCCTCGACCAGAGCACGGGCTGTGTTGTAGTCAAAGCTGCCGACCTCGGGTTCCTTGAGCAGAGCCGCAATCTGGGAACTGGTGCAGGCCAGCACGAGCTCATCGCCATAGGCGCGGCGCTCTTCGTTCCATGCCTCGGCCTTCTGCAGCATGGACAGCGCCTTGCGCAGCTTGCCGAGAGTGAGGTCGGTGGAGATGGTTGTGCCACTCTCCACGTAATCATGGTCAATGATTTGCGTGTCATTGAAATCAACCGCCTCGGTGCCGTTCTCGCCAACATAGCAAGTGCCCATGAACCCGTTGATCATGACCTGATCCATGCAGCGCCCGGCTGCAGCGCGCAGGCCCTCGATGGTTTTGCTCACAGGAATGTCGATATTGGCGAGCTTTTTGGCATCGAACTCATCAAAACCGACAGCCTTGGTGAAGATTTTCGGGTACATCATGCGGCGGGTAGTGGGCGCCTCATCGAGCGTGGTGGCCTGCATGCGGGTGGTTTTCTCATTGAAAGTGAGCAGGCCATACTGGTCGAAGGCGACGGCCTTGCCCGACAGCCCCGACTCGACGGTCACGTATTTCTCCAAGCGGGAGGTCTCCTGCTGGAGCAGTACGCCCCACTTCTCTGAGTACTTAATCTGGTAGTTCTGAGTGATTGTATCAGCCATGGTATTAGTGTGTAGTTACTGATTGTGATGGTGTGGCAAATCGGCTGCTGGTGATTTCCCGTGCGGGGTCGGGCCGTGTGGTACCGCCGGGCAGTTCATGGCTGAATTGCTGCCTGTCGGTGCTCTTGCCGTGTATATGTAAGCACACGCTCGGCAAATTGTATAGCCGCTTGTTGCTTCGCCGTGATGTCACTCTCCTACACATCTCCCATGAACGGGATTTGCCGGAAAAGCTCTCGCTCTGCTGTGTTATGTGACTGTTAAAAGTGTATAAAAAACAATCGGAGAGCGCGTTGGCACTACTCCGATTGTTATCTGTATTCTGCCCTGAGTACTACTCGTTTGGTTTTGAAGAAGCCAAGTGTGCAATCCGTTTTAACTCTCGGAGCTTGCGTTCCAGAACCTGCACTCTGTCTTTTAATTGCTGGAGCTCTATTAACGCTTCGCTGAGAGGTTCATTTGTTTGAACCGAGCTCTGCGGGGTTACTGTTCGCCGGAAGTCGCTGCGTTGCTCGTCGTTACTTGTTTCTGCTGTATGAGTTGCTGCTTCAATTGTTGAATCTCTTTCTGCAGAATTTGAATCGTCGTCTCGTGAGTTTTGAGTGCTTGGCTTGAACAAATCCCGTAGACAGTTATACCCCCTGCGTAACAAAGTAGAAGAATTATCCACAGGCTCTTCCGAGACTTTTTTTTTCCGCAATCTCCGCCTTCCTGCTCTATTTCCGGGGAAAATGAATATCCCGGCTCTTCGGGCTCGGTTTCCGGGAAGATGGTGCTCATCCCGTCAAAACATCCCGAGTACGAATCATTCTTATATCGTCGGGGAAAACGAAGCGCAAGGCCGGAATGGTTATCCCATTGATTAAGTAAGTCTGTAACGTCTTCTTCGGGGAAGCCTGTGGCTACAATGTTGATGGGAGCTGAGGAGTTCTGTTGAACTTGCTTCTTCACCTCAATCCAGTCCTCCGCTTTATATTTGCAAAGTTCCCGGGTTTTGCTGCCATCAGCATCCTCGTAAACCATGAAGATAAAGTTTACGAAACTTCTTGCAATAATCTGTTTAAAATAAACAACAAAAATACGGGAAGATGGCGTGTGAGCCCATGTGCTCCATGCAATACTTTTCATGTTTTCCCTTGCTTCATTGATGTCTGAGTCGACCGGAAAAAGCATGGGATAGGGATAAAAGTATTTATTGCGATATTGCTTCCATGAAGCAATATCCCCAATTTCGATTTCTTCTTTTTCAGAACCTCCCAGATAAGCTAAGTACTGAGGTTGAATATTCATATTTTATATATCGTTAAAGATTTTCAAATAACCAGTAGAAAGGCTCCACTTCGGTTTTCATGACATCTACACTCCATCTGTTATTTGGCACAGTACCATCACGCGGTTTAACGCATCTCACCTTTTCATCGGGTACGCAAGAGACGCAGAAAATATCGTATTTGTAGTTTTTCGAGAAAAATCCCTGATCCCAATCCAGCACATTAAAGAGATTTGGGAAGTGATTTTCCCGGATGTGACGAGCGAGCTTTACCCCTTTATCCTTTGTCCACGACAGGTCCAGGACGTCCGATTTTGTGACTATGAAATCTACGATGGCTGCGCGCTTTCTTTGGTTCAGAAGCGTCTCCAAATGAGCCATCGCTTCACTCATTTTCTGTACGTATTCTTTGTTTAATATCTTGAATCCGTCCATAATAAGAAGAATAGCATCGCATGTCAGTATGCCCTCTTCTATTCGCTTTCTAATCTTGAATTCATGGTCGGACAATATTGAGCCCTCATTTGCCAGCCAGTAAAAGCTTTCCCCGGAGAAGTCGGTAAAACGCAATGATAATTTTTTGTCCGGTAACCAACGAAGTCTGTTAAAGTAGGGGAATCTGACATCTAATTCCAAGTTTGTAAATAACATGGTTTTTGCTGCCCATTTACCTTTTTTTAAATCGGGTGCTGTTTGGGATAAAACCTTTGCCATGTCGTTATTTGCTGCTTTAACGGTAATGCCTCTGGGATTTTTATCACCTGCCGCGACGGAAAAATACTGAAGTGCCGCATTAAAATAATTTGTTTTGCCTGACCCGGGAGCACCTAAAATAATGATATGTTTACGATTGCTCATGGCGATATGCTAAGTTGGAGATTGTACGGAGAGAGCACTTAATTCGTTCGATTTGGGTTTCGTTGACAGTGTACGGTACGTTTGGTCTGCGTCGATTCGTATCGATGTCCTTGCAGATAATTTCTGCAATGGTTACGAGCCTCTTGCGCAGACGCGGTATATGGGTGTAATCCTCGATGGCTTGTGCGAGTTTTTCCAAGTTGATATCTACTTTTTTGGTCTCGATGTCGCTCATACCTGTACATGTGACGGAATGATGAGCCTCATCGTCAGCTAACTTGAAATGGGAACTGAATAGATTGGTAAAGAACTCATGCTCGGACTTATCATCGCATCTGGTAACGACATGAATACATTCTTTATTGCTGAAGTACTTGTCGTAAAATGCCTTATGCTCTTGCTCCTGAAGAGTTTGCTTGGAAACGCAGAAAATGGGGATATGGGTTTCTATTAATGCGTATTGGGTTTTGGAACTGTCAGACTTCAACTGTTCTTCGATTGCTCTATCAGCTTCTGCTTCAGCGCCGGGGGTATCTCTGAGCACGCAGTTGTTGGTAAAAATGCGATGGGCATTTTTGAACGGACCACGCACCTCTACCTTGTCGCAAGGCTCGTTTTGCCCCGCTTGCTCATCCAAAAAGTTCCTCACCTTTTCCACTTTGTCGAATGTCACGATTTCAACCTCGCCATTGCGCTCGCAATGCACGGTGTAATAGGGGCTTGCATCATCTCGGAATAAATCAATAACCGCACCGGTTTTGGGGATGGAGGCTTCCGGCAGTATATGTTCGCCTACAATAGAATTGAGCAGGGTCGATTTGCCCATTTTGGGTGAACCGTAAACGCCGATATAGCGGTACTGACTGAACGTTTCTTCCAAGGCCATATCATAGGTGGATATGATACTGAGCCATTTGTCGCGCAGCGGGGAAGGCTGGGGGGCATCCTGAGGTGGGTTTAACAGCAGAACCAATGCGTCACGCAAGACGGAGTAGGCCTCCTCCTCCTGTTCTTTTCCACTGGGAGGTGGTGGCGGGGGGGTGTGTAGCGATTTCTTGAAGATGTCAAACCCTTGCTTTAAGATGGAGAATATCATTTCTTAGCGAGAGTATGAAAGTTTAAGGTTTTCGCCTTGTTCGAGAAGGCCAGAAATCATCCTATTCTCCTCTTCAGCATGAACTCGTACCTCAGGGTTGATATTTCGGAGTTTTGCTTCGACTGCATCCAATTGTTCTTCTATTTGCTCTCTACGCTCGGTTACGCTCTGGTCACACGAATCGATAATGAGTTTTTTGGTAAGATCTATCTTTTTGCGCAGATCTTCGCCGGCCTTTTGGAGCTTTTGATTAACTGTATCACCTGATTTACCTTGCAGATAACTCTGAGCAATCGGTTTTGCTATCCACAGAGCAATACCGGCAGCAATTACCGGTACGACAGCCGCTGAGCATGCCGCACCAAAGGCGGTTGTCGCTGCAACTTTACCCGACGCTCCACCTAAAATGCCAATCTTTGCTAAGATTGTTGCCCCCCAGCCCCCAGCAGCAATGACTCCGTTCGCGTGAGCAATCCCAATGGCTGCGGTAATCACCTCTGCTGCTGCTGTGCCACCGAGGGTTGTGCACGTTGCAAGAGTGGCTCCCAATATGCCGGATACTGCTTTATCTGCAACAGATAGCGTGTTTTTAATGTTGCTGTTGAATAGGCGAACCGATTCCTCCATTTCTTCATTAAACTTCTCGGTAACCGTAGCAAGTCTTTCTTCGGTCTCCTGATAGAAGCGGGAAAGCGGTCCCCGGGAACACTCGCTCACGATGGAATCAAACTTCCAGATGTTGGAAATGGAGCCGATGAGACCCGCTTGTTTGACTTTCCTATCCACTGCTTCCTGAATTTCACTTCCGATGAACTCGAGTCGACGCAGGCTTGTGTTGACGGCTCCCTCCCAAGAACGCTCAAACTTGCGAATGTGTTTTTTTGCTTCGCGTTCCAGTTCTTTGATGGCATTTTTGCACTTTTCGGCGGATTCGTGCAGTTTGTTGAGATCAACGTCCTGAGTTTTGATAAGCTCGTTGTTGGTGTCCACCTGCTGCTGCAGCCGCTGACGAGCGGTGGCGAGCATGGCTCGGACACGATGTGTCATGTCGCGCCCTGTTTCAGAATTGGCCAGAATAAACTTTTCCAAGTCTGCAGTAAACTTAGTCAGGCCGTGTTCTTGGCTTAGTTTATCAATGGTTTCTTGCGACTCATAATTGCGCATCGCCTCGAAAATCGGTTTACAGGCGGTGGGGTATACTTTGCTGCCTGTAGGTAGTTTTGACTTCACAAAGTTAAGAATGACCGGAATATCGCTCTTGCGTTCATTATCCATCTGGGTAACGACATAAAACAGGTTCTTAGGACTTTTCTGGCTGAGATCCTGAAGCATGCTATGGTCGTTATTGCTCATCGGTTGGCTTGACAGAATAGTCATGATAACCGCATCAGCCATGGGGAGAAACTCTCGTACTTGTTCACCATGACGGTCAATGCAGGCATTGTCTCCAGGCGTGTCGACAAGACAGCAGTTTTTCAGCATGGGGAATTTGCCGTAAACCTCGATGCGGGTCAGTTCGCGAGAGTTGCCACTGTTGTGCAACTCACTTACATAGTCACGAATTTCTTCCCACTCAATTCGCTGTGGGGTATCACTATCCCCTATCCATATAAGAGCATGTGGTGTTTTGTCCGCCTCATCTGATTGGCTGAGGTCGAGGTAACGAATGACGGCTCCCGTACAGACGGCTGCATCTATGGGGGAAATGGTATCGTCCCTTTGCTGCAGAAGTGTATTGAGCAGGGTGGATTTGCCTCGTTTGATACCACCGACGACGGCAATATTGAAACGATGACGACGGAAATCCTCAATTTGGACACGCAGGTGTTTTTCGCATGCCGTGTCGCCGATAGAGGCTAAGGCATCTGCTACAGAATTGAGGTAAGAAATCAGATTATCTTTTGCTTGATTAAAGTCGTGGAACATAAACAATGCTTGTAGAGTTTTCAGTCGTGAAGGGGGAGGTTCAGAACTTCTCCTTGCAGGCGTTTTTTTGCGCAATTATCGATGAAGATATCCATTTGTTCACAAATGGTTTTCTCCAGATTGGCAAGTTGATTTCTGAAGTCTTCTTTGATTTGTTTGCGAGCCATGGAGGTGGGCCCCAGCTTTGCAATGATATTGGAAATTCCCAGTTTATCCAGCACTATTCCGGGTACGACAACGTGAGTTACCCAACCGAAAATCCCCATGAATGGGAAGGTGGCAGCCAATATGACCGGAACCATATACTTGCAAACTTCTGACATTTGTTTGTAGGAATCATCCGGCAAAGGTGCAGAAAAACTTTTGCCGATGAGTCTGATTTCTTCGCGCTCGAGTTCATCTGCCTGAATCTTAAAGTTCAGGATGATGTTTTTGCTGGCAGTGTCCAGATATTGCAGCAGGGTTGCACGAGTGGCTTCCCCGATTTTTGAACTGATTTCCTCATTGATGGGGGACTCATCCAAAATCTTGTTGACCAAGACGAGCAGCTTTTCATGAAGATAATTGTGCAAATCACTTCTGAACTCTGATTTGAGAATGTTACCGCGACGGGTCAGTCGATTTGCTATAATTTCTCGCTTTTCTTCCGTTATCAGCGCCAGCTGTATTTGCTCTTGTTCACTGAGTTTCTGCAGTTGGAGCTGCTTGTCTTTTTCGGCAGCGCAGAGTTCGCGCAGCTGCTCCTTGGCCTTGGCAATATTGCCACAGGAAAGGGAGCTGAACTCGCAATTTGCTCTGAAATTGATATCTGCTATGAGCTCACGCAGCTGGTAGGAATGAGGTTGCTCTTCTATAGCGCAGGTTGTATAGAGTTTTGCGCCTAAAATGCCAATCTGGGCGAGCTCATTCAGAATGTTGTTGCGTGTTCTCTTTTCCTCTTCTTCCGAAAGTTTATCTGCCTTATTCAGAATAACAATAAGTTGATTCTCGCTGAGATTTGACTTCACTTGCGACAAGAAGGTACGTTCATCCCTGTCAAGAGAGCCAATGGTTATGTCTTTTACGAACACCAAGCAGAGAGCCTTGGGCAATTCCTCGTAGCTGAGAGCGGTGTGCTCAGCATCTTGCAGACCGGCAGTGTCGACAATCGTGACCCCGTTTCGGAGGAGATGATGAGGAACTTGAACTGTTATTTCATCCACATTCTCTCGGCAGGTTTTGCCTTTTAATTCGTTGATATCACGCGTGAAGTAGTAAGAGGCGTCTGTGTAGCGCACGACGACATTGGAATCCTCGCCATACAGGATATGAGTAAGGGCAGGGGTGGTCGGTATAGTCTCCGTGGGGAGAAGGTCCTGATTGAGCAAGCGGTTAATCAGACTCGATTTGCCGGAGTTGAACGAACCTGCAAAGATGATGCGCTGCAGGGGATCTTCCGCCATGGTGCTGATATCATCGGCGATGTTATTCAGCGTCTGGTTATTGTATGAATGAGCTTCGCGCACAAGGGCCTGCAAATCATCATCAATATCGCCCCAGTTGGCAAAATCCGTTTTGATTTCCGGTAATGCTATGTTTTGAGAGTTTGCCTCAATAATCTCTTCGCGCAATTCTTCCTGCGTCTCATTCGGCAGTTCTTTTTTCCCGGTAAATGCCGGTGCTATAGCATTGAGCGCCATGGCGAGGATTCCCAAATCATCCAACCAGCCGATGACCGGTATTGCATCGGGTATGCAATCGAGCGGGCACACGGCATAGAGAAGACTGGCTCCGAGAATGATAACATTGCGGGGCGTGAGCAGTTCTCCAGCTCTACCTGAGCGGAACATTTTGAGGGCAAGTGCGGCTCGTTTGGCTACAGGGCTGCTTTTGCCCTTATTGTTCAGCCATTGTTGAACGTCCTTTTCCAGCGCTGCTACAACTTTGGGGTCTTTCATTTTAGCGCCCCATGTGGAGTTTTCCAATGTTTTGATATCGTTGATGCGTCGAACCATAAGTAGAAATCTTTTCTTTCGAATAAAACTGTTTTGCCTGCTTTTTTGATTGCTTACGTTGTTATTTCTCTTTGATTGTGCAGTAGGCCTGAGCCAGTGCTTCACGAAGCGACGTTCTCAAAAGCTCTTCGGCCTCTGCGGAAATGCCTGCAGAGCTCCTTATTATTTTCTTGCAATCTTCGACAATGGAGGCCAGGGAAGGGTAGAGACCACTCGTAGTGAACATCGTACGATAGTCTAAAATAAAGGAGAGTGTATGGTCGCAGACTTCTGATATGCAAGTGGGAACGTTGTCTGCCTCCATGAGCGAGCAATAGGTGTTTTTGATGGTATCGCAGAGGTGCTGAAAATCTTTATAATTCATGTATTGTTTTCCTGCCTCTTTTGCTTGAAGGAGTTCCTCTTTCGTTTTTTCTATGAGCTTATCAAAGGAGGCCTGTAGTTCCTGTATTGAAAGTGGCTTTTCCATGGCGATATGCGTTTCCTTTCTCTCATACTAACATAAGGTGGGAGTCAGCGCAAGCTAAATGTTTGCTGGATTGAATCGACAGCAGGAGATTACATGTGTGGGTAATTATTTAGGACATGATGGGATGTTTTCTTGCTTTCAACGGAGATTTTGCTATCCTATGGGGAGGTTCGCTAATGAAAGGGAAATACATACTTACTGCGATAGCTCTCTGCATGTTGCCTGCAAGCCCGGCAGGCGAGGTCGAAAATTTTGATTTCGGCTGGAAATTCAAATATATGGGCGGGACGGCACCGAAAGAATCAACCGTGCCATGCAAGGCTTCCGCATCGGAGGGCGGGCGTGGGCCTGCGCTGGCAGTAGATGGCGATACATCCACTCGATGGGCCGCTCCGAATGCTAAGACCGGTCACAGTATTGAGGTGAACCTGGGCAGCGCCAAAAAATTAAGCTCTATTGAAGTGCTTTGGGAAAAGGTCAACAGCTTTGAGGTTCAGGTGACACTGGGAACGAAACAGCGCAAAGTTTCCCGCAAGATGCGGTTGAATAATACGGACACCATGGTGATACCCTTGAAAAACACCTCCGTGCGTTCACTCAAACTGACTGTGACCAAGGGTACAAGCGAATCGAGTTGGGCCAGTATCCGCGAAATTAAGTTTCTGGATAGCGACAATAAGCCCATCGATTTGACGCAACTGAAGCCGGTTCAGAAAACCGGTTGCCTGAGCCCGGATTTTGACGATTCGTCATTCAAAAAAGTACAGTTGCCGCATGACTGGGCTATCGAGAGCCCCTTCTTGATTGAAAAGCCCAATGAGACCGGCAAGCTCCCGTGGGATGGCTGGGGCTGCTACCGTAAAAAGTTTTCGGTGCCGGAGGATTTCGACAAAAAGCTGCACCGTTATTACTTGGATTTTGACGGAGTGATGTCAAACCCGAAGGTCTATGTGAACGGGCGTTTTGCCGGGGAATGGGCGTATGGGTATAATTCCTTCCGTGTGGATATTACCCCTCATCTGCGCCCCGGCGCGGACAATGTGATAGCAGTGCAGGTCAGCAACCTGCCGTTGTCTACCCGCTGGTATCCCGGGGCGGGTATTTATCGCCACGTCCGACTGGAAAAGACAGGGCCGGTGCATTTGTCCCACTGGCCGGTGTATGTGACCACACCCGACATCTCTTCGAAAAAAGCCAAGGTCGAAATCGCTACCCGCGTGAGCAATACCTCCGACACGGAACAGGAGGTCACCGTGCACCAGAGCGTGGGCAAGGCCGTGGCAAAACCGGTGACCGTGACTCTGGCTCCCGGTGAGGAAAAAGAGGTGACTCAAACTCTATCCCTGAGCAAACCGAAACTCTGGAGCTGTTCAAAGCCGTATTTGTACCGCCTTAAAACGGAACTGAAAACAGGCGAAACAACGATAGACTGCCACGAAACCTCTTTTGGTGTGCGCACGATTGAGTGGACGGACAACGGCTTTTATCTCAATGGTGAACGTGTGCAAATCAAGGGCGTATGTGAGCACCACGACTTGGGCGCACTGGGAGCGGCATTCCATACACGTGCCTATGAGCGCAAAATTGAAATCTTGAAGGAAATGGGCTGCAATTCCATCCGCATGACCCATAATCCGCCGGCTCCGGAGGTGCTGGATTTGTGCGACAAGCATGGCATATTGGTCATCGATGAGTTGTTTGATATCTGGGAGTCGAAAAAGTACGACAAGGAGAATGGTTACCATCGCCTTTGGCCCAGATGGTGGCGCAAGGATGTGCGCAATTTCATGCTGAGAGATCGCAATCACCCCTGTATCATTGCTTGGAGCGGTGGTAATGAAATACCCGAGTTGCTTACAGCGCGAGGGCGCGAGGTCTCCAATGCTCTGCGCGCAGAAATGCAGCAGTATGATACGACCCGACCCTACACGGTGGGCAGTAATGACCCGTCCAGTATGAACAATGGTTTTGCGGATACGGTGGACGTGTTCGGGTTTAATTATAAGCCGGATCTGTACGATGATTTCCGCCAGCGATATCCCTTCAAACCGCTGTATGCCTCGGAAACTAACTCCTGCGTCGCCACCCGAGATACCTATTTCTTCCCGTTGGGATGGGGAGTGAAAGATGGCGCTCGGCCCTTCCATGTGAGTGCCTACGGGCTCTCTGCCGCGGCGTGGGGAACAAGCCCGGATATCGAGATGCACGCACTGAAGACAAACCCGCACGTGGCGGGCGAATATGTATGGACCGGCTTTGATTATCTGGGTGAGCCCACCCCCTACAATCAGGATGCCTCCAACATCGGAAATTTCCACGGCGCTTCCGAAGCAGAGAAGAAGGCCGCTATGGAAGAGCTCAAAAAAATGGGCAACAAAGCCCCCAGTCGCAGTTCCTATTTCGGCATTATAGACTTAGCCGGCTTCCCGAAAGATACCTATTACCTGTACCGAAGCCATTGGGCCCCGAAGAAGAAAACCTGCCATATCCTGCCGCACTGGAACTGGAAGGGGCGTGAGGGGGAAATCACCCCGGTCATGGTATTCTCCAGCGGCGATGAAGCTGAGCTGTTCCTGAATGGCGAGAGTCAGGGCGTGCGTAAGCGTGGCGAGGGCGATACCTATCACCAGAAACTGACGGTGTGTAAGAATGCCTATCGCTTTGTCTGGGAAAATGTCAAATATGCGCCCGGCACATTGGAAGTGGTAGTGAAAAAGAATGGTAAACCCTGGGCCACTGCGAAGCGGGTTACCACCGGAGCCGCTGCCAAAGTGGAGTACGATGTGGATCGCTCGACGATTGCGGGGGACGGGTGCGATTTAGCCTATATCTCCCTGTCGCTGGTGGATAAAAAGGGGCAGGTGGTGCCTACGGATTCGCGTAAGGTGCGTTTCTCCATTTCCGGACCTGCCAGACTGGTCGGTTTCTGCAACGGTGACCCGACTGACCATACCTGCATGCAGGACAAGAAACAGCGCTTCTTCAACGGGCGCATGGTTGCCATTGTGCGTGGAGCTCGTGGCAAATCCGGCACCGCTGTTATCACGGTGAAGGCAGATAAACTGCCGGAACTGACCATTCCGGTGGAGGTCGAATCCGACAGTTCTGAGGACTCGGAGGATGACGACGATTAAAGCCCCCTCTTCATTCCTCCCGCATACTCTTCTGCACCTTGCCCATCTACGGATTCGGGCAAGGTGCTTTTCTTTATCTGTTGCGCTTGCTCCCAATCCGGCACAGCTGCTATATACAGAAAACTGCCGGAACTGACCATCTCGGCGGAGGTCGATTCCGGCAGTTCGGAGGAGGCTGATAGCTCCCGCTTTATTCAACTCGTATACCGTACACCTTGCCCTTGAAGGAGCTACCCAGTGTTTCCAGCGGCAACACGAATGTGCTCATGCGGTCTTTCTGATTCAGCGGGAAACGCACGTTTTCCGGCTCTCCGGCATCGACACCATCAATCAACAGCTCTGTTCTGCCCATAGTGCCAATGAGTTCCAGTCTCACGCGCTTTCCTACCGGCAGCTTGGCATTGTAGGCAAACTCGATGGTGTCATTGCGTCGCAGGGTAATACGGCCATCTTTACCGGCAGCCAGCAACTGACCTTGGGGGGATTCGAGCAGCACCTGCTCCGTGCCTGCTTCCGGCTCTTCGGTCATTTTCAATTCCATGGTCAGGTGGTACTCCGGTCCCTTAGCGCCTTTCTTCAGCTGCATCGGCAGATTTTTCGGCTTGATGCTGAACTTTACATTGTTTTGGCTCAGGGGATTGCAGAACGGAATGCTGCTGATTTGGGCAACCAGAGCATCATGTTCTTCAAAGCTGCGAGGTGCTCGGGGCTGCCCCCACATCTTTTGAGAAAGCACGTTAACCAGGCCCTCAATGCTGCTCCAAATATCGACCGCGCCGTAGCCCTTATGCAGGCGGTCAATTTCATCATTCCACACGGCAAAGGTGGCGCCGAGCAGCTGGGGGTGACCGGCCGGAAGCGTTTCGCCGCCGAATCGGTTGGGAATCCAGTTCTCGTAGAGGCCCCTGCGGTTATTGTCGGCGCGGTAGTAACCGGCAAACGGTACCACATACAAATCGCGGTCGAAGGTTGTAATCACATCATAGCCGGCGTTCACCGACTGCCATGCGTTGCTCCAGTCCTGGCTCCAAAGATTCATCTGCACGCCCTCAGCCTGCACAGGTGTCTTGCCCGGCTTAGCCTTCAGGCTGCCCCAGAAACGCGGGGTATGGCTTCGGCTCAGAATGTGTTTTAACAGTCCGTCAGTAAATCGACGATAGTCTTCTGCCGCGCCGAAGAACTCATCCGACCCCACGTGAACCACAGGGCAATTCTCGAAGGTTGCATCTTGCCCCTGCAGGTATTCATCCCACACCTTGCTCATAAACGCGAGGGTTTTCGGATTAGCTGCATCGAGCATTTCACAACGGCGCTCCACATGGCGCATCTCGCCCTTATAAATCAAATCCGGTCGCACGCGGGTGAACGAAAGGGCGTGGCCGGGGGCGTCGAACTCCGGTACGATGTTCACTCCGCGTTCCTTGGCAAACTTCACCAGCTGGCGGAAATCCTCTTTGCTGTAGCTCAGATCCTGTGCGGTCAGCGGAGTACCGTCGGCACCACGCACCTTGCTTTCCAAGCGGAAGGCCGAGTAGGATTTCTTGAAGGGATCTTCGCCGGCCTTTACATAATGCTCGTGAAAGATGTAGTTATCGTTCAGGTGCAGCTGCAGGTCGTTCATCTTGTACCAAGACATGAGTCGAATCACGTCCTTGATGTAGTCCATGGGGATGGGGAGACGCCCCACATCCAGCATAAAGCCACGCAGCTGATAACGCGGGGCATCCCATGCCGTGCCGCAGGGCAGTTGGGTGGAATCCTGTACCAGCATCTGCAGCAGTGTGCGACTGCCCCAGTAGAGGCCGGTGTTGCCTTTCGAGCTGATGCTCACACTCTTATCGTCGATGCGGAGGATATAGGCCTCAGAGTTTTTGCCTTTCTGTTTCGTGAACTTGATGTGGGCGCTTTCCGGTTGGTCTGTGGTGCTCACAGTGTAGCCCTCCGGAAGTACGGTTTGCAGTTCGCTGATGAACTCAGCGCAGAAGGGGGCATCTCCCGCTACCAGAATTTCCTTGGGGAGAACACAGGAGCCTTGACCACCACGCCAGCTGAGCAGTTCGGGAATAATCCGGGGCTTCGGGTTGCTGCCCGCTTCGTTCGTGCCCTGACCGGGAACGGTGATTTCATAGTCGCGGCTGATAGCTTTCTGACCGTTCTTGCTCAGCTCAAAGCTTAAGCGCACGGGCGTATCGCTCATCGGGAAACGGATTTTGCCTTTCTTGTCGATAATCTGTTCGTAGTCTGCCCCCAGCAGTCGTATTTTGGCACCCTTAACCTTCGGCAGCGTGAGTTTTGTATCATTGGCAGATGGTGCTTTCACCTGCAGATTGTTGGCCTGTTGTTGTAAATCACTTGCCAGCAGAGTACCAAGTGACACCAAGGAGAGAGTGACGAGATCGCTCAGTTTCATGTTGTTTATCTTATCAGAAAATGATTTCCGGTCAAGAAAGATTGACGATATCTAACGAATAAAGTCGCGCTGCGGCTGCTCATGAGCATTGAAAATCCTCCTAGTAAAAAGGAGCAGGCTGAGGCTTTATACTCAGAGGTAACCGTATTTCCTGCGGTAACGGAGTATCAGTAAGATGGAGATGAAGAGCGTCACAACTTCTGCCACGGCTGCGCTCCACCATATGCCGGCTGCTCCGAACAACAACGGCAGCAATAATACCGCTGCAGATTGGAACAGAAATGTGCGCGAAAAGGCAATGACGGCGGAGATGAAACCATTGTTCATAGCGGTAAAAAGACCGGAGGCAAAGATATTGTAGCCATGAAGTGCAAAATACAGCGCAAACACGCAGAACGCATATTGCGCCAGCTCGGTCAGTTCGGCACTGTACCCTACAAATACATAGGCCAGAGGGTAGGACAATGAAATTGCTGCCACTGCCAAGAAGACACCACCGCCGGTGATGAGCACCACGCTCTTGCGGAATAGGTTTTGAAGCTCTGCATGATTTTCGGCACCGTGGTTGAAGGCAAATAAGGGGTTGCTCCCCATATCATACCCGAAAATGATGGAACCGAACAGGAATGCGACGTACATCACAACGCCATAGGCGGCCACTCCGTTCTCGCCATAATATTGCAAGAGCTGGTAATTGTAGAGCATGCCGACAAAGGATGCGGATATGCCCGTCATAAGCTCAGACGCTCCGTTGCAGCAGGCTTGCAACATAGGGCGAAACTCCAACCTGGTGCGTACAAAACGCAGCAGGCTGTTATTGGGATAGAAGAAGTACAGCACCGGGAACAGCCCGGCCACGGCCTGACTCAACCCGGTAGCCAAGGCTGCACCGGCCAGCCCCCAATCGAAAACGACGATAAAAAGCAAGTCCAGTGCGATATTGGTCACGCCACCGGCCACACTTAACCAGAATGCCATTTTTGGCTTTTCTGCCGCTACAACCAGAGCTTGGAATGAACATTGTAAAATACAACAGGGCAAAAAGCTCAGCATGATTCGCCCGTATAAAACGGCATCCGGTATCAATTTGTCGGTGCCCCCCAGTAATAGGCAGATTTGTGGCAGGAACACAATGCCAATGCCGGCCATAGCTGCGCCCAGCAAAGCAGCCAGTATTGTTATCTGCGTGAAATAACGTCTGGCACGTTGGTTGTCTCCTTGTCCGAATGTTTTGGCAACCAGTGCTGTACCACCGGTGCCGAACATGAATCCCAGTCCGCCGAGCAACATAATAACGGGAAAGACAAAATTGACCGCGGCCAGAGCAATTTCACCCGCGTAGTGGGAAATAAACAGAGCATCCACCATGGTGTACATGGAGGTCAGAACCATCATGGCAATCGTCGGCAATACGAAGGCTGACAACTTACGGTAGGTGAAATGATCTGATAATTGTATATTCATGAAGACGGGAATCGACTCAGGCAGGTGGCTTGTGGGCTACGTCAGTGGGGCCAAAGCTCAATAATCGCGAAACAAATCTAGCACAAATAACAAGCTTTTGCAAGAGCGGACACTGACCGTCCCCAAAAAGCCACATTCGTGCCGCTCATTTCCAATATATATTGACACCGCTCGCTTTTTGTGGTATGTTCCCCGCGCAATATACTGAAACTGAGATAAGAGACGCCATGAAGAGACTCCTCCTTCTCCTTATGCTTGTGTTGGCTGTGTTTGCCATGCAGAGTGTCGGTGCCACTGAGCTTGCGGCAGAGGTAGTCGCAGCCCCGGCAAAGTCCCCGCTTTGCGGCACGATATGGTCGCTGGCTCCTGCCGTGCTGGCTATTGTACTGGCTCTTATCTTCAAAGAGGTGTACTCGGCTTTGTTTGCCGGTGTGGTGCTGGGTGCTTGCTTTGTGACTCAGTTCTCGCCGATGAAAACGGTTGACTTTGTTGTGAATACAGGGCTTATCGAGGGCATGAAGGCCACCACGGGCGTATTCATCTTCTTGGTGATTCTCGGTGCCTTTGTCTGCATGATTAACAAGACGGGAGCCACCCGAGCCTTCGGCCGGTGGGCGCAGACCCATATCAAATCCCGTATCGGTAGCCAGCTTGCTACCTTCTTCCTCGGTATCCTCATTTTCATTGATGATTATTTCAATTGCTTGGCCGTGGGTAGTGTGATGCGCCCTGTGACCGATGCCAAGCGTGTTTCCCGCGCTAAGTTGGCCTTTATTATCGATGCCACTGCGGCCCCCGTATGCATGATTGCCCCTATTTCGAGCTGGGCCGCGGCGGTTTCCCAGTACTCTGCCGGTACGGGCTACAATGGGCTGGAGCTTTTCATTCAGGCCATTCCGTTCAACTTCTACTCATTGCTGGCTCTCTGCTTTGTGGTCATGCTGGTGCTCATGCGCTTTGACTACGGCCCCATGGTGCGCTACGAGCGCAATGCCATCGAGCTCGGCGACGTTCACACCGTGCTGCCTGAACAAGCCATGCATGAACAGGAGCAGATTGATCCCCGCTGTGGCAAACTGGTTGACCTTATTGTGCCGGTGCTGATGCTCATCGGGCTGGAGACCTTTGCTCTGGTGTACGTAGGCGGTATACTGGACGGTAAGTCCTTTGCCGAGGCCCTGAGCGCTACAGATGCTACCGTGGGGCTTCCCTGGGGCGCTATCATTGCTCTGGTGCTGGCTGTGGCGTTCTACCGCATTCGTGGCGTGCTGAGTTTCCGTGCAGCCATGAGCTGCATACCCAAGGGCTTTATAGCCATGGTGCCTGCCATCCTCATTCTGACGTTGGCAACAGCGCTCAAGAATGTGACCACCGCTCTGGAGGCCCGCGAGTTTATTGCCTTCCACATGGAGCACTCCGCTGCCGGGCTGGTGAACTTCCTGCCGGCTGTGATTTTTGTGGTGGCAGCCATTCTGGCATTCTCCACGGGTACCTCCTGGGCTACCTTCGGCATTCTTATCCCCATCGTTGTGAGCACATTCGACCCGACAAGCCCCCTCATGTACATCGGCATGTCGGCCTGCCTTGCCGGTGCTGTGGCCGGTGATCACTGCTCCCCGATTTCGGATACTACCATCATGTCCAGCGCCGGTGCCCAGTGTGACCACCTGAGCCATGTGTCCACCCAGCTACCATACGTACTGACTGTGTCCGCCGTGTCCTTTGCTGCCTTCCTGGTGGCTGGTTTTGTGCACAACTGGTTCATTGTGTTCCCGCTCGCTCTGGGCTCGCTCTTCATCGCCATGCTGGTGCTTAAGAAGCGCAGCGCCAAAGTGCAAGCCGACGAAGCCTGATGGCCGGCTTGCTGACCGGAGTACATGCAGCCAGAAACGCCGGGGTGGAAATCACCCCGGAATAAGCCTGGTTGGCGCTTTATTTTGCCCCGGCGCTGATAAGGAGAGCACGCACCTCTTTTTCGTTTTCAGATACAGCTTGCAGGGGGCGCTCGCCCTCGGCATCGGGCTTGTTGACATCTGCTCCCTTTTCAATCAGCGCTTTGATTACAGGTAAATTCTGCTGACTGCCACACCATGTCATGAAGTGGCCATTCTCGACCATGTGCCCACCGCCTATGGAATCCGGGTTGTGAAGGTGGAACATCAATGCGGTCTCGCCTTTCTTATTGCGCAGGTTCGGGTTGGCTCCTGCATTCAGCAGAGCACGAACCACATCTTCACGCATCATTTCCTGCATCAACGGCGTGCAGCCTTCATTGTTCCGGGCGTTGACATCGGCGCCCGCCTTCAGCAGCATCTCCGTAACAGCAGCGCGCTCATTATTTCGCATCAACGGCGTATTTCCGTACGCATCTGTTACATTGGCGGAAAAACCGTGCTCCAGCAGGTAGCGCACCAAATCCACATTTCCCCAGTTGGCCGCAGAATGGAGTGGGTTATGGGCATATACCGGGTCGTGGGGTGAAATGCCTCTTTCCATCAGTAGGTCGGCGCATGCAACAGTATCTTCTCCCTCATCATCGGGCCCATTACCACTGAGCTGATTCCAAATCGGGGTCTCTCTTTGATTGGCCTCGATGCGGGGAACGACACCACCGGCATCGAGCATAGCCCTGAGGTACTGCGGATAACGGGATGACGCAGCCTTCAGTACCTCTTTATCCCCCACCTTGGCTCCGGCTGCCAACAAAGCCTGAATGCAATCCATTTTGCCTTTGCCTTTTTCCAATGCGATTTCCAGCGCAGAATGGGTGAACCCGAATGTGCTTTCCTTGCCCGGCAAGTTCGGGTCAGCCCCGGCAGTCAGCAGGCGCTTCACCTCTGCTGCATCTTGCTTCTCCAGAGCTACGTGCAAGGGTAATTCACCCGATTCCAAAGGGGCATTCACGTCCACACAGGCCACTTGAAAAGCTGACATCGCCAACAGGCTGCCCATACATAATGTAGAATAAATGGATTTCATCACGGGCGTGGTGTAGCATAACTCAATATGATAGTCAAGAGAATAAACAAGGTATACGCCGGGGCTTGCACCGGAACCGGAAAACTCGCAATTCGGGCAGTTTGTGGAAGTACGAGTGCCCGTCTCCGCGTTTCGCCGCGCTCGCAAGTCGACAAAAGCATAAGTCCGATTTGATTGTAACAGAACGGAAAATCAGCGCTCCGCTCTTGAACAGGGCGGTGGAAATTGCTATAATGCGCCGTGACAGATACACGCTCAGTCATGACCACGCCCTTCGTTCCGCAGAATCCCGGCCTTATAAATGCGCAAAGCCTAGCAGAAGGTATAGCGTGGTTGCTCTTGCGTTCCGACTGGTGTATGCTGTATGCCATCCCGCAGCAGGAGGTCAGCGCAACCGCAGCTCTTGTTGCTGAATATGTCTTGGGGGCGGATGATTGTGAATTCTCCTACGCTGCGGAAGGTTGCTCCAATCAGGACAGCTTGTCGAACTTCATCTCTGAGCATGAGCTTGACTTACGGTGCCGGGCTGCGCTACCGGATGCTCCGGAGCATGCAAAGTTTGCTGCAGCCTTGGTGTATTTCAGATATTGTTACGACCACAACGAGTTCATGGAATTAAGGTATCTGGCAGAGCTGGCCCCAGTGGGCGCAGATGATGACGCAGCCCCCACAGCGTTCATTCAGCAGCTTTGTCCTACCTTCATTTATTTGGAGCAGTGTTATAATGAATCCATGAAATCTGAGTGGGCTCGTTAAAATCAGAAAAAACTCAATAAAAGCGCCCGCCACAAACGTCTATAGAGTGAAAAATCACACTTTTCGCATTTCTGCTGTGCATTCGCCGGTGGAATGCGTTAAAATGAAGCAAAGGAGAGCCACATGAACGCCATCAGCAAAACCATGCTTGTTACAGTTATAGGATTCATTGTCTTCAATTTACTCGTTGCTTTCCTGCTTGGTTTCGTTCCTAGTGCCGCCGATGCTGATGCGCGGAATGAATACATAGAGAGTTTCGAGAAACAATTGGATTTGAAAAAGGAGTTTGCTGCTCAGGGTGTCATCTATTATGGCATTCGCGGGCATGTGAACAGCTACTACTCGAGTTTTCTGATTCATACGGATAAACCTTGCGAGCTGCCGCCTGCCGTGGATGACTATTTCCGCAACCACTCACTGCGAATGGTGACGGAGGTGGAACAAATACTTTATTCCCCCTCCGGCGAGGTAGCACCCGACATATACAAAACTCAATATTATTGGTAAACATCCCCTATGAACCGATCGACCATGCCTCAGTTCCCCGTAATTCTTGCCATCGCTGCCATCTGCCTTGTGGTGATGGGGTTGAACTCCTGCCTGTGGACGCGGGTCAGCACCCACACGATAACGGATTCCGTAGGAAAGGAGGAATATGTTGCTCTGGATATTCAGAAGAAAGCGGAAATATATCGCAGAAACGGCGTCTACTATCAGAAACATGCCTTTTACAAAGCTCCTGCACGAGGAAAACTATACAGTAATTTGGTTTTCGCAAAAGGGGCGCATGTGGAGCATGTGTATTTAAGTGACAGAATCGAATATCAGGAGGGAATGCCGAAGGTGTATTTTTATTCTGCTTTGAGTCAACAGACTTTGGAAAAGATTCTTCCCGGCGCAAGATATAAAGAACATGCAGAGGGCGAAAGTATATTACCTCAATCCTATTTTGATGGCGCAACTCCGGCTGCGGTAATTACTGATCATCAAAAGCTGTGTTGCCTGTTTGGCCTGGACGGCTCCTGTCTTCCCTCCGAGCGCAGTGCCGCTAATTATGCCATGATGCCCTTGACCGGTGCTCTCTATGTTGCCGATATCCCTATGACAATCGGAGTAACCGCAGCCGGTTGGTTGGGTGTCAATGTCCCCTTGGCTATCTATGCGTTGTTTGATATTGCGGTTGAATCTATGAAGTAAACGAGCTCCATTTTTGCATTGGATTCGCCGGCGAGATGTGTTAATATAGGTAAGGAGATAGATTATGAACACCGAGCAAAAAGAGAAACAAGTCATGCAATCGACTTCGGTGCAAGATGCGTCTGCCATACTGCCGTGGCTGCCATTGATAGTGGCCTGTTTGGCGGAAATGCTGTGGATTGTAGCGCCCTGGAGGACAATGCTGAGCTTTATCTGTCTGATGGCAATCATCCCCACGATTGTTCTGAGCTTGGTTGTGGGTATTGTGATGCTTATCAAAAGGGAACACCCTAAACGCGCCGTGTGGATATTGATTTGCACGATATTTCTGATGCCTTTTTTGACTTGGTTGCTTCTTATGTAGGCTCTTCGTCATAAAGTGTGGGCATGACCCATTCCCGCAGTAGAAAAAGGAGGCGCTTTTGGCATAAGAGAGAGCAAAAGATACTCAATAGCCCGATAAAAGAATTGAGCATGGAGGACAAAAGTCCTACCATGCCCTA